>CAVWQO010000001.1:0-304179 GCA_963757165.1 uncultured Solirubrobacterales bacterium
GCGTTCATGCCCAGCGAAGAGGAGGGTGGCCGCGCGCTCGCGCTACCGGTGGCCGCCGACGGTGTTGCGGCGGCTGGCGGATCGGCGAACGGAAGGGTGCCGGAGGCCTGGCTGGTGGCGATCAAGGACTCCGGGCCGCTGTCTCGCTTCGACCGGCTGACGCTCAATCAGGCCGTGACGATCGTCGCGCTCGAATTGCTGCGCGGACGAGTCGCGGGCGACACCGAACGTCGGCTGGCCGGGGACGTCCTGGCGGCCGTGGTTCAGGGCGAGCTCGAGGGCGGGGAGCTCCTGCGCCGTCTGCAGCCGTTTGGGCTGACGGACCGCGTCGCCGCGCTGGTCGTCAGCCGTCCCGGCAACGGTCGCGGATCGCCGGCGCCGGCCGAATTGGCTTTGGCGGCAGCTCTGCGAGAGGAAGCAGCCCCTGCGCTGGTGGCCACCAGCGGCTCGCTGACCTGTGCGCTCGTCGCGGGGATGGATGAAGAGGATCTGTTCGCGTTGGCCGATCGAGCGACGGCCCGGCTGATCGCCGAGCTGGATGCGCCGGTTCAGGCTGGGGTCGGCAGAGCGGTGGCCCTCGGCGATGCGCGGCGCAGTTTTCACGAGGCTCGGTGCGCGCTCGACGCGCTCACGCTCGGGATGAGCACGAACGGAGCAAGCCCCAACGGCGGCTCCGGCGCCGCGGGAATCGGCACCGGGCCCGCGGGTGCCGGAGGCCGGGGCGGTTCGGGCGCTCACGTGGGCACCTACAAGGACCTCGGCTCCTTTCAGCTACTGCTCTCCCTGCAGGATGACGAGGCGCTGCGCCTGTTCTGCGACTCGATCCTCGGGCCGATCGAGGCCAGTGAGGGTCACTACGGCGGGGAGCTGATGCGCTCGCTGGAGGCGTTCATCGAGGAGAACGGACAGTGGGAGCGCGCCGCAAGACGCCTCGACCGCCATCGCCACACCCTCCGTTACCGGATTCGCAGGGTCGAGGAGCTGACGGGGCGAAACCTTGGCAGTGCTCGCGACCGGATCGAGTTCTGGCTGGCGTTGCGCGGCCGAGAGCTGGTGACGTGAAACGCGGTGTGGAGGGTGAGCGGGTGCGGTCGGTGAAGCGGTAGCCAAGGCGAACAGGAGGTAAACGTGTGAAGGTCGGCGTTCCAACCGAGGTCAAGCCGGATGAGTACCGAGTGGCGTCGACGCCCTCCGGCGTGCGCGAGCTGGCTGACGCGGGTCACGAGGTGTTCGTCCAGAGCGGGGCTGGGCTGGGATCGGCAATTGCAGATGCCGACTACACCGCGCAGGGGGCTTCTGATCCTTGCCGACGCGGCCTCAGTGTTCGGCGAGGCCGAACTGATCGTCAAGGTCAAGGAACCCCAGCCGAGCGAGGTGGGGATGCTGGAGCCCAGGCACACGCTGTTCACCTATCTGCATCTGGCGGCCGATCCCGAGCTGACCCGCGGGCTGATGGAGTCCGGCGCGACCTGCATCGCCTACGAGACCGTCGAGGATGCGCGGGGCCGGCTGCCCCTGCTGGCGCCGATGTCGGAAGTGGCGGGCAAGATCGCAACCCAGGCTGGGGCGTTCATGCTGGAGAAGCCGCTGGGCGGACGGGGAATCCTCCTCGGCGGCGTTCCCGGCGTCGCCGCGGCCAACGTAATGGTCATTGGCGGCGGCGTAGTCGGGATGAACGCGGCGTTCATCGCGCTGGGGATGGAGGCGACGGTCTATGTCTATGACCGGAACATCGATCGCCTGCGTGAGCTCGACATCGCATTCGGAGGCCGGGCTGACACGTGCTTTGCCTCCACGCTGGAGATCGAGCAGCGGCTGCCGTTCATGGATCTTGTCATCGGTGCTGTGCTCGTGCACGGAGCGCGAGCGCCGCACGTGATCACGCGCGCGCAGCTCGGGCTGATGAAGGCCCAGGCAGTGCTCGTCGACGTCTCGATCGATCAGGGGGGCTGCTTTGAGACCTCCCGTCCGACCACTCACTCCGACCCCACCTACGAGGTCGACGGGATCACCCACTACTGCGTGACCAACATGCCGGGTGCGGTTCCCATCACCTCGACCTACGCGCTCACCAACGCGAGATGCCCTCGTGCTCACCTCGCCTCCGACGGCGTGGTGGGCGCGATCGCGTCAAACCCCGGATTGAGGCTGGGGGTCAACGTGGTCGGCGGTCAGGTCACGTATGAACCCGTGGCCTCGGCCGTCAGCGTGCATGTGGTGGAGGTCGATGAGGCGCTGGCGCGGGTGGGCGCGGCGCGCTAGCTCAGACCGCTCCCGGCCGCCTCCTAGTGGGCGGCCCGGAGGGTTCTGAGGTCCGGCTTAGCCGTATCGTGCTTTCGGCCCCCAGCCTGGGGTATCAGCCCTGATTAACCCGGCCACCAGCGGGTTCAGCCCAATACATTCCGGCCGAATTTGGATACCAGATCCAGAAATGCATGGTGATCAGCCGGGGATGCCAGAAGTTGAACTTCGCCCCCGTCTGAGGGCTCTTGGTCGCGCAGCTCGTCTTGGTCTGGGCGAACACCACTGTCCCGTCGACGTAGTGACAGGCCGCTCCGAACACCCATACTTGGCTCCCGGAAGCGGCAGCTAGGCGGGCATCGATGTGAACACCCACTCGAGCGCGCCGAGCTGCCACGTCGAGCCGTGATGCTCGTAAACGAGGATGGGCGGCTTGCGAACGTCAAACGCGGTCACCTTTGGGTTCATGAAGTGATAGCCCATGGTTGGGATCATCTTGGTGATGATTCCGTAGCCGTCCGTCTTCGCCCGCGCCAGGTTGTTGACGTACTTCGCCGTCGCCAGGCGAGCGGTCATCACGTCTGAGGCGAGACTGGCCCCGCTCGACGCCGCCGTCCCGCTCGGACCCTGGCGGTTGACCTGCCCCGCCGCGATCGCCGTCGTGCTCCCCACCGCGATCGCCAGCACGGCGAAAACGGTCCGGACTCGATGCGGGCCGGCTCCGTTCGCGGGCTGGCCTGATTGGTATCGGTGCGCGGATTAGGCATGGAGCGGCTCCCGGGCTGGGTCTGGGCGCACGACCAGGGTGTCGGCGACGGGAATGATCTCGTCCACGGGCAGATCGTGAGCTCGGCGTGCCGGCGGACTGCCTCCGAACTCGTGGCCTGGTAGATACAGACGGTGCCCAGCTCTCCGTTTGCCTCACTGAGCACGTAGCTGCGGATCCAACGGACGTCTGCGGACATCTCGTTATCTCCAACGTGCTGCGAGCGCTTGGCGGCCGCCTCCAAGTGTTCCGGCGCCGTCCAGCCGGAGCGGCGCAGGATCGCGTAGGTATTCATGACATGAGCCTCCTCTAGGGTGGATTGACCCGGGCGACGCTACGGAGGCGACCCTTCCGAAACCTTCCTCCTGGGTGCTCAGGTCATGCCCGCAAGCGTCCTCTCCACGCGGTTCACGTCGTTAGGGCGGTGATGACTGAGGAAACCGTCGGCCGCAGCCCGCAGGTTGATCTGCGCCTGGCCCTGATCCCCCCGCGCGCGTGCTAATTCGCCGCGCGCCTCCTCCAGGGCTGCCGGCCAGGGACCATCGCGCCAGAGTCCCGCCGTCGCCTCGGCCATCGCGAGGAGGGCGGCGGCATCGTCGGGCTGGTCGGCGCGAGCGGCCGCGATTGCACCCGCGACCCGAAATCCCATGCCGCAGGACCGGCAGACCAGCTGGCCCCGCAGGTCGGCTTCGGCGTTCTCTAGTAGCTCCAGCCCGCGCGCCGGATTGTTGGCCTCGCGCAGCAGCACCGTGTGGGCGATGGGCAGCAGAGGCGCTCAGGGGCGACCAGCGAGCCATGGCTAGGGCATCGGCGAGCAGCTTCTCGGCGAGGTCGGGCTTGCCTTCCAGCCAAGCCGTCTCACCGAGGCGAACGGTGGCGAGCGCCTCGCCGCAGGTCGCTCCAATTTCCCGGCTCAGCGTTACGGCTTCGCCCAGCTTCTCGCGGGCCTCCTGGGTGGCGCAGGCGATCAGGGCAACCTCGCCGATCAGCGTGGCCGCGAACGCGCGGGCGCGGCGCGCTCCCGATCGGATTGCGCTGCTGCGCAGTTCCTCGGCGAGGGTGCGCAGGCGATCATGCGGCTCCCCACCGGCCAGCACGAACTCGGCGACGCAGAGATGGCCGTCGAACAACGTCTCGGCGAGTTCCGGCGCGTGCAATGAGCCCTCAAGATCGAGGCGCGCGAGTCCTCCCAGCGCCCGGCGCTGTGCGCGACCATGGTCGTGACCATCACGGCCGTGCGAGCATCGCGCTCCAGCCCCGCGGCCAAGGCCAGCGGTTGAGCCCGAGCGGCCGCATCGGCCGCCTGCTCCACGTCGCCTCGGAACCAGGCGGCGGCCGCTTGAGCGGTTAGCCTGGCCGCCTGCTCGCCGTCTGATCGTGGCTCCAGCGCCGCCAGTGTTGCCTGCGCGGCGCCGGGATCTCCGGTGGCCAGTTGCGCCCATGCCTGACGAATGCGCAGCGCCACGCCCTCAGGTCCGGCTGCGACCGCAGCTTCGCCGTATGCCGCCGGGGCCCCGCGGTCACCAATCGCCATGAGCAGGTCGGCGCGAGTGGCGAGTAACGGCCCTCGCTCGCCCATCGGCGCCTGTGCCAATTCGATATCCACCGCGGCCAGCGCCTGGTCGAGGGCCGCGCCGCCGGCGATTCGGCCGTGCAGCGCCAGCGTCTCGGTGCTGGGGCGCAGACCGAGGTCCGCCATTGCGCGTCGCAGATGCTCGAACGCGCGCAGCGCCCCGGTGCGGTCCCCGGCCGCAAGCCGGTCACGCATCACGGCGCGCTGGGCGGGTTCGTCCGCCGGCTCGAGGGCGACCAGATCGCTCCAGCGACCGGCGGCACGAAGCGCGTCCGCATACATGGTCCGGAGCGCAAATCGTTTCTCGTACGCCCACGTCGCGTACGGGTCCTCGGCCAGCAACTCGCCGGCGAACAGCTCAGGATCGCCGCTCTGTTCGAACCTCTCGACGTCAGTCTCCACGAGTGCGCTGGGGGCGAGCATCACCTGGCCCTCGCGAAGCACCACCGCCTCGGCGTGACCGATCGCGCGCCGGCTGTGGTGCGCGGCCTTGTGGAGATTCGCGACGCCCGCGTCGCGACCGAGGGTGGGCCACAGATCGTCCACCACCCGGTCCCGCGGCAGCCGGTGATCGGGAGAGATGGCGAGCAGCTGGACGAGATCCTTCGCTCGTCCGTGCGTCCAAGCGCTCGCGGGCACCGGGACGCCGTCTACCCGTAGTTCGAAAACACCCATCAGTCGTACCTGCACCCGGTCCATCCCGGCCAAGCATCTCGCAGACAGCTTCCGATGGCAAGGCTTGCGGGGGCCTCTGAGGTCAGCGGCGGCTCAGCAAACAACTGCTACATTGCGAATCCGCATGCCGACTACCAGCCAATTGATCCGCAAGGGCCGTACCGCACCGAAGAAGAAGCTTGCCACCCCGGGCCTCAAGTCCGGCAAGGGTCGTAAGAAGAAGGTTGCCGCTCCGCAGCGCCGTGGAGTCTGCACCCGCGTCTATACGACCACGCCGAAGAAGCCCAACTCCGCTCTGCGCAAGGTCGCCCGTGTGCGGCTGACCAACGGTATGGAAGTCGGCGCCTACATTCCCGGTGAGGGTCACAACCTGCAGGAGCACTCGGTGGTCCTGGTCCGCGGCGGTCGCGTCAAGGACCTTCCCGGCTTCCGTTACAAGGTGATCCGCGGGACGCTGGACGCCGCCGGCGTCGGCGACCGCAAGAAGGCTCGCTCGCAGTACGGCGTGAAGGCCAAGTAGCCCGCCCATGCCGCGTCGCGCAGCCGCCCAGATCCGGCCGATCGAGCCGGACCCCGTCCACCGCAACCGGCTCGTTCAGCAGGTCATCAACAAGGTGATGCTGGACGGCAAGAAGCCGGTCGCGGAGAAGATCGTCTACGACGCCATGGCCATCCTCGGAGAGCGCTCGGGCAAGAACCCGGTTGAGCAGCTGGAGGCGGGCATCAAGGCTCTGACACCCGTCCTGGAGGTCAAGTCCCGCCGAGTCGGCGGCGCGACATATCAGGTTCCCGTCGAGGTTCCCGCACGCCGCGCTCGCACACTCGCCGTCCGGTGGCTGGTCGGCTACGCCCGCCAGCGCCGTGAGAAGACGATGGCGCAGCGCCTGGCCAACGAGCTGATGGACGCGGCGCAGCAGCAGGGCAACGCGTTCAAGCGCAAGGACGACGTTTACCGCATGGCGCAGGCCAACAAGGCCTTCGCCCACTACCGCTGGTAAACGAACCCACTCGCGTCGCCAGACGCAGATAAAACGCGAGGGCCGCCCACCGCACGGGACCGGGGGCTGCGATGGAACAACCCTCGCGTTGCTGAATGTAACGAGCCCGGGAGCGCTTCCGCGGACGGCCTGCGCCCAGTGTCAGGATGCGGACATAGGCGTGCGCTGCCCCGGGCGGGGCGGCGGCCCGAGCAGGAGGAATCCGCAGACGCAGGTGATCAGCAGCACCACGGCGCCGAGCGTCTCCATGTACAGCCCGGCGCTCGGGGTCGAGCTTGCGCTCAGATAGCGCCCACCGGTCGTCGAGAGCAGACCACTCGCGTGAGCGTCGGGCAGGTCTCCGAGGACGCCAATGAGCAGCGAGATCACGCCGAGCAGTCCGATCGACAACAGAGCCGGCCGGCTTCCGACTCGCCACACCCCGTAAGCCAGAGCGGCGGCCAGCAGTGCGATCGGAACCAATGCGTAGGCGTGATGAGAGCCGGTGCCGACCGACTTGATCGGGGGGCCGGTACCCGTGGTGACGTCGAACAGCGTGGTGAATTCGGCCACCAGCAGCAGCAGCGCGCCGAGCACGCCCCCGGCCAATATCGCCACCCAAGCGCCCCCTCCCGCCGTGACGCCGCTACCCTGCGCAGGGGCGGCTCCGCGTCGGCCTGAGGTCGAGTCCTGAAGGGAGAAATCCCCTTCGATGGGCTCTGGTCCTCTGCTATATTCGGAGTTCGCCTCGGGCGGCGTCGCGTTCATCTGTGCTCGCTCCCAGGCGAGGAATATCCACGCCATGGAGACGCCGACCTTTTAGAAATCTGCCCCACGCCGACAGCCGCGACGTGATGGGGCCCAGTGGGCCCTTTTTCATGTCCGGAACCGGCGACCGGAGACCCAGTCAAAGAATTCACTCGTATGCCTCGCAAGTTCTCACTTCACAACACTCGCAACATCGGGATCATGGCCCATATCGACGCCGGTAAGACGACGACGACCGAGCGCATCCTCTATTACACAGGTCGGACCTACAAGATGGGTGAGGTTCACGAGGGCGCGGCCGTGATGGACTGGATGGAGCAGGAGCAGGAGCGAGGGATCACGATCACCTCCGCGGCCACCACCTGCGAGTGGGATGGCCACCGGATCAACATCATCGACACGCCCGGCCATGTCGACTTCACCGTCGAGGTGGAGCGTTCGCTGCGCGTACTCGACGGCGCGATCGCGCTGTTCGATTCCGTCGCCGGCGTCGAGCCGCAATCAGAGACGGTTTGGCGCCAGGCCGACAAGTACCGCGTCCCGCGGATCGCCTACATCAACAAGATGGACCGCATCGGCGCCGACTTCGAGCGCGGCGTCCAGACGATGATCGACCGCCTCGGGGCGCACCCGGTGCCGATCCAGCTGCCGATCGGCGCGGAGTCGGAGTTCCTGGGGATCATCGATCTGGTCGAGAACCACGCGGTCATCTACAAGGACGACCTCGGCAAGGACAAAGACGTCATCGAGATCCCGGCCGAGTACGCCGACGCCGCCGCCGTCGCCCGCGAGCACCTGCTCGAGGAGATCTCCCAGTACGACGACGAGCTACTCGAGCTGATCCTCGAGGAGCAGGAGATCCCCGTCGAGAAGCTCAAGGCGGCGATCCGCAAGGCCACCCTCCAGATCGCGCTCACTCCGGTGTTGTGCGGTTCAAGCTTCAAGAACAAGGGCGTTCAGCCGCTGCTGGACGCGGTCATCGACTACCTGCCGAGCCCGCTCGACGTGCCGGCGGTCGAGGGCGTCGAGCCCACCAAGGGCTCGGACAACGGCGATGGTCACACGGCGGTCCGCCACGCCGACGACGACGAGCCGTTCGCCGCCCTCGTACACAAGATCATGGCCGACCCGTACGTCGGCAAGCTCACCTACTTCCGGGTCTACTCAGGGCATCTGGAGGCGGGCTCACGCGTGCTCAACGTGAACACCGGGCGCACCGAGCGGATCGGCCGCATCCTGATGATGCACGCCAACGACCGTGAAGAGCTCAAGGAGGTCTGGGCCGGCGATATCGCCGCCGGAGTCGGGATCAAGCAGGTGGCCACGGGCCACACCCTGGCTGCACCTGACAAGCCGATCCTGCTCGAGACGATCACCTTCCCCGAGCCCGTGATCAAAGTAGCCATCGAGCCCAAGACCAAGGCCGATCAGGAGAAGATGGGGACTGCGCTCGGCCGCCTCGCCGAGGAGGATCCGACCTTCCAGGTGCGGACCAACGAGGAGACCGGGCAGACCGAGATCTCCGGCATGGGCGAGCTGCACCTCGAAGTGCTAGTCGACCGGATGCTGCGCGAGTACAAGGTCGACGCCAACGTTGGCCGTCCTCAGGTCTCTTATCGAGAGACGATCCGTGGTAGCGCCCAGAAGGTCGAGGGCCGCTTCGTGCGTCAGACCGGTGGCTCGGGCCAGTACGGCATCGTCTACATCGACATCGAGCCGGCGCCGGGCGAGGGCTTTGACTTCATCAACAAGATCCGGGGTGGTTCGATCCCGACCGAGTTCATCCCGGCGGTAGAGAAGGGCGTCGAAGAGGCGTTGGAAAACGGTCCTCGGGCCGGCTATCCGATGGTCGATGTCCGCGTGACGCTGACCGACGGCAAGTACCACGACACGGATTCCTCGGAGATCGCCTTCAAAGTGGCCGGCTCGCTAGCGCTGAAGGCCGCCGTGCAGCGGGCCAAGCCGGTTCTGCTGGAGCCGATCTTCGCCGTCGAGGTCGTCACCCCGGAGGAGTTCATGGGCGACGTGATCGGCGATCTGAACCGTCGACGCGGGCAGGTCCAGGGAATGGAGCAGCGCGGAAACGCACAGGTCGTGAGCGCCTACGTCCCGCTGGCCGAAATGTTCGGCTACGCGACCGACGTCCGCTCCAATACCCAGGGCCGCGCGACGTACACGATGCAGTTCGAGCGTTACGAGGAAGTGCCTGCGAACATCGCCGAGAAGGTCGTCGGCGAGCTGCAACCGGCCTAGCACCCGTTGCGGACGTAAGTCAACTATATTTTTCAAGTTCGTCCTCAGGACGAACAGAAATACCGAAACCAGAAGGAGCACACCAAAGTGGCGAAGGCCAAGTTCGAGCGCGACAAGCCCCATCTCAACGTCGGCACCATCGGTCACATCGACCATGGCAAGACGACGCTGACCGCGGCTATCACCAAGGTGCTCCATGACAACTTTGGTGACGGCACGGCGGTTCGCTCGTTTGAGTCGATCGACAACGCGCCGGAGGAGAAGGCGCGCGGGATAACGATCGCGACCTCACATGTCGAGTACGAGACCGCCAACCGGCACTACGCGCACGTCGACTGCCCCGGGCACGCCGACTACGTGAAGAACATGATCACCGGCGCCGCGCAGATGGACGGCGCGATCCTGGTGGTATCTGCGGCGGACGGCGCCATGCCGCAGACCCGCGAGCACATCCTGCTCGCGCGTCAGGTCGGCGTCCCCTACATCGTCGTCTTCCTCAACAAGGCCGACATGGTCGACGACCCGGAGCTCCTGGAGCTCGTCGAGGTCGAGATCCGCGACTTGCTGTCCGAATATGAGTTCCCCGGCGACGACATCCCGTTCGTCACCGGCTCGGCGCTGAAGGCGCTCGAGGGCGACAAGGAGTACGAGGCCAAGATCCTTGAGCTGGCTGAGGCGCTGGACACCTACATTCCCGAGCCCACGCGTGACCTGGACAAGCCCTTCCTGATGCCGGTCGAGGACGTCTTCTCGATCACCGGCCGCGGGACGGTGGCCACCGGGCGAATCGAGCAGGGCATCATCAAGACCGGCGAGACGGTGGAGATTGTGGGCATCAAGGCCACGACCACGACCGTTGTGACCGGAGTGGAGATGTTCAAGAAGAATCTCGACCAGGGTCAGGCAGGCGACAACGCCGGCTGCCTGCTCCGCGGTACCAAGCGTGAGGACATCGAGCGCGGCCAGGTGCTGTGCAAGCCGGGCTCGATCACTCCGCACACCAAGTTCAAGGCCGAGGTCTACGTCCTGAAGAAGGAGGAGGGTGGCCGTCACACGCCGTTCTTCACCGGTTACCGGCCGCAGTTCTACTTCCGCACGACCGACGTGACCGGTGTTGCCAACCTGCCCGAGGGCACGGAGATGGTGATGCCGGGCGACAACGTCCAGATGGAGATTGAGCTGATTCAGCCGATCGCCATGGACGCAGGTCTGCGGTTCGCGATCCGCGAGGGCGGCCGTACGGTCGGCTCCGGGGTCGTCACCGACATCATTCAGTAGTAGTTATCCGGCGGCGTGGCCCTTCGGGCCCGCCGCCTTTTTTCTGTAGATACGACCTTTAGGGCGGGCCCCGAAGCCCGGGGTTCGCCCTCAACACTGAAGAGACTCAAGAGAAGCCAAGAAATCCGTGGCCACTATCGCCCAAAACAAGATCCGCATTCGCCTGAAGTCCTATGACCACACGGCGATTGAGACAGCGGCAAAAGAGATCGTCGAGACGGCGACGCGCACGGGCGCGAGCGTCTCTGGTCCTGTGCCGCTGCCGACGGAGAAGAACGTGTACGTCGTGATCCGGTCGCCGTTCAAGGACAAGGATTCACGCGAGCACTTCGAGATCCGCACCCACAAACGCCTGATCGACATCCACCAGCCGACACCGAAGACGGTTGACTCGCTCCAGCGACTCGACCACCTGCCGGCCGGCGTGGATATCGAGATCCGGCTCGCCTCCTAGGCACCGCCATGGCTGCGATCCTCGCCAAGAAGCTCGGGATGACGCAACGCTTCCTCGACGACGGACGTGTCGAGCGGGTAACCGTGCTCGAGGCTGGGCCATGCCCGGTGACCGCAATCAGGACCGTCGAGCGCGACGGCTACGAGGCCGTCCAACTCGCATTCGGGGCGTGCAAGGAGAAGGTGTTGACCAAGGCCGAGCTCGGTCATCTGAAGAAGGCTGACGCCTCCGCGCACCGTCACGTGGCCGAGTTCCGAGATGAGGCCGGCGAGCTGCTGGTCGGCGAGACGGTTACGGCCGCCGCCTTTGCCCCCGGCGACAAGGTCAAGGTCTCCGGCAAGAGCAAGGGGAAGGGCTTTCAGGGCACGATCAAGCGCCACAACTTTGCCAGCGGACCGAAGTCACACGGCTCGCACAACGTCCGCGCCCCGGGATCCATCGGGGCTTCCGCCACCCCTTCGCGGGTGATGAAGGGCATTCGCGGGCCGGGACGTATGGGCGGCGGGCGGATCACCCAGCGCGGGCTGACCGTGGTCGACGTCATCCCAGAGCAGAACCTGCTGCTACTGCGCGGCGCGGTCCCAGGCCCCCGCGGCACCACCGTTGAGGTGCGCACCGATGCCTAAGACCGCACCCAAGCTCGGAGGCGGTACGGCCAAACTGGACGCCGCGGCGTTCGAGGCCCGGTTCAACATGCCGCTCGTCCATGAGACGGTTCGCGCTGAGCTCAACGCGCGCCGCCGGGGAACGGCGTCGACCAAGACCCGAGGCCAGGTCTCCGGGGGTGGCGCCAAGCCGTGGCGCCAGAAGGGGACCGGGCGCGCGCGCGCCGGTTCCTCCCGTTCCCCGGTGTGGACCGGGGGTGGCGTCGTGTTCGGACCCCAGCCGCGCCACTACACCTTCAAGGTCAACCGCAAGGCCCGCCGGGCTGCGTTTGCCAGCGCGCTGTCGGTGCACGCCGAGCGTGACTCGCTGGCCGTCTTCGATCCCGGAGCCTTCGACAAGCCGGCGACCAAGCAGGCTGCCGCGCTCCTCTCTGATTGGGGTGCCACCG
The DNA here is from genome assembly GCA_963757165.1 of uncultured Solirubrobacterales bacterium. Taxonomy (GTDB): domain Bacteria; phylum Actinomycetota; class Thermoleophilia; order Solirubrobacterales; family Solirubrobacteraceae; genus Palsa-465. The sequence continues at coordinate 12,040 of CAVWQO010000001.1, forward strand.
GGCCGACGCTGGTGCTGCTGAGCGAGTCAGAGGCCGACGCCGGAATGTCGTTCCGGAACCTCAAGCGGGTGGCCGTGATGCCCGCCACCGATGCGGGCGTGGCTGATGTGATCGGAGCCGCGTCGCTGCTGGTCTCCGAAGCTGCGCTGAGCGAACTCGTCTCCCGCGCCAAGGGGAGCGGCTGATGGACGCCAGTCAGGTGATCATCCGCCCCGTCGTCTCAGAGAAGACGTTTGTGCTCGCCGAGGCGGGCAAGTACACGTTCCGGGTCCACGACAAAGCTCACAAGACCCAGATCCGGCAGGCCATCGAGCAGCTGTTCGATGTCAAGGTGCTGGCGGTTCGAACGTCTTCGGTCAAGAGCAAGCCCAAGCGCCGCGGTCAGACCGCAGGCCGCACGCGCCAATGGAAGAAGGCCATCGTCCAGGTGCGCGAGGGCGACACGATCCCGATCTTCCGCGGGCTGGAGGGAGCTGAGTAATGCCGATCCGCAATCCCAAGCCGACGTCGCCCGGACGGCGCTTCGTCACCTATCCGGACTTCGCCGAGATCACTCGCGACGAGCCGGAGAAGTCGCTGACCGAGGGCCTGAAGAAGTCCGGTGGGCGCAACTCCAATGGCCGTAAGACCAGTCGTCACCGTGGCGGCGGAGCCAAGCGGCTGTACCGGAAGATCGACTTCAAGCGTCTCAAGGACGGCATCCCGGCGAAGGTCGCGCACATCGAGTATGACCCCAACCGCTCCGCCTACATCGCGCTGCTGCACTACGCCGACGGCGAGAAGCGCTACATCCTTGCGCCGCAACGGTTGCGCGTCGGCGCCACCGTCGAATCCGGCCCCGGTGCCGACATTCGCGTTGGAAACAGTCTGCCGCTGGCCAACATGCCTCCGGGTACGGTCGTGCACAACGTCGAGCTGACCCCCGGTCGGGGCGGCCAGATGGGCCGCTCGGCGGGCGTCGGAATCCAGCTGCTGGCCAAGGAGGGCGAGTACGTGACCCTCCGCCTACCCTCGGGCGAGATGCGCATGGTCAGGGCCGAGTGCCGCGCCACCGTGGGCACCATCGGCAACTCAGATCATCAGAACGTCAAGATCGGAAAGGCCGGACGCAAGCGCCACATGGGCGTACGTCCCCAAACTCGCGGAACCGCGATGAACCCCGTCGACCACCCTCACGGTGGCGGCGAGGGCTCGACCACTGCCGGGCGTCACCCGGTTACGCCTTGGGGCGTGCCGACGCTCGGGTATCGCACGCGCAAGAAGGGCAAGGCATCCGACCGCTACATCACCCGCGGCCGCAGGAGAGGTAAGAAGCGTTGAGTCGATCAAGCAAAAAGGGCCCGTTCGTACAGGAGCGCCTGATGGCGCGGATCGAGGCGATGAACGCCTCGGGCGAGAAGCGCATGCTCCGGACCTGGTCCCGGACGTCGACGATCTTCCCCGAGATGGTCGGCCACACGATCGCCGTCCACGACGGGCGCAAGCACGTGCCGGTGTTCATTTCGGAGTCGATGGTGGGTCACAAACTGGGCGAGTTCGCGCCTACCCGGCTGTACCGGGGTCACGCGGGAACCGGTAAGCGACGATGAGTCCTGACGAAACAGAACAGCCAAAACGGCGCCGTCGTAAGGCCAAGCCGGCTGATGCCCCGGAGGTCAGTTCAGCGTCCGAGGCAAACTCGAGTGCCTCGGAGTCTGAAGAGACCTCCGAGGTCGATCCGACCCCTGCCGATGTAGAGGCCGAGGAGGCTGCTGCCGACGTCATGCTGGAAGCGGACGCCGAAGCTGAGGGTGAGGCCTCCGATGCGGACGCCGAGGCGCCCGCTGGCTCGGTGCAAGCCGAGGCTACGGCCGATGACGAGGCGCCTGCGCCTGCGCCGGCTCGGCGTCGGCGTCGTCGCGGTGCCGCTGCGGCTGAGGAACCTGCGGCTCCTGCCCCAGCTCCGGCTCGTCGCCGGCGTCCGGCGCGAGACCCAAATCTGCCGCCGCCGGTCGTCCGCGCGCACGCGAAATACGTGCGCTCGTCAGCCCGCAAGGCGCGGTTGGTGTGCGACCACATACGCGGAAAGACAGTCGAGGAGGCGCGAGCTATCCTGGCTCACACGCCGCGCGCGGTCGCGAAAGACTGGAGCAAGCTGCTCGAGTCAGCGGTCGCGAACGCCGAGCACAATCATGAGCTCGTTGGCGAGGATCTGTACGTCAAGGCTGTGAAGGCCGACGAGGGTCCGACGATCAAGCGGTTCCAGCCGCGCGCGATGGGTCGCGCGACGAAGATCCGCAAGCGCACCACTCATCTCACGATCTTGCTTACGCCGAAGGACTAACGAAACCATGGGTCAACCGTAATGGGCCAAAAGGTACATCCCGAATCGATCCGCGTGGGCTACATCCACGACTGGAAGTCGAACTGGTTCAACGAGAAGAACTTCTCGGACTACCTGCACGAGGACACGCAGATCCGTGCCCACATCCTCGGACGGCTTGCCCATGCTGGTCTCTCGGATATCACGATCCGCAAGAACGCGACCGAGGTCGAGGTCAACATTCACACGGCCCGTCCCGGCATCGTGATCGGTAAGTCCGGCTCCGAGGTCGACCAGCTGCGCCGTGACCTGCATCGGATCACCAACAAGCAGGTCAAGGTCAACATCCTGGAGATCAAGCGTCCCGAGCTCGACGCGCGCCTGGTCGCGCAATCGATCGCCGAGCAGCTACAGAACCGCGTAGCGTTCCGACGGGCGATGAAGCGGGCGCTGACCAGTGCGATGCGCTCCGGCGCCAAGGGCGTGAAGGTTCAGGTCTCCGGCCGTCTCGGCGGCGCGGAGATGGCGCGGACCGAGGGTTACTCCGACGGCCGCGTGCCCCTGCACACGCTGCGCGCCGACATTGACTATGGCTTTCACGAGGCGCGGACCACCTTCGGGCGGATCGGCGTCAAGTGCTGGATCAACAAGGGCGAGATCATGCCCGAGGGCTACACCGGCGCCGATCTGACGATCATGGACGAGCCTGCCCCGCAGGCTCCCGAGCGCGGCGGTCGCGATGGACGCGGCGGCGGGCGTGACGGTCGTGGTCGCGGCGGCGGCCCGGGCGGTGCCGGCGGTCGTGGCGGCGGCCCCGGGGGTCGTGGCGGTGGTCCCGGTGGCCGTGGCGGTGGCCCAGGTGGGCGCGCCGGCGGACCCGGCGGTGCCGGTGGCCGTGGCGGTGGTCCGGGCGGTCGCGGCGGTGGTCCAGGTGGTCGCGGTGGCGGCGGTGGCCGGCCCGGCGGCGGCGGTGGTCCAGGTGGTCGCGGTGGCGGAGCTGGTGGCGGTGGTCGTCCCGGTGGCGGCGGTGGCCGACCCGGTGGCGGCGGTGGTCGTCCCGGTGGCGGCGCAGGAGGAGGCCGCTGATGCTCTCCCCTAAGCGCGTAAAGCACCGCAAGCAGCACCGTGGACGCCGTGCCGGCCTCTCACGAGGCCAGGTCAAGGTTCAGTTCGGCGAGTACGGGCTCAAGTCCGTCGACGCCGGCTGGCTGACCAACCGTCAGATCGAGGCTGCTCGTATCGCGATGACCCGCAAGATCAAGCGTGGCGGCAAGGTCTGGATCAACGTCTACCCGGACAAGCCGTTCACCAAGAAGCCGGCCGAGACCCGGATGGGTTCCGGAAAGGGCTCTCCCGAGGGTTGGGTGGCCGTGGTCAAGCCCGGACGGGTGATGTTTGAGCTCGCCGGCGTGCCGGAGCCCCTAGCCCGCGAGGCGATGCGTCTGGCAGGTCACAAGCTGCCCGTGAAGACGAAATTCGTCATGCGAGAGGACGGTTGAGTTGAAGCCCGGGGAATTGAGGGACATGGGCGAAGCCGACCTGCGCGAGCACGTGCGCACAGCGCGCCGCGAACTGTTCGGGTTGCGCTTTCAGCACGCCACCGGCGAGCTTGACAACACGGCCGGCATGCGCCGCGCCAAGCAGGAAGTTGCGCGTGCGCTGACCGTTGCCCGCGAGCGTGGAATTGAGATTCGGAGCTAATGGAAGAACAGAACGACACAACGCCTGAGGCCCCCGACGCGGCCACCACTGACGACGCGGAGGCGCGCTCGGAGAATGCTGCCGTGGAGCAGGGTGAAACGTCTTCGCGAGCGGCCTCCTCGTCGGAGGCGGCCCCCTCGGATGCTGATGAGTCGGCCGCTTCCGTGGAGGAAGCAGCCGCGCCTGCCGAGGAGCCTGCGGCCGAGGAAGCGCCTGCCGAGGAATCTGCGGCCGAGGAAGCCGGGGCGCCGGCTGAGGTCGCCGAGGCGGCCGAGACCGCCACTGCTCCTCCGGCCGAAACCGCTCCAGCGACTCCGGCTGAGCGCCAGGAGGTTGTCGCTCCCAAGGAGCGGCGGGCTCGTGGGCGGGCGGCCAAGGCCGCCAAGGTTGGGCCGCGGCCGGCGCGGACACCTGAGGAGCGGCATGCCGAGCGTCTGGCCGAACGCAAGCAGAAGGCTGCTTCCCGGACGATTCAGCGCCAGCGGGCGCGGGCCAAGGTGCGTGCGGCCGGTGCGAGCACGGAGGAGACGCCCGCGCGGGAGCATCCGTCCGGCGCGCCGAAGACGCGCCTGGGAATCGTCGTCTCCGATCGGGCCGACAAGACGATCACCGTTCGGATCGACGTCGCACGGCGCCATCGGCGCTACTCGAAGATCGTGCGCACCTCCAGCACCCTGCACGCTCACGACGAGAGCAACGACGCCAACATCGGCGACACCGTTGTCGTGCGTGAGTCCCGTCCGCTGTCGCGGCTCAAGCGGTGGCGGCTGGTTGAAGTGGTGGAGCGTGCGAAGTGATCCAGAACGAAACCCGTCTACGGGTGGCCGACAACACCGGCGCCCGCGAGATCTTGGTGATTCGCGTCCGCGGCGGCTCCCGCCGTCGCTACGCGAGCGTTGGCGACGTGATCGTCGCCACGGTCAAGCAGGCGACCCCGCAGGGCTCGGTCAAGAAAGGTGAGGTCGTGACCGCGGTGGTTGTGCGCACCAAGAAGTCATATGGCCGTGACGATGGGACCTACATCGGTTTCGACGAGAACGCGGCGGTGCTGATCGACGCGCAGAACAACCCTCGCGGAACCCGGATCTTCGGCCCCGTGGCCCGCGAGCTGCGTGAGCGCAACTTCATGAAGATCGTCTCGCTCGCGCCGGAGGTGCTCTAGCGATGGGTCTGCGGATCAAGACCGACGACGAGGTGCTGGTGATCAGCGGCAAGGACCGGGGCAAGAAGGGCAAGGTCCTCCGCGTGGATCCCAAGAAGAACAAGGTGTTCGTGGAGGGTCTGAACATCGTCAAGCGCCACCAGCGCCCGCAGCAGGCGGCCGGCCCGCAGCGGCCCGAGCAGGCCGGCGGCGTGATCGAGAAGGAAGGCCCGATTCACATGTCCAACGTGATGCTGTTGGATCCCAAAGACGGTAAGCCGACCCGAGTAGGGGTCGAGGTACAGGACGGAAAGCGCTTCCGCGTCGCCCGTCGCAGCGGCACGAGACTGGACTAACGATGGCTACGGCAAGACTCAAAACCCGATATGTCGAGGAGATCCGCCCGGCCTTGGTCGAGCGCTTCAGCTACACGACCCCGATGCAGGCCCCGCGCGTGCAGAAGGTCACCGTGAACATGGGCGTCGGCGAGGCGAAGCAGGATTCGAAGCTGTTGGATGCCGCCTCGGAGCAGCTGGCCACGATCACCGGCCAGAAGCCCAACGTCCGTCGGGCGCGCAAGTCGATCGCCCAGTTCAAGGTGCGCGAGGGTATGCCGGTGGGCGTCGCCGTGACGCTGCGCGGCGAGCGCCAGTACGAGTTCCTGGATCGGCTGATGTCGATCGCGATCCCGCGGATCCGCGACTTCCGGGGCCTCAACCCCCGGGCTTTCGACGGGCGCGGCAACTACTCCCTGGGCGTTCGCGAGCAGATCATCTTCCCCGAGGTCGACTACGACGAGATCGATCAGGTCCGCGGCCTCGACATCACCATCACCACGTCAGCAACGAGCGACGAGGAGGCATTCGCCCTCCTCGAGGCGCTCGGTATGCCATTTTCGAAGGACGGCCGCTCGCCCGCGACCGCCACGAGTTAGAGGAGCACATGGCCAAGACTTCACAACGCGTCCGCCAGCAGCGGCCGCCCAAGTACAAGACACGGGGATACACGCGCTGCCGTAGGTGCGGGCGGGCGCGCTCGGTCTACCGTAAGTTCGGCATTTGCCGGATCTGTCTGCGAGAGCTCGCGCACAACGGCTACATCCCCGGCATGACGAAGTCGAGCTGGTGAGCGCATGTCGATGACCGACCCGGTAGCCGACTTCCTTACCCGTCTGCGCAACGCGGCACGGGCGCAGCACCAGGATTTCGTCGCCCCATCGTCCAAGCTCAAGCGGGAGCTGGCCCGAATTCTCAAGGAACAGGGGTACATCGAGGGCTATGAGGTCCGTCCTCCGGCCCCGGATCGCCCGGGCGAGCAGATCTCGGTGACGCTCAAGTACACCGAGGATCGCAAGCCGGTGATCAGCGGCATCCAGCGGGTCTCCCGGCCCGGGCAGCGCACCTACGTCGACCACGCGGGCATCCCGCGGATCCAGGGCGGCATGGGCACCGCGATCATTTCCACCTCCAGAGGAGTCATGACCGGCCACGAGGCCCGCCAGCAGGGCGTCGGCGGCGAGGTCGTGGCGAGGGTCTGGTAGACACTCCCACAGCGCAATGTCCCGTATCGGAAAGCAACCAATCTCTGTCCCCGCCGGTGTCACCATCGCGATCGAACCCGAGCGCGTGATCGTCAACGGCCCTAAGGGCGAGCTCTCAGAGCGGGTAAGTCGTGACATCGGCGTCGTTCACGAGGGCGACCAGGTCCTGGTCACGCGGCCCACCAACCGCGGCGAGCACCGTGCTCTGCACGGTCTTACCCGCACGCTGGTCGCGAACATGGTGCAGGGCGTTACCGACGGCTTCGAGAAGCGCCTGGAGATCCAGGGCGTCGGCTACCGCGCAGCGCTCCGCGGCCGTGACCTGGAGCTGGCCCTGGGCTACTCCCACCCGGTGTCGGTCAAGGCGCCGGAGGGAATCGAGTTCGAGGTTCCGCAGCCCACCCGGATCGTGGTCAGGGGCGCGTCCAAGCAGCAGGTCGGTGAGATCGCCGCAATCATCCGCAAGCAGCGCAAGCCTGAGCCGTATAAGGGCAAGGGAATCCGCTACGAGGGCGAGTACGTCCCGCGGAAGGTCGGTAAGCGGGCATGACCGTGATGACTGCACCGGCGCGCCGACTAAAGCGGCGCCGGCGCGTGCGCGCCAAGGTGCGCGGCAGCGCGCAGCGGCCGCGGATCTCCGTATTCCGCTCCAACCGGGGCATCTTCGTCCAGCTCATCGACGACGACGCCGGCCGCACGCTCACCGCCGTCAATTGGACCGAACCCGAGTTGCGGGATCTAGGGCCCACCGAGCAGGCCAACCGCGCCGGCGCACTGCTGGCCGAGCGCGCCAAGGCGGCGGGAATCGAGTCAGCCGTGTTTGACCGCGGCGGCTACCAGTACCACGGGCGCGTCAAGGCCCTGGCAGAAGGCGCCCGCGAGGGCGGCCTCCAGTTCTAGCCCGCTACCCTGGACGACTACTTCATGGCTACTCGGCAACGCACAGTTTCAGCATCCGGACTCGACCTGCAGGAGCGGGTCGTGGAGATCAACCGCGTGGCCAAGGTGGTCAAGGGCGGCCGGCGCTTCTCGTTCACGGCGCTGGTCGTGGTCGGCGACGAGCGCGAGGTGGTCGGCATCGGCTATGGCAAGGCCAACGAGGTGCCGGTGGCGATCCAGAAGGGCGTCGAGCGGGCCAAGAAGAACCTCTACCGCGTGCCCAAGCACGGCTCCACCATCACGCATCAGACGCTCGGCATCTTCGGCGCCGGCCGCGTCATGCTGAAGCCGGCCTCGCCCGGTACCGGCGTGATCGCCGGCGGTGGCGTCCGTGCGGTGCTCGAGCTGGCCGGGATCCACGACATCCTCTCCAAGAGCCTCGGTTCGCAGAACCCGATCAACCTGGTCAAGGCCACCATGGCCGGGCTGGAATCGCTCCGCACACCGGACGAGGTGGCCAAGCTGCGCGGTCTGAGCATCAACCAGGTTCTGGGGCTCACCTCCGAGGCCTCGCCGGAGGCCACTGCGACCCTGAACAGGAATGGCGACGATGCCGCGGCCCCCCGGGTGGAAACCGACGAAAGCCGGACGGCGGCCGTCGCGTCGGATGCCGCCGCCTCATCCTCTCCCGCCGAGGAATCCGCTGAGCCCAGCGAATCCGCCGAGGCCTCCCAGTGAGCAGCGTGGTCATCACCCAGCGCAAGTCGCGCAACGGCGCCGACAAGCGGCAGCTGGACACGCTGCGCTCGCTTGGCCTGCGCCGGATCGGTCAGACGGTTGAGCATTCGGACACGCCCCAGCTTCGCGGGATGATCTACAAGGTGCGTCATCTCGTTGAGATCTCAGAGGACTCCGATGCCTGAGACCGAGACCGAGCCGATCGGCCTGCACAACCTCCAGCCCGCCCGTGGCTCGCGCAAGGCGCGTAAGCGGATCGGTCGGGGTGAGGGCTCGGGCACCGGGAAGACGTCCGGACGCGGTCAGAAGGGCGCGGGCTCACGCTCGGGCTCCAAGCGCCGGGCTCGCTTTGAGGGTGGTCAGAACCCGATTCATATGCGGATGCGCAAGCTGCGCGGCCCGCACATGAAGAAGTCGATGCCGTTCGAGCCCTTCCGCACGCACACGCAGGCGGTAAATCTGGTCGACCTCGAGGCTCGGTTTGAGGCCGGCGACGCCGTGACCCTCGAGGCGATGAAGGCCAAGGGCTTGGGCACGCGCAAGGACGTTCCCGTCAAGGTGCTGGGCAAGGGCGAGCTGAACAAGGCGTTGACCGTTCACGCCCACGGGTTCAGCAAGGCCGCCCGTGAGCGGATCGAGGCGGCCGGTGGTACCTGTCAGATAGTCAGCGCAGCCGCCGGCACGCCGAGCTCAGCTCCGTCGGCCGCCAGCGCCGAGAGCTAGAGGGACGATCGATGATCTCCACGATCCTCGGGGCGTTCAGGGTCGGCGAGATCCGCAACAAGGTCCTGTTTACGGCGCTTGTCCTGGCGCTGTATCGCCTGGGCACCCACCTTCCCGCGCCGGGGATCAACTCCGCGGCCGTCAATTCGATCCAGAAGAACTTCGGCGGCAACAGCATCCTCGGGCTGTTGAACCTGTTCTCAGGCGGTGGCCTCGGCCGCATCGCGATCTTCGCGCTGGGGATCATGCCGTACATCACCGCTTCGATCATTTTGCAGCTGCTGACGGTGGTGGTGCCATCGCTGGAGAAGCTGCAGAAGGAAGGCGAGGTCGGCCAGGCTCGGATCACCCAGTACACGCGCTATCTGACCGTGGGCCTGGCGTTCGCGCAGTCGATCGGTTACGTCTTCCTGTTCCGCAGCTTCGAGAAGCAGGCCGGCACGCCGCTGATCTCGAACTTCACGCTGGCCAAGGTCTTCTTGATCGTTATGTCGCTGACCGCGGGAACCGTCCTGCTGATGTGGATGGGTGAATTGATCACCCAGCGGGGGATCGGCAACGGAATCTCGCTGATGATCTTCGCCAGCATCGTCGCGCGGATTCCCAGCGGCGTGCACTCATGGTGGACGAACCCCAACCAGGTGTTCCGTGTGGTCATGCCGTTCATCGCCATCGGCGTGGTAGCCGCGGTGGTGTTCGTTCAGGAAGGACAGCGCCGGATCCCGATCCAGTACGCCAAGCGGGTGATCGGCCGGCGCATGACTCAGGGGGGCCAGACGTTCCTGCCTCTACGGGTCAACATGGCTGGCGTGATCCCGGTGATCTTCGCTGCCAGCGTGATGGCGATCCCGCCGACGCTCGGCCAGCTGATCGGGCAGAACCACACCCACAGCCTGGCCTACAAGATCCAGACGTTCTTCAACCCGCAGGGCTGGCACTACGTGCTCGGCGAGAGCGTTTTCATCATCTTGTTCACGTACTTCTACACGGCGGTGACTTTTAATCCGGTCGACCAGGCCGACAACCTGAGGAAGTACGGCGGGTTCATACCAGGGGTGCGACCAGGGAGGCCCACGGCCGAGTTCCTCGACCGCATCCTGGCTCGCCTGACCTTCCCGGGAGCTTTGTTCCTGGCCGCGATCGCAGCGTTACCGACGATCCTGATCAACTCGACCAACGCCAACTTCTTCTTCGGAGGGACCTCGATCCTGATCGTGATCGGAGTTGCGCTGGACACGATGAAGCAACTCGAAGCGCAGTTGATGATGCGCAACTACGGAGGCTTCTTAAAGTAGCGGGGCGCGGTCCGCGTCCCGCACCGCCGCTGGCCGGGACCTACGCTTCGGCGGACCCGGACCCGGACCCGGACCCGGACCCGGACCCGGACCCCGACCCGGACCCGGACCCGGACCCTGGTGACCCGGACCCTGGTGACCCGGACCCTGGTGACCCGGACTCGGACGCCAGCACCGGAGCCAGACCACGCCGACCCGTCACGTCGAGCTTCCGGTAGACGTTGCGTAGGTGGTACTCGACCGTCTTCGGGGTCACGAACAGAGTCTGGGCGATCTCGCGGTTGCTCTGTCCGGCGGCGGCGAGCCCGGCTATCCGCCGCTCGCTCGGGGTCAGCGAGGCCAGCCCGCTGAGCAGCCAGTCGCGCCGGGGGCGCGCTCCCCCTGCGGCAAGTTCGGTCAGTGCGCGGGCGAGCACACCCTCGGCGCCTCCCGCGCGCGCCAGGTCCGCCGCCCGCTGGAGCGGCTCTCGGCTCGCGGCGCGTTGATTGTCTCGTCGCAGCGCCGCCCCCAGATCGACCAGTGCCCGGATGGTCTCTAACCGAACCGGCGCGGTGGCGCCGAGCTCGACGGCCTGCGCCAGAAGGTCTCGACCCTGCGCCCCGCCTTCGCACAGACCGAAGACCCTCAGCGCCCGAATACGGTCGTGCAGGACCTCGGTCGCGTCAGCCAGAGCGAGCGCCTCACTCGCGAACGCGCGCGCTTTCGCTGGCTTCCCCAGCGCCAGCGAGGCCAGCGCGGCGATGGTTTGCCACGGGGGCGACCCCAGCACCCTCACCTCCTCGCCGAGGGCGCGCTTCACAGCGAGGGCATCCCGGAGAGCCTCGTCCGGCCTGCCTTGAGCCAGGCGGAGCTCGGCGCGAACGCCGACGCAGAAGGTCTCTTCCAGGTTACGGTGCCGATCGATCTCCCCAACGGCGAAAACCTGCGCCTCGGCCTGCTCGAGCTTGTCTCGTTCGATCAGGCACAACGCCAACCCGGCCTGGGCCGTTCGGCTGAACTGGCGCCAGCCGTAATGGGCCGAGTCGATGGCGGCTTCGAGTTCAACGATCGCGTCCGTCACCTGTCCCAGGAGCAGCTTCGGAAGGCCCTGGCAATAACTGGCTGTGGCGACGACGACCGTCAACTGACGTTTACGCGCGTCGGCGAGGACAGCGTCGGTCACCTCCACGGCGCGCTCGAGTCGGCCGCACAGAGTCAACGCGGCCGTTGCCAGCCTCCAAGCCATGCCGCCGACGCGCTCATGGGTGAGCAGCGCGCCGCCGTCCCAAGCACGTTCGGCCAGGTCCGCCGTGCGCGCGGCGCGCTCGCCGGCGAAGCCGGCTTGCAGTGCCGCTTGGGCCAGCAGCATCCGTTGTCCCTGCGAGCGAGGGCCGTGCTCGGCTCGGGCCAGCAGCTCGGCCGAACGCCGCTTGGCGCTCGCTCGCAGCCCGGGCGACAATGTTGCCGTGGCGATATATCCCGTCTGCAGCGCGTCGTGCAGGTCGGTTGCATCACCTCCGCCGGGGTTGCTGGACAGCTCGGCCAAGCCCGTTTCATACGCGCTCGCAGCCTGCTCGTGCAGGCTCTGGCCATATAGCGCCTGACCCTGCTCAAGGTGCAGCTGTGCCCGGCGGACAGGATCGCGGAAGCCTTCGGCCGCCGCGGACAGGTGCTCGGCCGCGGAGGCGGCGCCAACTGCTGCCTCCGCGGCACCCAGTTCGGCAAGCACGGTGGGCCGCAGCTCCTCGCCCGGCGGCTCCTCCAGCGCACGTTGCAGGTAGCGGCAGGCTGACTGGGCCGCGCCGCGCAGCTGAGCCTCACGGGCCGCTGCCCGGAGGCGGTCGATGACCCAGTCGCTGCCCTCGGCCCGGCCGTGCAGCAGGTGGGCGGCCACCCGCTCCGCGCTCTCGCCCTCCGCGTACAGCAGGCGTGCAGCGTCTAGGTGCCGGCTCGCGCGCTCGGAGGCGGGAATGTCGGCCCTGATCGCGTGACGCACGAGCGGATGTACGTACTGCAACGGCTCACGAGCGAGGAGAACCTCGACCGCGGCCAGTCGGTCTGCCGCCTCCGCGGCGGCCGGGAACGGTAGCGCGGCCAGCGCCGCGGCCTGGCGCACGGGAACCTCGTCACCCAGGATCGCTACCGCCTTCGCCAGCGCGCTCGCATGGCTGCCCAGGCGGCCAACCCGGACCCGTACCGAGCGGGTGACCGCGTCAGGAGCCAACGACTGGGCCCGTTGCGCAAGCTCATCGCCGCGGAGCTCCGGGCACAGTTTGAGCTCGAGCAGCAGCTCATGGAGATAGAACGGGTTGCCTGCGGTGGCTGCATGGCAAGCCGCCACCAGAGCCTCGTCGCCGCGTCCCGGCAGCTGACGCAGCGTCACATCGCCCACCGCGGTCAGACCGAGTGGCGCTAGGCGCTCGAGCGTCACCGACGGGTGAGTGGCAATACGGTCCTCGATGTCGGACGGACCCTCGCCAAGATTGGCGCGGCGGCCGAGCACGATGCCAATCGGCAACTCATCAAGCCGGTTCAGCAGATAGAGCAGAAACTCGAGCGAGGCATCATCACACCAGTGGAGGTCATCGACCGCTACCAGCGTCGGGGCGCTCTCGCTCGCCGCTGCGATCACATTGAAAATCGCGTGCGAGATCAGAGCGCCATCCGCCGGTTCGCGCGGGGAGTCTCGGGGCGGTGCGCCCGCGAGCGCGCGGACCTGGTCCGGGGCGGTGCCCAGGACAGCCTCACGCGCTTCGGGCGCGAGCTCGCCCAGAAGGCGACGGAGGAGCTGGGCGGCGACTCCCAGGGCCAGGTTGCGCTCGAGCTCAGCCCCGATCGCCCGGATCACCCGTAAACCGCGGGCCCGGGCGTGATCGAGGGCGGCTCCGTGCAGACGCGTCTTGCCCATCCCGGCATGGCCTTCGATCAGGAGCGCCCGTCCCTCTCCGCGCGCAGCCGCCGTCACCACGTCGTCGATCGCCTGCAGCGACCCGTCTCGCTCACGCAAGTCGCCAGTCCCGCGGACCCCTTGTCCGCGCCTGTCACGCGTCTCCCACACCACCACCAGGTGGTACTACCCTAAAACTCTGTCCTTTGGACACCGGGGGCCCGGGCTGATGGCTAATCCTTGGGTCTCTCCCTGGGGCGAAAAGTCCGGGTCGGCGCAATGCTGCGCGCATGATCCGTCGCTCCGTCAACGTCAGCCTGTCGATCGAGCTGGACTCGGACCCGATCGCTGGCGTCATGACGGCCGACAGTGGCCAGGAGCCGCGGAGCTTCAACGGCTGGGTCGAGCTGGCCGGCGTGCTCGAGGACGTCCGACTTCGTCGGCCCAGGGTTGCGGGCTCCGAAAGTCTGGGGTTGACACCTGGGGCGAGCAGCAGGGGGCGCGATTAATTTGGCGGTAGTCATTTGGGGGCTGCAAACGTAGGACTTGGGGGAGCCATCGGGCTCCAACGGGCCGGGGGCAAAAGGGGGCAGTCAACGAACGTGGGCACGGGTCGGCAGGGACGCCGACCCGCCCGCAATCGCCGTGCGGCAGGTGCGTCGCGCCGGTACAGTGGCGGTCGTGTCACAACTCAACCTGATCCTGTTCGGACCTCCCGGCGCTGGCAAGGGGACACAGGCCGACCGCCTGCGTCAGGACTTCCAGCTGCCCTTCATCTCAACCGGTGAGATGCTGCGCGCGAATGTGAAGGAGGGCACCGAGCTCGGTCAGGAGGCCAAGCGCTACATGGACGCGGGGGAACTCGTCCCGGACGAGGTCATGGTCAAGATGGCCGCCGAGCGCCTCCAGGAGCCCGATGCACAGGACGGCTTCATCCTCGACGGCTTCCCGCGTACGCTCGAGCAGGCCCAGGCGCTGGACGAGCAGCTCTCAGAGCTGGGTCGTCGGGTTACCACGGCGCTGCTGATCGACGTGCCAGACGAGGAGGTGATTCGGCGCCTGTCGGGCCGAAGGGTCTGCGTCAAGGCGGGGCACAATTATCACGTCGAATTCGACCCGCCCAAGCACGAGGGCATCTGCGATCAGGACGGCTCACGGTTGATCCAGCGCGACGACGACAAGCCCGAGGTGGTCAAGAACCGGCTGAAGGTCTACCACGAACAGACCGAGCCGCTGGTGGATTACTACGACGAGCAGGGCCTAATGCGTCGCATCGACGGCACACGCGATCCCACTGACGTTCACGACCACATCCGCGCCGTGATTGCGACGCTGCGCCTCGAGGAGAATGTGTAGTACCGCAGGATGATCATCAAGAAGAGCCCAGAGGAGATCGAAAAGATGGCCGCCGCGGGGGCGATTCTCGTCAAGACGATGAATCTGCTGGCCGGCAAGGTCCGCCCCGGGGTGAGCACGCGTGAGCTCGATCAAGCCGCCGAAAAGTTCATCCGCTCACAGGGAGCAGAGCCCGCATTCAAGGGCTATCGGGGATTTCCCGGTTCGATCTGCGCCTCGCCGAACTCGATGATCGTTCACGGCATCCCTGGCCCATACAAGCTCGAGCGCGGCGACATCATCTCGGTGGACATCGGCGTGATCTTGGATGGCTGGGTTGCCGACGCGGCTCGTACCTTTCCCGTGGGTCCGATCTCGCCGGTTGCCCACAAGCTGCTGAACGTGACCGAGGAGGCGCTTCTCGTGGCTGTTCCTCAGTGCCGGGTCGGCAATCGGTTAGGCGATGTCTCGCATGCCATCCAGGAACACGTGGAGGCGGAGGGCCTCTCGATCGTGCGCAGCCTCGTCGGTCACGGCATCGGCCGCAGCATGCACGAGGACCCGCAGATTCCCAACTACGGCGCCCCGGGTACCGGAGTTCCGCTGGAGGCGGGCATGGTCCTGGCCGTGGAGCCGATGGTTACCGCGGGCCGCCACGCGGTCCGGGTCGGAGAAGACCATTGGTCGATCTTTTCCCAAGACGGATCGCTGGCCGCCCATTTCGAATTCACCATCGCCGTCACTGCGTCGGGTCCGCGCGTGCTGACCCCGTGGCACGAGGCTGGAAATGGGCGCGCTGCCGCCTGAGCCCGGCCCGGCACCGAAGGTTTCCCCCCTGCTAAGATCACGCGTTGCGCTCGTAGCGCCCGTGTTTGTCGCTGCGTGTCGCGTCTCAGCGGGGTAGCGGCGACCGTACCGGTCGCCAGAGCCACGCCGAGGGAACTTTTCTAATAGCTACGGAGCAAAACGACGTGAAAGTACGACCCTCGGTCAAGCCGATGTGCGAGAAGTGCAAGATCATCCGCCGTGATGGGCGGGTCCTTGTCATCTGCTCGAATCCTCGTCACAAGCAGCGGCAGGGCTAGCGGGGGAGAGGGCGAGCCATGGCAAGAATTTCAGGGGTCAACATCCCCCTCAACAAGCGCGTCGAGATTGGCCTCACCTACATCTACGGCATTGGGCGCTCGACATCCAACAAGCTGCTCGCCGACGTCGGCGTGGAGCCCGACCGCAAGGTCCGTGACTTGACCGAAGAAGAGGTCGTCCGGCTGCGTGAGGCGATCGACAGCGGACTCACGGTTGAGGGAGACCTCCGCCGCGAGCGCTCGCAGAACATCAAGCGCCTGCAGGAAATCGGCTGCTATCGCGGGCTGCGCCACCGGCGTGGTCTGCCGGTGCACGGTCAGAACACAAAGACCAACGCGCGCACCCGCAAGGGCCCCAAGCGCATGCAAGTGGCCGGTAAGAAGAAGGCGACCAAGAAATGAGCCCGGCACCGAGAAGGCCTCAGCGCGGTCGACGCCGTGCGCGCAAGAACATCCCCATTGGCCAGGCTCACATCAAGACGTCGTTCAACAACACGATCGTGTCCCTGACCGACCGCGAGGGCAACGTGATCGCGTGGGAGTCGGCCGGCGGTGCCGGTTTCAAGGGCTCGCGCAAGTCGACTCCGTTCGCCGCGCAGGTAACGGCCGATGCGGCCGCGCGCAAGGGCATCGAGCACGGCCTGCAGAAGGTCGAGGTGTTCGTCAAGGGGCCCGGCTCGGGACGTGAGACGGCGATCCGCTCACTCCAGGCGGCCGGACTCGAGGTCACCGGCGTCAAGGATGTCACCCCGCAGGCCCACAACGGATGTCGCCCCCGGAAGCGGCGGAGGGTTTAGTCATGGCTCGTGATACCGGACCCCAGTGCAAGCAGTGCCGTCGGGAGGGGCAGAAGTTGTTCCTCAAGGGCGAGCGTTGTCTGACCGACAAGTGCGGCGTCGAGCGACGCTCCTATCCGCCCGGCGATCACGGCCGCGGACGCCAGAAGCAAAGCGAGTACCGCGTCCAGCTGCGTGAGAAGCAGAAGGCCAAGCGCTACTACGGTGTGCTCGAGAAGCAGTTCCGCATCTATTACGACAAGGCGTCTCGGCAGACCGGGATCACCGGCGAGAACTTGCTGCGGATGCTCGAGTGTCGCTTCGACAACGTGCTCGTACGGCTCGGTTTTGCCGCATCTCGCCGCCAGGCACGCCAGCTGATCCTGCACGGTCACTGGACCGTGAACGGGCGTCGGGTGAATATCCCCAGCTACCAGATGCGCGACAACGACGTAATCGCCATCCACACCCGCTCGACGGCGGGACAGGTGATCCGTGATGCCACCGAGCTCACCGGCCAGGTGCCGGCGTGGCTGCAGGCGGACCACGATTCGCTCACGGCGAAGGTGCTGCGCAAGCCGGAGCGGCGGGAGATCGCCGCGCCGGTGCAGGAGCAGCTCATCGTCGAGCTGTACTCGAAGTAGAAGCAAGCTTTCAGCCGCGCGGCTCCTCAGCGGGCGCGGCTCTGACAGCCGTCTAGGCGGCGGCAGTAACCCCACGACGTTAGGACCCTGATGCTCGACTTCCAAGTCCCCCGAATCTCCAGCGAGTCTGTTGATGACAACCGCGGTTCCTTCACGATCGAGCCGCTCGATCGGGGCTTCGGCTACACCTTTGGAAATTCCCTGAGGCGCGTGCTGCTGTCTTCGCTCGCCGGCGCCGCAGTGACCAGCGTGCGGATCGAGGGCGTCGCCCACGAGTTCTCGACGATCAGGGGCGTCAAGGAGGACGTGACCGACATCGTCCTGAACCTCAAGGGCATCGTCTGCCGGATGCACAGCGACGCGACGGAGATCGAAGCGCCCCTGGTGGTTACCGGACCCGGTGAGATCACCGCCAAGGACATCGATCTTCCCTCCGGTGTTGAGATCCTCAACCCCGACGCCCACATCGCCACGCTGGAGAACAAGACCAAGCTCGAGGTCTATCTGACCATCGGTCGCGGCCGCGGTTACCGTCCCGCCGAGGAGAACAAGTCGGCCGACCAGCCGATCGGCGTGATCCCGATCGACTCGATCTTCTCGCCGGTGCGCCGCGTGGCCTACAACGTGGAGCAGGCGCGGGTCGGTCAGCGGACCGACTTCGACAAGCTCACGCTTGACATCGAGACCGATGGCTCGATCGACCCCCACGCGGCGCTGCGTGAGGCTGCGGAGATCCTGATTTCTCAGCTGGCGATCTTCACCGACGCCGACCGGGTGGTCGAGCTGCGCGACACGGGCTCATCGGGTGCGCTCGAGCCGGGCATGGTCGGTGCCAACAACAGCGGCACCGCCGCGCGGCAGCCGAACGCCATGGACGAGATCCTGATCGAGGAACTGGAACTCGGCGTCCGTTCCTACAACTGTCTCAAGCGGGCCGGTATCCAGACCGTCGGCGACCTCGTGGCCAAGACCGAGTCCGAGCTCAACGCGATCCCCAACTTCGGCAAGAAGTCGATCGATGAAGTGATCGAGACATTGCACGCACGCGGCCTCGGGCTGCGGGGCGAGTAAGGTCCCGCTTCGATCATGCGCCATCAGCGCCAGCGATATCAGCTGTCTCGGAGCGCCTCGCACCGCAAGGCGCTGCTGATGAACCTCTCGAAAGAGGTCATCGACCACGAGCGGATCAAGACCACCGAGGCCAAGGCCAAGGCCGTCAAGCCCGAGGTCGAGAAGCTGATCACGCTCGCCAAGCGCGGCGATCTGCACGCGCGCCGGCAGGCGCTGTCGGCCCTCGGACAGGACAAGTTCGCGGTCTACAAGCTGTTCGAGGAGATCGCCCCGCGCTACTCGGAGCGTCCGGGCGGCTACACGCGGATCCTGAAGCTCGGGCCGCGCTCGTCGGACTCGACCGAGATGGTGCTGCTGGAGCTGGTCTAGGCCCCGCGTCGTTGCTGGGCCCCGAAGGCATTGAGGCGGGCGCGGTCTCCCGCCTACTGGTCGAATACGACGGCAGCGGATTTGCCGGCTGGGCCGCCCAGGCGGGGGCCCGGACGGTGCAGGCCTCGCTCGAGCAGGCGTTGAGGGTAGTGCTGCGTCGTGACTCGGTCCCTCTGACCGTGGCCGGCCGCACCGACGCCGGCGTCCACGCCTGGGGTCAGGTGGCCAGTTACCCCGGGCCGGTGGCCCGGGTGGAGGGTCTCAACGCGCTGCTGGGAGACGACGTGGCGGTGCTGTCGTGTTCTGCGGGCCCGCCGGGATTCGATGCGCGTCGCGACGCCACCTCGCGGGCGTACTGCTACCGGGTGCTCGCGCGGCGGGCCCGGAGTGCGCTCGAGGCCCGGCGGGCGCTGCACTGGTCCTATCCCGTGGATTTCTCGGCGCTTGCGGCGTGTGCGTCGCTGCTGACGGGCACGCACGACTTCACCGCGTTCACTCCGACCGAGACCGATCACGTACGTTTCACCCGGGACGTGTCGGCTGCGTTTTGGAGGCCGGCGCCGGGCTCGCCGGACGTGCTCGAGTTCTGGATTGAGGCCGACGCATTCATGCGGCGGATGAACCGGGTGCTGGTGGGGACGATGCTGCAGGTGGCGGCAGGTGGCCGGTCGCTGTCTTCGTTCGCCGCGCTGTTGCATGGTGCGCCGCGGTCAGCCGCCGGACCGACCGCGCCGGCGCACGGGCTGTACCTGGCCGGGGTGGGGTACTCAGGTGAGCGGGTGCTCGCTGGGGCAGCGCGTAGGTCTTCCCCTTCCCGGCGCTGAGGTCTTCCCCTTTCCCGGCGGTTTGTCAAGACTCTGTGTTCGCTTGTGCCAACTTCAGCGTTGAGGGGGACCGATCGGTTGCCCCATGGCCTCTCGACGTCCGATGGCCCCTCCGGAGCCCGACAAACGTCACAAAGTGGTCCGCGGATCCGGATCGCGGTCCAAAACTCGGCGCCAGCCCGACTATTTCGCCTCAATCGTCTCGGTTGAGGCAGTTCGTGACTTTTGTCGGGCTAACCGCGGGGGTGACCCGACGGCGGGCTGGGTGGCCCAGCAGCAGCTGGAACTCGCGACCACTCGCCAGCTGGTTGCGGCCGGGCTGAGCAAAGACGCCATTTGCACCAGGTGCAAACGCGGTTCGTTGCACAGGGTTCATCACGGTGTGTATTCATTCGGGACGGCGGTTCTGCCGCCGGGCGCTCCGGAGCTCGCGGCGGTCTTGGCCTGCGGCCCCGGTTCGGTCGTGAGCCACCGATCGGCTGCCTCGTTGTGGGGTCTTGCCGCCTCGTCCGGGGACGCGACGGAAGTCACCGTGGTTGGGCGGAGTCCTCGGATCCGCGAGGGTCTCCGGATCCATCGCGCCCAAGGGCTGAACAGTGCCGACCGGCGACTGAGAAACGGCATCCCCATCACCTCGCCGGCCCGCACGCTGATCGACTTCGCCTCACGGGCCACAAGCGACGAGCTCGAGCGCGCGATCGCCGAGGCCTACGCGCTCGGGCTGACCAGCGAACGGGAGCTGCGGCGGGCGCTCGTGCGTAACGCGAACCGTGCTGGCACCGGTGCTCTCAGAGTCGAGTTGGACCGCGAGGGCGGTCCCGCGTTCACTCGCTCGGAGGCCGAGCGCCGAATGAAGCTGCTCATACGCCAAGCCCGGCTGCCGCCGCCGCTAGTCAACGCGCGCGTTCGCGGGTATGAGGTGGACTTCTACTGGCCGGCGCGGAAACTGATCGTCGAGGTCGACAGCTACAGGTTTCACGGGCACCGGGCTGCGTTCGAGCGCGACCGCACCAAGCAGACAGTCCTAGCCGCGGCCGGCTACATCATGATCCGGGTGACCTGGCGTCAACTTGATAACGAGCCGATTGCGGTGGCCGCGGCGATCGCGCAGGCGCTGGCGGGCTCGGCCTCCAGCAGCCGGGACCGGCACTAGGATCAGTAGGAGATGCATGTGTTATTGACCAACGACGACGGAATCGAAGCCGCTGGGCTGCAGGCGCTGCGCAAGGCGCTGCTGACGCTTCCCGGCATCGAGCTCGCCGTGGTTGCGCCCGACGGCAACCGCTCGGCGATGGCGCGCTCGATCACGACCCGGAGACCGTTATGGGTCCAGGAGGTCGACTTCGGCGACGGGACTGTCGGCTACGCGACCGACGGGACGCCGGTGGACTGCGTGCGGCTGGCCCGCCTGGGTCTGATCGAAGGGTTCGAAGCTGCGCTCGTCGTGTCCGGAATCAACCACGGGTCGAATCTGGGCGACGACATCACCTATTCGGGCACAGTGGCGGCGGCGCTTGAGGCGATTGTGCTCGGACTGCCGGGCATCGCGGTTTCCCAGCAATCGAAGGCGTGTGAGCTTGACTTCACCTCGGCCACCGGATTCGAGTTCGCCACCGCGGCGACCTTCACGGCGCGGCTGGTGGCTGAGCTCGAGAGTGTGCCGCTGCCTTCCGGCACGCTGCTGAATATCAATGTGCCGGGCACTGAGCCTGACGGGGTGGAGGTCGCCAGATTGGGCAAGCGGATCTATCGCGATGAGCTGGCGCTGGTCGATGAGGGGGCGGGCAAGCGTCGCTTGTATCGGATCTACGGTGACGCCAGCTACGAACGCGATGAGACCGGCACCGACCTCGCGGCGGTTGCTGCCGGCAAGATCGCAGTGACGCCGATCCACTTCGATCTCACCGACCGTGAGGGACTCGACGCGCTGATCCGGTATGACCTGGCCCGGTTGATCGCGCCCGCCGCCGAGGAGGTCGACGCCGGGGAGGTGCAAGCGTGAGCCCACAGGCTTCGAAGTCCGCCGATGAACAGGCCCGCGCGGCCGAGCTGCGCCGGCAGCTGGACTACCACGGCCACCGCTACTACGTGCTCGACGACCCGGAGATCGGGGACGATCAGTACGACGCGCTGATCGACGAGCTGCGCAAGATCGAGGAGGAGCATCCAGACCTGATTACCCCCGACTCGCCGACCCAGCGGGTAGGCGGCGAACCGGTCAGCGATCTGGAGAAGGTCCGCCATCCGCAGCCGATGCTCTCCCTGGCCAACGCACGCTCGGCTGACGAGCTGCGGGCCTGGATCCAGCGAATGCGCAATCACCTGGCGCGCGAGGGGATCGACGATCCGGAGTTCGAGTACGTGGCCGAGCCGAAGATCGACGGGCTGGCGATCTCGCTGCTGTATCGCGATGGTGTGTTTGAGCGCGGCGCCACCCGGGGCAACGGCGAGGTGGGCGAGGACGTCACGCACAACCTCAAGACGATCGCCGGGATCCCGCTGCGGCTGGACATGGAGGGTCCGCCCGCGCTGATCGAGGTGCGGGGCGAGGTCTACATGTCGCTGCCGGACTTCGCAGCGCTCAACGAGCGTCGGGCTGAGGCGGGCCGGTCGACGTTCATGAACCCCCGCAACTCTGCTGCGGGAACGATCCGTCAGCTGGACCCCAAGCTGGCCGCCGACCGACCGCTCTCATTCTGGGCCTACGCCGTTGGGACCACGGAGGGCATCAGCTTCAGCACGCATTGGGACGCTTTGCAGTGGCTACGGGAGCACCGCTTCCCGGTGCACCCAGACGTCAAGCTGCTGCGCCTCGAGGACGAGGTGGTGGCCCAGTGCCGGTCATGGGAAGAGCGCCGAGGATCGCTCGATTTCGAAATCGACGGCGTGGTCGTGAAGGTCAACGAGGTCGAGCTCCAGCGGCGTTTGGGGGTGGTGGGGCGAGAGCCGCGCTGGGCGATCGCCTGGAAGTTCCCGCCGACGACGGCAGTGACCAAGCTCAAGCAGATCGGCTGGAACCCCGGAAAGTTCGGCGATCTGCACCCCTACGCAATGCTCGAACCGGTGCAGGTCGGCGGCGTGACGATCAAGCTGGCCACGCTGCACAACGAGGAGGACCTGGCGCGCAAGGACATCCGGGAAGGCGAAGAGGTGATCGTGCTCCGCGCCGGCGATGTGATCCCTCAGGTACTCTCGCCGGCGCCGCACGTCGCCGAGCGCACCGACCGTCCGCCGCCCCCGCGTCCGCCGGCGACCTGCCCCGTCTGCGGCACGCCGACGATCAAGCCCGCGGACTCGGTGTTCACCCGGTGTCCCAACCGCGACTGCCCCGGGCGACGCTGGCAGCTACTCAAGCATTACGTCGGGGCGATGGACATCGATGGCCTGGGCGAGAAACAGGTGAGTCTGTTCATGGAGCTGGGCTGGGTCCGCACGGCAGCGGATTTCTATCGCCTGACCGTGGAGCAGATCACCGGGCAGCCGGGCTTTGGGCAGGTCTCGGCTGAAAAGCTCGTGGCGGCGATCGAGGGCTCTAAGCAGCAGCCGTTCGGCCGCGTGCTCTACGCAGTGGGCATTGAGGAGGTCGGCTATGTCACCGGTCGCAACCTGGCCCAGCAGTTCCGCACTGTTGACGCGCTGCTGAGCGCGACTGCGGAGGAGATCGAGCAGACATCGGGGGTTGGCCCGAAGATGGCGCACAAGATCCACGAGCAACTCAGCGACCCGCAGATGCGGGCCCTGATCGAGGATCTGCGCAGCGAGGGTCTGCGCATGGTGCAGGAGGGACTGCCGCCTGGGGAGGGGCCGCTGGCGGGCAAGACACTAGTGCTGACCGGGACGCTGCCCGACCTGACGCGTGAGCAGGCCACCGAGATGATCATCGCCGCGGGTGGGAAGGTCACCGGCTCGGTGTCCAAGCGGACGTCGTTTGTGGTCGCCGGCGCCAGCCCGGGCACCAAGCTGGCTCAGGCCGAACGGCTCGGGGTGCCGGTGCTGGACGAGGACGGCCTGCGCCGGCTGCTGGACTAAACCGCCCGCGGCCCGGCGACGCAGCCTGCCCCGGGCTCAGCCGCCGGGCGCGCACCCCGCCCCGGGGCTCAGCCGGAGTACTTGGCCAGCGCGACGGCCATGTTGTCCTCCAACGCGTGACCGTTGACCGGGTCGACCGAGTTCATCAAGAAGGCGAACGCCAGCTGGTGTCCGTCCCGGGCCGTGCACAGACCGACCAGGTTCGCGACGTCGTGCAGGGTGCCGGTCTTGCCGCGGCAGCGTCCCTGGGCGGCGGTCCCGCGCAACCCGGCCTGGAGCGTGCCGGACACCCCGGCCACGGACAGCGACCGGACGAAAGGCACATTGGAGACCATTGAGGCGAGCAACCTGACCACATCTCGCGGGCTCGTGAGGTCGTTACGGGAGAGTCCGGATCCGTCCTCGAGGCGAGGATGGATGCCAAAGCTCTGGGCCATCTGGCTGCGTACGATCGCAGCGCCGGCGGCAGTCGAACCCCGGCCGCCAAACCGGGCCCCGATGTCCTTGAGCAGCATCTCGGCCATGAAGTTGTCCGAGGGGGTGTTGGTAAGCCCAATCAGCGTGGACATCCGCGGCGAGTGGACCGTCGCGAGCAGGCGTGCGCCGGCCGGAGTCGGACCACTGGAAATCCGGGTGCGACCGAGAACGGAAACGTGATCGGCGCGCAGGGCGGCGGCCAGCCGCTGCGCGGCGAACAGCGCGGGGCGGGTCTGAAACGAGGTCCCCTGCTCGTTGGCGAGGCCGCGGTCGTAGGCCAGCGCACTGAGCATGCCCTCAACCTCGGAGGAGAGCTGGAACCCGGTCGGCGGGGTGCCACGGAGCGAATCGAAATAGGACTCATCGCCGACGATTGGGCCATGGACGGAAGTGAGACCCGCCTGCCGGACCAGGTTGGCGACCAGGCGCTGCATCGTCGCCCCCGTCCCGTAGGCGAAAGCGTCATAGGAGGATGAGCCGAACGTTGGGTCCCCGCCTCCCTTCAAATACAAGCTGCCGTGCCAGCCGCCAGAGGCATCCGAGGCACCCGATCCGAGAATCCGGGTGACGAGGTTGGCGTTGGGACCGAAGCGCAGGAGCGCCGTCGACGTTGTGTACAGCTTCTCCACCGAGGCGGGCAGTCGTGGGCGACTCGCCGCAAGCGCATAGAGCGGCTGGCCGGTAGTGAGGTCGACCACGTATGCGCCGCTCGCGCCGTGCGCGGCGTTCAGCGACCGATCCAGGACGCTTCTCAGCGTTCGCTGCGCGGAGGCGGTCGAGGCCGCTGAAGGGCTGGTCAGCGCCAGCAGCAGCAAGCAGCACGCCGTCAGCGAGGTCAAGAACCTGCGCATTGGTGTATCTAACCGCTCAGAGCGGCGAAAAGCGCGGTGCACGGGGCAGGGGCAGCCGTAGAATCGCTTGCGCATGGGCAAGGTGGTCAAGCTCGACACAGCGGGCACCGAGCGGCCGGCAAGCGGCACGCGGGAGCCAGGAAAGCGGCGACGCCAGCCGCGGTCCAGGTCCGCGCTGGTCCTTGGTGGGGGTGGATTCACGGGCGGCGTCTACGAGATCGGTGCGCTGCGAGCGCTTGATCTGCTGTCGGTTAACCGCACGGTCAATGAGTTCGACGTCTACGTGGGCACCAGCGCCGGCGCCTTCGTGGCGGCGGCGGTGGCCAACGGGGTGACACCCGAGGAGATGATGCGCGTGATCGTGCAGCAGGTGCCAACCCCATTTCCGGACGCCCGGATCAGTGCGTTGCTCAAGCCCAACTACGGAGAGTTCCTGACCAAGGGCGCGATGCTGCCGTTGCGGTTGGCCCGGTTGGTGCGCAATCTGGTCCGTGATCTGGGCCAGATCTCCGCCGTGGACCTCGCCGTGGGGCTCGCCGAGGCACTTCCTTCGGGCCTGTACTCCGGCCAGGGGATCGAGCGCTACGTGCGAACGATCCTTTCCGATCCGGACCGGACGGACGACTTCCGGCTGTTGGCGCACGAGCTGTATCTGGCGGCCACCGACCTGGACACCTGCGAGCGCATCGTGCTTGGCGCCGAGGGCTGGGACGACGTCCCGATCTCGACCGCCGTGAGTGCCTCGGGGGCGCTCCCGATGCTCTACAAGCCGGTCAAGGTCAAGGACCGCGAGCTCATCGACGGAGGCATCCTCTCGACCACGAACCTGGATATCGCGGTCGAGGCAGGAGCCAGGTTCATCATCGTCGTCAATCCGCTGGTGCCCTACGTCAACGACTTCGAGCGGAGCATCCCGACCATGACCGGCTCGCGGCCTCGGCGGGTGTCGGACATGGGCTTCCCGCAGATCGGCTACCAGGCGTTCAAGCTGTTGGCCTATCAGCGACTGCACGAGCTGGCCCGGCGCTGGGAGGAGCGTTATCCCGGAGTCGACATCATTCTGATCGAGCCCGAGCCCAATGATGAACTGATGTTTCAGACGAGCATCATGAACTACACCTCACGCGTCGACATCGCGCGCCACGGGTTCCAATCGGTGACGCTGAAGCTGGCGCACGACTACGCGCGGTTCAAGCGGATCTGCGCGCGGCACGGGATTGAGATCTCGGCGACCAGGGTGCGCAAGGTGGTCAAGCACTTCGAGGCTGAGCGAGAGACAACTCGCGCTTGGCGAAAGATCCTCGAGCAGACCACCTCGACCGTACTGCGACAGTCAGCCCAGGACTAACCAAACCGAGCCCGGCGGAGCCGGGCCCATAAAAAGCTCTATGCGCTCGCGGCCTGCGCCTGCGGCTGCTGGCCCGGCGTCATCGCCTGGAGGCTTGAGAGGAAGAGGGTCTTGTCGATACGACCGTTGAAGATCGGGACGCCCAACTCGACACACTTGACGATCACGTCTCGGCGCTCGAGGCCGGCCTCTCGTGCAAGTTCGGTAGGCGTCAGGTGATTGGCCATCGGTCCGTCTCCTCCTTTGCCGTTTTCTACATGGCGACAAGTATGGCGCGTCGGGCAGACGGGCTCAACATCATTTGCCGGTTTCTTGCGCATTGACCAGCGAATCCGCCCGCGTTTTGCCGCCTGGACACGGCTCAGATAAACGGTAGAGTTCAGAACGGCCCAGGCAGGGGTAACCAGGGGAAGATCGACGGTCGTGTCACTCGCTCAGAACGTGACCCAACTCGCGCCCTCGTGCACAGATCACGAGTTGATCGTCGCGGTCCGCGCCGGCAGCGACCGCGCTTTCGAGGAGTTGTACGGCCGTTACGTGGCCCGCATTCGCGCCTACGTCCTCGGCATGGTGGGAGACCACGGCCGCGCCGAGGACGTGGCCCAGGACGTGTTCATCGCGGCCCTTCGACGGCTCCGGGAAACCAGTCAGCCGGTCGCCTTCAAGCCATGGATCTACGAAATCGCCCGCAACGCGTGCATCGACGAGTTTCGGCGCCGCCGCCGCGCCCTGGAGGTCTCGCTCGACGTGTCGGAGGGCTCCGGCGAGTTCAGCGAGCAGATGCTGTCCCGCTCCCAGGCTCCGGAGGCCGCGATCGAGAACAAGCAGAAGCTCGACGATCTCCGCGGCGCCTTCCAGGGGCTCTCGGAGAACCATCACCGGATCATGGTCATGCGCGAGCTAGAGGGGCTCAGCTACAGGCAGATCGGGGACCGGATGGGGATGAGCAAGCCCATGGTGGAAAGCACGCTGTTCCGAGCCCGCCGGCGCCTGCACGCCGAATATGACGAGCTGGTCAGCGGCCGCCGGTGCGAGCAAGTTCAGACCGTGATCGCGGCCGGCGATGAGCGCCCAGCGCTTGGCACGCGCCAGCGCCGTCAGCTCGCGCGCCATCTCGCGCATTGCCAGCCGTGCCGTCGCGTCGCCCGAGTGGCCGGCCTCGACGAGTCGTTCTTCCATGCCCCGGGTCTGGTCGGAAAGATCGCTGCCCTGCTGCCGTTCCCCTGGTTGCGCCTGCGTCGAGGTTCCCACGGAGACGACACGGTCGCCGCCTCCGGTTCGCCTGGGATCTCCGCCCTACGCCCGTTGCAGGCGATCGCCCAGCTGGCCGATCCGACCGGCCCGCTGACGGGATTCGGGCGCGCCGCCACCGCAGCGGCCGCAACCCTCGTGGTAGCCGGGGCGGGTGGAGGGATCGTGGCCAGCCTCGATACCCATCAGCTCGGCCACCCAGCGGCCATGGGGCACCGGGGCGGCGCGTCACCGGCTTCGCCCGGTTCGGCTAACCATCGTGCCGCCGCTACCGCTCAGAGCCGCCGAGCGCAGTCCGTGCCGGGCCCCGCGGGCGCTCGGGCCGCGGGATCCTCCACTGCCACGGGGGCAGCGGCGGGCAAGGCCGCGTCCGGTCGGCAGGCGGCAACGCACGGCGCGTCCACTGCGAAGCCGAATGGTGGGGCGTCCCAGTCGTCCACGCTCACGGGAGCGGCTGCCGGGGCCGCCGCCGCGGTTCCGGGCGCGGCGGCCAAGCTGGGAGGGGGCGTTACGTCCGCTACCGGACTGCTGGGCGGGGGAGGGTCTGGCGCGCCAGTCCCCCCGAAGCTGCCCAAGGTTGGACTTCCGAGTGTCCAGTCGGTGACCGATGCGGTGAACAACATCCATGTACCGTTGCCGCCGCCCCCCAGACTGTCGCTTCCCAAGGTTCAGCTTCCGTCGAGTTCCCTTGCCTGATCCGAGCGGGATCCTCCCGCCGCTCGGCCGGCACTCGGGCTGACGGGTCAGGAACTGCCGCAACAGCCCCCTGTGGGATACTGGAGCCCATCGGGGCGTGGCGCAGCCTGGTAGCGCGCACCGTTCGGGTCGGTGAGGTCCCCGGTTCAAATCCGGGCGCCCCGATATGCGACAGCCCGCCTACGCGGGGTCTTCGATCCAGGGGCAGCCACAGTCAGCCCTGCCTCCGTCAACCTGCGGCGGCCGAGCCGGCGTGCAGATCGATCACCGTGAAGTGCACGGTTTCACTGTCTTCGGCGGCCTCTACGGAGACCTTGTCGACAAGCAAGGTGTGCAGAGAGGAGGGACCCGGCGGGTCAACGGCCTGCAGGCGTGAACCTGTCCCGGGGGGGAAAGGTCCCACACGCAGGTCGATGCGCCGCGCGCTCGCCGTCAGGCCGACGGTGATCGCGTCGGTGAGCGAGAAGGCAGCGGCGTGCGAGGCGATGCCATCGGTGATCAGATACAGGTCGGAATAGCGATCTACCGACAAGTAGGCCTGCGCGGCCACTACGCCGGCGACCCGGCCCAGGATCCCGGAAAGCAGCGGAACGGGAGCGACGCTCAAGACCACCTGACCGTTGACCAAGGTTGGAGGATGTACCGGGGCCACGGCGACGGAACTGCCCAGCCGGGGGATGTCAACGCGGCGGTAGGCGAAGCGCATGCGGACCTCGGTGCCGTGACCCGGCGAGCTGAGAAACTCGGCGCGGCCCGCCAAGGCGTCGATGACCGGAATGCCGAGACCAACCAGGCTCTCTTCAGAGCTGACGTCAACGATTCCACCGCCGGAGTCACGGACCACGATTTCCACGGCCGCTGGGGAGGCGACGAAATCTACGATCAAGGGACCGACGGCGTCGCCGTAGGCGTGCATGACAACGTTGTTGCAAGCTTCGCTGGT
Organism: uncultured Solirubrobacterales bacterium; assembly: GCA_963757165.1. Lineage (GTDB taxonomy): Bacteria > Actinomycetota > Thermoleophilia > Solirubrobacterales > Solirubrobacteraceae > Palsa-465. The sequence continues at coordinate 40,924 of CAVWQO010000001.1, forward strand.
CGCCGTCTTGAGGTCGGCGAGCAGCTCTGGGCCGAGTTCGAGCAGCTCGGCGGCTCCGGCCAGCATCGCCCGCACCATGGCGACGCTCTCAGGCCGGCTATCCAGTTCGAGGTGAACCCTGGGTGCCAGCTTTCCCTCCACGCGTTAGAGGACCTGCCCAAGTAGAGCGGCCAGCAAACGGCCGCTCGCCGTTCAAGCGGCGGCGGGCGGGTCCTCGAACGCGAACCGCTCGATGGTCCCGCTCAGCTCAAACACCCGCTGGACCTGGCGCGGCCCGGGGCGAAGCACCAGCTCCTGCTGGGCGGCCTGGGTCCGCTGGCGAGCGAGCAGCAGCGCTCGCAGGCCCGTGCTGTCCATGAACGTGACTTCGGTCAGGTCGATGACCAAGCGACGCGGAATCGAAGCGCCGACATCCTCCAGGGCCTGCTCGAGGGACGGCGCTGAGGCAATGTCGAGCTCGCCCGAGAGTACGAGGGTGATCGCGTCCGCGCCGCGCACGACGCCGATCTCCAAGCCAGCGGGGGAAAGGGAATCCGGCGGGGTCGGCTCAGCCATAGGGTCGAGGAGCCTAGCAACCCCTGCCTCGCACGCGGGGGGCTGCGAAGGTGCTCGTCCGGCTGTCATCCTGCGCCCATGACACGGATGGAGCTGCCCGGTGGCGACATTGTCGGAATTCGTGCGCGGAACCCAGGTCCATTCACGCTCAGCGGCACGAACTCGTGGTTCGTGGGGAGGGATCCGACCTGGCTGGTCGACCCCGGCCCGGCGCTCGACGAGCACGTCCAAGCTCTGCTCCAGGAGATCGAGCGGCGCGGCGGCCTCGGCGGAATCGCGTTGACCCACGATCACCAAGATCACTCCGAGGCGGTTCCCGCCGTCCGGGCCCGGTTTCCACAGGCCAAGCTCGCCGGGGCGCGGGGAGAGGTTGATGTGACGTTGCTCGAGGGCACCCGGTTTGGCCCGTTGACGGCGCTTCCGACACCTGGCCATGCACCCGATCACGTGGCCTTTGTCCGTGGTGAGGTGGGACTGAGCGGCGACGCGGTGCTCGGTGAGGGCAGCGTGTTCATATTCCCCGATCCCGGAGCGCTGGCGGGCTATCTGCAGGGGCTCGAGCGCCTGCGCCGCCGTGGGCTCACGATCCTGGCTCCCGGACACGGTCCCCTCGTCGAAGCGGTTCCGGAGAAACTGGATCAGTACGTCGCCCATCGCCTTGACCGGGAGCGGCGCCTGGTGGCGGCCCTGGCGGCGGGAAAACGGACCGTCGAGGATCTGCTGGACGACGTGTGGGCTGATGCGCCGGCCGTCCTGCGCCCGGCGGCTGCGGTCACGCTGGCGGCGCATCTGGACAAGCTCGCCGATGAGGCCCGGCTGCCAGACGGCGTCGAGCGCCCGACCCGGTTCCTGCCCTAGGTCCGACAGCTGCTAGCGGTGCGATCGCGTCTGCAGTGGGGACCACTAAGCCCTGGTGAGACGCCGGCGCGCCAGTTCCATGGCCGCTGTCAGCGGGGTGACCGTGGCTGAGTCGGCGACTTCGAAGATCTCCCGGAGCGTGTCGCCGATCCCGCGCACACGGCGGCGAGCTCGGGCCGGGTCGTAGCCGCCCAACTCGTGGGCGATGTTGATCAGGCCACCGGCATTGACCACGAAATCGGGCGCCCAGAGGACTCCCCGGGCCGCGAGGAGATCGGCGACCCGGTCCTCGGCCAGCTGATTGTTGGCCGCTCCGGCGATAACCTGGCAATGCAGCTGAGGCACCGTCTCCTCGCTGAGCACTCCGCCCAGGGCGCACGGCACAAGCACGTCGACGGCAGCCGCTAGTGCCTGCTCGGTGGAGACCCAGCGCGCGCCGAGCTGCTCGGCCAACGCTCGCTTGCGGGGATCGACATCAGCCAGCAAGAGCTTTGCGCCGGCCCGGGCGCAGCGCCGCGCGACGCGGGAGCCGACGTGCCCGAGGCCGACGATGCAGAGCGTCCGCTCCCGCAGCGATTCCGTGCCGAAAATCCTTTCACAGCAGGCGCGGACCGCGGCCTCGACGCCGAGGGCGGTGAACGGGCTTGGGTCGCCGGAACCCCCGCGCCCGCGCGCCAAGCCTGCCACGTGCGAGGTGCGTTCGGCGATCACGCTCATGTCGCGGCTCGAGGTGCCGACGTCCTCGGCGGTGATGTAGCGCCCTCCCAGTGCCTGAACTGTCTCGGCGAAGTCCAGCAGGGCGCCGCGGCGGCGCCGGGAGGACATCCGCGTGCCCGAGGGGATCATGATCACCCCCTTTCCTCCGCCCAGCGGCAGATCAGCCACAGCCGCCTTGTAGGTCATCGCCCGGGAGAGACGCAGCGCGTCTCGCAGGGCCGCGCGCGCATCCTCGTACTCCCACATCCGGCAGCCTCCCAAGGAGGGACCGCGGACCGTCGAATGGACTGCCACGCACGTGTAGAGCCCCGCGCATGCGCCGCGGCGCAGCAGCACCTCCTCGTGATCTAGCTTCTCGAGGTGGTGGTTGATTGTGGAGGATCGGTTGAGTGACCGGCCCCGGTAGAGCTCGTCGCGCCCTGGGGCGCCGATCCGGCCGACGCCGGGCTGGCGGTCACGGTCCCGTTCGGGCTCGCGGTGCCTCCGCTGGTACTCGAGCCGTTGCCAGACGCTCCAGCGCGCAACACGTTGCCGGTGGTCGAACCGAAGCTGCCGCCGGCCGGGGCACTCGACGACCCGGAGGAGGAGGTTGTGTCACCGACGCCAGTCCCGGCAGTGGCGCCGGGCGGCGCGGACGTGGCCGTGCTCGGAGCCGAGACGTCGCCCGGGCCGACGCCAGTCTGGGCGTCGAAGCTCGAGCCGCCATTGGGGTTCGGACCGCTCGCGCTCGAGCCGTCGGAGGAAGCAGGGTTTGAGTGAGTGCGCGTGCGCGCGGCCAGGGAAGCCGACTGTGGCGGCGCGTTGGGTGTGGCGGAAGCCGAGGCCGGCACGCTCAGCGTGCTGCCGTAATTGACCAGCGCAGGCGCGACGGCCTTGGCTGCGGCCACGGCGAGCATGGCGGTCGGCTCCGCGGGATCGCCTGCGGCCGGGGCGCGATGAGAGTGATGTTTGGGCACTGGAGCGCCGATCGTGTTCTGAAACTCGATCGCTCCCCCCGCCGTCACCGCCGCAGCGGCCAGCAAGGTCGCGATATGCCCAGCTCCGGTGGTCAGTAGGCCTCCCGCGGCGACCGCCCCTCCGCCGCCGACGGCACCGGTCGCCGCCGCGCCGCTGCCGCCCGCAGCTGCGCCTCCGCCCGTTCCCCCGCTCCATCCCAGCAGATTTGCGAGCAGACCGGCGGGTCCGAGCGCGGGAACCAGTGCGGCCAGTTGCCGGCTTGTGCCCCGTACCTCAACCCGGAACTCTCGGCACGACGCACAGTCTCGTAGGTGCCGCCGAGCCATCCCATTGGGACGAACGCCGCGGTCATGGGCGAGGCTGAGCTCGCCACGGATCTCCGAGCAGGCCGTGTCGCGAGCCTGCGCCGACCGGGCGAGGCCGACCCTCGCGCGCACCAACAAGGACTTGACCGCAGGTGTCGTCACACCCAGGGCTTCGGCCAGGTCCGAATAGGGCATGCCGCTGAACTCGCGCATCAGCAGCGCAGAACGCTGCTGCTCTGGCAGCCGTCCTACGTCCTCGACCAGCCGGCGCAGCGACTCACGCTGCTCGATCTTGGCCATCGGATCGTTGATCGGCCCTCGGACGGACTCAAGCAGCTCCGGCGCCGGGGGCATCGGTCGTCTGAGTTCGTCGACGCAGCGGTTGTGGGCGACGCGATAGAGCCAGGCGCGGAGGGCCAGATTGCGATCGTTGGTGCGTAGGCCGGAGTACGCACGCACGAAAATGTCCTGCAGGGCGTCCTCAGCATCTTGGCGTGACCCGCGCAACATCTGCCGCGTATACACGAACAGCCGCTGTCGGTAGCGGTCGTGAATCACCCGAAATGCTTCTTCGTGACCTGCTCGGAACAGCGTCACGAGTTGCTCGTCGGAGCGAAGCCGAAGCAACGACGGCCCTGGCAATACGCTTCGGTGCCGGACCAGTTGCGACGGTGCTTGGAGAGCGGAGGCTTCCACTGTGTCCCTGGCGACACTCTAACGGTCCCGGCAGGGGAAAGCGACTGCTGAGGTCGGACCGCCCGGCGAGTACCGCCGCCCACTGGGGAGCGGGTCAGTGGGTCGTGATGCCAGGAGCGGCGGGCGCCGGCGATGCGGTGGTTGACACCGTGACGTCGGTCGAACCGCCGGTTGGATGGTTCGGGGCCGCACCGGCATCCGCGGCCGCGGGCGTCGAGGAGGGGCTGCCGGTTGATGAGCCGGTGGCACTCGAGCTGGGCGGTGACGCGCCCGAAGGCGTGCTCGCCGTCGTCGTCGCCGTGGTCGCTGTTGTCGTCGTTGTCGTCGGCTGACTCGTGGCCGACCCTCCGCTGTTCGAAGCGGCAGCTCCGGAGCCGGGGTTCGTCGCTCCGGGTGCGGACGCCGCGGCACCGTTGGTGATGTTCAGCGCCCGTGACGGTGGAGTCAAGAAGATCTGCAGCATCGGGGTCGGCTTCGGCCGGGAAGCCGGAACCGGCGACGACGCCGGGGTAAGGGCGGACGAGCGCGTGGGGACGGTCAAGGCGGCGCCGGACGCCGTGGATCCTGGGGTCACCCGGCCCGGCGCAGCCACCGGAAACACCCCGACGGGCCGGGCGCCTGCGGCAGGCGAGGTAGACCATGGGGTGACTAGCTGGACGGACGGAGCGGACGCTGCGATCGTATGTTGGATCTCCAGCGCGCCGCCGGTTGTGACCGCCGCGGCGGCCAGGATCGTCGCGACGTGGCCGGCGCTGATCAAGGTCGCGCCGCCCGCCGCCGCAGCTCCGCCCCCGAGTGCGCCGGTTGCCGCCATGCCACCGCTCCCGCCACCTCCGATGCCGAGCAGGTTGGCGAGTACGCCGACCGGGCCGAGGGCCGGGATGAGCGCAGCAAACTGACGGCTTGTCCCGCGCAGGGCCTCGCGGAAATCACTGCAGGCGGCGCAATCTCGGAGGTGACGCCGCACGGCCGCACTGGGCCGGATCCGGCGGTCGTGCGCCATGGTCAGTTCCTCTCGAATCTCGCAGCATGGCGTGTCCCGGGACTCCGCAGCCTGGGCGAGGCTGATCCGCGCACGCACCAGCAAAGACTTGACCGCAGGCACGGTCACCCCGAGCGCGCGCGAGACCTCGTCGTAGGTCATACCGCCAAGCTCACGCATGAGCAGAGCTGATCGCTGCTGCTCCGGCAGGCGACGGACGTCCGCGATCAGGCGGCGCAACGACTCCCGCTGCTCCGCCTCGGCGATCGGATCGTGAATTGTGGCGCGGACACGGTCAAAAAGCTCCGGGGCCGGCATCGGTGGCTGTCGGAGCTGGTCGATGCACCTGTTGTGGGCCACGCGGTAGAGCCATGCCCGCAGCGCGAGGTCTCGATCGTCCGCCCGGAGCCCGGAGTACGCCCGCAGGAACACGTCCTGGACGGCGTCCTCGGCATCCTGCCTGGAGCCCGGGAACATCTGCCGGGTGTAGGCAAACAGGCGCTGGCGATAGCGGTCGTGAATGACGTGGAACGCCTCGTCGTTCCCGTCGCGGAACTGCGCGACGAGTTGCTCATCCGAACGCAGCCGAAGCAGGGACGACCCGAGAGCCGATCTGCCCCGTGCTCGTCCCACCGATACATGCAGAGCGGAAGCTTCCATTTATCCCCGTCCCAACTCTACCGCCTTCCGGGGCAGAAAACGCCTCACAGGGCGAGAAACCGCCTATCCCAGCGACACCATGACGTGCTTGACCTCGGTGTAGTCCTCCAGGGCGTACATGCTGAGGTCCTTGCCATAGCCGGACTGCTTGAAGCCGCCGTGCGGCATCTCAGAGGCCAGCGGGATGTGATCGTTGACCCAGACCGCACCGAACCGGAGCGCTTTCGACACCCGCATGGCGCGGCCGACATCACGGGTCCAGACCGAGGCGGCCAGTCCATACGGAGTGCCGTTCGCCCAGCGGATCGCCTCTTCCTCATCGGAAAACTGCTGGACGGTGATCACCGGACCGAAGATCTCCTGCTGGATCATCTCGTCGTCCTGGCGTAGTCCCGCCACCACGCTGGGCTCGAGGAAGAAACCGGGTCCGTCGGGTTCCTTGCCGCCGGTCACGATCTCGGCGTTGGGTGGCTTGCGCTCCAGGAACCCCTCGACGCGCTCGCGCTGGCGGGCGCTGTTCAGCGGACCGAGCGTCGTGTCAGGGGAACGGGTATCGCCGAGGACCAGAGCCCGCGCCTGTTCGGCCAGTCCGCTGACCACGTCGTCGTGGACCTTTGAGCCGGCCAGCACCCGCGTGGCCGCGGTGCAGTCCTGGCCGGCGTTGTAGTAGCCGGTGCCGGCGATCGTCTCCAGCGCGGTGGCCAGATCGACGTCATCGAAGACCACCACGGGCGCCTTGCCTCCGAGCTCGAGGTGGACTCGCTTGAGCGTCTCGGCGGCGTGCTTGGCGATCCACTTGCCCGTGTTGACCGATCCGGTGAGCGAGACCATGTCTACGTCCGGATGGGTGACGAGCGCCTGCCCCGCAGGGTCTCCGTGGCCGGTGATCACGTTGAGGACACCCTTGGGGAAGATCTCGCCCGCCAGCTCGGCGAGCTTCAGTGCGGTGAGCGGAGTGGTCTCGGCGGGCTTGAGAACCACGGTGTTCCCGGCCGCCAGAGCCGGACCGATCTTCCACACGGCCATCATCAAGGGGTAGTTCCACGGCGCGATCTGGCCGACGACCCCGACCGCCTCGCGGCGGATCATCGAGGTGTAGCCCTCGGTGTACTCGCCGGCCGTCGGGCCCTGCAGGCAGCGGGCAGCGCCGCCAAAGAAGCGCAAGTTGTCGACCATGAAGGGGATCTCGTCGTCCTTGAACGCGTTGATCGGCTTGCCGGCGTTGTCTGACTCGAGCTCCGCGATCTCGTCGGCGTGCTCCTCGATCGCGTCGGCCAGCTTCAGCATGGCCAGCGCGCGCTCGCCCGGCGTGGTCGTCGACCAGCCTTCGAAGGCGTTCTTGGCCGCTTCGACGGCACGGTCGACGTCGGCGGCGCTCGACAGCGGTGCGTGGGCGATGACCTCGCCTGTGGCAGGATTGAGGATCGGCTCGGCCTCGCCGTCGGCGGAGTCGACATGGCCGCCGTCGACGTAGTTCTGGAGGGTGGTGGTGGAGGTAGCCATAGGTACGCCACAACGTACCACCGCGCCCCGGTACGGCGGGGAGCATTCCGGACCGGTCGCTTCTACGCTTCGGCGTCCGCCGGCCATCTCAGAAAGGGATTTATGAACGACGTCGTCATTGCCTCCGCCGCTCGGACGGCGATCGGGGCTGGTCACGCTATGCATCGGCGGCGGACAGGGCATCGCCATGCTGCTGGGGCGCGAGTAAGCTCGTAGACGCGCGATGGACCCTGCCTCTGGCATCGCAATTCCGGTCGCGTTCGGCGCTGGACTGATCTCCTTCCTGTCGCCCTGCGTGCTGCCGCTGGTCCCCGGCTACATCTCGGCCGTGGCCGGGGTAACGCCGTCCGAGATCCGGCCGCGGCGCGTGCTCGGGCCGAGTCTCGCTTTCGTGGCCAGCTTCTCGGTGATCTTCATCGCGCTCGGACTGCTCGGTCAGCAGGCCCTTCACGGCGCGCTCACCGGACCGACAGCGCAGAAGGTGAGCGGCGGCCTGATCGTGGTCATGGGGGTCCTGTTCGTCCTTTCGCCCTTCGTCCCGCGGCTCGCGCGCGAGTGGCACGTGGATCGGCTGATGCAGCGGGCGGGGCGGGGCGGCCCGATCCTCACCGGAGCCGCGTTTGCGCTGGCCTGGACACCATGCACCGGGCCGACGCTCGGCGCGATCGTGACCGCCGCCGGGACGTCCAACTCCGCCCTGCATGGGGCGTTGCTGCTGGCGGTCTACTGCGCGGGACTGGGGGTTCCGTTCATCGTGACCGGATTGGCGTTTGGCACCGTCACCTCGGCCCTGACCGTGGTCAAGCGCCACTACGCGCTGGTCATCGGCGCCGGCGGAGTGGTCCTGATCGGCATGGGCGTGCTGATCTGGACGGGCGAGTTCACCCAGCTCAACGTGACGGTCAACAACTGGTTGCAGACGCTGGGGCTCCCGGATCTGAATTCGTCGACCTGATTCCGGGTAATCCGAAGCACACATCTCCGAGTTGCGGGGTAGGACATCCCTGATAGGCTGATCCACCTTGCCCCTTAGGGTGCCCTAATCCTTTGTAAGTAGAACGCTTTCGATGTCATTCGCCCAGACCGTCGCCCTCGGAGCCCTTGCGGGGTTCACCATCTACATCGGGTTGCCCGTGGGGCGCATGCAGCTCATGGGCCGCCGTGCCCGTGTCGCGCTGGCCATGTTCTCGGTGGGAGTGCTCGCGTTCATTTTCGTCGACGTGCTTTCGCACGCCAACACGATCGTCGGGGACGCCCTCGACGCGGTCAAGCATCATCACTCCTCCATCTGGCACCTGCTGTGGTTGGTCACGCTGCTGGCCGCGGGATTCGCGGCAGGCAGTGCCGGCCTGGCGATGGTGGAGCGCCGCATGCGGCCTCTGAGCACTCAGCCGCCGATCGCCGGCGGCGCCGGCGCCGCGGCCCTGACCGGTGATGTGATGGACGCGGCAGCCGCCGAGGTCGAGTTCGCACGCCGGCGCGCGCTGCGTACCGGCCTGACGATCGCCGGCGCGATCGGAGTGCACAACTTCGCCGAAGGCTTGGCCATCGGCGTCTCCGCCCGGGCGGGCGCGATCAGCCTGGCCACCGTGCTGATCATCGGCTTCGCGCTCCACAACGCGACTGAGGGCTTCGGGATCATCGGTCCGCTGGGTGACGTCACACCGTCCTGGCGCTGGCTGGGGTTGGCCGGGCTCATCGGGGGCGGGCCGACGTTCCTCGGTTCGATGGTCGGTTACGCAGTAACCAGCACGCCACTCGAGCTCACCTTCTACGCCGCTGCGGGCGGCGCGATCCTGTACGTGATCGGCGAGGTCTGGAACGGGATGCGGCGCTACGGACATCGTGAGCTCGGGCTGCTGATGCTCACCGGTGGCTTCCTCATCGGGGTTATCACCGACCTGATCGTCACCTACGGCGGCGGCTGACCGCTTAGGACTGGTCGTTGGCCCGCGCCGGCTTTCGATCGTGCAGGGCGCCGAGCAGGACTAGCGCTCCGAGCGCGAGCAAGACCTTTCCGAGCACTGAGCTGAGCGCTGACCAGTGTGGTCGGCGTTTCAGCGGATCAGTCGCTCCGAACGGGCGGCATCGACCATTGCCTGGAGCGTCTCCCGCGCGTCGTGATGCGGGCGCCAGCGCAACTCCCGGCGGGCCTTGCTGGTGTCCATCAGCACCGGTGTCCGGAAGCTCTCGATCCACTGGGCTTCGGTGGGGACGAACGGCAGCCGCGCGACGACCTCCGCGGTGGCGTCGAGCGCCAGGTCAGGCAGCGGGACGCTGTACCAACCGAGCGCGTCGGCAACGTCGGACATGGTGATCGAGCCGGAGCCGGCCAGGTTGTAGACACCGGCGCTGCCCCGGCCGAGCACGGCCGCGCGCATGGCCGTGGCGACGTCATCGTGGTGCACGAGCTGGAAGCGCGTGCCCGGATCGGGAAGCACGGGTTTGAGCACGGGCATGAACTCGAGCGCGCGCATCACCGCGCTGGGCATCTTCTCGGACAGCTGGACGTAGGGGATGTTCTGCAACAGCAGCAGCGCGTCAGGCCCAGCGACGATGCACGGTCGAAACACGTAGGAGGCTGTCTTGGCTGAGCCCAGGATCTCCTGCAGCACCCGTTCGAGCGCCGCCTTCTGAGCAGAGTAATAGTGGCGCTCGGTGCCGCGGGGCTCCACGTCTTCGGTGAGCTGGGGAGGGTTGTCGGCGTGGAATCCGTAGGCCGCCACCGAAGAGGCGTAGACGAGCCTCCGCGCCTGGGCGGCGACCGCGGCTTCGAACACGTTCCGGGAGCCCTGCAGGTTCACATTCTGCGTCTCCTCAAGCTTGCCCATGATCAAAAAGGCGAGATGGACGACAACGCCGGCTCCAGCCACCAGCCGATCGACTGCCTCGCGGTCGAGTACGTCGCCCTGCCGGTACTCGGTCTTGCGCAGCCCCTGTGCCGCCGGGTCGAACGGTCGCCGGGCCATGGCCAGGACCTTTCCGACCTCGGGGCTGTCCTCCAGGGCGCGCAGGAGTGAGCGGCCGATGTCTCCGGTCGGTCCGGTGACCGCGACGGTCAGCTTGGGCTTCGCGGTACGCCTCCGCTTGGCGGCCGGCGCGCCGCCCGGCTTTGCCGCCGGCGCGCCGGCCGGCTTTGCCGCCTTGCCCGATGATCGCGCGGCTGGCATCTACTCCTCCGTCGTCTCGTCGTTTTCGTAGCCGGGCTCGCCCGGAAGCAGGATCCGCGCAGTCTCGCCCGAGAGGACCACACGAGGCTGCACCGGCCGCACCTCCCGGCCCCGCGCATGCGTCAGCAGCTCGGCCGCGGAGGCGAATCCGGCCAGCTGCTCAAGGTGCTTAATCGTGGGAAAGACCATGAACAGGGAGCCGCTGCGGTGGGCCTCAAGCGCTGCGCCCGGCTCATACCAGGCGGCGTCGACAATCTCGCTGCCGTCCACGACCGGAGTCGCGTCCGCGGGTACCGTGGCCAGATAGAACCAGGTGTCGAAGCGGATCTTGACCTCGGCGGGGGTGATCCAGCGGGAGAACGGGACCAACGCATCGGCCGCGGGAAGCTCGATGCCCGCCTCCTCGTGGACCTCGCGGATCGCGGCATTGCGTAGCGCGGATTGGCCCTCGCCCTCGTGACGGTCCACTGCTCCACCGGGGAACACCCATGCCCCACCCATGAACCTGGCCTGCGGATTGCGCTGGACGAGCAGCAGCTCCAACGCGTCCGCGCCGCCCCTGAGCAAGATCACGGTCGCGGCCAGGCGGGGAATCGTCTCCTCGCCGGCGTTGAGCTCCTCTCCGGGCGCGGGCCGGTCGATGTCCATCGGCCGACCCTACAGCGAGTGACGCCGCTAGGCTTGCGGCAAGTGGTCGCCCATCGCAAATCCGGTCGCATTCGAGTCGGTCCCAGCCGGGCGGGAGACGCTGAATGAAGTGGATGTGCGAATCCTGCGGGTTCATCTATGACCCCGACGACGGCGATCCCGACGGCGGGATCCCTCCGGGCACGCGCTTTGAGGACATTCCAGAGACCTGGTTCTGTCCCGTCTGCGGCGCGCGCAAGCGCGACTTCACGCCCTACGAGGACTAAGTTCCCGAATACCGGCCCGGGACAACTAGCCACCCCGTCCAATCAGGCCGCCGCCGCGAGCGTACCGGCGGTGACCTCGCTTATGGCGGCGGCGGCAATCGACACGAGTCGGCGCAGCTCTGACTCGGAGATGGACAGCGCCGGCATCAGCACGACCACGTCGCCGAGCGGGCGGATGATCGCGCCCCGCCGTCTGGCCGCAAGCGTGACGTGGTGGCCGAGCCGCTCGTGCGGCCCCGAGGACTTCAGCTCGACACCCACCATGAATCCGCGCTGGCGAACCTCGGCCACGCCGCCCAGCGGAGAGACCTGCTGATCGAGTAAGAGCCTCAGCAGTTCGATCTTCGGCGCCAGTGCCTCCAGTGTCCGCTCCTGGGCGAAAGTCCGCAGCGTTGCCACCCCGGCGGCGCATGCGAGCGGGTTACCGGTGTACGTGTGTCCGTGAAAGAAGGTCCGGAAGTCCTCGAAGGAGCCGAGGAACCCCTCGTAGATGGGCTCGGTCGCCAGCGTCGCGGCGAGCGGCAGGTATCCACCGGTCAACCCCTTGCCCACGCACAGGAGGTCAGGGGCGACGTCTTCGTGTTGGCAGGCGAACATCTGGCCGGTGCGGCCGAATCCCGTCGCGACCTCGTCGCAGATCAACAGCACACCGTGTGCGTCGCACAGCTCCCGCACTTGGCGCAGGTACCCGTCGGGCTGCATCAGCATTCCGGCCGCTCCCTGAACAAGCGGCTCAACGATCACCGCCGCGACCTTTTCTCCGTGCCGAGCCAGGAGCTGCTCCAGATGCTCGCCGTCACCCGCGCGCGCCTGCCACGCGTCGAACAGCAGCGGCCGGTAGAGCGAATGGAACAGCTCGATGCCGCCGACCGAAACCGCACCCAGCGTGTCCCCGTGATAGCCGTTCTCCAGACAGACGAAGCCGGTGCGCTGGGGCTGGCCGCGCTGCGCCCACCATTGGAAGGCCATCTTCAGCGCGATCTCTACCGCGGTCGAGCCGCTGTCGGAATAGAACACCCGCGTCAGGCCGGATGGCGCGATGGCCAGCAGCTCCTCCGCCAGCTCGATCCCGGGCGCGTGCGAAAGCCCGAGCATCGTCGAATGAGCGACGCGGCCGAGCTGGGCGCTGACCGCTGCGTCGATCGCTGGGTGCCGGTGTCCGTGGACGTTGCACCACAACGAAGAAACGCCGTCGATATAGGCGTTGCCATCGGTGTCGTAGAGCGTCGTGCCCTGCGCGTGGTCGATTACGACCGGCGGGTCCTCGTCACTCCAGCCGCGCTGCTGGGTGAAGGGATGCCACAGGTGCCGGCGGTCGGCCGCGGCGAGCTCTTGGCTGGTGCGCACGGACGCCAAGCTATCCCGCCGGCCGGTCGGAACCGTGACCGCGAAACGGGTTCTTTGACAGCCTCTGCGCGTGCCCCGACGACCCGCGCCAGCCTTCCGGTCCCGCCGCCTGGCGCTGCTCGGCGGCTCGCTTCTGGTGATCATCGCCGCTGGGCTGATCACGCTGCTCGTGCTCACGGCATCCCCGTCACGAAGCTCGCGAGGAGCCGTTGAGTCGATCTTTCAGGACGATGATCATCTGCTCTACTCGCCGACGCCGACGGTCGCCCAGACGCTGGACACACTGCGGGGCCTTGGAGTTGATCGGCTGCGCCTGACCGTGCTGTGGGCGGCAATCGCGCCCGCGCCGCTGGCGCGTGTCCGCCCGGCGCATTTTGACGCCTCGAACCCGGCGGCCTACCCCCCTGTCGCCTGGGCGCCCTACGACCGGATCGTCAGGCTGGCCCGTGCCCGGGGGATCGGTGTGGCCTTCAACGTGACGGCCCCAGGGCCGCTGTGGGCGATGGCGGCTCCGGCGCCGAACCTCAAGGCCGCCAATCACTATCGGCCGGATCCGAAGCAATTCGGAGCCTTCGTGTCTGCGGTGGGCCGGCGCTACAGCGGCGCGTACGTCGTGCGAGCGGCCGGTGTCGAAACCGGGCCCTTGCCGCGCGTGAATTATTGGACGATCTGGAACGAGGCCAACCAGCCTGGCTGGCTATATCCACAATGGCGGGCGGTAGCGGGCCGGCGGGTGATGAACTCCCCACGGCTCTACCGGCTGTACGTCGATGCGGCCTTCACGGCGCTGCGGCGCACCGGACACGTTCCGGCGACGGACACGATCCTGATCGGCGAACTGGCGCCTGAGGGCAGCGAGGCAACGCTGGACGCAGCGGCGATCCCGCCGATCCCGTTCATCCGGGCGCTCTACTGCGTGGACAACGCCGGACAGCCGCTGCGCGGCTCTGCGGCGGCGCTACAGCACTGTCCCGCGGGTGGGGGCGCCGATGCCTTCGTGCGCGCCCATCCAGGCCTGTTCGAGCCCACGGGGTTCGCCCACCATCCGTATTCCTTCTTCCTGGCGCCAGACGTCCAGATGAGTGACCGCAACTTCGCTCCCCTCGCCGACCTCTCACGGGTCGAGGCGGCGCTGGACCAAGCGTTCACGGCCTATGGCGTCTCACGCAAACTGCCGCTTTACCTCACCGAGTACGGGTATGAGACCAACCCGCCGGATCCATTCCGGGGGGTAGCACCGACGCGTCAATCTCTCTACCTCAACCAAGCGCAATATCTGGCCGCGCAGGACCCGAGGGTCCGATCGCTGGCTCAGTTCCTGCTCTATGACTCTGCACCCAACCCGGCGTTCAAACCGAGCAGCCCCGGCTACTGGAACACGTTTCAAACCGGGCTGCTGTTCCAGGACGGCACCCACAAGCCCGCGTTCAATGCGTATCGCCTGCCCATCTTCGTCCCCCGCCCGGTGGCGTCAGCCGGCTCCTCGCTGCTCGTCTGGGGCATGCTCCGCTCGGCTCCCAACGGCACGCGCCAGCAGGCGTTGATCCAGTGGCGGCCCGTGCGAGGGGGTTACCGGACGCTGGCCGCCGTGAGCACCACCGACCCGAGCGGCTTCCTCACCGCGCATGTCTCGCTACCCGGTTCAGGCGCGTTGCGGATCGCGTGGACGGCGCCCGGGGGACAGATCGCGCACAGCCGCGCGGTCGGCGTGCGCGTCCGCTAGGCCGACCGAAGCCAATCTCGGAACTCGGCCCAGATGCCCCCCGCGCGGTAGCCGCTCTCCTGCCACAGATGGCGCCACCAGGGCAGGACGGCAGGCTCCCAACCGCGCAGCCGCGCCAAACCCGTGAGGGCCGCGATCAGGCCAGTGGTTGCACCGAGGACGGCCAGCAGGAGGATCGGCGCCGGCACTCCGGCCTGAGTTGCGGCGGTGACGTTCCCCGGCGGGAGACTCAGGTTCGTGCCTGCCGAGGGCCCGCCTGCCCGGGCGGGGGAGACGGGCGTGGCCAGGCACGACCCGCCCGCTCGAGCGGAGAGAGCGTTCTGGATGGCGGCGGTGAAGTCGGCGAAGTACTGGGCGCCGTAGAGGTTGACTCCTTTGAGCGCGGCAGCGAGTTGCGAGGTGGAGAACTTGCAGGGCGGGATGCTTCCGCGCTGCTGATACATGCGGAGGACCTGGCTGTAGTCACTCGCCGAAGCGGCGGCGGCCGGCGCGAGCAGCGTGAGCGCCAGGAGTGCAAGCGCGGTCCGAGGCCGGAGCATGGCGTCAAATTAGCGGACGTTCACGGCAGCCAGGCGCTCAGGGGGAGGACCTGGCCGGCGGCGGCGAGGAGCGCGGGCTCCCCGCGGGCGACGAACGGGAGCCCTGACACCGCCACGTTGCCGAGGCGCTCGATCGTCTCCCAATTGGAGCTCTCGATCTCGGTCGGCCGCTCGGGCCACGGCGTCAGGACCACCCCCGCCACCTTCAAACCGGCAGCGCGGGCAACGGCCAGCGTCAGCAGCGTGTGGTTAATCGTCCCCAGGCCCGGGCGCGCGGCGATAACCAGGGGTAAGCCCAGATCGACGGCCAGGCGGCGTACGTCATAGCGCTCGCCGAGCGGGACGAGCAGTCCCCCGACCCCCTCGACGATCAGGATCTCATCCGACGTACTGGCGCTCCGGAGCCGCTCTAGGATGGCCTCACGGGCAATTGGCCTACCTGCGAGCTGAGCCGCTAGATGCGGCGACACCGCAGGTCCATAGGTGAACAGGGCCACCTGGTTTGGTGCGCTGCCAGCCGCCCGGGCAAGCAGCTCGTGGTCGGGTGGCCAGTCCTCGTTGCGGGGATCATCGAGGCCCGTGACCACCGGTTTCATAGCGCGGACAGGCCTTCCTTTGGAGGCCAGCCCCGCGGTGATCGCACCAGCGAGAACCGTCTTGCCGACTCCGGTGTCCGTGCCGGTTACGAACAGCCCGCGCACGGACTCGCTGCGCTCGCGCCCCCCGCGCACGGACTCGCTGCGCTCGCGCCCCCCGCGCACGGACTCGCTGCGCTCACGCCGCCCGCGCGTGCAGAGCGCTCGCCGTGGGGGGATGCTCGCCCTCGGTGCGCGGGCCCACGGCCGACCCCACGACAGCCCGCAGGCCGGCTGCACGCGCTGCCTCACCGAGCACTCGCGCGGCCGTGCGCAGCTCCGCCTCACGGTGAGATGCCATCACCGTCAGCCGCAGCCGCGACGTGTTGACCGGCACCGTCGGAGGCCGAATCGCCTGGGCAAAGACGCCACGAGCCAGTGCTAGCCCGCAGATCTCCACGGCCTGCGTCGCCTCGCCGATCACCAGCGGGATGATCTGCGTCCGGGACCCCCCGACGTCAAAGCCCTGATCGATCAGCTCACGGCGCAGCGTCTCCGCGTTGGCCGAGAGGCGCTCAGGCATCTGCGGGCGTTGTTCCAGAAGCTCGAGCGCGGCCAGCGCAGCCGCGGCGGCGGGTGGCGGGGGCGCGGTGGAGAAGATGAACGTGCGGGCCGCGTTGACCAGGTAACGCGCCATCGCGCTATCGCAGGCGGCGAACGCGCCATAGGAGCCGAGCGCCTTGCCGAGCGTGCCGACGATTACATCCACCTCATCCTCGACGCCGGCTTCGGCGGCTGCGCCGCGCCCGCCCGGGCCGAGCGCGCCGGTGCCGTGCGCCTCGTCGACCGCGATCCGCACGCCGTACCGGCCCGCGAGCTCGACGATCCCCGCCAGCGGGGCAACGTCTCCATCCATCGAGAAGACTCCATCGGTCACGATCAGCGCGGCGCGGCCTTTGGCTCGCTGCAGCCCCCATTCGAGGTGGTCGGTATCGCAGTGGTCGTAGACGAAGATCTCGGCCCGGGAAAGGCGGCAGCCGTCGACGATCGACGCGTGGTTGAGGGCGTCCGAGAAGACGACGTCTCCCGGTCGTGCCAGCGCCGCGATGACGCCGAGATTGGCGAGATAGCCAGAGCCGAAGAGGACAGCGGCCTCTCGCCGCTTGAACGCGGCCAGGCGCTCCTCAAGCCGACGGTGCGGCGTCATCGTCCCGGATACAAGCCGCGACGCGCCGGCCCCGGCGCCCCAGCGCATCGCCGCCTGGGCCGCGGCCTCGCGCACCGTGGGGTGATCAGCGAGGCCGAGGTAGTTGTTGGAGCAGAGCAGCAGGGCCGGGCTTCCGTCGACCAGGACACGCGGGCCCTGCGGTCCGCTGATGAGCCGGGTGCAGCGATGCAGTCCGAGCTCCTCCAGCTCCTGCAGCCGCGCCTCGATTTCGATCATGCGGCGATGTCGCGGCCCGTGTTCGGTGCCCCGTCAGGCCGGGGTGGGACTTGTCGCTTGGCCTTGAAGCGTAGTTGCGAGGATGGGTCCCACAGGCGGACGTCCAGCTCCTGCAGGGCCGCCGCCGGGTCGGCCAGGGCCGAGCCGATCACGTCCGGCGTCTGCTCGGGAGTCTCGCCATGGAGCCACCCGGTGCGGTTGTCGGGCCGGGGATTGGCGCCGTTGTCCGGTTGGCGGGCAACGTTCAGGCCGAGGTCCTCGAACATCGAGCGATCCTCGTCGGGCGTGTTGCCGAGCGTGGTCAGGAAGTTGCCCATCATTACGCCGTTGAGCCCGGCCTTGATCGCCGTGGTCTGGAGCTCACCCAGATTCTCGACCCGACCGCCGCAGAGGCGAAACAGTGCCTCGGGCAGGATCAGCCGGAAGATCGCGATCCATTTGACGACCTCCCACGGATCCATCAGTTCGCGATCTCCGAACTTGGTGCCCGGTCGCGGGTTCAGCAGGTTGATCGGCACGCTGGTGGGATCGATCTCCGCCAGCTGGAACGCCATCTCGACCCGTTGTTCGCGCGTCTCGCCCAGATTCAGGATCCCTCCCACGCACGTCTCCAGCCCGGCCTCCCGTACCGCATCAATGGTCCGCAACCGACCCTCGTAGCGAACGGTGCTGGAAACCTCCGGGTAATAGGACTCCGCGGTCTCGACGTTGTGATGCACGCGCTGGATCCCGGCCTCCTTGAGTGCCTTGGCGCGCTCTGGCGACATGTGCCCGATCGAAACGCAGCGCTTCAGGTTCGTGTGCTCGGCCACCAGCCGCGCGCCGGTCACGACCTTCTCGAAGTCGCGCTTGGAAAGACCCTGGCCCTGGGTGACCATGCAGAAGCGGTGGGCGCCCGCGGCCTCGGCGGCACGTGCATGCTCGAGGATCTGCTCGGGCTCCATCATCGCGTGCAGTGGGGTGTCGGCCTCGGCGTACTTGGACTGTGCGCAGAAGCCGCAGTCTTCGGCGCAGCCGCCGGACTTGGCGTTGACCAACGAGCACATATCCGTCGCGTCACCGAAACGCTCCACCCGAGCGTCCCATGCGCGCTGCACCAACGACTCGATCTCGGCGTGGTCCTCGAGTTCGCCCAGGCGGCGGGCCTCTTGTGGAGTGATCAGCGGCGTCATCGCCGCGCAAAGTTAAGCCGTGAGCCGGACGGCTAGCCGCAGGCGTGCGTTCAGCGGCCCTTCCACTGCGGCGGGCGCTTCTCGGCGAAGGCGCGAACGCCCTCCCGGAAGTCCTCGGACGAGAAGCATTCTCGGCGCAGCGCGATCAGCTCGCCCTCCACATGTGGCTCCAACGCGGCTCGCCCGTCGAGCACCGCCCGGATTACGCGTTTGTTCCCCAGCTGCGCAAGGGGGGCGTTTCCAGCCAGCTCCTCGGCCATTTGGACCGCCTCGGCCGCGAGCTGATCCGGTTCGGAGACGGAGTTCACCAACCCCCACATCCGGGCCGTATCCGTGTCGATCCGCCGCCCCAGCAGAAACAGCTCACGCGTGCGGGCCGCGCCGATCGTGTCGATGAACTTGCGGATGCCGGTATGGGAGTAGACCAGGCCCAGCTTGGCCGGTGGCATGCCGAGCCGGACCGGAGCCGCCGCGATGCGGAGATCGCACGACAGGGCCAGCTCCAGTCCACCGCCGATGGTGTGCCCGTTGAGGGCGGCCAGTGTCGGGAACGGGTACGCCTCAATCGCATCGATGGCTGCCGCGAACGGATGGGCGACCAGCTTTTCGGCTTCGTCGGCAAACACAGAGTCCGGGAGATCTCCGATGTCGTAACCGGCCGAGAAGATGCTGCCCTGGCCGGTGACGATCACGCAGCGCACGTCCAGCTGCGGCATCGTCGAGGCGAACGCATCCAGGATCGCGTGGTCGAGGGCTCCTCGTTTACCCGGATTGGAGATGGTCAGACGAGCCACGCCCGGCGAGGGCTCGTCGACCAGCAGACGGCCACCGTCCTGCTCGGTGGACTCGCCGGGACTACTCGAGGACAACGAGTGTGTCGCCCTCTGAAACCGACTGACCCTCCGCGCAGCGAATCTCCTTCACCCGTCCCGGATCCTCCGCCTCGACCGGCATCTCCATCTTCATCGATTCGAGGATCACGACCGTGTCGCCCTCCTCGACCGTGTCGCCGACCTCGACCTCGATCTTCCAGACGGTGCCAGTGATGTGAGCCTCGACGTCAGACAACTGAGCCTCCTGAGCTAGACGAGTCCGGCGCCAGCATAGTGCTAGGGGGAGATGGGAGGGCTGCCCGAGCGGTCAGCCGAGCGAGCGGGTCTCGCTGTCAGGAGTGCGTCAGCTGCGCTGCGCCCGCCAGCGACGGCGACGTATCTCGCCGACCAGAAGCGCTCCGAGCGGCCTGGTGCTGGCGATCTCGTACCGGCGTGGAGCATCCGGACGTTTTTGGGCCCATCCGTACCAGGCGTCCTCCCGGATGAAGCGAGTGAACGCCGGGTGCTGCTTGACAATCAGCTCGAAGACCGCGAGTAGATGCGGCTCGGTCTGCTCGCTGTCTGAAAGCGGACCCAAGGGATGGCCCTCACCGGAGGGGGCGATCCAAGGGTTGCGCTCATAGGTCCACTCCAGGTCGTCCATCAGCAGCCATCCCTCGGGGAGCAGCAGCTTCTCGATCAGGACCACGGCCAGCCCGTCGATGTTCCAGTTCTTGGAGCCGTCGAGGTAGCAGAAGTCAAACCTCGGCTCGCAGTTCCCGTCGCGATCGCTGGCCTGCTCGATCTGCTCTTTGAGATACCAGTTGTAGGAGCTGTGTGCTCGCACGATGGTTACCCGGTGCGAGAGACCGGCGGCGGCCAGGACCTGCTCGGGAGCGGGGTCATACGCAGCGCCGCCATGGTCCACGGTGGTGAGGTGCCCGCGGCCGTTGGCCTCGAGCGCCGCGGCGATGTAGGCGGCGGAGACCCCGTGTGCGGTCCCGAGCTCGAGCGCTTGCTCGGGGCGGCTGGCTCGTATGTGGTCGTACACACGCCGGCCCAAGACCGGGGACATGAAGGGAATGCCCTCCACGGCTGTGGCGACCGCGTCGAACTCCATCGCGGGGGATCTTGGCACGACTTGCTCCACTTTCCGGGATACATCCGGCGGTCCGGGTTGACTCCGTGTATGCCTGTGGCTTGGATGACGCCGGTGAGGAGAGCCAGGTGGCCGAGAAGAGCGTCTTCATAAGCTCGTGCTCGCGACGTCAACTCGCTCGGCGCCGCGTCGCCCGGGCAATCTGGCGCTACGACGTCCCACCGATAGTCGTGGTTCTCGGCCTCGGACTGGCGGCGTTCGTGTTCGTCCGCGGCGGCATCTGAGGGCGCAACGGACGCCCCGCGGCGTCTGAGCACGCATCGACCGTCCACCGGGGGTGCGCGTCGGGACCTCCGCATCAGCAGGCGGCCGGGGTGGGCGCGGTCCCGCCCTAGGGTGCCTAGCCGCGGGGCCTGAGCGCGCCGAGGATGGCTGGGCTCACTCAGCTCAACCCCAAGGAGTACAGCATGCGCAGATTCAACCCCTCCTCGGCCGCCCTCGTGATCGCCTGCCTGGCGCTGTTCGCCGCGCTCGGCGGGACCAGCCTTGCGGCTTCGCTGCTCATCGGCACCAATCAGATCCAAGACGGCGCGGTGACCAGCAGCAAGATCGGCGCCCACCAGGTGCGCAGCCGCAACCTCGCGCCCGGTGCGATCAAGACAGACGCGCTCGCCGACAACAGCGTGACGTCGTCCAAGGTGGCGCCGAACACGTTCCTGCCGGCCACCGGCACCGCCTCCAATTCGCTCGCACTGGGTGGTCATCCGGCGGGAGACTTCCTCGCTGGCCGCGGCGGAATGTTCGTCAACCGGGTCAGTGTCCCCGCCGGCCAGACACGGCTGCTGATCTCGCTCGGCTTCGGCGATCTGCTCGGCAAGTGTGCCGCTGGCGGCGTTCCGCAGACCGAGTATCAGTCCGATGTGACCAGCGTCAACCTGGTCGATTCGGTAACCGACTACGGCTCGCCGAGCGGCATGGCCTCGATCCATACGACCAACGGCCTTAGCCGAGGCGGGATCTACATCGAGAGCCACACGACGGTGGTTCCACAGGCGATTACCTGGCAGGCGGCCTACGACGACGGTACGCCCCATGTCGCCACCGCGTGGACAACCGGGCAGGACATCGGCACGACGAGCTGCATCTTCATCGCGCAGGGACTAGCCAGCAACTGAGAGTGCGTTCGGGCGGCCGGCGCTGCCGGTCGCCGGCGCTGCCGGTCGCCCGACGCTCAAGATCTCTTCGGGCTCGGGACGGCTTTCCGTCACGTTCGGATCGGCTGATGGATACGCTGCATTGCGTGGGCAAGACCGACGTTGAGCTCAAGCCCCAGGTCTACAAGGACCCGCGCCCGAAGGAGAGCTTCGATCACTTCCATGAGCGCGTCCGGTCGCGTGAGCCCGAACCGGTGTATGAGGTGGTCAAGCTCGTCACCATGCTGCACGCGTTGGTCTCCTACCGCGCTCGCGTCCACGGCACCGAGAACGTCCCCAACGGGCCGGTGATCCTCGCGCCCAACCACGCGTCGTTCATGGATCACTTCTTCACCGGCGTGTTCCTGCGCCGGCGAGTCCAGTTCATGGGCAAGTCGCAGATGTTCAAAGGTGTGGGAGCATGGATCTTCAGTCATGGCGGCGTGTTCCCCGTGCGGCGTGGGCACAACGACGAAGAGGCGTTCTCGAGCGCGTTCCAGATCCTGGGCCGGCAGGGCGCGGTGGTCATGTACTGCGAGGGCGGGCGCTCTCGCACGGGCAAGCTGGCCGAGACCGCCCGCCCGGGGATTGGTCGGCTGGCCCTCGAGTCCGGCGCGCCGGTGGTGCCGGTCGCGATCCTCGGCTCCCACCAAGTGCGCAATTGGAAGCGGCTCGGTTTTCCCCGGGTCAGCGTCGTGTTCGGCCAGCCCTTCCGCTTCCCCCAGCAGCCCGCGACCACGCGGGAGCAGCAGCAGGAGGCGGCTGATCGCATCTTCGCTGCGATCAGGGCACTTCACGGCGAACTCGAGCGCGCGGGACATCGCGGGGCGGCGAGCGTCCTCTCGCACGTACCCGCTGCGCCCTTGGCCGAGCGCAACGGCGGCTGAGCCATGACGCTGCTGCGGAGCGGCCTGCTGAGCGGCCGCACGGTCGTTTTGGCCGGGGAGCTCGGAGCGCGGATGCGTTCTGCGCTGACCTCGCTCGGCGCGGCGCTGGCCGAGCTTCCTCCCGGTGAGCTGGACGACGATCAGGCCCAGCAATGGGTCAGCTCAGTAACGCCGGTCCATGCCCTGGTGTGTTGCGCCGGAGGCATCGAGCTCGGCGCAAACGATCAGCTCGAGTCGGCCTTGGATCGCACCTGGACGGTGGTTCGCGCCGTCGCCGCGCAGGCGCTGATCGCGCGCTCACAGGCGGGCAAGATCGTGCTGATCGCCCCGCCACCGCACGCCGGTGAACACGCCTCAGCGCTCCGTGCGGCGACCGAGAATCTCGCTCGCACCTTGTCGGTGGAATGGGCACGCTACGCCGTGACGGTGACCGCGCTGACTCCCGGGACGAGCACCAGCGAGGACCAGACGGCCGCCGTGGTCGCATACCTGCTCTCGACCGCGGGTGACTATTTCAGCGGGTGCCGGCTCGACCTCGGTGCCGTGCACGCCTGTGCTCAGCGTGGTGCAAGGCTGAGCCCCGACCGTCAGAGCTGAACCGGGGCCCGTCCGCGGCTGAGCTCATATGCAGCTCTTAGCCCCTCCTCACGCCCTTGCGACGGATGCTGTCCAGGCTGGTGGCCATGACCCAGCTACCCACACCACAACGCGACCCGCAGGCCCGGTCAGACCGAGCCCTTGCCGCTATACGGGCGCGGGCCCGTCGCGCCCGCCGCATCCGCCGAGCGATCATCGGGGGCGCCCTGTCTTTGTTCGTGGCCGCATGGTTGCTGATCGCGATCGTGCTCGTCTCCGGTCACGACCCGGCCCTCGCGGCCCACGTGTCCGCCACCGGGAAGACAACATCGGTCTCCGAGGCGGCCACGACATCGGCCCGTGCGTCCACGGCGCCTGCGGTCACGCGGTCGTCTACTACCACGGCGAGTACGACCTCGACGGCGAACGCGGCCAATGCTCAATCCGCGAGCACAGCCGCCGGCGCTGTGAAAACCCGGCAGTCATGAACCCGGCCCCGCCGATTGCTCCCAGGCCCCTGGTCGAGCACCGAAACACCCTGAGCTGCTTCGGATCGGAATGCACGGTGATCGTCGGCGCTTGCGATCCCACGCGCGCGGGGACGGCGGCCGACACCGCGCAAGCGAGGCTGCGCGACTGGCATGAGCGCTTCTCACGCTTTGTGCCCGGCAGCGAAATCAATTCGCTGAACGACGATCCGCGCCCGACCGTCCCGGTGAGCCCGTTGATGAGGCGAATTGTCGGGGCCGCTTTGATGGCCGCGCGGCTGACCGGGGGCTTGGTTGATCCGACGCTCCTACCGGAGCTGGAGCGAGTCGGATACGCCGCACACCTGGCAGGTCCGGGACTGACCCTGCAGGACGCGTTGAGACGTGCGCCGACGCGAGCCGCGGCGTCGGGACGATCGCCGGGACGGTGGCATGACGTCCGGGTCCTGCGCGCGGACGGGCTGGTGATCAGGCCCCCAGGCGTACGCCTCGACCTGGGGGGGATCGCCAAGGGTGTGTTCGCCGATGAGCTCGGAGCGATGCTCGCGGGCTTCGACCGATTCGCCGTTGATTGTGCCGGTGACATCCTGATCGGCGGCCGCGCAGCGGTCCCTCGTCCGATCGAGGTGGCCAGTCCCTGGGATGCTTCGGTCCTCCACATCTTTGAGCTCACGGCCGGCGCGGTGGCGACCAGCGGGATCGGCGCGCGCAGCTGGCTCACAGCGGACGGCTCGCCTGCCCACCATCTGCTCGATCCGCGCAGCGGCCGGCCCGCCTTCACCGGCGTCGTCCAGGCCACCGCACTGGCGCCGACGGCCACAGAGGCGGAGGCGCGCAGCAAGGCCGCCCTGCTCAGCGGTCCTGACCAAGCACCCGCGTGGCTGCCGCACGGCGGCCTGTTCGTGCTCGAGGATGCCAGGGTCGCAGTTGTCCTCCCCGACGGGACGGTTCGCTCGGCCCCCGCGTGAGGCGCCTCAGGGAGCGCCGGCTCGGGCTAGCGAGTGCACTCAGGCAGAAGCGACGGCGGTCCGAGCCGCGAGCCAGCCGCGCAAGTCGTGCAGCACGGTGCTCTGCTCGGGTTCATTGAGGATCTCGTGGTAGAGCCCTTCGTAGGCCTTGAGCGTCTTGTCCTGCGCTCCGATGCGGTGGTGGAGCATCCGACTCCCACCTGGGGGACAGAGACCGTCCGCGGTGCCGTAGGCGATCAGCGTCGGGATCGTGATCGACTCAACCTCAGAGGGAAAGGACTCCACCGCGGCCGCGATCTCAGCGATGGTGCGGGCAGGAAGCTTTCCGTGGTGCACCAATGGATCCGCCATGTACGCGCTGACGACGGCGGGGTCGCGGCTCACCTGGGTTGCGTCGACCGCGAGCACCGGAGCGGCCGGCGTGATGACCGAGAGCACCTTGACCAGCAGGCGCAGCGGCCGCGGCGCGGCCTCCAGCGCAGCGAGCGGGCCGGACAGGATCAAGCCGCGGAGTCGATCCTGGTGTTCGATCGCGTAGCGGATGGCGACAGTGCCGCCCATGCTGTGGCCGAGCAGGAAGATGTCGCTCCCCGGGTCCGTCCGGGCCGCCTGCGAAACCAGCGAATCGAGGTCCGCGACCGCGCTGCTCATCCGCCGCAGCAAGGCCCGCGTCCCCTCCGAGCGCCCGTGTCCTTGGTGATCCAGGGCATACACGGCATACCCCTCACTCACCAGCCGCTCGGCGACGTGGGCGTAGCGGCCCGAGTGCTCTCCCGCTCCATGCGCGATCACCAGGACCGCTCGCGGCGGCGATTCTGGGCGCCAGGTCTGCCAGAAGATGCTCACGCCGTCGACGCCGGCCAGCTGCGCCTCGCGGTGTGTGCTCATCGGGGCGCGCTCGGGCGGGGGGTTTCTTCGGCCCATGGCACCACGACGGCATCCTCGTGCGCGGAGTTCCGCGCGACGACGTACTCCGCAGGCTCCTGCTCGGAAGGATTCTCCAGCACGTGGGTCTCCCGCGGAGGGACGTACACGAGATCGCCCGGCTCGAGCGAGAGTTCCCGCTCCAGGTGATCGCCCCAGCTCACCCGCAGGCGTCCGGACAGCATGTACACAGCGCTCTCGCAACGCTCGTGGTAATGGGCCCGGGAGCGTGTGCCTGGCGGCACTCGGAACACTCCCATGTAGATGCCGGTGGCACCGGCCGTGGCCTGCGAGATTTCCGCGCCGCCGAGGACGCCGCGCGGGACCTCACGGTCGGGACCGGGCTTGACGACCCTCATGGACCAAGCCTAACGGCGGCAGCGGGCTCAGTTCACGGATGGGTCGGCCGGCATCCGCGCGATCAGCGCGTAGCTCCCGCCCTTGCGCATCAGCACCTCCGACCACAGCGCGGAGGGCTCAGCCGAGAAGGCGTCCTCGCGCCGCGCGGGCTCAAGGATCCAGTCGCCGCGTTCCAGCTCAGCGTCCAGCTGGCCGGGGCCCCAGCCGGCATGGCCGACGAAGGCGCGCCCTTGGCGGACACCCGCGCCAAGGTTCTCGAGCGCGGCCTCGGTGCCCAAGACGCCGATCTCGTCAAAAGCCACAAGGGCAGCGTCCGAAGGGTCTTCGAACTCCGCCAGCACGATCACCGACGACGGTTGTACAGGACCCCCGATCAGCAGGGGTTCATCCGGGTTCACGGTCTGCTCCAGCTCAGGAACCGCCTCCCCCGTCGACGTCTCCGAAGGCCGATTCAGGACTAGCCCCAGCGCACCTTCCTCGGTGTGCTCAACCACCAGCACTACCGTGCGCCAGAAGTTCGGATCCAGCAGCGCTGGGCCGGCGACCAGCAGCTGTCCTCGCGCGGACTCGCTCATCGCGGCCGCGCCTCAGCCGGCGTCACGTTGTTTGTCGGAGACGGCCGACGCGTCTTCGTCCGACGCTTCGCAAGGAGCCTCGACAGCCTCCCCTGGGTGGGTACGGCGCAGCACGTCCTGGGATAACGCGAGGGCCTCCGCGGCTTGATCCGCGCGCTCCAGATCCAGCTCGGCAAGTTCGGCGATCACCTCGAACAGATCCACCGCCAGGCAGATCTGCGGCTCCGAGACTGCATCCGCCCGACGGGCGGAGTATGTGTCGTCCTCACGCCAGACGACAATCTCAGCGCCATTGCTGACGACGATGGATAGCTTCATATGTTCGACCTCCAGATACGGCCGATCACTCCCCTGATCTCGCGTCGTAAACGAGACGTGTCAACTCAACCGAGGCCGACGATATCGAGATTCCCTCTCCGAGGGCCGGTGCGTCAGAGTCCGAGCGAGCGGCCCAGGATCTCCTTCATGATCTCGTCGGTGCCTCCACCAATCGGCCCCAGGCGAGCATCCCGGGCGGAGCGCTCGATCTCGTACTCCTCCATGTAGCCCGCTCCGCCGTGGATCTGCAGGCACTGGTCCATCACCTCGAAGGCCGTCCGCTGCGTGGCCAACTTGGCGATCGTCACCTCTCGGACCGCGTCCTCGCCGGCCACGTAGCGCCGCAGCGCGGCGTAGGTGACGGCTCGCCCGGCCTCGATCGAGAGAGCGATCTCGGCCAGCTTGTGCCGGATCGCCTGATGCTTGCCGATCGGACGGCCGAAGGCGCGGCGTTGCAGGGCGAACTGCAGGGTCTTCTCAAACGCCACCTGCATCCCGCCCACTGCGCCCAGGGCCATCAGCAGGCGCTCCCACTGGAAGTTGGCCATGATCAGGTAGAACCCGGCGTCCTCCTGCCCGAGCAGATTCTCCTCGGGCACGAAGACATCATCGAGTCCGATCTCGGCTGTGTCGGAGGCGTGCCAGCCCAGCTTCTCCAGGGCCGTGGAACGTACGCCTTCACCGCGGTCGATGATCAGAAACGACAGCCCCCGGTGACCGCCCTCGGGCTTGGTCTTGACCGCCGTGACGAGGAAGTCCGCGCGCACGCCGCCGGTGATGAAAGTCTTGGCACCGTTGACCACCCAGCCGCCCTCGACCCTGCGGGCCTGGGTGCGGATCGAGGCGACGTCGGAGCCGGCGTCCGGCTCGGTGATGGCGAGCGCGCCGATCTTTTCGCCGCGGATGCCCGGGACGAGGTAGCGCTGCTTCTGATCTTCGCTGCCGAACTTCCACACCGGCGGAAGCGCGATTCCGGCATGGGCACCGATTCCGGCCGCCAGTCCGCCTGACCCGCACCAGGCCAGCTCCTCGACGAACACGGCGTCGGCCACCGGGTCCTCGTCGCCGCCGTATTCCTTGGGGAACTTGAGCCCGAGGTAGCCGAGCTCGGCCACACGGTTGAACACATCGTTGGGGAACCACCGTGCGTCCTCCCACTCCTTGGCGTGAGGCCGCAGCTCGGTCTGGACGAACCGCCGAACCGCCGCGCGGAATTCCTCGTGCTCCGAGGTGAACGGCGGGATCGGGCGCGGCGCGGTCCTACCGGCGACGCCCGCCTTTTCGCCCAGCGCGCTCAGGAGCCCTTCTCCGAGTCCTTAACTGCGCTGATCGCACCCTGAAACCCGATCCTCGAGTGCGTACCGTCACAAAACGGCTTGTTCGTCGAGCCGCCGCAGCGGCAGAGAAAGATCGTCGCCCTGCCGGAAGTATCGATCGGGTTGCCTTCTGGATCCAGCAATTCGATCGGACCCTCGACCTTGTACGGCCCGTTCTCGGTCGGGGTGATTCTGACCTCGCCCATGGCTTCTCCTCGGTTTCGCTGCGCGCCTGAGCCGAACGCTACAGCCCGAACGAACGCCCGATCACGTCGAGCATGATCTCGTCGGTGCCGGCGCCGATCCGGTTCAGCCGCATGTCCCGCCAGACGCGCTCGATCCCGTACTCCTTCATGTAGCCGGCGCCCCCGTGGATCTGAATGCATTCGTCCGCGACCTCGACCGCGATGCGAGCGGCGTGGAGCTTGGCCATCGAGATCTCCCGCACCGGGTACTCGCCGTTCTGAAAGCGCCACGCCGTGGTGTAGACGAGCTGGCGGGCGGTCTCGATCTTCGTCGCCATCTCGGCGAACTTGTGGCGGATGACCTGGAAGTGCCCGATCGAGCGACCGAACGCGGTGCGGTCCTTGGCGTACTCGAGCGTGCGATCGAACACGTGCTGCGCGCCGGCGACGCAGCCCGCGGCGCCGATCAGCCGCTCGCCCTGAAGCTCCCACATGATGTGGTAGAAGCCCTTGCCGACCTGCCCAAGCACCGCCGATTCGGGTACGCGGACATCCTGGAAAGCGAGCAGGGCGGTGTCCGAGGCGTGCATCCCCAGCTTCTGCAAGCGCTTTTCCCGGATGACCCCGGGTGCGTCCATCGGGACCAGGAACAGCGTGAAGCCGTCGTAACCCGCGTCCGGGTCGGTCTTCGTCACCAGCACGATCACGTGGGCGCGGTGGCCGTTGGTGATGTACGTCTTGGAGCCGTTGATCACATACTCGCCGGTGTCCTCGTCCCGGATTGCGCGCGTCTTGATCCCGGCGACATCCGACCCGGCGTCGGGCTCGGTGATGCCGAGGCAGAGGATCTTCTCGCCCTTGATCGCCGGTGCCGCCCACTGCTGCTTCTGCTCCTCGGTACCGAAGGCAAGGATCGGCGGCATCGCCATGTCGGTCTGCACCGCCAGCCCCATCGCCAAGCCGCCAGAGTGGGCGTGGGTGATCTCCTCGGCCAATACGAGGCTCGAGTAGTAGTCACCACCCTGACCGCCGTACTGCTCGGGCTTGTCGAGCCCCAGGAAGCCGAGCTCGCCCATGCGCGAGAACACCCAGTCCGGGAAGGTCGTCTCCTCCCACTCCTCGGCGTGGGGCTGGAGCTCCTTGATCACGAACCGGCGAATCGAGTCGCGCAGCTGCTCGTGTTCCTCGTTGAAGATGAAGTGCTTGCGTGAGGTGGCGAAGTCGGGCTTGACGACGTTGGCGGTGGCCATGGGGCTCTCTCCTGTTTGGGCGTGGGCCAAGCTAGCGAACCGCGCTCCCAAAGTAAACAGTAGGACTTCCTACTCTCTACTTGCCATACTCTCCGCCGTGCCCTATGCCACGCTGCGCTATGACGTCTCGAGGGTCGGCGTCGCCACGATCGCTCTCGACCAGCCGGATACGCGCAATGCGCTCTCAGACGAGCTGCTGGGTGAGCTGATCGCCGCCCTGGAATCTGCGCGTGATGACGATGCGGTGCGCTGCGTCGTCCTCACGTCGACCCACGAGAAGGTGTTTTCAAGCGGCGGCAACCTGGGCGGGTTCGCGGCTGAGGTTCCGCTCGTGCACAAGCATTTCGCCACAGAGCGCTTCCCGCGGCTGTTCCAGCTACTCGGGGAGCTGGGCAAGCCGTCTCTATGCGCGGCCAACGGTCACGTGCTGGCCGGTGCGCTGGGGGTGGCCCTGGCCTGCGATCTGGTGATCGCCCGTGAGGGAGCCCGGTTCGGCACTCCAGAGATCAACGTGGGCCTATTCCCCTTCATGATCATGGCCCTCATCTACCGCAACGTTCCGCGTAAGAAGGTCAACGAGATGCTGTTGCTAGGCGAGCAGATGAGCGCGGAGGAGGCGCAGCAGCTCGGAATTGTCAATCGCGTGGTGGCACCGGACGAGTTCGACGAGGCGGTGCGCGACTGGTCCGAGAAGCTCGCGCAGAAGTCGCCGGTGATGATGCGGCTGGGTAAGGACGCGATGTTCGTCCAGCAGGACATGGCCTTCGCACAGGCCCTGGACTTCCTGCGCTCACAGCTGACCATCGCTTTCGCCACCGAGGACATCCAGGAGGGTGTGCGCGCGTTCTTCGAGAAGCGCCCGGCGGAGTGGAAGGGCCGTTAGCCGGCTTGACTGCGCCGCGACGAACCTGACAAAGTGAGAAGTAGTACGTCTCACTTCCAGCTATGACTACCGACGCCCCACCTACCAGCCTGTTGCGTCCGCTTGCCGACGACCTCCAGGCTCGGCGGGCCACGATCAAGCTGGGCGGTGGCGCGGAGAAGGTCGAAGCTCAACACGCGCGAGAGAAGTTGACCGCGCGGGAACGTCTTGACCTGCTGATCGATTCCGGGACCTTCGTCGAGCTGGGCATCCACGGCCGCCCCCACTTCTCCCAGCGGGCGATGGACGGAAAGGACGCCCCGGCGGACGGCGTAATAACGGGATACGGCAAGGTCAATGGAAGGCTGGTCGCGGTTGCCGCCTATGACTTCACCGTGATGGCCGGGTCGATGGGCATGACCGGCGAGCTCAAGGTCACGCGGCTGCGGGAGCTGGCGTTGACCAAGCGAATCCCCCTGGTGTGGTTGCTCGATTCCGCGGGTGCACGGATCCAGGAGGCGGTCGGCTCACTGTTCGCCGGCAGCGGCCACCTCTTCCGGGAAGAGGTCGTCATGAGCGGGGTGATTCCGCAGGTCGCCGCGCTGATGGGTCCGTGTGCGGCAGGAACCGCCTACATCCCCGGTCTGGCCGACTTCGTGCCGATGGTCAAGGGCCGCGGCTCCATGGCCCTGGCCGGGCCGCACCTGGTCCGCGCTGCGGTCGGGGAGGACGTGACCCAGGAGGAGCTCGGGGGCTCGCGGGTTCACTGCCGCAAGTCCGGCGTCGGTGACTTGGAAGTCGCCGACGACCCCGAATGCATCGAGAAGATCAAGGAATACCTGAGCTATTTCCCACAGAACTGCGAGGAGCCGGCGCCGTTGCGCGCCAGCCAGGACCCGGTCGACCGCGCAGACGATGGACTCCTTGACGTGTTGCCGGAGTCAAATCGCAAGCCCTATGACATGTACGAGGTGATCCGACGGATCGTCGACGAGGGCTCGTACTTCGACCTCAAACCCCAGTTCGCCAAGACGATCATCACCTGCCTGGCCCGCTTCGGCGGACGCCCGGCGGGAATCGTGGCCAACCAGCCCAAGCAGCTGGGCGGGATCCTGGACAACGATTCGGCCGACAAGGCGGCGCGCTTCATCAACCTGTGCAACGCCTACGGGATTCCGCTCGTCTACCTGATGGATGTGCCCGGGTTCATGGTCGGGAGCAAGGTCGAGGAGGCCGGGATCATTCGCCACGGCGCGAAGATGCTCTACGCCACCGCCAACGCGACGGTGCCCAAGATCACGGTGATCCTCCGCAAGGCCTATGGCGCCGGCTACTACGTGATGAACGGCCGCGCGTACGAGCCGGACCTGATCGTGGCCTGGCCGTCGGCGGAGATCAGTGTGATGGGGGCGGAGGGGGCAGTCGAGATCATCTTCCGCAAGCAGGTGGAGGCAGCCGAGGACCCAGAAGCAAAGCGCCAGGAGTTGATCGGCAACTTCCGCAAGATCATCGACGTCTACGTCGCCGCCGGCAACGACATGATCGACGACGTGATCGACCCGCGGGAGACCCGAGCGACGATCTGTCGGGGCCTCGAGATGGCCGCGGGCAAGAACGTGCAACGGCCGTGGAAACGCTCCGGGGTCGTTCCCGTATGAGCCTCGATCATCCCGTCGTCATCACCTGCTCGATCTCCGGCTCGATCGCCAATCGCGAGCAATGCCCGGCGATTCCGTACACGCCACAGGAGTACGCCGCTGAGGCGCGCCGGATCGTCGACGAGGGCGGGGTCCACATCCACATCCACGCGCGCACACCCGACGGCTCCCCGAGCTATGAGATCGAGGACTTTCAGGCCATCCGGGACGCGATCGTGGCGGAGATCGGCGACGCCGCGATCATCAACTTCTCCACCGGCACGGTCGGCGTTCCGGTGTCCAAGCGGATCGCGTACCTGGAAGCCGGCCGGCCAGAGGTCGCCGCGCTCAACATGGGCTCGATGAACTACGCCAAATACTCGCGCAAGCGCAAGGACTTCGTGTTCAAGTTTGTCTTCGCCAACCCGTTCGACGAGATCATCGAGCTGCTCGAGGCGATGCGTAGGCTGCAGATCAAGCCCGAGCACGAGTGCTTTGACCTCGGTCATGTCGGCTCGCTGGAGCCGCTGGTCGACATGGGCCTGCTCGACCCGCCGCTACACGCCGACTTCGTCATGGGCGTAGTCGGAGGCGTTCCCCCGACGGCACGCAACCTGGCCGCGATGGCCGACAACATGCCGGCCGGCGATCATCACTGGGGCGTAATCGGCATCGGCCGCGGCCAGTGGATGCTGGTCGCTGCGGCACTCACGCTCGGAGGCTCGATCCGCGTCGGTCTGGAGGACAACTTCTACTTGCCCGACGGAGCGATGGCGCGCTCGAACGGTGAGTTGATCGCCAAGGCCCGGCAGATGACGGAGGACCTCGGGCGCACCCCGGCGACGGTCGAGCAGGCGCGCAAGCTGCTTGGCATCCGCCCGCGTGAGAGCGTCGCGGTATGAGCTTGCCCTTGGGGGGACTGACGGTCCTCGATCTGAGTCGGCTGCTGCCCGGCGGGTTCTGCTCGATGATGCTGGCTGACTTCGGCGCGGATGTGATCAAGGTGGAGGACACCGGAATGGGTGACTACATCCGCTGGTCCCCGCCGTACTACGAAGGAGCCGAGCAGACGGCCCGCGGCGCGCTGTTTCTCGCCTTGAACCGTGGCAAGCGATCGATTCGAATCGATCTCAAGTCCGAGCAGGGCAAGGCCGTGCTGCTGCGATTGGCGCAGGACGCCGATGTGCTGCTCGAATCGTTTCGGCCTGGGGTGCTGGACCGCCTCGGCGTCGGCTATGACCGCTTGCGCGAGGTCAACCCGGGCCTGGTCTACTGCGCAATTACCGGCTACGGCCAGGACGGCCCCAATCGCGACCGCTCAGGCCACGACATGAACTACCTGGGCCTGAACGGGTTGCTCGGGCTCACCGGCGAGGCCAGCGGGCCGCCCATGCAGGCCGCGGGCCAGATCGCGGACATCGGCGGAGGAGCGCTGATGGGGGCGATCGGAATTCTCGTCGCCCTGCGTGAGCGTGAGCGCTCCGGCGAGGGTCAGCTCGTGGACTGCTCGATGTTCGACGGCTCTTTGTCCTGGCTGGCCATGGTCGCGGCCGAGACGTTTGCGTCCGAGCGCGCGCCCCGCCGGGGGGAACTGCAATTGGCCGGTTCGCTGACCTGCTACCGCCCCTACGCGTGCGCCGACGGGCACGTGACGCTCGGGGCCCTGGAGCCGAAGTTCTGGCGCGCGTGGTGTGAGGGTGTGGGACGGGAGGACCTGATCGACCACGCGTTCGACCCCCCGGGATCCGACGCGCACCGCGCCGTCTCGGAGATCTTCGCCGTGCGGACGAGAGAACAGTGGCGCCAGTTCGCCTCCGAGCACGACTGCTGCTTGGAGCCCGTCCTCGAGCTCGACGAGGTACTGGAATCTGAGCTCGTGGCCGCGCGGGACATGGTCGTGGAAGTCGCTCAGCCTGGTGCCGAGCAGCCGGTGAGGCTGCTCGGAGCCCCGGTCAAGCTGAGCCGCACGCCGGCCGATCCTGGGCGCGCGGCGGGCCCGGCGCTCGGTGAACACACCGAGCAGGTGCTCCGCGCGGCCGGCTATGGAGCGGAGGAGATCGCCTCTCTGCACGAGTCCGGCGCAGTCGCGGGGCCGGCCCAAGCTGCGCAGGGCTCCTTCCTGGCCGGATGAGCGCCGCCGGCGACGGGTTGCTCAAGATGTCGGAGCTGGCCGAGCGCTCCGGGGTCAGCGCGGGGACGATCAAGCACTATCTGCGCGAGGGGCTGCTGGGCTCCGAGCAGCAGGTTGTGCGCACTTCTCGGAACATGGCCTACTACCCGCCCGATTACGTGGGCCGGATCCAGCTGATCAAGCGTCTGCAAGAGGAACGCTTCATGCCGCTGCGGGTGATCCGTGAAGTGATGACTGACGACCCGGATCGTGCCGCTCGGATGATCGAGCTCGAGGACCGGATCCTGGAGCGGGCGATCGCGGCGCGCGAGACCGGACGCGTGTCGCGAGCGCGCGTGCGCGAGACCTACAACGTGCCCGAGAACGTTCTCCTCCGGCTCGCGGAGCTAGGCGTGCTGACTCCCAGCGCCCGCGGATACGACGCCGACGACGTCGCCATCATCGAGGCGATCTCACGTTTTCGCGCCGGCGGCTATGAGGAGGCGATCGGCTTCACCGTCTATGACACGCTGCGCTACCGCGAGGCGCTCGAGCCATTGGTCGAAGAGGAGGTGCGGGTGCTGCTAGAGCGTCTGGCCGGCGAGGTCGAGGTCGACCGAGCCGTGGAGATCATCTCCAGCGGTACGGAGCCGCTACGCGACCTGATCGGGGCCATGCACTCCAAGCTGCTGCTGGCGGCGCTTCACCGCGCTCACCAGCGGACATCGTGAAACTCCATCACCCCGTAACCCTCGTCCAGCGCAACGGCGCCGGGTAACTCGCCGGAGAACCTCCCGAACGGCTGACGGTAGGCGCTGCGGATCACCCCGAGGTTTTCCTTTCGCTCGCGCGTGGCCTCGGCCTCGAATCTCAGCCCGTCGACGCCGCTGAGATCGGTGCGGAAGTGGGAGGGCGGCGCTTCGCTCGGCTGGCCGTTGATCCACACGGTGCGCTCGCTGTTCGCCGGGGGGTCGTTGACCCCCTCGACCAGGTTCCACGCCAGCTGGCCCCCGTCAGCCGCGGTCCCCACTCCGGCCGACCACCGCCAGCGCGTGTGCCGCTCGTAGTAACCGGCTGTGTCGTCGATCACCGCGTAGGCGTGCACCACCTGGCGCCTGCCGTTGATGACCACCGTGCCGGTGGCCGCGACGCCGCCCTGTTTGCGCGTCCATGCGTAACTGGCGCCGCTCACGCAGACTGTCTCCACGCCGTCGCCCTCGCCCAGGGTCAGGTCGATCTTCACATCGTCATCCGTGACGCGCGCGCGGCCCCACTCCAGATCGACGCCGCCGCGACCCAGCCGCGTCCGCTCGTACAGCCGTCCTTGAGCGCGGTCCCATACAGCCCAGAAGGATTGACGGACCCGGCCGATTCTCACTGTCCCAATGCACAGCATCAGCTCGGCCCCGTAGACCCCGACATACCGCCAGCTCTTCAGGGGGCGCGACCCCTGGCGCGCAGGCATCGGCGCGGGTGCAAGCGCCAGCGCGCCCAGCTCGGCTGGACGCGCGGCTCCAAAGGTGCCCCGGTAGGGGAGCACGCTCGGTCGATCAGGTACGTTGGTGGACCGCGCGCTCATCGGCACCTGCGTGATCGTATGCCTCCGCGCGCCTGTATGCTTGGCCTGCCGGGAACCTGACTGACTGGTCAATCAAAGTGGAGGGCCAACGCTCAGTGCGCGCGGGCGCAGTTCAGCTCAACTCGACCGAGGACACAGATCGCAACCTCGCCGTTGCCAATCGGCTCGTGCGGGAGGCTGCGGAGCAGGGTGCCGAGCTGATCGTGCTGCCTGAGAAGTGGAGCGTGCTCGGCACACCACAGCAGATGCGAGACGGCGCGGAGCCACTCGACGGTCGCTGCATCACCTGGGCGCGCGCGCTGGCGAGCGAGTTGAAGGTCGACCTGATCGCCGGATCGATCGTGGAGCGCCGGCAAGGTGGTGGGAAGCTCGCCAACACCAGCGTGCACGTCGGCCCCGACGGTGAGATCCGCGCGGTGTACCGCAAGATTCACATGTTCGACGTCGAGGTCGATGGCGTGAGATACGCCGAGTCAGAGCACGAGGAAGCGGGGGAGGAGATCGTGCTCTCCGAGCTTGCCGGCGAGATCGTGCTCGGTATGAGCGTCTGTTACGACATCCGTTTCCCGGAGCTGTACGGAGCCCTCGCCGTGCGCGG
Organism: uncultured Solirubrobacterales bacterium; assembly: GCA_963757165.1. Lineage (GTDB taxonomy): Bacteria > Actinomycetota > Thermoleophilia > Solirubrobacterales > Solirubrobacteraceae > Palsa-465. Next base: position 76,778 of record CAVWQO010000001.1, read on the forward strand.
GGCCGAGGTGATCTCGGTTCCGGCCGCGTTCACGCTGGCCACGACGCGGGATCACTGGGAAATCCTGCTGCGCGCCCGGGCGATCGAGAATCAGTGCTTTGTCGTCGCCCCCAACCAGATCGGCACTCACCCACCCGGCAATCGCACCGGCGGCCGCTCGATGATCGTCGATCCCTGGGGGCTGGTCCTGGCCTGTGCGCCGGACGCCGAGACGGTGATCATCGCGGACCTGGATTTGGAGCGGTTGCGGGAGATCAGGCGCAAGCTGCCCTCCCTCGCGCGGCGCGCCGAGGACATCGTGGTTGGGAGCCGCTGATGGCCACGGCGGCGATCGACAAGCGCCGCGTGATCCTTGATGCGGCGGTCAGGGTGTTCGCGCGGCAGGGCTTCCACACCTGCCGGGTGTCCGACATCGCCGACGAGGCGGGCGTGGCCTACGGACTCGTCTACCACTACTTCTCCTCCAAGGACGAGATTCTCGACACCCTGTTTCTGGAGCGATGGGACGTGATGATCGCGGCAATCGCCGATGCCGACGCGTCGCGTCGCTCAGGCCGGGAGAAGCTCTACGCAATCGCGTCGTTCATCATCGATTCCTACCGCCACGACCCGGAGTTGATGAAGGTGATCATCGTCGAGGTGACCCGCGCGGCCAACACGTTCGGCCGCACGCACCTGGGCAAGATCCGGGACGCCTACGCCCAGATCGCGTCGATTGTCGCTCAGGCTCAGCGCGACGGGACGTTCCGCAGCGAGGTCACGCCTGAGTTCGTCGCGCTCGCCTTCTACGGCTCGATCGAGCAGGTTCTGACTGGCTGGATCTTCGACAGCCTGCCCGTCAGCGACGAGGAACTCGATCGTGCTAAGACGCTGATTGTCGAAACGATCTGCCGCGGGGTGGAGAACTAGGTGGTCCGCGCCGCTGACCGGGGCTCAGGCGCCGAAGTCTGATTGAATCCCCACCGATGACCGAGAGCCCGCTCGTGAAGAGATTGATGTGGTCAGGACTGCTGGCCGGCATGGGCGCGCTGTCGACCGTGGCAACGACCCGCGCTGCCACGGTGATATGGAAGCGGGTCTTTGGGGAAGAACCGCCCGAGTGAGTGAGCGGCCGGAAACTCCCGAAGGCGAGCAGCACCCCGACGAACCGGCCACGGTTGCGCAGCCCGTTCCGGTCGTAGCACCCCCACCACCACCACCACCGCCGGTCGTGTCTGCCTCTCCAGCCGCCGCTGCCGTGAACGAGTCCGACCGTCCGGAGAACGCGGCCGATCGCCCCGAGGTCAAGATCGGCGCCGCTTTTGCCGGCGGCTTCCTAATCGCCGTGATCCTCAAGCGCCTTGCCCGCTGACGGCTCCCCTGAGAATCTCGCCACCGCGGTGACCGAGGTCTCCGAGCGGATGAGCGTGCTCGTCCGTGAGGAAATCGAGCTGGCCAAGGCGGAGATGACCGAGAAGGTTTCCAGCCTGGCTCGGGGCGCGGCGGCGGTGGCTGCCGGCGCCGTGTTCGGGATCTTCGCTGTGATCATCGGCCTTGGAACGCTCGCCTGGGGTTTGAACTCGCTGCTTTCCAGCCTGTGGCTGGGCTTTCTCATCACTTTCGGGATCCTGCTGGCTGCCACCCTCGGTGCGTTCCTGTTCGCCTGGCGCAAACTGAAGGTGGGGGCGCCGACGCCCAAGATGGCGATCGACGAGGCGAAGAAGATCAAAGAGACGGTCAGCGCCAAGCCCGGAGCGCTGGGCTGATGCCGACCCGCTCGCCTGATGAGATCCGGGCCTCGATCGAACAAAACCGGCAGGAGCTGGGAACCTCGCTGGAGAGACTGCGAGTCGAGGTCGTCCACCTCACCGACTGGCGGGCGCAACTGCGTGGGCACCAGCAGCAGCTGACGATTGGCGCGGGTGTGGCCGGATTCGTGCTCGGCGGCGGAATTGCCGCGATTGGGGCACTCACGTTCGGTCGGCGCCGTCGTAAGCGCGGCTGAGCAGGCGACCGACGACGCCCTGAGCCGCGGCGGTCGACCACGCCGTGAGCCGGCGATCGACCACACCCTGAGCCGGCGATCGACCATGCCCTGAGCCGGCGATCGAACTACGCCCCCATCGTTCGGGCGCCCTCCTGGGGGGGCGGCTGGTGTCGGCCTGCGCGAGGGCTAGCGCAGATTCGCGGTGAAACGCTCGGACATAGCGTCCGAGCGAGCGGCTGTTCTACACAGCGCGACTGAGATCAGGATCAGCGAGACCCAGCCCACTGCGCCGATTACCGCGATCGAAAGAAGATCCATCCGAGCCTCCCAGCTTGAGTTGCCGGAGAAACCGGCGACACCCTTCAGATCATGGCCGCCCTGCAACGGCCTTGGGCCGATTTCGGAGCTTTAGTGGAGGTTCCTGCCGCAAACAGCGAATAGTGCTGCGCAAAGCAGCTACATGAACGAGCTCGGAATCCCACCGGCCCCGAGCAGTCCCGGCCCGACGTGCGTGCCGATCACCGGTCCGATCTCCGCGACCATCACAGGGTCACAGCCGAAGATCTCGACTCCCCGAGCCGCCAGGTCGGCCGCCTCGGCCGGGGCCTGGATGTGCTGGATCATCCACGCGTCAGCGCCGGCGTCCTTGCTCGTTCCCAGTAGCTCAACCATCCGCTCAAACGCGCGGCGCGAGGTCCGTACCCGCTCGACCGGGGTGATCTCCGACTCCACGGTCAGGATCGGCTTGATCTTCAACGCGGAACCGAGCCAGGCCTGTGCCCCAGCGATCCGTCCGCCGCGGCGCAGGTACTCAAGCGTGTCGATGGCGAACCAGAGCTTCAGCTGCGTCCGGGCACGGCGGGTCCGCTCCGCCACCGCCGCGGCGTCGGCCCCGGCTCTGGCGGCGGCGGCGGCCGCGAGGACCACGAGGCCCTGCCCGCCGCAGGCCGACCTGGAATCGATCACGTGTACGCGGTCCGCGCGCGCTCCGAGCCGCTCACGTGCCTGCTCGGCGGAGCGGACGGTGCCCGACATTCCCCCGGCGAGATGGATCGAGACGATGTCGTCGCCAGCCTCCAGCAGAGGCTCGTACACGGCAAGGAAATCGCCGATCGAGGGCTGCGAGGTAGTGGGTAGGTTCGCCGACGTGCTCAGGCGCTCGTAGTAGGCGTCGAGATCGACGATCTCCGTTTCCCGTTTGGTCTCGTCATCCCAGTGCACGTACAGGCTGACCTGATGGATGTCGTTCTCGGCTAGAAGCTCGCGCGTCAGGTAGTGACAGCTGTCGGTGACGATGGCAACACCCATGACGGCGCCACCCTAGCAGCGGCACCGAGCGCGACACTAGACTGCTCGCGGTTCCTTGCGCCTATGGCTCACACCCTCGTAACCGGCGCCACCGGCTTCATCGGCTCTCACCTACTGCGGCTGCTGACTGAGCGCGGCGATGACGTGAGGGTCACCGTTCGTGAGGGCGCCAGGGACGATGCGCTGAACGGGTTAGGCGTCGAACGCATACGCGCGGATATTCGGGATCGCCGCTCGGTGCGCCGCGCGATGCGCGGGATCGAGCGTGTCTTCCACGCGGCCGGCAGCACGGACCTCTCGCTGCCCCGCGAGGAGGCCTTCGCCGTAAATCTGGAGGGCACGCGGATCGTGCTGGAGGAAGCGCTCCGCGCGCAGGTCGAGCGAGTCGTCTACACCTCGTCGGTGGCCGCTGTCGGTCCGGCGCGCCCAGGGGAGACCGCTGATGAGGAGAACGTCTGGGAGGCCGGTCACTACCGCATCGCCTACGTTGACTCCAAGCACGCGGCCGAGGTCGCGGCCATGCAGATGGTCCCACGCGGGCTGCCGCTGGTCATCGTAAATCCGGCCCACGTGCTGGGTGCCGGTGACCCCGGCCGATCCTCGACGGTGCTGGTCCGGCGCTTCATGCGTCGCCAAATCCCGGCTTATGTCGATGGAACGCTCAACATCGTGAGTGTTGACGACGTTGCCCGAGGTCACGTGCTCGCCGATGAGCGTGGCGTCGTGGGAGAGCGCTACATCCTCGGAAACCGCAATTTCACTCTGCAACGGCTGTTCGCCGATCTCGGCCGGTTGTCCGGAGTTCAGCCGCCGGTGGTCAAGCTGCCGCTGGCTCTTGCGCTGGCGCTGGCGCAGGCCGCCCAGCGCACCGGCGGTTTCGGAATGCCCACGCCCGCAGAAGTCCGCGCTTCGTCGCTCAACTGGGCGTTCGCCAGCCGCAAGGCCAAGCGAGAGCTGGGCTGGAGCACCTCCCCGCACGAGGACTGTCTAGAGGAGACGATCGCCTTCTACCGTCAGCGTGACGGGGCCAGCCTGGCTCCGCTCGGCGCACTCCAGCCAGCGCCGCTGAGGGTGCTCGGCGCGGTCGCGCGCCGCCTACCGCGGTTGCCCCGTTAACGATCTGACTCGGACACCAGCCCGGGACGAGGCCTATCGTTGGACCTATGGCCACGCTCTACCGCTGCAACACCCCGACGGACTGGCTCTGCCCGTGCGGCAAGGTCGCTCGCGCGCTGCGCGCGGCTGATATTCCCTACGAGCCGGTGGTCGTCCCTCAGCGGCGCTCGCGCCGGCCCGAGGTGGAGGCACTGTCCGGCCAGCGACGTGTGCCGCTGCTGGTCATCGACGGCGAGACGATTTGCGATTCCCGACGTATCGTCGAGCACCTGGAGTACCGCCGTAACGGAGTGTAAAGTTCAAGGCGGGCGAAGGTGGGGCAAACGACGGGGCGATAATGGGGCAAACGGTTTCGATGAAGGATGTGTTGAACGTGCTGCGCGAGTTCGAGCGGCTCGAGCCGAGCGGCGTGTCCCTCGGACTGATCGCGTGGGAGCTGTTTCAGCCCGACGCGGCGATCGCCGAGCTGATCCAGCTGGCGCGTGACCGACGGCTGATCGAACTGGCCGGCGCCGACACCCGCACCGGCGAGCCGCTCTGGCGCTTGACGCCGAGTGGACGGCAGAGCACGAAGACCGGTGAGGAGCACCTTGAGCGGTAGCTGCCGCGGGCGCGGTATGGTCCCGCCTCGGCAGGCTCCCGACCGGAGGAGATCCAGATGCGCCTGCGGCCTCTAACACTGTCGGTCCTCAGCGCGCTCGCGCTGCCGGCCGCGTCGGCCGCTGCCGCCGGTGGCCCGATTTTGCCCCTGTCCCAGGTCCATAGCGGCATGGACTGCACGGGCCAGAGCGTTATTCAGGGCACGATGATCTCCAGCTTCGACGTGCAGGTGATCGACGTCGTGCAGGATCCCGCACAAGGTCCGCGGATCCTGGTCCGGGTGGCCGGCCCCGCGGTTGACTCCACCGGTGTCGCTGAGGGCTTTTCGGGCTCACCGGTTCTGTGCGACGACGGCACCGGAACGTTGCGGAACATCGGGGCGATCTCGGCCGGGATCGGCGAGTACGGAAACCGAGTGGCGCTCGTCACCCCGATTGAGCAGATGCTCGGCGAGCCGGTGTCCCCGCCATCCTCCGCCCCGCGCCTGCGGGTGCGGAGCACACCGCTGCAGGGACCGCTGACCGTCGGTGGGCTGTCGCCTGCACTGCTGCATCTGTTCCAGGAGGCCGCTCGCAGAGCGGGCCGGACCGTGATCGCGGCTCCTGGGGGCGCGGGCGTGTCGACATCGTTCCCCCTGCAGCCACTGGTCCCGGGGGCCTCGGTCGGGGCGGCCTACTCGACCGGAGCCATTCCGGTAGGTGCGATCGGCACCGTCAGCTACCGGGACGGCGACGACGTATACGCGTTTGGTCATCCGCTGGACGGGGCCGGACGCCGATCGCTGATCCTGCAGGACGCTTACGTCTACCACGTGGTCAGCAATCCCGGTGTCGATGTCAGCACCAGCTACAAGCTCGCCGCGTTTGGGCACACCGTCGGCACCCTGACCAGTGATACGCCGAATGCGGTGATCGGGACCGTCGCGGCCGCCCCGCCCGTGATCCCGCTGGACGTAACCGCCCGTGACGGCGACACCGGCGCTCAGCTGACTCAGTCCACTCAGGTGGCCGACGAGTCGGCGATCGGATTTCCGATGGGGACCTCGCTGGTGGAAATGGTCGGTCCTCTGGCCATCGCGCAGGCAGCGACCCAGATCTTCGACGGCGCGCCGGCCAACGAATCCGGGCACATGTGCCTGACCGTGTCGATCCGGGAGAGCCCGGCGCCGCTGCGATTCTGCGACCGGTATGTCTCGAGCGGTGTCCCCGGGGGTTCCGGTGGCGTCCCGCCCGCTCTCGCCCTGTCGGCGGCCGGCGAGTCCGCGCAGGCCTTCGGCCTGATCGACTCGGTGCAGTTCACCACGCTTCACGTGACCCATATCGCGGCCGCCCTCGACGCCGAGCGCGGTCTGCGCGCGGCCGTGATCGTCTCGGCGCGCGCTCCCGCCCAGGCGCGGGCGGGCCAGCTCGTCCGGGTGCGCGTCCTGGTCCGCGTGCTCCGGGGGGAGCTCCGTCAGGTTGCTTTCATGATCCGGGTCCCCCACGGGCTGCATGGAAAGACCACAGCCAAACTCGCCAGCGGCGGCAGCGGCGGTGGCGCCGGCGGCGGCGCCCAGGCAGCGCTTGCCGGTATTTCCGCGGCCCTCGGAGTCGGCTCAAGTGCTCCGGGCTCCAGTTCGGGCCAGCCGCCAGGCTCGGTCGCGGCGTTGCGCCGCGCGATAGCCGCGATTCCCCCTTACGACGGTCTCGTGGTCAAGTTCGCTCACCACCGGCCGATCCGTGTGTTCCGCGATCCTGCGCTGCTGATCACCGGTCAGGCCGAGCTGACCCTCCAAATCAAGCCGTAGAGACTTGCGGCAAAGAAAGGGCGCCCCGCAGGGCGCCCTAGAAGGATCTGGAAAGGCTCTGGGGGTGGGTACTCGGCCCGATCAGAGCCGATTCTCGATCGAGATCGGCGGGGCCGGCGAGGGGGCCGCCGTTTCGGTCGGCTCCGCTGGCGCTTCCTCGGCCTCCAGGCCCAGAGCGGTGTGCAGCTCGCCGGACTGGTACATCTCCATCACGATGTCGCATCCGCCGACGAGCTCGCCCTCGATGAACAGCTGAGGAATGGTCGGCCAGTTCGAGAGGGTCGAGAGTTCCTGACGGATGCGCGGGTCAGGAAGGATGTCGACGGCCGCGAACGGCGTGTTCAGGGACTGAAGCACCGCGACGGTCCGGGCGGAAAAGCCACAGGCCGGCGCGTCAGGCGTGCCCTTCATGAAGAGGATCACGGGATTGTCGGCGATCGCGCTCTGGATCGCGTCGCGCATGGGGTTGGTGGTCTCGTCGGTCATGAGATGGTCTCCGTTTGAGAAGCTTTCGTCTGGATGGAGAGTGCGTGGATCCGGTCACCGACCTCGGAGCCGAACACGTCATAGACCAGCCGGTGCTGGGCGATCCGGCTGAGGCCCTGAAAGGCCGGGGCCGAGACGACGGCGTTGAAGTGATGGCCGTCCCCGGTAACCTCGGCTTGGGCGCCGGGAATGCCGGCTTCGATCCGGTCCTTGAGCTCATCGGGGGTAGCGGTCACCCCTCAAGCGTAGCGTCCGCGCGTCGCTATACTGAATGAAGCATGATCACTCTTTCTGACAAGGGTGCCGAGAAGGTTCGTGAGTTCTTGGCCTCGCAGGCGACGGTGGTAGACACCGCCGGATTGCGAGTCGGAGTTCGCGGCGGAGGTTGCTCGGGCTTTCAGTACGCGCTCGCATTCGACGAGATGCGGGACGGAGACACGGTCTTCGAGGACAAGGGCATCCGCCTGTTGGTGGACCAGCCCAGTCTCCCGTACGTGAAGGGCTCGGTCATCGACTTCGTGGACGGCCTTCAGGGCGCCGGCTTTAAGGTGGAGAACCCCAACGTGATTGCTGCCTGTGGCTGCGGCTCCTCCTTCCGCGTCGCGGAAGAGGAAGCGGTCTCGGCGGTCTAAGCTCGCGGTTCTCCGCAGGCCTCGAGGGTCGCGTGGGCCTTTGGGGTCTCGCGGGTCTGGTTAGGCGATGGCGAAGCGCCGCGGGCGTGGCGTGCGGGGCTGTTGCTCGGCGTCTTCGTGCTCCGACGCGCCTGGAGCCGACAAACGTCACAGCAGGCTGGGCCAGACGCCTTCGCGGCACTTTTGTCGGCGTATGGCCGACTTTTCGACCAACATCCGTCTTCCGCCGCACGGTTGTCGCTTTTGTCGGCCTGGCGGGGTGTGGCGCGTGTTCCGGGTGGCGCGAACCTTTTTCGTGGCCGGGGGCCCAGAGCCCGCCCGTTCGGGCGTCGTCCGGGCCCAGACCCCGTCCGTTCGGGCGTTGTCTAGACCGGCACCGCGTCCAGCGAGCGCCAGAGAAATAGACAGGCCAGCGTCCGCTGCGGGCGCCAGGGCTGGGCGATCAGCTCCATCTCGGCGGCCGCGGGCAGGGCCGGAAGCCCATAGTGGACCATCATCGCCCGGCGGATTCCGAGGTCGCCGACGGCCAGCACGTCCGGACGACCTAGGTGGAACATCAGGAACATGTGGGCGCTCCACGGGCCGATCCCTTTGACCGCGACCAGATTCGCGATCACGTCGTCATCCGGAAGCTCGTCCAACGCCTCCAGGTCAAGGGATCCGTCTGTTACGTGCTCGGCCAGCGAGCGCAGGTACGAGACCTTGGCGTGGGAGAGCCCGGCGGCGACGCGCAATTCACCCGGATCGTCCGCAAGCACCTCGGCGGGCGTTGGCGTGCGTCCTCCGAAGCGGTCGACCAGGCGGCCGAAGATTGCGCGGGCGGCTGTGGTCGAGAGCTGTTGACCGACGATCGAGCGGACCAGCGCGCCGTAGTGATCAGCGGGGCGAGCGCCGCGCCGATCACCCAGGCCGCCGGCCCCGACGGAATCGATCACCGAGCGCAGCACGGGATCCGCGGCCCGCAGATGGGCCACCGCATCCGACTCAGGGCTGGCCGGCAACGGCCCCCGGAACGCCGGTGTTGGTCGAATACTTCGGCTGGATCTTGACCTCCGGCCGGATCTCGTGCACCGCCTGCGCTACAGCGATCGCGGCTTCGGCGAAACCGGTCGCGATGAGCTTCAGCTTGCCGTCGAAGGTGGTGATGTCGCCGCAGGCCCAGACGCGCTCAAGCGAGGTGTGCATCACCGGATCAACGGCGATCGCACCCTTGATGACGTCGAAGCCCCAATCCTTCAAAGGCCCGAGCGCGGTCTTGAATCCGAGTTGCAGCAGGATCGCGTCGACCTCGATCTCGATCTCGTGCGCTTCGTCCTCGGAGTGGAACAGCCGAACTCGTTCGATGCCGCCGTCGCCATAGACCTCGCGGATCTGAAAGGGCACGTGCAACGCCACGTCGCCCCGCTCCGCCGCCTCCATCACCTGACCCACCGTGAGCTCATGGGCGCGGAAGCCTTCGCGGCGATGGACCAACGTGATCTCGCTCGCGGTGTCCAGCAGGTTGACGACCCAGTCGACCGCGGAATCGCCACCCCCGACGATCATCACGCGCTTACCCTGGAAGACCGATTTCTCGCCCACCAGGTAGTGCGCGCCGCGGCCTTCCCAGGGGGTCAGGTCGAAGCCAGGGAGCTTCTTCGGCTCAAAGGCGCCGTGGCCGCCGGCGACGATCACGGTGCGCGAGCGCAGCTCGCCGCGGTCAGTGTGCAGGATCACCACACGATCCTCGCCGTCTCCCTCCCAGGAGATCGACTCGGCGGTGGTGTTCAGATGCACCGGTACATCGAACTGCTCCAGCGACTGCACCCGGAGGCTCTCGACCAGATCCTTGGCCAGGACCTTTGGGTGTCCGGGCACATCAAAGATCCACTTCTCCGGATACAGGGTCGTCAGCTGGCCGCCAAGCTCGGGCAGAGAATCGATGATCCGGGAGTCGGCTTCCCGCATCCCGGCCCAGAAGGCGGTGCTGAGACCCACGGGACCGGCACCGATCACGGTGATGTCCCGGACCTCGTCGAAGTCCATGGCGAGCTTCGCCGGATCGCTGGTCATAGCTCCGAGGTGACGGTCAGGGCCGCCCCGTCCAAGGCACCGAGCGCGCGCTCAACCGAGGACGAGATGCACGTGAAGGTGGGCGTGTCACGCAGGGTGTAGGAGCTCGACTCCGTGGTCCGCAGCCGCTGGACCAGGTCCAGGAAGTCGGCCGGGCTGTCGGTCTCGAAGGCGACCACGAACTCCTGATCGTCAAGACCGAACGAGTAGCTGGTGTTGAGGTCGACGCTCGGGTACTCACGACCCAGGCGGATGTGCTCCTGCATGATCCGCCAGCGCTCGTCGGCGGGCAGCGCGTACCAGCTGCGGGTCTTGACGAACGGGTACACGAACAGGTACTTGGCGTGGGCAGGCCGAACCTCGAGCCTCGACTCGTCCGAGTACTCGGACGGCTTGGTCATGGCCAGGAACGAATAGGGCACCGTGCACCACTTCATCAGCCCGCTCTGGGCCAGAACCACGTGAAACTCGTGGATCCGCTCCAGGTTCTCGGCCTGGGTCAGGATCATAAGGTCGCAGTCGCCGCGGGTGCCGACCAGCGAGAACGCCCGCAGGAGGTGGCCATCGGCGAAATCCTCGCACGCGGCGATGAATTCGCGCTTGGCTGCAGCACGCTGATCGTCGTCGAGGCGACGCCACGCCGGATCGACCTTCAAAAAGGTGTATTTGACGAAATGCCGGACTGGCACGGGATCCCATGATAGGCGAACGAAACTCTGTCCCCAGGCTGGTTTAGGCTCTACCATGAGAGCAATGCGCATCGCCCTGGTGTCGCCGTATTCATGGACGTATCCGGGGGGCGTCACCAGGCACATCGAAGCGCTGGCCGAGCGCTTCCTCGCGGAGGGACATCACGTCCGGGTGCTCGCGCCCTTCGATCCCCCCGACCGCTTTTCCGCGGTGCTGCACCGGGGCGCCCACCCCCAACCGGTGCAGGCGCCCGAATATCTCGTCTCGCTCGGTCGCACGATCGGCTTCAAGGCCAATGGCGCGGTGTCAAACCTGTCGATCACCCCGTACGGAGTCTCGACGATGCACCACGAACTGCGCACGGGCGGCTACGACGTCGTACACATTCACGAGCCTGTGGCACCGCTGACCGGCTGGGTGGCCTCGGACTGGACGCGCCTGCCCACCGTCGGCACTTTTCACTCCTACTCCAATAAGCGCCTGCCCAATGACATTGCCAACGTGATCGGCGCGCGTCGGGTGCTGAATCGCCTGCACGTGCGCGTTGCCGTCTCGGAGGCGGCGGCTTGGACAGGCCGGCGGTGGTTCGGCGGGCACTATCGCGTGATCCCCAACGGCGTCCACGTCGACACCAGCCGCGCGGCCCTGGCCGCCGCGCAGCCAGCCGGGGACCGATTGCGAATCGCGTTCGTCGGCCAGGCGGTCGAGCGCAAGGGCCTGCCGCTTCTCCTGCGGGCCTTCGAGGCGCTCCGGGAGCACATCCCGACCGAGCTCACGATCATCGGCCCCTCCCCGGAGGAGCTGGCTCCGATGATGCTGGACCCGCGCGGGGTCGCCGTGCTCGGCAAGGTCGACGAAGCCGAGAAGCAACGGGTGCTTGAGGAGGCTGACGTTCTGTGCGCGCCTTCGCTGGGCGGCGAGAGCTTCGGCATGGTCCTGACCGAGGCGTTTGCGGCGGGAACGCCGGTCGTCGCTTCCGACATCGCGGGCTACCGGGATGTCGTGCGCGACGGCGTCGACGGGGTGCTGGTGCCGGTGGCAGACGCACAAGCGCTCGCGGAGGCGCTCCGTGACCTCTACGACGAGCCGGCCCGCCGCGCGCAAATGGCTCGCGCAGCGGCGGTCGAAGTGGAGCGATTCGCCTGGCCGCGCGTCGCAGCCGAGGTGATGAACGCCTACGAGGACGCGATTGCCACCCCAGTCGCGACCGGGGCGCTGCGCAGCGCAGCGGTTCGGGTCGGAGCACGGGCGGTGGACCTGAAACCCCATGTGCCCGCGCGCCGCCTCCCCAGCCTGGAGCCCAAGCTGACGTCAACGCGTCATCCGGTGCTCGCCCTCGCCCGGCGGCTGGCGCTGGCCGCGGTCTCGATCGGCGGCATCGTGCTGGCGCTGCTGGCCCTGCAGAAGATCGGCCTGGACAACATTGCCGCCGCGCTGATCAACTCAAGCCCGGCTCTGGTGCTGCTCGGTCTCGGCGTCATGTGCGGCTCGATGTTCCTGCGCGCGGTGTCATGGCACGCGATTTTGCGGGCAGCGCTCCCGCGGGCCCGGGTGCGATTTGTCGATGCCATGCAGGGGACGTTCATTGGCGTACTGATGTCCTCGACGTTGCCCGCCCGGCTCGGTGAGCCGTCACGTGCGCTCGTGGTGGCGCGGCGCACCGGCCGACCGCGTGAGCACCTGCCGATCGTGCTCGGCACTGTCGTCTCGCAGACCTTGCTGAACATCGTCGCCCTCGTCGTCCTGGGCAGCGTGATGTTCTCCTCGGTCGACTTCTTCAACGGGCATCAGGACGCTCTGCTCATCGCCGCAATCGCCCCGATGACACTGCTGATCATCGTCCTCGTGGCGCCCGTGATCTTGCACGCGAGCACCATCCGAAGCCGCGGCACCCGCTCTTCCCGCGCGCATGCCGCGCTGTCGCGGTTGCGCCGGGCGCTGATGCGCGTACGGGTCGGCCTAATCGTGTTCCGCCGCCCCAAGCTCGGCGCCATCGCCAGCATCGCCCAGCTCTCGGCCTGGGCCCTGCAGTGGCTCTCGTGTTACATCCTGCTCGTGGCGCTTGGCCTGAGTCACCAGGCCGGGATCGCCGCCGCGGCAGCAGTCCTATTCGCGGTCAACATCACCGCCGTGCTTCCGGCCACTCCGGCCAACCTTGGGGTCTTCCAGGCGGCATGCGTCGCCGTCCTGCACACCGGCTGGCACGTCGGTGTCCCCGCCGGGGTGGCCTACGGCGTGGTCCTGCAGGCGGTCGAGGTGTCGACCGCCATTCTCATGGGCGTGCCGGCGCTGCTCAAAGAAGGCATGTCCTGGCGTGAGGTCCGCCTGCGGGCCATGCACGCGGCGCCGGTGAAGCTCCCCGCGCGCAAACCGCAGCCGCGGCGCAGCGGCGACACGATCAACGCCGAAGGCTGAGCCGGGCAACCGCCCCGCAGGGGGCGTTCTTGGCCCTCACCGCAGCTCAGGCCTCGGCCAGCGCCGGTTCGCCGGCGCCGTCAGCCGAGGCCTCCCCGGCCAGAACCTCGTCGGCCGGATCCTCGTCGGGAAGCTGGCCGAGCTTGGCCGGGTCCTTGTCGGTACCGGCGATCAGCTCGTCGGCCGCCTGCTTGGCACTCCCCGGCAGCGTTCCTGACTTCATGCCGAAGTACACCGCCTGCGGGTGGTGGGCAATGATGGCCAGCGTCGACTGCTCGGGCTCGACGGCGAATCCGCCGGACAGGCGCAGGCCGATCGAAGGAGCATCGAGCAGCCGGAAGATCTTCTCGTGCTCGGACTGCTCAGGGCAGGCGGGATAGCCCCACGAATACCGGCGGCCCTGCGTGGGCTCGATCCCCAGCTCCGAGCGCACACGGGCGTGCAGCCACTCGGCCATGCCCTCTGCGCTCTGCACTCCGAGACCGTGGGTGAACAGCTGCTCAGCGAACTCGCCGTCGGCCTCGAGCTTGGCCATTAGCTCGGTGACTTCGTCTCCCGCGGTAACCGCCTGCAGTGCCACCACGTCAATGCCGGAGCCCAGCGGGCGATAAAAATCAGCCAGGCAGATCCGGTCATGGCGGGGCTGACGGGGGAAGACGAGCCGCTCGAGCTCACGCTCGCCGGGCGCTTGCGGATCCCAGATGATCAACTCGTTGCCGTCGGAGTTACAGGGGAAGTAGCCCAGCACCGCGCGGGGGTGCAGGTAGGTCTGATCACGCCACATCCGCTCCAGCCGCGGCTGAAAGTCCTCACGCAGCAGTTTCGCCCACTCCTCGCCCTTGACTCCGCGCCCGCCCCAGTGCAGCTTGAACAGCACGTGGGTGTCGAGGTGGTGGTAGACCTCGTCCATCGGCACCTCGATCTCTCGTGCCCCCCAGAACGGAGGCTCGGGGACGGGGTTATCGGTGGCCGCGGGGCTGCGCACGGAGGCGTCGGTAGTCGCGGGTGCGTCATCGACCGGCGCCGCCGGCGCGTCACGCAACTGCTGCGCCGCCTTCCGGGTCTTGGCGATCAGAGCCTCGCGCGCCTCGGCGTCGATCAGCTGGTCCATCTTGGCCAGACCCTCGAAGGCGTCCTTGCAGTAGAAGACGCCCGGTTCGTAAATCTGGTCCGATTCGGGGCCGTCCGGATAGAGGACCCGCAAGCCGAAATTCCGGTTGATCGCGGCGCCCCCGATCAGCACGGGGAAGGCGAGACCGCGCTGGTGGAGCTCTTGGATGCAGGCGGGCATCTGCTTGGAAGTGGACACCAGCAGCGCGCTCAGGCCGATCGCAGTCGCCTGATGCTCGACGGCGGCCTCGAGGATGGTCGAGATCGGAACCTGCTTACCGAGGTCGATCACCGTGTAGCCGTTGTTGGTGAGGATCGTGTTGACCAGCGACTTGCCGATGTCGTGAACGTCTCCGAACACGGTGGCGATCACCACCGTCCCCTTGGTGTAGCCCTCGATCTTGTCCAGATACTTCTCGAGCTGGGCGACGGCGCGCTTCATCACCTCCGCCGACTGCAGCACGAAGGGCAGGATCAGCTCGCCGGCGCCAAACTTGTCGCCGACCTCCTTCATCGCCGGCAGCAGCACAGTGTTCAGCGTGGGGACTGCGCCGATCTTCTCGTTGCAGCGGTCGATCCAGTCCTCGACGCCCTCCTTCTTGCGGCGCAGGATGTGGTAGTGCAGCGCCTCTTCGGGCTCCATGCCCGCAGTGGGGTCGGCCTTTTCGGACGCCTCCTCCGGGCCCTTGGCCTCGAAGTGGGCGATGAAGCGCTCAAGGGCGTCCTCGCGGCGGTTGAACACGAGGTCGTCGGCGAGCTCGCGCTCCTCGGTGGGAATCTCGGAGTACGGCGTGATGTGGTTGGGGTTGACCATGGCCAGGTCGAGGCCCGCCTCCACGCAGTGGTGCAAGAACACGCTATTCAGCGCGCTGCGGGCGGGCACGCCCACGCCAAAGGAGACATTGGAGACTCCGAGCGAGGTCTTGACTCCGGGGATCTCCTGCTTGACCTTCCGAATCCCCTCAATCGTGGCGACCGCGGACGGCTTCCACTCGTCGTCACCAGTGGTCAGCGTAAAGGTCAGGCAATCGAAGATCAGCAGCTCCGGATCGAGCCCGTGTTCATCGCAGCACAGCTCCTTCAGGCGCTGCGCGATCTCCAGCTTGCGTTCCGCTGTCTTGGCCATCCCGACCTCGTCGATGGTCAGCGCGATCAGCGCGGCGCCATGTGCCTTGGCGATGGGGACGACGCGGTCGAGCTTGGCCCGTCCCGCCTCGAGGTTGATCGAATTGACGATCGCGCGGCCGGGGATCTGCTGTAGCGCGAGGTCGATCACCTCAGGCTCGGTCGAGTCGACCTGGATCGGCGATGGCTGGGTCAGCGAGACCCGCTTGGCCACCTCCCGCATCTGCTCGTCCTCGTCCTGGCGCTCGGTCAGCGCCACGCACAAATCGAGCACGTGGGCGCCGCCGGTGACCTGATCCTCGGCCACCGTGACCAGACCGTCGTAATCGTCGGCCAGGAGCATCTCCTTGGCCTTGCGTGAGCCCTGCGAGTTGACGCGCTCGCCGACCAGCGTGGGGCGAGGATCCTGAACCAACGGCGTGGCCGCGATCATGCTGCTCAGATGCGGCGGCCGAGGGGCCGGGCGCGACCCGGGAACGCGACCCCGCACGCGTTCGGCGATCGCCGCGATGTGCGCCGGCGTCGTTCCGCAACAGCCCCCGACGATGCCGACGCCGTAGCGCTCGACGAACTCACCCAACACCGCGGCCAGCGGCTCGGGCTCCTCGGGGAAGATGGTTTCGCCGCCCGGACCCTGCAGCGGCAATCCGGCGTTGGGGATGCAGTGCACCGGCACCGGGCTCGTCTCCCCGAGAAAGCGGATCGCGTCTCGCATGTCCTCGGGTCCGGTAGAGCAGTTGAGACCGATGATGTCGACCTCGAGCGCCTCCAGCGTCGTCAACATTGCGCTGATGTCCGTGCCCAACAGCATCTTGCCGCCATTGGGCAGCAGCGACACGCTGCATTGGATCGGCAGTGCACGATCCTCAAGCTTGAACGCCTCCCGCGCGCCAAAGATCGCCGCCTTGACCTCCAGGATGTCCTGCGCCGTCTCGATGATGATCAGGTCGACGCCACCCTTGACCAGGCCTTGCGCCTGCTCGGTGAAGACGGTCACGAGCTCCTTGAAGGTGATCTGTCCGAGGGTCGGATCGTCACTGGCCGGCAGATAGCCGGTAGGGCCGATCGAGCCCGCGACAAATCGCGACTCGCCCGCGGCCTTGCGCGCGATCTCAGCCGCCTTGACGTTGATCTCCTCGGTGTGCTCATCGAGGCCCCACTCCGCGAGCTTCAGCCGTGAGGCCTGGAAGGTGTCCGTCTCCAGCACCTCGGCGCCGGCTTCGAGCATCGAACTGTGGACGCCCTCAATCACGTCGGGCCGGTTGAGCACCAGCACTTCATGGCAGCGGCCGGGGAGCCCATAATCCTTCTCCAGGCTCAGATCGAACTGCTCCAAGGTGGCGCCCATGCCGCCGTCGTAGACAACGACGCGTTCGCGGACGGCAGCAAGAAGATCACGCATGGCTTCGAACTCTAGCGAACCTTGACAGGGTTGTGGCAAGGTTGTCGGGTGGGGCCGCTAGCCGGCGCCGCCCGGCTGGCTGACCAGAGCCGAGAGCACGATCTGCGAGCGGGTTCGCTGGACGAGCCCGTCGCGCTGAAGCTCCATGATCAGCCGCTCGAGGTCGCCGTTGTCCTGGGTGCGAACGCGCGCGATCGCGTCGGCCTCCCCGGTGACACTCCACGCCTCGACCACCTCGGGATGCTGACGGAGCGTCTGCGCGACGGTGTCGAGCAGCGTCCCCGGAGCGAAGAACAGCTCGATCAGGGCCTCCGTCTGATCACCGAGCGCGGCGTGGTCAATCACCGCGGTGAAGCCCCGCAGCGCGCCCCGCGTGCGGAGCTTGTCCACGCGTCGTTTCACGGCCGGGGAGGACAACGCGACGTGATCGGCGATGTCGTCGTAGGTGCGCCGCCCATCTTGAACCAGCAGCGCAAGAATCCTGCGGTCAAGAGCATCCATTCGGCGATCTCCTGCAGAGAGTACATGGATTTCGGCATCGACAGTCGCCGGTGGCCAGGATAGGCTGACCGTATGTCCACCGTGAAGCTAGGCCGGGTGATGTTCGATGAAGCCCACAACGAGGCGTGGACGATTCGTCCTGAGCTCGCCGTCAAGATGCAGCCCGCGCATCCCGATGATGCGTCCTACGCCCGCGCTGCGGCCGCGTTGGCCGAGCGGGACTTCATCGTCGACGTCAATCGCCACGATGCGCTGACCCGGACAGGACTGGACGGCTGCGACGTGCTCGTCATCGCCCATCCGTCAGACCCTGAATGGGAACGCACCACAGGCACCGGCTCGCCCCGCCTGAGCGGCGAGGAACTGGACGCCATCGAATCCTTCGTGCGCGACGGTGGTGGCCTGATCGTGCTCGGCGAGACCGAGCAGGCGAAGTACGGGAATAATCTGAACGAGCTGCTTGACCGCTTCGCGCTGCACCTGGAAAACGACACCGTCCAGGACTACGAACACAATCTCGGCCCGCCGAGCTGGGTACTGTCCGAGTTGCCCCCAGGCGCACGTGGGCGCGGCGGCGATGTGCTCGCCCGGGTAGACCAGGTCTGCCTGTACCGCGCAACGACGGTCTCGTCCGGCAATGGTGCGCGGGTGGTGGCGCGCACCCACGCCAGCGCGTCCTCGCCCGGGGCACCGCTAATCGCGGTGACCGAGCACGGCTCGGGCCGTGTGGTCGTGCTGGCCGACTCCGATGTGTTCGGGGACGATTGCATCGATCAGCTCGATCATCGCTCGCTGTGGCTGAACCTCGTGTATTGGGCCGCGCCGGTTCGCGGCGCGGTGGGTGAGGACGCCTCAGCGGATCCATCGGATCCCGCCTGGCTGGCGCTGCGTTCTGAAACCGACGCCCTCGCCTTGCTGCAGTCCCCCGATGGCTCCCTGGCCGCTGAGCCGGCGCCCGCCCGCCGACACGTGGCAGCGATCACCGCGGCGATCAGCCGGCTGGCACCCAGGTTTCCGCACCAGGCTGAGTATCTGGAGTGCGTGGTGGCCGACCTTGAAACGTGGATGAACCGGGACTTCGGCAAACCGGATTTCACCCGCTCGCTGGACGCGTTTCGGCCAGAGCAGCAACGCGTCGACGGACTCGAGCATCTCGTCTTCTTCCCCATGTACAAGCAGAACGGCTCGCGTGACACCTGCTTCGAGGCGCTGCTGATCCGCGTTCCTTGGCCCGACTGGATCGCGGCGCTTGAGCGCGAGCGCTACGAGAACCCGAAGTTCGTCCCGGTGCAGCTGCTCAGTGGCACCCGGGGTTATGACAGCGAATGCGCGGTGCTGTTCCCGGAGACGGTCTCGGTCGCCGGGCACCCCGTGAACAACTTCGGCGCCATCTTCTGCGATCGGGAAGCGGGGCGCCTGCGCCGAGTGGCCTGCGCAGCTGCTGATCTGCTGGCACTCAACCTCCCACCGGATGCGGCTCGGCTACTGGAGAGCCCCGCGCTGTCGGAGCAGGCCTACATCCTCTGGGATCTGATCCACGACCGTGCGCACTCGCACGGAGAGCTCCCGTTCGATCCCTTCATGATCCGCCAGCGCGCGCCGTACTGGATGTACGCGCTGGAGGAGCTGCGCTGTGATCTGACCGCCTTTACCCAGGCGATGCAGCTGGAGCGGGACGGCGTTGCCTTCGCGCGGCAGGTCCAGTACGCGATCGTGCTGGATCGTCTGCTGCGTTTTCCCATTACCGGGGGCCGGGTGCGCAACTACGATGGCCTGGGCGGTCAGCTGCTGTTCGCCTACCTCCATCGTCAGGGCTTCCTGCATTGGACCGACAATCAGCTGACGATCGACTGGGAGCGAATCGGCGAGGGGGTCAGCGCTCTGTTCGCGGAGATCGACGCGCTGTATCGCCGGGGAATCGATCGTTCCAAGCTTTCCCACTGGGCGGCGGCGCACGATCTCGTGGCCGAGAACGTGGCGCCGGCCATCGGGTCGCTTTGGGCCGCCGGTGCGCGGGACTTCACGGACGTGGAAGATCCGCGCCCATACGTCGACCTGGTGCTGCAGGACGAATTTCCGCTGTCGATCTTCTACTCCGCGCTCAAGGCCAAGCTGTCTGCGGAATGAATGCGATCGCGCTGGACCTCTAAGCTCGCCGCGTGAACGCGCGCGGCTTCGGCTCCGACAACGCAGCCACGATCCATCCCGAGGTGCTGGCTGCCATTGCGCGAGTCAACGTCGGACACGCCCCGGGATACGGCCACGACGAGTTCACCCGGAGAGTCGGGCGGGTGTTCGCTGAGCACTTCGGCACCGATGCCAGTGCTCATCTGGTGTTCAACGGAAGTGGCGCAAACGTACTCTCGCTCCGCGCGGCCTGTCGCCCGTGGGAAGCCGTGATCTGCACCGATTCGGCCCATCTGAACGTCGATGAGGGCGGGGCCCCGGAGGCGATCGCGGGAGTGAAGCTGCTCACCGTGCCGTCTGAACACGGAAAGCTCACCCCGGAGCTCGTCGAGCGCCGGATCGAACGGATCGGGGACGAGCACGCCGTGCAGCCGCGCGTGGTCTCGATTTCGCAGTGCAGCGAGCTCGGCACGATCTACTCGCCAGATGAGGTCGCCGCGCTCGCCGCGCTGGCCCATGCGCACGGATTGCTGCTGCACGTGGACGGGGCCCGACTGAGCAACGCGGCGGCCGCGCTCGACGTTCCGTTTCGCGCCCTGACCGCGGATGTCGACGTCGACGTCGTCTCCTTCGGCGGGACGAAGAACGGGCTGCTCGGGGGCGAGGCCGTCGTTGTGCTCAATCCTGAGCTGGACGCCGGCGTTCCGTATCTGCGCAAGCAGTCATTGCAGCTGGCGTCCAAGATGCGATTCCTGGCCGCGCAGTTCGAGGCGCTGCTGAGCGACGAACTGTGGCTGCGCTGCGCACGGCAGGCCAACGCCATGGCCACACGGCTGGCCGGCGCGGTCGAGGGTCTCGCGGGACTGCAGATAACCCATCCAGTTCAAAGCAACGCAGTGTTCGCGACATTGCCGGCTCACGCGCTCGCGACGCTGCAGGATCAGTTCGCGTTCTACGTCTGGGATCAGCGACGCGGCGAGGCCCGCTGGATGTGCTCGTGGGACACGACCGAGGACGACGTGGATACGTTCGCCGCGGCCGTCGCGGCCGCGCTCTGACCCCGTCGAGCGGCAAGAGTCCGAACAACTACAAGATCAGCTTGCGCTCCATGAAGCGGATGGCCAGGCGCCAGGACACCAGCGCGAACCCGGTCAGGAACGCCAGGTGCCCTACCTCGGCGACGCTCTCGGTCCCGAACACCACATGGCGGACCAGCTGCACGCAGTGAAACAGCGGATTGAAGTTGCCCAGCACCTGGGCCCATTGCGGAAGCGAGGTCAGCGGGAAGAACGTCCCGGCCACCAAGAACATCGGTGTTAGTAGGCCGCTCTGCCAGTAGGAGAAGCTCTCGATCTTGGATGATCGGGCGGCGATGAAGATCCCGAAGCAGGCCCACCCGAATCCCGCGAGCCCGGCGATGAACGGCACGAGCAGCATCCCCCAACTGGGCTGCAGGCCGAAGATCATCGCCACCAGCATCGGGACGCTTCCGTAGAGCCCGGTCCGCAGCGCTACCCACAGGGCCTCGCCGGTCACGAGCTCCTCCGTATCGACCGGCGCAGCCAGGATCGCGTCGTAGGTGTGCTGGAACGAATACTTGATGAACGTCCCGTACATCGCGGGGAACGCGCCGGAGAACAGGACCGTCGTGGCCACGACCCCGGTGCCGACGAAGTCGATGTAGTTGTAGCCCGCGACCTTGCTGACCAGCGAGCCGAACCCGAACCCGAAGGCCAGCAGGTAGATCGTCGGATCCACGGTCGAGGAGAAGGTCGATGAGCGCCAGAACGAGGAAAAATTCACCACCTCGCGCACGATCACGCCCTGGAGCGCGGCCCGCTCGAGCCGTCCCAGACGACGCCTGGCCACCGCGCTCATTCGATCTCCTCGCCGGTCAGGAGCACGAACACATCCTCCAGGTTCGTGTTCCGACGCTCGCCCTCGAAGCCGTCGTCGGAGCCGTTGCTGTGCAGCAGTGCCACCGAGGTCCCGGTGCGCCGCGTCGGCCAGCCGCGCGAGCGGGCGTGGGCCTCAACCTCGGCGAGCCGAGACGGCGACCCGTACACCTCGGTGGCGTGCGCTCCAGCATGCTGATGGATCAGCGCAGCCGGAGCGCCCACCGCGACGGCCTTTCCGTGGGACATGATCGTGACCGTGTCGCACAGCCGCTGCGCCTCCTCGATGTAGTGGGTGCTCATCAGGATCGAGACGCCTTGTGAACGCAGCAGATCGATCAGCGCCCACAGTTCCTGGCGCACCTGCGGATCGAGTCCGACGGTGGGCTCGTCCAGCAGCAGCAGCCGCGGCTGGTGCAGCAGGGCACGGGCAATCAGCAGGCGCCGGCGCATCCCGCCGCTCAGCTGATCCACCTTTGAGTCGGCGCGCGCGCCGAGATTGGCGATCTCCAGTGCCCGCTTGATCGCGGCCCTGCGCTCGCGCGCGGGTACCCGATACAGGTGCGAGAACACGAGCAGGTTCTGCTCCACCGTCAGGGACACGTCGAGGTTGTCCAGCTGCGGGACCACGCCCATCTCGGCCCGCGCCTGCTTGGAGTCGCCAGGAAGCCGGTAACCGAGGACCTGAAGCTCGCCCTCGTCGGCGATGACCTGCGCGGTCAGCGCCTTCATAGTGGTGGACTTGCCTGCGCCGTTGGGGCCGAGTAGGCCGACGCAGGTGCCGAACGGGACCTCCAGGTCGAGGCCGTCGACGGCCGTGATCGCCCCAAAGCGCTTGACCACGCCGCGAAGGCTGATCGCCGAGCCCGTATGTCCGTCGTGAAGTGTCATGCGTTGCGACGGATTAGACCGCCGCAACGCACGTTACTCATCGCTCAGGCTGACGCGAACTCACGCACCTGCGTGAGTCGCAGGCTGTTCCCGGAGGGATCGCGGAACCCGGAGTCGATGCCATACGGCCGCTCCTCGGGCGTCTCGGTGAACTCCACACCCCGGGCCTTGAGCTCCTCGTAGGAGGCGTAGACGTCGTCGGTGACCAGGAACACCGTTCCGGCAAAGCCCTTGGCCACCAGTGTCCGCACCTGCTGGGTGGTCTCCTCGCTCATCAGCGGCGGACCCGCGACCTCCATCAGCACGATCGAAACGTCCGGCTGATTCGGCGGACCGACGGTCAGCCAGCGGAAGTTACCCATCTCCGGCATCGTCACGTCCTGACGGACCTCCATCCCCAGAATCTGGGTGTAGAAGGCCAGAGCCTCGTTCTGGTTGTGCACCCACAGCTGAGTGCTGGCTACTTTGATCATCTCGCTCGTCTCCTACTAGGTGGCGGTTGTGGGTCCCTAGCCCTCGACGGCAAGCAGTACGTTGCCCTCGGGATCACGGAACCAGAACATCGGCGGGACACCCTCACCGAACCGGCTGATGTCGGCGTCGACGTCCACGCTACGGTCCTTCAGCTGCGCATGGAAGGCGTCGACGTCACCGGTCTGCAAGGTGATGCCGGTGTCCTTGCCGCCCGCCGTCCCGTCCGGGCCGGGAGGCGCGATGGCGATCGAAGTGTCAGCGCCGGACGGCGCGACCTCGATCCAGCGGTTGCCGTCACCGAACGGCGCGTCGACGCGCTTCTCGAGCCCCAGGGACTCGGTGTAGAACTCGAGCATGCGGTCCGGGTCTGCGGCCGGGACGATGACGTTGGCGAGCTTGGTTACGCGGGTGCTCACGGCACTCCTCCTGAGTCGGGGTTGGCACTGCCTACGACCGTCGTTCGGCGGGGCGATTCATCGGGCACCGATTCATCAGTCACCGGACGGGTAACTCCGTCGGTCACACTAATCCGGAGTTCCGTTCCTGTCTTCTCGAAACGTGCGGCGTTGGGGGCGGGCGTACGCCCGCACCAGGCAGGCCGGGACCATCGCCTGAGCGGCGGCTGGGGGATAGCGCGCCCGATATGCCGTGGGCGACACGCCGTAGTTCCGAGTGAAGCTCGTGGTGAACGATCCGACACTCTGCAGCCCCACTGTGAAGCAGATCTCCGCCACCGAGCGGTCGGTGTTGCGCAGCAGCGCCCCCGCCCGCTCCAGTCGGCGCGTGAGCAGATAGGAGTGCGGTGACTCGCCGAACGCGCGTCTGAATTCACGGCTGAAATGCGCCCGGGAGAGTCCGGCGGCGCGCGCCATATCGTCCACGCCTAGGGGTTCGGCGTAGCGAAGGTCCGCGAGGTCACGCGCACGAAGCAGATGACGGGCCGGCGGCACATAGCTCACGGGCGAATTATCCCGCCCTGGACTATCGAGCCGTCCAGCCCAGATCCATACTCACCGGCACCCCCGTGAACGAACGGCCGGCGGGTCCAGCCAGAAAGGCGACGACCTCTGCCACCTCCTCAGGCTCAATCAGCTCTTTGACCGCATGGGGCGCCAAGATCACCTGCTGCAGCACGTCTTCCTCGTCCATGCCGTGCGCCGCCGCCTGGTCGCTGAGCTGCCGCTGCACGAGTGGCGTGCGGACGTATCCGGGGCACACTGCCGTAGCCGTGACGCCGTCCGCGGCGCCCTCCAGGGCGAGCGTCTTGACCAGGCCGAGCACGCCGTGCTTTGCCGCGACATAGGCGGACTTGTAGGGCGACGCAACGAGCGCGTGAGCGGAGGCGATCACGATGAATCGTCCTTCGTCGCTTGCGCGCAGCGCGGGCCAGGCATGCTTCGCCAGCAAGAACGGGCTGGTCAACATCAGCGCGATCATTCCGTCCCAGCGCTCGGCAGGAAATTCTTCCACCGGCGACACGTGCTGGACCCCGGCGCACGGGACCACCAAGTCAAGTCGCCCGAAGCGGCGCCTCGCCTCACTTACCGCCGCCGCGTTGGCCTCGGGCCGGCTCAGATCCGCCTCGTAGGCAACTCCGGGCCCGTCAGGATCGGATGCGCGGTCCACCGCCAGCACGTCGATTTCGTCCTGCGCCAGCCGTGCCGCGATCGCGCGGCCGATCCCGCTCGCGGCGCCGGTGACGATCGCTGCCTTGCGCCTGGGCACATGACCCCGCTACCCACGCCGGTAGGCGGTGAACCGGCCGCGTAACCTTCGCCTCGTGCCCCGGGAGATCGACACCGTGCCTCGCCACCGCGTGGTGATCGTGGGCGGCGGCTTCGGAGGCGTGCGCGCGGCCAAGGCCCTTGAGCACGCCGACGCGGACGTCACCCTGATCGATCGCACCAACCATCACCTGTTCCAGCCGTTGCTCTACCAGGTGGCCACGGGCGTGCTCTCGCCGGGCCAGATCGCGCCGGCGCTGCGCAGCATGTTCCGGCGCCAGCCCAACGTGCGGGTGCTGCTGGCCGAGGTCGATGACATCGACCTCGAGCGCCGTCTGGTCCGTGCCCGGGCGATCGACACCATCGACGTGCCCTACGACACACTGATCGTCGCGGCCGGCGCCACCCACTCGTACTTCGGCCATGACGAGTGGGCGGAGATTGCGCCGGGGATGAAGAACCTCGACGACGCGAATCGTCTGCGCAGCCGCATCCTCGGAGCGTTCGAGCTCGCCGAACAGGAATCTGACCCGGTCAAGCGCCAGGCGTGGCTGACCTTTGCCATCGTCGGTGCCGGGCCGACAGGAGTCGAGCTCGCCGGGCAGATCGCCCTGCTCGCCACGCGCGTTCTCCGCGGCGAGTACCGACACATCGACACAGCGAGTGCGCGAGTGGTGCTGCTCGACGCGGTGCCCACCGTGCTCGCTCCGTTCCCGGAGCACCTCCGCGAGCGGGCGAAGCAGGACTTGCAGAACCTCGGGGTCGAAGTGGAGCTGGAATCTCCGGTGACCGAGATCGACGCCGGCGGGGTTGTGCTCGGCGAGGGCGCCCAGGCCCGCCGACTCGATGCGCGCACCGTGATCTGGGCCGCCGGCGTCAAGGCCTCCGAACTCGGTCAGATGCTGGCCGAGCGCAGCGGCGCAGAGATCGACCGCGCAGGCCGTCTGCACGTGGAAGCAGACCTCACAGTCGCAGGACATCCAGAGGTGTTCGCGGTGGGCGACATGATCGCGCTGCCCAACGTTCCCGGCACCGCTCAGCCCGCGATCCAGGAGGGCAAGTACGCGGCCGAGGTAGTGCGCGCGCGGCTGGTGGGCCACAAGCCACCGAAGCCGTTCAAGTACCGCGACCTCGGGATGATGGCGGTGATCGGCCGATCCCACGCGGTCGCGGACATCTTTGGACGGATCCGGGTGGGGGGCGTCCCGGCCTTTCTGATCTGGGGCGTCGTCCACCTCGCCTACCTGGTCGGCTGGGGCAATCGCTACGAGGCGGTCGCGCGCTGGCTGTGGACGATCCTCGCGCGCAATCGGCGTGAGCGCCTGATCAGCCTTGTCAGCCTTGTCAGCGATGCGACCGCCCGCCGCGAGCTGGCCGAAACCCGCGCGGCGGTGGCGGACACGCCCGAGCCCTCGCCGCAAGCTCGCACCTGAGGGTCGGCCTCGCACTCGAGGGTCGGCCCGGGCGTGTCCGGGTAGTGCTCGGCCGTGCAGCGATCTTCGTCGGATCTCCGGTTCGAGCTCCCGTGCGACAGCGAGGCTCCGGCTGCCGTGCGTGAAGCGATCCGGGCGCTCGACATCGGCTGGCTGGCCGGAGACGCGATGCTCGTGGCCAGCGAGTTGGTGACCAATGCGGTGATCCACTCCGGTTGCGCCTCGGAGGATCTGCTTTCCGTGCGCATTCAGCTCAACCGGGATCGCCTGCTGATCTCGGTGCGTGATCCCGGCCGCTCCGGCGCAGCTGCCCGTCTGCGTGAGGACGATGATGCGTTTGGCGGGATGGGGCTGCGGGTCGTGGAGCAACTGGCCCGGCGGTGGAGCTCGGAGCGTACCGACGGCCACAGGGTCTGGGCCGAACTGGCGCGGGCGTGAGCTTGGGAGGTCGGCCGGCGAGTCCCCGGGGGAGTAGTTTCTGCAGCCCGTGAGCTCGCTGGTAAGCGCGTTAGGGCCGGTACACCAGCACTATCTGGTGCAGGCACGTCAGATGCAGGCGCTGTCGTTTGCCGCGCACATTCCGTTGGTCTGCTTCGGCATCGCGTTCCCGGCCATGGTCCTGTTCATGGAATGGACCTACCGGCGCAGCGGCGACCCGGTCTACGGGACGCTCGCCCGGCGCTGGACGAAGGTGATGGCGGCGCTGTTCGCGGTGGGGGTCATCACCGGGACTGTGTTGTCGTTCGAGATGGGCCTGCTGTGGCCGAACTTCACCGCCACCTTCGGTGGTGTCTTCGGTCTGGGCTTCGCGATCGAGGGCTTCTCGTTCTTCATGGAAGCGATCTTCATCGGAATCTACGTTTACGGATGGGACCGGCTTTCCCCGCGCATGCACCTGCTGTCCGGAATCCCGATCGTGATCTCCGGATTCACCGGCTCGCTGATGGTCATCGCCGTCAATGCATGGATGAACCATCCCGGAGGCTTCACCGTGGTATCCGGTCACGTGACTCACGTGCGCCCGGTCTCGGCCCTGTTCGGCAACCCGTACCTGTGGCACGAGCTGGTCCACATGTACGTGGCCGGCTACATGGTGACCGGCTTCGTGGTCGCCGGCCTGTACGCGGTCGGCCGTCTGCGCGGACGCTGGAGCCGCTACGAGCGGACCGCGCTGGCGGTGCCGTTGACCATCGCTGCCCTGGCCGCGCCGGTCCAGGTTCTCGTGGGGGACTGGGCGGCCCGTGACGTCGCCCGCTATCAGCCCACCAAGCTGGCGGCACTCGAAGGTCTCGCTCACACCACGCGCGGGGCCCCAGAGCACCTCGGCGGTTGGTACTCCGGCGGGGGGGTGCAGTACGGCATCGCGATCCCGAAGCTTCTCTCGCTGCTGGCCTATCACGACCCGAGCGCGCGCGTGCAAGGCCTGAACGCGGTCCCTGCCTCCGATCGTCCGCCCGTCAACGTGGTGCGGATCTCATTCCAAACGATGGTGGGCATCGGAACGCTGCTGGCGCTGCACGGGCTGATCTACCTCTACGTACGTTGGCGCCGACGTCGGCTGCCTGAGTCGGTTTGGTTCTACAGGGGTCTGGCAGTGGCTGGTCCACTGTCACTGGTGGCGCTGATCGCCGGATGGGTCACGACTGAGGTCGGGCGGCAGCCGTGGGTCGTCTACGGCACGATGCGAACCGACCAAGCGGTCACCGGAGCCGGTGGCATCCCGATCGGCTACGCCACGCTGGCGCTGATCTACGCCGGGGTCGCGGTGGGAGTGGCGTGGATCCTGCGCCGCCTGGCAGCGGTGCCGCTGAGTCCCGCCCGCGCAACGTCTCCGGTCGGTCACGGAGGGTGATGGTGCTGTACCTGCTCCCACTCATATTCGCGCTGATCGGACTGGGGCTCTACGGCGTGTTGGCGGGCGCCGATTTCGGAGCCGGGTTCTGGCAGCTCACGGCCGGTCGCGGCCACGCCGCCGAGGCCCTTCGCCAGCGCGCGCACGATTCGATGGGCCCGGTATGGGAGGCCAATCACGTGTGGCTGATCTTCGTGCTGACCGTATTCTGGACTGCCTATCCCAAGGCCTTTGGCTCGATCGCCTCGACGCTATCGGTCGCGTTGTTGATCGCGGCGGTGGGGATCGTTCTCCGCGGCGCGGCCTACGCCCTGCGCAGCGGCGCCGATGAGCCCCGCCGACAGCGCATGATCGACACGGTGTTCGGCGTGTCCTCGGTGATCGCCCCGTTCGCTCTGGGCGCCGCCGTCGGCGGCATCGCCTCAGGACGGGTTCCGGTGGGCAACGCCCGTGGTGACGCGATCTCCAGCTGGATCAACCCGACCTCGATCCTGATCGGGACACTCGCAGTGCTGACCGGGGTCTATCTCGCCGCGGTGTTCCTATGCGGTGATGCGACGCGGGCTGGGGAAGATGATTTGGCCGAGCGCTTCCGGGCCCGTGCGCTCGGCTCCGGTGCGGTCGCCGGCGGGGTGGCACTGGGAGGTTTCGTTGTCCTGCATTCCGACGCACATCCGCTGTACCGCGGCCTCGTCACTGGCGGCGGGCTCGCCGCGTTGACCGTTTCGGTGCTGGCTGGGGTGATGACTCTGGTTCTGGTGTGGACGCGTCGCTACGAGCGTGCGCGGTTCACCGCAGCGTTGGCCGTGGCGGCGATCGTGGCCGGATGGGCACTTGCGCAGAGCCCGCGGCTGTTGCCGGGTCTGACGGTGAGGCAGGCCGCATCGCCGCACGACACGCTGGTGGCAGTGGTCGTGGCGATCGTGGCCGGCGCAGCCCTGCTGCTGCCCGCGCTGGGAACGCTGTTCTCGCTCGCACTCGGCGGCCGGCTCGGCCACGGTGCCGCCGCCGCGGACGCGCCGGCCGAGGGCCGAGCCCCGGGGACCCCAAGGCATCCGGGTCGCCTGACCCGCATCGCGGTCGCGTTGTTCATCGCCGGGCTCGGATTCACCAATCTCGCCGATGCGTCCTGGGCGCATCTCCTGGGCGCGGCTTGCTACCTCGGCTTCGTGGCCAGCGCGTTCACGGTCGCGTTGCCGAGCTCCGAGCCGATGTTGAAGGATCAGCGGAACTGACGAAGCGCCCGCATCGGGGAGGCCACGATCTGGCCGCTCGCCGCAGCCGCCAGCAGCCGCTTCAGCCTGCCGATGCCGGTGAGCGGTAGTTCGACGATCAACTCCACCGAGCCGTGTTCGCGGCGGAGAACGCGTACCTCTCCGAGCTCGGCCAACAGCCTCAACATCTGATCGTTCTCGGCCAGCACGAGGGCGCTGAAGCTGTGGATTCCCTCCGTGCGGGCGCGGTCCACCAGCGCTGCCACGAGCTGGCTGCCGACCCCACGGCCCTGCCAGTCGTCGGTGACGGCCACCGCTATCTCGGCAAGTGATGGATCCTCCGCCGAGCGGACAAAGCGGGCTACCCCGGCGCCTCGCTGACTGACTGGCTCGACGGCCACCAGCGCCTCGTGATCGTGGTGATCGACCTCGGTCAAGTACCTCACCTCGTCGCTGCTGAGGCGACCGTGCGGCGCGAGAAAGCGCCGATAGCGCGACGCGTCGCTGAGCCGATCGAAGGCCTCGAGCATCCCCGCCTTGTCCTCGGGCGCGATCGCTCGGATCTCCAGGCCTGCGGCGTCGGTCATCTGGGAGACTGCCCCCAGCTCATGAGCAAAGCACCCACGGCGCGCGGGCGCTGCCTGTGTGGCGCCATCCAGTACGAGGTCCGCGGGCCGCTGCGGGAAGTCGTGGTCTGCCACTGCGAGGAGTGCCGTCGCTGGCACGGCCACGCGCCGGCCTTCACCGCCGCCGCCCGGACGGACTTCGCCCTTCTCAGCGACGCTCCGCTGCGTTGGTTCGCCGGCGCGCGGAGCGACGCTGGCGCCCGCCGTGGGTTTTGCGCCGACTGCGGGACAAGTCTGTTCTGGGAGGCTGAAAACCGCGAATCGATCAGCATCGCTGCCGGGACGCTGGATCGGCCCACCGGTCTACACCTCGCGGCGCACATTTACGTCTCCGATGCCGGGGACTACTACCGATTGCCCCGGGACGGGCTGCCGCGCTCCGCACGCGGTGGATGAGGTTCGGCGTCCAGGTCGAGTGCGCTACCGCGGGATATGCAAGCACGGTGCGCACGCCCTCGGGGCGCTCTGCGCGGCGAGCCAGACGCACCACGAGCTCGGCGGCCGCAGCGCTCATCACAGGGTGACCGCCACTCCGCCTTCCGCAGCCTCGTACAACGCGTTGATCGCCACGGCCTGAGCAACCGCGTCGGCGCTTCCCAGCAACGGTGGTGAGCCGCTGCGGATCGCGCGGGAGAAGTTCTCGGCCTCCAGCCGGTAGGAGTCCGCGGCTTCGACCTCGATCCGCTCGACGCCACGACGGTTTCGCAACTCGATCACCGGTGTACGGCAATGCCAGGGATCGTCTAGAAACAAAACGCCGTCCTCGCCCACCACCTCGAGGGCGTCCCGCGGCGCCAGCGCCATCCCGGCGTCGAAGTGGGCGATCACGTCGCGGTGAAAGCGCATCGTGCCCGCAAATGCCACATCGACGCCGTCACCGCCGAGCGTCTGCTCCGCACTAACGCGTTGTGGCTCCCCGGCCAGCATCCGAGCGGCGTTGACGCAGTAGCAGCCCACGTCCATCAGCGCGCCGCCGTCGAGAGCTTTGACGAGGCGCACGTTTTCTGCGGCGAGATTGTTGAAGCTGAATGTGGCCACGATCATCCGCAGGGGGCCGATCGCCCCGCGGGCCACCAGCTCTTGCAGTCGCCGAGTCTGCGGGTGGTGGCGATACATGAACGCCTCCATCAGCCACCGCCGCTGACGCCGGGCTACCTCAAACGCGTCCTCAACCTTGGCTGGGTGCCGGCTGAGTGGCTTTTCGCACAGGACGTGCTTGCCCGCCTCCAATGCCCGCACGGTCCACTCCACGTGAAGCGCATTCGGGAGTGAGATGTAGACGGCCTCGACCTCCGAATCGGCGAGCATCTCCTCGTAGCCGCCGTAAGCTCGCTCGATCGCATGTTCCTCTGCGTAGCGCTTCGCCACCTCACGATCACGGCTGGCCACCGCCAGCACCTCGACCTCGGGAGACTGACGAGCGCCGGCGAGAAACGCGCCGTTGATCTTCGCCGTCGACAGAATTCCCCAGTTCACCGTCACACGGAAGGACACTAGAGAACCTTGCCCAGCCATGCAGCGGCGTTCGCACCAGGGCGCGTCAACCTGATCGGAGAGCACACCGACTACAACAAAGGTCTCGCGCTGCCCTTCGCAATCCGTGAGGGCGTCAAGGTGCAGGTCGACGAAATCCAGGCCCGCCGAGTGCAAGCTACCGCGTCCGACCTCGGCGAGCGCGATGAGTTCTCGCTCCACGATCCGCCTCCCGGGGACGGCTGGCGCGCGTTCGTCCGCGGGGCCGTGGCCGAGTTGCAACGAGCCGGCGTCACGCTTCCCGGCGTGCGGATCGACATCAGCGGCACAGTCGCTCAAGGCGGCGGACTGTCCTCGTCGGCTGCGCTCGAGGTTGCGCTCACGCTGGCGCTGGTCGCCATCTCCGGACAGACGGGTCCCGCCCGGCTGGAGCTGGCTCGCCTGTGCTCGCGGATCGAGAACGACTGGGCGGGCGCGCAAACCGGGTTGCTGGACCAGCTGGCCTCGTTGTTCGGAGAGCCGGACCGCGCGATGGAGATCGACTTCCTGACTCTGGAGGTGACGCCCGTCACGCTTGAGTTGGGGCCCTACAGACTGGTCACGCTGGACTCCGGCGAGAAGCATGCCAACGCCGCCTCGGGCTACAACGAACGGCGGGCCGAATGTGCCGGCGCGTGCAAGCGCCTGGGGATCGAAAGTCTTCGGGAGGCCACACTGGAGATGGCGGCCACGCTGCCGTCGCCGCTGGCCGAGCGGGCGAGACACGTGATCACCGAGAACGAGCGGGTGCAGGCGTCGGTGCGGGCATTGGGCAACGGCGACATGGCTTCCTTGGGCGAGCTGCTGAACGCCTCCCACGCCTCGCTGCGGGATCTGTTTCAGATCTCGACCCCCGCCGTCGATGCCACAGTTCAGCGGCTGCTTGACGCCGGCGCGCTGGGCGCCCGGATCATGGGCGGCGGCTTCGGCGGCACCGTGCTCGGGCTGATGGCGCCCGGGGCGGCCGCGCCCGAGGACGCGGTTGAGGTGCGGCCCGGCGCGGGCGCGCACCTGCTCGCCGCGGACGGCCACCGAATTTCCGGCTCGGGGAAGTAGCTCGCGCCGAGCGGCCTTGGCGCTCGGCGGATCTGCACCCTGGAAGCGGTGGTGATTGGCCCCGGCCCGCCGGGGTCGCGTATCGTGACGCGCGGTCATGATTTTCGCCGACCACGCCTCATCGCCGATCGACACCGTGGAGTTGTCTGCCTCCGGTCTGGAGGCCGCCCAGGTGGTGGCGGTGGCTCGGGCGGAAGCGTCGGTTGCCCTCGGAGTGGAGGCTCTCGCGGCGATGGAGCGCTCCGCGGGGGTCGTGGCGGCCCTGATCAACTCTGAGGCACCCGTATACGGGGTCTCGACCGGCTTCGGTTCCCTGGCCGCGGTGCCGATTCCCGCCGAGCGCCGCGAGGAGCTCCAGCGAGCGTTGATCCGTTCCCACGCCGCCGGCATGGGTGATCCCGTGGAGACCGAGGTCGTGCGGGCGATGATGTTGTTGCGCGCGCGCACGTTGGCCATGGGTTGCTCAGGTGCGCGCCCGGTGGTGGCCGAGACACTGGTGGCGCTGCTCAACGCGGGCATCACTCCGCGCGTTCCCGAGTACGGCTCGCTCGGCGCGAGTGGCGATCTGGCGCCCCTCGCGCACTGTGGCCTCGCGCTGATTGGGGAGGGGGAGGTCGTCGACCACAGCGGCGCTGTACGGCCGGCGGCGGATGCGCTCGCCGAGGCCGGCATCACGCCGCTGACCCTGACCGCCAAGGAAGGGTTGGCGCTGATCAACGGCACCGACGGGATGCTCGGCATGCTCGTGTTGGCCTGTGAGGATCTGACCCGGCTGCTCCGCGTCGCCGACGTGACCGCGGCGATGTCGGTCGAAGCCCTGCTCGGCACCGATCGGGTGTTTGCGGCTGAGCTCATCGCCCTGCGGCCGCAACCCGGTCAGGCGGCGAGTGCCGAGAACCTCCGCGCGCTGCTGGCCGACTCCGAGATTGTGGCGAGCCACCGCCACGGGGATCCGCGCGTTCAGGACGCCTACTCGCTGCGCTGCGCGCCGCAGGTGGCTGGCGCGGCGAGGGATACGCTTGAGCACGCTCGCCGCGTGGCGAGCGCCGAGTTGCACGCGGCGATCGACAACCCAATGGTGATCGCCGATGGCCGCGTCGAGTCCTGCGGCAATTTCCATGGCGCTCCGGTCGGGCTCGTGTGCGACTTTCTCGCCATCGCCGCCGCCCAGGTGGGGGCGATCGCCGAGCGTCGCACCGACCGACTTCTCGACGCCACGCGCTCGCACGGGCTGCCACCGTTTCTGGCCGAGGATGCGGGCGTCAACTCCGGCATGATGCTGGCGCACTATGCGCAGGCGGCGATGGTGGCGGAGAACCGTCGCCTGGCCACGCCGGCCAGCGTCGACTCACTGCCGACCAGCGCGATGCAGGAGGATCACGTCTCGATGGGATGGGGCGCGGCGCGCAAACTCCGGACGGCGGTCGGCAACCTCGGCCGGATTCTCGCCGTTGAGCTCACCTGCGCTGCGCGCGCGCTCGATCTCCGTGCGCCGCTGCAGCCCGGCCCGGGTACGGCCGCCGCGCTGCGCTCGGTCCGGGAACAGATCGCGGGCCCAGGACCGGACATCTACGTGTCCCCCGAGTTGGCGGCCGCAGAGGCCTTGGTCTCCTCCGGTGCGCTCTTGAGCGCGGTGCAGTCTTCGATCGGCGGGTTGCGGTGAGTGTCCGCGCGCCGCGCGGGAGTGGGCTGTCGTGCCTGGGCTGGCCCCAGGAGGCGGCGATGCGGATGCTGATGAACAATCTGGATCCGGAGGTGGCCGAGAACCCGGACCAGCTGGTCGTCTACGGCGGCACGGGGCGGGCTGCTCGCTCCTGGGATGCCTATCACGCGATCGTGCGGACGCTGCAGTCGCTGCGCGACGATGAGACCTTGCTCGTGCAGTCGGGCAAGCCCGTCGGCGTGTTCAGAACTCACGAATGGTCCCCGCGTGTCCTCATCGCCAACTCGAACCTCGTACCCGAATGGGCGAATTGGGACGAGTTCCGGCGGCTGGAGGACCTCGGCCTGACGATGTACGGGCAGATGACCGCCGGCTCCTGGATCTACATAGGCAGCCAGGGCATCCTCCAGGGAACCTACGAGTGCTTCGCCGAGATTGCCCGCCGGCGCCATGGCGGCTCGCTGGCCGGAACCTTGACGCTGACCGGGGGCCTCGGCGGGATGGGCGGGGCCCAGCCGCTGGCGGTGACGATGAACGGCGGCGTGGCGCTGTGCGTGGAGGTCGACCGGGAGCGGATCGAGCGCCGGCTGGCGACTCGATATCTGGATGAGATCGCCGATTCGCTCGATGACGCCGTGGCCCGGTGTGACGCCGCCAAGGCGGCGGGCCGCGCATTGAGCGTGGGCCTGGAGGGCAACGCCTCCGATCTGTTTCCCGCGCTTCTGGCCCGGGGCCTGGAGGCCGAGATCGTGACCGACCAGACGAGCGCCCACGATCCACTGAACGGCTACGTCCCGGGCCGCATGTCCCTAGCTGAGGCCGAGGCAATGAGAGCCGCCGATCCCGAGGAGTACGTGCGGCGCTCACGAGCGTCGATGGCGGCCCAATGCGCCGCGATGGTCGGCTTTCTCGACGCCGGCAGCGAGGTGTTTGACTACGGCAACAGCCTGCGCGCGGAGGCGCTGCAAGGGGGCTTCGAGCGCGCATTTGCCTACCCCGGATTTGTCCCCGCCTACGTGCGTCCGCTGTTCTGCGAAGGGCGCGGGCCGTTTCGCTGGGTCGCCCTGTCCGGCGACCCAGCAGACATTGCGGCCACCGATCAAGCCGTGCTGGCCGAATTCCCCGCGGACGAAGCGCTGGCCCGGTGGATCACCCAGGCCTCCGAGCGGGTTGCCTTCCAGGGTCTGCCGGCCCGCATCTGCTGGCTGGGCTACGGTGAGCGCCGGCGGCTGGGACTCCGCTTCAACGAGATGGTTCGCTCTGGCGAATTGCGGGCTCCGATCGTGATCGGTCGCGACCATCTCGACTCCGGCTCGGTGGCCTCTCCGTACCGGGAGACCGAGGCCATGATCGACGACTCCGACGCGATCGCCGACTGGCCGCTGCTCAACGCGCTCGTCAATACCGCCTCGGGCGCGAGCTGGGTGTCCATTCACCACGGCGGCGGCGTTGGCATCGGACGCTCGATCCATGCCGGGATGGTCTGCGTGGCCGACGGCACCGACCTGGCGGCGGAGAAACTCGACCGTGTGCTCACCGCCGATCCCGGCACGGGGGTCATGCGCCACGCCGACGCGGGCTATCCACGCGCGCTCGAGGTGGCGCAGGAGCGCGGTGTGCGCATCCCGATGCGTGAGGGGCCGTGAGCGTTCTTCCGGTGGCCCGGGTCGGTGACCCGGTGCTGCGCGCGCGGGCCAGCGAGGTCGCACCGGATGAGCTGCGCTCTGAGCGGACCCAGCAGCTGATCGACGACATGATCGAGACGATGCGGGCCGCCGGTGGGGCAGGACTGGCCGCCAATCAGGTCTCGTCGTTGAAGCGGATTGCCGTCGCGGAAGTCGACCACAATCCCCGGTACCCGTACAAGCCGGCGATTCCGCTCACCGTGATGGTCAACCCCGTGCTCGCGCCTCTGGGTGATGAGACGCTGCTGATCAACGAGGGATGCCTGTCGGTTCCGGACCTGCGCGGCGACCTTGAGCGATTCGTTTCGGTGCGGGCGCGCTTTCTCGACCGCTTCGGTTCTCCTTGCGCGCTGGTCGCAGAGGGTCTGACGGCTGGAACCTTCCAGCACGAGGTCGATCACCTCGACGGCGTGCTGTTCCTCGATCGTGTCCAGGACCCGCGGAGCTTCAGCACGTGGGAGGAGTTCGAGCGACACGGTAAGCAGGCATTCCTGCAGCGCATCCGCCCGTGGGCCGCGGACGCGGGGCGATGAGCAGCTTCTGGTGCGAGCTGGCCTGGCTGGGGGGGCTCGAACCCCAGGCCGGCGTCCTCCTGGAAGTGGACGGGGAGACGATCTCCTCGGTGCAGACTGGGGTCGCAGCCCCGCCGCCCGGAGTTGAGCGCATCCGAGGCCTCGTGATCCCGGGGCTGGCCAACGCGCACTCGCATGCATTTCAGCGCGCGCTGCGCGGGCGCACCCACCGCGCGCGGGGATCGTTCTGGACCTGGCGCGAGCAGATGTATTCGCTCGCCTCGACGATCGATCCCAATCAGATGCGGGTGCTGGCGCGGGCTACTTTTGCCGAGATGGCACTGGCGGGGATCACCGTGGTCGGTGAGTTCCACTACGTGCATCACGATGCCGGCGGAAAGCGGTATGCCGATCCGAATGCGATGGGGGAGGCAGTGCTAGAGGCAGCACGGGAGGCGGGAATCCGCATCACCCTGTTGGACACCTGCTATCTGCACGGAGGCATCGGAGCCTCGCCGGACCCGGTGCAGCGGCGGTTCTGCGACGCCGATGCGGACGAATGGGCAATCCGCGTCGACGCGCTCCGGGAGGGCCTCCACACCCGGGTTGGCGCGGCCATCCACAGCGTCCGGGCCGTCGATCCTGAGGCCTCTGCGACCGTCGCATCGTGGGCCGCCACCCGGTCATCGCCATTGCACGCGCACGTATCCGAGCAGCCGGCCGAGAACGAGGCCTGTCAGGAGGCCTACGGTCTGACTCCGATGCAGTTGCTCGCCCAGGCGGGTGCGGTTTCACCGCGGTTCACCGCGGTCCATGCGACGCACGTGTCCGATGCGGACGTGGCCGCGCTCGGGGGCGCCGCCGGATTCGCCTGCCTGTGCCCGACGACCGAGCGAGACCTCGCCGACGGCATCGGTCCCGCGCGCAGGCTGCGCGATGCGGGTGCGCTACTCGCTTTCGGCAGCGACTCGAACGCGATCATCGAGCCGCTGGAAGAGGCCCGGGCGGCGGAGCTCGATGAGCGCCTGGCCTCAGGCGTACGGGGCGGCCACGGTGGGGATGACCTGCTGTTCGCGGCGACGGCGGGGGGATACGCCAGCGTGGGCTGGCCGGAGGGCGGCATGCTCCGCGCCGGCGGCCTGGCGGACTTCGTCGCAGTGGCGCGTGACGGGGTGCGGCTGGCCGGGCTCCCGGAGGCCGATCTCGTCGACGCGGTTGTCTTCGCCGGAGCCGCAGCGGACGTGAACGACGTGGTCGTGGGCGGGCGGTTCATCGTCCGGGACGGTGCCCACGTGGGCCTGGACGTCGGGCGTGAGCTCCGTGAAGCAGTGGCCGCGGTGTTGCCGTGAGCTCGCTGGCCATCGAAAACATCGGGCTGCTGGCCACTTGCGATCCGTCGCTCGGCGAGGGCGTCCTCGGACTGCTGCGCGATGCCGCGCTTGTCTTCGACAACGGCCGCGTGGCTGCAGTCGAGCGGACAGGCTCGTCGCCGGTTGCGGCCGATCAGGTAGTCGACGCCGGCGGGCGTTGTGTGATCCCCGGATTTGTCGACAGTCACACGCACCTGGTCTTCGCGGGTGATCGCGCCGAGGAGTTCGCGGCGCGGATGGCCGGCGCGCGGTATGCCGCCGGTGGGATCCAAAGCTCGGTGCGGGCGACCCGGGCCGCTTCCATTGACATGCTGCGCCGACTGGCCATGGATCGCCGACGTGAGGCGCTGCGGGCTGGCATCACGCACCTGGAGATCAAGTCCGGCTACGCGCTGGACGTTGCCGGCGAGGCGCAGCTGTGCTCGATTGCGGCGGAGCTGACCGACGACGTCACCTTTCTCGGGGCACATCTCGTACCCGCTGAGTACGCCGGCCACGCGGACGATTACGTCGCGCTGGTGTGCGGATCGATGCTGGACGCGTGCGCACCCCACGCGCGCTGGATCGACGTGTTCTGTGAGCGGGGAGCCTTCGATGCCGATCAGTCCCGGGCGGTTCTGGACGCCGGGCGCGAGGTCGGTCTGGGCCTCCGCGTTCACGCCAATCAGCTGCAGGCGGGACCTGGTGTGCAACTGGCGGTCGCGGCTGGCGCGGCGTCGGCTGACCACTGTACGTACCTGACCGATGAGGACGTGGATGCCTTGGCCGGCTCGGAAACAGTGGCGACGCTCCTCCCGGCCACGGACTTCTCCACTCGAGAGGCCTACGCCGATGGGCGCCGGCTACTCGACGCCGGCGTGACCGTCGCCCTGGCCACCAACTGCAACCCGGGCTCCAGCTACACCACGTCGATGTCGTTCTGCATTGCGCTTGCTGTGCGGGAGATGCACCTGACCATCGATGAGGCGCTGTGGGCGGCGACGGCCGGCGGAGGGCGTGCACTGCGGCGTGAGGACGTGGGGGTTCTGGGAATCGGCGCTCGTGGGGACGCGGTGGTCCTGGGGGCGCCGTCGTATGCGCACCTCGTGTACCGGCCGGGCGTGCCGCTGGTGGCCGCCACGGTGGCTGAGGGGCGGGTGGTGTTTGTCGACCCGGAGCTGGGGCTCGGGTACCGGCTTTTACGGCAGTGAAGCGCGGCCCCGCGGCGTGGTTGGTCGCGCCCCGGACAAGCGTCGCGTCAAAGGTGTAGCGATCGTCCGACCGCGATGCGGAAAACGGGGCGAGAAGCACTTTGCTCGCTCTGGCGATCCGTGGGAGTGGGTCAGCATCAAAAGCCGGGGCCGAGACCACCTTGCTCTTCCGTTGCGGAGGGCTGGGGGCTCTGGTCTCCGCTTCCTCAAAACGTGCTTCGTCATCCCGGCTCCCGCTGCACTGCTCGCGTCGCTCCTTCACCCTGCGCGCCGGCCAGGGCGTCGGGTGCGGTGAGCCGGGCGGCGTCAGCGGTACGGTCGTCGTCCTGCTGCTGCGAGTCGCGCTCGGCTGCGACGCGACCGTGGTAGAGCTCTACCTCGCGGGCGATCTGCTCGGGCGACCATTCGAGTATCTCGGCCATCAGTCGCGCCACGGTCTCCGCGGCGGCCTCGCCCCGGTCCCAGCTCTCGATCGAGATCCGGGTGCGCCGCGCGAGCACGTCGTCGACGTGCAGTGCACCCTCGTGAGAGGCCGCGTAGAGCGCCTCGACGGCGAGGTAGTCGTCCGCACCCGGCAGCGGCTCGGCCAGCTCGGGCCGCTCCGCGATCAG
Source organism: uncultured Solirubrobacterales bacterium (assembly GCA_963757165.1). Taxonomy (GTDB): domain Bacteria; phylum Actinomycetota; class Thermoleophilia; order Solirubrobacterales; family Solirubrobacteraceae; genus Palsa-465. The sequence goes on from CAVWQO010000001.1 coordinate 115,802, forward strand.
CTCCAGCAGCTCGTGGGTGCTGGAGCCGAAGCGGCGCAGCAGATGCTCGATCCTGGCCACGTGGAGGCCCGATCGTTCGGCGAGCGCGCCCCGGGCGTTCCACAGCGCCTGGTAGCCGTCGGCGCCGATCAGGGGCGTGACCGCGGTGGCTGACGGCGGGACCTGGCGGTCGAGGCTGCGCGCCGCGGCATCGACCGCGTCCTGGGCCATCACCCGGTAGGTCGTGTACTTACCACCGGCCACGCTGATCAGCCCGGGCACCGGTATCGCGACGGCGTGCTCCCGACTCAGCCGGCTCGTGTTCTCCGATTCGCCTGAGAGCAGTGGCCGCAGGCCGGCGTACACCCCCTCGACGTCGCCGCGCCCGAGCGGCTGGGCCAGGACAGCGTTGAGCTCGCCCAACACGTAGTCGATGTCGGCCTGGCTGGCCGCCGGGTGGGACTTGTCAAGCTTCCATTCGGTGTCAGTGGTGCCGATCAGCCAGTGCCGGCCCCAGGGGATCACGAACAGCACGCTCTTCTCCGTGCGCAGGATCAGCCCGGTGTCGAGCTGGAGGCGGTCGCGCGGGACCACGAGGTGCACGCCCTTGGATGCGGTGACGTGGAACTTGCCACGCTCGCCGACCAGGTGCTGGAGCTCATCGGTCCACACCCCGGTGGCGTTGATCACCACGCGGGCGCGGACCTCCAGCTCGTCGCCGGAGACGTGGTCGCGAACCCGGACCCCGGTGACGCGGCCAGCCTCACGCAGGAAGCCGATGACTGAGGTCGCGGTGGTGACGGCGGCGCCCAGGCGTGCCGCGGTCCGCGCCACCGCGAGTGTATGGCGCGCATCGTCGACCTGGCAGTCGTCGTACTGGAGTGCTCCGACTAGCGAATCCGGGTCCAGGGCCGGGGCCAGCTTCAGCGCGCCGCGCTTGGTCAGGTGACGGTGACGGCGCATTCCCTTATGGCCGCCGAGCTCGTCGTAGAGCAGCATCCCGGCGCCGACGTATAGACGCTCCCAGAACCGATGCTCGAGCGGGTACAGAAACGACACCGGCTGGACGAGATGTGGGGCGATCACGTTGAGCAGGAGGCTGCGCTCGCGCAGTGCCTCGCGGACGAGGTGAAACTCCATCTGCTCCAGGTAGCGCAGGCCGCCGTGGATCAGCTTCGAGGACCGGCTCGACGTGCCGGCGGCGATATCACGCGCTTCGATAAGCGCGACCGACAGTCCCCGGCTCGCGGCGTCCAGAGCAGAGCCAGAGCCCGTGACCCCCCCGCCGACGACCACCACATCGAAAGACTCACTACGCAGTCGCTGCAACGCGGCGGTACGTTCCGCAGGGCCCAGACGGGCGGGGTCCGCGACGCCCCCGAGCAAAGAGAGGTTTGCGACCATCGTCCTGAGGCTACTTTAGGCGCCAGGTCTAGGAGAGAGGTCTGTGGTGCCTGAGAGATTCGGAAAACGGTGGCGCTGGCAACAGTCGACGCTCGGTGAGCTGGTGGCCGAATTTCTCGGCACCTTCGTGATCATCTGCTTCGGCGAGGGCGTTGTGGCAATGGTCGTGGCGGCGCTGAACCAGTCCGGGCGGGGGAAGGTCGCGTTCGCCGCGCAGGCCGATTGGTTCTTGATCGCGTTCGGGTGGGGACTGGCGGTTGCGTTTGGCGTGTGGGTGGCCGGTGGGGTCAGCGGCGCACACCTGAATCCCGCCGTCAGCCTGGCCCAGGCGATGCGGCGCAAGTTCCCGTGGCGCAAGGTTCCGGCCTATGCTGCCGCCCAGGTCCTCGGGGCGTTCGTCGGCGCCGCGGTCGTCTACCTCAACTACCGCAATGCGATCGACAGCCTCAACCACGCCCAGCACATCGTCCGCGGCGACGCCAAGTCTGTTTCGACGTTCTCGATCTTCGGCACCTTCCCGGCGCCGTACTTCAAGTCGTGGATCGGACCGTTCTTCGACCAGGTGATCGGCACCGCGTTCCTCGTTGCCTTCATCTTCGCCATCACCGACGAGTTCAACGCGCCGGTCAAGGCCAATCTGGCCCCATTCGTAGTCGGCCTGATCATCGTCGCCATCGGCCTGTCCTTCGGCGCCAACGCCGGATACGCGATCAACCCAGCTCGCGACTTCGGCCCGCGGCTGCTGGCTTGGATCGCGGGCTGGAAATCGATCGCCATGCCGGGGGACTACGGCAACGTGAACACGTACTTATGGATCCCGATAATCGGTCCGCTGGTCGGCGCGGCGATCGGTGCGGTGGTATATGACCTGGGGATTCGCAACGTCCTGATTGCGCGTGGCGCCAAGCCTGACCCCGAGATGGTGGAGAAGGGCGCCGACTCGCTCGACGAACCGCAAAATAGGAGCTGATATGGCCAAGTACATCGGAGCGATCGATCAGGGCACGACCAGTTCCCGGTTCATCCTCTTCGATCGCGACGGAAAGATCGTGCACGTCGATCAGCGTGAGCATGAGCAGATCAACCCCAAGGCCGGTTGGGTGGAGCACGACGCGACAGAGATCTGGACCCGGACCCGCGAGGTCATCGGCGGCGCGCTGGCAGCCTCCCCGGCCGAGGCGGGTGACATCGAGGCGATTGGAATCACCAACCAGCGTGAGACGACGGTGGTGTGGGACCGCGAGACGGGCGAGCCGATCTACAACGCGATCGTCTGGCAGGACACGCGCACCGGGCCGCTGGTCCGGGAGCTTTCGGGCGACGAGGGACCGGACCGCCTCCGCGAAGCGGTCGGTCTCCCGCTGTCGACGTACTTCTCGGGTCCCAAGATCCGGTGGCTGCTGGACAACGTCGACGGTGCTCAGGAGCGCGCCGAAAACGGGGAGCTCGCCTTCGGCAACATGGACACGTGGGTGCTTTGGAACCTCACCGGCGCCACCAACGGCGGCGTTCACGCCACCGACGTCACCAACGCCAGCCGAACGATGCTGATGAACCTCGAGACGCTGGACTGGCACGAGCCGAGCCTTGAGTTGATGGGCATCCCGCGATCGATGCTCCCTGAGATCCGCTCCTCCTCAGAGACCTACGGCGAGGCCAAGGGCACCGCGGTCGGCGGTGTTCGGGTCTCCGGCATCCTCGGCGACCAGCAGGCGGCGCTGTTCGGTCAGACCTGCTTTGACCCCGGCAGTGCGAAGAACACATACGGCACCGGGTCGTTTCTACTCGTCAATACTGGGGAGGAGATCGTCCACACCGAGAAGCTGCTGACCAGCCCGGGGTACAAGCTGGGCGACGCGCCTGCGGTCTACGTGCTGGAAGGTTCGATCGCGGTTACCGGTGCCCTGATCCAATGGCTGCGCGACCGGCTAAAGATCATCCCCGACGCGCCGTCGGTGGAAGACCTGGCGCGGACCGTCGAGGACAACGGCGGGGTCTACTTCGTTCCGGCGTTCTCGGGTCTGTTCGCGCCCCGCTGGCGCCCCGACGCCCGCGGGGTGATCGTCGGACTGACCGCGTATGCCAACCAAGGGCACATCGCCCGGGCGGCACTGGAGGCGACGGCGTGGCAGAGCCGCGAGGTTGTCGACGCCGCCAACGACGTCGCCGACGTCCCGTTCACCGATCTGCGCGTCGACGGCGGGATGACCGGCAACGAGCTGCTGATGCAGTTCCAGGCCGACGTCCTGGGGTTGCCGGTGATCCGCCCCGCGGTGACCGAGACCACCGCTCTGGGCGCGGCCTACGCCGCCGGACTGGCGGTCGGGTTCTGGTCAGATCAGGACGAGCTGCGCGAGCGCTGGAGCGAGGACAAGCGCTGGGAGCCGCAGATGGATGAGGAGACCCGCGAGGCGGAGTACGCCCGCTGGCAGAAGGCAGTCGAACGCTCGCTGGACTGGCAGGACTGAGTCTGGCCCCGTCCGATGCGCCCGTTTCCCGGTCGCGGCCCACGCCGAATGAGCGCAAGTCCCGGTCACCGGAGCGAGCGCAACGCAGGGTAGAGCGCACGGTATGCCCGGTGACGCTCGCGATAGATCTCGACCCACTCCGGCACTGGGTCCACGCAGCTCCGCGGACGCACCGTCGCCGCGACGGCGGCATGCACATCGGGCCACACTCCCGCGGCCACACCGCCGAGCAGCGCGGCGCCGAACGCCGCTCCCTCATCCGCAGCCACGCGCTCCAGGGGCAGCTCCAGTGTCGAGGCGACGATCTGAAGCCACAGCTCACTGGCCGCTCCTCCGCCTGACACACGGCCGACACGGGCGTCGACCCCGGTCTCGCGTAGCAGATCCAGGCAGTCGCGCAGCCCGAAGGCCACGCCCTCCAGCACAGCCCGGACCAGCGCCCCGCGGTCATGGCGAAGGCTGAGCCCGACGAACGCACCACGAGCGTCGGGATCAGGGTGCGGTGTGCGCTCACCCGCCAAGTAGGGTGCGAACAGCAGTCCCTCGGCGCCGGCCGGCCACAGCGCTGCCTCAGCCAACAACGCCCCGAACTCGACGCCCGGCGCGGCCGTGTCCCGCAGCCAGCGCAACGCCCCGGCGGCCGAAAGCATCACTCCCATCGCGTGCCACTTTCCGGGCACGGCATGGCAGAAGGCGTGCACGCGGCCCTCTGGCTCGGGCTGGAAGTGATCGAGCGCGGCGAAGACGACCCCCGAGGTACCGAGCACGACCGACAGCGACCCGGGGCGATCAACGCCGACCCCCAACGCCCCGGCAGCCTGATCGCCGGCGCCCGCGGCGACTGGGACGCCGTCACGAGTCACGCCCGACACCATCGGGCTCTCAAGCGCGGTGGGCAGCCAGGCGCGGTCGAGCTCAAGCGCGTCGAGCATCTCCTCGCTCCAGCGCCGCCCGGCCACGTCGAGCAGCAGGGTCCCGGAGGCGTCAGCGACGTCTGTGACGAACTCGTTGGATAGACGCAGGCGGACGTAGTCCTTGGGCAACGCGATCCGCGCGATCCGTCCGAAGAGCTCAGGTTCATGGCGGCGCAGCCACAGCAACTTGGGCGCCGTAAAGCCGGGCAGCGCGCGGTTGCCCGTCAGCCCGACCAGCCGGTCTCGGCCGACCACACGTTCGATCTCTGCGCACTCCGCGCCTGTGCGCCCGTCGTTCCAGAGGATGGCCGGCCGCAGTACGTCGTCGTTTGGCCCAAGCGCGACGAGCCCGTGCATCTGTCCGCTCAGGCCGATCCCCGCGGGACTGCCGGCTCCGGCGTGGAGTCGAGCGAGCACGGCCGAGGTGGCCTCCCACCAATCCAAGGGATTCTGTTCGGCCCAACCCGGCCGAGGCGTGGCCAGCGGATAGGAGACCTCACCCTCCGCGAGAATGGCCCCGCCGGCATCGATCGCCAGTCCCTTGACGCCGGACGTGCCGACGTCGATCCCGATCAGCGCTTCGCTCACGCGCCGAGCGCGGCGTACACCAACTCGTAGGCCCGCACGGCGTCCTTTCGCGACTGTGCCTCACGCAGGGCCTTGTCGTCGATCTTCGCCGCCACGGAGTCGATGAACCGCCACTGGAGAACCGACCGCTTGACCGCCCCGACCTGGTCCTCCGTGTAGGGATAGAGATCGAATCCCAGCCGCTCCCCGGCGGTCCCGTAGCCGACGCGACGGAACTCGAGCGCGAGCTCCAGCGTTTCCATGAACGCTGTCGTACCGACCATGTTGTCGTCGTCGAAGGTGCCCCAACCTGAGTTGGCATGCTGATGGCCGAGGAGCCCCTCGGAATGCAGCAACGCTGCGTATTCCGGCAGATGCTCGTCGTTCATCAGCAGGTGCTGCCAGTCCATGTTGATCTGGACGTTGTCGATTCCCTCGGCCCGGAGCTTGTGCACGACGTACAGGCACATCCCCATGTTGCGCATGAGGATTTTCATCGCCGGCTCGGAGTTCTTGTGCTCCAGGAACAGCTTGACGCCATGGTTCGCACAGACCTCCGCTGCCTCACCCAACCCCTCGATCAACCATCGCCACGAGTCCACGTAGGGCGTCTGGAAGGGATAGTTGTATCCCTCACCGCCCGGCCACACGATCAGGTGGGCGCCGAGCGAGCCGGCGAACTCAGCCGCTTCACGCAGGATTGAGCGGGCCTCGGACCGCAGCTGGTGGTCTGGATTAACCAGGCCTCCACGGCCGAACCGCGGGTCGAGATGCAGGCCACCAGCGATGCAATAGATGTCGTGTTCGCCAAGGGCCGCGCGCACCTGGTCGAGGTTCTCGGGCGAGAGCTCGCTGGGATAGTGGAACTCGTAGCCGTCGATCAGCTCGCCGAGACCCTCGACCGCACGGTGGACCTTGTCGGCCACGGGTTCCGGGTCATAGCCGTGCTCAGGCTGGTAACCGGTTGGCACGAAGCGCGTGATCATCGGGCCGAAGGCCCAGATGCCGAGACTCGTCTTCACAGCGCGATCACCTCCCTCATCATCGGCCGGTCGCTTCGCGCCCGCGCCGTGACAGCGAGTCGAGCGTGACAGCGGCCAGCAGCACGATCCCGGTGACGATGTACTTGGTGCCCGCGCTGACGTTGAGGAGTCCGAGCCCGTTGTCGATCATCGCGATCACGACGGCGCCCAGGACTGCGCTCTTGATCGAGCCGCGCCCGCCAAACAGGCTCGTGCCGCCGATCACGGCGGCCGCTATCGAGTAGAGCAGGATCGTGCCTCCGCCGGTGGACGTGTCGACCGAGCTGAGCCGCGAAGCCAGCACGATCCCGCCCAGCGCCGCCATGGTGCTGCAGATCGCGAACACGGCGATCCTCACGCGGGCGACGTTGATTCCGGCTCTCCGCGCGGCTTCGGCGTTGCCGCCGACCGCGTAAACGTGGCGACCGAACCGAGTCCGCGTAGTCACGAACGTGAACAGCACGTACGCGCCGAGCATGATCAGCGTCACGTACGGCAGGCCGCGGTCGGAGTTTGCGACGGCGACGACCGCAACGGCCGCGGCGCCGAGCAGAACCATGCGTCCGATGACCAGATACCAGGGATCGTTTGGGAGGCCGGCGCGCTGGCGACGGAAGATCGTCGTCAGCTGCTGCCAGATGTACGCCGCCACCGAGGCGGCGGCCACGACCCAGGCCAGCCAGTGGCTGACGTAGTCGTTGGCGATCCCGTTGATGACGTTGTTCTGGATCACGATCGTGCCCGAGCTCCCGATGATCGAGAGCACGACCCCGTTCCAGCCGAGCAGGCCGGCCAATGTGACGACGAACGACGGCACGCTGATCTTGGCCACGAAGAAGCCCTGGATCAGCCCGATCGCGCAACCGCTGCCCAGCGCAAGCGCGATCGCCAGGCCGGTCGGCACACCCTTGCCCGGCTCGAGCAGAAGCGCCGCGATCACGCCCCCCATGCCGCTGACGTATCCGACCGAGAGATCGATCTCCCCCAGCAGCAGGACGAAGACGATCCCCATTCCGATGAGCATCACCGCCGCCATCTGCGCCAGCAGGTTCACGAAGTTTCCGGCCGTCAGGAAGTTCGAGTTGCGCGACTGGAAATAGATCGCGATGACGATGATCCCGATGACGATCGGCAGCGCCCCTAGCTCTCCTTCGCGCAGAGTTTGCAGCCGTCCGCGGACGATGTCGGCCGGAGTCGGGCGCGACTCCGCAGGGCCGGCGACAGGAGCCTCCGGGGCGGGCGCGGCGGTACTCACTTCACCACCTCTTTCTGCATTCCGGGCACGAAGTTCAGCTCGCCTGCGGTAATTGCCTCGACGACCTCGCGTTGCGAGGTCTCGCTGCGCTTGAACTCTGCAACCGTCTGCCCGAGGCGCAGAACGGTTATGTAGTCCGCGACCTCCATCACGTCGTTCATGTTGTGCGTGATCAGCACGACCGCCAGCCCTTGGTCGGCCAGCCGTCGGGTGAGGTCGAGAACCTGGCGGGTCTGCGCGACGCCCAGGGCAGCGGTCGGCTCATCGAGGACCACCAGTTTGGAATTCCACAGCACTGCCTTGGCCACGGCGATCGACTGGCGCTGCCCGCCGGACATGCTGGCCACCGGCAGCCGCACCGACTGCAGCGTGGTCACAGAAAGATCCTTGAGCACCTTGCGCGTCTCGGCCTCCATCTTGGTCTCGTCGAGTCGCCGGAAGCTGGCCACGGACTCGCGGCCCAGGAACATGTTCTCCACTACATCAAGGTTGTCCGCCAGGGCCAGGTCCTGGTACACGACTTCGATTCCGAGCTGCGCGGCTACCTTCGGGCTCGAGATGCTCACGGGATTTCCCTCCCAGAGCATCTCCCCGCTGTCGATCGAGTAGATGCCGGAGATGCACTTCGTCAACACGGTCTTGCCGGCCCCGTTGTCGCCGACGAGCGCCATGACCTCGCCGGACTTTGCGCGTAGGCTGGCCCCGTTAAGAGCGTTGACCGCACCGAAGTGCTTGAAGATCTGCTTGGCCTCGAGCAGATTTTGTTCGCTCACTGTCCTCGATCCTCGCTCTCTCGGTCGGTGGAACATACGGCGGGGCGCCTCGGCGCCCCGCCGTTGGTTTGCATCCTTACTTGATCCCGTACTTGGCGCAAGCCGCCGCGTACGTTCCTGCGCAGATCTGGGCCGGAGTCAGGAATCCGTCCTTGATCACTGTCTGCTCGATGTTCTTCGCCGTCACGGGGACGGGAGTCTCCAGCTGTGCCGGAGTGGTCTTGCCCGGTCCGTTCTGCACGGTGCCGTTTGTGGGCGGGGTCGTGCCCTTGACGAGCGCAACTGCCACCTTGGCCGCTGCTGCGGCCTCCTTCTTGACCGCCTTGTAGACGGTCATGCACTGCTGACCGGCAAGGATGTGGTCGATCCCCGCGGCCGTCGCGTCCTGTCCGGTGACCGGCACGTACTTGAGCTTCCGTGCGGTCTCGGCCGAGATCACCGAGTTGGCCAGCCCGTCGTTGGCGGCCAGCACGGCGTTGATCTTATTCCCGGTCTGCGTGAGCATCTGCTCGAAGATGGTCAACGCCTGCTGATTGTCCCACTTGGGGACGGACTGGTTCGGGCCCTTTGTCAGCGTTCCCGAGGCGTACAGCGGCTTCAGGACCGAGTTGTAACCGTTGGCGAACAGGGTCGCGTTGTTGTCGCCCGGGTCCCCGTTGAGCTCAGCAACGACGGGCTTGCTGAGGCCCTGCTGCTGGATGCACTTGGCCAGCCCCTGGCCCTGCAGCTGACCGACCCGGGTGTTGTCGAACGAGACGTAGTAGTCCGCTCCGCCCCCGAGGGTCAGGCGGTCGTAGTCAATGACCTTGACGTGGTGCTGGTGCGCCAGATTGATGATCGCTGCACCGCTGCCCGGGTCGAGGTCGACCAGCAGGAGCACTTTTGCCCCGTTCGTGATTGCCTGCTCGGCCTGGGTGCGCTGAGTGCTCGGGTCGCCCTGGGCGTTCACGATCGTGTGCGAGATGCCCGCCGCGGTGAACGCCTGGTCGAGGTACTTGCGGTCGAACTGCTCCCAGCGAACCGACGACTGGGTGTCAGGCAGCAGTACGGCGACCTCACCGGAGCCCACCTTGGCGGAGCCGCTCGTGGTCTTGCTGCTGCTGGCGCCGCCGGTGCTGGAGCTGCTGCTGGACGATCCACATCCGGCGACAGCGACAGCGGCCACGGCCGCGACGAGCAGGCTCGGTACCCATGTTCTACTTCGTTTCAACAAGACTCTCTCCTCCTGTTTGTCTGTATTGCTTGTCTATCTGGATCTCATGCGCGGTTTCGAAATCGGCCGTTGGCCTCACCCCCCATCGCTGCTCGCAGTCGCCGGGAGGGCGCCCGGTCCAATTGCCCGACGACGAGTACGAGCGTTCCCAACAGCTCCGCCCGCGCGCCCAGCGATCCGGGCATGATCGTCAGATGCTCCACGGCCGCGCGCAAGGCATAGCGCCGCACCGCCTGACGGAGCGGCTCCAGGAGCAGGTCGCCGGCTGTGGCCAACGGGCCGCCGATGATGATCCGCTCCGGATTGAAGTGGTTGCACAGCACCGACAGGCTTGCGCCGACGGTGCGGCCGGCGTCAGCCAGGACCCGCTCGGCGCCGCGGTCACCCGAGCGCGCGAGGGCCAGCACGCGCTCGGCCGTCAGGTCCGGTCCGTGCGAGCGGCTCAGCAGCTCAACCAATGCCCCAGCGCCGACGAGGGTTTCCAGACAACCACGATTCCCGCACCGGCACATAGGGCCGTTCTCGTCGACCAGAACGTGCCCGATCTCTCCCGCCGTGCCCTGGGCCCCGCGATACAGCTTGCCGTCGATGATGAGCCCGCAGCCGATGCCCGACGAGAGCATCACGTAGGCGATGTCGCGGGCACCACGGCCGGCGCCGAGAACGTATTCAGCCAGCGCGCCCAGGTTTGCGTCGTTGTCGACATGTACCGGGAGATCCAGTCGCCGCTCAAGCTCCGACGCTAGGTCAAGGCCCCGCCAGCCGGGCAGGATCGAGGAGCCGATCTCGCCGCTGCTCTGGTCGATCGGGCCGGCGATGCCCACGCCAGCGCCGACAACATCCGCCCGTGCGAGGCCCGCGCGGGTCAAGACGTCGCGGGCCAGCGCTGCGGCGGTATCCAGGCCATGCCGCGCGGCATGATCCACGTCCAGTTCATGCTCGGCGTGGGCCAGGATCGACAGCGACATGTCCGCGACGGCGACACATACCTTGCCGTGGTCGAAATGGATCCCGAGGACTCCTCCCGCGCTGCGGTCAAGCGACAGGAGTGACGGTGGCCGCCCATGCCGGGTCCTCGCGCGGTCCGGCAGCGAGGCCGTCGGGGCGGTGTCGCGCTCGGTCACCAGGCCCGTCTCCTGAAGCTCGCCGACCAAGCTCGAAACGGTCGAACGGGCGAGACCCGTCGCGCGGGCGATCTCCGCGCGGCTCACGGGCGCACGCTCACGCACGACATCGAGGACGCGCAATCGGTTGAACTCACGCAACGAACTCAGGGACCCTCCGAGCCTCACCTCGGTCATCGCGTCCACTCTCTTCGGTCGGCGCCCCTTCTGTCAAGCTCCGATCAAAGACATTGCGGTTAGGAACAGATTATGACCGGACTCCGAACAAAGTAAGGCGCGCGCGGACGCGCGGGCGAGTTCCTTTTCAGCGCGCGGTACGCTCCAGCGCCACATGCCGCGAGGGGTCCCGGGCCGACGGCGATGCCCGTGTGAGTCGGCGGCCGCCCAGGCAATGGAAACGGGTATGAACACCGAGAGAGTGCGTGCAGCGGAGGACAGGATGAGGGCAGCGGGGCAGCCCGAGGAGGCGGTCCGCAGCTTCCGCGGTGCCTTCGAGCGCTTGGTGGCCGGCCACTCGCCGATGATCCGAACCGCCGATCTGGAGCCCGCGGGCGATGTCCCCAGGCTCGACCGGCTCGATGCCGCCGCGGACGACACCGCGCTCGACGGCTTCGTGATGATCAAGCTCAACGGCGGTCTGGCCACATCGATGGGCCTGCAAGAGCCGAAGTCGCTGATCGAGGCCAAGGACGGCCACTCGTTTCTGGACGTCATCATCGGTCAGACGATCGCGCTGCGAGAGCGCTACGGGGTCGGGCTGCCGCTGCTGTTGATGAACAGCGAAGCGACCCGCGAGGCGACGCTGCGCGCGCTGGAGCGTCACCCTGAGCTCCGGGTCGAGGGGATCGCTGCCGACTTCCTGCAGAGCATGGTGCCCAAGCTCGAGGCGCAGTCGCTCTCGCCGGTGAGCTGGCCTCAGGCGCCGTCGCTGGAGTGGGCCCCGCCGGGGCACGGCGATATCTATGGCTCGCTGAGAAGCTCTGGAACGCTGCACGCGCTGCTGGAGCGCGGTTTCAGGTACGCGATGATCTCCAACGCTGACAACCTCGGTGCGACGCTGGATCCGCGGATCGCTCAGTACGTGTCCGCGCAGGAGATCCCGTTCCTGATGGAGGTTGTGGAGGGAACTGAGGCTGACCGCAAGGGCGGCCACATCGCCCGGCGGCGCTCGGACGGCCAACTGGTGCTGCGAGAGACCGCCCAGACTCCTCCCGAGGACGAGGAGTCCTTCCGAGACTTTCGCCACTGGCGCTACTACAACACCAACAATCTGTGGGTGGACCTGCGCGCGCTATCCGAGCTGCTCGACGAGCGCGACGGCGCGATCGAGCTGCCGCTGATCGTCAACCACAAGACCGTCGACCCGCGCGACTCCGACTCGCCGGAGGTGCTGCAGTTGGAGAGCGCGATGGGAGCGGCGATCGGGAGCTTCGAGGGTTCGCAGCTGCTGTGCGTTCCGCGCACCCGGTTCGTGCCGGTGAAGACGACCGACGATCTGCTCGTGCTCCGCTCCGATGTCTACACGCTGACCGATCAGATGCTCGTGAAGCCCGTCCCTGAGCGCAGTGAGGATCTGCCCTACGTGGAGCTCGACCCCCGCTTCTACAAGTTGCTGGACAAGTTCGAGGCGCGGTTTCCGGCGGGGTCGCCATCGCTGCGCGAGGCCGAGCGACTCGTCGTCCGCGGCGACGTGACGTTTGGCGCCGGCGCGGTGGTCCGGGGGGCGGTCGAGCTCGAGACGGATGAGCAGTTGGAGATCGAGCCGGGAGCGGTCCTGGACTAGGAGGTCGCCCGGAGCGACGGTTCCAACGCATCGTCGCGCCGATCGTGCTCGAGTGGTCGCGTTCGGGCGGTTGCCCGCCGGTGTTCGTGCCATCGTTTGTCGCGATGAACGACGACGGATTTCACCGCATCGGTCATGGCGGCGCGAGCGCGCTGGTGCGGGCGAACACGCTTGACTCTTTCGACGCCGCGGTACAGATCGGGGTCGAGATGGTCGAATTCGACGTGCGTTGCGATGGACGTGAGCTGGTCCTCGCTCACACGGTCTTTCACGCTCGCCGGGGCGGCAACGTGAGGCTGGGCGATGCGCTCGCGCACCTGTCCTCGCGCAGGTTCTCCGATGTCGGACTGAACGTGGATCTCAAGCACGCCGGTTGCGAGCGGACGGCGATCGATGCGCTGGAGGCCGCCGGGCTCCTGGACCGGGCGCTGCTCTGTAGTCAGGTACCCGGCGTGCTCGACCGCGTGCGCGCGCTGCAACCGCGCGCGCGGACCGGGATCTCCGTCGGCGGTCGACTCGCCCGGCTCAGCCGGCGCTGGGGCGACTGGCGCGCGCATGTGCTGAGCGGGCTGGCGGCCGGCCGCTGGGATGCGCTGATGGCGCAGCATCGCCTGATCGACGATCGGCTGCTCAGCGAGGTGGTGGCCCGCAACCGTCGCCTCTACGCGTGGACGGTGAACGAGCGCAGCACGATCGATCGCCTGCGCACGCTCGGTGTCCACGGGATCGCTTCCGCGGATCCGCGACTATTCGCATGATCAGCCCAACCCTGCGCCACGGTCGCGCAGCGTGGCCTGCTGTTAGTTCGAACCGGGCCTAACCGCTGCGGCGCGTGCCGCTGCTCTTCGATGTGGAACCACGGGTTGACGTGCTCTTCGCGCGCGTGGTCTTGGCGGTGCCGGTTTTTGTCCTGGCGGCTGCAGTCCTCCCTGCACCGCGACCCGAGGCCGACTTCGGACCGGCCGTCTTCGCCGCGGTGGCTCGCGCACCCGCGGCCTTGGACCTTGCCGTCTTGGGCGCACTCTTGGCCGTGCTGCGAGCCGTGCCGCGAGCAGCCGACGCAGACTTGGCGCTGCTAGATGCTCGCGTGCTGCGTGAGCTCGCTGCGCTCTTGCCGGCGCCACGAGCGGTGCTGCTCCGCGCGCTGGCGCTGCGCGCACTGCGGGCCCGGGACGTGGTTCTGCTCGGGGCCGAACGAGACGAGTTGCCTGTCGTGCTGAGACCTGGTGTCATCGACCTGGCCAGCTGCTCGAGGTCCTTGATCAGCGATCGATTGGTCGACTTCGCGTCACGTCGCAACGTACGTAGCGTGTCGGCGACATCCTTGTACGCGCCCCGCGCGTTCTTGCCGAAGTCGGCGCGCATCGTCTGCAGCGCTTCGGTGGCCTCCTCGAGTGCTTTCTCAAAGCGCGCCGTGGCGGCTTCAACCTCTTGGCGGGTGATCGGGGCAAGCGGCGACTTGTTGCTCGAGCGACGACTCGTGCGGCGAGCTGCCGGCTTCTTGGCGGGAGGCATACGTGTTCTCCTGTGTCCGTGAAAGGTGGCGAGAGCGGTGAGGCTCGGAGCGCGCACCAAAGCGGTAGCGGCGCGGACTTAGCTTATGCGCGCGCACTCACCAAGCGCAAGCGGTTGGGTGCGGGCATGCACGCGCGCGGAGCTCCGCATCGACTATTTGTCGAGTTAAGGGTGCTAACGCTCATCTTTCATGCCAACTCGGCTCGATCGGCTCAAGTCCGCTGAAGGCCGTGCCGATGAGGACGCTGCTTGCGGTGAAGTCCTCACGGATGAGAGGACGGCAGGGGCCGAAGCGCCGTTACAAACTTCAGCGACTAGGAGCTCCCCGTGCATCGATTCTTCAAGCGCGTCGCCGGTCTGATCAGTGCCGCATCGGCCTTCAGCGCGCTGGCGCTGACTGCGGTTCCGGCGGCCGCGCAGGCCGACCTCGTCAGTCTCGGCGCGTGCGACAACGCCGCGCTGTCCCAGCCGTTTATGCCGTGGGCCGATTCGAACAGCTACAAGCTCGCGCCCGACGGCGACTTCGAGGGAGGCTCCGCATGGTCGCTCCGCGGCGGTGCCGCGGTCGGTAGCGGCAGCGAGTCATTTGCCGTCACCGGTAGCCCCGGCTCGTCATCGCTGTCACTCCCATCCGGTGCAAGCGCAACGTCGCCGCAGACGTGCGTCAACGCCGCGTATCCCAGCTTCCGCCTGTTCGCGCGGTCCGCCGATCCAGGCGCCACGGTCACCGTGTCGGTGGTCTACAACACGGCGCTCGGCACGCTCAACCTTCCGGTCGGGATTCTTGTGCCCGGTAGCGATTGGCAGCCCAGCCTACCGATGCTGACCGGCTCCGCCGTGCCGGGTCTGCTCAGCGGGGGCACCGCCAACGTCTCGCTGCGCTTTGTGGCTAACGGCGGGACGACGCAGATCGACGATGTCTACGTCGATCCGCACGGTCGCTGCTGCTGAGTCACCGGATGGGATCGTCCCACCCGACGGTTAGATGGAACTCGACGGCTACCTGAATCCCGCGGCTGAGCAGCAGCTGCTGGCACGCGAGCAGCGGCTGGAGCGCCAGCTTCGCGAGCGCCGTGAGCTGATCACCAACTGCGTCGGAGCGCTCACGTTCCTGGTCGCGGCGGTCTTGCTCGCGGTGCTCGCACCCTGGCAGCGGTCGCTGTCGGTCTCAAACCTGCTGCTGGTGCTGTTCGTCTGGGTCGTGGTCGAGCGGATCAAGTTCCCGGTCGCCAGCTACTGGGCCTACTCCACGATGCTCGCCTTCGTGCCGGCCTTGTTTCTGCTTCCAACGCCGGCGGTCCCGCTGATCGCCATGGTGGCGATCTTGATGCGCGGGCTTCCCGGGATCATCCGGGGACGCATCTCACCGCGGATGGTGCCCGTACTGATCGCCGATGGATGGTTCACCGTCGGGCCCGCGCTGGTCATCGTTCTCGGGGGGGCCCAGCTTTTCGCCTGGTCGCACTGGCCGGTTTATGCGGCCGCGTTCGTGGCTCAGGTCGGGTTCGACCTCACCGCCACGCTCGCTTGGTCCTGGATCGGAGAGGGCAATGGACCCAGAGGGCAGCTCCCACTGCTGAGCTGGACCTATGCCGTCGATGCTGCGCTTGCGCCGCTGGGCCTGCTGATCGCCTCGGAGGCGATGGGCCGGCCCGGTCTCGTGCTGATCGCGCTCTCGCCCACCGTGATGCTGATCTTCTTCGCGCGGGAGCGACAGCAGCGGCTGGAGCAGACGCAGGCTTTGTCCACCGCGTACCGCGGCACCGCGCTGCTGCTCGGCGACGTGGTCGAGGCGGACGACCACTACACGGGCACGCACAGCCGTGATGTCGTCGATCTCTCGCTTGCTGTGTGTGACGCCATGGGCCTGAGCTCGGCTTGCCGGCGTGACGTCGAGTTCGCCGCGCTGCTTCACGACATCGGAAAAATCCGCGTCCCGAAGGAGATCATCAACAAACGCGGGCCGCTTGACCCCGACGAGTGGGACGTGATCCGGCGCCACACCATCGACGGAGAACTGATGCTTCGCCGGGTCGGCGGAACCCTGTCCAACGTCGGTCGCATCGTCCGCTCCTCGCACGAGCGCTTCGACGGCGCGGGATACCCGGACGGACTGGCCGGCAACGCAATTCCGATCGAGTCACGTGTCGTCTCGGTGTGCGACGCGTACAGCGCGATGACCACCGACCGTCCTTACCGGGGGCCGCTCAGCGTGGGCCAGGCAGTGGCCGAGCTTCGGCACTGCGCGGGCTCGCAGTTCGATCCCGCTGTGGTCCAAGCACTGACCCAGGTGCTCGGTACGGCGATCGAAACGGTGCCCGAGCCCCGCCACAAGCGTCAGGCGACGGCGGTCCAGGCAGTGTCGTGCGGTTGAGCCCTAGTCTCGTCGCCACGACAAGCCTGCTCGGAAGCTCTGCGGCGGCGAGAGACAGCTCAGCCCCGGCCGTGCGCGCGGCCGATCTCATAGTCCCGGGCCGGCAGCGAGGCCGACTGCGGAACACGTAGCGTGGCGCCCGCCCGCGAGACCGTCGCTGTGCGTGCACCGGACTTCGTCCAGCGAACGTTGACGGGGCGGTAGCGCAGCAACGCCTGCCACGTGGCGGGGCCGATCAGCCCAATCGCAGGAAGCGAGTGCGCTCGCTGAAAGCGCACTACCGCTGCCCGGGTACCCGGTCCGAATGCGCCGTCGATCGTCACGGGATAGCCGGCGCTGACCAGATGTTCCTGGGCCCAGACGACGACGTCGCCTTGCGCGCCCTTGCCAAGGCTGGCGACCGACGCAGCGGGACTGAATCCCTGGAGCGTGCCGATTGGACGCGAAAGCGCCCGCCACTCGGCGGCGGAGGCCTCCTGCCAGTCCCACCAGCTCAAGCCGGGCGCGCCGTACGCACGCGAGAGTTGGCGGAAACGCTGGATCTGACTGAGGCGCGGGGAACCAGAGACCTGCCCGAGCGGAGCGATCGTGCGCTGATAGATCCGGTTGAACATGTAGGTATGGGCGAACACGTCGTCGACGCTCACGCCGATGTCGGCCCAGTACATCTGGGGCGCGTTGTACTGAGCTCCCCCCGGACCGAGGAACACCGAGTACGGAAACCCCGGGTGGTAATCGACGTAAGGAAAGCCGGCCAGGCCGATGGGAAAACTGGCGCCCACGAGTTGCCGGAGTGTGCTCACGTAGGTCTGCGCCTGCACGTACTTGCCCTCATATTCGCCCTCGGCGTCGATGACCAGGCAATCGGCCCCGGCTCGCGCAGCGGCCGCTCCGACGTGAGCTTC
Organism: uncultured Solirubrobacterales bacterium; assembly: GCA_963757165.1. Taxonomy (GTDB): domain Bacteria; phylum Actinomycetota; class Thermoleophilia; order Solirubrobacterales; family Solirubrobacteraceae; genus Palsa-465. The sequence continues at coordinate 133,098 of CAVWQO010000001.1, forward strand.
GGCGGCGGGACTGTTGCCGTAGACGTACTGCCAGCCGCACACGTGGAAGCCGTTGGCGTGAAGTGTGGAGATCAGCTGCGGTGAGAACTGCGACCACGTCCCGGAGCCGTCGCCGCTCTTGATCAGCAGCGTGCCGACGCCGTAGCGCTTGGCGCTGGAGATGATCGATGAAACGCTGCCGCCGTTGGACTGCGACACGTACCAGATCCACATGCCCCGGCCGCTGAACGGACTGCCCTGGGCCCCGTGCGCCGCTGGGCGGCGACTGGTTCGATGCGCGGCGTGATGGCGTTTGTGCACCGCCCGCTTCTTGACCTTAGCCGGGCCCAGCCCCCCTCCGCCGGTTGCCGCCCCGGCCGCCTGCACCCATGCAGGCGCGAGGACGAGAACGAGCACTGCGATGAAATATCCGCGCAGTCGACGTTCCCCCAACCTCCGAACACCGCGCGGCTGGCGGTCCTCCGTCATACGGTGATTCACCGTACCGAAGAACCCGTCGGCAGCTCGCAAGTTTCGGTTCGCGGCGCGGACGGGCCTGAGGCACCGAGCTCAGCGGGGAAATGCAGAGACCCGCCCGTGGCCGCGAGGCGTCGCGCGGAAATTCGGGCCCGGCGCAAGAAAGTGCGCACCGCGCTGCCGATCACCCAGGCCTTCGACGTCTCTTCGGGCAGGCACAGGCACCTTTTCGATTCATCACACGCAGCCATTACGGCCGCGTCCCATAGTGGAACCAACCACCAACCAAGCACTGGATGAACCACCATGACCCCCCAGCCCAAGATACTGACCAGGTACAGACTCACAAGGTCCATCGCTACCGGCGCCACGGTGATCGTGGTTGCGGGCGGCGGCTATGCGATCGCCAACTCGGGTTCGAGCAATAGTGCGAGCGCTGCCACGGCGGGCAAAGTCGTTCCGTTCACGCGCGGCCAGCCGAGCCCAGCCACGAAGGTCGGTCAGGTCCCGGCGAGCTTCAAGGCCGGAACAGGCACGATCGTCACTGGGGCAGCTGCGAATAAGGCCAAGGCGGCTGCGATGGCCGCCTACCGAGGAGGCACCGTCAACCGTGTCGTGCTGCTGAGCGACGGCGAGTACAACGTCCACATGATCGGCGTCAATTGGCCACACCACGTCTTCGTCAGCCAGACCTTCAAGGTCGTCGGCGCCGAGTAGCCCGCGTTGGGGGGCGGGCGAGGTGCTGGCGGTGAAGCTGACGGGTGCGGTTCCTGCACTGATGTGCCGAAGCATCGGGCTCACCGCAGTCGGCGACCAGCGTCCGGACGCGTGCTAGCCGACGAGCAGCTTGAACCCGTGATCCCACGTCCCGCGCGCGCCACCGATTTTGACCCACGCGATGCAGATCGCCTCGAGCTCGCGCGACCCCTCGATGCCGCCGAGGTCGACCGGATCAGGCCAGCCGAAGTCGGCCAGCACGTCGCCGACCGTCCGCTTGGCCTGCGCGTCGTCTCCAGCGATCAGCATCGTCGGTTGACCCTCGGCGAAGCTGGGGTCCACGAAATACGGGTTGCCGATCGTGTTGAACGCCTTGACCACCCTGGCGTCGGGCAGGGTGCGCTGGACGCGCTCGCCCAGCGAGTCCTCGCCCGCGATCGCGAGCTTGGGTGGGAAGCCGCCGGAGAAGTCGAGCGGGTTCATCGCATCGATCACGACCTTGCCGCTGAAGTTCTCGGGGCCGGCGTCGGCGATCGCCGCCTCTGCCGCGTTGCCCAGGACAGCCAGGACGAGCAGATCGCCGTGCGCGGCTACCTGGGCGAATGTGCCCGCTCCGATTCCGGCCCCATCGCCGGATAGCCATTCGCGCAGTTCGGGCTTGTCCGGATCGCGTGAGCCGATCATGACATCGTGTCCGCGGCCGCTGAACCCGGCCGCGAGGCGGCGCCCGACCTCACCGCTTCCAAGTACACCAACCCGGCTGTGCGTTAGTCGGACGTTCGCCATGTCTGTTCCTCTCGCGTTGGGTTGCGCCCAATCTAACCGGTGCATGTCTCCCGGCCTAGACCTAGGACACCCTCCACCGAAATGCGAACATCGGGCACATGGGGTCGGATCGCGCTATCTGGCGCTTGGGAGCATCGCTGCTGGCCATCGCGGCGACGGTTGGCTGCGGCGGCGTTCGAACGCAGCCCATGCGGTTTCGGCTCCCGGCCGGGTTCGTCCGGGTTGCCGAAGCGCACGGCCTCACGGTCCGGCTTCCCGCTGGTATCACCGGTGCCTGTGACCGGCTGGTCCAGTGGAACCGCCTAGAGCATGTCGATCGGGCGGTCGTGTGTCCGCCCTTGGTTCCGATCGGCCCTTTGACGCAACCGCCGATGCCGGGGGGTGAGGGAGAGGCGGCGGAGCACGATGTTCGCCAGGGTTATGGTGTTCAGGCGTTTTCGGCGAGCTTGCGTCATGCGAACGGGGGGCACTGGAGCTTCGCCGCCGGAACACCGGCCGCGCTGAAGCTAAACCTCAATCCTCCGCCGCCCGAAGTGCCTCCGGGCCAGCCGCCGGCGTCACAGGTCACGCCACTGAGCCGAGCGGCTCTGCGACTCGTTGGTCTCCAGGCGACGGTCTACCGGATGCCGTCCTTCGAGCAGGGCGGCGGAATCTACGGCGGCCACGTCGTGATTGCGTGGACGTTTGCTGGCGTCGCCTATCAGGTCAGCGTGCATGGGTACAACAACGCCAATAAGGCGCGGTTGATGGCCGAGGCCTGGATCCGCAAGATCCACGCGGTCGCGTCCGGATAGGAGCCAGTGCGATGCTCGAGATCAGCCTGTAACTGTCCTTTGATGCATTGCGGCGCAATGGCGCAGGGCGCAGCGATGACCCCAGCGACAAGCCCCGCGGTGGCGCAGGAAAATCGGCAGCGATCCCTTCCGGCTACTTGATGAATGGCAGGACGGCGCTGCCGTCTGCTGCCGTTTACCGCGATTACGGTGGGTTTGGGCGATTCTTCGCTCGCGCTGCTCGATGTTTGTTGCGCTCTGCTGCCGTCTGTCGCTGCCAAGAAGCTGCCAACCGGGGACGGGTTAGGCCTGCTTCTGGCGACTTGGAGGACTCTGCCGATGGGGCCGTGTCTGCCCTGCCTTGGCGTTGCGACGAGCATGTCGCCGTCGCTCGCGTCGCGACTGGTTCTGAGCCGATTGGTGGGCGGAGCTGCCGCTCCTCAGCTTTCGCAGCCCATGCGTCGGCGGCCGCGCCGGCGGGGTGGATGAGACGGACCGGGATCCAGTCGCGCTTCGTCTCGTAGGAGAGATCGCTCCCGTGGTCCTTCGAGATGTCATCGTCTCCTCAGCCGTCCGCCGGCCCGGCGGTTAACTCTTATGCCGGTTGGGGGGTTCCAGTGAGGTCGCCGGCGACGAGCGTCTGGACCTCAAAGCCCGTCCGGGTCATGCGGTCGTAGTGAATGTCGGCCGCCGCGAACGCGGCCGGCAGCCCCTCGGTGTAGAAGCGCTCGAGCTCTTCCTCGGAATCCCAGACGCTGATCACTCGCCAGCCCTGATCCGCGGCCCCGGCGATCAGCAGCCGCTGGCCCGGAGGTGGGAAGGTGCCGGCGTTGCGCAGATGAGCTTTCACCTGCTCGAACTGCTTCTGCCCCGCGTCGGGGTTCTCGATGATCGCGCAGTAGGCCATGACTGCTCCTTCGATTGCGTTCCCGCCTCTGGCGCGAGTGCCGCGACGGATTGATCTCACCGTAGGCGCGCAATCTCGGCGTGGCATCTGCGCAATTGCGTAATCGCTACTTAATCGATCGCTCGCGCGCCCATGTCGCGAGCTGGGTGCGGTTCTCCAGGCCGAGCTTCGCGAGGATGTGCCGGACGTGGGCCTCGACCGTTCGCACCGAAAGGTGAAGTCGCGCACCGATCGCCTTGTTCGCCAGTCCGGCGGAGACCAGCCGAGCGACCTCGAGCTCGCGGGCACTCAACCCGGCGGGCGGCGCCGTTCTGCGCGTCGTTGACCCGAACGCAAGCGCCGTGGCCTCGTCGACGTCGAGCCGTTCGCCTTCTGTCCAGAGCCGCTCGGCTTCGCCTCCGAGCTTGGCGTCGGCGAGCGCTCGCACCCGGTCCGCGCGCGACTGAAACACCGGCTGAAACGCGCCCCCGGCCCGGGCCCGGATCGCCGTCGCGGCCGCGAGGACCCTCAACGCGGCTGCCGGGTTGCGCCGCACGAGGACGCTCGCCTGACCGACCAGCGCAACCGGTAGCAGTGTCGCGTCCTTGGAGGGACGCAGTAGCTCGACGGCCTTTCGGTAGTGGGAGCTGGCGCTGGAGGGATCGGGCGCGGCTGCCTCGGCAATCATGCCGAGAAAGGCGTGGCACAGTCCCTGCCCCCACAGATTCTGCTCGTCGAGGAAGATCGACAGCGCTTCCTCGTGCAGCTCCTTCGCGCGAGCCGGGTCATCCGCAAACAGATACGTCCCGGCGAGACCCGCGAGCGCCCGCGCCTCGCCAACGCGGTTACCGATCCGGCGGTGCAGCGTCAGGCTCCTCTCCAAGTGCTCCCGTCCCGCCTCAGGCTGGCCGGAAGTGATTTCGATGATGCCCTGAAACCATGCGGTCCACGCTTCGAGGCCTGGCTCGTCAAGCTGTGTGGTCAGCGCTCGCCCTTCTGAGAGCATCACCCGAGCCGACGCCGGGTCGCCGATCGCGTTTGCGAGCTCGCCCGCAGCGATCAGCGCCATCGCGCGGGTACGGTCCCGCGCTGGGCAGCGCTCCAGCAGTCGCTGCGCGAGACGAAACCCGTCGGTCTGGCCGAACTTGTAGAACAGGTCTCGGGTGCCTGCGAGCACGCGCAGGCCGGTACATGGGTCCGAGACCGCCGCCCGCTCCAGCACCGCCCGGACGTTCTCATAGTCATCGTCGAGCTCGTTGACCAACCATTGCCTGCCAGTCTGAAGCCACTCCTCGAGCGCCGAGTCCGCCAACGCAGCGAAATGCCGCAGATGCTGCTCCCGCGCGGCATCAAGCTCGTCGGAGGCGACAAGCAGCTCATAGCCGTATTCGCGCATGGCCTCGAGTAGCCGATATCTGGTTCTTCCGTGTGGGCTCTCGATGACCGCGATCAACGACTTGTCGACTAGGCGCGCAAGCAGATCGACCGACAGCTCCGGCACAACCGCGGTTGCCGCGCCGGCGTCAAAACCACCGACGAACACTGCCAATCGTCGAAACGCCTGCTGCTCGTCCATCTCGAGCAGCCGGTAGCTCCACTCCACCGCAGCCCGTACCGTGCGATGCCGCGGCGTCGAGCGCCGCACGGCGCCGCCGAGCTCGCCCGCTTGAGCGTCGAGGCTGGCGAGGATCTCTGCCGGCGACATCATGCCGACCCGTGCGGCCGCGAGCTCGATCGCCAAAGGCAAGCGATCAAGCCGCGCACACAACCGAGCGATCGCTGTGTCCACCTCGTCGCTAGGAACGAAATCGGGCTGGCGCTGCCTGGCCCGCTCCACGAACAATCGGTACGCGTCCTCGGCCCCGAGCGGCTCAACCCGCCAAACCGTCTCGCCGCTCACCCCAAGTGACTCGCGGCTGGTCGCGAGGATCCGAACCGACGCGCACGAGCTCAGCAGAACGGCTGCGAGCTCGGCGCACGCATCCACAACGTGCTCGCAGTTATCCAGCACGAGCAGCAGGTCGCGATCGAGCAGATAATCGACCAGCGCATCCGCGGCTATGCTTCCCGGAGGGATTGAGAGCTCCAGCGCCCGGGCGACCTCGCCAGCAACATCAGGCGGCTCAGAACCCGACGCCAGATCCACCAGCCATACGCCGCCGGACCGCTGGCCCAGCTCACGATCAGCGAGCGCCAGCGCCAACCGCGTCTTTCCCACTCCACCAGGCCCAGTCAACGTCACCATCCGAGTCCTGCGCATCGTTTCGCCGACCCGCACCAGCTCACGCGCCCGCCCCACTAGCGAGGTCAACGCCAGCGGAAGGTTGTGCGGCCTCGAGCCTGCGTCTAGGTGAACTCGCGACGAGCGCGTCGCCATCGACGCCGATCATCACACAAACCGCAGACCGGGTAGCCGCGGCCCTCCAGGAGGAGATCCACCCACCCAAAGCGGCGAGGTCGGCGGCAGCCAGCAGGACCTGCTTTGCGCTTGGCCCGCGCCACTAGAACGACGTCGTCGTCCGCCCCGCTAAGCGCGGAAAGGGGAACCCACTCGGGCACGCGCCCGGCAGCGATCCCTCCCGGTTACTTGATGAAGAGGATCTCCGAGTACTTCGGCAGCGGCCAGAGATCGTCAGCGATGACCTTCTCGAGCTTGTCCGCGGCCTCACGGGTGGCCTCCATCGCCGGAATCACCTTCTCGTGCATGTACTTGGCGTGCGCGAGCATGTCGTCGTGAGGCTGGTTCTCACCGAGGTTGGCCGCCTCGAGGCTCTGGATCGCCTCGAAGAACCTGCTCATGAGCTCCTCGGTCTCTGAGAGCACCTCCGGCAGCTCCGCACTGCGCAGCAGCGCGAGGTAGCGCGCCCCCGCGGGCAGCAGCATCGTGCGGGCGATCGCGGCGGCCGTCTCGGACTCGATGTTGATCTTCGTCACATATTGCTCGAGGAAAACCTCGTAGCGCGACTCGAGCTCCCGCTGCGAGAGCACGCCGTAGTTGTCGAACATCGACTCGGTCTCGTCGGCCACCAGGTATGGCAGCGCGTCCGGGGTGGCGCGGAGATTCAGCAGTCCGCGCTGCTCGGCTTCGGCGTGCCACTCTTCTGAATAGTTGTCGCCGCCGAAGACGATCCGCTTGTTGGCCGCATAGCTGCGCTGCAGGATCGGCCGCAGTGCGGCTTCGAGCTCCTGACCCCCTTGGAGGGCATCCTCCAGCTCTTCGGCGAGATCATCGATCGCCTGCGCGACGATCGTGTTCAGCACCGTGTTGGGGAGCGAGAGCGACATGCTCGAGCCCAGCGCTCGGAACTCGAACTTGTTCCCGGTGAACGCGAACGGGCTGGTGCGGTTGCGATCGCCGCCGTGCATCGGCAGCGGCGGCAGCACCGGAGTGCCCAAGCCGAGGAACGACTCCGGCGTCGACTCGCCGGCCTCGCCACGTTCGATCGCGCCGAACACGTCCTCGAGCTGGCTGCCCAGGAAGATCGAGATGATCGCCGGCGGCGCCTCGTTGGCTCCCAGCCGGTGATCCTGCCCTGGCGAGGCGATCGATGCCCGCAGGAGCCCCTGGTGACGGTTCACGGCTTGAATGACGGCCGCGCAGAAGAACAGGAATTGAAGGTTTTCGTGCGGGGTGTCGCCGGGCTCCAGCAGGTTCTCGCCGCCGTCGGTGCCCATCGACCAGTTGTTGTGCTTGCCCGATCCGTTGACGCCGGCGAACGGCTTCTCGTGCAGGAGGCACACGAGCCCATAGCGGCGGGCGACGTTCTGCATGATCTGCATCACCAGCTGCTGATGGTCGGAACCGACGTTGGAGTTCTCGAACACCGGCGCGAGCTCGTACTGGTTGGGCGCCACCTCGTTGTGGCGCGTCTTCACAGGCACGCCGAGCTTGGCCAGCTCGCGCTCGGTCTCCAGCATGTAGGCCAGGATCCGCTCGGGGATCGAGCCGAAGTAGTGGTCGTCGAGCTCGTGGCCCTTGGGCGGCTTGGCCCCGAATAGCGTACGGCCGGTGGTGATCAGGTCCGGGCGCTCGAAGTAGTACTGCTCGTCGATCAGGAAGTACTCCTGTTCCGGGCCGACCGTGGTGAAGACCCGCTGCGCCGAGCTGTTGCCGAACAGCTTCAGCGCCCGGATCGCCGACTTCGACAACGCGTCCATCGAGCGCAGCAGCGGGATCTTGTGATCGAGCGCCTCGCCCGTCCATGACGCGAACGCGGTGGGGATACACAGCAGGGCGCCGTTGGGGTTCTCGAGGATGAAGGCGGGGCTGGTCGGATCCCAAGCGGTGTAACCGCGAGCCTCGAAAGTCGCCCGGATGCCGCCCGTCGGGAAGCTCGATGCATCGGGCTCGCCCTGAATCAGCTCCTTGCCTGAGAACTCGGCCAGAGCCGTTCCTTCCCCGGTCGGGTTATAGAAGCTGTCGTGCTTCTCGGCCGTCATACCGGTCAGCGGCTGAAACCAGTGCGTGTAGTGCGTCGCGCCCTTCTCCAGCGCCCACTCCTTCATGGCCAGCGCAACGGCATCGGCGAGCGAGGTGTCAAGCGCCTCTCCGCGTGCCAGCGTCACCTGGAGGCGGCGAAAGACGTCCTTGGGGAGCCGCTGACGCTGAATCGCGGGACTGAAGACGTTGGAGGCGAAGACCTGGTTGTCCTGGACGGTGAGATCCGGCGCGCCGAGCGCGCCTCCGTTCGGGGCCCACTGGGCCGCGAGGACATTCTGCTGGCGGATGCGAGGCATGCGTTCTTTTGATTCCTTCCTTTGTGCGCCGTCGGCGGCGTTCGACGCGTACGAGAGACGGCCCCGGTCAGACGAGGCGTGAGCGGGAAATGTAGGCGATCGCGGCCGGGGGGTCACTATCCCGATGGCCAAACCGATGTGGGTCCGGTTCGCCGTTCGGCGCAGGGCTCACGCGTGAGATACTCCCTGCGTGCCGTTCGACCCGAGATTGGGACTCGACCTCTACGTTCCCGCGCCCGAGCGCTACGAGCAGATCGCCTACCGCCGCTGCGGCCGCAGCGGCCTGAAACTGCCGATCATCTCGTTGGGCCTCTGGCAGAACTTCGGCGACGACTTTCCTCTGCTGAACAGCCGGGCGATCCTTCGCCGCGCCTTCGATCTGGGAATCACCCACTTCGATCTGGCCAACAACTACGGGCCGCCCTACGGCAGCGCCGAGATCAACTTTGGCCGGATCTTCGACGAGGACCTCCGTCCGTACCGTGACGAGCTGGTCATCTCCACCAAGGCGGGTTACGACATGTGGGCGGGCCCGTACGGCGAGTGGGGCTCCCGCAAATACATCCTCGGCAGCCTCGAGCAGAGCCTTAAGCGCATGCGGCTGGACCACGTCGACATCTTCTACTCGCACCGGTTCGATCCGGGAACGCCGCTGGAGGAGACGATGGGCGCACTGAACACCGCGGTTGCAGAGGGGAAGGCGCGGTACGTTGGGATCTCCTCCTACGGCCCCCGGCGGACCGAGGAGGCGGTGCAGATCCTGCGTGAGCTCGGCACACCGCTGCTGATCCACCAGCCGTCGTATTCGATGCTGAACCGCTGGATCGAGGATGAACTGCTGGCAGTGCTCGAGCGTGAAGGAGTCGGCGCGATCGTGTTCTCGCCGTTGGCTCAGGGTCTGCTGACCAGCAAGTACCTGGGCGGCGTGCCCGACGATTCCCGCCTTCGCCGCGGTCTGCACTTCTCGCAGGAAATGATCTCTGAGGAGAACCTCCAGCGAGTGCGCGCATTGAACGAGATCGCCGAGCGTCGCGGGCAGACGCTGGCGCAGCTGGCGATCGCCTGGGCCGTGCGCGACCCGCGCGTGACCTCAGCGCTGCTGGGGGCCAGCAGCGTCAGACAACTCGAGCAGAACGTCGCGGCCCTGGACCGACTCGAATTCGACCCCGAGGACCTCGCCGAGATCGATCGCTACGCCGTGGACGGCGGTATCAACATCTGGGAGTCGTCGAGTTCGGCCTGACCCTCCGGCTTGGCGCCCCTCAGGTTAGGGCGCTCCGACGATCTGCCCGCCGTTGGACACGTAGGACTGCTGCGGCTTGCTCGTGATCGTGACCTTGAAGACGCCGCTCGGGCGACCGCCTCCGGCCAGCTCGGCGCGCGCCTTGCCATTGAGCCCGGCCGCGACCGAGTACTGGATCACGTGCCGGCCTGGCTTGATCGCGGTCACGCCCCAGTCGAAGGTGGCCGTGGCACCCGGGGCCAGCCGGCCCAAAGCCCAGGTGTTGGAGTAGGCGGTAACTCCTCCTCCTGGTCCGCCGGAGTGGCAGCTGAACTGGCACGGCCCCGGAGGCCGGTCGACGATCCACACCGGACGTGAGGGGTTGGCCACCCCGGTCTGGTTGATGTTCTCCGAGAACGCCGAGGTTCCGGTGCCCGAGCCCGGCTGAGCCGGTGCGTCGCAACTGACGTTGCAAACGGTCACCGCGACGTCCGGGATCGTCTTGTTGCCCGCGTTGCGGACCGCGATCACCAGATGGGTGTGCTGTGCCAGCCGTTGCGAGGCCGGAAAGCGCGCCGTCGTCACCGTGACCGGGAACTTGCCCGTGGGCTCATTGACGTCCTGGCGAGCCCCGCCACCGCAGCCGCTCACGCCCGCAAGCACCGCAGCGGCGATCGTCCAAGCGCTCCTCACTCTCCACCGAGTCACGGCGGGCGCAACATACCATGCGCGACCGCGCCCCAACGCCGCTTGCCTATGCACAACCCCCTTGGTCGATAGACGGTTCCGACTTGGTTTAAGCACGCCGGTTGGCGTAGGCTTACCGCGGTGAGCCGCAGTGGCGGCCGCCCGAACCCCCGGGAGAGAAGACCAGCCTTGATCCGAGCAGCTGCTGACCGAGCGTTCTTGCCCACCAAGAGCGTCCTGGAAGAGGTCGGGAACATGATGATCCTGACCGGCAAGACGATCACCTCCGCGGTGCGCCCGCCGTACCCGTACGGGAGCGAATTCGTCGGACAGTTCCTGTTCGCGATGCGGCTGTGCTGGTTCCCGTTGCTGATCTCCACCGTCGCCTTCGGTTACGCCGCGCCGGGACTGCAGGCAGCGAACTTCCTCGTGCTGTTCGGGGCGCTGGATCGCCTCGGAGGGTTCTTCGTGCTCGCGTCGATCCGGGAGTTCGCGCCTTTCGTGGACGCGATCGTGCTGGCCGGCGTGGCCGGCACGGCGATCACCGCGGATCTGGGCGCACGGAAGATCCGTGAGGAGCTCGACGCCCTCCAAGTGCTGGGCGTCGATCCGATCAAGAACCTCGTCGTGCCCCGGTTCCTCGCGCTGATGCTGGTCACCGGGCTGTTTGACATCTACGCGTTGCTGTTCGGCATCTTCGGCGGCATCGTCGCCACGCTGGTCAACAATGCGCCGCTGGGCCCGTTCTGGGCGACTTTCTTCAACAACGCCTCCACCACCGACCTCTGGGGATCGGTGGTCAAGACGACGATCTTCGGCGCGATCATCGCGATCGTCTGCTGTTACAAAGGGATGACTGCGTCCGGAGGGGCTGAGGGTGTGGGGCGCGCGGTCAACCAGGCCGTCGTGATCGCGTTCCTGGGCGTGTTCGCGTTCAACTACGCGTTCACCCAGACGCTGCTGGCCACGCACCCCGAAATCACCACCATCGCCAAGTGATCGGCTGATGGGCGAAATCCTCGCAGTACCGAAGGGCTGGGTCGAGTCCTTCGGCGAGATGATCAAGTTCACCTCGAAGATCGTCAGCGAGGTCTTCCGGCTGCGGGTGTTCAGATTCTTCGGGGAGGCGCTGCGTCAGTCGGGGATCCTGATCGTCTCCTCGACGCTCGTGATCTGGGGACTCGTGTTCATCATTGGGCTTGAGTGTGGGGTCGAGGGCGCGTACTTCGACCGCGCCAACGGTGTCCCCGCGTACGCGGGCGTGTTCTCGGCCTGGTGCGATCTCCGGGAGCTCGTGCCCTACGGGTTCGGGTACATGATGGCCGCCAAGGTGGGCACGGGAATCGTCGCCGAGCTCGGCTCGATGCGGATCTCGGACGAGATCGACGCGCTCGAGGTGATGGGGATCAGCGGGATGACGTTCCTGTGCGCGACGCGCTTGCTCGCCGCTTGGCTCGTGCTCCCGTTCGTCTACATCTGCTCGATCGGCGCCGGCTTCTTCGCCAGCTACCTGGTGGTGGTGCAGCAGATAGGAGACGTCACCTCAGGTGGGTTCTTCCTGATCTTCTGGCAATTCCAGAATCCACCTGACCTCTTATTTAGCTTGATAAAGGCCATGGCGATGGCGACGGTGATCGTGCTCGTCGGCTGTTACTACGGCTACAACGCCAGCGGCGGGCCGGTCGGGGTGGGTACCGCAACGGCGAAATCCATGGTTGTCAACATAGTCTCGGTCCATCTCATCGGCATGCTCGGTACGCAGTTATTCTGGGGTGCGAATCCACGGGCACCAATCGGAGGCTAGAAATGCGGCGGTTCAACTTCGGCGGTAAGAGCAAGGACGAGGAGGGGCAGCGCCCCGAGGGTTTTGCTCCCGCGGAGGGCGAGACCCGCGAGCCGAATGCGTCCGAAGCGGCTCCCGAAGCGGCAGCGACCCCAGGCCCCTCACCTCAGGAAGAGCCCAAGGCTGAGTCCTGGCTCCCGGCGGGCCGCGAGGACTGGGAGCACTCCCGTGACGAACCGGCGCCGATCGGTGACGCGTCCGGCTCCGGACACGATGGACCCGACGGACACGACGGACACGCCGAGGCCGGCAGCTCGGAAGACCAGGTCCAGCACGAGTCCGAGGCCCCCGTGGCCGGCGGTCAGGCATCTCCGGCGCAGCCGGCCGCTGAGGCCCAGGGCACGGCCGAGGCGCAGGCGCGGGGCGCGGCCGGTGTCGCCGACGCGGACTCGCAGGGAGGTTCTGGCTCCGAGGAATCCGGCTCGCGCGTGTCGGTGGTCGACGAGCAGCCCCCGCGGCCCGCGCCGCCCGACGGTGCCTCCGACGAGGAGTACCGCTGGCACACGTATCGGGTGTATCCCTCCGGCCGTCCCGACGCCGTCGAGTTCATCGACACCTACAAGTCGTTCGGCCGGGCGAAGATCCTTCGTGGATTGAACATGGGCCTGCCCGAAGGGATGGTGTCGATGGTCCTGGGGCCATCCGGTACCGGCAAATCTGTCTGCATCAAGCACATTGTCGGTCTGCTGTACCCCGACCAGGGCGACGTGCTGGTGCACGGAGAGTCAGTGCCGAACATGGCCGACGACGACCTGTTCGAGATGCGCAAGAAATTCGGCCTGTTGTTCCAGGACGGCGCGCTGTTCGGGTCGATGAACCTCTACGACAACGTCGCCTTCCCGTTGCGCCAGCACACCGAGAAGGGTGAGGACGAGATCGATGACATCATCATGCGCCGGCTCAACGAGGTCGGCCTGGGCAGCGCCCGGGACAAGATGCCCAACGAGCTCTCTGGCGGGATGCGCAAGCGCGCCGGGTTCGCGCGCGCACTCGTGCTCGAGCCGGACATCGTCATGTTCGACGAGCCCGATTCGGGCCTGGATCCAGTGCGCACGGCGCTCCTCGGGGAGCTGATCCTCGAGATCCACCGTGACATGATGGACGAGGCCAAGGAGAAGCAGAAGGCGCATCTGCCCACGTTTGCGGTGGTCACGCACGACATCATGAGCGCCCGCCGGGTGGCGGACTACATCAACGTCCTGTGGAAGGGCCGCATCGTCGAGGCCGGGCCGGCCGAGGACATGCTCAACTCGGACAACCCCTTCATTCGTCAGTTCCTCGCCGGAGAATCGCAAGGCCCGTTGACGATGGACTAGGCCAAGGCGAGGCCGTTCTAACGTGCCAGCGCCTTCGCGAGTCATGTTGGCGCGTCCCCGCGCCTGACTCGGCCGCTAATGGCGCCGAACCGCTGCATGCACCGATAGCCTGCTCTCCATGAAGCAGAGGCTCGAGGGGTTGGTGAGGGTCGCTGCGCGTCGGCCGGGTCTGACGGTGGCGATCGTGCTGACCCTGGCCCTGGTCGGCACGCTTCTGTCGCTGGGCCTCAGGCCCTCAGCGGGCAGTGACACGTTCGTCTCACGGTCCACGCCGAGCTTCCAGGCCACCGACCAGGACCACCGGCAGTTCGGTGGCGATGCGGTGGTGATCCTGATCCGCGAGCCGCTGACCGAGCTGGTTGAGACCAAGGACCTGGCCACGATCACGTTCCTCGAGGCCTGCCTGGCGGGCCAGTACGTGGTCCCAAGCGCGCAGCTGTATTCCTTCCAGCCGGCTCCGCCTGGTGCGCACGCGCCCTACGGCGGCTACAACAGTCCCTGTGGCAAGCTGATGAAGGCCAAGCCCGTACAGGTCGTGTACGGGCCGGGCACATTCCTCAACCGCGCGGTGGCCGCAGTCAACCTGCAGGTCAGAGCGCTGCTGAGCTCGGCCCGGCAGCAGATCAAAGCCGCTGGGGCGGCGGCACGCCAGGTCGCTCTGGGGCGCGGGCTGAGCCAAGCCCAGGCGGCCCAAGCCGACGCGGCCGCGCAGACGCTCGCGTCCAATCAGGAGACGCAGACGCTCGAGCGGCTGTATTTGAACTCCGGGATCAGCGGCACGCCGAAGATCGACGATCCGCAGTTCATCCCCCAGATCGTGTTCGACCAGACCAAGGGGGTCAACCAGCCCAAGTCGCGCTTCGCCTATCTGTTTCCCACCGCGAATTCGGCGCTGATCCAGGTACGGCTGAAGGCGTCGCTGAGCGACGCGCAGCAGGCCCAAGCGATCTCATGGATCCGCCAGGCCGTGCAGATGCCGATGTTCGCGAGCGCCTACGGCGGCACGTACACGGTGAGCGGTGAACCGGTCGTGGTCAACGATCTCGCGGCGAAGATCACCGGTTCGATCGCCGGCCTGCTGATTGCCGCGGTTCTCGTGATGGCGGCGACGCTGCTGCTCGTCTTTCGCAGCCGACTGCGGTTGCTTCCGCTGGCCATCGCACTGGCGGCTGCCGGCGTCACCTTCGGTGCGCTGTCGCTGGTGGGCGGGACCCTGACGATGGCCTCGATCGCGGTCCTCCCGATCCTGATCGGACTGGCGGTCGACTACGCAATCCAATTCCAGTCCCGCGTGCAGGAGGCACGGCGCGGCCAGGACGGTTTGCCGGTGTCGACCCAGGCAGCGGTGGCGCGCGCGGCTCGCATCGGTGCGCCGACGATCGCTGTGGCCGCGCTCGCCACGGCGACCGGGTTCCTTGTGCTCGTGCTCTCGCCCGTCCCGATGGTCAGGGGCTTTGGGTTGTTGCTGGTGGTGGGGATCGCGGTCGCCCTTGCCTGTGCGCTGGCGGCAGGCTCGGCCGCACTGGTGCTGGCCGATCGTGAGGGTGGTGCCTTCGGAGCTTCCCTGCGCGGCGCGCGGGAGATCCTCCGTGAGGCCGGGGGGCGAGTGTCCGCCCCATTGCGGCAGGTGCCTCGACTGCCGCGAATGCCGCGGGGAGAAGCGGATGGAAGGCTGGCGAGCGTGCTCGGCTCGATCGTCCGACGCCCGGGCCGCGTCCTTGCCGTCGGAGCGCTGCTGGCCGTGCTCGGCTGGGTGGCCGACACGCAGACTTCTGTCCAGTCCGACGTGACCAAGCTGGTTCCCGCGAACATGCCGGCGCTGCAAAACCTGCATGTACTCGAGCAGGTCACCGGCGTCTCCGGCGAGATCGACGTGGTGGTCGATGCGGCGGATGTCGCCACGCCGCAGGTGGTCGGCTGGATGCTGAAATACGACAACACGCTCCAGCGGCACTTTGGCTACCTGGAGACCAAAGGCTGCGCCTACTCGACCCTGTGCCCAGCGCTGTCGCTTCCCGATCTGTTCTCGGCGGGCACACAAAGCGGGCCCGCCCCGACGGCGCCCAGTCAGCCTGCGATCCGCAGCCTGCTCGCGGCTGTGCCGACCTATTTCTCTCAGGCCGTGATCACGCCGGATCACCGCAGCGCCACGCTCGCGTTCGGTATCCGGCTGATGCCGCTGGCCAAACAGCAGCGCGTGATCGACTACATGAACTCGCAGCTGCATCCGCCTCCGGGCGTCAAAGCGAGGCTGGCCGGACTCCCGGTCTTGGCCGCGCAGGCCAACAGCGCGCTGTCCTCGTCATCGCGGCGACTGTTGACACTGTTGGCTGGTCTGCTCGCGGTCGGTCTGGTCCTGCTGGCCGTCTTCCGCCGGCCCCAACGGGCGCTGGTCCCGCTCGTCCCGATCGCGCTTGCCACCGGGTGGTCCGCGCTGATCCTCTACCTCATCGGGATTCCGCTTAATCCGATGTCGGCCACGCTCGGCGCGTTGGTGATTGCGATCTCGACCGAGTTCAGCGTTCTCCTCTCGGAGCGCTTCCGCCAAGAGCGGACTGCCGGCCGGGAGCTGGCCCAGGCGCTCACGCAGACCTACCGCTCAACTGGCGCCGCGGTGCTCGCCTCCGGGGTGACCGCGATCGCCGGGTTCGGTGTCCTCATCTTCTCCGGCATCACGATGCTCCGGGACTTCGGTCTCGTCACGCTGATCGACCTGACGGTGTCCCTCGCGGGGGTGTTGATGGTCCTCCCGGCTGTCCTCGTTGTGTCCGAGCGCAAGGATCTGGCTCGCAGTCTGCGCAGGGCCTTTGACCGTGCGCTCACGTGGCGCCCGCGCTTGCGCCGGCGCGCACGGGTCGCGTGAGCGACTCACCACCCAACCCTCCTCCGCGTGAGCCAGAGGCTGAGCAACCCGAGTCCACGGACGGCGAGTCCCAGGTTTCCCGCCACCGGCTCGATCCGGATCTCGCTGCGGCCTTAGCCGGTGCTCCGGAGCGGCCGTCGCCGGAGATTGAGACGGCCTTTGACCCCAGGCCATACCGCTGGGCGATCGGCATCTTCGGTCTGGTTCTGGTCGTGGCGATCTCCGTCTACCAGTTCGCCAGCAACGGGACGGCCAGCCCGGGCGTGTCCCCCGGCAAGCGCCTGCACCGGTTCGTGGCGCCGCTGGCCACCAGCGGCGTGAACCTGGATGCGAACATGAACCCCCGCTGTGATCCCGCTCACCCCAATCCTCAGGCGCTCAACGTCTGCGGCCGAACTCCACTGGTCCTGGCCTTCTTTGTCACCGGGTCCTCCGCCTGCACCCGGCAGGTCGACGCGATGCAGGCCCTGTCGAGGCAGTTCCCGGCTCGTGTGGTTCAGTTCGCCGCGGTGGCGATCAGGGCGACCAAGGCGGATACGGTCGCTGAGGTCCGTTCACATCGCTGGACGATCCCCGTGGCCTACGACCGTGACGGCGCCGTAGGTCAGACCTACGGCGTCGAGATCTGTCCGATTGCGGAGATCGCGGGTGCCGGCGGCGTCGTGTCCCGAAGGCTGATCGGTGAGCATTGGAGCACGGCGGCTGCCCTGGCAGGCCAGATCCGAGCGGTGTTCGGCCGACGGTGACCGAGTACGCGGATCTGGAGGCCGCCGCGGGCTTCGTCGCGCCTGAGGTCAAAGCCGAGTTTCCCGGGCTCCGGCTCGGGTGGATCAGCGTCCCGGCCCGTCGCCACGCCAGCCCTCGAGCCGTGGTGAAGCGCCTCAAGGACCTGGCCAGCCGCTATCGCGGCGCCAACGTGGTGGCGATGCGCACCCAGCCGATTCCGAGCGCCTACCGGACGTTCTTTCGCCAGATCGGGCTCGATCCCGACGTTACGCGCGTTCCCAGCGAAGAGGTTGCGGTGCTCCGGCTGCTGCACGGCGAGTTTCGGTCGAGCAACCTGATCGACGACGCGCTGCTGATCGGCTTGATCGAGACGGGGGTTCCGATCTGGGCAATTGACGCCACGCGCGTGGACGCGGGAGGTCTGGGGATCCGCACCTCGGTCCACGGCGACCGCCTCGGAACGACCGAGCTGGGCGACGAGCTTGCCCCGGGCCGACTGGTGGTCTCAGATGCCACCTGCGTACACGGGCTCCTGTTCGGCGAGGTAGCTCCGGGTCATGGCGTGAGCGGATCCACCGAGCGGGTCGTGCTGTTCTCGGTCGGCGTGGACGGCGTCCCGGCGATCCACGTGGAAGAGGCCTTGTGGGTCTGCATCGAAGCCCTTGGCGGGGCCTGAAACCGGCGTCTGAGGGGTAGACGTCCTGCTAAGCTCGCGTGGCTCACTGGAAAGGAGAGGGCTGGCTATGAGGCTCCTCGATCGGGAAAGCAGCGCTCCGCAGGTCCAACTGCCCTCACCGGCATTCGTCACCGAGGATGCGCAGCGCGCTGCGCGACGCACTCTGCGCGCGCAGATCGCCGGGCTCGAGCGGCAGCTCGCCGAGGCGTTCGTCACCGCCTTCTCGATGGGTGGCCTCGAGCAACCACTCCAGTACAGCGCGCAGCCGCGATTGCTCGATCTCGGCGAGCTTGAACAGGTCAGGGACGACTTGGCCGAGCGTCTGCGGGCGGCGCGAGTGCGGATCGCCGCACGTGCCGACGAGCAGGCCGCCAGCCGGCTCTGCTTGGAGCGGATGCTGCTGGAGCCGGGAAAGCATCGCTTCGTCCGAGTCTCCCGCGAGGATCTCGGAGAGCCGGGTTGCGGTGCCTGGCAGGTTCGACCGCGCATGGGTTTGATCGGCATGCTGATGGGCTGGTGGCAGGTCAAGCTCTCCTCCGGCTGTCCGTTACCCGGGGGCCGCGGCGCGCCGCGGCCCTGATCGAACCGGGCAACGCCCTACCTACTCGAGGCCCATGCGAGACCTGCTGAGGACCGGCGTGGGAGCGGTTCTCGTCGTGCTGATCATGTTCATCGGCAGTCTCGTCCTGTGGATCGGGACACCACTGCTGTGGCTCTGGGTGGGATCACAGATCCAGGGTGCGACGTCGTCGCTCGGAGCTGCGCTTGGCGCGATGTTCTTCGGCGTGATCGCCACGATCGCGGTGCTGGCTTCGATCCTCGCCAAGCTCAGCAACGTGTACCGAGCCAACTGTCGCGCCCGGGGGATGGGGGACCCCGGGCACCTCGTGCTCGAAGGCGTGCTCGTGGTCAGCGCGGGGGTGACGATCGCGGGGTTCGTCGTGTGGTTCTTCTTCTTCGCCGGCACCAGTCCGGTGCCCGTCGGCATTCAGATCTGACGGCGGCGGTCTGCCCGGTGCCCGTCGGGATTCAGATCCGACGGCGGCGGTCTGCCCGGTGAACGGCCGGCGCCACGTCCGGTGGCGCAGGCCGTCCTGGGGCACGTCCTCAGACTGCGACGAGGTGCAGCTCCGGCTTCGGTGCCGACTGCCCGAATTCAGTCGGCACCGAAGGGCAGCTTTTCAGCGCGGTGGCGAGCATCCGGCGCTGCCGTTCAGTCAGTGCTCCGACTTGCTTCATCTCGCCGATCTGGTTGCGCGAGAGGAACTTCCGGCATCTGGTGCTGCCCCAGCGCCGTTGGCTCATCAGCAGGTCTCCTACCGACCAGCTACTCGCTTCCCAGGGGGAATTGAGGATGACTTCTCCTGCGGACACGTCACCTTCCGCGATCCGTCGCTTCAGCTCCGCACGTGCGAGCCTGACCTCGTTGGCCCGCTCCAGAGCGCGCAGTCGTTGCGGCCCAGGCGTCATCGTGGCGGTCTCCGTCATGTAGCTATCTCTCTCCCTGCGTCCTGTTCGCCGAGGCGAACGCCGTTGACGATTCCCGCCGAGCACGTCACATCGTGCGCCGTGTCCGACGGGTGCTGCGATCCGATTCTCTTGACCCTCCAACTGCCCTTGTCGCCCACCGCGCCTCGGTCACACCCACCCCCATCGTGACCCTCGCGCGGTCCGGCCGACCACCTTTGAGGTAGGCAGGAAACTACGCGAGTGGCCCGGTCACAGCAAGGTCACAAGTTGAGGAGCATGTGCTCCTAGCGTGTTTTTTCTCGCGCCGGGAGCTTGTGCGGGAGTGGACAAGGGAGCGGGCCCCGCTGGGCCGTCTAGGCGCCCGCGGGGAGCGGGCCGTGCTCGGCCTCGAATGACCGCTTGGCCTCCCCGAATGCGGCGAGAGCGCGGTCGAGGGTGCGCTCGTCGTGAGTCGCCATCACGCTCGTGCGCAGCAGCGCGCCCCCGAGGGGGACGGCGGGATGGATCGCCACGTTGACGAACACTCCAGCCTCGTAGAGCGCCTTCCACAGAAACACGGCCTTCCAGTCATCGCCGACGAGCACCGGGATGATCGGGGTCACGATCTCGCTCCCGTCGGGCTGCCGCGTCGGCTCAACCACCCCGTAGCCCAGCCCGCGTAGCCCCTCGGAGAGGTAACGCGCGTTGGCCAGGACGCGGGCGAAAAGCTCGCGCCCTTCTCCGGAACGGCAGATCCGCACGGCTGACAACGCCGCCCCGACCGCTGCCGGGACAGCAGACGCGGTGAAGATGAAAGGGCGCGACTGAATCCGCAGGAATTCGATCACGTCCGCCGGTCCCGCGATCACCCCACCGCAGGAGGCCAGCGACTTGGAGAACGTAGCCATGCGCAAATCAACACGATCCTCGATGCCCAGTAGCTCGCAGGTGCCCGCTCCGCGCGCGCCGAGCACGCCCAGTGCGTGGGCCTCGTCGACCATCAGGCGAGCCCCGAAGCGGCCGCACAGATCGGCGATCTCCGGCAGCGGAGCGACGTCTCCCTCCATCGAGAACACCCCATCGACGACGACGAGGATCCCGCCGCCGTCGTTCTGGGCCTTCTCCAGAGTCCGCTCGAGTCGATCGAGGCGGTTGTGGCGAAAGGGCCTCAGCTTGGCCCGCGAGAGGATGCAGCCGTCCAGGATCGACGCGTGGTCCCCGGAGTCGGCGATAACCGTGTCGCCCGGGGCGAGGATTGTTCCGAGCGCGCCGATGTTGGCCTGGTGGCCGGTGGTGAACACGAGCGCTGCTTCGGCGTCCATCCACTGCGCGAGCTCCTGCTCCAGCTCCAGATGGAGATCGATCGTGCCGTTCAGGAATCGTGAGCCGGTGAGCCCGGTGCCGTAGCGGTTGAGGGCATCGAGCGCACCCTGCTTGACGCGTTCGTCGCCGGTCAGGCCCAGATAGTTGTTGGAGCCGAGCATCACCCGCTCCCGCCCCTCCATCTCCACGACCGGAAGCGTTGGGCCTTCGAGAACCCTGAAGTAGGGGAGGGCGTCGAGCTGACGTGCCAGCTTGAGCTGTTCCAGGCGCTCGTGGTCCCGGGCCTTGGCGAATACGTCGATCGAAGTTGGCATGTAGTTTCCCGCGCTATGGCTCTCGAGGTTCGCCCTGTCGCATCTCAGCGCGACATGAAGACGTTCATCAAGCTCCCGTGGCGGCTCTATCGTAACGAGCCCAACTGGGTTCCCCCGTTGCTGTTCGAGCGCAAACGGTTCTTCGACCGCAAGCGGAACCCGTTCTTCGAGCACGCCGAGGCCGAGTACTTCCTCGCCTGGCGGGGCAGCCGGGCGGTGGGGCGCATCACCGCCCACATCGACCATCACTTCAACGAGTTCCAGAGCCACGAATGGGGGATGTTCGGCTTCTTCGAATGTGAGGAGGACCCTGAGGCTGCCCACGCGCTGCTGGCGAGCGCCGAGGCCTGGCTGCGCGCGCGCGGCCGGGACCGCATGGTGGGGCCGATGGACTTCACCACCAACGATGAGTGCGGTGTGCTCGTCGACGGCTATGACCTGCTGCCGACCATCCTCACCAACTGGCAGCATCGCTACTACCCGGGGCTGATCGAGTCGGCCGGCCTGGCCAAGGCCATGGATCTGTACATGTGGAACCTGGAGGTGTCAGACCGCAGCCGAGTCCACGATGCGATCTGGCGCGTGGCCGCGGACGTGGAGGCGAAGCACGGAATCACCGTGCGCCCGATGCGAAAGAAGAACATGGAGGCGGAGATCAACCGCTTCCTCGAGGTGTACAACGCGGCGTGGGAACGCAACTGGGGCTTTGTCCCTCTGACCGAGGAGGAGGTCCGCCATTACGCCAAGGACCTCAAGCCGATCCTGGACGAGAACTGGGCGTTCGTGGCCGAGAAGGACGGCGAGACCGTCGGCGCGGCGCTGACCCTGCCGGACTACAACCAGGTGCTGGTCCATCTGAACGGCCGGCTGCTCCCCTTTGGCTGGGCGAAAGCGCTGTGGTACCGGCGCAAGATCAACCGGGTACGGGTCTTCGCGCTTGGAGTCAAGCGTGAGTGGCAGCACACGGGCATCGCGGCAAAGTTCTACGAGCTTCACTTCGACGCGGCCGAACGCACGCCCCAGACGGGCGGCGAAATGGGCTGGATTCTCGAATCGAACAAATCGATGAACCGCGCCATGGAGGGCATGGGGGGCCGGATCGTGCGGACCTACCGGGTCTACGAGAAGATCCTTTGAACATGACCGCTCGCGCTGTCACCATGTCGGCGGCCATGGAAGAGCGCGAAGAGGCGGAGCTGCAGGTCAGCGCCGCAGAGGAAGTGGAGACTGTCGAGGGCGTTGTGGTGGCCGAGGTGCGGTCGCTGCAGCCGGTTCCCACGACGAGTCCCGCTGTCCAGGCGGCCGCCGCCGCGGCAACGGGCTTTGTGGCCGGCGCGGCAACGTTGGCGCTGCTGCATCGTCATAGCGCTCGCAAGCTTGCTCGCGCCCAGCGCTCGGTGCCGCGCCGCGCTGTCGACATGCTGCCGATCGTCGGCACGCGGACGTTCCTCGTCGACGTTCATCTGATCGCCAAGCCGACCGAGTGACCCCACGCGCGCCGCTGGTCGAGGTGCGCCTGGAGGTGCGTCCGCGCTCGCCGTTTCGCCTTCCGGGCCATGGCGCCCTGGACGGTTTGATGAAGGTCCGCGGCGGCGTGCTCCATCGTCTGGTTCACATCGGCGAGGAGCCGGTCAGCGTGCGCGTCGCTCAGGTGGCCGCGGACCGCGTGGTGTTCGGCGCCCACGCGCGCGAGCGCGCCTGCGCTGAGCAAGGGATCGTGAAGATGCGCGGCGCCCTCGGGATTGACCACGATCTGCGCGAGTTCCACGAACGTTTTCGCTTTGACCCCGTCATCGGGGCGGCCGTCCGGGCCAATCCGGCACTGCGCGTGAGCGCGCGTCCGGATCCGTTTGAGGCGCTGACGTGGGCGATCTGCGAGCAACTGATCGAGTACGAACGCGCGGCGGCAATCCAGCGTCGCCTGATCTACCGTCTGGGTCGGCGGTGCCCGGACTGCGGTTGGCGCGACGCGCCAAAGGCTGAGGTGCTGGCCGCGCAGGCTCCCGCCCTCCTCGTTTCCTTCGATCTCTCCGGCGGCCGCGCGCTGGCCCTGATCCGCGCAGCACGGGAAGTCGCCTCCGGCCGGGTGGACCTCGATGATCCGGACCACGAGCGCGGCTGGCGGCGTCTGCGCGCAATCCCCGGCATCGGCCGCTGGACCATCCAGATGCTCGCCAGCGCGGGTCAGGGCCGGCTGGATCAGCTGCCGGCGGGGGACCTGGCCTACCTGAAGCTGGTCGGCCGGCTCCGTGGGGGAGACCCCCGCGCCCGCGCGACCGAGGAGGAGGTCGAGCGATTCTTCGAGCCCTACGCGCCGTATGGGGCACTGGCTGGGGCTTATGCGCTGCGGTCCGGATTCAGTGGGGCGGCGGCGGACCGGCTCGCCGCCTGAGGCTGGATCGTCCGCGGCAACCGACCGCTGCGCCGACCGATGTAGCTCGTCCGTCGCGCGTTCAAGCAACCCGCAGCTGCCAGGGTGAGAGCCGCGGCGGCGAACCGGATTTCGCCCGGCCTCGCTGGGCCCCGGAACGGCCAAAGCGCTACAACCGCTGGCCTGCGCTCCGGTCGATGTCGCGCTGTGGTCGATATACGACCAAACCGCGCATCTCGCGCTGGACGGCGGTCGCGATTGTCGCACTTTGGCTCGTTCGTGAGGGCAGGCCGAGATCAGGGCCGAGATCACGGCCGAAATCAGGGCCGAGATCACGGCCAAGATCAGGCCGGACCAGTGTTCCGAACACTGATACTCTGTCGCAGTGCCCACGCCGATCACTCACGCGTCGGTTCCGGATCTTGTCTTTGCGCAGCTGTGCGAGGCGATCCTCTCGGGGCAGTATGTGGCCGGCGAGCGGCTGCCGACCCAGCGGCGGCTGGCCGCCGAGCTGGGTGTCAACATGGCCTCGGTCCGGGAGGCGCTGGGGCGCCTTGAGCAGCTGCGGCTGATCGAGGTGCGACATGGCGACGCGACGCGGGTGCTGGATTGGCGCAGCTCAGGTGGCCTGGAGGCGCTGGCCGTCCTCGGGTCGGCCGATCACGACACGATCGCCGCGCTGTTCGAAGCTCGCCGGCTCCTGCTCGTCCAGGCGGCCCGGCTGGCCTGCGAACGCCGCAGTCCCGAGCAGGCGGATCAGCTGTGCGAGCTGGCCGGCACGATGCAGAGCGCCGCGGAGGACTCGGTGGCCCTGCTGGCGGACTGGAGCTACATGTCCACGCTGGTCAAGGCGGCCGGCAACCTGATCCTGCAGCTGATCATGAACTCGGTCCGCGAGCTGTACCTGCCGAGCATCGATCGGTTCACGCAGGTGGTGTCCGAACGGGCCCGCCTGGCCCCGCTTTACGAACGGGCAGCTGCGGCGATCGCTGAGCGGGACGCAGACGCGGCCGCCGAGGCGATCGCCTCGCTGACGGCCGCGCAGGAGGCCTCGATGCTGCGCGTTTCATGAGCTCTCCGTTTGGCGTTCTCATCGACGGCGCCCCGCGCTGGCGGCGTCCGGGCATGCGGCTGCTGTTCGCGCTGGCGGTGCGCCCGCGGGGGGCGAGTCTGATCGCGCGCCTGCCACCGCTCGATCAGGCGCTCTATGGGCTGATGTCGATGGTCCGCTACGACGATCCGGCGCAGGCCCGCGGGCTCGGCTGGGATGCGGAGGCCGTGATCGAGCGCGGGCGCGCGCTCCGGCAAGCCCGCGACCGAACGCTCCGGCACACCCGCGACCGCGCGCTCGGACAGGCCCCCGACCGGATCTAAGATGCGCCGGGGAGCCCAGCCGAAGACGCTGCAGGCCGATGCCTGTGTGATCGGCGCGGGCGCTGGTGGCGCGGTCCTGGCGGCTGAACTGGCCGAAGGCGGCATGGCGGTGGTCCTGCTGGAGCAGGGTCCCGAGCACGACCCGGATTCCTTCACCGCTCGTCCACCGGAGATGCTCGGGGCGCTCTACCGCGATGGCGGCCAGACGCTCACGCTCGGCACTCCGCCGATCGCCCTGCCGGTGGGGCATGGGTTGGGAGGTACGACCCTGGTCAACTCAGGCACGTGCTTTCGCACTCCTGACCACGTACTCGAGTTATGGCGCCGGAGCTACGGGCTCGATGTCGATGCCGAGACGATGGCGCCCTACTTTGAGCGCGTTGAGCAGGCGCTGTCGGTGAGCGAGGTGACACCTGAGCTGGCCGGCGCAAATGCCGCCGTCGCGCGCCGGGGGGCGGAGCAGCTCGGCTGGTCACACGGTTACCTGCGCCGGAACGCCAAGGGCTGTGTCGGATCCGGGGTGTGCGTGTTCGGCTGCCCGACCTCGGCCAAGCAGCACACGGGCATCACCTACATTCCGCGTGCCCGGGCGGCCGGTGCGGTGGTGCTCACGCGTGCCCACGTCCGTCGCATCCTCGTGCGCGGCCGGCGGGCGGCCGGCGTCGAAGCCTCATTGGGCGCCGGCGGAGCCGTGCGCGTGCAAGCGCCGGTGGTGGCCGTCGCGGCCGGCACAATTCGCACGCCGGGACTGCTGGCCCGCAGCGGGCTGGGCGGCGGCTCGGGGCAGCTGGGGGCCAATCTCTCCCTGCATCCGGCAACTGCCGCGGTGGCGCTGATGGGCCATGTCGTCGACATGGCCCGCGGCGTGCCGCAGAGCTTCTACGTGGACGAGTTCGTCTCCGAGGGGATCATCCTCGAAGGCGTGGCCGGTCCGCCGGCCTACGCTGCGATGTCACTGCCCCTGAGCGGCCGCCGGCACGGCGAGGTGATGTCGGCCTACCGGCGGCTGGCGCAATTCGGCCTGATGGTCAGCGACAGCTCTCGCGGTCGTGTGCGCTCGCTGGCCGGAAAACCGGTGATCAGCTACAACCTCGGCCACGCCGATGTTCACAAGTTTCGCCTCGGCCTGGTCCGGCTGCGGGAGCTCTTCGAGGCGGCCGGCGCATGCGAGGTTTTCCTCCCGCTCAGACCCGGGGTGACCCCGGAGCTCGTGCAAGCCAGCGACCTCAAGCTGATGGCGTTCCACCCGCTTGGCACGGCTCGTGCCCATGCGCGGGCGGCCGAAGGGGTGATCGACGGAGATCTTCAGCTCCACGGCACTCGCGGGGTCTTCGTGGCCGACGGGTCGGCCGTCCCGAGCGCGTTGGGAGTGAATCCCCAGCTGACGATCATGGCTTTGGCCACGCGTCTCGCCGACACGCTGCTCGGTGTCAGAGGCCCTGTCCGGCCAGCAGCTCGTTCGTCGACGCGTTAACGATCGCGTTGGGGTTCTGGATCAGGTGGTTGCTCAACATCCACTGACCGTAGGCGTTCCACTGGGCGGCGTCCTGGAAACCCCAGGGTTTGCCCGTCGCCGGGAAAAACACCGGCAAGGTCGCCTTCGTGCTGGCGAGCTGAAGGCGCTGATCGAGCCCGGGGTTGGCGCGGACGAGTGACTGAACGGCGGCTTGCGGGTTGCGCCGTGCCGCCTCGTAACCCCGAGCCATCGCTTGCACCAGGCGCCTGACCAGATCCGGCTTGGTGGAGATCATCTTGCGCGTGACGACCAGCACCAGCTCGTCGTAGGTGGGTACGCCGAGTTGGTTGATCCGCTGCACGCTTGTCCGCTTGCCCCGCTCCTGAAGCTGAATCGCCTCGTAATTCCAGTAGCCACCCAACGTTGCGTCGACGCGGCCTGAGAGCATCGCGGGAACGAGGTTGGCGCCCACGTTGACCTCCCTGACTCGGCTCGGAAAGATGCCGGCGTGGGTGAGAATCGTGTTCAGGTAGGCGTGCTGGTAGGAGATTCCGGCGTCCCCGACCGTTTTGCCGCGCAGGGCCGACACGCCGTTGATGTGCTTGGAGGCGAGCGAGATCAGCGAGGTCAGCGGCTTCTGCACGAGTGCGGCCACGGAGACCAGCGGCAGGCCGCGGTTGCGAGCCAGCATGACCTCCGGCTCATAGGAGATGGCCGCGTCGACCTTGCCCGCAGCCACGAGCTGGAGCGGGGTAGCCGGATCGCTTGGCACCTGAACGTGGAGATTGATCGCGGCCTTGGCGAAGTCGCCTTCGGCGAGTCCCTGATAGATCCCGACGTGATCAGCGTTGGGAACCCAGTCGAGCATCAGCGTGAGAGCCTGCGCCGAGCCGGACGGGGCCGTGATGACGTCCTTCTTCTCGCCGCAGCCCGAGAGTCCGAGCGCGGCCAGGATCAACAGCAGGGTGAGACGTTTCACGACGAGCGTTCTCCTCTGGGTTCGTGGGCCCACGGCAGCGCGAGCCGCTCGGCCAGGGTCAAGAGCGCGAATAGGACGATCGCGAACAGGGACAGGATCACGACCGCAGCGTACGCGCGGGGAGTCAGGAGTTGATTGTTGGCGAGCATGAACAGGTAGCCGAGCCCGGCGTTCGACCCGCCGGTCATCTCTCCGATCACGGCTCCGATCACCGCGACGGCCACAGCGATCTTGGTGCCGGTGAACACGCCGGGCAGCGCCGCGGGAAACTCGACCGCCCGCAGAGTTCGCCAGCGGGATGCGTCGAAGGTTCGCATCAGCTTGAGCAGCTGTGGATCAACTGCGGCCAGGCCGTCAAGCGTGGTGACCACGACCGAAAAAAACGACACCAGCGCGACCACGATCACCTTGGGTAGGATCCCGAAGCCGAACCACAGCATCAGCAGCGGGGCGAGGAGCACGATCGGGATCGTCTGCGAAGCCACCACGAGCGGATAAGCGGCAGCGCGCAGCGTGCTCGAGAGATGGATCAGGACGGCGAGCAGCACCCCGACGGGGGCCGCCACCGCGATCCCGAAGCCCACCTCTTGCAGCGTGACGAGGAAGTTGCTCCACAGCAGCGAGCGATCGTCGTAGATGGACTGAGCGATCTGGTGCGGGGCGGCCAGAATCACGCCGTCGACCCCGCCGAGGTCGACGTACAGCTCCCAGATTCCGATCAGCGCTGCGAGCAGCAGCAACGGCAGCAAGGTTCGCCACGCAATCCTCACGATTCCATCCCCAGAGCGCTGTAGACCCTCTCCCGCAGCGCGGTGACCTCGGCGTCCGTGCGCCGCCGCGGTCGTGGCAGGTCGACCGCCAGCTGTGCCACGACCCGTCCCGGACGCGCTGACATCACGACGATGCGATCGGCCACCATCGCCGCCTCTTCGACATCGTGCGTGACCAGGATCACGGTGCGCGGCTCCTGCTGGAGCACGTGGCCGAGCCACGCCTGCATCTCCGCACGGGTGATCGCGTCTAGCGAGGCGAACGGCTCGTCCAGCGCCAACACGGGCTTTCCGGCCAGCAGGGTGCGCAGGAACGACACGCGCTGACGCATACCCCCGGACAACGCCGCGGGGCGCGCCTGCTCGAACCCCTGCAGTCCGAACCGGGCTAGCCACGGGCCGGCCTGCGCGCGGGCATCGCTTCGGCCGACCCCTCGCGCGCGCAATGCGAGCCCAGCGTTGTCGATCGCGGTCAGCCACGGCAGCAGCAGGTCCCGTTGAGGCATCAGCGCCGCCGGCTCGGCGGTGACCGTCCCCGCGTCGGGCTGCTGCAGCCCGCAGATCAGCTCGAGCAGAGTGCTCTTGCCGCAACCGCTAGGACCGACCACGGCGACGACCTCACCGGAGGCGACATCCAGCGAAATCGCCTCCAGCGCCTCGACGCGGCGCCCCCTGCTGATGAACGTGCGGCTCACGACCTCGACCCTTACCGCTGTCGGTCGATGCAGATCGCGAGGCTCCCTTGCTGGAGCCTCGATCATCGCGTTCTCGCTCCCTCCGCGGGCATTACCCCACAGGTTCGAAGGGTCAGCGCCGGGTCGTATGGGTAACGAAGGACGCTATCTCAGCCGGCTTCCCGCCAGCCCCCCTGGTTGTCAATGCCCGCTGATGCTATCGCGTGCGAAACCGTGCGCTAACGTGCCGATCGTGGGGCGTAAGCAGCTGACCTTGGGCGTTCTCGGCGCCGCGCTCATCGCGTTGTGCGCGATGGCGCCCGCCGCGCTGGGCGTGAAGAGCTTCCGACCGCGGATCGGACACGCGCTCGGCCTCCTCCCGGCCCACGGACAGCGGGTCGACCCGGCGGCCGGGGCAACGAGCATCCCGCTGGTCTACCACGGTGGCACCGTGATGCACGACGTCCGGGTCCACACGATTTTCTGGGCTCCCGCGGGGTATCAGTTCAGCGGACCGCCGTCGGCGGGCACGCTCTCTTACCGGGGGCTGACCGAGCAGTTCCTGACCGATGTCGCGCACGACTCCGGCAGCACACAGAACGTGTTCTCGGTCCTCGGTCAGTACCCAGACGCGATGGGTCCGGGCGGCTACAACATCGCCTATGACCCGAGCACGGACTCGATCACTGACACCAGCCCCTACCCCAGCGGCAGCCGGCAATGCGTTTCCCCGGGAGGCATCGCCACGTGTGTGACCGATGTTCAGCTGCAGCAGGAGATCGACCGGGTGATCCAGGCCCGTGCGCCAGGCGCCCGCGGGCTGCACGACATGTGGCTCGTGTTCCTGCCGCCGGATGTCGACACCTGCGTGACCCTCGGCTCCTGCGCGACAAACGCCTATGCCGGCTATCACTCGCTGGAGAACGTAGGGCACGGCGCGGCGGTCTACGCGGTGATCCCCGACCCGCTGGTCGAGTTCACGCCCGGACCGGGAAGTGACCCGCAGGGCAATCCAGAGGCCGAGTCGGCACTCGTCACCGTCTCCCACGAGGTGATTGAGGCGGCGACCGACCCCAAGGGCGTCGGGTGGATGGATCCCAATGGGTTCGAGGTCGGCGACAAGTGCGAGGTCGGCCCCCAAACCGGCACGCCGATCGGCTTCGCCCCCAACGGCTCGCCCTACAACCAGGTGATCGGCTCGCACAGCTACCTGTTGCAGACGGAGTGGTCGAACGCCGCCAGCGGGTGCCGGCAACGATCATCAGCGACCAACTCGCCCCTGCCCCTCCCGACCGTGGACTTACGGCAGTTCAGTTCGACCGTGAGCGGAGCCAGCGGTATGGCACGCGCCGGGGTCAACGTGGTCGTGGTCGTCGCTCGGGCCGGGTCGGTCGTGGCGGGCGGCACAACCGGTACGCGGGCCGACGGCAGCTGGCAGTTGACGCTGCGCTCACTGGCCACAGGCGCGCCCGCCGGAGTGGGCGATGACCGGGAGGAGATCCTCGTCCACTACGGGGCTCACGGTCCCGCGCCGGAGCTGATCCAGACCGGGAACGGCGGTAACCCATTCGGCGCGGCCGGCTGGACCGGCTGGTTCGATCTCAACCACGGCGTCGCCGTCCGCGCGCAGCATGTCCTGCTCGGCCCGTGCTCGCAGACCGGGGTGCTGACCCTCACCCTCGCTGCCGCGCCGCTGGCCTCGCCCCAGGATCTGTGCAGTTCAGATGACGTCGCCACCGTGCCAACGCCGAGGCTCGGGCCGGGGAGCCGCCTCCTGCTCAGTAGCCAGGACAACCGGGCGACCACGGCTGCGGCGCCGAACGGGGCATTGGTGACGATGACCGTGTCGCTTGGCGAACCGAGCAGCGTAGACCCGCTGGGGAACCCTCAGGTCCCGTTCAACACCACGGGCCAACCGCTGTGCACCGCCGATCTCCGCTCCCAGCGCGTCAGCTGCAGCGGCCTCGTGCCGGGGACGCGCTACACGCTGATCCGCGGGCGCACGCACGCCGCTCTGCGAACGCGCGCGCTTGCGCTAGGGACCGCCCTGTTCCCGGCCTTCTCCGCCGCCGCGCGGATCAAGGGGGGTGACGCGCTGACCCTGATCAACTCGGCGGGACGTGCGCTGACCACGCTGCACGTGGCCCATCTCAAGGTCCACCTCGACGGGGCCTCGACGGCAATCACCACGGGCGCGTGCGAGCCCGGGCAGTTTTACGGCGCGTTCGTGGCCACGCCCCCGCTAGGAGCCTCGATCGGGGCGCCGGGCGTCGCCGGGACGGGTCGGATCTGCCCGATGAGCGGCCGCGCTGCCGGCCTCCCGACGGGGAACATCCTCCAGATCGACGACCGCAGCGGCGGCTCCACGCGGACCGAGGTGCCGTCGATCCTGGGCACTGCTCCGGTGCAGAACGCGACGCTTTATGGCCCCTTCGTCGCCGTCGTCCAGGCCGGGTTGGCGGGGCCGCACAACTCGACGGTCGCCACTCGCGTGCCGGTCTCGCTGGCGATCAGGCGCGCAGGGTCCCGACGGGTGGTCTTCCACGCTTCTGATGTCGACACACCACGCGGAACGGTCGTGCGTGGACTGAGTCGCGGGACCTACTTCGCCACCTGGGTGCTGCAGGACGCCAACGGCGACACGCGGACGATCCACACCCGGTTCGTCCAGGCGGGATGAGGCCGATCCAAGGGTCGGATTCGCTGCCCGTTCAGGGGACAATCGGCTGGGCAAGTGCCTTGACGAAGTCCTCGAGCTGGTCGGTGCGCCAGCACTCGAACGCCTGGCAGTGCTGCTCGTAGGCTGAGATCACGCTGTCGCCATAGTTCCAGTACAGGCGCGGCTCAGGGTTGAGCCAAAACGTGCGTCCCGCCTTGGCGGTGATGGCGGCAAACACGTCATCCCGGGGCGGCCGGCCGTTGGTCCGAGCGTCACCGAGCACGATCACGGTGGCGCGCGGATGAAGCTCGTCTTCGATCAGCGCGAGGAACTCGGTCCACACCCGGCCGTAATCGGTGTAGCCGGAGATGTCGGCCACCCCGGCATCTCGGGAGACGGCCTCGCTGGCGGCGCGGAAGTCACGCTCACGCTCGAACACGTCGGTCACCTCGGAGATCCGCTCGATGAACACGAACGAGCGCAGCTTGCGGAACGAGTCGTGCAGCGCGTGGAGCACGCTGAGGAAGAACGTGCTGGCGCTGGTCACGCTCGTCGAGACGTCGCAGAGCACGAAGATCTCCGGTCGCCGGGGGCGCTTGGGACGGTATTTGAGCTCAACCGGGACGCCGCCCGTCTGCAGTGACGCACGCATCGTGCGCCGGACGTCGACGTGGGCG
The DNA here is from genome assembly GCA_963757165.1 of uncultured Solirubrobacterales bacterium. Classification (GTDB taxonomy): domain Bacteria; phylum Actinomycetota; class Thermoleophilia; order Solirubrobacterales; family Solirubrobacteraceae; genus Palsa-465. Next base: position 164,832 of record CAVWQO010000001.1, read on the forward strand.
TGCCGTTTGCGTCCGCGCAGCTCGTGGCCCTGGGTGGCCAGCCGCCGCTTGAGCTGTGAGACGACCCGGTGGACCTGGGCCAGGTCCTGAATCGGGCCGGTCGGCAGCGCGCGGTCGAGCTCGTTCAGCGGACGCTTCGGCGGCAGACTGGCGGTGCGCTCGATCAGGTTGCGCTCCAGCTCACGGCGCAGGTGCTGCTCGAAGCGCCGTAGCTGCTCACGGGGCACGCCGTCGCGCCGCGGGTCGTCTTGGGGAAGCTGGGGCTGGGGCTCGGTCTTCAGGCCCAGCGCCCGCCGGATCCGCTGGACGTCGACGCCGAGCACTCCGGACCCCTCGCCGCGGCCGAAGGCCGCGATGGCCAGACGCGCCAGATCTCGCATCGCGGCGTCAGAGCCGTTCTGCAGCGCCGCTGCGATCTGCTGGCGCAGCGTTTCCAGATCGATGTTGTCCTCGCCTGCCTCGCCGCCCTCCCCGCCGGGTGCCTCACTGATCTCCTGCCGAGCGGCCTCCGCCTCGGCGGCGCGGAAGAAGAAGCGGTCGAAGACCAGCTCGAACACGCGCCGGTCCTCCGGTGACTTGGCGATCGTCGCCGAAAGCGCCGAGCGAAACGCGTTCTGGTCGGTCCACGAGATGTGCTCCAGGGCCCCGAACGCGTCGAGCATCTCCGAGGTCCCGACCTTGACGCCCTCGTCGCGGAGGTCCTCGGCAAAGGCCAGCAGCTGGCCGTTGATGCCTCCCGGGGCCCGGTCAGGGATCCGGGCGTAGACCTTGTCGGGGCCCTTAGGCGGCGGGCTGGGCATTGGCCGACTCGAGCTTCACGCCGACGCGCGCGGCAACCGTGTCCAGGTCAGTGCGGTGCTTGACGATCACGCTCATCGTCTCTTTGAACGTCGCCTGATCGATGTCGTCGGCTCCGAGCAGAATCAGCGCCCGCGCCCAGTCGATCGACTCGGCGATGCTCGGCGGCTTTTTCAGGTCCAGCTCGCGCACCTGGTGGATGATCTCAACCAGCTTGCGGGCCACGTTCTCGTCAAGCTCGGGCGAATGCAGCCTGACGATCTCCAGCTCGTGTTCCAGATCCGGGTAGTCCAGCCACAGGTAAAGGCAGCGGCGCTTGAGCGCCTCGGTCAGCTCACGCGTGTTGTTGGAGGTCAGCAGCACCACGGGGTGGGTCCTGGCCTCGATCCGCCCGAGTTCCGGGATCGAGATCTGGAAGTCGCTGAGCAGCTCCAGCAGCATCGCCTCGAACTCCTGGTCGGTCTTGTCGATCTCGTCGATCAGCAGCACGACCGGCTCCGGGCTGGCGATCGCGGTCATCAGCGGCCGCTGCAGCAGGAACTCCTCGCCAAAGATGTCGTCCTGCACGTCCTGCCACCCGGCGTCACTGGATTCGGCCTGGATCCGCAGCAGCTGCTTGCGATAGTTCCATTCGTACAGCGCCTTGGCCTCGTCGAGGCCCTCGTAGCACTGCAGTCTCACCAGCTTGCGATCCAGATACTTGGCCAGTGCCTTGGCCAGCTCGGTCTTGCCCACGCCCGCTGGGCCCTCGACCAGCACCGGCTTGCCCAGCTGCGTGGCCAGATAGGACACGAGCGCCGTGGAGCCACCGGGGAGATACCCGACCTCGGTCAGGCCCTGGGTGACGTCCTGCACAGAACCGGGGTTCTCGCTCATGCTGCAAATATAGGGTTCGACCGTGCTCGTGCTCGTCCAAGCCGCCGGTGCATCCCATCTCGGGCTGTTCACGGCCGTCCTCGCAGTCGGGCTGCTCATCGGGGTGTTCGGGCACATCATCAAGTCCCGGACCCTGATTCTCACCGGGATTCTCGTGATCGGGCTGGTCAGCGCGTACTTCTCGTTCGTGCTGCAGCCAACGCGGTAGGGCAAGTGCGTTACGGTGGATCCGCGCCCAGTGGTGCGCGCCGGCTCTCCGGATCGGAGTGAACTGGGCGAGGCGGTTGCGGTCCGGCCGGGGAGCCTGGTCGAGAAACGCAACCATACGCGACGTTTCTCGACCAAGGTCGCTCAGCGTTTCGCGGTTTCGCCTGGGTCGAGCACGGCGTCCGTCTGATCCAGAGGCTGCCGCTCAGTCTTCGTGTTCGAGCGGGATCGTCAGCTGCTCGTCGGACTGCCGGCGCGCAGCCGGCGTAGCCGGGGGGAGAGGCGCGTCGTGAGCTGGATCGGCCGCATGGCGGGTCGGGGCCTCATCGGGATCTCCGGGTCCGCGCTGGCCAGGTCCGCGCTGGCCGGGTCCGCGCTGGCCGGGTCCGCGCTGGCCGGGTCCGCGCTGAGTGGCGCCCTCATCGGGGTCAACCGCTATCCGCTCGCGTGCGCGCCGAGTCGGAAACTCCGGCGGGCCGTCCGCGGACTTGCCGGGCTCGGGGTGCAGCGGGCGCGCTGTGAGCCAGCCCGGTGGGCGCTCAAAGTAGGGCCGATCGTCGGAAGGACGCACGCGGGCCGGCCCGGGGTCACGAGCCGCGACTGGACTTGCTCCCGGGTCGCCGGTTGGCGAGCGCGCCTCGTCGCCGGGCACACGTGCCGACTGGGATGGTTCGGGAGCGCGCACCGGCCCGGGGGCTGATCCGGAAGCAGACCGCGGCGCCTCAGCCTCCCTCGCCACCACGGCCCGCGGGTCGAACTCGTGCTCGTGCCCCGGCAACGGCGGCTCGGGCTGATGAGCGGCCCGGATGCGAGTCCCGGCGTAGGCCAGGAACGCCGCGCCGGCCAGGGCGACGAAGATCCCCCATTCGATCCCGGAGATGCTGGCCCCAGGCCCGCGGATGCTCGTGCTCTGCTTGTCGAAGATCCGCCAGACCACGAGCACGCAGGCCCAACCGCCGGCGGCCATGATCACCCAGCCGTCACCGCCGGGAAGGTGAAACGCCTGTCCCTCGCCGCGCTGGAAGAGGAGCGTCAGCACACCCGCTGAGACCAGAAGCACGGCCGCCTCCACGAATGAGAACGCGGCCCACCCGGTGACTGATGTGCTGGCCGCTGCGGCACCTTTGGTCCCGGGCACGATGACCGTCTCCTGGTACCAGGGCAGGAACAGCGTTACGAACAGCCCGATCGAGGCCAGTGCCGCCAACCGCCGCTCATGGGGCAGCCCGCGCCAGACGCGGGCGACCCGACCGCCCAGCGATCCCGCCCAGCGGCCGACTCCGGCTGCGGAGCGGTTTGCGCTCATACGCGGGCACCGGTGGCGGCGGACAGGCGATCAACCAACACGTGAGCATCATGATCGGACACGGGTCGGACCTGTCCCTGGAACGCCAGCGTCCAATGCTCACGCGGCCACTTCGCAACGTGCTCCAGCTCCTCCGCGAGCTGCTCGGCCGGGATCCACTCGGATTCCTCCAGCACGACTTCAGCCGAGGTGGGAAATCGCCACGGGTAGGCGTCGACCTTTCCCGGCTTACCGGGCCAGATCTTCTCGCGGCTCTCGAAGAGCTCGCCCTCGACCCGAATGCTCCCCCCGATCGCCTTTACGCGCGTTAGGTAGAGGACGATCCGGTCCCCCGGCGCGATCTCCAGCGCCCGATTGCGGTTTCGCTCCTTCAAGCCGATCACGGTAAAGCCCTGATCGCGTGTCGCCGCGTGGTTCTCCGGCGACCCGGTGAGAATCCAGGTTCGGGCCACGGATCGATTGTAGGCGTCACGCGGCCCTCGTCGGCCGGCTACAGGATCGGTATGTCCTGGACCTCGGTGGGTGCCGCACGCCGTTTCTCCGCACGGTCCAGGGACCAGTCGATCAACGCCCGAAGGGCGAGCAGGAGCTCACGTAGCGCCTCGGCCAGGCGGCGCTCCAGGTCCGGTGGGATCAGCTCCCGAAGTGAATGCATGACCGCGGACAAAACCTCCAGATCCGCTTTTGAGTCTGCGTCCGTCTCAGGGACCTGCCATCCCGCCGGCGGCGGTTTACCGGTATCTGGGGCGCCCGCACGCCCGCGGGTCGCCGCCTCGGCCACTCGTTCAGCGGAGGACACCGAAGCACGGCCCGCTTCGGCGATCAGGCGCTCGGCGGCTCCGGAGGCGCGCTCAAGCTGCGCCTGCAGCCGCCGGAGCGCGTCGTCCTCATTTTGTGCTTCAGCGCCCGGCACGTTGCTCTGCTCCATCGAATATCACCTCCAGCGCTCCGTCTTCGAACGTGGCGCCCGCTGGCCTGAACGATGCCAGCGCGCTGGGGAGGATGATCGTTCGCCGCTGGCCGTCCACTCCCACCACCAACTCCAGCCCGATCTTCTTCAGGGAGATGTCGCCTTTGCTGGCGAACGGCAGCATGAGGCGCAGCCGGGCGCCGTCCTCGAAGACCTCGAGCTCCTGGGTCAGCGAGCCGTGCAGGACGGCCGCGGGATCGCGGTCGGCATCGCTGAACAGAGCGCCGGCCAGCCGATCCAGCATCCCCGGCCCAACGACTTCCTGCTCGAAGTACGGCGCGCACAGGACCGGCACGGGGGAGAAGGCCGAGCGCACGAGTTCCAGATTCTGTTCTTGAACGTCCCGCCAGCCCGCGAAGTAATCGCCCACTTGTGAAGGAAACACGCGGTTGACGATCACCGCATCGGTCAGGTACCCGTAGAGGTTCAGGTAGGTGAAGGTCCGCATCGCCTCGCCGATGACCATCTTGTCCGGGTTCATCACGAGCCTGATCGTCGAATGCTCTCGGTCGCGGAGGATTTCGTTCATCGCGATCAGGTTCTGCGAGAGCCGCTGAATATCGGCGAACACCGCCTGGCTCGGCAACGGGATGTCCAGCAGCGAGCGGGCGATCGGCCGCGCGGCGGCGAGGATCTGGCGCTCCATCGGGAATACCTTCTCGATCCACCAGCGGGCGGCATCTGGGAACGACAGCAGTCGCAGGGTCTCGCCGGTGGGGGCGCAGTCGACGATGATCGCCTCCCAGTCCCCGGAGTGGTGCTGGACCTGCAACCGCAGCAGGGCGAACAGCTCGTCCATCCCGGGTGGAACGGTCAGCTCCTCAGCTGAGATCCGGTCGACGCCGCGCTCCACGAACAGCTCGCCCAGCCAATCCTGGACGCCGGCCCAATGGCGCTCTATCTCCTCCTGGGCTTTGACCTCCTGGCCCCAGAGGCCGTCACCGGCGGGGGTCGGCTCAGCCCCGAGCTTGACCTCGAGTGACTCGGCCAGGCTATGGGCCGGATCGGTGGAGATAACCAGCGTCCGCAGCCCCGCGGCGGCGCAGCGGCGAGCCGTGCAGGCCGCCACCGAAGTCTTTCCGACCCCGCCCTTGCCGGTGTAGAGGATCGTCCGCGGGCGCATCGACCGAGTCTACGCAGTGCTGGCCCGGCGACCTCCGTGCGCCGCTCGCTAGTGACCGGCCTGGAGATAGCGCTCGAAACGCGCGGCGGTCCTGCAGTAGACGGGGGCGTGCACGCGGGCGCACAGCTGGTGCAGGAAGCCTGTGACGAGGACGTGGTAGTCGAGCGTGTCGGCCTGGCCCGGCTCGTACAGCGACCAAGAGCCGGTGTCGTAGTGGGGAACCTCGCCGCGGGCTTCCGCGTCGCCGGCGGCGAACAGCGATGCCGCACTCGCATCGCCGCTGGTGTGGGCATAGTCGTAGAGGCCGATCAGCGTCTGCAGGAAGCCGTTGATGATGGCCGCTCCGGGTGCGAACGAGTACATCAGATACCGCCGCCCGCGCCTAGTGCTCACGCTGACTCCCACCGGCGGGGCGGCCGAGAACAGCGGCAGCGCCCGGTGCGCGACGGCCAGATAGGAACGGTTTCCTGTGGCCCGATAAGCCCGGGTCAGCGCCTCGAGGGCCGTGCCCTGTGACATCGCGCTGGTCCACGGGGGGACGCCACCGTCGAAGCGGAAATAGTACTCCCAGGCGATCCCGCGCCCACGCCCAGCGGCGAGCGGAATCAGCTCGGACAGGAGGTGGACCATGCGCGGGTAGTGGCGCCTCCCGGCGGTGTAGAGGCCGTCAGCCTTCCCGAAGTTGCCGAGCATCTGAAGCTCGATCCCCTGGCCGGCGTAATACGCCCAGACTAGTTCCGAGCCCGCGAACTCGACCCGTTGACCGGAGCTGAGCAGCGGTCCCGTGGTCCACCACGTGCGGTTGCGCTCCAGGGTGATGAACAGCGCCGGCAGCCTCCCCGGCGTCAGCTTGCCGGCGGCGGCGATGGTGTGGAGGTTGGCCAGGACCGCCCGGAGCTCCGCGGCGCGGGTTCCGCGCAGGCGCCGCGCGGAGGCCTGGACTGCGCTGAGGATCTTGAGGTAGCGGCGATAGCGCCCGGCCGAGATGGCGTGAGTTCGTTTCAGCCGCGCCAGTTCGCTGTGAGCACTCCGTGCGCTGCGACCTCGACGCGCGCGCGCGGACGACGCGTTCGGGCCCATCGGCCCCGGCGCCCGTGCCGCCGGCCCCGGGTCCAGCGCTGGCCCAGTCAGAAACGGATCATTTACCGTGGCCGCGTGGCCGGCCGCGCTGAGCAGCACGACCGGGGAGGCCGACGCCGCGGCTGACGTCGAGGCCGTCCATGCCCAGAGCGTGCACAGCACGCACAGCGTCCGACCCGCGAGGGTTGCCAACCGACCCCTACTCACCGATCCCGATGCTAGATTCGCAGCCGTGCCGACGCCAGCCGTGAGCAAGAATTTTCATCGCGTGGTGCTCGCGGTCCTCGCCGGCGCAGCCGGGTTGGTGCTCGGGGCGTGCGGCGGGAGCGGCAGCTCCTCAGACGCCAAGTCGCTGCTCAATCAGACCTTCAGCGGGACGCACGCGGTCAACAGCGGGAACCTCAGTTTCAGCCTCACCGTCAATCCGTCTGGATCGAGCACGTTGCGCGGTCCGATCACCGTCAGCTTCGGGGGCCCGTTTCAGAGCCTTGGCAAGGGCAAGCTGCCGGCCTCGAACTTCAGCATCAGCATCGGCGCTCTCGGGCGCAGCGGATCGTTGTCGATCCTCTCCACAGGTGCCAATGGCTACGTGACGCTCCAGGGGACTAGCTACCAGCTCCCGGCGGCGACCTTCCAGAAGCTCGAGTCAAGCTTTGCCGGGATCACCTCCTCGGGTGGGGGCAGCACCGGCTCCGGCGCTCTGTCCAAGCTGGGCATCAAACCCCTGCAATGGGTGAGTAACCCGTCGGTCGTGGGCAAGGAGAGCGTCGGCGGCGTCGACACCACCCATATTCGGGCCGGGATCGACGTAAGCGCGATGCTGAAGGACATCAGCACGATCCTGCAGAAGGCCTCCACGCTCGGAGTTAGCGGAGCCAGCACGCTGCAGAGCGGGATCCCGGACGCAACTCGGACTCGGATCGCGGCGACGGTCAAGAACCCGAGCTTCGACGTCTGGACCGGTAACAGCGACAAGACGTTGCGCCAGCTCACGCTGAATCTGACCGTTCCCGTCTCCGGGCAGATCTCGACTCTGCTCGGGGGTCTGCGCACCGCGCAAATCGGGATGAACATGAAATACGCGAACTTGAATCAGCCGCAGACGATCACCGCGCCCACGAACCTGAGGCCGTTCAGCGAGTTCACGACCAAACTGCGCTCCTTCCTGGCCACCGTGCAGAGCGCTGGAGCCGCGGCCGCGACGGGAGCGGGAAGCGCCTCGGGCGCCGGCACCACGACCCCAGGTGCCGGTGCGGGCAGCTCAGGCGCCGGCTCGGCCACTCCGGCCGCCCCCAGCACCCAAGGCACAAACTCGGCGGTCCAGCGCTACAGCAACTGCCTCCAGGCGGCCGGCCAGGACGTGGCGAAGATGCAGAGCTGCCAGTCGCTGCTCAGCGGTCAGTAGACCCGGCCGCTACTCCTCCGGGTCGGCGTCGAGCTCCTCTTCCTTCTCTTCGACGTCGTCGTCGTGGTCGGCGTGCAGCGGCTGCTCATGCACCTGGAAGCTCTCCAGCAGCTCGTCGCGCCGGTGCTCATCCACCGGAACCTCGTCGGAGATCAGCACCCAGTCGGCGCCCTCGTACTGCTCCCGGTGGAAGATCTCCGCGTCAAGCGCGGGCGAGTCGTCGACAATGATCAAGACCTCGGTCGACGGGCTGAAGTAGGTGCCCGGTCGGATGGCCAGCTCGTCGAGCTCATATTTGCGTCCGTCGGGCATCGCGGGCAGGCTACCGGTTGATCGGCCGGCGAGCGACGCTCAGACGCCGTGGAGGTCGAGGATCTCCCGCTCGATCTCCGCCTCGACGTCCAGCGCCGGCTCGCCCCGGCGCGCGCGACGATGGTTGCGGGCGATCACCATGTCCCGGATCTCCTCTCGAAGCTCGCCGTCGATCTGCGGCGCGGTCAATCGCCGCAGTTCCAGCTCGACGTCGACCGGCGCCTCGCCCCGACGTGCCCGGCGCAGATTGCGCGCCTCCAGCAGCTGCCGAATCTCGGCGTCACGCTCGAGCAGTGCCGCCGCGGATCCCTGCCTGGCGTCGCGAGGCGAATCGCCGTCCATGAGCAGGGCATTCTTTCCGTATTCCTCCCAGGTCTTGCCGGTCAAGGCCAGGGCAATGAAGGCGATCACGATCCCCAGACCACAGACGATCCACAGCACGGTTCCGAACGCTTGCTGCACGGGCTTAAGTCTTGCGCACTAGGCAATTGAACACTCAATCACCGCGTTGCCAGACGCTTCAACGATCGGGTACCCTTCCTATCATCACGGTTGACTGACTAGTCAATCTGTTCCCGCGCCAGCCATCACGCCGGCCGGCGCTTCCCATCTTCAAGGAGCAATCCACGTGGTTGATTTCACGCTCACCGACGAGCAGAAGAGCATGCGCGAGATGGCGCACGATTTCGCAGAGAAGGAGATCCGTCCGGTCGCCTGGGAGTACGACAAGGAAGGGACCTGGCCGCAGGACATCATCGACAAGGCCTGGGAGCTCGGGCTGATGAACAGCCACTTGCCCTCCGAATACGGCGGTCCGGGTCTTGGCTTCCTGGACGGCGCGCTGATCGAAGAGGAGATCGCCTGGGGCTGCTCAGGCATCGGAACCTCGCTGTCCTGTAACGGCCTGGCCACCGCTCCGATCCAGCTCGCTGCCTCTGAGGAACTCAAGAAGGAGTACCTCGGACGGCTCTCCGAAGCGCCGCTCCTGGCCTCCTTCTGCCTGACGGAGCCCGACGCGGGCTCGGACGTATCCGGGATGAAGACGACCGCCACCCGCCGCGGCGACAAGTGGATCATCAACGGCTCGAAGTGCTTCATCACCAACGGCGAGTACGCGAACTACTACACCGTCTACGCCAAGACCGACAAGGAGGCTGGACATCGCGGCATCTCCTGCTTCATCGTCCCCCGTGACGCCGGGGTGGTCGTGGACAAGCACGAGGACAAGATGGGGCAGCGGGCGTCGAACACCGCGACGATCACCTTCCCCGAGTGCGAGATCCCGCTCGACCACCTGGTTGGCGAGGAGAACAAGGGCTTCAAGATCGCGATGATGACGCTTGACCGGACCCGTCCGGGCGTGGCGGCGATGGGCGTCGGCGTCGGGCGTGCCGCGATGGAGTTCGCAATCGACTACTCCAAGGAGCGTGTCCAGTTCGGCGTGCCGATCGCCATGCACCAGGCGATTCAGTTCATGATCGCCGACATGGCGACGAAGGTGCACCTGGCCCGCTTGGCGACCTGGAACTCGGCCGTCCTGCTCGATCAGGGTAAGCGCAACACGCTCGAGTCCTCGCACGCCAAGCGCTTTGCCGCTGACGCCGCGATGGAGATCACCACCGACGCCGTCCAGGTCTACGGCGGCTACGGATTTATCAAGGAGTATCCGGTCGAAAAGCTGATGCGGGACGCCAAGATCCTCCAGCTCTACGAGGGCACGGCCCAGATCCAGCGCCTGGTCATCGCCCGTGAGACGCTGCTCCCGCGGCGTGTCGAAGAGCCCGCCACGGCCGGCGCCGCGGCGTAGAGCTCTCTCGAAACGAGTTGGCCAGTGCCGCCAGCTGGATCACGTGAGCGCGGCTCGGCTCAGCTCGGCGAGGCTGAGCGCCGAGCGGGCCGCGCTCACGGAGAGCGGCCCGTTTTCGCCGTTCAGGCCATCCCCAGCAGCTGCGCAACCTGGAGCGTGTCGGTCAAGACCTGAAGTCGCTTGATCTTCCCGCCCTCCCAGCGCCAGATGTGCACAACGGGGATCTGTGCCGACTGGTCACCCTTCTTGACGTCGGTGTGGCCCAGGACGACGACGCTGTCGCCATCCTCAAAGAACTCGTCGGCCGAGAGCTGGAACTCGTCCCAGCCACCCACGGCCTGCTGCAGGACCTGCAGCGCCTGGTCCTTCCCTCGGTGCTCCCCGCCCCCGGGGAGCTCGGTGGAGTTGGAGCCCTGCCAGACTAAATCGTCGGCCCAGTCCTCCGTCGCGCCCTGGATGTCGCCCCGGTTGAACTGCTCGTAGCGCTGGCGCATCTGATCGATGTGTCCCGCCAAGGTGCCCTCCTTCGTTTGGTCTCAGGACAGCGCGACGCTACCACCGGGCGCCGGCTGTGTGGAAGTTGTTCGGGGGCGCGGAGAGTCGTGACGTCGGCGGGCGCTGATTCACTGCCGACATGAGCCGGATCGGGCTGTTGATCTTGGCGCTGGCTCTGACTGCGCCAACGTTGGGCTGCGCCGTGTCGGCGGCTGCCGGCCCGGATCCGGCCTTGGCCCGTACCGCGCAGCCGGCATTGCCGGGGAGCACGGCCAGCGCCCACACGGTGCAACCGCAGCCGCCGGCGAACTCATGTCGTGCGCGTGGCCGCGGCGAGTTCTCGCTACCTGACCGGGCCTGCACTCCGGGCGCGATCGACCCCGTGGTCACCCCGGCGAGCATTCAGCGCACGATCTGCCGCTCGGGCTATACGAAGAACGTGCGGCCGCCTGAATCGGTGACGGCACGGGAGAAGCGCGCCAGCATGGCGGCCTATGGCGACCACGGATCGCCGCACGACTATGAGTACGACCATCTCGTCCCGCTCGAGCTGGGCGGCGCTCGCAACGACCCTCGCAACCTGTGGCCTGAGCCGGGTGGCATTCCCAATCCCAAGGACAAGGTCGAGAACCGTCTGCGCACTCGCGTATGTGCCGGCGCGCTTTCGCTGGCCGCCGCCCAGCGGCAGATCGCCGGAGACTGGGTCAGCGCCTACCGCCGGCTGTTCGGCGCTACTCCGTAGCGCTGAACTCCCAGATCGCGATCCCCAGCATCACCAGCCCGAGCAGCAAAATCACCCCAGCCTCCAGCAGCGCCGGGACATGCCAGCCCCACCAGCTGACGCCTGGATCTAGCGTATGCCGAGCCTGCGGGGAGATCGTCAGGTGGCTGAACACGAGGCGCCGCATCGGGTCGACGGCGTAGGTGAGGGGATCGATCCGATTGAGCACGGTCAGCCATCCGGGCAGGCCCGCGGCTGGGAACAACGCCCCGGAGATGAAGAACATCGGCATCACGATCATCTGCATGACGCCCATGAACGACTGCATCTGCTTGATCCGCACGGCGATCATCACGCCGAACGCCGTAATCGTGAACGCCAGCAGCAGCTGCAACCCGAATATGCCCAGGATCAGCAGGGGCGCGTACGGAACATGCACGAACCCGGCCAGGCAGATGATGATGATGCCCTGGAATGACGCCACGGTCGCGCCGCCCAGCACTTTTCCGATCACGATTGAGCTGCGGCGGACGGGCGCCACCATCATCTCGCGCAGGAAGCCGAATTCCCGGTCCCAGACAATCGAGGCGGCTGAGAACATCGCGGTGAACATCACCGAGATGCATAGGATCCCCGGGTAGATGAACGTCTTCAGGCTCACGCCGTGCGTGCCGCCGCTGGCCAGGCCCTGAAGGCCGGAGCCAAGGACAAACAGGAACAGCAGCGGCTGCACCAGCGCGGTGACCATGCGCATCCGGTCGGCGCGGAAGCGGGTGAGCTCCCGCCGCCAGACGATCCGGATCGCCCGGAGCTCGCTGGCCAGGCTCCGTTGGGGCACCGAGACCCGGACGACCCGCGAGTCAGCGGCGGTGGGCGGGGTCAGGGCGCTGCGATCAGTCGTCGTGCTCATCGCCTGCCGCCTCCGGTCATCATCTGCATCATCACCCTGTTGCGCTGCTTGCTCTGGTCCTCCTCGGCGTCCCGAATCGAGCTTCCGGTGAAGGACATGAAGACATCATCGAGGGTCGGACGTGAGACGCTGACCGAGCGGATCGGCACTCCGAGTTCCGCAAACAGCCGCGGGACGAACTCCTCGCCTGCGGGGACGCCGAAGGTCACTGCGCCCTCGGAGATCCGCGCTTCGATCCCAAACTGAGCGGCCAGCGCGTCGATCGCCGCCTCGTCGTCGTCGGTGTGAATCGTCACCCGGTCGGTTCCGACCCCGGCCTTCAGCGTCTCCGGTGAGTCGAGCGCGACGATCTGGCCATGGTCCATGATCGCGATCCGGTCGCACCACTCCGCCTCGTCCATGTAGTGGGTGGTCATGAAGATCGTGATCTCCTCGCGTTCCTTGAGCTCACGGATGTAGGTCCAGATCGAGCGCCGGGTCTGCGGATCCAGCCCGATCGTCGGCTCGTCCAGGAACAGCACTCGCGGGGAGTGCATCAGCCCGCGGGCGATCTCCAGGCGCCTGCGCATCCCGCCGGAGAAGGTGGCCACCACGGAGTCCTTGCGATCCCACAGGCCGATCATCTCGAGCACTTGACGCATCCTCGGTTTGACCAGGTCGGATTGAACGCCGTAGAGCTCGGCGTGAAGACGCAAGTTCTGCTCGGCCGTCAGATAACCGTCGAGCGTTGGGTCCTGAAAGACGAGCCCGATGTTCCGGCGCACGTCATCGCGCTCACGCACCACGTCGTGACCGGCGACGGTCGCCGATCCCGACGTCGGCTTGGCCAGCGTGCAGAGCATGTTGATGGTCGTGGTCTTGCCGGCGCCGTTGGGACCGAGAAAGCCGAACACCTCGCCCGTCGCCACCTCGAATTCAACCCCGCGCACGGCCTCGATCTCGCCGAAGCGTTTCGCCAGACCGTTCACGGTAATGGCGGGCGGGTGTGCTGAGCGGTCTGTCACCGCACCGAACGTTACGCGGTCGGTCAGCTGGGCACGCCTGGACGCGGGACGAAAGGCAGCAACGAAGAGTGGGTGCGGGTCGGGACGTCAGCGGCGGCGGCGCTAGGGCCAAAGTGCTACATCCGCGAGGACCGGCTGCGGCGAGAAGCGGTTTGGTCGTATGGCGACCAAGGTGCGACATCGGCTCGTGCAGAGCGCGTCGATTGTCGCGGTTTGGTCGGTCCGGCGACCTCGCCCGGGCCCCTCACGACACCCGAACCCCGCTCGTAACAGCGCCAAACCCGGCTCAGCCTCCTAGGACTCGCCGTCTCCGGAACCGCCGCCTCCGGACCGAGGGCCACCCCGTCCCCGAAGCCACTCGGCGACCTGTTCGGCCGCCCCGCCGACCTGCGCGCCCAACGAGGTGATGTTGTCGCCGACGTCGGCGAACATCGAGCGGAAGCGCGCGGCGTAGAACTCCATCGCGTCGCCGGCTTCCTCGCGGACGTCTGACTCCTCGTCGCGGGTCCGGTACTCGCCGCGCACGATCCGGTCGTACTCGCCGCCCTGGACCCACTTCATAACCTCGGAGACACGCCGCACCGCGTAGGTGTGGCTCTGCCCGATCTCATTGAAGAATCGGCGCACGCGATCGGTCGGGTCGTCCCAGTTCTCGTACTCCATCGCCTGGGCCATGAACGCGTCGAGGTTCAGCTGGTTGGCCGGCAGCGCCCCGGCCGTGACCATCAGGGTCGAGCAGACGATCCGGGGATCACGCACGGCCAGCGTGGCGGCACGGTCGCAGCTCAGCTCCGCGGCGCGGTACCACTCGAGCAGCACCGCGCGGACGGCTCGGAACGGAACTCCGAGGAACAGGGGCAAGCCGCTGCCGACGCTGAGCAGGATGTCCAGCGCGGTCATGTAGAGGACGTGATCGGAGAGGATGTGCCCGAGTTCGTGCGCGACGACGACGCGCTGCTCGCCCGGGCCCAGGCGCTGGAGCAGCATTGAGTCGATAACGATCATCGGCTTGCCCGACCCGATCGACTGGGCTCCGCCGCGCACATCTGAGGTGACGTAGAGGTCGTATCGGTCCGGCATGTCCAGCACCTTGCTCACGCCGTTCAGCGAGGCCCACAGCTCCGGAAGCTGATGCTCGCTGACCTTGACCGAATTGCCCAGATAGAACTGGCGCAGCGCGCGCTCATACCGCCACTCGACCAGCTTGCGCACCACCGTGTCGAGCATTGGGACGGCCTTCAGCGCGGCGGTCGCCGCCCGGTCGGCGGGATGCTCGTACGCCTTAGACGAGATGTTCGGGTACGGCTTGACGGTCTCTGGCAGGTTGTCGGGCATCGGGCGCGGCCTAGCCTAGTCCTCCGCATCGCGACGCGCGAGCCATAATCGAGCCGATGAGGGCGGTCACCGTCGAGCAGACGTTTCGGGACTCCGTGCACGCGGCCGAGTCGCGCTGGTATGACACCGCGCGGTGGGCGTCGTGGGTCGACGGTTTCGACCACATCGTCGAGACCTCGGGGCCCTGGCCGCAGGTGGGCGCGAGCGTGATCTGGCAATCCGGCCCCGCCGGACGCGGTCGTGTGAGTGAGCTAGTCGTCGAATACGCGCCGCTGGAAGGGCAGACGGTGGTGGTCGAGGACGACGCGATCCGTGGCCGCCAGCATGTGGCGTTCACTCCCGTTGACGAGCACGTTGAGGCCAAATTGAGCCTCGAGTACGAGATCAAGCAAAGCTCGTTCTTCACTCCGCTGATCGACCTCCTGTTCATCCGCCGCGCGATGGCGGCCTCGCTGCGGGCAACCCTGGCGAGGTTCGCCGCCGAGTCCTCCGAGCGCGCTCGCTGAGCCGCCGGGGCGCGGGCCTCAGGCGAACCCACGCCGATAGAATCCCAATGGCTCCGGCGGTGCCGGGGTTCCTCACCTCCGAACCAACCCTGAGGCCCATTGTTCGTCTTCAAAGCTGCTGTGGTCGGCGCCGGCACGATGGGCGGAGAGATCGCATACACGATCGCCAACGCGGACATCCCCGTCGTGCTCAAAGACGTGGATCAGAAGTTCGTCGACACCGGGCTGGAGAAGGCCCAGTCCCTGTGGCAGTCGCGGGTCACCGCGGGCAAGCTGACCGCGGCCGAGCTGGAGCGCAAACTCGGGCTGATCACGGGCACGACCGGGTATGAGGGCTTTGGCGACGTCGACTTCGTGATCGAGGCGGTGCCGGAGCGAATCGACATCAAGCAGGTCGTGTTCGCGGAGCTCGACGAGGTCACACCTGGCCACGCGATCCTCGCTTCCAACACGTCGTCTCTGTCGATCACCCAGATGAGCGAGGTGACCACCCGACCCGACAAGGTGGTCGGGTTCCATTTCTTCTATCCCGCCTCGATGATGCGCTTGATCGAGGTAGTCGAGGGGGAGGACACCTCCCTCGAAACGGCGCAGGCGGCGAGCAACTTTGCGCAGACGATCAGGAAGATGCCGATCCGCTGCGGCGAGGCGCCGGGCTTCGTCGTCAACCGGATCCTCAACTCGGCCGTGTCCGAACTCTGGCGATTTCAGGAGGAGACGGGAATCGGGGTCAAGGAGCTCGACCAGATCGTCAGCGACTCAAAGGCGGCTCCGATGGGCCCGTTCTTTCTCACCGACCTGCTCGGGCTAGACACTGTTCTGCACGTCGCCGAGCACCTCAAAGGGGCCTTTGGCGAGCGCTTTCACGTCCACGCCCAGATGCAGAAGCTGGTCGCCGGCGGCAACCTCGGGGCCAAGACGGGGAAGGGCTTCTATGAGCACGGCTGAAACCCCGCTGGACACCGCCGGATTGGTCGATCGCTTCACGCTCAAGGCCCTGGTTGAGAGCTGCCTCGTGCTCGAAGAGGGCGTCGCGGCGATGAAGGACATCGATCTGGGGATGACGTCCGGGGCGGGGATCATCCCGCCGCCATTCGCGCGGGCGGACCAGGTCGGTCTCGACGAGGTGCTGGCCAAGCTCGAGCGGGCGGCAACCGAGTGGGGCGAGAACTTCGAGCCACCGCGGATCCTGCGCCGGCTGGTGGCTCAGGGCCGGCTCGGCGTGAAGAGCGGTCAGGGATTCTTTCCCTACGCGCGTCCGGATGCCGGCTGGGACGAGAGTCCGGTCAAGCTCGAACGGCGGGGGAGGACCGCAATCGCCTGGCTGGACCGTCCTCCGGCTAATTCGATCTCACCTGAGGTGGTGCAGGCCCTCGCCGAGCTATGGCGATCCGTCCGTGAGGACGGCGCTTTACGCGCGGTCGTGTTCGCGTCGGCCAACCCGATGTTGTTCTGCGCTGGTGCGGACATCAAGGCCTTCACGAAAATGGACGCGGTTCAGGGAAAGGAGCTGCTTGATCAAATGCACGAGTTCCTCCGCGAGCTGGAGAACTCGGGCGTCATCACGATCGCGGCGGTCAATGCCCTGGCCTTCGGCGGCGGGTGCGAGCTGGCGATGGCGTGTGATTTCCGGATCGCCGCCGAGTCGGCAACCTTCGGCCAGCCCGAGATAAATCTCGGGATCATTCCCGGCTTCGGCGGAACACAACGCCTGCCGCGCCTGGTTGGCGAGGCAAAGGCGCTCGAGCTGAACCTGACCGGCGACCCGATCGGCGCCGACGCGGCGTACGAGCTCGGCCTGGCCACGCGAGTGGTCCCGGATCACGAACTGCTTGACACGGCGTTGGCCTGGGCGCGGAAGCTCTCCGGCCAGCCCCCTCTTGCCGTCGAGCAGATCAAGCGAGTCAGCGCTGCGGGGGATCTCGACGCCGGGATCGAGCAGGAGAAGCAGGGATTCGCCGCGGTGTTTTCCTCCCAGGACGCTCGCGAGGGCATCGCCGCCTTTCTCGCCAAGCGAACTCCGCGGTTTGAAGGCAAGTGACCGCGCTGGAGACCGCCGGCCGGCTCGCCGAGCTGATCAACGACGCCGAGTCGGTGGTCGCGCTGACCGGCGCCGGCATCTCCGTGCCCTCCGGGATCCCCGACTTCCGCTCCCCGGGGACGGGCCTGTGGGAGAACGTGAATCCCATGGAGGTGGCCCACATCGATGTGTTCCGTCGTGATCCGGAACGCTTTTGGCACTTCTACGGTGATCGCTTTCAGACGCTGGAGCACAAGCGCCCAAATCCGGCTCACCGAGCGCTGGCCGAGCTCGAACGAGCGGGGCTTCTCGATGCGGTCATCACGCAGAACATCGATCAGCTACACGCCCGCGCCGGCACACGGAAACTCATCGAAATGCACGGAACGATCGCCCGTTCCTCATGCCTGGTCTGCGGGCTGACGTTCGCACTGGAGGAAGTGCGCCTGCGCCAGCGTGAAGATCCACGAGGCGTTCCGCGCTGCGCCTGCACGGCTCCCCTGAAGCCCGACGTCGTCCTGTTCGGGGAGTACCTGCCGGCGCAGGCGCTGGCGCGCGCCGAACAGCTGGCCGCACGCGCCGACTTGATGCTGTGCATCGGCTCGTCGCTCGAGGTGTATCCGGTCGCCCAGCTGCCGGCGCTGACACTGGCCCGGGGCGGCCGACTGGCCATCCTCACTCAGGGTCCGACACCATTCGATAACCGGGCCACGGTCCGGTGCGGTGGCGATGTGGTCGACGAACTCGAGGCGGTTCTGGCCGCGCTGGAGCTGGAGAGCACGGCCGCGTGAAGAGCGCACGACCCGGCTACACGTCGTCGACAATCGCTCCGTTACGCGTTGGCCACCGCCCGGGCTCGCAGCGCCGCCTCGATCCGCCCGACGGTGAACGAGACGGTCTCGCGCTCGTCCTCTGAGAGGTGCGCGGACAGGGCCGCCTGCGCCGCGACGGCCACCGGGTCACGTTGAGCGCGGAGCTCCTCCAGGCGGCGGCCCAGATCGGCCACGGAGGCGGCGCCGGCCAGCTCGGCCAGTGCGGCATCCAGCGCGACCAGGACCTGCAGGGCGGCCTCCCGATCACGGCCATGATCGAGATCGCTGCGCGCTCGTAGCACCAGCTCCTCGCACGCCAGCGCGGGCTCCCGACCGTTCAGGACAGCGGCCAGGCGGGCCTGGGGGTGGAGTACCTTCGAGCGCGACTGGCGCCCGCCTGGTAGGACCAGCTCCGCAGCGTCGGTCCAGAGCCCGTCGGCAACCTGCTCGCCAGCCCCGTAGCCGATGCGCGCCACCAGCAGTTGGCGGCGGTCCACCACGTGCACACTCTGGTCGGCGGTCACGAGCCGGAAGGCATGCAGCGCCAGGTTCAAAACGGCCAAGCCAGCGGCAAGCTCTGCTTCCCCAGCCGCGCTCAGCCAGGCCACGGCCTCGGCGGATCCGCGCAACGGCTCGGCCACGTCGATGACCGTCGCCCGACCCGTGGTCACAGGCGTAGGTTCAGGCTCAGGTTCAGCCTTACGCCTGCGCCGCGTGGTCAGGCTGCGGCGGCGTTCCGGTGCCCCCAGGGTCGCGAGCACCAGGACCGAGGCGGACTCGGGCGCGCCGCCGGGCTGGCGGAACATGTAGCGACCGTCCGGAGGTCCGAGCGCCCAGGGGACCTCGATCTGGCTGAAGCGAAAGAGGGAACCGGACGCGGTCAGTGCGCGCCGGCCGTGTGGACGGCGTATTTGCTGGGCGTGATCGGGACGATCGGCTCGGGGATCTGGCTGATGCGGTTGATCAGCTGGATCCACTGGCCGGGCTTGAGGATCGTCTTGATCTCGTTGGACAGCTTCTTGTTGGTACCGAACAGCGGCGTGTAGGTGATCTGGATCCGGTTGTTGTGATCGGGCAGCGCCAGCGTCGAGTTCTGGCCCTTGTAGCTCATCAGACTGATGATCTGATCGGGCTTCATCGCTCCCTGGAGGGTCAGCAGCCGGCGGATCGTGATGTCGGTGATCGAGCCGGCCCCCTGGTGACCGAGCAGCGGAATGTTGTTGATCTTGGAGATGTCGACGCTCGATCCGCTGGCGCCGGCGGCGTCGGTGCCGCTCGCGCCGGTGACGCTGTGTCCGCATTGCAGCCCGGAAACGGTGGGATCAAGCCCGGAGGCGGAGAGGAACTCGACGGTCGCCATCACGCGGCGGTCGATCAAGCCGGCCTGGATGTCCCGGCGGCCGCACTGGTAGATCTGGACGTGCGGATCCTGGAGGATGCGGTTGGTCAGCTGCTCTTTGCTCATCAACAGGATCTGCCCGATCGAGGGGTTCTTGGCCCCGGGACCGAAGAATGGGTCCACGCCGGAGGCGCGGTAGACCGCGGTCGCCTCCAGCAGCTTCCATCCGTCCAGGATCGGCTTGGGATCGATCTGGGGGGCGCCCTTGCCTGCCGGCTGGATCATGAACTGCATGTGCGAGGCCTGGCGAGCGGTGGGCGCTGCGATGCGGCCAAGAATCGTTCCTGCCACAACGACGGCGCCGGCCTTCAGGGGCTGCAGCGTGTACTGGTTCTTGCCGAGGTGCAGCACGTCGGAGAAGTAATTCTGGAAGCTCGTGATCTGGGTCTTGGTGTCACGGAGCTGGAGCTGACCGCCGGCCGCATAAGAGCCCGGCCGTGCAGGATTGGCGAACAGGCGCTCCTTGACCAGCGGGGCGGGCGCACTCGAGGTCGCCGACGCGGTCGTCGTCGAGGTCGTGTGCGGCAGCGTCGGCGCGGTCTTGGCCACCTTGGTCGCCTTCGCGGCCGAGATCGTCGGGGCGCCCTGCTGTTGCCCGGCGCTCGCGGGAGCCGTCGGTGCGGGCAGCGCCGGCAGTGAGAGCTGCTTGGCCAGGTCGGCCGCTGAGAGCTTTACCGGCTTCGGTACGGCGTAGTTCGCAGGCACCGAGCCGAGATGCGCATAGGTGTAGATGTTGCCGGTCTGGTCCTGGAGTTGGACGTAGTGCCCAAGGCTCGAGCTCTGGCCGACCTTTACGATCTTGCCGTCGTTGACGGCGATCACCGGTGAGTCCTGCTTGGCATAGATCGACACCGACTTGCTGGCAGTGGAGCCAATCGGTACCGCCGCGTTGCTCGTGCGCACGCGGCGCGTAGCCAGCTTCTCCACGCTGTCATCCGCGTAGCGCGCCTTGGCCGCGACCGGGAAGTGACCCTGCACCAGCCCGGTCAGCGCGCCGATCAGCTGATCCGGCATTCCGCCGATCAGCTTCGCGCGCAGCAGTACGGACTGCACGTACCAGCCGGCGTGGTTGTAGGCGAAGATCCCCTTGGAGAGGTTCGTTGAGCCGCCCGCCGCGTGTAGATACCGGGCGGCAGCGAAGATCGCGTCCACGGGGTTGTACGGATCAGCGATCCCGTCGCCGTTCGCATCCACGCCCCAGGACTTCCAGGTCGAAGGCAGGAACTGCATCCACCCCACGGCGTTCGCGCTTGAGACCGACAGGTTCCGGCCGTAGTCGGTCTCGATCTCATTGATTCCCGCCAGCACCTGCCACGGGATGTTGTATTGGATTCCCGCGGCCTGGTAGATCGGGATCAGGAACGGAGGGATGCGGAACGAGTCGATGAAGAAGTTCGGAACGCCGATCGGGGCCGCACCGGGGAGAGCGAACGAGAACGTGGGATTGGACGTAGTTGGGGTCCCACCCGTGCCGCGCAGTGACGGCTTCTGGGACGGCTTCGTGATCGGCTGGCCGCCGGTGCCCTTGCCGGTCGTGCCGCCCTTGCCGCCCTTGCCACCCTTGCCACCCTTACCGGAATGCTTGCCCGCGGTGCCGCCATGGTGGGTCGAGGGCTGCTGAGTCGTGCCTGGGCCGGTCGGCTTGGGCGGCTTGTGATGGGTCGTGGTATGCGAGCCGCTGGAGCTCGTCGTGGTGGTCGTGGTGGTGGTAGTGGTCGTGGTCGTGCTGCCCGGCGACTGGCAGGACTCGGTGGCGCTGGCGATCGGTCCTGTGATCGGAAGGTTCAGCGCCGAGACGGGAGTCCCGGGAGAAGCATTCACGTTGAACGTGAGCGTCTGCCCGGTGACGAGTCTCACCGTGACGACGCACTGGTCCGCGGAGGCGTTCGGGATCATGGCGACGCCCATCACCACCGCCGCGGCGCCCGCCGCGGCGACAGCAACGCTCAGCTTCCTTCGCCTGAACACTGTGGTCTAGCTCCTCCCGCCCATCGGCGTGCGCATCTCATATTCGCCGCTGTGGGGTGGCGACGCGGAAAGGACGCTACTGGCTGGAATCAGGCTTTGCAACGGCGAACCGTCGGTGGGCGTTTCGTTTCGTCGCCGCGGAGCGGCAACGGTCGTCGATCGGGACGATCCTGGGGGCACGAACCACCCATCGGCTCGGATCGACACAGACTGTAGCGCTCGGCGCCCCGAGATCTGGATAGGCGGGTCATCTAAGCCTCAAGTTGAGCATGAGTGTCACGATCAGCAAGTGCGATCCCGTTCCGTGGCCGCGGCTGGTTCCGGACCCTTTCGCAGGGTCGATCCCACGCCTGTGGTCCGTCGGGACCGGCGTGTCTGACGTGTACCCGATCTGGACCCGAATGGCACGCCGAGCATGGAGCGACGCGAACCGGGGCGCTAGGGTGCGAGCGATTGCCCGATTACCGCCAGGAGGAACGCCAGATGACCGACGACAAAGGACTGAGGGAACGTATGACCCGCCAGGGCGAGGAGGCCATCGGCAAGCTGGCCCAGGAGCTGCTGGAGAACCCGATGGTCAGCGGCGCGCTGTCCCGGGCGTTCGAGACGCGTGAGCGGGCGATGCGGGCCCAGGAGGTCGCGATGGGGGCACTAAACCTTCCCTCAGCCAGTGACCTCGAACGACTGACCCGCAGGCTGCGGGGCGTCTCGCAGCGGTTGGAGGGAATCGAGGATGGGCTGGACCGCTTGGAGCAGCGGATCGACAGCCTCGGCTCGCAGAGTTCGGTGGAACAGCGTCTCAGCGCGATCGAGGAACGGTTGGCCGAGATCCAGGCCGCGGTCAAGAGCGGCGCGCCGAAGTCGCCTTCTAAGTAACACGCGCCGCGCACGCGCGCGTGCCGCCATGAGCGCTGCGGTGAGTGGCGAAACCTCCTGTTTGTAGAAGGAGCTAACCGCGCGCTAACGGCAGGACCATAAAAACAACGCGGTCGGTTTCAGTCCGGTTTACGACGGCCACACAGACTGGCGCCGCGATGTCCACTACGGCGTTAGGAGAGGATCCCCCGAGGGGAACCCGTTCCGGGGCCATAGGAGGCGGGACGTCGCCCGTCGCGTTGGCGCCCCCGGATCTGGGGGCGCCGGCCCGGACGCTGCTTGATGTCTTCGCCGCCACGGTGGTGCGGTGCGCTGATCGGACCGCGATCGATGCGCCCGACGCGACGCTGAGCTACCGCCAGCTGGCTGACACCGTCGCCGGACTCGCGAGCCGCCTGCAGGCGCGCGGCATCGGGCCCGGCGACCGCGTCGGCGTGCGCATCAGAAGTGGAACCGCCGAGCTGTACGTGGCGATTCTCGGGGTGCTCCATGCCGGCGCCGCCTACGTTCCGGTCGACGCCGACGATCCGCCCGGGCGCGCGGAGGAGTTGCTGGGCCGCGCTGAAGTCGCGGCGGTGCTCGAGGATGGACTGGCGATCGCGGACGGGAGGCCGCCGCGCGGGGTCCGACGGGCGGTGAGCCCTGCGGATGAAGCCTGGGTGATCTTCACCTCAGGTTCGACGGGCGTCCCCAAGGGCGTTGCCATCTCGCACCGCGCTGCGGCTGCGTTTGTGGACGCCGAGGCGAAGCTATGGGCGATTGATGTGGAGGACCGCGTCCTGGCTGCCCTGTCGGTGGGCTTCGACGCGAGCTGTGAGGAGATGTGGCTGGCCTGGCGTCACGGTGCCGCCCTCGTCCCAGCGCCGCGAGCGCTGGTCCGCGCGGGCGCAGAGCTCGGCTATTGGATCGCCGACTGCCAAGTGAGTGTGGTCTCGACGGTGCCCACACTGGCGGCGATGTGGGAAGCGGCTTCGCTGCACGGCGTGCGGGTGCTGATCCTGGGAGGGGAGGCGACACCGGCGGCGCTGGGCTGGCGCCTGGCCGAGGATCGAGAGGTGTGGAACACGTACGGCCCGACCGAGGCGGCCGTGGTAAGCACAGCGGGCCGGATCCGGTCCGGCGAGCCGATCACGATCGGGTGGCCGCTGGCCGGATGGAAGTCGGCGGTACTCGACGATTACGGCGATCCGGTGACGGTCGGCGAAGAGGGTGAGCTCGTAATCGGCGGGGTCGGGCTGGGTCGCTACCTGGACGAGCAGCTCGACGCTCAGCGCTTCGGAGCGGTTCCAGCCCTGGGCTGGGAACGGGGATACCGGACCGGCGACATCGTGCGCGAAACCGTCCACGGCCTGGAGTTCGTCGGCCGTCGCGATGATCAGGTCAAGATCGCCGGGCGGCGGATCGAGCTCGGCGAGCTGGACGCCCGTATCAGCGCAATCCCCGGGGTTACCGCGGCACTCTCGGCCGTCCGCAGGAGCGCCTCCGGCAACAAGCTGCTCGTCGGCTACGTGGTCGGCGACGTAGCTCCGGAGGCGATCCGGGCACGGCTCGCCCGTGAGCTGCCGAGTGCATTGGTGCCGACGATCGTCGGGGTTGATGCGCTACCGCTCAGCGCCAGTGGCAAAGCGGACCGACGGGCGCTCCCATGGCCGCCGCCCCCACAGCGCGACGTCGCGGTCCCGCTGGAAGGAACGGCGGCATGGCTGGCGGCGCGATGGCAGGAGCAGCTCGGTCCACATGCGTTCAGGCTCGAGAGTGACTTCTTCACGCTCGGCGGTAGCTCGCTCGGCGCGGCCAAGC
This sequence comes from uncultured Solirubrobacterales bacterium, assembly GCA_963757165.1. GTDB lineage: Bacteria > Actinomycetota > Thermoleophilia > Solirubrobacterales > Solirubrobacteraceae > Palsa-465. Next base: position 188,562 of record CAVWQO010000001.1, read on the forward strand.
TCGTTACCGCATTGCGCGCCCGCTACCCGGCCGTCGCCGTAGCCGACGTCTACAACTTCCGGACACTGGGCGCGTTGAGCCAGCGGTTGGATGGGCTGGGCTCAATCGACGAGCTTCCAGCCACGGTCCTCGACGCCGGCTCACGGCGAGGGTGGGGCGCCGTCCAGCTCGCCGGCGTGCTCGCGCTGGTCACCATGACGGCGCCAGGGTGGCTGCTGGGGATCCTCGCGCTGGACCACTGGCACGCGTCGGGCTTCGGCCCGCAGGTCGGTTGGGGGTGGCTGGTGGCCGCCTGGCTGATTTTCGCCAGTGCTCCGGGGCGGTCGCTGCTCGTCATCGGGGCCCGGCTGGTCCTGCTGCGCGGCTTGCGGCCGGGAACCTACCCCCGCCGAGGCTGGCTTCTCTGCCGGATCTGGTTCGTGGAACGGCTCTCGCAACTCTGCCGCCTGGAAAATCTGGCCGGCACGCCCTGGGCTGCTAGGTACGCTCGATGGCTTGGGCACGACGTCGGGCACGGCGCCCGTCTGGGAACGCTCCCGCCGGCGACCTCACTCGTCACCGTGGGGGCCGGCGCCACGATCGAGGCTGATGTCGACCTGCACGGCTGGTGGATCGAGGGCGACGAGCTAATCGTCGGCCGGATCCATATTGGCGCGGGAGCCAGGCTGGGTGCCCGCAGCCTGCTGATGCCCGGCTGCGAAATCGGGGAGGGCGCCGAGATCGAACCGGGAACCGTGGTCACCGGCACGGTCCCGGCCGGCGAGCGCTGGAGTGGCGCGCCCGGGCGGACCGTCGGCCGGTCCGGCGAGCGGTGGCCCGCGGCCGCGCCTGCGCCGCCGCGCCGGCGCAGGCTGTGGCGCGTGATGTACGCCGCCGGGGTGCTCACGCAGAGCTTCGTCCCCCTGATCGCCGCCGGCCCGGGCCTCGCGCTGTTGGTCGTCTTTAGTCCCGCGGCCTGGACGGCACCGTCTGTGGCGACCGAGATGTTGGTCCTGGCCCCGATCCTGGCCGCGTCCTTTGTAATCAGCTATGCCCTGCTGGTCGCTCTCGTCGTACGGGCGGTGTCGCCACTGATCCGGCCCGGCTGGCAGCCCGACGAAGGTTCCACCGCCTGGGCGTTGTGGTTCACCGAGTCGCTGATGGCGGCCTCACGCGACGTCCTGTTCCCGCTCTACTCAAGCGTGTTCACGCGTCGGTGGCTGAGGCTCGCCGGCGTCCCAATCGGCCCGAAGACCGAGCTCTCGACGCTCGTGGGCGCGAATCGGCTGACCAGCTTCGCCGACACCAGCTTCGCCGCCGACGACGTTGTCCTGGCCTGCGCTCGCGTGCGTGACGGCTGGCTCCACGTCGCGCCGGTGCAGGTGGGCAGCCGTAGCTTCCTGGGCAACGGCGCGATGCTGCTGGACGAGACCCGGATCGAGGACGACAGCCTCGTCGGCGTGCTGACCGTCGCGCCGAGAGCCAGCGGCGGTGGTTCCTCGTGGCTCGGCGCGCCTGCGCTCGAGCTCCCGCGGCGGGCGGAGCCGGGCGATCCCGCTCGGACCACGCATCCGCCGCGGGCTTTGGTGATCGCGCGGACGCTCACCGAGGTGATCCGGATTCTGCTACCAGCTTCGATCTCGGCGATGCTGGCCGCCCTGGTGTTCTGGACGCTCGACGGCATCGGGGCCAGCGACGGAGTGTGGGTGATGGCGGCCGCCGCGCCCCTCGTGCTGAGCGCCGCCGGTTTGCTGGCCGTCATCCTCACCATCGCCATCAAGTGGGTGGTGATCGGGCGCTATGCGTCCGGCGAGCATCCGCTCTGGTCGTGGTTCGTATGGCGCGACGAGATCATCAACAGCGCCCAGGAGCAGCTCGCGGGCACCTGGCTGCTGAACCTCGCCCTGGGCACTCCCCTGATGGCGGTCTACCTGCGCCTGATGGGTTCCAAGGTAGGACGCAACGTGTGGTGTGAAACCCTGACCATCACCGAATTCGACCTTGCGCGGCTGGGGGACAACTGCGCGATCAACCGCAATTCCGTGGTCGAGACGCATCTATTTCACGATCGGATGATGCGCATCGGTCCGGCCACGGTGGGCGCCGGGGCAACGCTGGGGCCGAGCGCGGCGATGTTGCCGGACACCGAGATCGGGGACGGCTGCTCGGTGGGGGGGCGGTCGATCGTGATGCGCGGAGAGCAGCTGCCCGCACACACGCGCTGGCACGGTGCTCCCGTCATCGCCGTCTGAACGCACGCCGCGAGTGCGATGGCTCGACGCGCGCCGCGCCGGCGTCGACCGTCAGGGACTGCGCGATTGGGCGCGTGGGGCCAGCGCGGCAGCTCGGTCCCGCTACACCTCACGCTCGTACAGCTATCCGTTTGCACTGATCGCCTTCCACAACGCGCCGGTGGGGGTCGACATCGAGCGGATCGGCGCGTTCGACGAGGCGTTCGTCGAGTCGATCTGCACTCCGGCCGAAAGTCCCGAGCCTCCCGACGGGATCTCCCGGGAGCGCTACCTGAGCTCGCTGTGGTCAAGCAAGGAGGCGTTGGCCAAAGCGCTCGGCGACGCACTCAGCTATGACCCGCGCCGGCTCGATTCGCCCTCCACCTGGCCTGGCGGGCGGGCAGGACCCTGGTGGGCGACGGAGCTGCGGGCTGGACCCGACCACGTGGCTTGGCTGTGCTGGCGGGAGGGGGACTCAGGGGACCGGTAGTGCGGACAGCGCGCGCTCCGCCAACTCGCCGAGCCGGTGCTCAGCCTCAGTGAGCGCCTCGGTGGCGATCCGGCGGCGGGACGGGCATAGCAGATCGGTGACGATCAGCAGCGACGCGGCGCGGACGTGGTGGATCCCGGCGAGGGTGAACAGCACGGCCGTCTCCATCTCGACCGCGCTCGCCCCGGCGGCCCGCCAGCCAGGTTCACGCTCGCTGGCGTCATAGAACAGATCGCTGGACACCACTGCTGCCGTACCGACCTGCTCACCCCCGGCGGCCTGCAGCGCCGCCACGAGCCCGGGGTCGGCGCGGACCCGCTCGGGAGCGCCGAGCGCGGCACTGGCGCCGTCGGCGACGAGCGCCTCGGCGGCAATCAGCAGCTCTCCGAGGCCCAGGGTCCGCACCAGCGCGCCGCAGGTTCCGACGCGCAGAAGCGTCCGGGCGCCCAGCTGCACCAGCTCGGAAATCACGATCGCCGCGCTGGGAGCACCCATGCCCGTGCTCTGGATCGTCAGCTGTTCTCCGTCGGCGGTGACCCCGGTATATCCCCAGAGTCCGCGGTTGTGGTTGAACATCTTCGGCGCGTGAAGTAACGACTGGGCCAGCAGCAACGCCCGTCCGGGATCTCCGGGTAGAAGCACGCGTTCGGCCAAAGGAGCGGTGGGGTGCAGGTGAAGCGTCGTATTCACGCGCGCGAGGTTAGTGACCTAGACTGCGCCGCCATGAGCTGCCACGGCAGGACGGGCCGGACCCGATGAGTTGCTTTCGCTCCGAGAAGGAGTTCCGTGAGGTGATGGATCGCACGTTCACGATCATGCGTGACGATCCGGATATGGGACCTCAGCTGCGGGATGCCGACACGCCCCAGCGGTTTGAGTTCACCGACTTCGATCTCGTGGTGAACATCCGTGCCGGTGACAGCGGTGAGCCGAATTTGGCCTGGGAATGGTCAGATGAGGTCGCCTGGGAGCCCAAGGTCCGGATGACGATGAGCTCGGACACGGCCAACCGGTACTTCCAGGGCAAGGAGAACGTGGCGATCGCGATCGCTCGGCGGAAGATCAAGGCAGGTGGCGACGTCAAGGCGGCGCTGGCGATCATCCCGATCACCAAGCCCCTGTTCGCCCACTACCGGGAGATGATCGCCGAGCATTACCCGCACCTCGAAGTCTGAGGCCGCTAACTGCTCACTTTCACGGCGCCCCGCATTGACATCCGGGCCCGCGACGAGTAGACCTACGACCATCAAGCAAGGCAACAGGCCGGATCGTGAGTGTGGGCCCGGGACACCCCGGGTGGGCGCTCGCGAGGCGCCGCCGGAAACGTGACGAGCGCCTACGGCCGACGCAGCGGGCCGTCTCGTCCGCAGGCGACGGGACCTCGTTCTCCTCGAGGTCCCGCCGCCAATTGCTTGGGTCAGGGGAAGGACGGGCGGAGCCCGGACTGACTCGGCTCGCTTCGTCCAGCCACGCGAGCCAGCACACTATTGGCATGTCGAGCACGAGGGCAGACACCCAAGGCGGCGCGTCTCTTCGGGACGCCGCTCGTCGTGCCGGCGTGCGCCCGCCCACGCTCCGGCGCTGGGCCTCGCAGGGGGTCATTCCTCAATACGACGGTCAGTGGAGCGACGCAGCGGTCGCGCATGCGCGGCTGGTCGCGAGGCTCCGCGAGCGTGGGCACACCCTGAAGAGCATTCGGCAGGCCACCGAGCAAGGCCGCCTTGCCTTCGGATACATCGAGGAGTTGTTTCCACACGAGGATGTCGTCTACTCGCTCAAGGAGGCCTCCAAGGAAACCGGTCTGGACGCGGCCCTGATCGAGCGGATCGTCACCGCTCTGGGCTGGAGTCCCGACCAGGCTCAATCGGTTTCCGAAGACGATCTCCAGTTGCTGCGTTACGTGGCCGCCGTGCTGTCAGCCGGTTTGCCGCTCGTGGCCATGCTTCAGCTGGTGCGCGTCTATGGCCAGGCCATGGCCCAGGTCGCCGATGCGGAGGTGAGGCTGTTCCACCTGTACGTCCATGAGCCGCTGATGCGCTCGGGATCGGATGGGTTGGAGATGGCCGAGGAAATGCTCGCTCTGACGCGCGAGCTGCTGCCGTTGTCTTCGCCGGTCATGGACCAGGTTCACCAGCGCTACCTGCAGCATTTCGTCGAGCAGGATGTAGTCGGGCACATGGAGAGTGATCTGGAGGGGGAGGCGCTCGACCTCGGCCGAATGCGCGTGGCGATCGCGTTCGCCGACCTGGCGGGATACACGCGCCTGACCGAGGAGGAGGGGGAGCTGCAGGCGGTGGATGCCGTCGAACGCTTTGTCGAGGCGGTCGAGGTCACGCTGCCGGATACGGCCCGCGTGATCAAGACGATCGGCGACGAGGCGATGGTCGTTGGTTCGGACCCGGCCGCGCTGACCGACTGGGCCGTCGGCTTTCAGCGCCTCCAGAGCGAGCGACCGTTGCCGCGGATCGGCATTCACTACGGAAACGCGCTGTACCGCGATGGTGATTACTACGGTCGCGACGTTAACATCGCTTCACGCGTGGCCGCGCGCTCGGCCGGGGGCGAGGTGCTGGTGACCCGACCGGTGGTCGAGCACGCCGGCTCCCACCTGGAGTTTGAACTGATCGCCGAGGTTCGGTTGAAGGGCTTCACCGACTCGACCGAGATCTTCATTGCCCGCCAAGGCGAGGAGGGATGACCGAGCTCCTCAGCGCGGTCCGTCACGACGGGTTGCTGGCCCCGCGGCGTCCGGTCGTGGTGATGCTCTCCGGCGGGCGCGATTCCACCTGCCTGACCGACCTCGCCGTCCGGATCGCCGGGGCGGGCTTCGTCCGCGCGCTGCACGTCAACTATGCCCTGCGTGAGGCGGCGAGCGACGATGAGCGCTGGTGCCGGGAGCTGTGCGAGCGACTGGAGATTCCGCTTGAGGTACTGAGGCCCGGGCCTCCGCCTGGCGGAAATCTCCAAGCCTGGGCGCGGGATGTCCGCTACGGGGCGGCAACCGAGAGCGCCCGCGCCTGGCCGGCTGACCTCGCAGCCGGCCACACCGCGAGTGATCAAGTGGAAACGGTCCTCTACCGGCTCGCATCCTCCCCGAGCCGGCGGGCCCTGCTTGGGATGCGGCCGCGGCAAGGTTCGCTGATCAGGCCATTGCTGTCACTTACGCGGGAGCAGACCGCTGCCTATTGCCGCGAGCGCGGCCTGGACTGGCGAGAGGACGAGAGCAACGAAACGGGCGCCTACGCGCGCGGCCGGGTCCGGACCCGGCTGGTCCCTGCGCTGCGAGCGATCCACCCCGGCGCCGAGCAGAACGTGCTTGCGCTCATCGAGCTTCTGCGTGAGGAGGCAGAGGTGCTGCAGGAGCTGGTCGACGAAGCGCTCGGCGGGGAGACTGAGATCGAGCTCGATCGGCTGCGCCGATTCCCGCCCGCGTTGCGGCGTCTGGTCCTCCAGCGCCTGGCCGACGGCGCCGCCGGGCGCCCGGCTCCCGGAACCGCCCGGCGAGCTGATGAGATTGCCGCCCTAGGTGACCATGCGGCGCTCGATCTCCCGCACGGCGTGCGCGCCGAGGTCCGGCGGGGAACACTGCGGCTCGTCCGACGGAACGGAACCGTTCCGGCCGCCTCGGACAGTCACAAGGGGTCGCGCGCCAGCGCGCCCATAAACTAGCTCTACGTGGCCGACGACGACGCGATCGGGGACATCCTGGTTCCCGCAGAGGACCTCGAGCGCCGGGTCGGCGAGCTAGCCGCCGAGATCTCATCCGACTACGCCGGTAAGGATCTCGTCCTGATCGGCGTCCTCAAAGGCGCGGTGTTCTTTCTCTCGGACCTGATGCGCAAGCTCGACGTACCGGTCGAGGTCGATTTCATGGCCGTCGCCTCCTACGGCTCGGCCACGAAGTCCTCCGGCGTCGTACGGATCCTCAAAGACCTCGATGCAGTGATCGAAGGCCGCGACGTGCTGATCGTCGAGGACATCGTCGATTCCGGACTGACCCTGCAGTACCTGTTGCGCAACCTGGCCGGGCGCAACCCTCGCTCGCTGGAGGTGTGCGCGCTGCTGATCAAGCCCGAACGCCGCAAGGTCGAGCTCCAGACCCGCTACGTCGGCTTTGAGATTCCCAACCGATTCGCCATCGGCTACGGTCTTGACCACGGTGAGCGCTACCGCAACTTGCCGTTCGTCGCTGCGTTGAAGGATGAGACGGCCTGATGCAAGGCCGTCTTGAGGCCCAAACCCAGGTGCTACGCTTGCTCTTCCCCGCCTTCCAAGCGTCGCGCCGCATGCGTGGATTTCTCCTATGAGCAGGTTTTTCAAGAGCGCAGCATTCCCGATTCTGATCGTCGTCGTCCTGGCGTTCTTTGCTCAGAAGTTGATCGGCAGCTCAAGCAAGACGCAGAAGCAGACGTTCGGGGACCTGATCACGCAGCTTGACAACAATCAGGTCAAGAGCCTGACGCTCAAGGAGAAGGACAACACCGCAGATGTGGTGCTCCTGCCTCAATACGGCGGCCAGAAGTACACCGTCGGCTTCCCGGACCAGTACGCGCCGAACCTGATCAATCTGGCCCATCAGCACATTGCTGATCAGAGCGGTTTCGACATCCAGGGCCGAGCCTCCAACGGTTGGCTCTCGCTGCTGACCTACATCCTGCCGTTCGTGATCTTCATCGGCTTCTGGATATTCCTGATGAATCAGGTTCAGGGCGGCGGCTCGAAGGTGATGTCGTTCGGCAAGTCCCGCGCCAAGCGCATGTCGGTTGACTCGCCGAAGATCACGTTCCGAGACGTGGCCGGGGTCGATGAGGCGGTCGAGGAGCTGCACGAGATCAAGGAGTTCCTGGAGAACCCGAAGAAGTTCCAGGCCCTGGGGGCCCGGATCCCCAAGGGCGTACTGCTGTATGGGCCACCGGGTACCGGCAAGACGCTGTTGGCACGCGCCGTCGCGGGCGAGGCCGGCGTCCCCTTCTTCTCGATCTCAGGCTCTGACTTCGTCGAGATGTTCGTCGGCGTCGGCGCATCACGCGTCCGCGACCTGTTTGAGCAGGCCAAGCAGAACTCGCCCTGCATCATCTTCATGGACGAGATCGACGCCGTCGGCCGTCATCGCGGTGCCGGTCTCGGGGGCGGTCACGACGAGCGCGAGCAGACCCTGAACCAGCTGCTGGTGGAGATGGACGGGTTCGAGATGAAGGACAACATCATCTTGATCGCGGCTACCAACCGCCCGGACATTCTGGATCCGGCCCTGCTGCGGCCCGGCCGCTTCGACCGCCAGATCGTTGTCGACCGGCCGGACCGCGCCGGGCGCAAGAAGATTCTCGAGGTTCACACCCGCGGCAAGCCGCTGGCGCGGGAGATCGACGTGGACGCCCTCGCGGGCCAGACCCCAGGGTTCACCGGCGCCGACCTCTCGAACCTGGTCAACGAGGCCGCTCTGCTGGCGGCGCGCAACGGCAAGCGTGAGATCACGCAGGTCGAGCTCGAGGAAGGGATCATGCGAGTGATCGCCGGACCTGAGAAGAAGACCCGGGTGATGTCCGGCAAGGAGCGCAAGATCACGGCGTATCACGAGATGGGCCACGCGATCGTGGGGCACTACCTGCCCAACTCCGATCCGGTCCACAAGATCTCCGTCATCTCCCGCGGCCAGGCCCTCGGTTACACGATCTCGCTCCCCACCGAGGACAAGTTCCTCACCACGCGGGCGGAGCTGCAGGACCAGATGGCCATGACCCTTGGTGGCCGCGCCGCGGAGGAGATCGTGTTCGGCGAGATCACCACTGGCGCATCGAACGATCTGGAGAAGGTCACGGCAACGGCCAAGCAGATGGTGATGCGCTTCGGGATGTCCGAGAAGCTCGGGCCGCGGGTCTTCGGCCACGATCACGGACAGCCGTTCCTCGGCCGCGAGTTCAGCGCCGAGCCGGACTACTCCGATGAGATCGCCCGGGAGATCGACGACGAGATCCGGCGGATCGTTGAATCCGCGCACGTCCTCGCCAAGGAGATCCTGACCGAGCGCAAGGACTCACTCGAGAAGCTCTCCGAGATCCTGATCAAGCGTGAGACGATCGAAAAAGAGCAGTTCGAGGCGCTGCTCGACGGCGGCACCGAGGAATCGGTGTTCGGTGCCGAGGCGCCGGCGCCGCCGGAGATTCCGATCCCGCCCGCGTCGGCCTCCGACCGCGCAGGCCGCGAGGGTCCCCGGCCGCTGCCCCGGCCCGGGTTGGCCGGCGGTACGGCCGAGTAGCGGTTTCTGACGCCGGCGCCCCTCAGTGGCGAACTGAGTCTCGCGCCGGACTAAGGCCGGACGTATCTGAAGCTCGCTCGGGCGGCGCTCCACGGGGCGTCGCGCAGCTGGAAGGCGGCCGTGGTCAGGCTGACCTGGATACCGTGGCCGAGCGCCGGCAGGGCGACTCGCAGCGAGGTCGATCCGAGCACGATCGACCGTTTACTCGGACGGCCGGCCACGATATGGCAGCGGCGCCCGGTGCAGCGGACACGCAGCGAGGTGAGCGTGAGCGTCGCCGGACGACCGCGCAGGACCGCGCTGAAGTGCAACCGGAGGCTCAGCTGGGAGCGACTGATCCGGGCCGAGCTCAGACGCAGCGAGGGGCGGCCCGTGACCGTCACGGCGAGACAGGTGGTGTAGCTGTCAAAGCCTGCACCGGCCGGCTGGGTCCCGCAGACCTGCCAGCTGCCTGGCTCAAGGCGCAGCGGTGTCGTGTGACCCGGCCGGATCTGCACTCCGCGGGCGTGCGCGCCACCGGCCCGGGTGAACGTGACCTGGATCGGCTGAGCCGCCCGCGAGCGGAAGGACAGCGAGGTCCCGCGCACGCGCAGGCTGCTCTGCGGGCTCTTGCCGCGGGTCGTAAAGGACCAGTCGTGGGTTGTCGGCTGGCCCCCAACCGGGAATCGGACCACCACGTGTGCGTGATACGTAGTCCCGGCAGCCAGTGGCGCGACCGGGATAATGAAGCCGCCGGGCGAGATGTAACCGGCCAGCGCGCCGCCCCCTTGAGCGGCAGGGATCGCCGTGGTGCCATCCACCGTCCTCACCGCTACCGGACCCGACGGGCCGGTCAGGGTGGCATCGCTCAGGGTGGCGGGATTTCCCTTGGCCGACTGTCCCGGGGCATCGACCAGCACGATGAGGTTCGGCCCGGTGGTCGCTCCCTGCGCAATCCCGACGAGCTCACCCGGCGTCCACGGTAGCTCGCGGGCCACCTCGCGCGGGTAGATCACCGCTCCTGGGCCCGGGTATGTGTAGACGGTCGCTGCCGCCGGTGGGGCGCGGAGCCAGCCGGGAAACGTGGTCGTGCAGCTGAAGCCTTCGGCGTCGGCGCTGCCGAGGAAGGACAGCCGCGGCGCGAGCAGCTGGTCAAGATGCAGTGGCGCGAACTCGTAGGGGTCCCCGCTGTTCCAGTTGGCGCCCTGGGCCAGTACCGCGTTCTGCCCCGCGTAGGCCCCGCCGATGCTGTAGCCCGGATTGCCCGCGATCTCGGTGTGCGTCAGCGTGTGGTTGAGCGCCATGTAGTGATCGTGGGCGGCGCAGTCGCTGGTCAGAGCGGGATCCTCGACCACGCCCGCCGGGATTCCGTTGGCGGCTCGCTGGGCGTTCAGCTGGGCGATCGCGCCGGAGCCAAGGGTGGCAGCGACCGCGACGGATGCGGCGGCCCACGCCATCGCTCCGCCGAGGACCATCGACACGGCCAAAGCGCGAGCGCTCTTGACCACCAGCGGCCTCATGGGCGTGGCGTTCCCAACAGCGGCAGGGCGGCAACCTGCAGGTCCCGGCTGACGGCGCGGATCTCGTCCGGGACACGGGCGAGGTTGACATTGGTCGTGAACCCCATGGGGTCCTGGAGTGGCCTGAAGAAGTCGTCGTAGTGGGTCGGAACGACGGTGTGCGGTTGCAGGCGGGGCAGGATGCGCTTCCAGTAATCCTGGGTAAACCCGCGGCCCGCGATGCCGGCGAGAAAGTAGTCGACGCTGCGCTCACGGATGGCGTCGTCGATCAGATTTGCGCTGCCCTGGTGATAGAAGCTGACGCCGGCCACCTCGATGCGGATGCCCCAGACCTTTCCACACCGATAGGCCCCCGGTGTCAGCGCGTCGAGGTGCTCGCAGCTGAGTTCGCCGTCGAAGGGAACGGCCAGTCCGAGGACCAGCTTGGAGTGCAGACTGGGCGTGAAGCTGACGGTGAACGGACCGAGTTCGTAGCGGTGGTAGGGCTCAACCTCGATGGCTTGCGCGCCGGCGCCGTGGAGGCGCATGAGTGCACCGAGTGAGCGCGAGCCGAGCGCCGGACAGTTGAAGCGCCGGGCCAGCGCGGGAGCATCGACGGCATGATCGAAGTGGGTGTGGCCGACCAGGACCCCGACGACCCGATCCGGCGTGCCGATGTGGCGATCGATGAGCGATGGATCAGGCATCGCCGGTTGGCGGCGCAGCAGGGCCGCCAGCGGCACCCGAGAGACGTATGGATCGATGAACAGGGTCTGTCCCTCGCAGGTCATCCGGTAACCGGAGACACCCAGCCATTCCAGCTCCAGGCCGGCCGGGAACGCCGGGGCGGCCCCCTCTAGCTCCTGCAGCGCTTGTGCGTCCGCGCGCTCCTGCGGGCCCCTGCTGGCGACGAACCGCGCGAAGTCGGCGAGGTAACGTGCTTGGCTGAAGATGCGCATCCAGCCCATTATCCGCGCGTGAGCAGCGCCCCGTGACCGAGGGCAGAGCCCCTACCGGAGTGATGCTGACCCTGACCAGGGTCGTGCTTCCGGTGAGCATCGCGGTGATCGGGGTGGCGGCGATCGTGCTCGGGCACGCCAGGACGCCGATGGCAGGCGCGGGAGTGGTGCTCGTGGGAGTTGCCCTGGTCGTCTGGATGCTCAACTGGATGTTCCGGATGAGCGTGCAGAGCAACCGGGACCGCGAAACCGAGGAACGGGCGCGTGAGTATTACGACGTCCATGGGCGCTGGCCGGACGAGGGCGGACCGTGAGCCCGAGCGGCGTCCGCCAGCCGGAAGGGGACTTTGTCCTCATGGGGGTCGTAAACGTGACTCCGGACTCGTTCTCCGACGGTGGCCGCTATCTGGATTGCGCGGCAGCCGTCGCGCATGGAATCGAGCTCGAGCGAGAGGGCGCGACGATCCTCGACATCGGCGGAGAGTCGACGCGCCCCGGGGCCATGCCGGTTCCCGCTGAGGATGAGCTGCGTCGCGTGATTCCGGTGATCGAGGGCCTGGTCAGAGCCCGCAGCGCCGCCAAGATCTCGATCGACACCTCTAAGGCAGTCGTCGCCGCTGCGGCCTTGGACGCAGGGGCGACCTTGGTCAACGACGTCACGGCCCTCCGCGGAGACCCCCAGATGGGCCCGCTGGTTGCCGAGCGAGGCGCCGAGCTGTGCCTCATGCACATGCTCGGGGACCCCAGGACGATGCAACTGGATCCTCGGTATGAGGACGTCGTCGAGGACGTGAGGGGGTTCTTGCAGGAGCGGATGACGGCGGCGATCGCGGACGGCGTACCCGAGGCCAGGATCCTGCTCGATCCGGGAATCGGGTTCGGCAAGACGGTGGCCCACAACCTCGAGCTGTTGCGCCGGTTGGACGAGCTCGTGGGGCTGGGGCGCCCTGTCGTGATCGGTACCTCGCGCAAGTCGTTTCTCGGCACGCTCACGGGCGGGGAGGTCGACGACCGGATCCCGGGCACGATCGCGACAAACGTGCTCGCGTATGAGCGCGGAGCCCGCGTGTTCCGCGTCCACGACGTCGCGCCCGTACGGGACGCCCTGCGAGTGGCTGCTGCTACGGTCAGCCCGCAATGGACCCCGAGGGCGACGAGTTCGACGAGGTAGATCCGGACGACGAGGACGATGATGAGCGCTCAGGTCCAGAGGTCGCGATCGAGGTCACCGGCCTCTCGCTGTTCACGCATGTCGGGGTGACGGCAGCCGAGCGCGAGGTCGGCCAGCGCCTGCTGCTGGACCTGCGGCTGGAGGTCGGCGAATGCGACGCGACGGTGACCGACCGGATCGAGGACACGGTCGACTACGGGGAAGTGTGCGACGCGGTCAATCTCGTAGCCCAGCAGCGCTCGTACAAGACGCTGGAGCGGCTGTGCGCGGCGATCGCGGACCGCCTGCTGGCGAATTACGACGCACACTCGGTGTGGGTCAAGGCAGCCAAGCCGGAGCCGCCGCTGGCGCTGCCGGTGAGCGAGGTCTCGGTCGAGCTCTGGCGCGAGGCGGAGTGAGCACTCGCTGGTGCCCGTCGGCTATCTGGGCCTAGGGTCAAATCTGGGCGAGCGGCGGGCTCACCTTGCGGCAGCCGTCGCGGAGCTGCCCGCCCATGGTGTGCGAGCCCGGCGCTCCTCCTCGGTGTACGAGACCGAGCCGGTGGGTCTCGTAACTGACCAGCCGGAGTTCCTCAACGCATGCCTGGAGGTGGATACCGAACACGAGCCCGAGGCGTTGCTGGACGCCTGCAAGGAGGTCGAGCGCGTCGTCGGCCGGGCGGCCGGAGGCCCGCGGCACGGCCCCCGGGTCATCGATGTCGATCTGCTCCTGCTCGGCGAGGTTGAATACACCTCCGCGCGTCTGCGGTTGCCCCACGCCGAGGTGAGCTCACGGCGCTTCGTGCTCGTTCCCCTGCTCGAGCTTGACCCGCAGCTCACGCTGCCCGACGGGACGGCTCTCAGCGGCGTGTTGGCCACCCTCGGTCCCGGGCAAGCGGTGCGCGTAGCCGGGCCGCCGCTGCTGTGAGCGGTCGATCTGCCTCAGGCCGCTGCGGGTAGCGAGCCGGCCGGCAGCTCGCCGTCCTGGGCCGGGAACAGCGTGCGAGCCAAAGACTCGATCGGCCGGCCCGCAATCAGCGGCCGCGCGTCGGCGAGCGTGAGCAACAACCGCACGGTCGAAGCGATCTGGAGGTCGGCTGCATTGGGATGCTCCGCGTCGCCAATCCGCGCGTCGGCGATCCAGGCATCGACTTGGTCCAGCTGGCCGGGCAGCGTCTGGAGGCCGCTCAGCGCGACGGCATCGTTCGTGCGGTTCAGACGGGCGCCGGCCCGCGCGATGATCGGAGCGACGGCACGGACCACCGGGGCAGGAAGCGGTACCCCGCGCGAGGTCTCGTTGTAGCCGACCATTGCGCTTGGACGGCGAAGCAGTCCGGCCCAGATGAGCTCCCGGGCGACCGGCTGGAACACATCGTTCCCCCATTGTTCTGCCTCTTGCACGCGTGCGAGTTCGGCGGGATCCCGCGGGAACAGGCGGGGCTCCGGGACGAGCTCGTCGAGGCGTCGCATGATCGCCGTCGAGCCGTGGACCTTCTCGGCGTCGATGCGCAGGCCCGGGACCGTGCGGCGGCCGAACAGCAGGCGCTGCATGGGAACCTGCATCGGCGGCGGCCACTCGACCACGCTGTAGCTCAGTCCCTTCAGGCTCAGCGCCTTCTCCACCGCCGCACACGGATGGGAGCCGTGGACCACATAGAGCTTGAGCCGCATCGGTGGGGAGCATATGGCGCGGACCGCGATAATGCGCCCGCGATGCTGCTCGTAGTCGACGTTGGAAACACGCAAACGCACTTCGGCGTGTTCGCCGATGACAACCCGACCGTGGCCGAGCACTGGCGGTTTGCCACGGTTCGCGAGTCGACCAGCGATGAGCTCGGCGCCGCGCTCTCGAATCTTCTGGCGCTGCGCGGCATGGGGTTCTCGGAGATCAACAGCTCGATCGTCTCCTCCACGGTTCCCCAGCTCTCGGACCAGTGGACGGCAATGGCCCACCGTTACCTGGAGCACGAGATGCTGGTCGTTGGGCCCCAGATTCGCACCGGGATGCCGATCCGGATGGACAATCCGCGTGAGGTGGGAGCTGACCGACTGGTCAACGCGGTGGCGGCGTACGAGCGCGTGCAGGGCACCTGCGTCGTGGTCGACTTCGGGACCGCTATCACCTACGACGCGGTCTCCGAGGCCGGCGAATATCTGGGAGGGATCATCACCCCGGGCGCCGAGATCTCGATCGACGCACTCTATGAGCGGGCGGCCAAACTACCCAAGGTCGAGCTCGCCGAGCCGCGGTCATTGATCGGGAAATCGACGGTCGACGCGATCCGCAGCGGCATCGTCTACGGCTTTGCCGGGCAGGTGGAGGGAATCGTCCGCCGGCTGCGCGACGAGCTGGGCGAGGACACCACGGTGATCGCCACCGGCGGACTGGCCGACGTGCTGGTCCCGTTCACCCGGGACACGATCGACGAAGTCGACGATCTGCTGACCCTGATTGGGCTTCGCTTGATCTGGAGCCGCAACCAGAACTGAGCCGGGCCCGGGCCCGGGGCCGGGGCCCGATCGCCCAAGCCGCCAGCCGCTAGAGCGCCGGAATCGGGATCTCCGGGGTCCGCGCGACGGTTGCGGCGAGGATCAGCGGCGCGAGCCGACGGCGGTTCTCCGGCTCGGCGGCGGTCATCTCGTCGAAGAGATCGATCAGTCCGCGGATCGCCGAAAAGATCGGGGCGTCGTCGATTTCCTCGGGCACGTCGCAGGCCAGCCGTGCCAGAGCAAGCATCTCCGGCCCGCCGTCACCGCCGCGCATCGTCGCGATCGCGCCGAGCATCAGGAACTCGGCCACTCGGTCCAGCAGCGCGTGCGGAGGACGCTCGCGCTCCCCGACCGCCTCACCGGCCTGGATCAATGGTGCGCCGTCGGCGATCCGCAGCGACTGCTCGGAGGCGATGCACCGGATCTGGTCGGGACTGAGCCCGGCCTGAAGGGCGATCCTGAGCTGAAACGCAGCGGACAGCCCCGTCGCCCCGTAGGGCGCGTCGCTGGCGAACAGGATCTGAGCGGGGGGAACGAGCGAGAACAGGGCGGTGAGGTCGGCCGGCATCCACCATGCGCTGTCAAAGAGCAGATTCGGGTGGTCGCCGGCAACCCGCCAGATCCAGGACAGGTCACAGATCCCGGCGTGGGCGAGGATCAGCCGGGCGTCGGGGAACGCCTCTGCCAGCTCCACGGCGTGCAGGCCCAGCGCGGGGATGCCACGTCCGGCATGGATCAGGACAGGCAGGCGACGCTCGTTGGCCAGAGCCACGATATTGCGGACTTCCGGGTGGTCGAGCGTGAAGTCCTCGGCCCGCGGGTGGAGCTTGATTCCCTTCGCACCCTTATTCAGACACCGCTCGGCCTCGCTGACGGGAGACTGATCGGGATCAAGGCGGCAGAACGGCACCAGCGTCCCGTCGGTCCTCAGCGCCGCCTCGATCACCATGTCGTTGGCCGGCGGGTAGCCGGTGGGCTCGTGCATGGGGAACACGAATGCCCCGCGGGCGTGCGCCATGCGCAGCAACGCGAGCAGCTCCTCAGGCTGCTGCTTCATTCCGTCGGGATCGTTCTGCCCGAGGTGGGTGTGGGCGTCGAACAGCTCCAGCCCGGGGACCTGATCGCGCACGACGTCAGCCCAGGGCGTGAATGCGGCGGCGAGGTCCATGACCGAATTCGTACCATGAAACGTTGATGACCCGGGCCTTGACCGACTCCTGGACTATCGGCGGCGTTCCGATCGCCAACCGCGTGGTGCTCGCTCCGCTGGCCGGAATCGGCAATTGGTTCGTGCGCCTGCAAGCCCGTCGCTACGGTGCGGGACTGGCCGTTTCGGAGATGGTCTCAAGCTTTGCCATCCATCATCACAACGAGCGCACTTGTCGCGAGCTGCTGCGCATTCATCCCGACGAGCATCCCGTTTCCGTGCAGCTCTTCGGCCACGACCCGGACGTGATGGCTAGCGCGGCCAACGCCGCCGCGCGGGCGGGCGCGGATCTGATTGACATCAACATGGGCTGTCCGGTGCCCAAGGTCTGCAAGACGGGAGCCGGAGCCGCGCTGCTGGACGATCCCGACCGAGCGGTGGCGCTGGCTCGGGCCGCGGCGCGCGGCAGCGGCCTTCCGGTCACGGTCAAGCTCCGCTCCGGGCAGCGTCCCGGAGACCTCGGCGGGATCGAGGTGGCGCGGCGGCTGGTGTTCGACGCCGGCATCGCCGGGCTGTGCATCCATCCGCGCCATGCCTCACAGCGGCACAGCGGCGTGCCGGACTATGGCCTGGCGCGCGAGCTGGTGCAGGAGCTGCCCGTGCCGGTGTTGATCTCCGGCGGGTTGCAGACCGCCGCCGCCGTCCACGCTGCGTTTGAGCAGACGGGTGCGGCGGCGGTGATGCTGGCGCGCGGATCGCTTGGCAATCCATGGCTGTTCGAGAAGCTGCTGCGCGGCCGCATCGCCGAGCCCACGCGCGCGGAGATTCTGGCTGAGCTCGACTGGGTGATCGAGCGAGCGGCCGAGCACATGGGTCCTGAGCGGGCTGGTCGCTACCTGCGAAAGTTCTATCCGTGGTACGTCGATCGGCTCGGTGGGACGAGAGCACTGCAGGCCGAGGTGCAAAGGGCGCCCTCGCCCGAGGTGGTCCGGGAGCTACTCGCTCAGGCGGGTGAACCGGCGAGGTCTTCAGCCGCCGACCGGGTGTCGGGATCGGTCGTGGGGGTATGAGGAAACTCCCGCACCGAGGCGTCTATACTAGCCCGCCCACGCCTGCCGGATGCGTGGTCGACCCCGCTTGAGAGAGCGGGTTTTCTTTCGTCTAAAGCCTCCATTTACAGGTCTTATAAGCATGCCCAAGGACGTCATCCTCACCCAAGAAGGTCTCACGAATCTCAAGGCCGAGCTCGAGCAGCTTTCGACTACCCGCCGCCGCGAGGTCGCCGCGCGGATCAAGGAGGCTCGCGAATTCGGCGACATTTCCGAGAACGCCGAGTACGACGACGCAAAGAACGAGCAGGCGATGCTCGAAGCCCGAATTGCGCAGCTGGAGGAGCGGCTGCGCTCGGCGACCGTGATCGATGCCTCCGACCTGGGTACCGACATCGTGCGCGTTGGGTCTGTCGTCCACGTCAAGGACGAGGCCGGCAAGTCCAACAAGTACACGATCGTCGGTTCGGCCGAGGCCTCGCCCGCCGAGATGAAGCTGTCCAACGAATCGCCGGTTGGCAAGGCGCTCCTCGGTCACAAGCGTGGCGAGGAGGTTGTCTTCTCCACGCCTCGTGGCGAGCGCAAGCTGAAGATCACCAAGATCGACGTCGGATCGAAGTAGCCGCATGCCCGTGCGTCTCGCCGGGATGTTCCGCTTGGAATGGCGAGTTCCGGGGGCCGCCGGGCGAGGACGCAGGAGCGAGCGGGCAAATCATCCTGGCCGGGCTCGCTGATGAGCGAGGAGCCGGCCGATGTCTTCGCCGCCCGGCGCCAGAAGCTAGAGGTGTTGCGCGCGGCGGGGGTCGACCCCTTCCCGCACGAGTTCGACGGGGTGGAGCCGATTGCGGCAGTGCGCGCAGCGCACGCCGACCTCGCGCCGGGGGACGAGACGGAGGTATCGCACCGCGTCGCCGGGCGTCTGGCGGCCCGCCGCGGTCAGGGCAAGATGGCGTTCCTGGATCTCGTCGACCGCTCGGGTCGGATCCAGCTCCAGGCCCGCGTTGACGAGCTGGGGGAGGACGGGATGGAGCGTCTGCTCAGCCTCGACCTCGGCGATCTGATCGGAGTCGATGGGTTGGCTTTCTCCTCACGCCGGGGGGAGCTCTCGCTCCGGGTCACGTCGTTCACGCTGCTCGCCAAATCGCTGCGCCCGCCGCCGGAGAAGCACCACGGCCTGACCGACGTGGAGACGCGGTTCCGGCACCGGGAGCTCGACCTGATCGCCAACGAGCAGGCGCGAGAGCTGTTCATGATCCGCGCTCGCGTGGTTAGCGCCGCGCGCAAGTTTCTTGACGCACAGGGGTTCATCGAGGTGGAGACACCGGTCCTGCAGCCGCTCTACGGAGGCGCCGCGGCGCGGCCCTTCACCACGCACCACAACGCGCTCGATCGCGAGTTCTACCTGCGGATCGCCACCGAGCTGTACCTCAAGCGACTGATCGTCGGAGGGCTTGAACGGGTTTACGAGCTGGGCAAGGACTTTCGCAACGAAGGTCTCTCCCACAAGCACAACCCCGAGTTCACGATGCTCGAGTGGTACGAGGCCTACGCCGACTACCTCGACGTCGCCGCTCGATTCGAGCAGCTCGTCGCCTTCGTCGCCACAGAGATCGGCTACGAGGGCGAGTACGACCTGACCCCGCCGTGGCACCGAGAGACGCTGGCCGACGCGGTGCTGTCTCGGACCGGCGTGGACATCCTTCGCAACCGGGACCGTGACGCGCTCGCCGCTGAGATGCGTGCGCATGGCCTGGCCGTGCCCGAGGGCGACACCTGGCCGCAGCTGGTCGATGAGCTGGTGTCAAAGCACGTCGAGCCGACGCTTATCGGCCCCAGCTTTCTGTTCGACTATCCGGTCGAGCTCTCGCCCTTCGCCAAGCGTCACCGCTCCGATAGCGGGCTGGTCGAGCGCTTTGAGGCCTTCGTCGGGGGCACGGAGATCGCCAACGCGTTTACCGAGCTCAACGATCCGGACGAGCAGCGGCGGCGCTTTGAGGAGCAACAGGCTCTCGCCGGCGCGGGCGACGCAGAGACGCAGCCCTACGACGAGGCGTTCGTGCAGGCGCTTGAGCAGGGAATGCCTCCCACCGGTGGGATCGGCGTCGGAATCGATCGACTGGTGATGATGCTCACCGGTCAGCGCTCGATCCGTGAGGTCGTGCTGTTTCCAGCTATGCGCGACTGACGGCGCCGTCCGGCCCTGAGGTCGGCGCTCAGATCCGGCGCCAGATCTTGACCAGCAGATACAGCAGCAGGACGACCACGACGGCCACGAGCTCGAGCACGTGGAAGGTGATCGTCCAGACGGCGGCGGGGTCCATCAGCCGTGAGCCTACAGAGCGTGGCGACTGGCTTCGGTGAGCCTTCCCCGGGCTGGAAGGACCCGTTTGGCCGGCCGGGAACTCCGGTCTGCCCGGATGGAAGGACCCGTTTGGGCGGCCGGGAACTCCGGTCTGCCCGGATGGGAAGACCCGCAGGATGGGAAAAATGGTGCGGATTGAGCCGCTATGCAGGTTGGTAGACTGGCCTATGGCCACCTCTGAATCCGTCTCTGCTCATCCGTTGTCGGCTGTTGGCCGAAGAGGTAGGTAGAACGGAAGCACTGGCGTCCCCTCAGCCGGCAGCGTCTAACGCGGCGCTACTCTGACTGCTAGGGAGTTTTAACCAAGGACCAACCCTCGACCGACCAAACCGCCCGCCGACACAGAGAGACGTACTAAAGAATCATGTTCGAGCGATTTACAGAGCGAGCCCGCCAGGTGGTCGTCCTGGCGCAGGAAGAGGCGCGAACGCTCAAGCACAACTACATCGGCACGGAGCACATCTTGCTCGGCCTCCTGCGGGAAGAGGAGGGCCTTGCGGCACGTGTCCTGGAGTCCCTTGACATCACCGTGGAGCGCGTCCGCGCGCAGGTGGTCCGAATCGTCGGCTCTGGCGAGGAGGTCACCTCGGGGCAGATCCCGTTCACCCCGCGGGCCAAGAAGGTGCTGGAGCTCGCGCTGCGCGAAGCGCTGAGCCTCGGGCACAATTACATCGGCACCGAGCACATCCTGCTGGGATTGGTGCGCGAGAACGAAGGCGTGGCCGCACGGATCCTGCTCGACTTCGACGCGGACTCGGAGAAGATCCGCAACGAGGTCATCCGGATGCTGTCTGGTCCCGGGAGCCGCCAGCGGGGCTCCGGCAGTGCGGGCGCAGCGCCGGCCGGCCAGGGCGAGGGCAAAAAGTCCTCCAAGTTGCTTGACCAGTTCGGTCGCAACCTGACCAAGCTGGCCGCCGAAGGAAAGCTTGATCCTGTCGTCGGTCGTGAGACCGAGATCGAGCGGATCATGCAGATCCTCTCCCGGCGCACGAAGAACAATCCCGTGCTTGTCGGGGAGCCCGGGGTCGGCAAGACCGCGGTGGTCGAAGGTCTGGCCCAGCGGATCACCAACGCCGACGTCCCCGAGCTTTTGAAGGGTAAGCAGATCTACACCCTTGATCTGGCCGCCCTGGTCGCGGGCTCGAAGTACCGCGGCGAGTTTGAGGAGCGCTTGAAGAAGGTGATGAAGGAGATCACCCAGCGCGGCGACATCATCCTGTTCATCGACGAGCTGCACAACCTCGTGGGCGCGGGCGCGGCCGAGGGCGCAATCGATGCGGCGTCGATCCTCAAGCCGGCGTTGGCGCGTGGTGAGCTGCAGACGGTCGGGGCGACGACGCTGGAGGAATACCGCAAATACCTGGAACGTGATTCCGCGCTCGAGCGGCGTTTCCAGAAGATCATCGTCGACCAGCCCAGCACCGAGGAGACGGTCCAGATCCTCAAGGGTCTGCGTGACCGCTATGAACAGCACCACAAGGTGAACATCACCGACGAGGCGCTCGAGGCGGCGGCCGATCTCGCCGACCGCTACATCTCTGACCGGTTCCTGCCCGACAAGGCGATCGATCTGATCGACGAAGCCGCGTCCCGGATGCGGATCAAGTCGATGACCTCGCCTCCCGTGTACCGAGAGCTCGAAGACGACATCGAGGAGACCCGTCGCGCCAAGGAGGCGGCGATCGAGGCGCAGGAGTTCGAGAAGGCCGCGAACCTGCGTGACCAGGAGCGTCGCTTGACCCAGCAGAAGCGTGAGCTGGCCGAGCAGTGGGAGGCCGGCGAATCGACCGAGCGTCCCTCGATCGGCGAGGAGGAGATCGCCGACATTGTCTCCATGTGGACCGGCATCCCGGTGTTCAAGCTGACCGAGGCTGAGACCGCCAAGCTGATGCGGATGGAGGAGGAGCTCCACAAGCGCGTCATCGGCCAGCACCCGGCGATCGAGGTTGTCTCCAAGGCAATCCGCCGCTCCCGGGCAGGCCTCAAGGACCCCAAGCGCCCAACCGGCTCGTTCATCTTCCTCGGCCCGTCCGGGGTCGGCAAGACGGAGCTGGCACGCACGCTGGCCGAGTTCCTGTTCGGCGACGAGGACACGATGATCCGGATCGACATGTCGGAGTACATGGAGAAGCACGCCGTGTCACGGCTGGTCGGATCGCCCCCGGGCTACATCGGCTATGACGAGGGCGGCCAGCTGACCGAAGCCGTGCGCCGTAAGCCCTACAGCGTGCTGCTGCTCGACGAGATCGAGAAGGCCCATCCGGACGTGTTCAACATCCTGCTCCAGATCCTGGAGGACGGGAGGCTGACCGACGCCCAGGGCCGGACCGTCGACTTCCGTCACTGCATCGTGATCATGACCTCGAACATCGGGGCCTCCGAGATCGCGCGCAACACGCCGCTCGGCTTCGCCGTCTCCGACGACGAGACCGGGATCACCTACGACGACATGAAGAACCGGATCATGGGCGAGCTGAAGAAGGTCTTCCGGCCTGAGTTCCTGAACCGGATCGATGATGTCATCGTGTTCCACAAGCTGGCCAAGGACGAGATCAAGGCGATCGTCGACCTGCTGCTCCTGCGCATCCGTGAGTCGATGGCGGAGCGTGAGCTGCAGCTGGAGCTCTCCGAGGAGGCCAAGGACCTGCTCGTGGACAAGGGCTGGGATCCCGCGATGGGCGCCCGGCCACTGCGTCGCGCGATCCAGCGCTACATCGAGGATCCGTTGGCGGACTTCGTGCTTCGCTCCCAGGTGCCCTCGGGGTCGACCGTCCTGGTCGAACCGGGTGCCGAGGGCAGCGAGGACGGCGACGTCAAGCTGACGGTGATCGAGCCGGCGCCGAAGCCGACGCCCGTTGGGGTAGGAGCTTCTGAGAGCGGCGAGGACTCCGAGCCGGAGCCCGCCAACGGCGAAGCTTCCTCGGAGGACGAGTAGCACCAGGCGTTTGTGGATTCGGCTGACCGCGGCGGTCGCCGCGGCGGTGGTGATCGCAGCCGTGGCAACGGGTTGCGGCAGCGGTTCACCCCCCAAAGCTGCGGCGGCGCAGGTTGATCCGCTGGCGCTGGGGACCGTGCAGGTCGTCGCCCATCAGTCGTTGGGCGGCGGCGGCACGTCCGCCACGCGGCTGCTCAAGCGACCGCTGCCCGCCCACTTCGCGGTCTCGCTGGACGTCACCCTGGGCAAGGGCGCGAAGCTTGAGCTGAGTCTGGGTTCACGGGCGCGCACATTTGTGCTCGCGCGCGGGGGAAACGGTGCCGCCGTGGTGCAAACCGGCAAGCTCACGCGTTCCTTGACGCCGCGCTCAGGCTGGCCGCGTGGTGATTCGCGGCACCTGGAGCTGACCGATGGAGCCGTGGCGGTCGACGGCCGGGCGCTCGCCGGCCGGGCGCTCGCCGCCCTACCCGCGCCCCACCGCGGCGCGGTCCTCGCCTTGCGCGCGGTGGCGGGCCGCACCCAGGTGAGTGGGCTGATCATCACCGACCGCCGCCGGCGCCCGTCGTTGCTGCTGCATCGCCTCGCCGAGTTGCACGCTCGCGTTTCAGTCACCGCACGCCTGGTGGGCGCGGACCGCCACGACGACTTGTACTTCCACTCAACCTGGACCAGCGGCTTTCTCGCCGGGGCCCTGTGGCAGGCCGCCTCCCTGGCACCGCAGGGCGGATTGTTCGCGCAGTGGGCCCTCGCCGCCACGCTAGGGCACCTCGGACTCGAGCACGCTCGCACCCATGACGTCGGCTTCATGTACGGGCAGTCCTCGCTGCTGGCTTGGCGGCAGCTGTGCCGCGGCGTCGGTGGCCAGCGCGGGCAGTGCGCACGCTTGCGCGGCAGTGTGCTCGCCGCCGCACAGGAGCTGAAGCTGCTGGCCGCCACCAATCCTGGCGCGGGCACCATCCCCACGGGCGTCGGGGGCCCGGTCGCCGCGACGATCGTCGACAGCATGATGAACATCGCCATCCTCCCCTGGGCGACAAGGGTCACGGGCGACCACTCCTATCTTCGGCTCGCCTCCCACCAGGCTCACGTGATCGGCTCGCTGCTCGTGCGCGCTGACGGCTCGACCTATCAGGCGGTGCACTTCAACCGCTCGACGGGTCGCATCGTGTCTATAGGTACGCACCAGGGAGTCTCCGACACGAGCACGTGGTCCCGTGGTCAGGGATGGGGCCTGTACGGGTTTGCCCAGGCGGCGCGTGATCTACACGACCCAGCGCTCCTGGCCACGGCGCAGCAGCTGGCGGGATACGCGTCTCGGCAGCTTCCGCCGGGCGGTGTTCCGCCGTGGGACTACAGTGCGCCCGCGGGTCGACCGATCGATGTCTCGGCCGGGGTCATCCAGGCCGCGGGCCTGTTGCACCTGCTCGCCACCTGCCGTGCCAGACCGGGCAGCTGCGCTGATACCTCGCCGCTGCTCCCGCTCTCGCGCACGATGCTCGCGGCGGCCCTGGCCCGGGCCAGCCCGCGCCCGCCACTCGGTCTGCTCGGATCGCAGGTCCTGGACGGGAGAAGGCCGGGATGCTGTAACGGCGGCGAGCTGATCTTCGGTCTCAGCTATGGGTTGGAGGCCCTGGTCCTGGAGCGCCAGCTGAGCCGGTAGGTCAGAACTTCGCCACGCCGTGTGCCGAGACTGCAACGGCATAGCGCCGAGGTCGCGCTGCCGTCGGGGGCGGCCCGTAGCCTGCTGGGCATGGCCAGACCGTCCACTATCCACGTCTGCTCGGCGTGCGGGCACGAAACGCCGCGTTGGGCCGGACAGTGCCCGGGTTGCGGGGAATGGAACAGCCTCGTCGAGGAGGTCCGCGGCGGTACGGGCTCCGGCGCCAGCGGCCCCCGCCGAAGGTCAGGCGCCGGGCGCGCGGTCGCGCCGGTCACGCTGGGCCAGGTGGACCGCCAGGAGCACGATCGGCTCAGCACCGGCATCACCGAGCTCGACAACGTCCTCGGTGGCGGCATCGTCCCCGGCTCGCTCGTGCTGATCGGGGGCGCCCCGGGCATCGGCAAGTCGACGTTGACGACGATGGCGCTGGCCAATCTGGTCGCGGCCGGGCGCCGCACGCTGTACGTCTCGGCTGAGGAGTCGGCGGCGCAGATCCGTCTGCGGGCCGAGCGCCTGACCGACGGGGATGCGTTGCAGATTCCGGTGATCGCCGAGACGGACCTCCACGCCGTGCTGGCGACGCTCGAGCGCGAGCGTCCCGAGGTCTGCGTGATTGATTCGGTGCAGACGATCCAGTCCTCGGAACTGACCAGCGCGGCCGGCTCAGTGGCGCAGGTCCGAGAGGTCGCGGCCGAAATCATGCGGGTTGCCAAGGCACGCCGGATCGCCGTGCTGTTGGTTGGACACGTGACCAAGGAGGGTGCGCTCGCCGGACCCCGCGTGCTTGAGCATCTGGTCGATTGCGTGCTCCAGTTCGAAGGCGAGCGGGAGCGCACGTATCGAACCGTCCGTGCGGTCAAGAATCGCTTTGGCTCGACCAACGAGGCCGGCGTATTCGAGATGCGCGACCACGGTCTGGTCGAGGTTCTCGACGCGTCGGCCCGCTTCGTCGGGGAAGCCACCCGGGCACCGGGGAGCGTCGTGCTCTGTGCCATGGAGGGCACGCGGCCGCTGCTCGTCGAGGTGCAGGCGCTCGTGTCCTCCTCGGAGCTCGTCCCCCCGCGCCGGGTGGTGGCCGGGCTGGACCGCAATCGGATCGCTCTAGTGCTCGCCGTGCTCGGACGTCACGCCGGCATCGGGCTCGGGGCAGCAGATGTTTTCGTCAACGTCGTCGGCGGAGTGCGGGTCGATGAGCCTGGCGCGGATCTGGCGGTCGCGCTCGCGGTGGCCAGCGCCGCCAAGCGGGTAGCGCTGGCGGGCGCGGATGCTCAGCGCCCGCTGGCCTGCTTCGGCGAGCTGGGCCTGACCGGAGAGCTGCGCACTGTCGGCCACGCGGACCGGCGCCTGGCCGAAGCGGAGAAATTCGGCCTGACGCCGGTCATCGAACCCGGTGGGTATACGACGCTTCGCTCGGCGGTCCGCGCGGTGCTCGGCGAGCGTCCCGCCGTGGCCGCCGCCTAGCGGCCCGCCGTGGCCGCCGCCTAGCGTCCCGGCCGTGGCCGCCGCCTGGCGTCCCGGCCGTGGCCGCCGCCTAGCGTCCCAGCCGTGGCCGCCGCCTGGCGTCCCGCCGTGGCCGCCGCCTAGCGTCCCGAGTCCACTAACCCGCCGGGGCGAGTTCGGGAGCCGGTGCTCCAGGGGATTCGGCAGCCGGAACCCCGACGGGCTCGGGGGCGGACGGGGCCGCCGCCGGCACGCGGCCGGGCAGCGCGACCGCGGCAAGCGCTCCCGCGAGCGAGACGCCTGCGCAGACGCCCAGCGCGACCACGAAGCCGTCGCTGAACCCCTGCGGCGATGCGTAGCTCCCCGCGCCCGCAAATACCGCCACGAGAACCGCAATTCCGAACACGCCGCCGAGCTGACGCAGCATGTTGAACGTGCCCGATGCCTTGCCGATGTTCTCGGCCGAGACGGAGTTCATGACTGCGTTCTGGAGCGCGGGCATCGCCATCGACACCCCGAGGCCGGCGAGAACCAGGGGCGCCACGAGTTGCCAGTAGGCAAGCTCTGGCTTTGCGATCAGCGCAATCCAGGCCATGCCGACGCCTTGAAGCAGCAGCCCGAATGAGGCGAACCGACGCTCACCCACACGCCCAATCCTGGAGCCGGTCAGCGGTGCGACGATGAACAGCGTGGCGGTCCAGGGCAGAAGCCGTAGTCCGGTGTCAAAAGGACCATGGTGCTGAGCAGTTTGCAGGAACTGGGCCATGAAGAACACCGCTCCGAACAGGGATGCGGACAGGAAGAACATCGCCGCATTGCCAGCGGAGAATGCCCGTACACCGAACAGGCGCATCGGCAGCATCGGCGCGTTGGAGCGCAGCTCCCAGCCGACGAAGCCCACCGCGAGGAGTGAACCGGCGACCAGTGAACCGACGACCTCGAGGCTCGCCCAGCCCGCCCTGTTGCCACGCATCAGACCCAACACCACGCCCAGCGTCGCACCCGCGAGAAGACCCATGCCGACGAGATCCGGAGCACTGCGCGGCCCGTAGCTCTCACCCACCCGGCGGAAAACGATGGGAATCGTGAGCAGGCCGATCGGCACGTTGACCCAAAAGATCCACTGCCACGCCACACCTTGGGTGATCGCGCCGCCGAGGACTGGACCCCCGAGTACTGCGAGACCGGTCAATCCGCTGAAGATGCCCAGCGCCCAGGCCCGGCGTTCCGGTGAGAAGGCCACGCTCAGCAGTGAAAGCGACAGCGGCATGATCAGCGCCGCGCCGATGCCCTGTGCCGCGCGCGCCGCGATCAGCCAGCCGATGCTGGGCGCCAGCGCGCAGGCCGCTGATGAAACCGAGAACAGGGCCAGGCCGGAAGCGAACAGCCGTCTGCGCCCGAACCGATCGCCCAGCGCGGAGCCGGTCATCAGCAGCACCGCGAAGGTCAGTGTGTAGGCGTTGACGGTCCACTCGAGCTGCTCGATCGAGGCGCCGAGATGAACCCGGATCGTGCTCAGCGCAGTCGTCACCACCAGCATGTCGAGCGCCACCATCAGCGAGGCGATTGAGGCAACGCCGAGCACCCACAGCGATGCTCTGTTCACCTTCGCTTCTCCAGCTCTACTCATCTTGTCTCCCATCGCGAATCGAAAATTCGTCTTCGCGGGTTGAGACACCCGGGCGCCCCCGAACTAACCGATGAGTTTTGGTCCCAGCTGGTGTCCTTAAATCACATGGGACATGCCAGGATCCTTGACGTGAGCGACACCGCACTGCTGCGCGCCCGCGCGGGGGACGAGCACGCGTTCAGGGAGCTGACCGACCCCTACCGCCGTGAGCTGCAGCTGCACTGCTACCGCATCACGGGCTCCATTCAGGATGCAGAGGACCTGCTGCAGGAAACGATGCTCGCGGCCTGGAAGAGCCTGGACGGCTTCCAGGAGCGTGCGTCCCTGCGGGCGTGGTTGTACCGGATCGCCACCAACCGGTCGCTGAACGCATTGCGTGACAGCGCGCGACGCCCGCGCGCCGGCGCTTCGCCGGAATCCCTTCCCTTCGACGCGCCTGAGCCCACGCGCCTGGGGGAGGTGCTGTGGCTCGAGCCATACCCAGACGCGCTCATCGATGACATCCCGGATGGTACGCCGGGCCCGGAGGCCCGGTACGAGATCCGGGAGACGATCTCGCTCGCCTTCATCACCGCACTTCAGCGCTTGCCCCCGCGCCAGCGGGCAGTCCTCGTTCTGCGGGACGTGCTCGGTTTCCGCGCGGGTGAGGCGGCGGGCATCCTCGAGTCGAGCGAGCCGTCGATCAACAGCGCCTTGCAACGCGCGCGGGCCACGCTTGGAGCCAGCGTGCCCGGTGGCCGCGACCGCGCCCCCGTCCCCCGCTCGCCCCATGAGCGCGAACTGGTGGGACGCTTCGCTGATGCTTTCGAGGGCGGCGACGTGCGGGAGGTGATCGCGCTGCTCACCGAGGACGCTTGGATAACGATGCCGCCGCAGCCGCTCGAGTACCAGGGCGCGGCAGCAATCGAAGCCTTCCTCGCTCATGCGTTCGCGGCCCGGGGTGAGCGGGAGCACCGGATGGTCCCGACCAGGGCGAACGGACAGCCTGCGCTGGCCCATTACGTCCGCGAGCAGGACGCCCCTGCCGCCCGCGGAACCGGGCTTCTCGTGCTGACGCTGAACGGGGATCGAATCTCTCAGATCACGCGCTTTGGAGGCGAGAACCTGATGCCTCGTTTCGGGCTGCCGGGAGTGCTATCGCCGTGATCCTCGGCCGCACCGCGAGCTATCGCTGAGGGAACCGGGCGTCACACATAAGTCACCACACGCGATCGGCGGAATACCGGGTAAAATAGGCTTTCATGGCGTCTCGTTCCGGGGAAGAGCTCAAAGATGAGCTCGAATCTCGACAGGAGTCCCGGATGGTCAGGGCGCTTGAGATGGTTGCGCCGGGGACCTCGCTGCGCGAGGGGATCGACAACATTCTTCACGCCCGGACCGGCGGGCTGATCCTGATCGGCGACCCGGAAGAGCTCGCCTTTCTCTTCTCCGGCGGCATCAAGGTGGAGCTCGACTACTCGCCGGCTTTCCTCTACCAGCTGGCCAAGATGGACGGCGCGATCGTGCTGAACTCCAACGCGACGAAGATCGTCCACGCCAACGTGCAGCTGACGCCTGATCCCACGATCCTCACCCTGGAGACGGGCACGCGGCACCGGACCGCCGAGCGGGTTTCCAAGCAGACCGACTCGCTGGTCGTGGCCGTATCCGAGCGGCGCGAGGTCGTTTCCCTCTACGTCGACGGCGTCAAGTACATCCTGGAGGAGATCCCGGTCGTATTGGCCAAGGCCAATCAGGCGCTGGCTACGCTGGACAAGTACCGCAGCCGCCTTGACCAGGTGTCAACGCGGCTGACGGCGCTGGAGTTCGAGGGCGGCGCGACGCTCCACGATGTGCTCACAGTGCTTCAACGCGCGGAGCTCGTAACCCGGATGGCGGTGGAGATCGAGCGTTACATCGTCGAGCTCGGGACCGAGGGACGGCTAATCGAGATGCAGCTTGACGAGACGATGGTCGGCGTGTCGGCCGACAAGGCCGCGCTCGTTCACGACTACCTGATCGAGGACAGCGACGAGCAGTTCGCCACCGCGTTCGAACAGCTGGTGCGCCTCCCACACCAAGACCTTCTGGACTTCGGTCGACTGGCAGAGCTGCTCGGCCACGACCGCAAGCTCAATACCCTCGATTACCCCGTCTCTCCACGAGGGATCCGCATCCTGGGGCGCATACCACGCCTGCCCAAGCTAGTTGTGCAGCGGATCGTCGGGGAGTTCGGCGGACTCGAGGAACTGCTCGCCGCCACCGACGGCGAGCTGGAAACCGTCGACGGCGTCGGCGAGATCCGGGCGAAGGACATCCGCGAGGGACTTCGCCGCCAGCAGGAGATCAATCTCGTTGATCGATACCTGCAGACGTAGTGGAAACGCGCGGGCAGCACGCCCCGCCCTGCAAGGAAAGAGGAGGACACCATCACAGAACTAATGGAAGAGCACTTGGACGAGGACTTCGACGACGTCGTGCTCACCCACATTGAGTTCGAGATCGGCGACAACGTCGTGTACCCCCACCACGGGGCCGGGCAAGTGATTCGCAAGGAAGCCAAAGAGATCCTGGGCGAAAAGCGCGAATATCTCACGGTGAAGATCCTGCACAACGACATGACCGTGATGGTTCCCACCGAGAACGCCGCCCTGGCCGGGCTTCGGCGCGTGATCGATGAGGAGACAGTCAAGAAGGTCCTCGCCGTCCTGCAGGATCAGTGTTCGGAGATGCCGAAGAATTGGAACCGGCGGTTCAAGCACAACCGGGACAAGATCAAGACGGGCGACATCTACGAGCTCGCCGAAGTGGTGCGAAATCTCGCCGTCCGGGAGGCCGAGAAGGGCTTGTCGACGGGCGAGAAGCAGATGTTTACGCGGGCCAAGAAGATTCTCGCGTCTGAGCTGATGTATGCGCTTGAGATGAACGAAGAGGAGGTCGAGGCGCATCTCTATGGACTGCTCGTCGACTCCTCGGACGGCAACGGCAAGAGCGGGCACGCTGCTGCCAGCGGCAACGGCAAAGTGGCCGTCGCCGCGAAGTAGAGCTGCTCGAAGACTGAAATGGCGGTCGCGTTGATCGTGGCCGCGGGACGTGGCGAGCGCCTTGGGACCGGCCGGCCCAAGGCGCTCGTCAGGGTTTCGGGGCGACCGATGCTCGAATGGTCGGTGCAGGCGCTACGTGGCGTGAGCAGCGTCTCGGCGATCGTCGTCGCCCTTCCTGCCGATGAGCTGGAGGCCGCACCGGAGGGCATCGTTGCCGTGGCCGGCGGGCTGCATCGTTCACAATCGGTGCGCGCGGCGCTTGAAGCCGCTGGGGAGGCTGAGGGCAGCGATGCCGTGATCGTTCACGACGCGGCACGGCCACTGGCCACGCCGGAGCTGTTCACGCGGGCGCTGGATGAGCTTGAGTCGTCGGGCGCGGACGCCGTGATCGCGGCGATGCCCGTACCGGACACGATCAAGGAAGTAGGCGAGGACGGGCGCGAAGTGACCCGGACGCTGAACCGAGCGCGCCTCTGGGCGGTGCAGACCCCCCAGGTCTTTCGTCGCGCCGCGCTGGAGCTCGCATTGGCGGCCCCCGAGGAAATCCTGCAGAGCGCCACCGACGACGCTTGGTTGGTCGAGCGCGGAGGGGGAACGGTGCGCGTGGTCCCTGGCACGGCGGAGAACATCAAGGTGACGACTCCGGTGGACCTGCGCGTGGCTGAACTGCTGCTGAGCGGAAGGCCCCAATGACGGTTACGAGTGGGATCGGCTACGACTGTCACCGCTTCGCTCCCGGGCGGCGGCTGGTTCTGGGAGGCGTCGAGATCGAGCACGAACAGGGCTTGAGCGGGCACTCCGATGCCGACGTGCTCGTCCACGCGGTGATCGATGCGCTGCTCGGAGCGGCCGCGCTCGGCGACATCGGAGAGCACTTCCCGGATACCGATGAGCGCTACCGGGACGCGGATTCGCTCGCACTGCTGCGGGCTTCTGTCATTCTGCTGCGCGATCGAGGGTTCGTCATCCGTCATGTCGATGCCACCGTCCTGATCGAGCGCCCAAAGCTCGCGCCGGTCCGCGAGCAGATCCGCGAGGCACTCGCGCAGGCGATCGGACTCCCCATCTCTCATATCAGCGTCAAGGCCACGCGCGGGGAAGGGATGGGGTTCGTCGGGCGGGAGGAGGGCGCGGCCGCGCTGGCCGTGGCGACGGTCGAAGCGGTCGGAGGGGGCGGGGGCGTTGGGTAGAGGTCACGCCTGGTTGGCGAGGCGCTGGCAGGTCGGAGGCCTCCGGGCCCGGTAGGCCCGGAGGCGGTCGTACGGTCGTCGGCCTCGACGGTTCCGGGAGAATTCGTTGCGCCGGCCGGAGCTTGGCGGGAGTCTTGCTTCCCGATCGGACTGCTGGCCGCGAGTTGTTGCCTCACCCCCCGACCCGCGTGCGCCGGCCGGCATCCACCCGACAAACGTTACAAACCGTGAGGCGGAAGGAAACTTTGGTTGATTTGTCGGCCTGAGGCCGACATTTCCGCCCCGAGCGACCCGGGGGCTGCAGTCTGTGACGTTAGTCGGCCGTCGGCCCCCGCGCCCGGGCGGCACGGGCCCCCGGGCGGCACGGGCCCCGGCCCGCAACCCCCGGGCGGCACGGCCCCCGGCCCGCGGGCGGCACGGGCCGCACCTCCCGGCCGACCGGATCAAAGCGAAGGCACGGGCTCGCGACCCTGAGTCGGCGCCCGAACTGCCCCACGCCGCCACGCCAAGCTGGCCGAGGTGCGGTCAGGCCGCCCGTGCCGCCCGTCGCGCGGCCGCGTGCTCACGCATCTGCTCGTACTCGACCAACCGCTTGAGCTGGTGCAGCGTTCGGCGCAGGTGCCCGCGAACCGTGGGCGCGGCGATCCGCTCGGCCAGCCAGCCGGACAGCCCGGCACCGGCAACTCCGTAGGCGAGGCGCAGTTCCACTCTGGTCTTGCCCTGGGTCGTCGTGCGAAGCCGGAAGCGTCCCCGCTGGTCAATCCCGGTGACCGAAGTCCAGGCGAAGTCGCCCGGCTCGTCCCACTCGACGATTTCGACGAGCCCGCCAACTTCTGCTGAGCCGACCCGCAGCAGCATCCGGTAGCGCGCTCCAAGCCCGGTGCTCGGATCACTGGCGACCTCCCAGCGCGTGATCCCGGACATGAAGCTGAGCGCGCGTTCGGGATCGGAGGCGATTGCCCATACGGCGTCGATCGGCGCGGCGATCTGGGTGGTGGCCTGAACCCTCATCCGAGCACCGGCAGCCGCCGTTCGGCGGCGAGTGCATCGAGGGTCTCCTGCATCAACCGCATAAGGTGGTCGTAGATCTCCTCGACGTCGGGATCGGGGCCGAATTCGTCCTGGAGATCGATCGGCGGCAAGGTCTCGATGGTGATCTTCGCCGGGGCGGGGATGTGCCCGAGCATGTCGCCCACGTTTAGGCCCCACGGGAAGGCGAGCGAGATCGGCAGCACCTTCAGGCGGAACATCTTGTCGAGGCGCAGCAGCCGGGCCAGCCGCTCTCCGCGGCTGAGAAAGAGCGCCGTTTCCTGGCCTCCGATCGACACGACGGGCACGAGCGGCACCCCCTGGTCGAGGGCAAGGCGGATGAATCCCTTGCGGTTGCCGAAGTCGACGCGATGTCCTTCCCAGCTCGGACGGTGCACCTCATAATCCCCCCCGGGATAGACGAGCAGCGCGGCGCCTGAGTCCAAGGCCTTGCTCGCGTTCTCGGGCGAGGCCGCAACGGTTCCGAACTTGCGCAGCTGCCCGAGGCCGGGCATCGACAGAACCAGGTTGTGCGCCAGCTGATAGAAGGCGCGCTCCACCCCGAAGTAGGTATTGAAGGCGAGGGTGAAGACCAGTGTGTCCGGTGTCAGGTTTCCGCCTGAGTGGTTGCCGACCAGCAGCACCGGCCCCGAGTCCGGGATGTTCCCGAGGCCGCGGACTTCGCCGCGATACCAGATGCTGGCGAAGAGCCAGAGCAGCGGGAGTCGCTCCCGGATGAAGTCCGGGTCACGTTCATCGAGATCGGCGCGCGGAATCCGGCGCTGAGCCTGCTGCGCCACCTCCCGGAGGGCTCGGCTGAGCAGCGAGCGCTCGGGGACGTCGCCGCCGTTGCTCGCCTTTCCGTCGGACTCGACATGTCCGTTGCGGCTGTGGGTCACCGTGCCAGCCTCAGCCACGGGCTACCTCCCAGGTCGTAGTCAGGCCGCTCGCGAGTTTGCCCGGGCGAGCTCGGCTCCGGCGGGTAGCGTTAGCTCGGCCCGCGCGAAGAAGTCCATCAGCAATTCGGTGGTCTCCTCGGGTCGCTCGACCTGGGGAACGTGTCCGCACGACTTGATCGTAATCTGCTCCGCGCTGGGAAGCCATTTCGTCACGTGACGACCGAATGCTGATGGCACCAGCGGGTCGTCCGTACCCCAGACGAAAAGCGCGGGAGGTTGCAGCTGCGCCAGGCGCGGATAGAACCCGTTCCGGCCGAACGGAGCCTCGAGGTAGATGTTGCGGGCCGAGGCCAGAAACGCATACCGAGCGCCGGCTGATTGGTAGATCCGGCGAAACTCGTCGACCATCAGGTCGGCGACCGCCGGATCGATCACGTCCCGGTCCGCGAACATGCTCCAGAATTGCGACGCGACGGTGGTGCGGCGGAAGCCGTGAGGCAAGAGACCGAATTCCGGCCGCAGGAGCCGCACGATGGGATGAAAGCCGCGCCGAAGCCAGGCGACGGCAGGACACAGCAGTCCGAGTGCGCCGACACGCTCCGGCGCGGTCAATCCGACCTCGATCGCGACGCGCCCGCCCATCGAGTTGCCAACGAGGTGCGCCCGCGGGATGTCGAGCTGATCCATCAGTCCGAGGATGTTCTCGGCGTACCAGCGCGCGTTGTAAGCCCCGCGGGCGGGCTTGCTGGAAGAGCCAAACCCGGGAAGATCCGGTGCATGAACGCGGTAATGCCGGCTGAGCGCGGCTGCCGTTTCAAACAATGAGGCGCGGGTTCCTCCGAGTCCGTGCAGCAGCAGCACATCCGGACCGGCTCCCATGGTCAGAGTTGAGATGTGGTGGCGACCGACCGGTACGTCGTAAATCTGCAAAAGCGGAGGGCGCCCATTGGGGAGCCGGAACATGCCCTCGAAGCCCACGGCGTAGTCAAGGTTTCCGCGCACACTGAGCAGCCGGCGCTGGAAGGCCTGAACGCCGGAGAACTCGCCCTCGCGCAGTCTCAGCCACGTGTCCGCGTCGGTCGAGAGGGTGACGTCCGGAACGCGCCGCGTGACGCCCTTGCGCACCCGGGCGCCGTGACTGGTGCAGCGGATCTCCCATGTGTGCCCGAGGTCGCACAACCTCACGTGGTAGGTGGCGTCGAAGCCGAGATTGGCTCCCAGGTAGCGGTCCGGAAGCGAGCGGAACGCCGCGTCGACGACCGCCAGCCGCTCGGCATGGGGAAGCTGGCCAGGCACCGCGGGCACGTTATCGGTCGCCGCCGGCAGCCGCGCTGCAGAACGCTAGGGTTGCCGGACCATGCGCACGATTTCGCTGCATGACACGCGATCCGGGGACGTAGTGGCACTGGAACCGCGAGATGGCCGCCGAGTCCGGATCTACGCCTGCGGACCCACGGTCTACGGCCGCATCCATGTCGGGAACGCCCGCCCGTTCGTGGTCTTCTCGCTGATGAAGCGCTTCCTTGTGCACGAAGGCTACGACGTGACTTTCGTCGCCAACATCACTGACATCAACGACAAGATCTACGCTGCCGCGCAGGCGGGGGGCATAGCCAGCGACGCCTTGGCGCAAGAGATGACGACGGCCTA
This sequence comes from uncultured Solirubrobacterales bacterium, assembly GCA_963757165.1. Classification (GTDB taxonomy): domain Bacteria; phylum Actinomycetota; class Thermoleophilia; order Solirubrobacterales; family Solirubrobacteraceae; genus Palsa-465. The sequence goes on from CAVWQO010000001.1 coordinate 223,608, forward strand.
CATCGCCGACACCGACGCGCTGGGACTCGGCCGGCCCGATCACGAGCCGCAGGCCAGCCAGACGATTCCGGAGATCATCGGGCTGATTGGAACCTTGATGGCGAAGGAGCATGCGTACGCGGTCGACGGAGACGTGTACTTCTCGGTTCGGTCCTACCCTCGATATGGAGAACTATCTCACCGGAAAATCGACGAAATGGACCAGGGGGAGGGGGTCGAGGGAACCGACCGAAAGCGTGATCCGCTGGATTTCGCTCTTTGGAAGGCCACCAAATCCTCTGAGGACACGGCGTGGGAGGCTCCATGGGGCTCGGGGCGACCTGGATGGCACATCGAGTGCTCGGCGATGGCGGAGTCGCTCCTGGGCGTCGATATCGAGATCCACGGCGGGGGCTCGGATCTGATCTTCCCCCATCACGAGAACGAGGCCGCGCAGACGCGCGCGGCGCGTGATGCGCCGCTGGCACGGCTGTGGGTACACAACGGGATGGTCCGCCTTGACCAGGCCAAGATGGCCAAGTCGGTCGGAAACATCTTCGTCCTCCGTGACGCGCTGGCGAGCTACGGACGCGACGCGCTGATCATGTACTTCTGCTCCGGGCACTACCGGCAACCGATCGAATTCGACGACGAGCGCCTGTCGGAGGCAACGGCCCGGGTACAACGGGTGCGGGAGGCCGGGCGCAAGCTTCATCCGGGCCCGTCGCCCGAGTTCTCGCCGCCCCTGAGAGCCCGCTTTTTCGCTGCTCTGGCCGCGGATTTCAACACCCCGGCGGCGCTGGCGGCGGTGTTCGATTGGGTCAGGGAGGCCAACAGCTCCGCCCAGTCTCCCGGGGACCAGGACCTGCGTGAGATGCTCGGCATCCTGGCCCTGGACAACCTTCTCGATGCCGATGAGCAGCAAGCCCCAGATGTGGTCCGAGAGCTCGCGGACGAGCGTGAGCAGGCTCGCTCGCAGCGGGACTTCGTCAGGGCCGATCAAATTCGCGACGAGGTCCGGGAGCTTGGCTGGGAGGTCCGCGACGGCGTCGACGGTCCAGAACTGCTGCCCCGGCAATGATCATCTACGGCCGTAATCCGGTCCGCGAAGCCCTGCGTGGGCAGAATCGGCAGGTACACCGGGTCTGGGCGACTGCGGGGGCACTGCGCGAGCCATGGCTGACCTCAGCCGGCGTGACCGTCACCCCCGCCCAGGCCGAACAGATCGAGAGCCTCTGCGGTTCGCCCTCACATCAGGGCCTGTGTGCGGAGGTCGAGCCGTATCGCTACGCCCGCGCTGACGACGTGCTGGCGCTGCCCGCGCCGCTGATCGTGGCGCTCGACCAGGTTCAGGATCCACAGAACCTCGGCGCGATCTGCCGGAGCGCCGAGTGTGCCGGTGCCGCTGCGGTGGTAATCCCGGAACGACGGTCGGCCGAGGTGACCGCAGCGGTCTGCAAGGCCTCGGCCGGAGCGGTGGAGCATCTTCGCGTCGCGCGTGTCCGCAACCTGGCCGACTTCTTGACCGACGCCAAGGCGGCAGCGGCGTGGTGCTACGGCGCCGACGCGGCCGGGCCGGTGTCCTACGACGCCGTGGACTGGACCGGCAAGGCGGTGCTGGTGCTCGGCTCCGAGGGCAGCGGGCTGCGCCCGCGAGTCGCGGCAGCGTGTGACGCGCTCGTCTCGCTGCCGATCTATGGCCGGATCGAGTCTTTGAGCGTCAGCTCGGCAGCAGCGGTGCTCCTTTACACAGCCGCCCGTGCGCGACAGTGAGCTTTTCCGGATTCCGGAGTAGCGCGCCAAAAGGCTTGACAGCGATGCGTTGCTATGTCAAGCTCGCGCCGGGAGATAAGGATCAACTCGAGCTTTAGGGCTTGACTTGACGAGGGGGTGCGGCAACAACAACCCGCATCCAGAAGTTGAATAGGTGCGGCGCCAGGGGAGGTAACGCGCCACGAACTCCGAGACCGCGCGGCAAGCAGCCGCGGGGCAAGAAGGGAACGTGTCGTGGCTCGACTATCTGCAAGTCCTCAGTCTCAACCTCAGGTTGAGGATGGGTTTCTGATCGCCCTTGCGAAGCAGGGACACCCTGACGCATACGATCGGATCGTTCGCCGCTACTACGGATTCGTCCGGCTGAAGGCCTCGTCTTACTTCCTGGCCGGGGGCGACTCTGACGATCTGATCCAAGAGGGCCTGGTCGGCCTCTACAAGGCGGTGCGCGACTACCGCACCGACCGCGAATCCAGCTTTCGCAACTTCGCCGAGCTCTGCATCACGCGTCAGATCATCACGGCGGTCAAGACCGCAACACGCAACAAGCACACCCCGCTCAACCAGTACGTGTCGTTCTCAAGCACCCCCTCTGGCTCAGGCGGCGATTCCGAGCCCACGCTGGACGAGATCCTTCCGGGATCGACTGTGCACGACCCGGTGAATCAGGTGATTTCGTCCGAGGAGCTGCGCGCGCTGGTGGCTTGCATCTCGACGGCTCTCTCCGAACTCGAGTCGCGGGTCCTGGCTCTTTACCTCGATGGGCATTCCTACGAGGAGGTCGGGCGTAGGCTCGGGTGCGACTGCAAAACCGTCGATAACGCCCTCCAGCGCGTCAAGCGCAAGGTCGGGCAGCACCTCGCCGAGCGCAGCGTGCCCGCGTGATCGAATTCAGGCGGCAAGCGGGCCGAGGTTGGGCGTTCGCCCGTAGGTGCTGAACGCGCGGAAGCGGGAAAACTCCCGGTGATGCGGGCCGTGGAAGTCTGAGGATCCGGTGCTGAGCAGCCCCGCGCGATCGCAGTGATCGGCCAGCAGCTCTGACTGCACACGGTCGTGGGCGGCGTAGAAGCATTCAACGCCATCCAAGCCTGCAGCGGCAAAGCGGTCAATCGCGGCCAGCACGTCGGCCGGATCCTCGACGTCCCAGAACGGGTGCGCCCAGACCGCCACTCCCTCGGCGTCATGGATGACCTCCATCGCCTCCTGCACTGAGGGCGCTTGGCGCGGGCGAAAGGCCGGCGCGCCCTCGATCAAGTACGCGACGAGAAACGCGGACGGATCGGTCAGGGCCTCCCGGGCCAGCCGTTGCGCGTTGGCGGGGTGCTGAACCGCCGCGAGGGCAAGGTGGGGTCGCCCGATCGACTTGCCCTGCTCGGATCGCTCGCGCAGGACGCTCTCGTCGAGCTCATAGCCGAGTTGCCGGATCGCCTCGGCCATCGCATCGGCCCGGCGCTGCCGCTCGCGGCGAAATGTCTCCAGTCTCCGGCGCAAGGCCGGGTCACGCTCGTTGACCAGGTAACCGAGGATATGCAGATCGCCCTGGCCGGCGTCAAAGGCTGAGATCTCCACCCCCGAGACGAGCCGAAGTCCTGCTCCCGCCGCCGCCCCGCGGGCCTCGGGCACGCCGTCGACGGTGTCGTGGTCGGTCAGCGACAGCAACTCGACGCCTGCTCGGGCCGCGAGGTTGATCACCTCGCTCGGTCCGAGCGCACCATCCGACTGATTTGAATGGCTCTGCAGATCGAACGTAGGCGCGGGAACGTCCAAGCTGCGCAGCCTAGCCAGTCCGCCTCTTGGACGGCCGCCGGCCGCATTGGCCGCCGCGCTGTCACGCGTGCGCTACACGCGCCGCGCGTAGTAGCGCTGCAGGTCGTCCACCGAGCCCTTCATCACTCGGCTGTTGAGCATCTTGACGATCGGCCGTGGGATGATCCGCCCGGGGTCGATCCGCAGCCGGAAGCGGGCTCGAGTGGTTCCGTCGCCGAGATCATCAAAGGTCCACTCGCCTTCGCAATCGCGAAAATCGCCCCCCACGTAGGTGCTTCCGATTCGGCTTGGCACCTCGTAGGTGTGTCGGAGCGTGTAGTGAACGACCGCGACTCGGACGTCGATCTCGTAAGCGACCTCAAGCGCCCGACCCTCCCTGTCACGGGAGAGGACCGACGCTGACTTCACTGCTCGCTGCCAATCGGGGAGCCGCTCGAACTCGAGCATGAGGGCAAAGATCTCCTGTGCGGAGGCGAGAACGATCCCTTGCGAGGCTCCGGCATAACGTGTCACCAACCCGCTCTACCCGCTAGGGCCCGCGCCACCGAGGATCTGCTGAAGAGCCGATAGCCTGACGATCGTGAGCCGGCCGCCTTCCCCTCCGGATCGCCACCCGGGAAGGCTGCTCGTCCTCCAGCACATCGCGTGCGAGCCTCCTGGCGCATACGAAGACGTGTTGCACGAGCGGGGTGCCGAGATGACTCGCGTCGAGGTCGATGAGGGTGAGCAGCTACCCGATTGGCGAGGCTTTGATGGCATCATCGCGATGGGGGGCCCGATGGGCGCATACGAGGATCAACGGCTCCCTTGGCTCTCAGCAGAGAAACAGCTGGTCGCCGACGCCGTCCGCTCAGGCTTGCCGTTCTGGGGAGTCTGCCTCGGCTCGCAGCTACTCGCCGCCAGTCTCGGCGCCCGCGTCACCCCCGGTCCCGAGCCCGAGGTCGGAGTGCTGTCGGTGAAGCGTACGCGCGCGGGTGCCGAAGACTCGGTGTTCTCGCACGCTCCGGACGAGTTCAAGGCCCTGCAGTGGCACGGGGATACGTTTGAGCTTCCCGCGGGTGCCACACGGCTGGCTGGCTCAGACGCCTACGAGCAGCAGGCCTTCTCGGTAGGCCACGCCTATGGGCTCCAGTTCCACATCGAGGTCGACGCCTCGCTGGCGCACCGATGGGGAGCAGTGCCCGCGTACGCGCAGAGCCTCGAATCGATCATGGGGGCAGGTGCGCTACCGCGACTGCTCGATGAGATCGCGGCACACGAGCGCGAGATGACGCAGCTGGCCCGCACTCTCTTCGCGGCGTGGCTGGAGTACAGCGTCGGGCTGCCAAAACCGCGCTCCGGCTGACGAGAGCGCCCTCCGGCTGACGAGAGCGCGCTCCGGCTGACCGAAGGCGAAGTTGTCAGCCTGGGAGCGGCGACGTATGGTGAGGGCCTACGGGGATGTCAGGGCAACTGGGATCGGTGTTGCGGATCGAGCTCCTCGGGGGCTTTCGCGTCGCCGTGGGCGGTGCGGCCGTGTCCGAGGCGGCCTGGCGGCTGCGCAAATCACGCGCCTTGATCAAGCTGCTCGCGCTGACCCCCGAGCACAGCCTGCATCGTGAGCGCGTGATCGAAGCCCTGTGGCCGGATCGTGATCACGATGGCTCATCGAACAACCTCCGCCAAGCGGTGTTCGTGGCCCGGCGGGCGTTGGACTCGTGCGGAGACGATGGCGCCGCGCGCATCGCGGTAGCCAACGACGTCTTAGCGCTCAGTACCGACCGCCTCCAGATCGATATCGAGGAATTTGAGGCCGCCGCAGCGGACGCCGAGCGTGAGCCGAGTGCCGAGCGTTTGCGCGCCGCGATCAGCCTCTACGGTGGAGAATTGCTGCCGGAGGACACGTTCGAAGCGTGGGCATCGGCGCGCCGTGAGTCGCTGCGAGAGCGGAACATCGCGTTGCTCCTCGCGCTGGCGCGCGCGCTCGACGAGTGCGGTGACCGGGGCGCGGCTGCCACCGCACTCATGCAGGCCCTCGTTCACGAGCCCCTGCATGAGCCAGCGCACCGCGAGCTGATGCGCAACTACGCGCTGACCGGCCGCAGACAGCGCGCACTGGCCCAGTTCCATCTGCTCCGGGAGTCGCTTCGACGTGAGTTCGAGGATCAGCCCGAGGAGCAGACCCGGCTCCTCTATCAGGAGATCCTAACGCGGAGACTGGACGCTGAGGATGGCCCCGAGCGCCCGCCGGCGGTCAGCCGGATGGCTTTTCGCCGAGGTGGCAACCTGCCGCTCCAATTGACGAGTTTCGTCGGGCGCGAGCGTGAGTTGACCGAAGTCATCCGTCTGGCTCGGCGACACAGGCTGCTGACGTTGACCGGCCCGGGGGGCTGCGGCAAGACGCGGCTCGGGCTCGAGGCCACGGGAGCGATGCTTCGCGATGCTGCCGACGGCGTGTGGCTGGTGGAGCTTGCCGGGCTCTCCGACGGGGCGCTGGTGGCTAGCGCAATCGGTTCGGTGCTGGGCGTAGAGAGCCGCTCAACTCGCCCAACGGAGCAGGCGGTGGCTGCGCACATCGGCGAGCGGCAAATGCTCATCGTGCTCGACAACTGTGAGCATCTGGTCGGCGCCTGTGCCCGGGCAGCGGAGGGCCTCCTCACCGCCTGCCCGAACCTGCGGATCCTGGCCACCAGCCGAGAGCCATTGCACGTACCCGGAGAAGTCGACTGGAGAGTGCCTTCGCTCATGCCCCTGGAAGCTGAGCAGCTATTCAGCGAGCGGGCCAGCGGTGTCTCCTCACGGTTCCGCCTATCCGACGAGAACGCCGACGCGGTGTCTGAGGTATGTCGCCGCGTCGATGGGATTCCGCTGGCGATCGAGCTGGCTGCGGCACGCGTCGGAGTGCTGGCGCCAGCGCAGATCGCCGAGCGCCTCCGCGACTCACTGGCTGTGTTGGCCGCGGGAAGCCGCACCGCGCTGACCCGCCAACAGACCCTGACCGCCACACTGGATTGGAGCCATGAGCGGCTCGACGACGACGAACGACAGCTGTTCCGGCGTCTCGGAGTGTTTGCCGGGAGCTTCGACCTCGCCGCCGCGGAGACGGTGGCCGGCGCTGAGCTCGACGTCCTTGGCCAACTGGTTGACAAGTCGCTCGTCGTCGTCGAGGAGCGCGAGGGGCTGGCGCGATATCACCTGCTGGACACGGTGCGTCACTATGCGCGCGGGAGAATGAAGGAGGCGAGCGAGTGGGAGGCTCTGGAAGCCCGCCATCGCGCCCACTACCTCGCCCTGGCCGAAAACCTCGGCCCCGCTCTGGATAGCTCCGAAGGTCGCCGCCGACTTGCTCGCGAAGCGGACGAATTGCGCTGGGCCCTTCGCACGGCGCTTCGCAGCGAGCCGCAGGTCGCGCTCCGCATCGCCTCAGCGCTGTGGCGCTTCTGGCACGACCGGGGCGATCGCATGGAGGGCGCGACCTGGCTCAGGGAGGCCTTGGCCGCCGTGCCCGAGCCCTCGGCCGCGCGCGCTGAGGCATTGCACGGGCTCTCGGTGCTCGCTCTTCGCATCGGCGTCGGCGACGAGGCGCTGCCCACCGCTCGGGAGGCGACCGCGTTTTTCCGCGCGGCGGGCGATCGGAGAGCGCTCGCGGAGGAGCTCCACCACCTCGGAACGATGGCCTGGGTGTTTGCGGACTACGACGGCGCTGAGCGCTGGTGCCGGGAGAGTCAGGCGGTGGCGGAGGAGTCGGCGGCGCCGGCCACGGTTGCGTCAGTGACGCACACCCTGGGGGTGATCGCTGCCACGCGCAATGCCATGCCGACCGGCCGAGAGCTGATCGCCCACGGGATCGAACTGCTGCACGAGCTCCCTCGCGACGGCGAGCCGCTGCTGTTACCGGTGGCTTATGGCTACGGGCGCGTGCCGCCCTCCGGTCCTCGCCGGGCGAGAGTATTCCTGGAGCACACCTACGTAACCGCTCACCGGGTTCGGCCCGCCGGGGCGGTGGCTTACTGCCTGTGTGACCTCGCCGCCGTAACGCGGCAGATGGGGGACGCAGACGCGGCCCGATCGATCGCCGAGGACAGCCTGTCTCGCTTCCGTGCGCTCGGGGATGAAGCGGGGGCAGCACGGGCGCTGGCCCAGCTGGGAAACCTACATACGGCCGTCGGTGAGCACGAGGCTGCCTTGGAGCTCCACGAGGAGAGCCTCGCCATCCGTGAGGCACTGGATGACGCCCGGGGCGTCGGGCTCTCCCATCTGGCTGCCTCCGTCGCGGCCGCGTGTGCTGGCGAGCTGGACCGCGCTGGTGTGAGCGCCGACCGCGCCCTCGTCGTGTTCGAGCGGACGGACGACGGCCCTGGTCGTGCGGCCGCGGTGATGCAGCTCGGCTACCTCGCTGCCGACGGTGGTCGTTCGCAGCAAGCCCGCGAGCTCTTGGAGAACGCCGTCGCGGACTGGGAGGCGTTTGCGCCCAATACCCCTTGGCTGCCGCCGATCCTCCGCGAGCTGGCCGAGCTCGACACGGAGCTGGGGGACCCCGAGCGGGTGCCGGGGCGGCTGACCCAGGCGCTGCAGATCCTCACGCAGACCGGCGATCGGGCAGGAGTCGAGCACTGTCGTCAGCTGCTCCGAACGGCCACAAACGGGGTGCTAACGCCTGAATAACAGGCCCGCCTTAGCGTCGCTCCCACACATCCGACGAAGGAGAGGGACCAATGACCAGCAGTCACCTTGGAACGTCGCCCACGCTAGGGGAGGCAAGCGTCCGCGAGCTGCGCGACGCGTTGCGCGGGGAGCTCATCACCGCGGATGACGCCGGCTACGACGAGGCCCGGAGCGTGTGGAACGGGATGATCGATCGCCGCCCCGCGATGATCGCGCGCTGCACCGGAACTCACGATGTGATCGCGGCAATCGGCTTCGCCCGGAGCGAAGGGCTGACGGTCGCCGTGCGCGGCGGCGCCCACAACGTGGCCGGCAACGCTACGTGCGACGGGGGCCTGGTGATCGACCTATCGCCGATGAAGGGCGTCCGTGTTGACCCCGAGGCGCGAACCGTGCGCGCCCAGGCCGGCCTCACCTGGGGGGAGCTTGATCAGGAGACACAGGGCTTCGGACTCGCCACCACAGGCGGGCTCGTGACCACGACCGGCATCGCTGGGTACACGCTCGGCGGAGGGATCGGTTGGCTGATGCGCAAGCACGGTCTCGCCTGCGACAACCTGATCTCCGCCGACGTTGTCACCGCCGATGGTCAAACGGTGCGTGCCAGCGACACCGAGAACCCGGAGCTCCTCTGGGGATTGCGCGGCGGCGGTGGGAACTTCGGCGTGGTAACTGAGTTCGAGTTTCGTCTGCACCCCATCTCCCAGGTGCTCGGTGGGCTGCTGGCCTGGCCGGCGGACGCCGCCGGAGATGTGCTGCGCTTCTGGCGCGATTGGGTTGCCGATACGCCGGACGAGTTGTGCACGATGGCCGCGTTCCTGTATGCACCACCCGAGCCGTTCGTGCCGCCGGAAGTTGTGGGTACGCCGATCTTTGGTCTTGCCTGCTTCCATCTCGATCCGGAGGGGACGGCCGAGCGTGACCTGCAGCCGCTTCGGGACCTGAGTCCGGCCGTCGACGTGCTGGGACCGATGCCCTACCAGGCGATCCAGGGCATGTTCGACGCGGGCGTTCCGCGTGGCTCCCGCAACTACTGGCGGTCCGGTTACGTCGATGCGCTGACCGACGAGGCGATCGACGCCATCGTCGGGTCCGCACACGGGCTCCCGGCGCCTTTGGGGCAGCTTCACGTTCACCAGATGGGCGGAGCGGCGGGCCGCGTGCCGTCCGGCGCGACAGCGTTCGGCAACCGGGACGCCGGGTTCCTCATGAACTACATCGGGCTGTGGCTCGACCCGGCGGAGGACGAGCCGAACATGAGCTGGGTGCGGGAGGCCTCGGATGCGCTCGCGCCCTTTTCCACGGGCGCCCGTTACGTGAACTTCATGGCCGACGAAGGCGATGCTGGTGTTCGTTCGGCGTATGAGTCAGAGACGTACACGCGCCTGGAGAACCTCAAGGCGAAGTACGACCCGACGAACTTCTTCCACCTCAACCAGAACATCCAGCCCGCCGCGCAATAGCACGGCCACTGACAACACTCACCCTTGAGAGGAGCAGCGAGCATGGCGGAGCTAGCAGGCAAGCGCTTCGAGGATGCCGACGACGTACGTGAATTCACCGAGGGCAAGGGGCGAATGGAGGTGGTGAACCTCAATGGTCATGCGGTTGGCAAGGCGACATTTGAGCCGGGATGGCGCTGGTCGACCAACGTCAAGCCAATCGCCGGCACCGATTCGTGCCAGGTCGAACACATCGGCTACGTCCTACAAGGTCGCGTCGCCTTGAAGATGGATGACGGGACCGAGCGCGAATTCGCAGAGGGCGACACCTTCTACATGCCTCCAGGCCACGACGCTTGGACCGTGGGCGACGTGAGCTGCGTGGTTGTCGACTTCGGAGGCGTGCAGGGGTACGCCACCGCGGACTGAACGTGGGGCAGCGACTGGGCGCGGGCGTCACCTGTCGGTCGCTCGGATGGGTGACGCCGGGCGCTTCTACACGGGCAAGCGCACACGCACCGCCACACGAACCGGCCGTGTCGGTGAGGCCAGCGAGAGAAATTCACGAACGGGGCCGTGATGAGCGCAGAACGGACATGCGAGTGAGTGGCTCAGGGTCAGCCGACCGCCGCCGATCGCGATCGGAGCGTCGCAACGCGCGCAAGCCAGCGTCCCGCTGGCCACGAGCCCGGACCGGGTGGCACGCCGCTGTTCTTCGTGGGCCACTCCCGCACGCGCACCGCCAGCGTCGGTTTGACTCTGCGATTGGCCAAGTCCGCCGAGAAACGACATCGCAACGAGTCTAGGGCCCCCGGACTGAGTGGCGGCGAGCCCAACTGCGTTCGCTCGCGGCGGGTCAGAACAGACTGCGGAGAAGCCGACTAGTGGCGGCGCGACTGGAGGTCAGCGCCGGATCGACGATGCCGACCTCCTCGATCACGCCGTGGCGCACCTTGAGCAGTCCCCGCCTCGCCCGTCCCGGGGTCAGATACCACGTGTTCAAGCCGACGTGGAATCCCCGCCCCACGTGCAGCTGACGGACCACCCGGGCCAGCCGAGCGGCAGGCCGCACGCCTCCCAGCGCGTAGTGCGAATTTGCCGTGAGAGCCAACTCCGCTCTGCCCTGCAAGCGTCGGCGCGCGCTGGGAGTGAGTTTTGACAATAACCCCCCAGACGGGTAGGCGACGCGAATCCCGATCGGGGTCAGGCAGAAGAAGTCCATGAAGCGCCGACCGTGCTCGGAGCTGTGGACGAACGCACGGCGAACACGCGCACGGGTCATCCCTAGGGTGACCGGTCCCAGCGAGCGTCCGGCCAGCCGCCCCCTGGCCGTCGGGCAGCCGGCCCGTGGCCGGGGCGTGGCCTGCGGCCAGACACCGTTGTCCACCCTCACGACGTAGAAGCCGGTGCCACCATCCGCGTACCAGATCTCATGGCGCGCGCTGTCGAAGGCCGGCTGTGACATCGCGTAGTCGCTGGCCGAGTACCCGGTCTCGGTGTTGGGCGTGGTGGGGGAGACGAAATAGGCGATCTCCCGCGGGTGCAGGAGGTCGCTGATGTTGAAGACGCGCAGGCCTGAGGCGATGAATGAGCAGGCCACGATCTTTGGATCGACGCGGGTCGGGATGTTGCAGTAATGCGCCGCGTAGCCCTGTGCCGGGCTGAACGTCCCCGGATCATTTCCGGCGGCGTGGTGATCACTCGGCTGGTTGACCTGAAGCCGAAGGTCGGCCACGACGAACGGCTTGGTCTCGTCCGAGATGTCGATTATGCGACCGGCTCCGACCGCGTCCCGGCTCCCGGAGAGGTTCAGCGTGCCCGCGGTGTACTCGTCGAATTCCAACACGTACGGGTGCCCGTTCTCGGTGAAAGGGATCGCGTTCTGCGGAATCGAGGCCGAGCCCCAGGTGAGTCGGCTGATCTCTCGGGCCTGCGGGTTTGCCCTGCGGGCCTGGATCTGACTGGTGTCGAAGATCAGCATGTTGCCGCTCGGGTCCGCCACGTAGGCCCGGTTGCCATCATTGCTGAGCGACATGCCGTGGGCGAAGACGCTGCCCTGCCAGATCGCGTGTGGCTGCTTGGGGTCGGTCACATCGACCGCGGTGATCGACGGCAGCGCGGTGCTCGTGGCGTAGAACGTCTTGCCGTCCGAGGTGAAGCCGCTTTCGTGTCCGAACCGGGCCACAAGTGACGTCGAATCGAGGACCGGATGCCGGCAATCGGCATGGACGTCATAGATCGAGACGAGGCCCGGCAGGGTGGCCGGGTTGCCGTTGACCGCTGCGAGCAAGCCGCGCGTGACGTTGAGATTCAGCGACTCGTGTGGAGACAGCATCGGCAGCTCGGAGAGGGTGTCGGTCTTGACCGGGTGAGCCGGATCGGTCATGTCGAGGACGGTCACGCCCAGGGAGGGTCCGAGGGCGTTGATCGCGTTGGTCGGGAAAAGCAGCGCGGTGTCGTAAAAAGCGCAAACGTGCCCCGACTGGTCGACGTACCGGAACACCTTGAACCCGCCGGAGGTCCCCTGGTGTGAGATCAACGTCACGTTGCACCACAGGCCGTTGGTGCCCGAACCCGCCGGCACACGACCCTGGGTGCCGGGCTCGGGGTGCGAGCCGGGACCGCACTGGGCGCGCGGCGTGGCCAGCAGGGGTGGTTCGGCCCGGCGGACAGTGGCTACACGAGCGGGGCTTTGGCCGAGTCCTTGACCAAGAGCGGCGAGATCGTTCAGCCCCGTGGGCGTGCCGATGATCGGGAGCGCCACGGCGCCGGTGACCGAGAGGACCGAAAGCGCAACCGCAACGAGGCAGAGCCCGCTCAGCATGAACAGACGGCGCGTCGTGCGCCCTGATGACTGCAACACCCTCACCTCTTCCCCTAGACCGGAATCAGGTGAAACGCTACCACGGGGGTTCCGGGTAAGCGCTGCCTCAATCAGCCCGCTACGGCTACAGGATCCCGCGAAGCTCTACGAGGCTCGTCCGCTCAGCCAGGCGTGCAGCCGCGTGGCGAGCTCGACAGGTTGGTCGAGCTGCACGAGATGTCCGGCATGCTCAAGCAGGCACAGCTCGGCCCGCGGGATCGCCGCCGCGAGCTTCTCGGCGCGGTCGGGGGGAATCCAGCTGTCCTCACGCCCCCAGATGACGAGGACCGGGACGTCGAGGCTCGGATACAGAGGCTCGATTTCATCGGTGAAGCGCTGATCGGCTTGGGCGATCTGGCGGTAGAACGCGGCCTGGCCGGTGGGACCCAGCCAGGGCGCGACGAGCATGTCCGCCTGCTCAGATGTAAGACCAGCCGTGCTGGCTCCGGCGATATACGCCCGAATCGCGCCTTCGTGCATGGCGCCTGGAAGCTCGGCAAAGACTTCAGCGTGGTTGGAGACCAAGCGGAAGAAGTCCGAGCCCCATGGAGCCAGCGCAACAACGTCCACGAGCGCGAGCGAGGCGAACCGTGAGCCGTGCAACAGATGGGCTCTGAGGGCAACGGCACCGCCGTAGTCGTGAGCGATGATGTGAGGACGCTTGAGCTCCCATCGCTCGAGCAGGTCGTGGAGCAGCTCCCCCTGAACGTCGAGCGCGACGGAGTGTTCCGCGTCCTTCGACGACTGCCCATAGCCCGGCATGTCCCACAGGTAGGTCGTGAATTCCGAGCTCAGGGCAGCGGCGAACGGAGCCCAGAGCGCCGAGGACCACGGCGTGCCATGACAGAGGACAACCGCCGGTCCAGAGCCCTGTCGGCTCCACTGGACTCGGCGTCCGCGCCAGGTCATCTCCTCGGTCAGCCTCACAGCAGCACTTGATACCGAATGACGCTGCGCCGATGGTGGCCTCCCCGGCGAGCCGGGGAGTTTGCCGAGGAGGCCACAGAGATCGCTCAGGCCGCGGCGATCTCTACCTCTCTGCGATTGGCCGCACTTCGATCGCTCCACCCATGCTCGCCGCGGGATCTGTGAGCCAAGCTCGGTCGCCGCATCGAGATCGTCAGCTTCGAAGAACAGATAGCGCGACTCTGACGGGCTGGATCTGAGCAGCTGGTGCCGCCGCGACGTAGCCGGGAGGCTCAGATGACAGGGCTGGGTGCGCGCGGTGTCGGAGGTGCAGGTGCGAACGGGCGCGGCTGCGGCTGCGGCTGGGGCGACGCTGGCGGCCCAGCGTTGTCGCCTGGGTCGTCGGGCGCGCGGATCCACTCGACGATCCTGCCGCGCTTGATGACGAAGTTGGTGCGCGCCGTCTGGCCCGTGCCAGCGCTGCAGCCCCCGCCGAGCCCCGGGCGGTTGGTCAGGCGAAACAAGGCGTTGACATAACGACCGCGCTGATCGGCCGAAATGAATGTCGCCCCGCACGGCAAGGTGGCGTTGGCCGCGCTTGCCTGCGCCAGATTGCGAATCGCAATCACGGTGAGTCCTCCGGGACCGCTCCCGTTGGCGAACAGGCTGGGGATGGCGAAGTACCCTGCCGCGTCTCGAACGTCGCCATGGAGCAGGGCGCTGGACCAGGCACGAATGACGGTAACGGCGGCCGGATCGGCCGGCCTGCCCGTGGGCGCCGGCGTGGGCATCGCGTGCGGCGCCGGAATCGGTGTCGGCAGGGTGGGCGTGGCAGGAACTGCCGGACTGCGCCTCGTCGCCGCCGCCGAGCCGGTGCGCACCGAGCTCCGTTTATCCCCGGCCCCACACCCGCCGGCCAGACATGTACTCCCTACGACGGCCACGAGCGCACAGCAGCGAGCAAACGTCATCGAGAGATCATCCCAGGTCGGTCTCCGGGCCTGAGAGGGCGGCTGGAAGGCTCGCCGTGGTCTGCTTATCCTGGTGGTCGTAATGGCCAGACGCGAGATCCGCTCTTGGTTGATGGACATGGACGGCGTGCTGGTGCGCGAGGAGCACCCGATTCCCGGCGCAGATCAGTTCATCGCCCGGCTGCGAGAACGTGGGACCCCGTTCCTCGTCCTGACCAACAACTCGATCTATACGCGACGGGACCTGGCCGCTCGGCTTCGAATCAGCGGCTTGGACGTGCCGGAAGACGCGATCTGGACCTCTGCGCTGGCGACCGCGCGTTTCCTGGAGGACCAGCGGCCCGGGGGTTCGGCGTACGTCATCGGCGAGGCGGGTTTGACCACTGCGCTGCACTCCGCTGGCTATACGCTTACCGACCGTGACCCGGACTATGTGGTCCTCGGGGAGACGCGCACGTACAGCTTTGAGCGCATCACGACCGCCATTCGCCTGATCGCGGCGGGGGCGCGGTTCATCGCCACGAACCCGGACGCCACTGGGCCTTCGCTCGACGGGCCCCTGCCGGCAACCGGTTCGGTAGCGGCTTTGATCAGCCGCGCGACCGGCGTCGAGCCATATTTCGTAGGCAAGCCCAATCCCTTGATGATGCGCTCGGCGCTCAACGCGATCGACGCGCACTCTGAAAGCGCGGCGATGATCGGGGATCGGATGGATACCGACATCGTCTCCGGCCTGGAAGCGGGGATGGAGACGATTCTGGTTCTCACCGGCCTAACGACCCGGGCCGACGCCGAGCGGCACCCCTACCGCGCATCCCGCATTGTCAACTCCATCGCGGATCTGCTCGATGCCCTCGGATGACGCTTCTCTTTAGCGCGGGCGCGTTCCGCGTCGAGACACGCTAGCCCGTCGGGGCACTCGCGCTAGGCTTGGGCATGGCCACGCTCGACCCAGGTTCCACCGGCGAAGCGGACAGGCATTCGGCCCGCAAGAGCCACGCGATTGGGTTGTTCGCCGGGCTGCCCAGCCACTACGACTTGATCGCGGCGTTGTTCAGCTTCGGACAGGATCCGCGCTGGCGTCGGACCATGGTCCGAGCGCTCGCACCGTCACCTCAGGACCGCGTACTCGACGTAGCGACGGGCACAGGAATGGTGGCCGAAGCACTGGTCAAGCAGGGCGGCTGCTCGGTGGTCGCGCTGGACCAGAGCGACGCGATGCTTGAGCAGGCTCGGCGGCGTGTGGCTGCGAGTGCACGCCTGCGTGAGCGCGTCAGCATCGTCCGCGGTGAGGCTGAACGATTGCCGTTTTCCGACGGCGAGTTCGATGCCCTGACCTTCACCTATTTGCTTCGTTACGTCGACGACCCAACCGGGACCCTGCGGGAGCTGGCGCGCGTGGTCAAGCCCGGCGGGCGGATCGCCTCGCTGGAGTTCGGAGTGCCGACGCGGCTTCCGCTGCGGCTGGCCTGGCGGCTCTACACCCGGGCCGGACTGCCGCTGCTCGGCCGCCTGGTCTCCCGCGACTGGTATGAGGTCGGCCGCTTCCTCGGCCCGAGCATCGCTGGGTTCTATGAGCGTTATCCGCTCGCGCGGGTCGTCGCAATGTGGCGGGAAGCCGGAATCGTCTCGATCGAAACGCAGCGGATGAGCCTCGGAGGCGGTGTGGTGATGTGGGGGGTGAGAAGCAACAGCGATGGAGCGGATTGAGCGCCCGGCGTTCTACGCTCGCCGCGGCGGCTTGGCGGGCGATCTCGTCACGCTCCTGCATCCGCCCTACACCGCTTGGCATCTGAGCTACGTGGCGATCGGGGCCGCGGCCGCGCCGACGGTTCATGGCGGTCGGATCTGGCCAGCGCTGCTCGCGTTCTTCCTCGCGGTCGGGGTGGGCGCGCACGCGTTCGACGAGCTGCATGATCGGCCGCTGGGCACGAGGGTGTCTGGTCGAGCGCTGGCGGTCTTGGGTGCGGTCTCGCTCACTGTCGCAACCGGCATCGGCGTAGTCGGTGTGGTGACGGTATCCGCCACGCTCGCCCCCTTGGTCGTGTTCGGCGCAGCGATCTGCCTGGCCTACAACCTCGAGCTGCTTGGAGGTCGGTTTCACAGCGACATTTGGTTTGCCGTGGCGTGGGGAATCTTCCCCGCCTTCACGGGATACTGGGTGAACGCGCTCAGCTTCTCGGTCGCGGGCGCGCTGGTGGCGCTCGCCTGCGGTGTGCTGAGTGTCGCCCAGCGGCGGTTGAGTACCCCGGCGCGGCTGTTGCGCCGAAAGACGCTCGGGTTGACCGGCGAACAGCGGCTAGCCGACGGGCGCTCCGTCGAGCTCTCCCGCGCACTGCTCCTGGCTCCGCTGGACGGGGCGCTTCAGGCGTTGTCGGTCGCAGTCACCCTGCTCGCGATCGGCTTGCTGGCGGCCCGTCTCTGATCGCAACGACGACACAGCCGGTCACTGCGAGCGGGCGTCCCCTGCGGCGTGCCGGCTGATCGAGGAGAGGATTCGGCGGACGGCGATTCGATGCCCACCGGTGCCGATCACCAGAGCTCGATACATTCGCCCGTGCGGTCCGGGGAACTCAGCAAACGTCTTGGCGTGGATCTCGACATGGCCGGGAGCTCGCTCGCTGAGTTCGAACCGAAGCTCGTAGCGTGAGAATCGGTGGCGTCCGCGCAGCGACAGCACCCGCTGTTGATCCACCTCGCCGACCTCAAACCCGGGGATCGTGTCGCCGACGCTGACCCCCGCGCTCCAGTCGCCGGTCCGGGTCCGCTGCTGAAGGCCCCAGACCACCGCGACTGGTTTCGGCATCTTGCGGCCGAGCTGGCCGCGCATCACGGTCAGCAAAGCACCCCAGACGCGCTCGCGCGACGCAGGGATGGTTTTTACATGATCATCGATATAGGGCAAGCGCTCCATAGTGGATGATTGTGGCTCGCCGCCGATGTTGCCGCCGACGCGCCAGCCTTGCTTGAGGCCAGGCGATTCGATTCGCAGCGATGAGGCCTTCTGGCCGAACGCCGGCGGTGCAACTGCTTCATGCTGCGAAGACCGCGGTTGACGCGGCGAAATGGCGTTGATGGCCAAACAAAGGCGGTGGCAGGTGAGCCAGGCAAATAACGGTGTACTCACGTTGGAGCGGCGCGGTCACGTGCTTCTGATGGGGCTGAATCGTCCGGACAAGCGCAACGCGTTCAACATCGAATTGCTGATGGCGCTGGGCCGGGCCTACGAGCAGCTGGAGCGGGATGACGAGCTGCGCTGTGGAGTGCTGTTCGCTCACGGCGACCATTTCACCGGCGGGCTTGATCTGGCTGAAGTCGGCCCCGCGCTCGCCGAGGGAAACCTCAGTTATCCCGAGGACGCGCGCGACCCGTGGCGCAACGACGGCAAGATCTGGAGCACGCCCGTAGTCGCCGCGGCACAGGGGTGGTGCATGACGCTGGGCATCGAGTTGCTGCTGGCCGCAGACGTCCGGGTGGCGAGCAGCGACGTGCGCTTTGCCCAGTTGGAGATCCAGCGCGGCATCTACCCGTTCGGCGGCGCGACCATCCGGCTCCCCCGGGAGGCAGGCTGGGGCAACGCGATGCGCTGGCTCCTCACCGGCGATGAGTACGACGCCACCGAGGCGCATCGCATCGGGCTAATCCAAGAGATCACCGCGCCAGGTGAACACCTTGCCCGCGCCACCCAGCTCGCTGAGCGCATCGCCACCCGCTCGGCACCACTGGGCGTCAGAACCACGCTGGCCTCGGCCCAACGGGCGGTCTCCGAGGGACATGAAGCCGCCGCCGCACGTCTCAACGATGACATGGTCGCGCTCCTGCAGACCCGGGATGGAGCCGAGGGGATGATGTCGTTCATCGAGCGTCGCCCAGCGAACTTCACGGGGCGCTAGGCGCTCGCTCAGGCCGCGCGTCCCCGCGGGCTGCGCCGATGTGTTTGGGCGGGTCGGCTTCGAAGGCGTGCAGACAGTGATCCGAGCAGAAGTAGAAGGTCTCGCCGCCGAAGTCTTTGGTGACGGCTTTCTGGCGGTCGACCTTCATCCCGCAGGCGGGGTCGGTCACGCCCCGGCGGCGCGTCAGCCAGAACAGGGCGGTGAAGGCGATGAGGCCGAGGAGGTTGAGCGCGAGTTTGTAGTCAGCATGGATCGATCCGAAGACGTCCGCGCGGGTAGGGCGGGCACCAGTCGGGATCAGCGAGGAGGCGCTGAAGAGTCCATCGACGATGAGGGCGGCAGCGACCATCGTGACGAACATCAGCGCGGTGATGCGCAGCGCGAATCTGGTGCCGTAGTACTTGCGGTAGATGAAGATGATGGGGAGGACGATCAGGTCGGCGAAGATAAACGCCATCACTCCAGCGAAGCTGATCCCACCTGACCACAGCACCGCTGCGAGCGGGACGTTGCCAACCGAACAGACAAACGAGAGGATGGCGATGATCGGGCCGATGAACGCGCCCCATAGGGCCTGGATCAGACCGGAGGAATGGAGCAAGAAGAGATCGTTGAAGAAG
Organism: uncultured Solirubrobacterales bacterium; assembly: GCA_963757165.1. Classification (GTDB taxonomy): domain Bacteria; phylum Actinomycetota; class Thermoleophilia; order Solirubrobacterales; family Solirubrobacteraceae; genus Palsa-465. The sequence goes on from CAVWQO010000001.1 coordinate 242,466, forward strand.
CGGTCGCCGAGCTGAGCCACGAAGCCGGCCAGGACGAAGCCGGTGAGGATCTCCTTCCACAGCATCTGCCAGTCGCCGCGAAAGTTGTGGGCGACGTCTGACCACGCCGAGACCGACGTCAATCGTCGGCGCCAGGACATGCTCTCGCCGGCCGGATTGTGCTGGTGACCGGCGTCGGCTCCCACCGCATGCTTGCGTGCCTGCTCCTCGAGACGAGGTGAAACGAATGCGCGCAACAGCAGCGACATCAGGGCAATCATCACGACCCCGCCGATGTACTCGGCGAGCGTGAACTGCCATCCGATGAGGACCCACAGCACGAGACCGAGCTCCCAGACGAGGTTTGTCGAGGCAAACTGGAAGGCCAGCGCGGAGCTCGCGGACGCGCCCTTCTGGAACAAACTCTTAGCGATCGCGATGGCCGCATAGGAGCACGAGGACGAGGCGGCGCCTAGAGCAGTCGCCCTGGCCGCGGGCGTGATGCCGTCACCAGCGAGCGCGCTCTGGATCCGCTCACGCGGGACCCACGCCTGGACAACGGCGGAAATCGCGAACCCGAACACGAGCGCCCACCAGACCTCCCAGGCCATGAGAAAGGCGTCCTTGAAGCCGCCCTCGATAGTGCTGATGACTCCGCTCATCCGCTAGCGCACGAGACGATTAACCGCACTCATCATCTCAGCGGTCATCTCCCGGCGCCGCTTCTCATCGCCGGCGCCTTCGGCCATGCAGTGGTTGACATGGCCGTTCAGCAGCTCGAGCGCCACCTTGTCCATGGCCGCGGTGACCGCTGAGGCCTGCTGGAGGATGTCGATGCAGTAACGGTCGTCTTCGACCATCTTCTGAATCCCGCGCACTTGTCCCTCGATGCGGCGCAGGCGCTTGCACAACTGGTCCTTCGTCGGTGTGTAGCCCCGCACCGGGGTGGGATCTGGAGTCATGACGACTAACATACACCCCCTGAGTATCTGGAAGTCGAGAGCTGGACGCCATCGCTGCCAAACGCAACGGGGGCCGTTACGGGCCAGCTGGTCTGAGTTCGACCCGGAACCGCAAGCTCGCCTCAGCTGTGTCTGCTGAACTGGGCGCGTGCCATCCACTCGTCTCGGGACCCTGCTGGTTGCGTTGGCTGTGCTGGCTGGCCTTGGGGCGTGCGGTGCGAGTGGGCCCTCGGGTACTGACAGCACCGGACGGGACGCGCTCAGTTCGACAACCGGAATCCCAAGGGCGCATCCTCAAGCCATCGAGCCCGCCGCTGGTGCTGTGGCGTCGGCGATCACCCCGACCGTCCCGGTCGGCGATGCTACCGCGCGCGCTCCGTCGCTCGCCGAAGTCAAACGCGAGCTGAAGATCCTCAACCTCTGCGGCGGGGCGACCAGCAATGCTTTTGCGCAGCCGCTCGTGAAGTCAGCTGGCGCCGGTTTTGTGCCAGACCCCGGGACGAGCCAAAGCGAGGGTCAGCTTCCTGTCCTGACAGCGCGTCTCGACGCTCTTGGCAAGGCACTCGGTGTCGTGATCTACGGGATCAGCGGATTCCGCACACCTGCTCACAGCGTCGCTGTCGGGGGCTTCGCCAACGACCCACACACCAGAGGCCAGGCTGAGGACATCGGGGTCAACAGCCTGCTCCGTGCCAGCGCTGCCCAGATCAGCGAGGCGAAGCTCGCGCAGTACGGCCTCTATCGACCTTTCGATCCATCAAACGATCCGAGCAATCCCGAGGTCAACCACATTCAGTTGATTCCCGCGGGCGGCCCGCTGTCGGTCTCTCAGGCCACAGCTGCCTTCAGCCTCGATCCCAGATGCCGATGAGTCGTCGCCTCAGTAGGCGTAGCCCTTCGAGCTGGAGCTCGTAGAGCTAGCAGGGTTCGGCGTCGTCGCAGCAGGCGCTGTCGTGGCGCTGCCACCGCTGATCACAGTGATCGTTCCCTTCATGCCGAGACGTTTGTGGCCGTCGATCGGGCAATACCACTGATACGTCCGGCCGGGCTTCAAGTTGGCAGTAATGATTGTCGTCGCCCCCGGTCGGACATCGGGACTGCGCAGATCCTTGCCTCCGGGGCCGGCGTTCTCAATCTCCAGAGCATGCATGATCGTGCCCGAGTTCCTGACCGTGACGTGAACGAGGCCACCCGGAACGCTCGGGCTGGCCGGTGTCAGCTTGAACTCGGTTTCGGCCACCGCAATCGCCTTGGTCGATGCCGAGGCCGCCCGCGGCGAATTCGCGCCGGAGGACGACGCGCTTGAAGCGGGCGAACCGCTGGTGCTGCTGCTGGCGCCGCAGCCGGACAGCACCACAACGACAAGCACGGAGAGCAAACTGACGCGTCGCAAAGTTGCCTTCCCTCCCAGTTGAACGATCTAACCAGGCAGACGCCGGGCGCATTCAGAACCTTCCGGAAAGACGGCCAGTCCGCGGGAGCTCATAGACGCGTCCCGTCAGCGGCCGATGTGCTCCGCGTGCCCCTGGGGGTGCGGCGATCTTTTGCCGAGCTAGGTCTGGGAGGCAAAAGTCCCGGCCATCAATCGAGCGTCGCGACGCTGTAGCGACGAGTCACGAAGCGACCATGCCAGCAACCAGAGAGCTCCCTTATGGCTCCGCGAGAACGAGGACGCGTTGATCGCATCCTCCACATGTCCGAACGCTGCCCCTTGCTGGATCATGTCCTCGACCTGCTTACTCGCCTGGTCGAACGAAAGTCGAGCGGAAACCATCATGGCCACGCCCATTTCTGGTCCCGTGACTGTTCGCAGTGCACAGCCCCGGTCCCGGTAGAGGAGAACGACGAATACCATGCCCCTTGCGCTTGTTCGAGCCTGACCCCGCAATTTGGGCAGATTGGTCTTCTCGCCGGCGCCGGCGCCTGCGCGACGGCGGGCGTCGCACTCACGGCGGTCTGGGCCTATCGGCTGGTCACCGGCGCGCGACGTAGTACGCGTTGAGGAAATCGGCCTCGACGCGCTTGACCTGTACATCCGTGAAGCCCGCGTCGGCGAGCAGCGCGAGCGCTTGCTGCTCGCCCCACATCGTTCCCAAGCCAGGCCCGGCGTTTGCCAGCGAGACGGTCAGGCAGTGAAACACCGAGGCGGTGTAGAGCGCTGGGCCAAGCGGATGGTCAATGTTGCCGTGCAGATCGCTGGATGCGGCGATGTCGACCATGAGGAAGACGCCATTCGGTTTCAGCGCGGCGTGGATAGCCGCGAGGGTTCCGCGCGGGTCCGGCAGGTCGTGGATCACGTCAAAGGCGGTCACGAGGTCGTGGGCGTCCTGCGCGAGCGACTTAGCGTCGCGCAGTTCGAAGGCGACGTTGCCGAGCCGCAGGCTCACCGCGGCGGCCCGCGCCGCAGCGATCCCCTGCTCGGAGATGTCGATCCCGCTTACGGTGCTGGCGGGAAACGCGTCAGCGATCAGATTCGCGGCGTGACCGTGGCCGCAACCGACGTCGATCACGGCGATACCGGACCGCAGGCGCTCGACGAGCCCATCAACCAGCGGCAGCGTCACGTCGATCAGGCCGGCGTCCTGGACCTGTGCGGACTCCTCGGCCTGCAGCGCTTGAAAGCGGGGCATCGCGGAGTACGGAACGCCGCCCCCGTGGCGGAAGCAGTCGAGCACTCGCTGCTCTAGCTCCCCGAACAGCCCGGCGTACTGAGCCAGCGAAGCGAGGTTATCCGGGCCGGCCTTCCGCGTGAGGCAAGCCGCGTGCTCGGGCGGCAGAACGTAGGTCCGAGCTTCGGGCTGATGCTCGACGATCCCCCCGACAGTCATCCCCGCCAGCCATTCCCGGACGTAGCGCTCTTCGAGGTCCGCAGCCTGGGCAATCTGCTCGCTGGTGGCCGGCTCAAGTTCTGCCATGGTGTCGAACAACCTCGACTGGTGTCCGAGGCTGATCAGCAGCGTGAGCATCCCGTCGTTGAGTACCTGGAGCGCCCGGCCGCCGAACTCCTCAGCCCGGCGTGCATCGATCTGCGTGGTTGACATGGCCTGCCTCCGTTCGTTCGGTTCGACCGCGAGCATGGACGAAGGAGACGGGGTGCGCATCGGCGCCCACACCCAACATCACCAAACGAACTACGTAATTCCGTGTGCGTACGCCCACGCGGTCACCGCAGCGCGCGCCGTCCGTCCAGACAGGCCGAGCTTGCCGTAGATGTTCGCGACATGGCGCTCGACGGTCCGGACGCTCAGGACCAGGACGGTGGCGATCTCTTCGTTCGAGCTCCCCTGCGCGACCAGGCTCAGCACCTCGCGCTCTCGCTGGGACAGGGGACCGCCATCGGAGATTGGAACGATCGGCGCGGCACCGAGCCCGTCGAGCGCCGCTTGCGCGGCGGCGCTCGTGACCCTTCCCGTTTGCTCGAGGCCGAGCGCGCGCAACGTCTCAGCAAGCTCGAGCCGGGCGTGCGCCGCCTCGAACGGAGCCCCGGCCGCCTCGAACGCCGCCACAGCATCCTCGAGCCGTCCGCGTGCTCGATCATGGGACCCCATCGCAGCCTCGACCCGGCCCTCGGCGAGCAGCGCCGAGGCCAGCAGGGGACCGGTCCCCGCGGCATCGGCAGTCGCTCGGATCTCCCTCGCAGCTTCGGTCGCCTCCGCCAGGTCGCCGCTCTGCACGGCCGCCCGAACCAACAGCTCCAAGCCGGCCACGCGTTCGAAGCGGTCGCTCTCCCCAACGCGCCGGAGGAAACGGTGCGCAGCCTCGACGGCGCTCCGCACGTCGCGTTGATCGAGTGCGAGCAGACCGGCATGGAGCGCATGAAGGCGGTGACCTTCGCACGTCGCGAGCAGAACGGCTGCCTCCTCGCTCCGTCCCTGGCGCCGTCGTAACTCGGCCAGCCGCACGTCAACGTCACTGGCTTTGGAGAGCCCCGTCGCTCCGAGCAGACCAGCTGCGACCTCGAGCTCCTCACAGGCCTCCCCCCAGTCACCCGCCCAAACCAGTAGGTCCGAGTGGTGGATACGGCACACCGCGAACATGAACCGATCCTCGAAGCGTGAGGCGATCTCACTCACGCGCGCGCACCATTCCGCCGCGCGCTCCAAGTCGCGCACACGCTTGCAGGCGTCGATCAGATAGCAACAGATCGTCTCCGCCAGGTCGACGTCGCCCACCTCGCCGGCGACGGCTGAAGCCGTTGCGGCATCGAGCCTCCGCATGCCCTCATCAATCGCGCCAACACACACCAGCGCCAACCCCTCCAACGCGAGTGCCACCATCTCAACATCGCTCGAGCCCGCCGCGCGGGCGGCCTCGACGGCTTGCCCCGCGAACCTACGGGCCGCCAACGGATCATTGTGAGCCAGCATCGCCAGATGGGCTCTGAGCGCCAGCGCGAGCGCTCGGCCCTCACTGGGTTTGGCCGCGTCGGTGAGCATCATCGCGCGCTCAATCCACCCATTGGCCTGCGCCATTCGCGCCTGTCCATACGCGTCGATCGCTAGCTGCGCCGCTAGCTTGGCGGCGAGCTCCCGGTCCCCCAGCGACCGCGCCATACGGTAACCCCGCTCGTGAGCGGCGACGGCAGCGTCGAGGTCCCCGCGATACCGAGCCGCGACCCCGAGTCCGTCATAGGCAGCCGGCGACTCCTCCGCGGCAAGGGCGTCGCTAAACCTCCGCGACGCCTCTACCCAAGCACCCCGCAACAATGCGGCACGCCCTGCGCCGAGTGTGTCGACAGCGGTCATCACCGGGCCCTGTCATCACAATACTGACACTGCGCAATGCCGGCGAGCGTACCTGGTCCGGGGGGGGGGGGGGGGGACGAAAGCCTCCCTCTCACCCTCGAAACCGCTGCGTGGTGCCGCCAGATCGCCCGTGGCGGCCCAGGAGGCGAGCAGACCGCCCGCTTGTCTCGCTCACGACGTGATGGTCCTACGTTCACACGTCCGTGATCACGAGTTCGGGCTGACACCGCGCGCGGGGCCTTGGGTGCTTCGACGGCGGAGGCGGATCGGCCCCCGTGCCTGCGCCAGGTCGACGATCTCCCCGTGCTGCGTGACTTCGATCATGCCCGCGGCCACGAGCGCGGCGGCGGCGGCCCGAGCCGCGTCCATGAGCGGGCGGAAATCCTCACCGGCCAGCGCCCGGGCGGCATCGGAGGGACAGATCGTCTTGCCGGGTCCGCGGCGCTCGAGCAGCTCCAGGATTAGCGCGCACAACCGGGCCTGTTCGTGAGGAACGGAAGACATTGGCGAGATCATTTCCCGGCTGCCGACGGGACCGTCGCCCCTGAGCTCCGCTTCAACGGCACGGACGTTGGCGCCGCGGGTAGTCGTACCGCGACACAGAGTCCGCCGGCCGGCCGGGGGGTGAGGGTTAGAGCTCCGTCGTGTGCGTTGGTGATGCTGCTGACGATGGCCAGGCCGAGGCCGACACCGGCGTGATCGGTGCGTATGCGTCTGGAGCCGCGCTGAAACGGCTCCGCCAGCGTGGAAACCAACTGTGCGGTGAGCTTCTCGCCTGTGTTCTCGACCGTAAGCATCACGCTCTGGAGCTGAGCGCTGGTCGTGACCCACACCGTGCCCTGTTCTGGCAGGTTGTGCACGATCGCGTTGTGCACGAGGTTCGCGGTCAGCTGCAACAGGAGCGCCTGTGAGCCGATACAGGGGGTCGCGCCGCCGGAAATCTCGATTGTCAGGCCGCGTTGTTCTGCGAGGGGGACGAGCGTTTCGGTGGCTTCTTCGGCTATGAGGGACAGGTCGATGTGTTCCCGGGCGAAGGCGCGCTGATCGGCGCGGCTGAGCAGGAGCAGTGCTTCGGTGAGGTCGATCGCTCGGGTATTGACGGCGTGGAGGCGCTCGACGAGCTCGCCGTTGTCGCGATTCGGATCTTTGCGGGCGACGTCGAGAAGTGTCTGGGTGACCGCAAGCGGCGTGCGCAGTTCGTGGGAGGCATTGGCTGCGAATCTCTGCTGTTCGGCGACGTGTGCTTCGAGTCGCTCGAGCATGGTGTCGAAGTCGTCGGCGAGGTCGCGGAACTCGTCTCTGCGCCCCGGTAGCCGGATCCGATGAGCCAGCAATCCGTTCGCGGCGATGCGTGTGGCGTCTGTGATGCGGTCCAGAGGGGCGAGCATCCGCCCGGCGAGAAGCCAACCTCCTATAAGGCCGAACACGAGCAAGAACGCCATCACGGCGGCAGCGGTCGGAGCGAATTCGCGCAGGACGGCCTGCTCGTAGCTCGGCTCGAGGATGAGCCCCACGTGCCGTACTCGCGTTAGGTACACCCACGTGGCAGCGAGCAGCAAGGCGCCTGCGACCATCAGGAAGCCGGCATAGCTGAGGGTGAGCTTGAGGCGAACGCTCAACCCGGGCGCTCTATCCACGGTCTCCCTCAGTCCCGGTGTCGATGCGGTACCCGACGCCGGACACAGTGGCGATGATCCAGGGTTCGCCGAGGCGTTTGCGCAGTGCTGAGACGGTGATGCGTACGGCGTTGGTGAACGGGTCTGCGTTCTCATCCCATGCTCGTTTCAGTAGCTGTTCGGCACTGACGACACCGCCTTCAGCAGCGACGAGGACTTCGAGCACCGCGAACTGCTTACGGGTGAGTGCGACGTAGCGGCCGTCGCGGTGGACCTCGCGCCGGAACGGATCCAGAGAGAGGCCTGCGATCTCTCGGACGGGCGGCCTGTTGTGGGCGCGCCTGCGGTCCAGTGCTCTGAGACGGAGCACGAGTTCTTGGAGTTCGAACGGCTTGGTGAGGTAGTCGTCGGCGCCGAGCCCGAACCCGGAGGCCTTATCGTCAAGCCGGTCGGCAGCGGTGAGTATGAGGATCGGCATGCCGCTGCCGGAGGCGATGATGCGTTTTGCGATCTCGTCACCGGAGGGGCCGGGGATGTCGCGATCAAGGACGGCGATGTCGTAGGAGTTGATGCTCAGCAACTCCAGAGCCGTGTCGCCCTCGGCGGCGATGTCTGCCGCGATCGCTTCCAGGCGTAGGCCATCGCGGATGGCGTCCGCCATGAAGGGCTCGTCCTCGACGATCAGCACGCGCATGCCCTTGATGTTGGCAGCCGGAACATATCGTCGGCGTATCGGAAAACCGATACGTGCTGGCAACACCACGCCACCTTCACTGGCGGCGTGGCCTACAGCCAATCAGCACGAACAGCGGCCCGCTGGAGCCGACCGACCGTGTACCACGCGCGTCGGCGACGCCTGGTGCTCGGCGTTGTCCTGGCCCTGCTTCTCGCCCACACGGGTGGCCAACTCCTGAACGACACGGGCTACGTGAGCATGCCCACGGCCCACACGCGCAACGACCACCGCCGCATCTACGCGTCGGCGGTCAGATGGCCGGAGCAGGGGCAGGCTGCGTTGGTGCTCGGCAATGGCCGCCCGGCGGCAAGCCCGGACGAGCAGCCTACGCCGATCGCCAGCCTGGCCAAGGTGATGACCGCCTACCTGGTCCTGAAGCGCTACCCGCTGAGCGGCGCACACGACGGGTTCACGATCACCGTCACCGAGGAGCAGGCACAGGCCGAGGCCCACGGCCAGTCGGTCGTGGCGGTGCGGGCCGGCGAGCCGCTGACCGAGCGCCAGCTGCTGGAGGCGCTGCTGATCCCCTCCGGCAACAACATCGCCCGGATCCTCGCCGGCCAGCTGGCGGGCAGCGAAACCAGCTTTGTCGCCGAGATGAATGCGGAGGCCCGCACGCTCGGGATGGACCACACGCTCTACACCGATCCCAGCGGTTTTGATCCGAGCACGGTGTCCACCGCCGCGGACCAATTGCGCGTCTTTGAACAGGCGATGCGCTTTCCCGTCTTCCGCCGGATCGTCTCGATGCCCAGCGTGACGCTGCCGGTCGCCGGCACGCTGGCCAACTTCAACCCCCTGATCGCTGAGGGCTACGCCGGCAAGACCGGGTCTGACTCCGCGGCCGGGGGGTGCCTGGCGTTCTTCACCAACGTCACCGTCGGAGGCCGCCCGCAGACCGCGGTCGGCGTGGTGATGGGGCAGGGGCAGGGCAGCGACACGCCGGTGATCCTCGCCGCCGCGGGTGAGATCGCCAAGCAACTCGTGGGATCCGTCGCCTCCACGACCCCCGCGACCACAGTTGCGGCGCCCGCCGCAACCGGCGACTCGCTGGTGCTCGCTCCGGTCCGCGCCGCGGCACAGCCGTGATGTCAACGCACTCAAAGACCCGAAGGAGAAGACATGAGTAAGAAACAACGGCTGATGGCGGCCCCGGTCCTCGTCGTCCTGATCAGCCTGTTCGCGGGCTGTGGGTCGAACGCGCCAGCCGGCACAACCACCGCCGGCTCTGGCGATTCCGGCAGCGCCAGTGATACCGCCAGCGCCAGCAGCTCCGCCACTTCTGGCACCGGCATCAGCACTGAGTCCATCAAGCGGGAGAAGGCGGTGAAGTTCGCCGAGTGCGTGCGGGCGCACGGCGTACCTCACTTCCCGGACCCGGACTCGTCGGGCGACTTCAACTTTGGCGTCGACGTGAGTGCCGCAGTGTTCACGGCTGCTGTCAACGCGTGCAAGGCTCTGCAGCCTCCGGGCACCTTGAGCGCAAAGCGCAGCACCGCGCAGCAATCGGCGGCCCTCAGGTTCGCCCAGTGCGTGCGGGCGAGGGGCGTGCCCGACTTTCCGGACCCTCTCAACGGTCAGCCGGTCATCAACACGTACCTGATCCCATCGTCCAGCCGGCCAGGTGGCATGACCATTCTCAACGCGGCCACGCACAAGTGCGGCAGGTTCTTGGGAGTGGCAGCCGGGGGAGGGCAGGGGGGATGACGCGGAACACCTGGGCGCTGGCCGGAGCGGCCGTCGTGGCCGTCACCGTCACCGGGGGCGTGCTCGTCGCCTCTGGTGCCAAGCGCGCGAGCGCGACCGCGCGTCAGCTGCCGGTTGGTACCGCGCGAGTGGAGAGGAGAACGCTGTCCGCGATGGTCTCCCAGGGGGGGATCCTGAGCTACCGGGCGCGGTCGGACGGCTCGGCGTACTCGGTGATTAACCAGGCACGGGGGACGTACACCGCGCTCCCCGCGCTCGGCGGGGTGATTCGGCAGGGTCACGTGCTCTACAGGGTCAACGATCGCCCGGTGGTGTTGCTGCATGGCTCGACACCTGCCTATCGGACCCTCTCCGCCGGGGCGCGCGGCCCCGACGTGGCCGAGCTCAACGGGGATCTGGTTGCGCTCGGGTATGCGCCCGCGTCGCAGCTTCGTCCGAGGGCAGCCGTCTTCGGGTCAGCCACCACCACCGCTCTGATGAAACTCCAGGCGGCTGTGGGCCTGACTCGAACGGGCACGCTGAGTCTCGGCGAGGTGGTGTTCGAACCCTCGGCTGTGCGGGTGACGAGCGTCTCGGCCCTGCTCGGGGGCGGCGCCCAGCCCGGCGAGACGGTGTTGCAGGGCACTTCGACCATCCGCCAGGTGCAGGTGGCGTTGGACGCCTCACGACAGACCAGCATGGCGGTCGGGGACAAGGTGAGCATCACCCTGCCCCGCAACCAGACCAGCACGGGGGTCGTTTCCTCAGTGGCGAAGGTCGCTACGTGCCCGTCGAGCGCCGGGTCGGGCGGGTCGGGATCAAGCTCGGCCGCGCCGGGAACGGACACCTGCTCATCCGGCGGCAGTGGCAGCACACCGACCATCACCGTCGATGTCACGCCGTCCGATCCGGCCGCGACCGGCACGTGGGATCAAGCCCCGGTGCAGGTCGGTATCACCACCGCCAGCGTCCACAACGCCCTGGTGGTGCCGGTGACCGCGCTGCTCGCCCGGTCCGGAGGGGGCTACGCCGTCGAGGTCGTCGGCGCTGGCGCGCGCAACCATCTCGTGCCGGTCTCCCTTGGTCTGTTCGACGACGCCGAGGGGGTCGTGCAGATCACAGCCCCGGGTCTGGCGGCCGGCGAGGCAGTCGTGGTGCCAACGACATGACCTCGACCCCGCCACCCACACCTGCCAACCGCGCGGTCGCGGCGCGCAATGACCTAGCCATCGATGGTGCGGGGCCGCCGGTGCTCGACGTCGCTGGCGTTACCAAGACCTATCCCGGCGAGCCGGCGGTCTTCGCCCTGCGAGGAGTTAGCCTCACCATCGGCCGGGGCGAGCTGGTCGGGATCGTCGGCCCCTCGGGGTCGGGCAAGACCACGCTGCTGCAGCTGATGGGCACCCTCGACCGGCCCACCAGCGGCCGGGTGCTGATCACCGGCCTCGACGTGGCAGCGATGGCCGACGAGGACGTGGCCTATCTGAGGGCTACCCGAATTGGGTTCATCTTCCAGCAGTTCTTCCTGGCCGAGCACGAGACCGTGGTGGACAACGTGGCCGACGGCCTCCTCTACGCCGGCATCCCCATCACGCAGCGCCGCGAACGCGCGCTGGACGCCCTGGAGCTCGTCGGCCTGGCCGAGCGCCCCGATGCTCGTCCCACCCAGCTCTCCGGCGGGCAGCGCCAGCGGGTGGCGATCGCCCGGGCCCTGGTTGGCCGGCCGGCGATCGTGCTGGCCGACGAGCCGACCGGGAACCTCGACCAGGCGACCGGGCAGTCGATCTTGACGCTGATCGACCAGCTCAACCAGGCTGGCTCGACGATCGTGGTCATCACCCACGACCACGCGATCGCCGAGCGGATGCCGCGGAAGGTCGAGATCCTCGACGGCGGCATCGTCGCCGACACCCGCCCGGCTGGCGAGGGTCCGTCGTGACCGCGACGGCGACCGTGGGCCGCCGGCGCCTACCGCCTTCGGACCTGGCTCGGCTCTCCATCGTCGGACTCCGGACACGGAAGCTGCGGGCCGGATTGTCCGCTCTCGGCATCGCGATCGGCGTGGCAGCCATCGTCGCCGTGCTTGGACTATCCGCCTCCTCCCAGGCCGGTCTGCTGGCCGAGATCAAAGGGCTCGGCACTAACCTGCTCACGGCCAGGAACGGGCAGAGCGTCACCGGCAGCGCCGTCGAGCTGCCGACCATGGCGCCGGTCATGATCGGCCGGATCAGAGGGGTTCAGCAGGTGCAGAGCACGGGGACGGTCCCCGGCGTGGGCGCCTTCCGCAACCCTCTCATCCCCTCGGTAGACACCAACGGCCTGACCGTCCAAGCCGCATCCCTGGACCTCCTGCCGGCGCTCGCAACTACCCTCGCTGATGGCCAGTACCTCAACGCCGCGACCGCCCAGGAGCCTGTCGCTGTCCTCGGCGCCACCAGCGCCCGGCTGCTTGGCATCGACCGCGTGTATCCCGGCCAGCGCATCTGGGTGGGTGGCCAGTGGTTCTACCTCGCCGGCATCCTCAGACCGGCCGTGCTCGCTTCTGACCTCGACTCCGCGGTCCTGGTCGGCTACCCCGCGGCAGCTAGGTATCTGGGCTTCGACGGGCACCCCTCCACCATCTACCTTCGTGCGCAGGACGAGCGAGTGAACGCCGTCGACAACCTCCTCGCCGCCACCGCCAACCCGGAGAACCCCAGCGGGGTCAACGTCAGCCAACCGTCCGACGCGCTCGTTGCGCAGGCTGACGCCAAGAGTGCTCTCAACGGTCTCTTCCTGGGCCTCGGCGCTGTCGCCCTTCTGGTCGGCGCGGTCGGCGTCGCCAACATCATGATCATCTCCGTGCTCGAACGCCGATCCGAGATTGGCCTGCGCCGCGCCCTGGGCGCCACCCGAGGCCACATCCGCATCCAGTTCCTCGCGGAAGCCATTCTCCTCGGACTGCTCGGCGGGACCGTCGGCGTTGCCCTCGGCGCGGCCGCCACCGTCGTCTATGCCCACACCAAACACTGGGCCACGATCATCCCCACCGAAGCATGGGCCGGCGGCATCGCCGCCTCCCTGATCATTGGAGCGTTCGCCGGCCTGATCCCAGCGCTGCGAGCCGCACGCCTCTCACCCACTGAAGCTCTATGGTCGTTGTAGGTTGGTCGGGCGCGCCTTCCGCCTGGCCAGGCGACATTTGTCTTGCTGATTGCGATGAGTTCCGCGCCGCGCAACGGTCTACGCTGCGAGACCACCTGACGAAACGGAGGTAGCCATGGCGGAGCACACGATCGGAACCCGCGAGGAATGGCAGGCCGCGCGCGACGAGCTTGCAAGGCTAGAGGCCGAATACGCTGCGCTCGGCGAAAAGGTCACACAGCAGCGGCGCGCGCTGCCGTGGGTACCGGTGGAGAAGCAGTACGAGTTCGACACCGAGGACGGCAAGAAGACGCTCGAGGACCTCTTCGAGGGACGCTCGCAGCTGCTGGCCTACAACATCATGTACGGGCCCGACTACGAGCTGGGAGCGTGCCCAGGATGCACGAGTCTTGGGGACGAGTTCGACGGCCCGCGCGTGCACCTGAACCACCAGGATGTGACGCTGATCTGCTTCTCACGAGCGCCGATCGACAAGCTGAGCGCTTACAAGAAGAGGATGGGCTGGCAGTTCCCGTATATCTCGACCTATGGGACGGATTTCCCGTTCGACTTCCGGCTCGCGGTCAAGCCGGAGCAGGTCGATGAGATCCCCGGGCTTCGGGACATGATGGACAATCCTCCCGAGTTCCTCAAGAACTGGTCCAAGCAGATCGGCGGAAAGCTCGAGGACGGCCTACGCGAAGCCCCGAGCTTCATCGCGTTCGCGCGCGAGGACGGAACCGTCTACCACACCTACACGGTCACGGCGCCCGACCCATTCGTCGCGCCGTACCACTCCTTCCTGCTCAAGCGCACGCCGAAGGATCAGTCTGACGCCCTCGACACCCACCGTAAGGACGAATATCCGGTCTGACGCGGGGCGGCGCTCGGAGCTCCCCGAGCCTCCCCACGATGAGGCAGGGCGATGACGGAGCCCGCCCCGTTGCAGCACGGGCGCGTCGCATCGCTAGGGACGGTCGCGCGGGAGTGGACGCGGATCGGGGTGACCGGGTTCGGTGGCCCGCCGGCGCACATCGGGCTGCTGCGGCAGTTGATGGTCGAGCGGATGGGGTGGATGGGCGCCGTCGAGTTCCAGGACGCCAACGCTGCCTGCGGCCTGTTGCCGGGTCCGGCCTCGACGCAGCTGTCGATCCTCTGCGCCTACCGGGTCTCGGGTCCGGCGGGCGCGATCGTCGGGGGGATCGGGTTCGTCGCCCCGGCCGTGATCCTGATCCTCGCGCTGTCGCTGCTGTTTCTCGCCCGCTCACCGCCGCTCTGGGTCCGCGGCGCCGGCGCCGGCGCGGGAGCGGCGGTCGCGGCCGTGGCGGTCCAGGCCGCCCGCGCGCTGATCGGACCGAGCCTTGCCCGGGTACAGGCTGATCGCCCGCGCATTCCTGGACGGTGCCGGCCCGGCCGCGATCGGCGAATCCTCGGCGCCGCGATTCTGCTGGCCGGCGGGCTCCACGAAGCCTGGCAGTTCGCCGTCCTCGCGCTCGCCGCCGTCGCGCCACTGCCGTAATTGCTGCGTGTCGTAAAACACGATCGGTCTCGCGGAACTCGGGGTCCCCAACGCCGGCGCCGGCGCCGCATCCGCAAGCCGTGCCGTGACCATCGCCACAACACGACGCTTTGACTTCTGGCTCACAGCACGTCTGCTGGGCGGCGGGGGTGCAGCACTGGTTCTCTAGCTCAGCCATCCGGACAGCTCCTCGAGTGCTCCGGGATTCACGAAGTAATAGGCCCACAGTCCTTGGCGCTCGGAGCCGACCAGGCCCGCCATGCGCAGGACCTTCAGGTGGTGCGAGACGGTCGGCTGGGAGAGGTCGAACAGCGGCACGAGCTCGCACACGCACACCTTCCCGGCGTGCTTGCGCAGCACATCGACCAGCTGCAACCGGACCGGATCGCCGAGCGCCTTGGCGACCGCCGCCATTTGGACCGCCTGACCACGCTCGACGTCGGGATATACGACTGGCTCACAGCACCGCTCACCGGCCGGCCGCTTCGTCTTGGGGGTGAGCTCCAGATCGACAGACATCGATATACAAATACCGATTGAAGTGATGGATGTCAATCTTTAGACTGCGGGCCGACCCAACCGAGCCCCTGATCCCGACTTGACCACGCCGCCACCACTGCCCCGCCGGCTGTTTGCCGAGCTGCTCGGGTCCGCGGGCCTGGCCGCGGTCGTGATCGGATCCGGGATCGCCGCCCAACAGCTGTCCCCGCACGACATCGGCCTCGAGCTATTCGAGAATGCGGTCGCCACCGCCGCGGGGCTCTACGCGATCATCCTGATGTTCGGACCGGTCTCCGGCGGGCACTTCAACCCAATCGTCTCGTTCGTCGACGCGAGCTTCGGCGGGATCACTCGCCGCGACGCGCTCGCCTACCTCCCCGCCCAGGTCAGCGGGTGCGTCCTTGGCGCGATCACGGCAAACGCCATGTTCGCCAAAACGGCGATTAGCATCTCGACCCATCACCGCGGCAGTCCGGCGCACCTGCTCGCGGAGATCATCGCGACGCTCGGGCTGATCCTCGTGATCTTCGCGCTCGCTCGCACAGGGCGCAGCGGCACGACACCGGGCGCGGTCGGCGCCTACATCGGCGCCGCCTACTTCTTCACCAGCTCCACCAGCTTCGCGAACCCCGCGATCAGCGTCGGGCGGATGTTCTCCGACACATTCGCCGGAATCGCGCCCGCCTCGGTTCCCGCGTTCGTGATCGCCCAGACGATCGGCGGCACGCTCGCGATCCTCGCGATCCGCGCGCTCTACCCCGACATCACGGCGGCGGAAGCGGCCGACGTGATGCTCCCACACGGCGACACCCCTCCCGCCAGCCGGGATCACCTCGCCAGCGCTGCAGGCGCCCAGGCACCGCAATGAGCGCCGTGCTCTTCGTCTGCCTGCACAACGCCGGACGCTCGCAGATGAGCCAAGCCCTATTCGACCGAGCCGCGGCCGGCCGCCACACTGCCCTGTCCGCCGGCACCACTCCCGGCGAGCGAGTCCACCCCGAGGTCGTCGAGGTCATGCGCGAACTCGGCATCGACCTCGCCGACCGCACACCGCAACTTCTCACCCGCGAGCTCGCCGAACAAGCCGACCTCGTGATCACCATGGGCTGTGGCGACCAGTGCCCCTACGTTCCCGACAAGCGCTACCTCGAGTGGGACCTCCCCGACCCTGCAGGCCGCCCGCTCGACGTGGTCCGTGCGACCCGCGACGACATCGCCGAGCGCGTCCACACGCTCCTCGCCGCGCTCGACGCCAGCTGACCCCGAGGCTTCCAGCAGCGACGGCAGGGGTTGCCAACAGCCTCCCTGTGGTCGGCTGCGGCAATCGTGTGCAATGCGAGCGGGCAGCGGTCGGCCGGTCCCTAGCCGCTCCGTCGCCGCGAGCCGCCGAGCTTTAGATGGTCGGCTCCGCGCGGCGGGAATGTCGTCTACTCGCCGTAGCCGGCTGGCTGGGGCACGTCGTCCGGGGGAGAAGAACTCTGGCCGTACGATGCGGCCTATACGCGGAGGGGAGGTCCGCGGTGGACAAGATGGCCGTGGGCGTCGAGAGGCGCACGAGTCGCGATCCCGGGCAGGAAGTCGTGAAAGAAGATTTTGGCGCGTAGTTCGTGGCGGCTGCGGGTGCCGGTCTTCTCGAAGATTGCCTTGAGATGATCCTGGACGGTCCAGGGGGACAGGAACAGACGTTGGCTGATCGCTTTGGTTGACATCCCCCGAGCGACGAGGGTGGCCACTTCGCGCTCGCGGCTGGTCAGTCCATGAGCCTCAAGATGCAGGGCAGCGGCCTGCTCGCCGGAGGCGGGTTGGAGGACGATGGCGACCCGGCGGGCGCCGGCGCCGTCGGGTAGCGACGCGTGAAGGGAGAGCCATCCGACGCTCGTAGATACGTGCACCGCCTGGGTCGTGCCGGAATGCCGCGCGCTTGCCGCCAGAGTGCGCACCGATATCGGCACACTCTGCCGCGCTCCGGGACTGAGGCTCCGCAATGGCTCCAGCAGGCGCTGCGCCGGAGCCGTGATCATCTCAGGCTCATCGCTGGGCCCGAGGAGCAGGAGGCCGGGTGCCGATGGCTCCTCGGGCCGGTTCGCCGCGTCAACGCGGAGGGACACACGAAGGGCCTCGGCGACGGGTCGCGACAGGCGGGCGACCACACGCGCCTCGGAAGCAGTGAAGTCGCCCCAGGCTGGGCTGCGGTGCAGCACCACGCAGCCCCAGGCGCGGTGGCGGGTGACGAACGCGGCCCGGAGCTCGTGCGGGGTTCCGCGTGGATCCAGGAAATCCGCGAACCGGGCGCTGCGCTGGGGTCGCCCCCGCGTTGACTCGCTGAGGACCCCGACTGGCGACCGGCGCCGGGCCAGGGCGGCAAAGGTGTTCACGTCGGGCCGGAGGTACTCGCTGGCGATCACCGACTCGGCGGCCAGCGGTTCGGTGTCCGGCGTGAGGAAACCATGTTGGAGCAGTTCCTCGGGATTGGCCGTAGTGAGCAGCAACGTATCCGGATCAAGGCCATGCCAGCAGGCCGCGTCGAAGCCGATCGAACGGCGCAGTCGCGCCGATAACTCACGATGCAGTTGATCCCGCGAGAGCCCCCGTACGGCGAGGCGCTGAACCTCAGCGACGAGACGGTCAGTCTCCCAATGCCCCATCGCGTGATTGTCCCCACGCGCGCGGTGCGCCGCAACTCACATGCGCGAAAGATCCCAGATCCCCGGGGATGGGAAAGGCACGACAGAAACCGCATGCTGACGGTGTCAACCACCCAGGAGGCAGACCCCATGTCCGCACAGACCGCACCGACGTCCACCATCGCGTTCGCGATCCCCCTGCTGCCAGGCAAGACCGACACAGACCGCAGCGCAATGAGCTCCTGCCAACGGGACGATCGCGCCGATGCCCACGCGGCATCACGCCGCCGGCACGGAATCACCCGCGAGTCGGTCTGGATCCAGGCCACCCCAGCCGGAGATCTCGCGCTGGTGCTGCTCGAGGCGCCCGACCTGGGCGCTGCGCTCACCGGACTCGCGACCTCCGAGGAGCCGTTTGACGTCTGGTTCCGTGAGCACGTGCGCGAGGTACACGGCATCGACCTCGAGGGCGGCATCTCCGCGCCCGAGCAGATTCTTGACTACCGCGCGCGATGAACCGCCGCCCATTCGTCACCGAGCTCGTGCCCGACGCGTACCAATCTCCGTGTACGTCTCGGAGTTCGCTGCAGTCAACCGCCTCGTCCTCGTCGATGACAGCCGCTGCTCGTTCACACGGCATGAAGGCGCTGCCTCCGGGCCCGATCCGCCATCACACACGATCGCATTCGCTTCCGGCCGGGCCGGCACGAACGAGTCCTCGGGCGACGATCGAAGGGCCCCCGGGTGTCGCGAGCGGTTCTGGTTGGGCGCCGCGAGTCTCGCGATTGGCGAATACGAGGTGCGTCGGCCTGGCAGTCACGTGTACCCTCTGCTTCTAGTCGCGTGAGCGGCCGTCGATCGGGGTCTGGGTACGTGGCTGGCTTTCCGGAACTGCAATCAGGCGTGCTCTACCTGGCCGAGGGCGGTCAGGAAACAGAGCTCATGTACAGGCACGGGCACGAGTTGCCTGAGTTCGCGATGTACCCGTTGCTTGATGATCGGCGGGCCGTCGCGGACCTCGCTGACATGTACACGCGATATCTGGAGGTCGCCGCAGCGCATGGGTTCGTCGCGTTGATGGGTGGCCTTGACTACCGAGCCAGCCCGGACTGGGCGTCGAAGCTCGGGATCTCACGTGACGGACTCGCTGAGTTCCAGCTGCGTTCGATCGAGTTCCTGCGTGACATCGCGCGGCCGTTCGAGCGCCAGATCCCGCAGATCCTGATCGTCGGCATCGTCGGACCGCGCGGCGACGCCTATGGCCAGAACCGCACGATCACCGCCGACGAGGCCGAGGAGTACCACGGTGTCCAGATCGAAACGCTGCGGCAGGCCGACGTCGACCTCGTGAGCGCGATGACGTTCAACAACATCCCTGAGGGCGTCGGCGTCGCAAGGGCCGCGGCGAGGGCTGGACTGCCGCTCTCGCTCTCGTTCATGGTCGATCCGGCTGGTCGACTAACCACCGGCCCGTCGCTGAACGATGCGGTGGAAACGGTCGACGCGCAAACCGGCGACGCGCGGCCCGACTTCTACGGCATCAACTGCTCGCATCCCATCGAGTTCGAACCGGCGCTGGTCGCCGGATCGTGGCTGCAGCGGATTCGGAGCCTGCGGCCGAACGCGTCAATGGCCGAGAAGCAAGCGCTCTGTCGGATCGGACACCTCGAGGCGGGCGATCCCGAATTGCTCGGCCTACACATGGGCGCGCTCGCTCGGCGGCTCCCGCACATCGACATCTGGGGCGGATGCTGCGGCACGTGGGACGACCATCTCCGTGCGATCGCACAGCAACTGCGTCCGCTCCAAAGCGCAGTCTGACGAGGCGACGCGATCGCACCGTTTGATTACGTGCCGAGCGGAGGGTTCTCGAGCACTTGTTGAGGCGTTTCAGCGCGGGTGGGCTGTTGCCGCTGTAGCTGACGGTGTTCGCTTCTGCCCGCAATACCACGAGGCCGTGTCAACGGCTGGCGTAGTGGCTGCCTTGGCGTGCGGTGTCGCCTCTGTCGATCTGCGCGCGCGCGTCAGCTCGCGAGCAGCCCGAGTTCGCCGGCGCGTTGGCTGGCCTGTACGCGCGAGCGGCAGTCGAGTTTGCGCAGGATGTTGCGGACGTGCATGTCGACGGTGCGGGTGCTGAGAAAGAGGTCGTGGGCGATCTCGCGGTTCGTGCGGCCCACGGCGAGCAGCCGCACGACCTCGAGCTCGCGTCGCGAGAGACCCGCTCCGTCCGCGTCGGCGGCTGCGCGGACCCCGAGGCGGCGACTCACCGATTCGCCGAGGACCGCCACCTCGCGCGCTGCCTCGGCCGCGAGCGGGCGGGCGCCTAGCCGGCGCGCGAGCCGGTGCGAACCAATGAGGCGCTCCAGGGCGAGCTCACGCTCCCCGGCCGAGGCGAGGGCCACGCCCGAGCGAAGCTCGACTTGCGCCCGCTCGAACGGGATGTCCAAGTCGCGGTGCAGTTCGAAAGCGCGCGTTATCTGCTCAGCCGCCGTCGTCGCGTCGCCCTCCATCAAGGCCGTCTCGCCGATCGCGCAGGCGAGCGCCGCAAGTGCGTCGGGATGCCCGGTCTGCGACGCGATCCGGCTGAGCGCGATCGTGCAGGTATGCGCAACTGCCGCGTCCTTCCGAGTGGCCGACCACGACGCGCCCCAGCGCAGGCCGGCGATCGCGTAATGGCGGTCGTCGGACTGTTCCCACAGCTCCAACAGCGACCGGCAGTGCTCGCGCACCTCGTCGTCCGCTCCCTCAGCGGCCGCCACCCGGGCGAGCGCGGCGGTCGAGTCGATGGTCATGTTGTAGTGACGAGCGCCCGTAGCCGCCGTTCGGCAGGAGCTCAGCAGCCGCCGAGCGGAGCTGAGGCGGCCCTCGTTGGCATGGATGGATCCCAGGAGCCCCTCGGCGACCAAGGCGGCGGTGCCGCTCGCCATCATCTCGCGGCACATCTCCGCTGCCCGCGGCCACTCGCCGCGCTCGCGCAGCACATAGGCCAGGCACATAACGCACGCGATCTCGACTCCTGTGTCGCCGGTGGCCTGGCAGAGCGCGAGGGCGGTCTCCAGAGCTTCCTCAGCATGCCGGAAGTCCGCTGACTCGTAGAGGGCGAGGCTGAGTCGCTGATATAGGTCGGCTGCGACTGCCGTCATATCGCTGTCGAGCGCAACCGCGAGCGCGTCGCGGACGGCCGCAACCCCTGCCGCGTAATCGCCGTGCTTGGCCCGCGCCATTCCCTCGAGGCCCTGCGCGCGCAGACGCAGATCGAGCCGGTCGGCTGCGTCGGCCATCGAGCTCGCGCGTCGCGCGAGCTCGATGGCTTCGCCATGGCGGGCGGCGATGCGCTGCTGGTTGGCCATCGCCAGCAGCTCGGTCGCCGCGTCGGCTGGGGCGCCGTGGGCGGCGAAACCTTCTGACGCCAGCCGTCGGGCGATGAAGGCGGGCTGTCGTTCCCCGCGCAGCTCAAGGACAGCAGCGAGCCGGCGCTGTGCTCCGGCTCGGGCGAGGCCGTCCTGCAGCTCGGCGAGGTCGCGCCATGCTCGCGTGGCCTCGCCGAGCTCGCCGGCGAGCTCGGCGCAACGCGCGTAGCGCTCGAGCGCTTCGGCACGCCGGCCGCCGTCCTCGTCCTCGTCCGCGTCCTCGGGCCACAGGTCGAGCGCCTTGCGGCCCGCCTCGGCGCCGTCGCGGAAGGCGTGGACGGCCTCGGCGTCAGCGGCCGCGCGCAGGAGTGCGTCGCGCGCCCGCGAGCCGTCACGGGCACCCAGCCAGTGGCTGGCGATCTCGCGGCTCGGGGCGCCGGCCGCCTCCAGCGCCTCGGCAATCGCGCGGTGCAACGAACGCCGCCGGGTCCACGGCACGTCGGCGTACAGCGCGTCGCGCGCGAGGCCGTGGCGGAAGCCGGTGGCGCCGGCCTGCTCGCGGACAAGACCGCATTCGAGCAGCTCCCCGACGCCCTCCAGGCTTGACAACGACACTACGAGCTCCACGTCAAACGCATCCCCGGCCACAGCAGCCGCCTCGGCCGCCGCCCGCCCCTGCTCCGAGAGTCCAGCGGCACTGACGAGGACGGCATCGCGCACGGTGTCAGGCAGCGGGACTTCGCCATGTCGAACGAGCTCGAGCCCTGCGCGGCCGGCGCGCAGCGCCCCGCTCACGCGAAGGGCGCCTGCGAGTTCCTCAACGAAGAATGGTGTCCCGTGCGTCGCATCGTGGACCGAGCGCACGAGCGACGGCGCCGGCCGATCGCCGAGCGCGGTCGCGAGCAACACGGCCACCTCGTCGGGCACCAGCGGCCCGAGCGTCACCTCGTCCAGGCGCCCACAACGGCGCAGCTCGTGACGCAGCCGCCGAACGCCATGGTCGCGCGGCAAGCCGTCCGAGCGATAGGAGCCGACCACCAGCAGCGAGAGCTCGCTGAGCGGCTCGGCGAGCGCCGTCAGCAACTCAAGCGTCGCCTCATCGGACCACTGCAGGTCTTCGAGCATCATCAGCACGAGCTGGTCGCCCGCGAGGTGCGCCAAAGCGCACCGAATCGCCTCGAACAGCGTCGGCCGGTCACTGGCGACGGGCGGTACTCCCAGCTCGGGCAGGATCAGCGCCAGATGCGGCGTCAGCGGTCCGCAGGCGACTAACGCGCTCGGGTCCGAGCGCAAGCGCACGCGCAGCGCAGCGACAAGGGGGCCGTAGGGCTCCGTGCCGCTGCTGGTCGCCGCCCCAGAGATCACCAACGCATCGCGCGCCCGCAGTGCCACCTCGGCGATCAGCCGGCTCTTGCCGATGCCCGCGTCGCCGCTGACCAGCACAACACCCCCCGCGCCGTGACGTGCTCGATCGAGCCCTGCCATGAGGCGCTCAAACTCCGCCCCGCGCCCGACGAGGCCAGTCCTATCCGGCATCGGTCCTGCCATAAGTACGGCACACGGCATCCAAAAGTACGGCAATCACGCTGATGTGCCCCACCATCGCGAGACATAGCTTCCCCGTGCAATCGACATGGAGCCCGAGAGGCTCCGAGAAGGGAAGCCATGAACCTCTACGTGATCGTCCGCCGCAACGGTTTCGCCTCACCCGCGGACCTGCAGGAGGCTGCCGCCCGCTCGACCCGCGAGGGGGACAAAGACGGCTCCGGCGTGCGCTGGATCCGCTCCTACGTCATCTCCGAGGATACCGGCGAGCTCGGTACGTTCTGTATCTACCAAGCAGACAGCCCCGAGGCAATCCGCGCCCACGCTGACGCCGCCGACCTGCCCGTCGACGAGATCGTCCCCGTCGCCGACACCGTGACCGTTCGCCCCGATCCCGCGCCGGTCGCGGCCTAACCGGGAAGGCGAGGAACTCATGCATCGCAAATCCATCACAGCAGCAGTCCTCAGCGCGGCGGGTGCAGCGGTCATCGCGGTCAGCGTGCTGGCCCCCGGGCCGACATCGGCCCGGCCGGTCCGCGGGCCGCTCGCGGTCCCGGCCTCGGGCGGGACTGGGCTCGCCGCAGATGTGCAAGCGGCACGCCTGGCGACGGCGAAGTACGCCACGAACCTCTCGCGGGCGAAGGCCGACGGCTACGGGATCATCACCCGGATGATCCCCAACATGGGCTACCACTTCCTGAATCCGAAAGTGACGAAGTTCGACGTCCGCAAGCCGGCGATCCTCGTCTATGAGCATCAGGGCGGCTCGTGGCAGCTCGGAGCGCTCGAATGGGTGTTCCCGTCAATGCCCGCCCGGCCACCGCTACCGGGCGCCAAGTACGGCGTCTTCGGGGCCGCCTGCCACTACGACGACGGCACGTTCGTGTTCCAGACCGACCAGTCGAAGTGCACCCCGACCAGCCCCCAGACCGGTGCGAAGTTCAACTTCTGGCACCCGCGGCTCGTCACGCTGCATTTCTGGGTCTGGTACCCGAACAGCGGCGGCATCTAC
The DNA here is from genome assembly GCA_963757165.1 of uncultured Solirubrobacterales bacterium. GTDB lineage: Bacteria > Actinomycetota > Thermoleophilia > Solirubrobacterales > Solirubrobacteraceae > Palsa-465. The sequence goes on from CAVWQO010000001.1 coordinate 265,864, forward strand.
TCGGGACTGAATCCGAACGTGAACGGCTTCAACAACGGCTGACCAAGCGAGACACGGGACGACGGGGGCCGCCCCCGCGGGCGGGGATCATCCGATCCACGCCCGCTCGCCTGGTTCCGTACACGCGCCGGCAGGGCTGCGAGGCCGGGCAGGCCCACGAGGCCGGGCGGGCCTACGAGGCCGGCACCGGTGAGGGTCGCGCGCCTGCATTCCGGATTGCAGGCGAATCCACACCATTCATCGAAAGGCTGCTTTTCTCTGAGAGCGGCAGTCTCGCTATCCGGTTTCCAGGGCGTTTGAAGAGGCGGCCGACGACTGCGCCGCGGGTGTGTTTGCATGGGAGGACATGACTGATCCCGGTGATGATGAGCGCGTTGGGCCGGGCCGTTCGCTAGGTGGAGGAGACGCATGAGCAGCATCCCCGCACCTGACGAGCGGACCCACTTCTCGTCCCGGCGGCGGGGCGATGCCGACGGGCCGGCTTGGCCGGTGTTCAGCCAGCACGCCCTGGACCTGCTTCGGTCGGCCGGTGAAGTGCTGCATCCCGAGGCCGGCGAGCTGTTGTGGGACGCCGGTGACCCGTACGACCTGTACCTCGTTCTCGCCGGCAGCGTACTTCTTGTGGATCGCCGGGATGACCGGGTGGTCTTCGTCATCGAGGAAGGCGACTTCGTCGGCGAGTTGGGCATGTTGATGGGACAGCGGGCGTTTCTCCCGGGTGTGGCCATGGAGGAGACCGTGGTGCTTCGGGTGCGGGTGGAGGAGCTGCGCCGGCTCGTGGAGATCTCGGGGGAGCTGAGCGATGTCCTGCTCTCCGCGTTTGACGCCCGGCGGCGAATGTTGAAGAGCATGGGGGAGGGCGGTCTCGTGCTGGCTGGCGACGACGACCGCGACCTCCACCGGCTGCAGGAGTTCGCTGAGCGCAACCAGCTCCCCTATCGGACGGTGCTGCGTTCGGACGCGTCGGCCTGGTCGGAGCTCGCAAAGACCACTGCGCTGCCTGAGGCGGGCACGGTGGTGGTGACGGGAGAGCGGCGGGTCATGACCGCACCAACGACGCGCGACCTGGCGACCGTGCTCGGGATCGACCTGTGGGGTCTCGCCGACGACTCTCGATGCGACTTGCTCGTGGTGGGCGCAGGACCCGCAGGGCTGGCGGCCGCCGTCTACGGGGCGTCGGAGGGGCTGGACGTCGTCGTCGTCGAGGACGTCGCCATCGGGGGCCAGGCTGGCAGCTCGTCGCGGATCGAGAACTACCTCGGCTTCCCTCGCGGCATTTCCGGGGCTGAGCTGGCGCGATCCGCGATGCTTCAAGCCGTCAAGTTCGGGACGAGGCTGGTGTCGCCCCGCTCCGTGACGGCGCTGTCGCCGGTGTCCGCCGGCTTCCGCGTCCGGCTCGATGACGAGCACGACATCGTGGCTTGCGCCGTCATCATCGCCAGCGGCGTCCGGTATCGGCGACTGAACGTGCCTGGCCTGGCCGAGCTCGAGGGACGCGGCGTCTACTACGCCGCGAGTGAACTCGAGGCCAAGGTGGTGTCCGGCCAGAACGCCGTCGTGGTGGGCGGCGCCAACTCAGCCGGCCAAGCCGCCCTGTTCCTGGCCCGGCACGCCGGACAGGTCCACGTCCTGATCCGCCGCGACGACCTCCGCGAGACGATGTCGAACTACCTGGCTCAGCGCCTCATGCACCACGAACGGGTCACCGTTCATCCTCGCTCGCAGCTGTCAGGGGTCCACGGCGCGAGTCGGCTGAGCGCGCTGACTTGGCGGGACCACGTCCTCTCGCGGGACGTCCGGCTCGGTGCAGCCGGTCTCTTCCTGATGATCGGCGCAGACCCCTGCACGACCTGGCTGCACGAGGCGGGTGTCGAGCTCGACGCCAAAGGGTTCGCTGTCACCCGCGACGCCTTCATGACGTCCGTACCCGGAGTCTTCGCAGTCGGCGACGTGCGCGCTGGGTCCATTAAGCGTGTGGCGTCGGCCGTCGGCGAGGGGTCCGTGGTGATCTCTGCGGTCCACTCCTACCTCGACGGCACCAAGATGTCGTGAATCGCTACGTCGAGTTGCCCGTCGTCACCGAGCGAGCCGGCGACGAGATGTACGGGCGGCCCAGCGGACCGAGCTTCTTCTGCACCTGGCGCCCATCCGGCAGCCGGTATTTCGCATACCAGTCCGGCCCCCGCGCGCGCTCGACCCGAAACAGCCCTTTCCCAAGCCCGCCTAGGGACTCGAACCCTAAACCTCTTCATTACAAGTGAAGTGCTCTACCAGTTGAGCTAGGCGGGCGGCGGACCCTAGTTTGACAGCGTGCGGGTCGTTTTCAGTTCCTGCTCCCACCACTCGATCGTCTCCTGCATCGTCTGGCGAAACGGGATCTCCGGCCGCCACCCAACGGCGGCCTCGATGCGACCGTTGGCGCCGGTCAGGTCCATGACTTCGTGGCGACGGACCCGGGCGGGATCAACGACGTGCTCAACCTCGATCGGGGTCATCAGCTCGGCGAGCAGGGAAACCTGTTCGGCGGCGGAGATCGAGCGGCCCGAGCTGACGTTGTAGATACCCGGATCGGCTCGGGCGGCGAGCAACCGGTAGGCCCGGACGACGTCCCGCACATCGGTGAAGTCTCGGCGCGTCGCAGGGTTTCCAGTGACCACGCGCAGCTTCGTCTCACCGGCTAGACGAGCCTCCGCCGCCTGCTGGGCGAGAGAGGACAGAATGAAGATCGGCAACTGACCCGGCCCTCCGTGATTGAACGGGCGGGCCCGGACCACGTCGAGGCCGTAGGCCTGTCCATACAGACCGACGAGCTCATCTCCGGCGGCCTTGGACACCGCGTACGGATTGGCTGGCTGCAGCGGTGCATCCTCGGTGATGGGCAGGTGCGCAGACGGTCCGTAGACCTCGCAGGAGCTGACCCAGACCAGCCGAGCCCGCGGCGCGTGGCGGCGAACCGCCTCGAGCAGATTTGTGTCACTGGCGACATTCGACTGGACCGTTTCGGCCGGGTCCTCCCACGAACGCCCGACCGAGGCCAGCGCCGAGAGGTGGTAGATGACCTCAGGCGAGCTGTCGCCTACCGCGGCCTGCACGGCCGCGGGCTCCCGCAGATCAACCGCCCGCGCCTCACCGGCCGCAGAGATGCCGCGGCGTGAGATTCCGGTGACCTCGTCTCCGTTCTGCACGCACGCGCGCGCGAGGTGACCCCCCGCAAACCCGGACGCTCCGGTGATCAGAACGCGCAAGGAACTCGGTGTCTAGCCAGGGCCGCCCGGGCCGGAGCCCGAACTGGCCTCGCTCACCGTCAGCGCATGCTCCAGCGAGCCATGGCCGTTGCTCGAGTAGTCGGCCTCGGGCTCCGGCGGGACTGCCTCAGGGGCCGCGTTGACCCGGCGCTCGAGTTCGCCCAGTACCAGGCCGAAGAGCAGGTGGCGCCAGGTCGACTGCAGGAAGGCGGCGCGGTTTCCGGACAGCTGCGGCAGCTCTTTGCGAGCTGGGTGGAAGCGATCCGACAGTGCACCAACGGGCCACATGGCGAGGTGCTCAAACAGGGCCACGGCGGGTCCCCGGAGGATTGGCGGGAGCGGTAGGGCAGGGGCGATGTTGGCGTAAGCAGCACCGAACGCAGCCCCGTTGCCGGCATGCATGGCGAAGCCGGCCGGATACCAGGCGTCCCCGCGGGTGATCGCCTTGCCGAGCAGCTCGACGTCGTCGTAGCGGCTGGAGAAGGCGAGCTTGTCGACTGGCTGCTGGACCGCCCAGACCGTAGCTGCGACGGCGCCGCAGACGGCTCCTCTCAGTGTGCGGGTGCGATCGAGACCGGGGGTCAAGGTCCGCAACTGTAACGGGCGGGGCCAGAACGGGTACGCCAATGTGCGATGAATCACGAAGCGCTGCACCGACGCGCCCGCGAGCGAGGAGCTAACCCCCTTGTGTATTGGCTTGTCCGCGGGATCCTGCAGCCCTTCTTCCACATCTACTTCCGTCTGAGCCGGATCGGCCGCGAGCACCTTCCGGCTGAGGGCCCCTACATCATCGCGGCCAACCATCGGAGCTTTCTTGATCCGTTCGTGATCGCCACCATGGCCCGGCGGCCGATGTACTACGTGGCCAAGAAGGAGCTGTTTAGCCGCTCCTGGCAGGGGTGGATCCTCAACGCGCTGGGTGCGTTCCCAGTCGATCGGGGTGCCGGCGACGAGCAATCCATCGAGACGGCCAAGGCGATCCTCGCTCGCGGCGATGTGGTGCTGATCTTCCCCGAGGGAACGCGGATCCGACCCGGCGCCCTTGGCCGCGCACACCGGGGAGTCGGCCGGCTCGCGCTTGAGAGCGGCGTGCCGGTCATCCCGGTTGCGGTGATCGGGACGGAATCGATCCGCCGCGGGTGGCGGATCCGTCCTCACAAGGTCCGCATCCGGGCTGGACGACCGCTGAGCTTCCCGCTCGTCGAACACGCGTCGCCGGCCCTGGCGCGCGCGGTGACCGACCGCATTTGGCCCTGCGTGATGCTCCAGTGGGAGTGGCTCGGAGGACTTCCGCCGCTCCGGCGCGCTGTGGTCATTGGCGCCGGAAGCTGGGGGACGAGCCTCGCCGTCTGCCTGGCCAGGGCCGGACTCGAGGTCGATCTTGCCTGCCGTACCCACGAGCAGGCGGTGACCCTTGCCGAAGCCCGGGAGAATGCCGCCTACCTGCCCGGAGTTGCGCTCCCGGAGTCCGTCCGCGTGCTGCGCGCGGCGGAGCTGGAGCTCGGCGGGCACGATCTCGTCTGTCTGGCCGTGCCCGCTCGCTCGCTGCCGAGCGTCCTCGCGGCGCACGGCGAGCGGATCCCGAGCCGCGCGGGGGTCGTAGTGCTCTCCAAGGGTCTCGTGCCGCCGCTGGGGACGCTGGCGTCCGCCTTCGCGGCCGAACGATGCCGGGCGCGTGCGTTGGCCGTGCTGGGCGGTCCATCGCATGCCGCCGAGGTGCTGGAGCACGGAGCCTCGGTCGTCCTGGCCTCGCTGGACAGAAGCTTTGCCAAACAGCTGGCCGAGACCCTGGCGGCTGCAGCTCTGGACGTGTCGCTGACTACCGACGTGACCGGAGTCGAGCTTGCCGGCTGCGCCAAGAACGTCGCTGTGTTCGCCGCAGCTGCCGCCGCGTCGGCCGGACCCAACGTGGCCGGGGCTGCGGCAGGCAAGGTTTTCGCGGAGGTCGACGCAATCGCGCGGTTGCGGGGCGGTCTCCCCGAGACCTTCGCGGGACTGGCTGGCGCCGGGGATCTGGTGGCCACCGTGGTTGCCACCAGCTCTCGCAATCGCCGAGCAGGCGAGCTGCTCTCACGTGGGGTCCCACCGGAGGAGATCGGCCTGATGCTCGGCCATGTCGCCGAGGCGGTCGATTCGGTGCCGCTGCTGGCCAGCGTCGCCCGGGCGTCTGCCCTTGACACGCCGGCCCTGGACAGTCTGGCCGAGCTCGTGGAAGGCCGGATCGAGCCGGAGCGTTGGACGGCGTCGGTTACGCACCCGGGACGACCCAAGCGCTCGCGCTCTGTGCGCGCTGCCTGAGCGGAGATAGGCTCCATGCAGTGGACGACCCCACACCCAAGAACAAGGCGGAGCTGGATGCCCGGTTCACGGAGCTCTACCGCGCGCACCTGCGAGACGTGTACTCCTACAGCTACTACCGGGTCGGCAACCACCACGACGCCGAGGACCTCACCGAGCAGACCTTCCTTCAGGCCTACCGCCACTTCGAGCGGGCGATGCGAGAGTCCAACGGCCGGCCGCTGCGGCCGTGGCTCATCCGCATTGCCCACAACCTTGCCGCGAACTTCTATCGCGATCGCTCACGCAAGCCGGAGTCGGCGATCGAGGATGCCGGGATGATCTCCGCCCCTCACACGACCGAGTCGCTGGTCGAGGGTCGCGAGGAACTCAAAGCGATCCTGACCGGCGTGCAGCAGCTACCGGAGGATCGGCGTGAGGCTTTGATCATGCGCTTCGCACTCGGGATGGACAACCGTGAAATCGCTCGTGCCCTCGGACGCACCGACGGAGCCACGAAGGTCCTGTTGCACCGCGCGATCAGACAGCTGGAAGGAATGGTGGCCGAGAACCCGTCCGGCAGTCCCACCGGAGGCGTCGCATGAGCTCGGGCACGGCCGACTTTGAGGCGCTGCTGCGTGAAGCGCTCTCGCCCGTCGATCCTCCGGCGGATTTGACGCAGCGAATGGAGCTGACGCTGGTCAACCTGACCGAGCTGGCTCAGGACGAGCTTGAGTCGTGGGAGCTTTCGGCGATGCGTGATCCGCGCAACTGGGTTCGTCCCGCTGCTGCCGCAGTCGTCGGCGCAACGGCCGGGACGGCGCTGGTGGTGCTCAGGGTCCGTGGGCGCCATCGCTCTCGCCGTCAGCAGTCGGCAAACCTGCTTGAGCTGGCCGAGCGGACGCTGCAGGATATTGCCGAGGAGGCGCGCCGGGTCCTTCCGGACCGCTAGGAGCGACGCCGGGCGCCGCGGGGCAGCGGTCGGGCGCGGCCGGGCCGCCGCCACGCTGAAGCCATAGTTGCCGCTGCTAGCTTCATCCACCGTGGCCGTCTGCTACCGACATCCCTCGCGTGAAACCGGGGTCTCCTGCTCCTCCTGCGGACGCCCGATCTGCCCCGACTGCATGACCCCGACTCCCGTCGGCATGCGCTGCCCGGAGTGCTCACGGGATCGCACCAAGGTCAAGACGCTGCGGTCGATGTCCTCCACGCCCTTGGTCACCCAGGCGCTGATCGTCATCAACGTGATCGCCTTCCTGGCTGAGACCGCCGGAGGGTCGGGACTGGGGTCGGGCGGAGGCGGTCAGATCTACATCAAGGGCGCGCTGTTCGGCCCGGCCATCGCCCATCAACACGAATACTGGCGGATCTTCACGTCCGGCTTTCTCCATGCCGGGTTCTTTCACATCTTCGTCAACATGCTGTCCCTGTGGTTCATCGGGCAGATGCTTGAGCCGGCGATTGGGCGGGTCAACTTCGCCGCTGTGTACCTGGCCTCGCTGTTCGCGGGTTCCTTCGGAGCGCTGCTGTTTCAGCCCGACGCATTGACGATCGGAGCCTCCGGGGCGATCTTCGGAGTGTTCGGCGCGCTGATCGTCGTCGCTCGCGCGCGGGGGATCCCCATCTGGCAAAGCGGTCTGGGCACCGTGTTGGTGCTGAACCTGCTGTTCTCGGTGACCTTCAGCGGCATCTCGATCGGAGGCCATCTCGGCGGACTGGTCGGGGGTCTGATTACGGGTACGCTGATCGTCGAGCTCGGTGAGCGTCGACGCATGCGAGCGCTGGCCCTCGCCGGGTGCGCGGCGCTCGCAGTCATCAGCATCGCCGGGGCAATCGCCGTGGCGGGCGGCGCGGGCATCGCGCCCCACGGCATCGGGATCGGCGCCTAGGCGCGCGCCCGTAACACCTCGTCGTAGAGATCCTGTACTGCAGTAAGGAGCCGCCGCGGCGCAAAGCGACGCCGCACATCCGCGGCCGCCGCTGCCCCCAGCCGCTCCCGCTGCGGTGCGTCCTCGATCAACTCCCGGGCCACGCGGGCGAGAGCTCCCGGATCTCGCGGCGCCACCAGCCGCCCTGTCACACCATCGCGGATGATTTCCGGTAGGCCCCCGTGCGCGCTGGCGATCACCGCGCACCCGGCGGCGGCGGCCTCCAGCGCCGCGTTCGGGAGCGGGTCCGGGGCGGTCGAGGGCACGGCGATCACCTCGACGGCACCGAGCACGTTCTCGAGATCCTCCCGGAACCCGAGGACCCGGATTCGATCGCCGACTCCGAGCCGGTCAGCCAGCTCAAGCACTGACGCGAGCCGCCCTTCGGCGCCCGGCCACGCTTCACCTGCGAGCACCCCGATCACGCCGCGCTCGCGCAGTTCCGGCTCGGCCAGCGCCCGGACGAGCATGTCCTGACCCTTCCAGTCGGAGATCCGCCCCAGCACCGCGATCGCCGGGCCGTGATCGGCGAGGCCGAGGGCCACACGCGCAGCATCCCGCGGAGCCCGGTGCGGATCCACCGCCAGACCGTCTTCGATCACCCGGACGCGGCTGTTAGCGCCGAACTGTGCCGCGGTGGCCTGCGAGACGCACGGCAGCGCGGCGGCCCCTCGCAGCACACGCCGGTAGGCCGGCCATGCGCGCCCGAAGCGCGCGTAGATCTCGCGGACGTGCCAGACGTGAGGGACGCCGGCTGCCCCTGCGCCGGCGGCACCGCTCAGCACCACGGACGTGTTGGAATGCACGAGGGCCACCTGGTGTCGGCGGATGAGCGAGCGCAGCGCCACGGCGTCCCGGGTGGCGCGCGCGGACAAGCCAGCCAAGCCAGCCGGAGTCATCAGGGCCCGCCGCAGCACGCTGAGCGGGCGGACCAGCACCTGCACTTCGGCCGCCTCCAGCTCCGCCCCGAGCGCCCCGCGCTCGGGCACGATCACGATCGGGCGGTAGCGCTCGTGATCGAGGCCGGTGGCGAGCAGCCGGAGCTGGCGGTCCGCCCCGTAGTGCCCGCTCGAGGAGTGGACGAGCAGGACCGCGCGGGGGCTCAGAGCTCTACCGTCAACGCGGCACCCGGCGCCTGCGCCACCAGCTCCGGGTGCAGGATGTGGGCCAGCAGCTCCAGGCCATCTACGACCCTTGGTCCGGGGCGCGAGAAATATGCCGCCGCATCGACAGCGACGACCTCGCCGGCGCCGAGGGCCGCCAGCTCGTCCCGGTGCATTTCGGCCTCGCGGTAGGCGATCTCGGCGTCATACCCGCAGGGCATGACGACCACGATGTCGGGCTCGGAGGCCGCGATCTCAGCCCAGCTGCGCTCCTGCGAATGCTCGCCGGCGAACCCCAGCACGTCCTCGCCGCCTGCGTACTCAATCAGCTGAGGCGTCCAGTGCCCGGCCGCGAACGGCGGATCGAGCCACTCCAGGGCGGCCACGCGAGGGCGCCGGGCGCCGCGAACCGCCAACCGGATGCGATCGATCCTCGCCGATGCGTCGCGGATCAGCTCGACGGCGGCGTCCTGGCTGTCGGTGGCCTGGGCGAGGGTCCGTGCGTCGCCGAGCACCTCGCCGACGGTGTGAGGGTCTAGCGAGATGACCTGAGGGTGGCTGTCGATCTCTTCCGCAAGCCTGCGGACATCGTCGTAGGAGACCGCGCACACCGAGCAGAGTGCCTGGGTGACGATCAGATCCGGGCGCAGATCATGTAGCGCCTCGTTATCGAGTTCATAGATCGACTCTCCGGCCAGCGTTCGCTCCTTGACCGCGGCGTCAATCTCTGCAGAGCTGAGTCCGGCCGGCAGCACGTCTCGCGTGACCCGCGGCAGCTCACGGGCAGCGGGGGGATAGTCGCACTCGTGCGTCACGGCGATAAGGTCGGGGCCGAGGCCGAGCGCGAAGAGCATCTCGGTGGCCGACGGGACGAGGCTGACGATTCGCATAGGGAGAACGATATGACAGAGCTGCTGAGTAACGAAGAGATCGAGGAGCGCTTGAGGGGCGGTGACTGGGCGCGGGACGGCGAGGAGATCGTGCGCGACTGGAAGTTCGACGACTTCGTCGGCGCGATCGAGTTTGTCAACCGCGTCGCCGAGGCCGCTGAGGAGGCCAATCACCATCCCGACATCCTCGTGCACGGCTGGAACAAGGTCAGGCTCGCGCTGAGCAATCACTCCGAAGGAGGCCTGACCGAGGTCGACTTCACGATGGCCAGTCGCTTCGACGGGCTCGCCTAGGTCCACCCGATGCTTCAGAGCGCAAGTGAGCTGAAGGCGCAGATCGAAGCCGAGCGTGAGGGGCTGCCGTTTCTCATCTATCGAGACGGCGAGGACCGCCAGCACATCTTCTCGCTCACCCGCGAGCTTGACCGGGTGACGGTAGGTCGCGCGCCGTCGACCGAGATCCAGATCGACTGGGACACCGAGGTCTCGCGGCTGCACGCCGAGCTCGGCCGGATCGGAGGCGATTGGACGGTCTCCGACGATGGGCTGTCGCGCAACGGGACGCATGTCAATGGCGAGCGGGTCCTCGGACGCCGACGCCTGCGGGACGGCGACGTGATCCGTTTCGGCAAGACGCCCGCGACCTTTCGCGAGCCACGGCTCGCCAGTGTGACCGAGACCGAGGTGGCCGGCGACGTGCTGGATCGAGCCAGCTTGTCCGATGCCCAGCGTCGCGTGCTGGTTGCCCTGTGTCGGCCGTACAAGGACGGGATCGGCTACGTCACACCGGCCACGAACCAGCAGGTCGCGGCGGAGCTGTTTCTCAGCGTCGACGCGGTCAAGACGCATCTGCGCAGTTTGTTCGGCAAGTTTGGAATCGAGGATCTGGCCCAGAACCAGAAGCGGGTCCGCCTGGTCGAACTTGCGCTCAAGAGCGGGGTCGTTACCCCACGAGACCTGTAATCGGGCTCCCAGGAACCGCTACCCGGGCGAGGTGGCCGCATCCGCTGCTACCGTTCGCCGCGTCGCTTTAATGAACGACGACCCACCCCGAAGTAGCAGCGCGGAAATCGAGGGCTGCCCTGTGCTCTCTGAGCACCGGTGAAAGCGCTGCTCATCATTCTCAGCGGGCTCCTGGTGCTCGCCAACGCGTTCTTTGTCATCGCGGAGTACGCGCTCGTCCGCTCCCGTCGCTCCCGGCTGGAGGCAATGGCTGAGGAGGGCGCGCGTGGGGCCCGGCTTGCGCTGACTCAGAGCGAGCACATCAGCGATTACATCTCGGCCTGCCAGGTCGGGATCACGATGGCCTCAATCGGCATCGGAGCCCTCGGCGAACCGGCGATCGCGCACGTGCTCGAACCGCTGCTGGGCCACGCACTCGGTCACGGCGCGGCCGTGGTGGTGGCGGTGATCGTGACCTACCTGCTGATCACGGCGGCGCAGACGACGGTCGGCGAGATGGTCCCGAAGCTCTACGTGATCCAAAACCCCGAAGGAGTAGCCCGGCGGATCGCGCGGCCGTTGCAGTTCTTCCGGGTTGTGTTCAATCCGTTCGTCAGCGTGCTCAATCTTTCCTCGCACTGGATGCTGCGCATGCTGGGGGTCGATCCCGAGGCGGAGCCCGAGGGCGGCACACCCGACGAGCTCAAGCGGATCATCGCCGAGTCGCAGACCGGGGGACAGCTTGATGCCGGCGAGGCCAACATGCTCACCGGCGTGTTCCATCTGCACGAGCAGGAGGCGCGCCAGGTGATGACGCCAATTCCCGCCGTGGTTACGGTTGATCTGCGGGAGAACGTGACCGAGGCGCTGCGTCGATGCGTCTCGACCGGGCACTCACGCCTGGTCGTCACCGAGGATGACAATCAGGATCGCGTCAAGGGAATCGTCCACGTCAATCAGCTGGTCAAGCTGCTGATGAACCAGGGCGAGGAGGCGCACTTCGAGGCGCTCGTCCGTGAGGCACCGCTCGTGCCGGAGACCAAGCCGCTGGACGACCTATTGGCGGACCTCCAGCGTGAGCGAACCGAGCTGGCCATCGTGATCGACGAATACGGCCGAACGGCGGGAATCGTGACGATCGAGGACATCATCGAGGAGATCGTGGGGGAGATCGCCGACGAGACCGATCCGGCCGGCGGTGCCGTCCGGTTGCTCGCCAACGGCGACTGGTTCGTCCGCGGTCATGTCGCCGTCTCCGACCTTCAGGACTATGGGCTGGTGCTCCCCGTCGATACCGACGCGTACAACTCGATCGGTGGCTTCGTCTTCGCCGCGCTCGGGCGGTTGCCCAAGCGCGGCGACCAGATCGCAGCCAATGGCTATTCGATCCGCGTGGAATCGGTGAGAGAAAACCGGATCGAGGCGGTGCGGATCAGGCACCGCCGTGCCGCGCCCGCTGTTCCGAACGAGCAAGAGCTGGCGTGAGTTCGCGACATTCGTTACATTTACCGATGCGCAACATCGTCGGCAAGCAGCAGTCTTCCGGCGGTTGAGAGGAGAGAGAAGCCGGCCCTTGCGGGCCGGCTTCGCCCATTGAGGGCCCGGGCGGACCCGAATGGGCAAAAAAGAAGCCGGCCCGCTGGGGACGGGCCGGCTTCGTGCTTCTGGGGAGGAGGTGCTGCTATGAGGTACGTCGCGACACGAAGAATGGGCTCGAACCCTGAACGGGTCTTAAAAAATCACTCGTAGTTATAGAAGCCTCGCCCGGCCTTGCGGCCCAGCGCGCCGTCCTGCTCGAGCTCGATCAACCTGGCTGGCACATCCGCCCCGATCGTCTCCCCGATGGCCCGGGACACGTCGAGACCGACGAAGTCCAGCAGCGCGATCGGACCCATCGGCATGCCGGCACCAAGCTTCATGCAATTGTCGACATCCTCGGGCGGCATGCCCGACTCGACCATCAACTCCACGGCGCTGAACAGGTACGGGAAGAGCAGGCGGTTGACCACGAAGCCGGGCGTGTCCGGCACGTTGACCGCCGTCTTACCCAGGGCCAGGCAGAGAGCCTCGGCTCGCTCATGCGTGGCCGGAGTGGCCTCCTTCGGGAAGGCAAGCTCCACGAGCGCCATCCGCGGCACGGGGTTGAACACGTGGAGGCCGACAAACCGTTCCGGGTGCCCGCTCTCCTGAGCGAGCTCCTCGATCGAGAGGGAGGACGTAGTCGTGGCGAGAATCGCGTTCTCGCTCTGCTCACGAGCCAGCTCACCGAGGTCCCCGAGCACGGCCGCCTTGCTGCCGTGGTGCTCGACGACGGCCTCAACGAGGAAGGTCGCCTGCGCGAGCTCATCCAGGTCGGTCACCACCTGCACACGATCGGGATCGGCGGTTTCGATCCGGGCGCAGCCCTTGGCGATTGCCGCACGGGCCCGTTCTGCCGACTCCTCCGAGCGTGCCCACAGCAGCACAGGACCGGCGCTGGCGGCGGTCACAGCTAGTCCGGTCGCGATCGTTCCCGCGCCGGCGATTCCGAGTCGTTCGTCCAAGAGGTCTCCCGAGTTGATTTACGGGTCAGTCGCGGGCAGAGAGAGTACGGACTTGTTCAGTGGAGCGACGTCCGGCGCCCGAGTGTTCAGCCCTCCTGCTCGGTCGGGCGGATCAAGACCTCGTTGATGGCCACGTGCCGCGGGCGAGTGACGACATAGGTGATGGCATCGGCGATGTCGGTCGCCTCCAGGCGATCCATGTCGCTGAAGCGCTTGCCGATCATCTCCTGGATCTCCGGGCGGTTGTGCGAGGCCAGTTCGGTGGAGACCGCCCCCGGCTCGACCAGCGAGACCCTTACGTGACGCTTGGTCACCTCCTGGCGTAAGGACTCACTGAACGCTCCGACGCCGTGCTTGGTCAGGTTGTAGACCCCGCTGCCGTTGCGCGCCACCCGCCCGGCGACCGAACTGATGTTGACCATGTCGGCGACCTGCCGCGGGCTGCTGTCGGCCGCGCTGAGAAGGTGGGGCAGAGCGGCGTGGGCGGTGTACAGGAGCCCGGCAACATTGACGCTGAGCATCCGCTCCCATTCCTCGAGCGGTGCGTCCACCGCGGGACCGAGCAGCATCACGCCGGCGTTGTTGACCAGGGTGTCGAGGCGCCCTAACTCAGACACGGTTTGCGCCACGGCCGCCTCGGCCTCGGCCCGGGCGCCAACGTCGGCTTCGATGACCAGGGCGGTCCCGCCACCGTCACGGATCCGGCCGGCCAGGCCCTCGAGGCGGTCACGCCGCCGCGCGACGATTGCCACGGCGGCTCCCCGCTCAGCGAGCGCCACGGCCGTGGCCTCGCCGATGCCACTGGACGCGCCGGTCACCAGCGCGACGGTCTCCTGCAGTTCGCTGCTCGATGTGGATGTCATAGCCTCGATCGTTCGCTGTTTACGTTGCCTCGCGGGGGAACCGAATACGGGATGCTGAAGCCACCGTACCCTCCGCGCGTCCGCAGCGACGGCCCTCGGGGCTAGGCGCGCCAGCGAAAGCCGACCGCATCGGCCGCGACGGGCAGCGGACTCGTGGGCAGGCCGGCTGGCGGATCATCCTGGTTGAAGCCCACCGGTGCGATGTCGTTCGGCGTGTCGGGATGAAACAGGGAGGCCAGATACTGGGCCTGGCCGCGGCCCGGGCCAAGCTCGAACTGGCCGCCGCCGTAGGCCCCGATGCCGTGCTCGCTGCAGTAGTCATAGGTCGCGCACAGCTTCGGAAGACCGCCGATCCGCGACGGTTTGAGGTTGACCATCCTCGGCTGGAACGGCAGCGCTTCGATGTCCGCGATCGAGTGGATCGGGGCGTCCCAGGTGATTCGATCGTGATGGTCTGCGAGCACTGCGGCCGTAGCCGGTGCCTCGATGTCGGGGTCTTCGATCCACGCTTGGGGAAACGCGTTCACCACGCGTTCGTAGAGGACGGGATCTGGTGGCTGGTCGACGACCGTGCCGCGGTAGAGACTCTTGAAGTCAACCGAGTCGATTGCGCTGGTGCCAACCAGCGCTTCGATGAGCTCAGGCGTCCACGAGCTGGTCGGGTCGAGCTTGAACCGCAACGTCGGATAGCGATCCAGCCGCCGGGTCAGGGGATCCAAGCTGGGCGGCTCGCCGAGCCGCAGAGAGACAACGAAGGTCAGCGGCTTGGCCTCGCGCCCGAGGACTTCGTGGAACGGTTTGCCGGCTTGACGCAGGGCGAGGTCGAGGGCTGCGCTGTGAAAGGTCCAGCGGCGATAGAGGACCGAGACCTCTCGCTGCGGCGGGACGGGGAACAGGTCAAGCGAGTCGATCAGCTCGCAGAACTCGCCGAGGGCGTAGCCGCCGCTGAGGTCATGCACCGCCCCCGCCTGCTGCAGCGCGACCTGATCGACGGCGTCATAGACGACGTCCTCCCCGAGACCTTCGACGTCGGCGCCGTGCAGGTGCACGACGGTGGAAAGTCGTTCGAAGCCGCTCGAGACCTGAGCCGTCAGCCCCTGCAGCGAGTAACCCTCGACGTTCAATGGCAGTTCGGCCAGCGCGTCGAACGTGGTCATGCGTCGCGGCTTCCGGCCTCCAGCCGGGCGACCAGCTCCTCCAGCCGCAGCTCCTCCAGGCCTTTGCTGACCGCTTCGAGCTCTGTGGCGCAGTACTCGACCAGCTCGCGGCCCTCTTTGACGAGATCCAGGGTCTCGCGCAGGCCGGCGTCACCGGAGTCGAGCCGACGGATGATCTCCTCAACCCGCGCGACCGCGGACTCGTAGGTCCGCTCGCTGAGCTGCCCGGTCATCCTTCGCTCACCTCGGCCTCCACGCTTCCATCATGAAAGCGTAGCCGCAGCGCTCCAGCCGCCCTGGTCTCTGCCGCCGAGCTGAGGGCCTGGCCGGAACGATCCTCGGCAAGCGCGTATCCGCGGGACAGCGTCCGCTCTGGGTCATGGGCAGCCAGCGCCATCACCAGTCGGTCGAGATCACGCCGACGTCTGGCGGCATCCGGGCCTTGTGCGCGCACCGCCGTGCGTTCCAGCACGAGCACGTGCGTGCCCGCTCGCTCCTCGCCGCGGGCGCAGGCGCGTTTTGCCGTGGCTCGGAGCTCACGTAGAAGCTGATGGAGCTGGCGGCGGTGGCGGGCCACGTGCTGGGCCGGCGCACGAGATAGATGCCCGAGCGAACGCGCTCGGTTCAGGACCGCACGGCGTCCGTGAACGGTCAGAGCGCGGGCGGTGGCGGTGAGATCAGCGCGGGCGGCGCGGCAGTCAAGCCGCACCGCGGCCTCGGCGGCGTGAGTCGGCGTCGAGCACGCCACCGCGGCAACGTCATCGATCAGTGTGCGGTCAGTGTGATGGCCGACCGAAGAGATCACCGGTACCCGCAAAAGTGCCACCGTGCGGCATAGGGCCTCGTCGCAGAATGCGTACAGGTCCGCCAGCGATCCGCCGCCGCGAGCCACGATCACCACCTCGACCTCCGGGACGGCGGCCAGCTCACGCAGGGCCGCGGCGATCCGCGGCGCGGCCTGACGATCCTGGACGGGCACAAACGCCCACACGAGCCGTCCTGCCCAGCCGCGCCGCCGCAGGCCGGCGAGCACATCGTCCCGCGCCTTGCCCCGTTCTCCGGTCACGACGCCGATCGTCCTCGGTAGCAAGGCACGCTCGAGCCGCTTCTGGGGCTCGAACAGCCCGTCGGCATCGAGGCGACGCCGCAGCCTTTCGAGCTGGATCAGCAGGTCTCCCTCGCCCGCGACCCTCAACTCGGTGACCGCGAAGGAGAACGACGGGGAAGATGTCGAGCTGCCGGGGTAGTAGTCGCAGCCACCTCCGATCACCACCCGCAATCCGTCGGCCAGTTGGACTCCGAGCTGCTCGAATTCGGATGTCCACATCGAGCAAGGGAGCGCGCCTCGGGCGTCACGCAACTCGAAGTAGACCCGGACCCGGCTGGCGCGGAATCCCCATACCTCGCCCACGAGCTGGACGTGCCTGAACTCCTGAAGGCGGCGCTTGAGCTGCGCGGCGTAGGAGCCGACCGGGTAAGGGCCCGGAAGGTCGCTGTCAGGGATCGACTCGACGGCTGCGGAGTGCTGATCGGCCAAGGCTCCCGCCGAGGCTAGCGGTCACCGCCGCTGGACTCTGGTGGCCCTGGGACCGGGTCAGGCAGATGCCGCCGTGTTCGGCGCGGGCACCACCAGCACCGGACGATCGCTGAGTTGCAGCAGCTTGTGGGGGGTCGACCCCAGGAGCGCGCCGCGGATCGGGCTCTCGCCGCGGGTGCCGACGACGATCACCCGCGCGTCGCGCTCGTCCGCCAGCTCGACCAACCCTTCGGCGGGCGCCCGCTCCATGATCACCGCCTCCACATCGTCTGCGTCGGCGCTCAGTGCCTGTGCCTCGGTCAGCCGCTGGGTAGCGAGCTCCTTGAGCGCCGCGTGGTAGTCGTGGAGCTCTCCAGCGACCGGCGAGAGCTCGTAACCGAACGCGATGATGACCTTTTCGCCGTATGCCTTGCCGACCTCGATGCCGACTCGCAGGGCGGCCTTGGCGTGCTCGGAGCCGTCGTAGCCGACCACGATCCCACTGGTCATGATGCACGTCCCGCGGGAGCCTTGGCCAGCACGGACGGATCGACCACCTCGAGCTTGCGCCTGAAGAACTCGGGCTCCCTGACCCGCTGGATGAACATGAACACCAGCCCGAGCAGCACCATCAACAGCGCGATCGCGATCGGTGAGCCGATCCCCAAAAACGGCTTGGCGTAGCCCCCGTCCTTCTTGGAGTAGTCGTGGATCGCCTTGACCAGCACGAAGGTCAGGATTGCCCCACCAACCGTTGGCAGCACCCCGATGAAAAGGAAGTTTCGGACACTCTTGAACAGTTCGCGGCGGTAGAAGATCACACAGGCGAAGCCCGTGAACCCGTAGTAGAACGCGATCGTCAGGGAGAGCGAGGTGAACGCATCGGCGATCAGATTCTGCGGGCTCGTGGCTGCGAGCAGGATGTAGACGAGCGCGGACACGGTCCCCATCCAGAGCGTCGAAAAGCCCGGGCTGAGGAACCGTGGGTGAATGTTGCCGAACTGCTTGGGCAGGGCATGGCTACGCGCCATCGACAGCGTAGTCCGAGCCGTCGGGAGGATCGTCGTCTGTGTCGAGGCGGAGGCCGAGGTCAGGACCGCGATGATCAGCAGCTTGTCCAGTGGCGAGCCGAGTACCCCCTTGCCGAGATGGGCGAACACGTCGCTCTGGTTGTTGACCAGATTGGCGAGGCCGCCGAAGGACTGAGCAGCGGTGGCGACGAGCAGATAGATCCCGACGAGGACGAAGGTGGAGACGATCGCCGCCCGGCCCGGGGCGGTGCTCGAGTCCTCGGTCTCCTCGTTGACCGTCACCCCGGAGTCCCACCCCCAGTAGATGAACACCGCCAGCAGGATGCCGCCGTTCAGCGCCCCGAGGCTGGAGATGTCAAACGGGTTAAACCAGGAGAACGAAGGCTGCACCGAGCCATGAGGATGGTTCGCGTAGACCTTGATCAGCGCCACCACGGCAAAGATGATCAGCGTCAGGAACTCGATCCCGAGCAGGAACCGCTGCGTGCGCGCCGACAGCTCGACACCCACGTAACAGATCGCCGTCATGATCACGATCCAAGCGATCCCGACCAGCGTGACCTCGAGGTTTGACGGGCTGGTGTTGCCGAAGAGCTGGAAGGTGTAGTTACCCGCCACGGAGGCAAGGCTCGGCATCACCAGAACGTCGGCGACAACGATCGCCCAACCGCCCTGCCAGCCGAGCCACGGGCCCATCGACCGGGTCATCCACGAGAACGTGGTGCCGCAGTCAGGATCGGCGCGGTTCATGTAGTAGTAGGCCGCCGCGATGCAGCCCATCGGGACGAACGCGACCAGAATCACCGCCGGCGATTGGAACCCCAGGCCGCTGACCGCGGCGATGAAGCCCAGCGTGGCCGCCAAGCTGTAACCGGGCGCAGTCGAAGCGACGCCGATCACCACGTTCGAGACGAACGAGATCGCGTTCTTCTTGAGGCCCTTGTCCTCAACCGTGATCCCGGTACTCGGTTTCGTGACTGTCGCGCTTTCCATGCAGCCCCTCTCCGTGATGTCTGGACGCAACGCGCAACATACCGCGGACGCCACGCGTCGATGGACGGTGATTCTCAGCCGCGGAGCCCAGGAGCGCAAGGGTCTTTCGGCCCAACCGACGTGCGCGCTTTGTACTGGCCGGACAAGGCCGGATGGCCAACGGCAACTGTACGGTGGGACGATGACCGAACGTCCGCATCAGGCGATCCGGGTTGGCGTCCTCGGCGCGGGGGGCACGATCGCGCCGGCGATCGTGCACGATCTGGCGACCTCCGAGGAGGTCGAGAGCATGCTCCTGCTCGACCTCGACGGCGAGCGCGCCACAGCCGTGGCGACGGCCCACGGGGCCGGAAAGGCTCACGCGGCAGCAGCCGATGCGCGTGAGGCGGCCGGCCTGGCCGAACAGCTCGGCGGGGTCGAGGTATTGATCAACACCGCTTCATACCGTGTCAACCTGGACGCAATGCGTGCATGTCTGGTCGCCGGCTGCAACTACATCGATCTCGGCGGTCTGTACTGGATGACCCAGCGGCAGCTGGAGCTTGCCCCCGAGTTCGAGGAGGCAGAGCTGCTGGCGATCCTCGGAGTCGGGTCCAGTCCGGGCAAGACGAACCTGATGGCTGCGCGCGCGCTGCGGGAACTCGGGCCAGAGGACTCGGAGCTCGCGTCGATCGATGTGATGGCCGGGGGACGTGACCCAGCCGCACCGCAGGACGGAAAGCTGCGTCCGCCGTATGCGTTGCAGACCCTGATCGATGAACTGACGCTGGCGCCGGTCGTGATCCGCGATGGCGAGCCGGTGGAGATCGATCCCCTGAAGCCGGGCGGCCCGGTTGACTTCGGTCCGCCGATCGGCACGGCTGAGACGATCTACACCCTTCATTCTGAGCTGGCCACGTTCGGTGCATCCTTCCGCTGCCGGCAGGCCAGCTTCCGGTTGTCGCTGGCGCCGGCCCTGCTCACGCGGCTACGAGAACTCGTCGGCGCGCCTGAGGAGGAAATCCGCCGCGCGAGCCACGAAGCGCAGTCGCCGTCCGCGGAGACGGTTTCGGTCCACCTCGTGAGGGCCCGTGCGGGCGCGGGTCGCTCAGTCACGGTGCGCGCGCTGAGTCCGCCACATTTCGGGCTGGGCGGATCAATCGTCTCCACCGCGGCACCCGCGGCTGCGGCCGTACGCCTGCTGGCCCGCGGGTCCCTGACTGCGGTTGGGGTGCTGCCGCCGGAGCTTTGCATCGAGCCGGACGAGATGTTCGCCGAGCTCGAGAGCCGCGGCTGCAGCTTCAGCTTGGCCTTCGAGGACTGAGCTCGGGCGGCGTGCGCTCAGGCTGAGGCTTCGCTCAGGCTGAGGCTTCGCTCAGGCTGAGGCTTCGCTCAGGCTGAGGCTTCGCTCAGGCTGAGGCTTCGCTCAGGCTGAGGCTTCGCTCAGGCTGAGGCTTCGCTCAGGCTGAGGCTTCGCTCAGGCTGAGGCTTCGCTCAGGCTGAGGCTTCGCTCGGTGCCGGAGTCTGATCGCGCAACCACTGCACGGTTTGCGCGATGCCATCTCTGAGGTCGACCTGCGCCCGCCAGCCGAGCAGCTCCTTCGCCTTCGCTACCGAGGGCCAGCGGCGTTGCACGTCGACCTCAAAGCTCGGCAGGTGGGTGAGCTGCAGCTCCTGCGGATCCTGGTCACAGGCCTCCCAGATCAGGCCGGCGATCTCCGACACCGTCAATTCCTCTGAGGCCGAGATGTTGAAGTCCTCGTTTTCCCCGGCCGGCGAAGCCATTGCGGTGACGATGCCGTCCGCGATGTCGTCGACGTGGGTCAACGTCCGCGTCTGCTCACCGGAGCCGAAGATCTGCAGCGGACGCTGCCCTGAGAGCACCTTGGCGATCAGGTCCGGAACCGCATGCGCGATCCCGGGTTCGTCGCGCTCGGGCAGCTCTCCGGGTCCGTAGGCGTTGAACGGGCGACAGATCGTGTAGCGAAGCCCGTGCTGATCGTGGGCGGCGCGGGCATACACCTCGCCGGCGAGCTTGGAAAACCCGTAGGCCGACCGCGGAATGGGGCAGTGCAGCAGATGCTCCTCGGTCGTTGGGAACTCGGTGGCGCGCTCGAACACCATCGAGGAGGAGACGTAGACGTAGCGCTGAACCTGTTGCTCGACTGCGGCATGCACGACCGCGCCGCTGAGCGCATTGTTGACCTCGGTCAAGGTGTGGGGGAGCTTGTGGAAATTGGCAATGCCCCCGACGATCGCCGCCAGGTGGATGACGTGAGTGCAGCCCAACATCGCCGCGCGCACGACGTCCGCGTCGCGCAGGTCACCCGTGTGGATTTCGCAACCCTGCCGCATCCAGTCCGGTGCGGGGCGGTGGTCGCCCACGCGGATCTCCCACGAGGGATCGGCCAGCAACCGGCGCACGAGCGCCGAGCCGATTGTGCCCGCGCCGCCGGTGACGAGAACCCGGCTCATCGAAGCTCGCGCAGATCCTCGGCGTTGTCCGGGCTGCCGCGCAACGCCGTGGCCTCGCTGCCGTAGACGAACACCTGCGAGGTGCCCAGAGCGTTCCACGGGTCGACGAGCAGGCATTCCGGGGCCGCAGCCTCGGTGATCTCCCGGAAGGCCTCGGGCCGTTCGAACTCTGAATGGTTGGTGGCCACGATCACCACGTCGGCGTCCTGCACTGCGTCGGCCAGCGGCTGGGTCGGCGTGGCCGCGTGCGGATCGCACACCGCCACGTCGGCGAGCTCACGCTCCAGCAGGCGGATCAGCTTTGGTGAGAGGGAATCTCGCTCGTCGTCGGTGTTGCGCTTGAAGGTCAGACCCAGCACCGCGACCTTGCGGTTGGCCACGGTGCCGATGCGGCGCTTGATGCCCTCGACCAGGAACAGCGGCACCGCTTCGTTTACGCGGGAAACCGCCAGCAGCATCCCCGGGGCGTTGGAGCGCTCCTCGGAGAAAGCGAAGTCCTTGCGCAGGCAGGTGCCGGCAGTCAGGCCAGGCATCGCGATGCCACCGCGCGGATAGTCGCGGTTGATCAGCTCAATCACGTCGAACACGTTCGCGCCGTAGCGGTCGCAGTCCATCATCAGGAGATTCGGCAAGGCGAAGGTTGCGTAGCGGAGGATGTTCGTCCAGATCTTGGCCAGCTCCGCCTGCACGGGGGTGGTCCTGACGATCGGAGCGCCGAACACGCTGAACACCTCGGCGGCCCGTGCGGTTGAGCCCTCGCCCACGCCGCCGATGATGCACGGCAGCGAGCTGATCTCCTCCAGAAATCGGCCGGCGGCGATCCGCTCGGGCGCGTGCGAGACGAAGATGTCCTCGCCGACGCGGAGGTCGCGGCGCTTTTCGATGTAGCCGGCGACGAACTCGGTCGTTCCGGGCGCGATCGTCGAGCGCAGAATCAGGTTGTGGCCGCCACGCAGCAGGGGCATCAGATCGTCGACGGCGGCCCGCACCTGGCTCAGGTCGCTCTCCACGTGGGAGAAGGACGGCGTGCCGATGGTGATCACGATGTCGTCGGCCCGGGCGGCGTCCGCCGCGCGCTCGGTGAGTTCGAGGTGACCTCCGGCCAGCACTCGCTCCAGCAGCTCCTGGGTCCCGGCCTCCACGAAGGGCATGCGGCCGCCACGCAATGACTCCAGGAGAGCCTGGTCGTGATCGATGCCGAGGACTCGGACGCCGCGGTCGGCGAACGACAGCGCCAGCGGCAGTCCGACCCGGCCGAGGCCGATAACCGAGATGAATCGTCCGTAGCTCACGCGACGCTCAAGCGTACGCCGCGCTAGCGCGGCGTTTCGTGGCCGACGCTCGGCAGGGGCTCCAGACCCGGCTCCGCTTCGTGACCGCGCACCTCGCCGGTGTAGGCGATCCGGTTCAGCCGCGCGATCTCCCGTTCGCCCTCGATGCGGGCCGGATGATCGGCCGGGAGTCCACGGATCAGGGCGCGGATCCGCTCTCGAAGCTGGAGCGCGAAGTGTGGTGTGGAGGCACCCATAAGCTGGCGCACGTCTTCGACCGTGGCTGCTCGGCCCTCACGCAACCGGTCGGGATGCTCGCTCGCGCTCACGGTCGCCGCTCGCCCTCCGGGCGCGCCTTCACGGCGGCCGCGCGAGTCATCCAGCTGCTCATTTCTGCGGAACCACCTCAAGCAGGCTGTCCATCTGTGCCTGCACGGCCAGCGAGATTGCCGTGGTATCGCCGATCACCCAGCCGTGGTTGTAGACGGCCGCCGTGGGCCCTTCCTGGGTGTACCCCGGGGTCGCGAAGTCAAGGAAGTAGTTGAGCACCGAAGGCGGAAGGCTAGAGGGATTGTCGACGAGCAACTGTGGCCCGTAGTCACCGCTGGAGGAGAGCGCGGCCGAAGCGGCAGCATCGAGCGGGCGGTGAGCGTTGAGCAGCACGTAACCGTGGCCGGGACTGCGCATCGCCCAACCGAAGCTCCCGGGAACGTGCGCGCACGGCTGACCGAACGCGCATGCCGGGTCCCGATAGCCGGCGAAGGCGACCGAATTGGCGCTCGGATCCGGTCCGGACACGCGCTTGACGGTGCCGTACTTGCCGAGGCCAGAGACCACGGCGTCGGAGATCACGCTGGACGGGCCGAGGACGTAGATATGCGGATGCTGGTGGGAGAGCAGCGCCTGCCGCGTCGATTCGGGGATCCCAGAGCGGGTGACGAACAGCACGGGTTCGCCGCTCTCGGCCGCCCATCCCGCGGCCGGCATCGCATAGGCCGGATCCTCCCCGGGAGCGATTACCACGTTGATGCTTGGCCTTCCTTTGGCGGCGGCGGCGAAGCGATCGACCGCGGCCGCGATCGCGTACGGATCCTTGGCGTTGACCGATGCCCCGCGCAGTCCACCCGGACTCGGCACGTTCCCGACCCGGATCACCTGGGCACCGCCGACCGCGCCTGACCCGGTCGGGGCCAGGGCATGCAGGGCATCGGCGGTGGCAGAGGGCAGGGACGAGGATCCGGACAGCAGCAGCGGGGCCCGGATCGGGGGGGCCATCAGCACCGAGGCGGCGATCGCAGCCTGCCAGGCGTCGGTCGGCGCGAGCACGACCGCGGCGGGGTGGGTGCCGGTGCCCGAGGACGGATAGACCGCAAGCGCCACGCCGGCGGCGTCGGCCTCCGCGTCGCCGCCGGCCACGCGGGTCGTGTTCTTGGTCGCCACCGATGGGAAGCCGAGTCGCTGTCCGGCTTGGGGTGTCTTGGACTGGATCCCGACGACCGGCCCGGGGCCCGTGATGAGCTGCGTCGAGCCGCCCCCACATCCGGCGAGAACGACGGCGAAGAGAACGGAGAATATGGTGACGACGGGGCGGCGCATCAGGGCGAGACGTTACCGGCGCGCGTCCACGCGGGCCGCGGTCGAACACCCGCTACGCATGTGCTTATCGTTGCAAGCGATTCTGCCCCGCGTAACTTCGGCCGCCGCAACATGTATATTGCCGCAACGCCGAATCCGCGGGACGCACAAATCCGCGGAGCGGGGGACCCAAATCCCCAGGGGCTAATTCCACGGTGAATCCGTGGGAGGCGCAGGCTCTTTTAGCGCCAGCCCGACAGCTAACCCCGCAGGCTTACGAAAGAGAACGCTTTGCGGGTCACCCAACTGATACTTCCAACCCTTGCCGTAGCCGCCCTCACCGGTGCGCCTACTGCCGTAGCCGCCGGCGGCGGAAGCGGTGCCAACCCCACGGCCAGCGGCGCCTCAGGCGGCGCCAGCGTGGGTGCTCCCCCGCCGGGGGTCAGCACGGTGGCCCGCCCGCTCGTGGCCGGGTCGGTGGGGCGGATCATCCACGGCGTCGCCTACGCACCGTCGTACGCGCCGATCCAGGTGCAGCGCGCAATCTGGGCCGGCAACCTGATTCGCAAGAAGCCATATATCTACGGCGGCGGTCACGGCAGCTTCAAGGATTCCGGGTATGACTGCTCCGGCTCCGTCTCATTCGTCCTTCATGCCGCCGGACTGCTGAGCGCTCCGCTGGACTCGAGCTCGTTCATGAGCTGG
The DNA here is from genome assembly GCA_963757165.1 of uncultured Solirubrobacterales bacterium. GTDB lineage: Bacteria > Actinomycetota > Thermoleophilia > Solirubrobacterales > Solirubrobacteraceae > Palsa-465. Next base: position 290,357 of record CAVWQO010000001.1, read on the forward strand.
GGCCAGAAGGGACTCGGGCGCTGGATCACCGTCTACACGAACCCGGGCCACGCGTTCGTCGAGATCGCCGGCATTCGCTTCGACACCTCGGCCGAAGCCGATCCGCACCCCGCGCCCGGCTCCGGCCCGCGCTGGCGCCCGCTGTACCGGCATCCGGCCGGGTTCATGGCGCGCCACTTCCCCGGGCTCTAGACACTCGGTCTCAAGCTCGCGGGCGCCGTCCGGGGTCACGGGCGCGTCGGACCGCAGCTTTGCGCAGCTGGATCGAGCGCCTCGCCTTCGCCGGGGCCTTCCGAGGGGCCTTCCCGGCACTGCCCGGGTGCCTTCCCCTGGGACCTGCCCGGCACTGCCCCGGGGCCTCCCCGGGGCCGTTTCCGGCCACTTCCCGGGGGCCGTCCGATTACGACCAAAGCGCTACAACCGTCGCCCTTCCGCCTGATCGATGTAGCGCTCTGGTCGAAATACGACCAAAGCGCGACAGCCGCTAACGAACACTGCCACGGTTGTCGCAGTCTGGTCGCTCCGCAACCCGGATCGCCGAACCGATCGTGCGGTTTCGGTGGCATCCGTCTCGACCCGCCGTCGCCGGTCGTGCCCGCGTCAGCGGCCCGGCTCGCCCTCCGCCGCCCGCCGGCGCATCAGCTCCTCGCGCTCGGTCAGCCGGTTCTGGCGACGCAACTCGGCATCACGCATGCGGCGTTGCTCGGCCGGCGTCTGCGCCAGCACGGTCGGGACCGCTGTGGGATTACCATCCTGATCGAGCGCGACCATCGTCAGGTAGGCGGTGTTGGTATGACGGACGTCGCCGGTGCGCGGGTTCTCGGCTTCGACCCTGACCCCGACTTCCATCGAGGTGCGCCAAGCGGCGTTGACCGTAGCGGTGAAGCTGACCAGCTCTCCGACTGCGATCGGGACGAGGAAGGTCATGCGGTCCATGCCTGCGGTGACCACGCGGCAGCGGGAGTGCTTGATGGCAGCCAGGCCGGCGGCCTCGTCGACGAGCTTCATCACCGTCCCTCCGTGGATGTTGCCGGTGCTGTTGGCGTCGCCGACTCCCATCCAGTGAACGATCTGCGAGGTCGACTCCGACGCGGGCTTGGCCTGCATCCTCTGAACCCTAGTCCTTGCGGCGGAGTACGCTAAGGGGGCTCGTCCAGCCACCCGCCAAGGAGGATGCGATGCCGGGCCTTTCCGGGCGCATGTCGACAGTAGTAAAAGCCAAGATCTCAAAGCTCCTCGATCGCGCCGAGGATCCAGGAGAGACGCTCGAGTACAGCTATCAGAAGCAGATCGAGTTGCTGCAGAACGTCAAGAAGGGGATCGCTGACGTTGTCACCTCAAAGAAGCGTCTGCAGATGCAGGAAGAGAAGCTGCAGCAGCAGGTCGTGAAGCTCGATACTCAGGCCCGTCAGGCGCTGTCGGCCGGCAACGAGGAGCTCGCGCGGATGGCACTCGAGCGCAAGAACGTTGCTCAGACCGAGCTTCAGTCGCTTGACAGCCAGATCGCCCAGCTCGAGCAGCAGCAGGAGCAGATGACTGCCTCCGAGCAGAAGCTGCGCACGAAGATCGAGCAGTTCCGCTCCAAGAAGGAGGTCATCAAGGCCCAGTACTCCGCCGCGGAGGCACAGGTGCGCATCTCCGAGGCGGCGACGGGGGTCGGCGAGGAGATGGCCGACGTCGGACTCGCGATGCAGCGAGCGCTCGACAAGACGGAGAACATGAAGGCCCGGGCCGGGGCAGTCCAAGAGCTCGAAGCCGCCGGCACCTTCGAGGATCTGACCCAGCTCGGGTCCGGAGACGACGACATCGATCGCCAGCTCAAGCAGCTCTCGAGCACGAGCGAGGTCGACTCCGAGCTGGAGAAGATGAAGGCGGAACTCGGCACCGGCTCGGCTCCCGCCGGGCAGCTCGGCGCCGGCGGATCCGCGCCCCAGGAGCCAGCACGGTGATCGTCAGGATCTCGAACGAGGGCCAATACGAACTCGGGGACGGGTCCGTGGAGGCGCTCAACGAGCTGGACAACCAGGCCGTTGCCGCCTGCGAAAACACGGACGAGGCGAACTTCCGGGAGACCTTCAACCGGCTTCTGGACATGGTTCGTAGCCAGGGCAGGCCACTCAACGACGACGAGCTGGTCGAGTCCGATGTGATCCTCCCGCCCGCCGACATCTCGCTCGAAGAGGCGAAGAGCGAGTTCACCGGCGAGGGATTGATCCCGGGCTAGCTCCGCCCCGGCTCGGGCCCCGGACTGGCGGAAACGGTCCGGGCCCCGATCCTGACCGGCTTCACCCGGAACGCTGGAACCAGGCAGGCCGAGACTACCGCTTCAACCATCTCAGCAACGGCACTCAGGACTGCCCCGGTGGCCGGCTCGCGCTGCTCATCGGCAAGGCCGTCATCGCGAGCGTGTTCAAGCATTACGCGTTGACGCTCGAGCGCCCGCAGCTGGTCCCCGGTGAGCCGCTGCCCTACATGGTCAACTTCTTCGACGCCTCTCTGGCCGCCAGTCGCCGGCGAGGGACGTGACGCTGCTCGCTGCACGCTCGGCGTCTGCGCGGCCGTCCGACCAGGAGCGCTGCGACCGGGTTGGAAGGTCTCACACGAGAATGCTGCGCCTGCCCCGGCGCGCCCGCCTTCGCTAGCCGCGACTTCGGCACGCGCGTCTGCGCGCACGGCGAATCCCGTACCATGCCCGGCCGCGATGGGCGCCGCTGACAACGATCCCCTGCGGATCCAGCTCTGGAGCTACAACTACGATCCCGAGCCGACCGGCATCGGCATCGTCAGCACGGTCTGGGCGCGGGGATTGCGAGACCTCGGACACCACGTCGAGGTCGTCGCCGCACACCCTCATTACCCCGAGCCCAGGTGGGGGACCCGGATCCTGCCATACCGTGAGACGCGTGAGGGAATCCCCGTTTTACGGCTGCCGCTGTGGATCGGGCGTGAAAGCGCGATGGAGCGCTACCGGCAGGAGCTCACGTTCATGGCGGCACAGGCGGCGGCGACACCGTTTCTGAGCAAGCCGGACGTGATGGTTTCGGCGTCGCCATCGTTCCCCGCATTGCTTCCGGCGGTGGCCAACGTGCGCACCAGGCGGATCCCATGGGTGCTCTGGCTGCACGATTTGCTGCCCGACGGAGCCACGGCTACAGGTCTGGTGGACGAAGGCGGGACGGTGATCAAATTGGCCCGGAGACTCGAACGATCTGCTTACCGGGCCGCCGACCGGATCGTCGTCCTCTCTCGCTCTTTCACCGAGAACCTCGCCGCCAAGGACGTGCCACGGGACAAGGTCGAGCTAATCTACGACCCCGCGACGCGGACTCCGCAGCAGCTCGCCAGGCCCGGACATCAGCCCGGGCGACTGAGGATCGTGTCGATGGGAAATATCGGCCATTCCCAGGGGCTCACTTCACTTGTTCGGGCATTCGAAGCGCATCCCGACCTGGCCGGGCCGGCCGAGTTCGTGATCACGGGCACCGGCGTCGCCGCCGACGAAGCCCGGGCAGAGGTCAGATCGGACCGGGTACAGGTGCTCGGAATGGTGTCCGACGAGGAGCTTGAGCACCAGCTCAGCAGCTCGGACATCGCGTTCGTCAGCCAGCGCTACGAAGGTTCGGAATTCAACATCCCCTCGAAGTTGATGAATTTCATGGCCTACGGACTGCCGATCCTCGCGGCCGTGAACCCGGTGGGCGAAGTCGCACGGATCGTGCGCGACTCGGGCGCCGGTTGGGTAGTGGACTCAAGCGATGCAGCCGCTTTTCCGCGTGAGGTGGCGAGACTCGCCGGAGCCACCGAGGAGATCAAAGACCGCGCCGGGATCGCCCGCACGTACGCCGAGCAGCACTTCACCCAGGCCGGCTTCGCCGCCCGGTTCGAGCAGACGCTGCGCTCCGTCGCTCGGTAGGTCCTTCAGCCGACTTGGCTGAGTGCCGAGACTTGGTCGTGGACCCAGCGGTAGGTCTGCTCGAGGCCGTCGTGGAGGGTGATGCTGGGCTCCCAGCCGAGACGCTCGAGGATCATCGTGTTGTCGCTGTTGCGTCCGCGCACACCCTTGGGCGCGTCGAGGTCGTAACGACGGTTCACCTTGATGCCGGCAATCTCCTCGACGATGTCGACCAACCCATTGATCGTCACCATCTCACTGCTGCCGAGGTTGATCGGCTCCTCGATGTCGCTGTCCAGGATCGTGCGCGTGCCGTGGACGCAGTCGTCGATGTACATGAAGCTGCGGGTCTGCTCACCGTCACCCCAGATCTCGATTTCGTGGTTGCCGGAGATCTTGGCCTCAGCGATCTTGCGACAGATCGCCGCCGGCGCTTTCTCCCGGCCGCCGGTCCACGTGCCGTGCGGGCCGTAGACGTTGTGATAGCGCGCCACCCGAGTGACCAGACCGAAATCCTCCCTGAAGTGACGGCACATCCGCTCGGAGAAGAGCTTCTCCCACCCGTAGCCGTCCTCGGGCTCGGCGGGATACGCGTCGCTCTCTCTTAGCGGCTGGATGTCGGGCGTGAGCTGCTTGTCGGCCGCGTACACGCAGGCCGAAGACGAGAAGAAGAACCGCTGGACGTCGTGCTTGATCGCGGACTGCAGCAGGTGAGTGTTGATCAGCACCGACAGCATGCAGCGCGCCTTGTTGGCCTCGATGAAGCCCATGCCGCCCATGTCGGCGGCGAGGTTGTAGACCGTTGATGGCGCCGTCGCAGCGCCTCGTCGCAAGCGTCGGCGAGCTGCAGGTCGAGCACGAGGTTCTCGGCGTCGTGGGAAACCTGATGCCACTGCTCGACGGGATGTTGGTCAACGGCGCGAACGTCGTGTGCCCGTCGGCCAGAAGGCGTGTGACGAGGTGCGCGCCGATGAATCCGCCGCCTCCGGCGACGACGATCAATCCCTTAGACATCGTGTCTCTCCCTGTCGACGATCGTTACGACTATTCTCGACAACGGCAGTTTGTCACCTTCCAACGGGAATTGGGACGACGGGGTCGTTTCGGGCGTGCTGGGGAGTGGTCGGTTATCGCTCGGCGATGTACGAGTGCTGGCGTTGCATTGCCAGTCGCTTTTTCGTGTCTACCTCATGCACGCGAGCGTGGATTGAGATGCGGCGTCCACCGGTGCCGGCCCGAATCGAGACTTAGCGTCGGCCGCGCGCACGGACGATGTTGAGTACCGCCGTGCGAGCTGTTCCCACGCTCTGATCGCTCCCGAGCGCGTTTCATCCTTGGTCGACCTAGCCTCCGCGGAGTTCGCGACGCAAACACCTATCGCCCCGGAGGCGCGGCGATGGCGGGCAGCGCAAACGCTGGTATGCCGGAGGCCAAGGGCACAGCCCCCGAAGTCGAGGCTAGCGGCGCCGCGCTGGCCGCGGCGCTCGATGCGGCTGCGGTCGCGGCGGGACATTGCAGTGTTCCGTGCCAGAGAGCGCTGAGCGCGCATGCGACCGGCTTGGGCTCCAGACCCTGGGTGTACACGCCGAACCCTGCCTCGATGCCTTGGCTTGGGGATGCATCGACGAGCCGATCGACCAGCGCCACCGGGATGTCAGGCTGGGCCCCGAAGTATCGGACCAATTGGGTCACGTCGCTCGCCTGCTGTGCTGGCGTTACACCAACAAGTCCGTTGACGTCAGTCGCTGTCGATTCTCCAGCTTCCGTGACCCAGATCGGCTTTGACGAATCGCCGGCGGCGTTACGCGCAGCCCGGAGCCGGTCGATCGAGCTCGCCGCTGCTGCCGTATCCCAAGTCGGCGTCGCAGTCCACGGGTAAGGGTGGGCGCCGATGCCGTCCATGTACGCCTTGGCACCGCTCGCGTACATCGAACTGAGGAAGGTTTGATCCCCCGTGCCCACCGGCCCTGAGACCACATTGCCGACGCCGGGGCTGTTGAAGAGGCCCCCGCTGATGACGGGCATCGTTGGTCGGACGCTCTTGATCGCCGTGTAGGCCTCATGCAGGAGCGTTGTGTAGCGCGCCGGATCAGCGCGAGGCTCGAACAGCGCTGAGAGATTTGGTTCGTTCCAGATCTCGATTCCGATGGCTTGTGGATACCGGCTGGCGAGCAGCCCGACGTATCTCGACCAGTCGTTGTCAAACCTTGGTGCTGGCGGAGCTTCGCCCGCTGCGGAGCACCACCCATTCAGAGCCGCCCAGCAGGGTGCTGCGACGGCTACGAGCAGTGGTCGCAGGCCTGCGGCGAGCTGTTGCGCGTAGGCAGCGTCGAAGGGGCCCCAGTTCCAGGTGGTGCGGTTCGGCTGCACGTAGACCCACGGCACGAACAAACGGCGCACGGGTGCTCCGAGCTTGCTCTGGGGCGCATAACCAGCTGGATTCGCGTCTTCGTTAAACCCAAACAGTGTGACCTTCGGATTGGCGGCACTTGCCGCTTGCCCCCAGGTTCCGGATACGACAACAGTGCAGGCAAAGGAAAGTACAAGGACAGTGATCAGTGAAACGCCCCGGCGGCTGCTGACATGGGAAGACAAGGATGAAAGTTGCATGCCAGTTAGGTCGGCTGGGCCTCTCAAATTTTGATCCGAAGACGGAAATGTCGGCAGATGTACGGGTCGACGCCGCCTCGTTGCAGAACACGCCAACATGTGTGGCATGCGAGGGCGTTTGCGGATGATCGCCGCGGTTGCCGGATTCATCGCGCTGGTGGCGATCGTCATCGTGATCGTCTCGCGAGGCACAGGAAGAAACGCTCCGCTCATCAAGGGCGTCAATGCCAACCTCTTATTCTGGGAGAGTCCGGCCTGGGGATCTCAGGGCGCGGCTGTGGCCGCCGACGCCAAGTCGCTAGGCGTCTCCTGGACCCGCGAAGCGCTCAACAGCTTCACCTATTTCGACCAGATGCTTCCGGTTGCACAACACGCTGGCCTGCGGGTCCTTCCTGTAATCCCGAATTGGCCAAACCCGGCTGATCTCAATGGCTTCGCGCGGTTCGTCGCGGAATCCGTGCGGCGCTACGGTCCCGGGACCCGCTCCAACCTCACCTGGTTTGAGATCTGGAACGAACCGTACTTCAGCTACAGCTGGGGCTCCACACCAGATCCAGCCCAGTACGCGCGACTGTATGAAGCCGCTGTGCGCGCTGCCCGGAAAGTCAACCCGAGAGCCAGGTTTCTAATCGCCGCAGAGGTCGGGCCGGCGCCGACAACGACCGGTACTGCTGCCACCTGGATCGACGACGTCTTTCACGCCGTCCCATCGTTGGGCGGCTTGATCGACGGTGTGAGTTTCCATGGTTATGGAGACGACCCCGCGCTGCCTTTGGCGCGCGGCTCGAAGTACGCCGACGTGACGGGTGGCTGGGCATTTTCCCGTATCGATACCGCTCGTCACTTGATGCTCAGCCACGGCGTAAGCGCACCTTTTTGGCTCACCGAGGTCGGTTGGAGCACCAATGCCATGACTCCGTACGCGCAGGCTCGAAACTACCGGGACCTGATAGCGCAGGTTCGGTCACGCTCGTGGATCCGCGCGTTGTTCATCTACAACCTTCGAGACCACCAGCCCGCAGCAAATCCGACCGAGGGATTCGGACTGGAGGGATCCCCAGATGCTCGTCGTAAGCCCGCGTGGCGCGTAGTGCAACAGGATCTCCACCAGCTGGGATGATCACGAGAAAGACCAACGATTGCCCAACGAGCACGTCCCGGTCAAGTTAGGCGTAATAGCCGTAGTAGCCTCCGCTGTACTCCTCGTCACCGCGCTTGGTGCCCGTGATAACAAGTGCGGTGGGCCGTGGCGGAAGACGCTCCAAAGCTGCCTTGCCGGCTCGGGCTTGCTCGCGGGTCAACCGGGACAGCCGTCCGCACACTAGGACGCCGTCTGCCTTCGGGATCAGCTCGAGCGCGTCGACGACCGATAGGAGCGGAGGTGTATCGAGAATCACAAGGTCGTAGGCCTGCCGAACCTCGTCGAGCATCGTCTGGAACGCCTCGGATTCGAGTATCTCGACTGGATGCTGGGTGCGCGACCCAGCCGTGATGCAAACTAGTTCGTGCCGGAACGTCGGCGAGTCGGCCGGGTCAGCGCTGTCGTCGGTCATCTGCTTGCTGCCGTTGGTGCTGATGGGATCGTCGAACCCAACCTTCTGCAGGATCTCGCTTGGTTCGACGAGGCCGAGCACGAAGTCAGTGACGCCAGGCGAGTCATGGAGGCCGAGGCGCTGAGCTAAGACAGGGCGGCGTAGGTCGCATTCGATCAGGAGCACGCGCTTGCCGGCGGCCGCGGTGGTGAACGCGACAAATGAGGCCACTGTTGTCTTGCCCTCTTCTGCCATCGCACTGGTGACAGCGAGCAGCTGTTGGTCGTTTTCCTTGGTGACAAAGTCGAGGTTGCGCCTCAGGATCCGGAACAGCTCCCAATCGGCAGGTTCGACAGCCGCCTTGGACGTCTTCGCCGCCGGGCTTTGCCCGAGCGCGTCATCGCGCACATGGCCCACCAGCTCGAACCCAAACTGCTCCTGCACATCAACAGCGGTCCGTAGGCGTCGATCCAGCGAGTCGCGAAGGTAGACGATCAGCATTCCCACCAGCATCCCCAAGAACCCGGCCAAGATCGCGTTCTGTACCGGACGCGGAGAGCTCGGCCCGGATGGGAGGGTGGCCTGGGTGACGATCTGGGCAGGGCTGGCGATCGTGGACAGCGCCTGCAGACGACCCAGCTCCTCCTGGTAGACCGCAGTCCCCGTAAGATCGGCCTTCGGAGGCTTGCGCTTGCGTAGCGCCTTCGCCGCTGCCGCGTAGATCGCCCTTTGAGCTTGATTCGCCTTTGCCGCATCAGCGGCCGCGAATGCGTTGGCGAGCGCCTGCGCCTCGGCGGCCGTTGAGCCGGTGGTCTGAATATGCACAAGGTTGGCATTCGCGTCGACCGAGGTGGAGACCGAGGAAACGAGGTGATTGCGGGTCAGATGCGAGTGCAGCAGAGCTTTCACCCGATCCACGACGGCTGGCTGCACGATCGTTTGCGCGGCCTGACTGGCGAGCTGGGAGGGGGTCGAAGTCGGGGCAACCTGGATCCCTACCAGACCTAGATCGCGAGTCTCATCTTGGAACTGCAAGGCCGCAGTCGCCGTGTACTTTGGCTTCTGACTCACCGAATAGGCGATGGACGCAGCCACGGCCAGGACGACAGTTGCAACCAGCACCCAACGCTGGGCCCGGAGGGGCCGCAGTAGGTCTCGCAACGTCGGCTGCGACGACGCAGAGCTATCCATCGACGAAATCCATTGTTCCCTGACCCAGGCGTCTGCATGATCCGGCACCGGATCCTCCTGCTCCGATGCGGCCTCTGATGCCCTAGCCGAAACCTAGGCTAACACGGTTTCGCCCGTACAGACCCGTTGTCAGAGAACGTTAGGAGACGACCCTTCGGAGGCCCACTACCGCGGCTCAGTTACCCGGCGCGTTCGAACTCGCTGAGCCGGATTGCCGGCGTAGACTCCGCGGGACTCAGCGTCGCTCAGCAGGACACTTCCGAGCGTCACGATCGCTTGCTCGCCGACTCGTACTCCAGGCCCAACCGTGGCACGCGCACCGATCCACACACCATGATCCAACGTGATCGGCGCCGGAGTCATTCCCAATTGGGGGTCCGACCAGTCGTGGTTCCCAGTGCAGAGATAGGCATCCTGGGAGATGCAGACATTGTCGGCAATGTCGACCTGAACGAGGTTATCGATCCAGGCGCGCTCCCCAATCCAACAGTGGTCTCCGACCCGTAGCCGCCACGGGTGTTTGATGTGCACTCCGGGCTTGATCAGAACCCCGCGACCGACGGATGCGCCAAAGGTTCTGAGTACGGTTCGCTTCAGGCGGTAGCTCGTCACCAGCGGATTGATCAGGAGCAGGGCTTCTGTCCACAACCAGAGCGCACGCACGATCAGCGGCCGGCCGGGGTGGTAGCCACGCCGGCTGCTACCCGCGAGCGAGCTGGCCGTCACGGTCTGCTGCCTCCCGACAAAGCCCTGGTAGCTTCGAGCCGGTACCGGCCGTCGGCTTGGCACATTGGTGAGCCACACGCGTCGGGCAAGAACCAAGAACGAGGGCGCACGTGAAGGCGAAGATACTCCAGGTCGTGCCGCTCGCGTCGAGACGCGCGGGGGGGCCGCCCGCGTTCGTGGGTCCGGTGGCGCGCGAGCTGACGCGGCTCGGTCATCACGTTCGCGTCGTGACGACCGATTTGGCCTTTGCGCCAGGCGCCAGCGGCCAGCGAGCGTTGCCCACCGAGGAACTGCATCCGGCGATCGCCGACGTCGACCACGCCATCTACCCGGCGCGCTGGCCCAGGCGACTCGCATACTCACCAGCCTTGCGTCGCGCCCTGTTGGAGTCGGTCTCGGACTTTGATGTGGTCCACATTCACTCGCTCTGGCTTTATCCCCAGTACTCGGGCTTCAAAGCGGCTTCTGAGACCCGAACGCCTTACATCGTCTCCCCGCACGGGGCGCTGGATCCTTTCCTGCGGCGCCGAGGACGCCTGCGCAAGCGGTTGACCACCGCCCTCTGGCAGCGGCGGATGCTCGAGGGCGCTCAGGTAATCCATGTCACCACCGATCTCGAAGCCGAGCTGATCCAGGACGTAGCTCCAGACGTGCCGCGCGTTGTGGTGCCGCTCGGTATCGACCTCGATGAATTCAGGGACCTACCACCACGCGAGGAGTTTCGACGAGAGCGCCTTGGCGCTTACGACGGCCCATTGACCCTCTTCCTGGGTCGACTCACGTTCAAGAAGGGGCTTGACATCCTGATTCAGGCCTTCTCTCAGATCGGGCAGGACCAACGAGGACGTCTCGTCATCGCCGGCCCGGACGACGAGGATCTGACAGGCTCGTTGCGGGGTCTGGCTGAACGCTGTGGGGTGCTCGATGACGTCGTGTTCGTCGGGCCGGTTTACGGCAGGAGCCGTCAAGCGGCGCTAGCGAGCGCCGACCTCTGGGTGCTGCCGTCGCACACTGAGAACTTCGGGGTGGCCGTCATTGAAGCGATGGCGGCGGGTCTTCCAGTGGTGATTTCACCGGCCGTCAACATTGCGCCTCAGATCGCGGACGCGCACGCGGGTCTCATCGCCGCGCTTTCGCCTGAGGCCTTCGCACAGTGTGTGGGGGAGCTGTTGGCCGATGCGGTGCGCCGGCGAGAGCTCGGTGCGGCGGCTCAAAAGTTCGCGACAGCGTTCGAATGGGCTTCAATTGCACCGTCGCTCGTCGGCCTCTACCACCGCGCGCTAGCAGGCTCATAGGAACGGGATCACCTTCTCGGCCCGTATTCTGCCGGCATGTCCGTTCTCGGATCGCGTGGCAATCGTCAACCGGCGGTCATGAAGGGCCGCTCGGCAGCGGTGCTAGCAGCGGGAGTGGTGGCGGCGTCCGCGGTGGTTGGGATCGCTCCGGGCCTGCTCACCTTCGCCGGCACGATCGCGCTCGTCTCCATGCTTATCGCCGCCGTGCTGGCGTGGCAGTTGCGTCGAGCCTTGAGGGTGATCGCGGTAACGCACAGGGATAAGCGCGCTGCTTCGCCTGAGCCAAGCGCGGAACCTTTGGCCGGAGGCGAGCCCCGGCCGCCAGCGCGCGACCTTCGCGCTGCACGCGTGTTGTTCTACCTCGGAGTCCTGACGATCGGCGAACCACTCTGGCGTAAGGGTCTGACGCTCTCGGAGGCCTTCTTCCTCTCATCGTTCTTGGGTTGTGTGTTCTCCGTCATTCGAGGGCGTGTGGTTGCCCGTCTGCCCGTGCTGCTTCTAATCGGAGTCGGCGTGTTTGCATTGGGCGCTGGAATCAGTTCTGTTCACGCCGTTTCCGCAGCGGGTTCGTTCTTTAATGATGCTCACGGTGTCTACGTGCTGTGCATCTGGGTTTGGACCGGATGCATGGTGCTTCGACGCAAGGAGCACGTGTACATCGTTTTCGCGCTTTGGAGTATCTCACTGGCCGTTGACGGGATAGCGGCGATGGCGCAGGTATTTGGTTTGCACGGGCTGGCGGGGGCTCCGGTGGGACACCGGGCGACCGCCTTCACGCCGACGCCGAACGATCTTGGCGGCGCGGCATCGATTGCTCTCGTTCCGGCGATCTTTTTTGCCACGCGCCGAAGTCGTGAGGGGAATTGGCGGGCGGTGGCGCGCTGGATTGCCGCTGCCTGGGTCGCTGTTGGGCTCGTGCTAAGCGGATCGGTCTCAGGCATGTCGGGCGCCGCTGCGGGGCTGATCATTTGGCTTGTGGCGCCGCAGGTTCGCGTGTACGCGCGCATCGCGATCATTAGTGCGCTTGCGCTGGTGCTCATCGTGGTCCTGCTGGCCGGCTCGAGAACAACGAGCCCACTCCAGCGGCTTCAGCTCGTCTCCGGTAGCTACTCCGGCCAGACCGGTGCGGGAAGCGGGCTTGATCGCCTCGCGATCGTTAAGGCCATCTGGCCACGCATTGGGAGAGATCCATTCGTCGGCACCGGGGTGGATGTGTCGGGGACGGTGGTGACGATCATCTCGGATGGCGGAACGCAGTCCTACCAAGTCCACGGCGCGCCTCTTGCGGCCTGGTATGAAGCCGGGCTACTTGGGTTGATCGGAGTCGCCGTTATCGTCATCTCTCACCTGAGTATGGGCTGGCGCAACGTCCGGTACGCCGACAGTGGAGAGGAGCAATTGGCGGCGCTTGCGCTTCTGTCGGCTTTTCTCGCCTTTATCGTTTTCGCGATGACCTCACCGTTCTTATTCCAGCAGTACGGCTGGTTATCGGCTGTGCTGATCGTGGCCTGGAGTGTGCTTCGGGATCGGGACGCGTCCGTTGGCCTCAAACATCCTCAGCGCGCTCCATCCCTGGTGGGGGAAGAGGGGCACCCGCCGGTCTCGTCCGAGACGAGGCGGTTGACGGTCGCCGATAGGATCGCATCGTGACCGTCGGGGACGCCAACTACGGACCAGCAGCGCATTACGATCGTGTCACCGCAGCCTGGGGTCTGCTCTTGGGCGAGGAACTGCACTACGGCGTGTTCGAAGACGGTGAAACCGATCTGGCGACGGCGACCCGACGGCTGACCGACTTGATGCTCGAGGCTGGTCAGATAGAGAAGGGCCAGCGTGTTCTCGACGTGGGCTGCGGGACGGGCGCACCTGCGTGCCACATTGCCCAAGTGACTGGAGCGCAAGTAATGGGGATCTCGACCAGCGAGACGGGCGTGCAGGCTTCACGCCAGCGTGCGCTAACGCAAGGTCTCGATGGCCAGGTTACATTCGAGGTCCGGGACGGCATGGCCAATGGCTTTCCGACAGACTGCTTTGATCGTGTCTGGGCACTCGAGTCATCGCACTTGATGCGAGACCGGAAGCGGTTGATTGAAGAGGTTGCCCGGGTCTTGAAACCAGGGGGTCTGCTGGTCATGTGCGACATCGTGTTCAACCGCTCCATGGATCTCCGAGAGGTCAAACAGTTGCTAACCCCGCTGTCACTGCTGCGAGAAGTCTTTGGCGACGCCCGCATGGAGCCGGTGGCCGAGTACGTGCGTCTCGCTGAGGACGCGGGACTGCAGGTTGGAGTAACGACCGATCTCACCGAGGCTACTCGACCGACTTTCGACAGATGGCGAGTGAACGCCAGGACACACCAAGCCGCGGTAGTGGATCTCACTGACGAAGAATATTGGGAGAAGTTCCTGCGCGCGTGCGACGTTCTCGAAGAGTTCTGGAATGACGGCACGCTCGGCTACGGCCTCATAACCGCGTCCGCCGGGTAAGTCGCTGTCGCTCAACTGTTAACCGCCATCGACCACCAGCACGTGGCCGGTGATGAACGCGGCTTCAGGTGACGCCAGGAACCGTACCGCT
>CAVWQO010000002.1:0-739898 GCA_963757165.1 uncultured Solirubrobacterales bacterium
TCGCTCACCCCTCGCGAGTCTGGATGTGCTCTGCGAGTCGCTGGAGCGCCGCCGCGATGTCGTTGCGTGCGATGGGGTCCTCGACGAGACGATTCACTCCGATGGCTTGGCGGCTGAGCGGTACGCGTACGCAGGCCGCTTCCACGATGTTGGCGCCGGAGTACTCGAGCACCTTCCGCAGGGAGGTGTGGGCGTCGGCTCCGCCGGTCGGTGCGGCGACGCCGGAGACGTTGATCCATGCGACTGGTTTGTCGTAGGTTCCACCGTCCCCGATCGTCCACTCGAGCAGGTTCTTGAGTGCGGCGGGGAGCGCGCCGGCATATTCGGGGTGCAGATGAGAACACCGTCGGCGTCAGCGACCTGCTGCCGCATGCGTTGTACGCGGGGATCGACGTCGGCGCTCTCCAGGTCGTCGTCGGGGTTGAAGAGCGGCAGGTCGGCGATCCCGTCGTACATGACGGTCGCGACGCCGGGCGGGGCCAGCTCGGCTGCGGTGCGGAGCGCGGCGGTGTTCGTCGAGCCGCGGCGGGCGCTTCCGGTGACGAGCAAGATCTTCACCGCTGGTCAGGCGGTTCTGTGAAGTGGTCGCTGCATGCTGCCGGCGAACATAGCACCCACAACCGTTTAGTTGTGTATACTCGGTGCGTGGCCGCGATACAGCCCCCAGTGTTGTCTCCCCGCGAGCGTCAGGCCGGCGGCTGCTGCGTGGCGGCGGTCGAACCTCAGCTGTCAGCGTCTGCTGCCGTTGATCTGGCGGTCGCCATCAAGGCTTTGGCTGATCCGACACGGCTGCTGATCGTCGATGCGTTGCGGACGGCGGCTCCGGAGGCGATTTGTCAGTGCGAGCTGACGCCGCTGTTCGAGATGAGTCAGCAGGCGCTCTCCAAGCACCTGAAGGTTCTGACGTCTGCAGGCGTCGTCGGCTCTGAGCGCCGCGGCCTGTGGACCTACTACTTCCTCAACCCCGACGGCCTGGAGGAGATCACAACATGGCTGAGCTGACCGACACCACTGAGCTTCGAGAGACCGTCCGGGAGAAGTACGCCGCAGCCGCACGAGCCGCGCAGGCTCACGCCCCGGCCCCCGCCTCCTGCTGTGGCAGCGAGATCGAACTCACCGATGCGCACGGCAACGTCGTGTTCGGGAGCGCCCTCTACGCAGGCGAGGGCGCCGAGGCGCCCGAGAGCGCGGTCGGCGCTTCACTTGGCTGCGGTGTCCCGACCGCTGTCGCCGATCTGCATCCGGGGGAGACGGTGCTGGACCTCGGCTCCGGTGGCGGTGCTGACGTGCTGATCAGCGCCCGGCGGGTGGGGGAGAGCGGCCGTGCGATCGGCCTGGACATGACCGACGAGATGCTCGAGCTGGCCCGCCGCAACGCCGAGGAGGCGGGTGCGACGAATGTCGAGTTCCTGAAGGGACACATCGAGGACATCCCGTTGCCAAATGGCAGCGTGGATGTCGTGATCTCCAACTGCGTGATCAACCTCTCCGGGGATAAGGATCAGGTTCTGCGCGAGGCGGCGAGGATCTTGCGACCGGGTGGTCGTTTCGCGGTCTCGGATGTGATCGCCGATGCGGACATGGACGACGCGACTCGCGCTGACATGGCCGCTTGGACCGGTTGCATCGCCGGCGCGCTGACCCGGGCTGAGTTCGAGCGCGCGCTGACCGCTGCCGGCCTGGCCGACATCGAGATCAGGCAGACCCATCGGGTGCACGAGCATGCCGGCGCGGCGATCATCCGCGCGCGCAAACCCGAGACGGGACCAGAGGGTGCCGGTTGCTGCGCGGCCGAGACCCTCGATGTCTGCTGTGAGCCAGACGCCAAGTCTGAATGCTGCGGCACCGCCGCAGCTGACAGCACCACCGCACCCACATCTTGCGGTTGTGCACCCGAGGAGGCGCAATGACGAACCTCAATGCCCTGGTGGTCGCTGAGCGTCAGCGCCAGATCCGGGTCAACGCTGCGCCGCGCTGCTGCGGCAGCCCAGCGCGGCCGCGCGTTCGCCACGAGCTCCGCTTGCCGCGGCTGTTCGCGTGGTGGCGCCCGCGCCCGGCGGTTTGCTGCTAGCGACGCCGAGGCACGACGAACGGACGCTTGGGGGTCGATCGAGAGATGGCGGCCACACGGATTGGGATCAATGGTTTCGGTCGGATGGGCCGGCTGGCGCTGCGAGCGGCGTGGGATTGGCCGGAGTTCCAGTTCGCGCATGTCAACGAGCTCATAGGGACGCCGAGACCGCGGCTCACCTGTTGACGTTCGACTCGATCCACGGCCGCTGGGACCGTGACATCCGCGGCGACGCACGGACGCTGACCGTCGACGGCACGCCGATCGGCTTCGGCAGTGAAGCCGCCCCGGGTGAGGTGCCGTGGGACGAGCACGGCGTCGATGTCGTGATCGAAGCTTCGGGCAAGTTCCGCACCATGCAGTCGCTCGCGCCGTACTTCGAACGCGGGGTCAACAAGGTCGTCGTGGCAGCACCGGTCAAAGAGCCAGGCGCGCTGAACGTGATCATGGGCGTCAACGACGGTCGCTACGACCCTGCTGTGCACGCCGTGGTGACCGCCGCGTCGTGCACGACCAACTGCCTGGCGCCGGTGGTCAACGTCATCCACGAGGGCGTCGGCATCCGTCACGGGTCGATCACGACGTTGCACGACCTGACCAACACCCAGATGATCGTGGACGCCCCGCATAAGGATCTTCGCCGCGCCCTCGCCGCCGGCGTGTCGCTCATCCCGACCTCGACCGGGTCGGCGACCGCGATCGGGCTGATCTTCCCGGAGCTTCAGGGCAAGCTCGACGGCCTGGCCGTCCGCGTGCCGGTGTTAAACGCATCGCTGACCGATTGCGTCTTTGAGGTCGCACGAACCACGAGCGTTCATCAGGTCAACGAGCTCCTGCGGGCTGCGGCCGAGGGACCGCTCGCCGGCATCCTCGGCTACGAGGAGCGGCCACTTGTCTCGGTCGACTACAAGGACGATCCCCGCTCGGGCGTCGTCGACGCGCTCTCGACGCGAGTGATCAGCGGGACCCAGGTCAAGATCTACGCCTGGTATGACAACGAGTGGGGCTACGCCAACCGGCTGGTCGAACTCCCATGCAGGCGTAACCTGTGCGCATGGATGAGATCCGCTCGAAGCGGACACGTCGGAGCCATGGCGCCGGTGCGATCGTCGAGCGCTACGGCAACGACCACGGGCAGTGGCGGGTCGATGGGAAGCTCGTCCAGCGCAAGCTCGGGCGGTCAGGAAGCCTGGCACCAAGGAGGGACTGACCAAGGCTGCCGCCGAGAAGGCGCTGCGCGCTCTGATGGCGGAGCATGTCGCGACCGTGACCGGGCGGGTCACGCTCGAGGATGCGGGCGGCCGCCTTATCCGGCATCTTCGGACGAAGGGCCGGAAGCCGAGCACGCTCGAGGGCTACCGGTCGTACCTCGAGGTCCACCTGCTCGACTACTTCGGTGAGGTCCCGGTCGATCGGATCACCAAGACCGAGATCGAACGGTTCATCGAGGCGAAGCTGCGCGCCGGCCAGTCCGTCAAGTCCGTGCGGAACTACCTCGGGCTCCTGCACACGATCCCTGACTTCTCCCATCGCCAGGGCTGGGTCACGAACAACCCCTGCAAGCTCGTCGAGAAGCCCGTCGCGCCAGAGCTCGACGCCGACATTCGATACCTGGACGAGAGCGAGATCAACGCCTTGCTCCGGGCGACGCTGGACACCGAGCTCGGTCGAGTCGACAGAGCCCTCTACATGACGGCGGCGATGACCGGTCTCCGGCAGGGGGAGTTGCTCGCCCTTCGATGGATGGACGTGGATTGGGCCGCGCAGCGAGTTCGGGTTCGCCAGAACTTCGTTCACGGCCAGTTCGGCACGCCGAAGAGCAAGCGCTCCACTCGGAGCGTGCCGCTCGCCGACGCTCTCGGCGGCGAGCTCGACCGACTGCACAAGATGACGGCGTACAGCGCCGACTCGGACCTCGTGTTCGCCCACCCACACACGGGCAAGCCGATGGAGCGCTCGCGACTGCTCAAGCGCTACAAGGCCACGCTCAAGCGCGCCGGCGTCAGGCCAGTTCGGTTCCATGACCTCCGACACACGTTCGGAACCCGTATGGCGGCAACCGGCGTGGCGATGCGGACGCTGCAGGAGTGGATGGGGCACCGAGACTTCAAGACCACGCTCATCTACAGCGACTACCAGCCGGGCGCGAACGAAGCCGCCCTCGTCAACAGTGCGTTCGGCCCATCCATCAATTCATCTGAGCGAAACTGAGCAGCACTCAGACGCTCCAAGCCCAATGAACACGGGCCCCTAGCACCCAGCGGCACCCGGGCGAGGTGGTTGTGGTCCAGGCGGTCGGGGGTTCGAGTCCCCGCTCACCCCTCGTGAAAGCGCCGGTCAGCAGGGCTTCCTAGCTCTCAGGCGGGGTACGGCCAGCCGACTCAGCCGTCGTAGCGCTTTCTTATCCCGCTCCGGCTCGCAGTGGCAGTCGTAGTCGCAGTCGCAGTCGTGCGCGACGCGCCGAGGTCAAGTCGCTTCGGCGAAGACGACGAGGTAGCCGTCCGGATCACGCAGCCACAACTCTCGGTGGCCAGCGTTCGGGTTGACGTGCACGTCGCTCACCACATCGGCGCCGGCGTCCCGGCTCCGCCGGACGACGGCGTCAAAGTCGTCGGCCTCGAACCAGACCGCGACGCCGTTGCCGAGGGGGCTGTCGGGATCAGCGATGGCGCCGTGGTGGTGCGTGACCTCGCGAGCGTGGAGCTGAAGAACCAACGAGCCGTCGACGAGCACACGCTCGTACTCGTCGCCGCCGTGGCCGCTGTCAGCGTTGAGCACCTGCCGATACCAGCGACTGGCGCGCTGCACGTCGGCTACGACGAGCAGCGGCTGCGGTCGGATCGACATCGAAAAAGCCTAGAACACTCGGGGCGGCGCAGATCCTCGCCACACCTCGCGCGGCGCATGCGCAGGCGCACGTGGGGACTCAGGCGGTCGGGGCGGCGGCCGTCCCGTAAGGGTCCTTAGCTTCGCGGTCATCTGAGAGTGACCCACGTGAGCGTGCGACGAGGGCCTCGATCGCGTCGGCGAGGTGCACGGGGGCGATGTTGTAGTCGCCCTGGGCGACGCGGCGGCGGTGCGCTTCCAGCAGCACCTGTGCGTGGGTGAAGCCGGCGGGTGGCTCAAACCGGTACGAGGCCAACTCGATCAGCAGTCCGAGCGGGTCCTCGAAGTAGATCGAATCCATGAAGCCTCGGTCCTTGACACCGCTGTGCCGGACTCCGCGCTCGTCCAACCGCTCGACCGTCTGCATGAAGCTGGCCTGTGAAACGGCGAAGGCAAGGTGATGCACGCACCCCGGTTCCGTCGGAGTGCGTTGGGAATCACCGCGCCGTTCCTCGTTGGTGAAGATCGTGATCAAGCGTCCGTCGCCGGGATCGAAGTAGAGATGACTCTCCGACGCGTTGTCGAGATTCGGCTGCTCGAATACAAACGGCATTCCGAGCACGCCCTCCCAGAAGTCGATCGAGGTCTGGCGGCCGGCACCGACGAGCGTGATGTGGTGGACCCCTTGGCTCTGAATCTTTTGCATACCCCTGACGCTACCCGGCCGGCGTCCGCTCGTACAGGCCGGCGAGACCGAAATCCGCCTTCCGCGCCCGCCGAATCGGCCTACAGCCAGCACAGATGGAAAAGCCCGTGCGTAGCTCCGAGGACGCTGCATCGGGCGCAAGACGGTGCGGCTCACCGCGCTCGACGGACGAGCTAAGATTTGCCCCGAGGACGAGCGACGACATCAGAGCGTCAGCAGCGGACTTCGTGTTGCAGAAGACATTGGAGACCCTGGCCGTGAACATCGACATCGTTCAGCGGGATCGTGTTCTCACCCTCGTGATCGAGGGAGACCTCGACATCGCGACCGCTCCGTTGCTGGATCAGCAGCTCGTCGCGGCTGAAGCTCAAGATCTGGCCACGGTCGTGGTCGATCTCGACCGGGTCGATTTCATGGATTCGAGCGGTCTGCACGTGCTGCTGAGGCACGTGGCGCATTCAAGCCAGAACGGCAATCGCCTGCGGCTGACCGACGGATCGGTGCAGGTCCGGCGACTGTTCGAGGTCACCGGGGTGTCGTCGCAGCTGCCGTTCATCGCGCGCTGATCATCGCGCGCTGATCATCGCCGGGGGTGGCCCAGTAGCTGAGGCGGGCGCGCCCGTGATGTCCTCAGCGCACTGCGCTGAAGGGCTCAGGCCCGGGCCGCCCCCAGCACGTGCGGATTGGTGATCGCCCAGGCTGGACCGAGATTGACCGAGCGTGTCTCAGTAAGGGTGAAGCCGGCGGCCGCAATCGCGGCCACCGTGTCACGCGAGCAGTGGCACCCGCCGCCGACCAGAGGCCACAGGCCGGACCGGTCGAGCGTCTGCTGAACGCCGGCCTTCCTCGTTCCCTCAGCGCGCACATGCTCTAGGAACCGCAGTTCGCCGCCCGGCCTCAGCACACGGCGCAGCTCCGCCAACGCTGCGCCCGCGTCGGGCACGGTGCACAGCACGAGACAGGCGACGGCCGCGTCCGCTGAGCCGGACTCCATCGGGAGCGCGTCGGCCGCTGCGGCCTGCACGGTGACGTGCGCCGTCGCGGCGCTGGCGGCCCGCTCGGCTTTGGCTCGCAAGTACGGCTCGGGCTCCACCGCAACGATGTGATCGGCGCTGCTCGGATAGTGCGAGAAGTTGATCCCGTTGCCCGCTCCGACCTCGACGACAACGCCTGAGAGCCCGGACAGCAGCTCGTCTCGGTACGGGCCGACCTCGCCCTCCATCGCCCGGCTGAGGCGGTCAAACACGCGGGCGAAGACCGGGTGATGGACTGCAGTGGAGGACAAGGAATAGATCGTCGCACCTTTGTCGTCAGCCAACGCCCCGAGCGACGCACAGCCGTTGCAGGCGCTCCATCGCTTCCGCGGGACTTCGTGGCAGCTCGTCGAGCGCGTCGGCCGCGCGGCGCAGATCTTCGATGCTGGCGTCAGACGCCTCCAGCGCGAAGCGGCCCAACCATCGGACCGCGGCGCGCTCGTAGCGGCGGGGGTTCCCGCCCCGCAGGACCAGGCAGATCCGTAGAGCATCGTCCAGGGCAATCCGCGGCAACTCGAGTGCCGCGGCGGTAACCAGCGCTTCGTTTCCGGTGGCCAGCGCACGCCGGAACCGGGCATAAGGGTTGCCTTCGCTAGTCACGAACGTATGTTCGCATGGGAGGCTGACGGATGGGCTGCCAGTCACCCACCCTCGAGCGTACGCGCGGTGTCCGACCGCGCTACGGCCGCCTGGTCGGGTGCGGTTCGCAGCGCTCGGTCAGCGAACGTGGAGGTGACCCCGAACCAGTAGTGCTCGTTCTTGTAGTGGTGCAGCCGATGACCGCGCCAGATCGAGCGGTAGTAGCGACCGTGCGGCCGATAGGGCGTGTGGATCAGGAAGTGACACCACTCGTATGCGGCCAGCACGACATAGGAGACGAGCAGGCCGGTGGCCGCGTGAGCCAGACGCTCTCCGCCCAGCACGGCGTGGATCGGGAACGACAGCGTCCAGACGATGACCGCGATCAGCCCAAGGAAGATCAGCAGCGCGTACACAGGGAGCAGCACTCCGTCCAGGGCGGCCGGGGCCTCGTGATGCGCGCGGTGCTCGCGCGCGGCCAGCAGCTCATGGCGGCCGCCGCGCCAGCGGATCGGCTTGGCGTGTAACAGCAGCACGTGGATCAGCCACTCGATCGGCGGGGTAGCGGAGATCACGCCGGCGAGCACCACGAGATCGCGCCAGTCGAAGGCGCCGAGGACCACTCGCAGCGCCACCACGGCCAGGATCGACGTCGCCAGCACCGGTGGCGTCGGCCGACGGGCGAAGTCGCGCATGCAGTCGGCGAGTGTGAGCACCCCTGGGTGGCGGCGAGGAACCGAGTCTGGAGCGGCCGTCAGTCCATCGGGTGCAGTCATCAGTGGGTCACCCGCGCCCATAGCCACAGCTTAGAACGCGTACGCGCGAGGCGATCCGCCGCAACCGCCCGTTACCGCCGCGGGGTAGGCTCCGATTACGGGGCTCAGGCCAATCCCGTCACGAGAGCGAGGGAATGAGATGTCGTTGAAGGCGTCGAGGCTCGAAACAGAGCTGATCGACGCTGTCTGCGCTCGCCTGCGCGAGCGTCTGCCGGGATCGCAGATCGCCGCTTGTGAAGCGTTCGTGCGCCAGTACTACCACTGGGTTCCGCCCGAGGATCTGGCCGAGCGCAGCTCCCTCGACCTCTACGGGGCGGCACTCGCGCATTGGCGGCTGCTCGTCCAGCGGGCGCCCGGGGAGATCAAGGTGCGCGTGTACAACCCGGACGCCGACGAGCACGGATGGGAGTCGCCGTACACCGTGGTCGAGGTCATCACCGACGACATGCCGTTCCTGGTCGACTCGGTGACGATGGAGCTGGCCCACGCAGGATACGGCCTTGATCTCGTGATCCATCCGGTGATCAGAGTGCGCCGCGACGCGGATGGAACGGTGCTCGACGTGCTCGCCCCCGACCAGGAGGCGACGGACGGGCGTAGCGAGTCGATCCTGCACGCCGAGATCCGACGCGAGCCCGACGAGCGACGGCTAGAGAACCTGCGCAAGGATGTCGAGCGCGTGCTCGGTGAGGTTGAGGCGGCGGTCTCGGATTGGCCCGCGATGCGAGCCAAGGCCCTTGAACTCGTGGACGAACTCGCGGACCGGCCCCCGTCGATCGCCGATGAACTGCGTCAGGCACAGGCTTTCCTGCAGTGGCTGACCGAGGACCATTTCACGTTCCTCGGCTTCCGCGAGTACGAGCTCGACTACGAAGACGGGAAGGCGGGTTTGAAAGCGCTGCCGGACACCGGAATGGGGATCCTGCGCGGCACACCGTCCACGCCATACAAGCAGCTCGGGCCCAAGGCCGCCGCGTTGGCGCAGGCTCCGTCGCCGCTGGTCCTGACCAAGGCCAACGCCCGTGCCACCGTGCATCGGCCGGCGCACCTGGACTATGTCGGCGTCAAGCGTTTTCGGCCCGACGGCCGCGTCACCGGCGAGCGCCGGTTCCTGGGCCTTTACTCCACGACGGCCTATCGGGAGAGCTCGCGGAAGATCCCGCTACTGGCGGAGAAGGTGGATCAGGTCCTCCGACGGGCCGGCTTCCCGGCCGACAGCCACGACGCGAAAGCGCTGACTGAGATCCTCGAGACCTACCCGCGTGACTCGCTGTTGCAGGTCGAGGTGGACGAGCTGTTCGCCACAGCGATGGGCATCCTCACGCTGGGCGAGCGACAGCGCGTGCGGCTGTTCGCCCGGGCAGACGTGCTCGATCGCTTCGTGGACTGTCTGGTCTGCATCCCGCGGGACCGCTTCAACACCGAGAACCGCGAGCGGGTGGCCAAGATCCTCGTCGAGGCGTACGGCGGCACGCACGTGGACTGGTCGTTGCAGCTTTCCGAATCACTGCTGGCCCGCGTGCAGTACATCGTTCACTGCGCGGATGGCGTGCCGGGTGATGTCGACCTCGGCAAGATCGAGGCGAGCCTCGTCAACGCTACGCGAGCCTGGTCTGACGATCTGCGAGACGCTCTCGTCGAAGTGCACGGCGATGAGCGAGGGGCAACGGTTTTCGCCCGTTACGAGCTGGCGTTTCCACCCGCTTATCAAGACGAGCGCACGGCTCGCTCAGCGGTCGCGGACATCGACCGGATCGAGGAGCTCGCCGGCGCCGACGAGCTGATCATCGATCTTTACCGGCCGCCCGGTGCGCCAGACGGGGTGTTCCGCTGCAAGCTGTTCAGTCGCGAGGGGATTTCGCTCTCGGACGTGCTGCCCAGCTTCGAGCACATGGGCGCGAAGGTGGTGGACGAGCACCCGTACGAGATCAGCCCCGAAGGCCGCGAACCGGTCTGGATCTACGACTTTGGCCTACGTTGCGTAGCCGAGGACCTTGAGCGGGTGCGCGGGCTCTTCGAGGACGCGTTCCTGGCCGTTCGCCGTGGTGAGTTGGAGGACGACGGCTTAAACGCCCTCGTCCTGCGGGCCCAAATGAGCGGACGGGAGGTAACGATCATCCGGGCGATCGCTAAGTATCTACGCCAGGGGACGATCGCCTTCTCGGACACGTACATGGTGCAGACGCTGGTCAGGCATCCGCAGATCACCAGCCTTTTGGTGAAGCTGTTCACGCTTCGGTTCGACCCCGACCGCCCGCGGGACGCCAAAGCCGTCGACCGGCTGCGCAGCGAGATCGAGACGACGATCGATGAGGTCATGAGCCTCGACGAGGACCGGATCCTGCGGAGCTTCCTCAGCGTGGTCGCCGCGATCCTGCGAACCAACTACTTCCGCGCTCCCGGCGTGCACGTACCGACCCCGGGCGTGGCCTTCAAACTGGACCCAGAGCTCGTGCCGATCCTGCCGCTGCCGCGGCCACGCTTTGAGATCTTCGTCTACTCGCCGGAGGTGGAGGGCGTGCACCTGCGCGGGGGCAAGGTGGCGCGGGGCGGTTTGCGATGGTCAGATCGCCGAGAGGACTTCCGCACGGAGATCCTCGGGCTGATGAAGGCCCAGATGGTCAAAAACGCGCTGATCGTCCCGGTCGGCGCCAAGGGCGGCTTCGTGGTCAAGCTGCCACCGGCCCTGGGCGGGCGGGCGGCTGTGCAGGCGCACGCGATCGTCTGCTACAGGACGTTTCTCG
This sequence comes from uncultured Solirubrobacterales bacterium, assembly GCA_963757165.1. Classification (GTDB taxonomy): domain Bacteria; phylum Actinomycetota; class Thermoleophilia; order Solirubrobacterales; family Solirubrobacteraceae; genus Palsa-465. The sequence goes on from CAVWQO010000002.1 coordinate 10,737, forward strand.
CCGGGCTGCTGGATCTCACCGACAACATCGTCGACGGCCAAGTGGTCGGTCCGGAGCGCACGGTCTGCTACGACGGCGACGACCCCTACCTGGTCGTCGCCGCCGACAAGGGCACGGCCAGCTTTTCTGACATCGCCAACGAGGTGGCGGCCGTCTACGGATTCTGGCTGGGCGACGCGTTTGCCTCCGGCGGCTCGCACGGCTATGACCACAAGGCGATGGGGATCACCGCCCGGGGGGCGTGGGAGTCGGTCAAGCGCCACTTCCGGGAGCTGGGAACCAACATTGCCGAGAGCGACTTCACCACCGTGGGCATCGGCGACATGTCCGGCGATGTGTTCGGCAACGGGATGCTGCTGTCCAGGCATACCAAGCTGCTCGGCGCGTTCAACCATGCCCATGTGTTTTTGGATCCTGACCCGGACCCGCAGGTCAGCTTCGCGGAGCGCCGGCGGCTGTTTGAGCTGGGAGGGTCGGGCTGGAACGACTACGACACGTCTTTGATCTCCGCCGGAGGCGGCGTCTACCCCCGCAGCGCAAAGGTGATCAAGCTCTCCGACGAGATCCGGCGAGCGTTGTCGATCGAGCCCGAGCAGCTGTCTCCCAACGAGCTCATCCGTGAGCTGCTGCGAGCGCCGGTTGACCTGTTGTGGAACGGCGGCATCGGGACGTACGTCAAGGCCGCAAGCGAGACCCACGCGGAGGCTGGTGACAAGGCCAACGATGCGGTGCGCGTCGACGGCCGCGAGCTTCGCTGCCGGGTCGTCGGCGAAGGCGGAAATCTCGGGTTCACTCAGCGCGGCCGGATCGAGTACGCGCTGGCGGGCGGAAAGCTCAATACCGACGCGATCGACAACGTCGCCGGCGTCAACTGCTCCGACCACGAGGTGAACATCAAGATCCTGCTCGACTCGCTCGTGCTCGCAGGCGAGCTGAGCCGCACGCAGCGCAACGACCTGCTCAGCGAGATGACCGAGGCCGTCGCCGAGCAGGTGCTCTACGCGAGCTACATCCAGACGCAGGCCATGAGCCTGGCGCTGCATCAAGCGCCGGGGATGCTTGACGTGCACGCTCGTCTGATCCGCCACCTCGAGCAGGTGGCGGGACTGAACCGGGAGCTCGAGTTCCTTCCCGACGAAGACGCGCTGGAGCAGCGCAGCGGCGACCATGCCGGGCTGAGCGCTCCGGAGCTGGCGGTGGTCATGGCCTACTGCAAGATTCACCTCTACACCCAGCTGCTGGAATCAGATCTGCCCGAGGACAGCCAGCTGGTCAGAGATCTGGAGCGCTACTTCCCGCCGCCGCTCCCCGAGCGCTTCAGCGAGCAGATGACCGGCCATCGGCTGCGGCGCGAGATCATCGCGACCGTGGTGGCCAATCAGCTCGTCGACCGCGCGGGAACGACGTTCGCCTTCCGTCTGGCGGAGGAGACCGGGGCGACAGCGCCGATTCTGGCCCGCGGCTTCGCCGTGGCCCGGGAAGTGCTCGACATGCGCTCGTTCTGGTCGGCGGTCGAGGAGCTCGACAACCGGGTTGCGGCACAGACGCAGCTGGAGATGCTGGTCGAGGGCAGACGGCTGATGGAACGAGCGACCCGCCGGCTGGTCGGCGCGAGTCCGCACAGCGTCGACATCACCATCAGCACCCGGTACTTCCAGTCCGCGGCGCGGATGCTGAGCCGGTCTGTGCCGGACGTGCTTGGCGAACATGAGCGCCAGCAATTCGACGAGCGCGCCGGCGAGCTGGAGGCGGCCGGGGTGCCTAGGGAGCTCGCTGAGCGGGTCGCCGCGATGCCCGCGCTGCTGGCGAGCTTCGACATCGTCGAGGTGGCCCGCGCGATCGGGTCCGACCTGAGTCTGGTGATGCGCACGTATTTCCAGCTGGGGTCCCGGCTGGAGCTCAACCTGCTGCGAGACCGGATCATCGAGCTGCCCCGCGAGAACCGCTGGCAGGCTCTGGCGCGGGCGGCGCTGCGCGACGATCTCTACAGCCTGCACCGCGCCCTGACGCAGGACGTGCTGAGCGCCAACCGGTCGTCCATCGACAGCGAGGCGGCGATTGAGCTCTGGATGCAGGACAACTCCGCCGCGCTGGAACGCTGCCTGCGGATGCTGGCCGACATCAAGACGGCGCGGCGCTACGACACCACGACGCTGCCGGTGGCCCTGAGGGAGATCCGCAATCTGATCCGCGGCGGGAGCGACTTAGCCGGCGCCACGGGCGCCGAGTCGTTCACGATGGCCGGCTAGCGAACCGCAACCGTGCGACTGTAGGAGACGTTCGCGGTGCGCGGATCAAGCCACCCCAGACGAATGCTCCCGGCCTCGGCGATGGCCACGTGAGCGAGGACGAAGCCTTCGGGGCTGGCCGTTTGCACGACGCGCACCGTCACCCATTCGCGCTGTCCGGCTTTGCGGAATTGGATCAGGCCGTACTGAAGTCCTGAATGGTCAGCCGGACGCAGCTGTCCCCAGATCGTCAGGCGGCGGCTGGGTCGAGGGTCGGGCAGCCAGATCGGGATCCGGAAGGCCGCGAACGACGGCTTGGGCGCTCCGGCCATCGTCTCCAGTCCCGTCTGGAACGTGTGCCAGTACAGGCGGCTGCCCACCGGCTCGCTGGCCCTCGGTCGGTCATCGACGAGCAGGAACTGGGCCAGCGCGCGCACGTAGCCGATCTTCCAGGTCATGAACCCGCCCTGGTCCAGCCACGCCGCCTGCTGAGCCAGCGAGGTCTTCACGTATGGATTGGGAGGATTGGTCTTGTAGCCCCATTCGCTCAGGTAGAGGGGGATTCCGCCGGGCCGGGACCGGCTGTAGCTGGCGAACACCCCATTCAGGACGCGCTCGAGCACGCCGAGGTTCTGCAGCGTGATCCAGCCCTGGAATGGATACGGTCGATCCGGCGCCAGGTCGAAGCCGTACGGATGATGCGCGTAGCCGGAGATGGCGAACAGTCCGGCATTCTGGGCGAGGAAGCTGGCGCGATTGCCCGACGTGGGGCATCCCACCTGGGTCGCCGCCCTCCCGGTCAGGGGGCGCAACTGGGCGGAGACGCAGTACAGGTCCTCGATGAACGGCATCGGCAGGAGGTTGCCGAAATTGGCGGTTTCGCCGAGCAGGAATGTATCGCTGGCATGGCCGGTTGCGCTCAGCCCCTGCCAGGCGGCGTTGACGATGTTGCGGTAGATCATCGGCTGCGTGACCTGGCGCAGCCCTCCCCGCAGGGTCCGATGCGCTGGGTTCAGCCAGCTGGGGAAGTTCGGCTCGTTCCAGACGCCCCAGTAGCTGACCGCTGGAATCGGGCTGCCGGGCCGAGTGGCCTGGGTTTGCTCGGGGGTGAGGCCGATCAGCCCGAGGAGCGACGGCGGTGGCTCGGTAGCGGGAATCTTGGCCGCGAAGGTCCCGTTGTAGCGCCGTCCGACGGCCTCTGCGAACTTTTCGAACTCTCGCGTGTCAGGTGCGCGCCCGAGCGGCAGCCCTTGCCCTCCGGGCAGGCTGCGGTCGATCGCCCAGGTCGGAATCGAGGGAGTGAACTGGAAGTAGGTCTTCAGTCCGGCGGCCTGCGCCAGCCGGACGAGCGTGTCGTAGCGGTCCCACGCTCCCGGGGGGTACGCGTTCGGGTCGGTGGCATCGAACTTCGGTTTGGTCGAAGCTGCCGCATCCGGCGCCACGAGGCTCCACACCACCGAGACCTTCACCCGGTCGACGCCCAGCGAGGTCAGCTGCGACAGGGCGTGCGCGACGTGATCCGGCGAGGCGTAGATCAGCTGGTTGTCGTCCATCAGGATCGACTCCTGAGTGGCTGACGCGCGCACAGGCGAGGGCAGCGCGCAGATCAGCGCGCAGACGGCCACTGCCGCCGCGAGGAACATCTGCCGGGCGCCCATCGCGGCCAGATGGTAGAGGCGCTGGGTCGGGGGCGCGCCTGGCATCGGCTGCGCGGGTGTCGTTCTGGGCATCGGAAGTGAGCGATGTGGCCGGGGTGCGGAAGGGGACAGATCCACACGTGGTGGCTCTTGTGCAGCGTATGCGTGCGTCAGCCCCACCACGTCGGGGGCGTCCGCCGGATCGAGTCGTCTGGGGGTAGAACCCGGAAGCTCCCCCTTCGATTCGGACCGAGTGCTACCGGGAAGGGCGCCGAGGCGACGACGGTTGCGTTTCGACGCGCAGTCCGTCCCAGACCGCGAACCCGCGCCCCACAGCGCGCACGCGCCCCCGGCAGCGCGCACCGCGCCCCGCAGCGAGCACAGCGCGTGCGGAACCCGGCTTCAGCCGCGCAGGATCTCGCCGGCGGTGCGGTGCGCGAGCGACATGATCGACACCATCGGATTCACCCCGGGCGCGGTGGGGAACGCGCTCCCGTCGCCGATCCACACACCACCGACGTCGTGCAACTCTCCCCGCCCATCCGCGACGGAAGTAGCTGGATCTGACCCCAGACGGCAGGAGCCCATCTGGTGGGCGGTGAAGATCGTCAGGTCCGCAGGTCCGTACTCCGCCGCCTGGATCCGGCCGATGAAGTCCTCGAACGGCTCCCCGGAGTCGGCGCGCCAGGACAGCTCGACCGCATGCAGCGTCCGGATCTCGGGCGCTCCGGCGGCATGGTGCAGCTGTGCCAGCTCCACATTGGCGCGAACCATCAGACGGCGGTCGACCTCGTCGTCCAGCGACCAACGCACAACCGCCTGGCCGTAATCGTCGAGGACCACCGAGCCTTCACCATGGTCGCGGGCGACCGAGAGGAACGGCGCGTGGTAGCGGAACATCCGCGCGAATTCACGCTTGTGATGCTCGCCGTCGGTCCACGGGATCGCCCCCGCGTGCAGGACCGGCGTGGCGCCGACGGACTCGATCAGGAAGCCCCATGAACCGTCACAACCCGCGAAATGATCGGAGACCTCCGACTGGATCTGGCCTTCCCAGGCCTCGATCGGTTCGTCGTAGATGCCGTTGACGACCGACGCTGGATGCAGGCGCAGATGCTTGCCCACGGCAGGTCCGCCGATGCCCGAGCGCAGCAGCAGCGCCGGCGACTCGACCGCTCCGCAGGCCACCACCACGGTCGGAGCGCGGACCGTCAAGTCCGTCACCGTGCCGTCGGGGTGCAGCACGTTCGCCTCGACCCCGACCGCATGCCCATCCTCGACCAGGACACGGTCGGCGCGGCAGTTGACGACCACCGAGGCGCCCGCATCCGAGGCGTCCTGCAGGTAGGTCTTCATCGTCGACTGCTTGGCGCCTCGCTGGCAGCCCGCCAGGCAGTAGCCGCAGACCTCGGGGTCCTCGCAGGCCGGGTCGACGTTGCGCACGATCGCGCGGTGCGCCATGCCCAGCTCATCCAGGGCGGCGATCAGCTTGCGGTGCTGACGGTTCTGGGTCGTGGCCTCGTCGGTGGCGTTGATCCGTGCCATCACGGCGTCGATGTGCTCGTCGTAGGCAGGCTCGTCGATGCCCTCGATCCCGTGCTCGCGCCACTCGCGCCGGACCGGCTCGGGGGTGCGCAGACAGTTCATGTAGTTAACGACCGTCCCGCCGCCCAGGGTCGATCCGGCCAGGATCGCGATCGAGCCGTCCTCGGAGCTGAGCATCCCGCCGCCCAGGTAGAGCTCGAACATGCCCGGCACCTCGAGCTGCTTGAAGTCGGCCTCGTTGCGGTAGCCGCCCAGCTCGAGCACGAGCACCGAGCGTCCGGCCTGGGCGAGCTCCGCGGCGATCACCGAACCGCCCGCCCCGGACCCAACGACGACCGCGTCCGCGGTCAAGGTCGCGCGCGAACCCTCGACCTCGGTGACGGTGATCGTCTTCGGCGCCTGTTCAGCCGACGGCGGAGCTGAGATCGGTCCCGGGTAGCCGAGCGCCTCCCAGTTCGGGTTCTGCCCGCGCTCGTCGACGTATCCGTAGAAGAACAGGAAGGTCGAGTTGCGTAGGGCGATGACCCCCAACCGAGCCTCGTGCGAGGAAGCGGCGACCCCGTGCAGGACCTGCGTCCGGTCGGCCAGCGGCAGCTCCGAAAACCCCTGCGCGGCGAGCGCGTCGAGTAGCTCCGTGAACCCCTGGACCTGGTCGTCGGTCATGGCCTGGGCCATCAGCCCCTCGATCTGCTCGGCCACGGCCAAGTCCCCGGCTGAGCGGGCCAGGAAGCTCTGCATCACCGGGTCCACCGACGGATCAGAGACGGACGGCACGAACGTGTCGCACACCGCGACGAGTGTCTCGCGCTGAACATCGCTCAGGACCGCTGTTGCTAGGGCCACGGCGCACTCCCTCTCTCTCAATGATCTCGGCTCAAGGCCAAGCCTAAGCGCTGACGCAAGCTCGCGCGCAAGGCGGTGAAGGCGAAGCCGCCAACATCGAGCAGACCGGCGACAAAGAACGCCACCGGGCTCGTGAGCAGTCGACCGGCGAGCCTTGAGAGCACCCGCGGAAGCTATCGTCTGTGAGATGGCCCCACCGGCATCAGTCAAGACGACCGTGACCGAACTTCCAGAGTCGCGCGTGCGCGTGGAGGCAGAGGTGCCGGCGGAGGAAGTTGAGCGGCGCATCCAGCAGGCGGCGCGGCAACTCGGGCGCCAGCTTCGGATCCCCGGCTTTCGCAAGGGCAAGGTCCCGCCCCCGGTGGTGATTCGCCGCCTGGGCCGCGAAGCCGTGCTCGACGAGGCACTGCGGAGCGCGCTCGGCAGCTGGTACGTCGACGCGATCGATCAAGCCGGCATCGCCCCGATCGGAGAGCCGCAGCTGAACGTGGGCGACCTCCCCGCCGAAGGGGAACCGCTGGGGTTCTCGATCGAGATCGGGGTGCGTCCCGAGGCAAAGCTCGGCGAGTACAAGGGCCTCGAGGTCGGCCGACGTGAGCCGCACGTCGACGACGCGGCCATCGACCAGGAGCTTGAGAGTCTTCGTGACCGCTCCGCCACGCTGGAAACCGTGGACCGCCCGGCGCAGACCGGCGATCACGTCGTCATCAACTATCTCGGCAAGGTGGACGGTGAGCCGTTCGAAGGCGGCGAAGGTCGGGACCAGCTGCTGGAGCTCGGTTCCGGACGGCTGATCCCGGGCTTTGAGGAGCAGCTCGTAGGCGCGAGCGCCGGCGAGGAGCGACAGGTTGCCGTCACCTTCCCTGAGGAATATCCGAACGAGCTCGCCGGCAGGGACGCCACCTTCGACGTCACCCTGACAGAGGTCAAGGAGAAGCGCCTGCCTGAGCTGAACGACGACTTCGCCAGCGAGTCGGCGGGCTTTGACAGCCTGCAGGAGCTGCGCGAGGACGTCAGCAACCGGCAGCGTGAGAACGACGAGCGCGCGATCGAGCGGGAATTCGAGGAGGCGGTGCTCGAGGCGGCCGTCAACGAGGCCCAGGTCGAGCTGCCGGATCAGCTCGTTCACGCTCGCGCGCACGAGCTGCTGGAGCAGACGCTGTCCTCGCTCGCGCGGCAGGGCATCTCCAAGGAGACCTATCTGCAGATCGCGGGCAAGGACGAGGAGACCCTCGCCCACGACGCCGAGCCCGATGCGGCCAGCGCCCTGCGGCGGGAGGCGGTACTCGCCGCGATCGTCCAGGCCGAGCAGATCGAGCCCACCGACGAGGAGGTGCAGGCAGCGCTTGAGCCCGTGGCCGAACGTGGGGGCACGACTGCGGCGAAGCTACTCGAGGACCTGCGCTCAAGCGGCCGCCTGGACGGCATCCGAGAGGACGTGGCCAACCGGCAGGCCGTCGACCTGCTCGTGCGCGAGGCCAAGCCGATCACCGTGGAGCAGGCCAAGGCCAGAGACAAGCTGTGGACCCCCGGCAAGGACGACGAGTCAGAGCAGCCGGGCAAGATCTGGACCCCGGGCTCCTGAGCGCAGCGAAACCCTCGGTGCGCCAGCACCAAAGCGGATCGGCCGCCCGAGTGCGATTGCTACATTCGGCAGGAATCCGGGCGTGCAAGCAAAAGAAGCGAGGAACATGAGCCCACTCGTACCCATGGTGGTAGAGCAGACCTCCCGCGGGGAGCGCGCTTTCGACATCTACAGCCGTCTGCTCAACGAGCGGATCATCTTCCTGGGGACCCCGGTCGATGACCAGATCGCCAACCTGATCGTGGCCCAGTTGCTGCATCTGGAGTCCGAGGACCCCGATAAGGACATCTCGATCTACGTCAACTCGCCCGGCGGCTCGGTCTATGCCGGCCTGGCCATCTACGACACGATGCAGTTCATCAAGCCGGATGTCCAGACGATCTGCGTCGGGATCGCGATGTCGATGGGAGCGCTGCTGCTCTCCGGCGGCGCGAAGGGTAAGCGGATGGCGCTGCCGAACGCCAAGATCCTGATCCATCAGGTCTCCTCGAGCTTCCAGGGCCAGGCCACCGATATCGAGATCCACGCCAACGAGATCATCGATGTTCGCCGGCGGTTGGACGAGATCATCGCCTTCCACACCGGTCAGGATCTGGAGAAGGTTCGGCACGACACCGAACGCGATTACTTCATGAGCTCAGAGCAAGCCCAGGAGTACGGAATCATCGACCGCGTGATCTCGCAGCACTGAGGGGCTACCCTTAGGCTTCGAGGCCCGCCGTACGACCGTACTCCGGGAGAGAGGAACTGCATGGCACGTCCCACGGACTCCAACGAACAGCTTCTCTGCAGCTTCTGCGGCAAATCCCAGCGGCAGGTCAAGAAGCTGATCGCGGGGCCCGGGCGTCTACATCTGCGACGAGTGCATCGATCTCTGCAATGAGATCATCGATGAGGAGCTGACGGCTCCCCCCAGTTTCGACATCGAGAACCTGCCCAAGCCGCGCGAGATCTACGACGTTCTCAACGAATACGTGGTCGGCCAGGAGCAGGCCAAGCGCTCGCTCTCGGTCGCGGTCTACAACCACTACAAGCGCGTGCAGATGATGCAGTCCGATGACAACGACATCGAGCTGCAGAAGTCCAATATCCTGCTGCTCGGCCCGACGGGCTGCGGCAAGACACTGCTGGCCCAGACGCTGGCCAAGATCCTCAACGTCCCGTTCGCGATCGCCGACGCCACCGCCCTGACCGAGGCCGGCTACGTGGGTGAAGACGTCGAGAACATCCTGCTCAAGTTGATCCAGGCGGCGGACTACGACGTCAAGAAGGCGGAGACCGGGATCATCTACATCGACGAGGTCGACAAGATCGCCCGCAAGGCCGACAACCCGTCGATCACCCGCGATGTCTCCGGCGAAGGCGTTCAACAGGCACTCCTGAAGATCCTGGAGGGGACGACTGCCTCGGTTCCCCCGCAGGGCGGACGCAAGCATCCCCATCAGGAGTTTCTCTCGATCGACACCACCAACGTCCTGTTCATCTGCGGCGGCGCGTTCGCCAACCTCGACAAGGTGATCGAGCGCCGGGTCGGTCATCAGGGCGTTGGCTTCGGCGCTTCGATCCAGACCAAGGAGCAGCGCGATCTGGGCGCGATGTTCGAGCGCTGCCTGCCCGAGGATTTGATCCAGTACGGGCTGATCCCGGAGTTCATCGGCCGGCTGCCCGTGATGTCGGCGATCCACCAGCTCTCACGCAACGAGCTCATGCAGATCCTCACCGAGCCGCGCAACGCGCTGGTCAAGCAGTTCCAGCGCTTCTTTCAGTTCGACGGCATCGAGCTCGTGTTCGCCGACGACGCGCTGATCTCGGTCGCCGACAAGGCACTCGAGCGTGAGACCGGCGCGCGTGGGTTGCGCTCGATCATCGAAGAGGTCCTGCTCGAGGTCCAGTTCGAGCTGCCCTCGCGCCGTGACGTCCAGAAGTGCGTGGTCACCCGCGACACGATCGACAAGGCGACCCCGCCGACGCTGGTCACCGTGGCCGCGCCGGAAGAAGAAGCCGCGTAGTCAGGCTGTTCGGGTCGCGCATGCGCGACCCGCGGTGGGGCGCATGCGCCCCACCGGGTAGCGGCGCATGCGCCGCTACCTCCCCGGAGCCGGATGCGGTTACCCTCGGCTCGTGAGCGATCTCCAGGACAAGAAGCGCTACGAGCCGTCCGAGGTCGAGCCGGCGATCGTCGAGCGCTGGCTGGCCTCGGACCTGTTCGGACCCGAGCCCGAGGGCACGCCGGAGGAGAACTACTCGATCGCGATTCCGCCGCCCAACGTCACCGGTGTGCTGCACATGGGCCATGCGCTCAACAGCTCGGTGCAGGACTGCCTGGTCCGTACGGCGCGATCGCGGGGCCGGCGGGCGAAGTGGATCCTCGGCACCGACCACGCGGGCATCGCCACCCAGACCCAGGTTGAGCGGGCGCTGGCCGAGCAGGGCCTGCACCGCGAAGACCTTGGGCGTGAGGCCTTCATCGCCCGGGTGTGGGAGTGGCGCGAGCGCTACGGCGGCACGATCATCGAACAGCTGAAGCGCCTCGGCGCCTCCTGCGATTACGAGCAGGAGCGCTTCACGCTCGACGACGGCTACGTGCAGGCGGTTCTACGCGTGTTCGTGACCCTCTACGACAAGGGCTTGATCTACCGCGATCGCTACATGGTCAACTGGGATCCCGGCAGCCGCTCGGCGATCTCCGACCTCGAGGTGGAGGACCGCGAGGTCACCGACACGCTGTACTACATCGACTACCCGCTGGCCTCCGGCTCGGGCGCGGTCACGGTGGCCACCGTACGCCCGGAGACGATGCTGGCCGACACGGCAATCGCCGTTCACCCCGAGGACGAGCGCTACCGGCGACTGATCGGCGAGACGGCGATCCTGCCGCTGGTCGGACGCAAGCTGAAGATCATCGCCGACGAATACGTCAAGCCGGAGTTCGGGACCGGCGCGCTCAAGATCACCCCGGGTCACGACCCCAACGACTTCGACATCGGCCACCGCCACCGGCTGGCCCAGATCACGGTGATCGGCGAGGACGGCCGGATCACCGACACCGCGCCGGAGCGGTTCGTGGGCATGCCGGTGATGGAGGCGCGGGACGCGGTGGTGGCGGAGTTGCGCGAGCAGGGTCTGGTCTCACGCACCGAGGAGCTGGTCCACACCGTGCCGTTCTCTCAACGCTCGGGCGAGCGCATCGAGCCACTGGTCTCGCTGCAGTGGTTCATGCGGATGGACGAGCTGGCCGCTCCTGCGATCGAAGTCGTGCGTGACGGGCGGGTGCGGATCCATCCGGATTCCGAGCGCCGGCGCTATCTGGATTGGCTGGAGAACATCCGGCCTTGGTGCATCTCCCGGCAGCTGTGGTGGGGACATCAGATCCCCGTCTGGTATCGCGGTTCTGAGACGTACGTCGGCACGACGGCGCCCACGGGCGACGGCTGGGAGCGGGATCCCGATGTGCTCGACACCTGGTTCTCCAGTGCGCTGTGGCCGTTCGCCACGCTCGGCTGGCCCGACGCCACGCCGGAGCTGCGTGCCTTCTATCCCACCGACGTGCTCTCGACCGCGCGCGACATCATCTTTCTCTGGGTGGCGCGGATGGTGATGATGGGCCTTGCCTTCACCGAGCAGATTCCGTTCGCCGACGTCTATGTCCACTCGATCATCCAGGCGCCCGACGGGCGCCGGATGTCGAAGTCGCTGGGCACCGGGATCGATCCGATGGATCTGATCAACGGCGGCCCGCGCCCGCCCGTGTTTGCCGCTGAGGGCCAGCAGCTGGAGGACGCGGGCACCGCCCGTTCAGGCGAGGCCGGAAGCCGAGCGGGCGGTAAGCCCGCGGGTGAATTTCCCGCCTATGGCGCCGACGCGGTGCGCTGGGGGCTCCTGGCCATGGCCTCCGGCCAGGACGTGCGCTTCAGCGAGGACAAGGTGGCCCAAGGCCAGCAGCTGACCAACAAGCTGTGGAACGCGTCACGGCTGATCCTGCTCGGTGTCGGCGACGACGCCCGTGCGGCGGCGCGCCCGACGGCCGTCGAGGACAGGTGGATCCTCACCCGACTCCAGCGTGCGCGTGAGGAGATCGGCCAGCGGATCGACCGCTTCGAGTTCTCTCGCGCGGCGCTCGCCCTCTACGACTTCGTCTACGGCGAACTGTGCGACTGGTACCTGGAGCTGGTCAAGCCACGCCTGCGAGCCGGGGAAGCGGATCTGGCGGCGACCCTGCTGCACGTGCTGACCGAGACGCTGACGCTCGCGCACCCGATGATCCCGTTCGTGACCGAAGAGATCTACTCGCACGTCCCGGGGGCGGAGGGCCTGCTGGCAGCTCGGGTCGCCCCGGAGCGGGTGGCGGAGATCGACGGCGACGCCGAGGGCGCGCTGGGGCGCGCGATCGAAGCCGTGCAGGGCCTGCGGGCCTGGCGTGCAGCGGCGGACGTCAAGGTCGGCGCGACGGTGTCGGCGCGCCTGGCCGCGGAGGGGTATGAGCAGACGGCGGATCAGATCGCGCTGCTGGCCCGCCTCGAGTTCTCAGAGAACGGGGGCGAATCGGTCGCGTCGATCCCGGTGCCGGGCGGCGCGGTGGAGATCCTCGAGAGTGACGCCGTCGACCTCGAGGCGGCCGAGCGTAAGCGTGCGACGGCACGCGCAAAGCTAGAGGCCGACGTCGAGCGATCGGAGCGCAAGCTGGCCAACCCAGGCTTCGTGGCCAAGGCGCGTGAGGAGGTGGTCCAGGCCGAGCGGGACAAGCTCGCACGGCTGCGGCAGGAGCTTGACGCGCTGTGAGTTTTGCGCAGGCCGAGCGCTACCTGCTCTCGCTGGAGCTGTTCGGCATGCGCTTCGGCCTGGACCGGATGCGCCGATTGATGACGGCGCTGGGCCATCCCGAGCGGCAGTTCAAGTCGATCCACGTCGTCGGAACGAACGGGAAGTCCTCGACGGTGCGGATGATCGCGGGGATCCTGGGCCACCACGGGCTTCGTACGGGGGCGTACCTGTCCCCGCATCTGATCTCGTTCACCGAGCGGATCCGGATCGACGATGCCGATCTGACGCCGCGCGCGTTTGCGGCCGCGGTCGAACGCGCGGCACACGCGGCCGAGCTGGTCGACCGCTCGCTGGGCGCCGACGACCGCGTTACCCAGTTCGAGGCGCTGACCGCAGCTGCCTACTCGGAGCTAGCCGCGCGCGGGGTGGAGGTGGCGGTGATCGAGGCCGGCCTGGGCGGACGCTACGACGCCACCAACGTGATCCCGTCCGCGGTGCAGGTACTGACCAGCGTCGGACTTGAGCACACGCGCTGGCTCGGGCCCACCATCACCGATATCGCCACCGAGAAGCTGGACGTGGTTCAGGAGGGCGGCGTGCTGGTGCTTGGGGCGGACCTGCATCCCGACGCGCAGGCTCGCGCGGTTGAGGTGGCCGCTGAGCGCGGCGCGCGGATTGTGCGCGCGGGAACCGATCCCGGTGTCCCGGTGGGGGCGGCGGGGACGTTCCAGCGGCGCAACTTTGCCCTCGCCCGGGCGGCGGCCGAGGCCTACCTCGGCACGCTGGATCCGGCCGCCGTGATCGAGGCGGCTGCATCGGTGCGCGTTCCGGGGCGTATGCAGCTCATCGGCGAACAGCCGCTGACTCTGCTCGACGGCGCGCACAACCCGGATGGGATGCGGGCGCTGGCCGAGGCCGCCGCCGAGATCAAGCGCGGCCACGACCGTCTGGTGGCCGTGGTTTCGATCCTCGACGACAAGGATGCAGCGGGCATGCTGGGCGGGCTGATGCCGATCTGCGACGCGCTCGTGCTCACGAGCAGTCAGAATCCTCGCGCTTTGCCACCGCCCACTCTGCAATCACTGGCCCGTCAGCTTCATGGCCCGCCGTCGGAGGTGGTGGCGAGTCCGCGCGCGGCGATGGAGCGGGCCCGGGAGCTCGCCGGGCCGGCGGGGATGGTATTGGCCACCGGTTCGATCTATCTTGTAGCCGATCTGCTGGCACCGGAAGGCCGGCGGCGGGCATCGATGCTGTGAACGATCAAGACGACCATCCAAGCTTCCTGACGATGATCGGCCTCGTCGCGCTGATCGTCGCGGTGGTGATCCTGGTGTTCTTCGGGATCGGTTACCTGTTCGGCCGCGTCTTTCTCTAAGCCCGCGCACCGGGTTGCGCGGCGACTTGCTTTAGGAAGCCGATAGCAGGCGGTCACGAAACCGCGGCGAACTCCTAGCCAAGTTGCGTTCAGGTTTTGCACGCGTGCCCACGCAAAACGACCCCGCCGCCCACTACACTCGCCCCCCTCATGCTCACGTTATATGGCGTTTTCGGGATCAAGAACAGCACGATCAACCTGGTCGTCTCGCTGGTCGTCCTGTTCCTCGTGGTGATTTGGCTGGCGCTCGTGTACTGGACTTATGCGGACGCGCGGCGCCGGATCGCCGATCCGATGCTGATCGGGTGTGCGACCGCCGCCTCGCTGTTCCCGTTCGTGGGCACGATTGTCTACATGATCGTCCGGCCGCCCGAGTACCTCGACGACGTCCGCGAGCGTGAGCTGGAGATGCAGGCCGCCGAAGCCCGTCTGGCCGAAGTCGGCTATCACCTCTGCCCGCACTGCGACTACGAGGTGGAGAAGGACTTTCTGCGCTGCCCGAGTTGCATGCGCAAGCTGAAGGACCCGTGCAAGACCTGCGGGCGCCCGCTGGACCCGAGCTGGAAGGTCTGCCCGTATTGCGAGGCGGAAATCGGGGCCATCCCAGCCGCGCCACGGCGGGCTCGACGCCGTCGCGAGGGCAGCTCAGAGCAGCCGGTGGCGGGCACGGCCGGTGAGGCCGGCGGCCCCGCGGCCACCTAGCGGCCCTCAACAACCCCACTTAAGGAGATCAGCTTCAAATGGAGCGAACGCTCATCCTCGTCAAGCCCGACGCCTTCGCCCGGAACCTCACCGGTGAGATCATCGCCCGCTTCGAGCGCAAGGGCGTGCGCCTAGCCGCGATCAAGCAGATGACGATGACCCGCGAGCTGGCCCAGCAGCACTACGCCGAGCACGACGGGAAGCCGTTCTTCGAGGAGCTGGTCAGCTTCATCACCTCCGGTCCGCTGGTCGCAATGGTGCTCGAGGGCGAGTCGGCGATTGCGGCCGCGCGCCAGGTGATCGGAGCCACGAACCCGCTGGAGGCCACCACCGGGTCGATTCGCGGCGACTTCGCCCTGTCCGTGGGCCAGAACATGGTGCACGGCTCGGACGCGCCGGAGTCGGCCGCCCGCGAGGTTGGGTTGTTCTTCCCCGAACTTGGGTGAGGGGTTCGGCACGGGTCCTGAGACCAGCACCGCGGCTCGGCTGCCCGAGCGGCTGATCCTCGCCTCACGCTCGCCTCAGCGCCGCGCGATCCTGGAGCAGCTGGGGATTGAGTTCTCGGTCATCGCCCCGCAGGTCGATGAGCTGATGAGCGGGCCGCCGGACGAGGTCGTCCTGGAGAACGCGCACCGGAAGGCATCGGCGGTGGCCACTGACGCGCCGGACGCGCTCGTCCTGGGGGTCGACACGGTTGTGTGGGCGGGCGGGCGCATCTACGGCAAGCCCGCGGATCGCGCCGACGCGGCGCGGACGCTGCAGGCGCTTTCCGGCACGCGGCACGTCGTCCTCAGCGGAGTGTGCCTGATCTCGCGCGGGCGATCACGAACCGCGGCCGCGCGGACCGTGGTCGAGTTCCGGCACGTGGATCAGGTGCTGCTTAAGTGGTATCTGGACAGCGGCGAGTGGCGTGAGCGGGCCGGGGGCTATGCGATCCAGGGTCGGGGTGCGGCGCTCGTGGCCACGGTTGACGGGGACTACCTCAACGTCGTCGGCCTGCCCGTGGCGACACTGCTTGAGCTCGAACCGGGGTTGCTGGGTGGGCCGCGTTAGCATCGGAAAACGCCATTCCCGTCGGCTGCGCCGTGTATGTTCTTCGGGTTCAAGCGGGCAACAACACAGAAGGGGCGCCATAAACAATGACACCGCCGAATCCGGCATATCCGTTGCGGCTGGAGATCGAGTACCCAGATCACCTCAGCCGGCTGCTCATCTTCGTCAAAGGGCTGATGGTCATCCCGCACTACATCTGCCTGCTCTTCTTGGGCATCGGGGCGTGGTTGGCCATGATCGTCTCGTGGTTTGCCGTGCTGTTCACCGGCCGCTATCCCGAGGGTCTGTTCAACTTCATGGTCGGCGTGATGCGATGGGGGGTGCGGGTGATCGCCTATCAGTTCCTGCTCACCGATCGCTACCCGCCGTTCTCACTCGAGGACGACCCGGGTTATCCCGTGCGCTTGGAGGTCGACTATCCGGCGAGCATCTCCCGTTGGCGGCCGTTGGTGAACTGGCTGCTGGTCATCCCCGCCTCGATCGCCGGGGCACTGATCCTGCTGGTCGGCTACCTGGCGGTGATCGTGGCCTGGTTCGCGATTCTGATCACCGGACGGATACCCCAAGGGCTGTTCAACACGGTTGCCGTTGCCCTGCGCTGGGGCCTGCGGGTAAACGTGTTTTCCTACTGGATGACCGAGGCGTATCCGCCGTTCGTGTGGGCGTGAGCCCCGCTTTGCAATTGCGGTTGCGCACAGGGGGCGTGGGGCTGCGCCGTCTTTAGCCCCCATTTAGGGCTTTTCCAGGATTTTTGCCATCCGCCGGCGGTTCCACGAGGACCGTCGGCGGACGTGCGTTGAGTACACTGCCAATCGGACGGACTTGGCAGCTTGGTGCGGCTCCCCGTTTCTTCGCCGCCCCGTCCGCCGCGTCGTCCTACCTCGATACATGGGCTTTTTCACCTACCTAACGGGCTTCGGTGGCCGCGACATGGCGGTCGACCTCGGGACCGCCAACACGCTCGTCTACGTGCGTGGGCGCGGGATCGTACTTTCAGAGCCCAGCGTCGTTGCGGTTGACTCGCGCACGGGCGAGGTCCACGCCGTGGGGATCGAGGCCAAGCGGATGCTGGGCCGGACGCCGGGGACGATCTCCGCCATCCGGCCCCTGAAGGACGGGGTCATCGCCGACTTTGAGGTGACCGAGGAGATGCTGCGGCACTTCATCCAGAAGGTCCACCAGAACCGCTGGGCCCATCCGCGCGTCGTCGTGTGTGTGCCCAGTGGCGTGACGGGCGTCGAGAAGCGTGCCGTCGAGGAGGCCTGCCTGTCGGCCGGCGCGCGCCAGGCTTATCTGATTGAGGAGCCGATGGCGGCGGCGATCGGGGCCGGGCTGCCGGTCGGCGAGCCAACCGGTTCGATGGTCGTCGACATCGGTGGAGGGACGAGCGAGGTCGCCGTCATCTCACTCGGGGGGATCGTCGTCTCCCAGTCGATCCGCGTCGGCGGCGACGAGCTCGACGAGGCGATCATCAACTACGTCAAACGCGAGTACAAGCTGCTGATCGGCCAGCAGACCGCCGAGGAGGTCAAGCTTGAGATCGGCTCGGCGTTTCCCATGGCCGAGGAGGTCCAGGCGGAGATCCGCGGGCGCGACATGGTCTCCGGGCTGCCCAAGACCGTGGTGCTGACCAGCGAGGAGATCCGTGGCGCGCTTGAGGAGCCCGTGTCGCAGATCATCGACGCGGTGAAGGAGACGCTGGACCGTACTCCGCCGGAACTTGCCTCCGACATCATGGATCGTGGCATCATGTTGGCGGGAGGCGGGTCGCTGCTACAGGGGATCGAAGAGCGTTTGCGTCACGAGACGCAGATGCCCGCGCACCTCGCCGAGTCGCCACTAACCTGCGTGGCGGTGGGGTCCGGAAGGTCTTTGGAGGAATTCGAAGCGATCCACCGTTCGAGCAAGAATTCACGCAACCGGCGCCGCCGCTATTAGGTTGAGTCCTGATAGCCACGTGGTGCGGAGCAGAACCTTGGAGATCAGCACATCGTGCATGACAAGCAAGTTCGGCGAAGACGTGCAGTGCTTGCGCTGCTCGTCGTCGTTTCCCTGATCCTGCTGACGGCCTACTTCGGCGAATCGCCGAGCAGCCCGCTGCACAGTGTGCAGCGGGGAATCGTGCAGGTCCTCTCACCGATCCAGGAAGGCGCCAGCAAGGCGCTGAAGCCGGTGCGGGACATCGCCGGCTGGTTCTCGGACACGTTCCGAGCCAAGTCGCAGCGCGACCAATACAAGAAGGAAGTCCAGAAGCTGACGGCCCAGCTCGCGCAGGCCCAAGGCGCGCAGATCCAGAACACCCAGCTCTCGCATCTGGTCGGGGTGGACAACAGCATCGGGATCAGCCGCTACCAGCAGGTGGCCGCCCACGTTATCTCCCGAGATCCGACGTTGTGGTACGCCACCATCGAGGTCGACAAGGGTTCCGCGGACGGCGTCCACGTCGACGATCCCGTGATTGGGGACCGCGGACTGGTGGGCAAGGTGCAGGCAGTCGCCACGAACGTTTCGGTCGTCACATTGATCACCGACCATTCATCCGCCGTGACGGCACAGGTACAGGATCAGTACGGGGACACGGGAGTGTTGGTGCCGGCGGTCGGCAACCCCAACCAGCTCCTGCTCCAGTACCTGCCTCGCCGCGCTCCGATCCAGACCGGGATGCAGGTCGTGACCGCAGGCTTCAAGTCCGGCGCGCTTGATTCGCTGTTCCCGCCCGGGATCCCCATCGGCCAGGTGTCGAGTGCCAGCCAGACCGACCTGCTCAACAACGGGCAGGTTCAGGTCAATGTCGGGGCCGATCTGCGCCATTTGGATCTCGTGCAGATCCTGACCCGTCCGAGCGCCAGCACTCAGCGGGCCCAGGTTCCGTGAACGAACACCTCCGCCTCCCGTTCCGGCTCGTGCTGCTCGGCTTCGCCACGGTCGTGGTCCAGCAGGCCGGCGTCTCCCAGATCTCGATCTTCGGGGTCAGCGCTGACTTGACGCCGCTGGTCGTGATGTCGGTCGGTCTGCTCACCGGTTCGCTGCTCGGCGCGATCACCGGGTTCGGGATCGGGCTGTTCGTGGACATGGTGCTCGTGCAGACCCTGGGGGTCACCTCACTGCTGTTCATCGCCATCGGCTACTGGTCCGGACGCCTCCGTGAGCTCCGTGATCCCGCCCATGGGCTCGTACCACTGGCGCTGGGGGCGGCGGCCACCGCGTTCGCCGGAGTCGGGATGGCGATCATCCAGTTCCTGCTCGGCGTCGATGCCCCGGTCAGCTTGGTGCTCGTCCAGCAGATCTTCATCACCGTCCTGGTCAACACGCTGATCGCCCTGCCGGTTTACGCACTCGTCCAGAGGATCATCCGCCCGGCGATTCCGGATGATCCCCGGCGGCGTCGTCGCCGGGCCTACACGACAGGCGGACTCAGCCCCCTGCAGCGCCCCTCGGACCGCCTCGGCCAGATCCCCCGGTCAGCCTCACGATGATCCAGCCTCCCGACGACCGTCGCGCGCCACTGACGCCGCAGCTCGCGCTGCGCGTGGCGGTGATCGGCAGCATCGCGCTGGCCATGTTCGCGATCATCTTCTTTCGCCTCTGGTATCTCCAGGTGCTCTCAGGCGATCAGTACGTCAAGCAGGCCAGCACCAACCAAATCCGCAAGCTCGCCATCCCGGCCCCGCGGGGTCAGATCGTGGATCGCACGGGCAACATCCTCGTCGACTCCAAGCCGACCATCGCCGTTCAGCTCTCTCCGCCCGACCTCCCTCGCAACCGCGTCCGGCGCCGCCGGATGTTCACGCGCCTGGCCGGGATCCTGAACATCTCGACCAAGCCGGGCCGTTGCCACATCGTCGGACTCCCGAACGCGGTGCCTCTGGCCAGGATTCCCTGCGACGTGGCCCAGCAGCAGGCGCTGCTCCCCTACGCCAACGTGACGATCAAGACCGACGTCAAGGACACGGTCCACTACTTCCTGGCCGAGCGCCAGGACCAGTTTCCCGGGGTCAGCGTGCAGCAGGTGTGGCTGCGCACCTATCCGCTGCACGACACTGCGGCGCAGCTGTTCGGCACCGTGGGACCGATCACCAAGCCGGAGCTGAGCCTGAGCCACTATCGCGGGGTCTCGCAGAGCTCGATCGTCGGCCAATCCGGCCTGGAGTGGTATTACGACCGCTATCTGCGCGGCGTCGACGGCGTCGACCGGGTTCAGGTCAACGCGCTGGGGCGATTCCAGGGCTATCTGCGCCAGAGCAAGCCCACCCCCGGGCACACGCTCAAGCTGTCGCTTGACCTGGGATTGCAGCGGGCCGGAGAGCAGGCGCTCGCTCAGGCCATCGGCAGCAATCCGCCCGCGGGCGCCGGGGCGTTCGTCGCGCTGAACCCGACCAACGGGGAGGTGCTGGCCATGGGCTCGGCGCCCACGTTTGACCCCAACATCTTCACCAAGCCCCTGTCTCAGACTCAGTACTCGCAGCTCAACAACGCCTCCAGCGGCTTCCCCCTGTTCAACCGGGCAATTCAGAGCTCCTACCCGACCGGATCGACGTTCAAGGGCATCACCGCGACGGCAGCGTTGCAGAGCGGCGCCTGGAGCCTCGGGCAGTTCTACGACGACACCGGCGTCTACCAGAACGGCCCCACCGACACCCGCCACAACGCCGGTCACGCCGCCTACGGCTCGCTTGACATCACTCAGGCGATTCAGGTTTCCTCGGACAACTTCTTCTACAACCTCGGCCGGCTGATGAACGACAACAAGCCCCAGGGTGGAGCGCTTCAGGACACGGCCCGCGCGTTTGGCATCGGACGGCAGACCGGCGTCGATCTCGGGGCCGAGAACGCCGGAAACCTGCCCACGCCCGCGTGGCGTGCGGCGCGGGATCAGCTTGAGGTCCAATGCGAGCACGCCACCGGGCCCTTCCGGGGCAAGCCTCGTCACAGCACCTGCGGGATCGCTGATGGCCGGCTCTGGTCGGTCGGCGACAACGAGAACCTGGCCGTTGGGCAGGGTGACCTTCAGGCCACGCCGCTGCAGCTCGCGGTCGCCTATTCGGCCATTGCCAACGGCGGCACCGTCGTGCGTCCCCACGTCGGGCTTGAAGCCGATGCGCCGGACGGCACCGTGCTCCAGCGAATCGACCCCGCTCCGGCCCGTCACATGACCATCGCCGCCCAGAATCTCGACGCGATCCGCTCCGGCCTGCATGCCGCTGCCTCGCAGGCCGGCGGCACCTCGGCCGATGTGTTCCGCGGGTGGCCGCAGTACCAGTATCCCGTGTACGGCAAGACCGGGACGGCTCAGCGTCCACCGCAGGCCGATCAGTCGTGGTACGTCTGTTACGTGCCCGATCCGCAGCGGCCGATCCTCGTCGTGGTCACTGTCGAACAGGGCGGCTTCGGCGCCGCTGCGGCCGCTCCGGCCGCGCGTCAGATCCTCTCGCAGTGGTTCTTCGGCAAGCGGGGCCAGTTCATCGCCGGCCAGTCCAAGACGCTATGAGCGTGAGCCCGATCCAGATGACCGAGGAGACCGCCGCGCCGAGGCGCCGGGTCGTGCTGCTGTTCGATCCGCTGCTGATGCTGGCGGCGTTCGGGCTGGTGGCGTGCTCGCTGGTCACGTTGCATGGCGCGACCAGCAACGCCATCCACGGCCAGCCCCTGTACTACGTTCAGCGCCAGGCCGTCTACGTCGGAATCGGTGTGTTGATCGCGGTGGTACTCGCGCGCCTGGATTACTCGCGGCTGCGTGAATACAAGTACGGCCTCTACGGACTGATCGTCGCGCTGAACGTCATCGTGTTCGCGATGCCGGCGGTCCGCGGGTCGCACCGCTGGATCCCGCTGCCGTTCTTTCAGGTCCAGACCTCGGAGTTCGGCAAGATGTTGCTGATCACCGCACTCGCGGCGTTCGCCGTGGACCGCTCCCGCAGGCTTCACGAGCGCCGTACCACCGCCCGCATCATGCTGCTGGCGCTGCTGCCGGCGATGGTCGTGATCCCGCAGCCCGATCTGGGCACGGGGCTCGTCTACGTGGCGGTGGCCTTCGCCTTGCTGTTCTTTGCCGGGACCTCCTGGAAGCAGTTGACCGCGCTGGTGGCCATCTTCGCTGCCGCCGTGGCGATCATCCTCGCGGCCGCCCCTGCCGTGGGCGTTCACGTGCTCAAGCCCTATCAGGTACAGCGCCTGACCGGCTTCCTGAACCCCTCTCGGGACCCTGGGAACCAGACCTACAACATCGGCCAGTCGCTGATCGCGATCGGCTCTGGTGGCAAAACAGGACGCGGGGTCGCGCACGCCACCCAGACGAGCCTGCGTTTCCTCCCGGAGAACCAGACGGACTTCATCTTCGCCGTGGTCGGCGAAACCTATGGGTTCGCCGGGGCAGCGCTCGTGCTATCGCTATATGCATTACTGATATGGCGAAGTTTGCGAATCCTCACTATGGCCAAGAACCTCTACGGCACCCTGATTGCCGCCGGCATCCTTGCCATGCTGATGTTCCAGGTGTTCGTGAATGTGGGAATGACCATCGGCATCATGCCGATCACCGGAGTCCCTTTGCCACTGATGAGTTACGGCGGCTCGTCGGTGCTCGTGACCTTCATCGCCCTCGGCCTGCTCCAATCGATCTACATCCAGGCCCGGATCAGCTCGGCCGGCAAAGGCCGCGCGCTGCTCTCGTGATGCCGGCGTTCGCACACGCTCGCCCGGCGCAACCCCCCTTGGCCCGCGCCGCAACGCGCGCGGGCACGTTTGACGGTCCGGCGGTTCGCACCCCGGCCCGCATCTCATTTCGTCCGCGTCGCGCGGTCCGCGCCGCTGGGGCATGCCATTTCGCCCCCGCTGCCGACCTGCGGCCGGGCGCCTACCTATAAAGGACTGAAGACAATTGAAGAAGCAAGTACTGGTCAGCGTCGACCGTGGAGAGACACGCGTGGCGCTACTCGAGGCAACCGGAACGGTTGCCGAACGCAAGCCCGGCTCGGGCGGCTCTCGCCGACGACGTAAGACCACCAATCCGGCCGCGGGTTATCAGGTCGCCGAGCTCTACCTAGAGCGTCGCGGCGCTCGCTCGATCGTGGGCAACATCTACAAGGGCCGGGTCGACAACGTCCTCGCCGGTCTGGAAGCCGCTTTCGTCGACATCGGCCTGGAGAAGAACGGCTTCCTCCACGTCGACGAGATCGTGCTCCCCGGCGTCGAGGCGCCCCGGCGCGGACGCGGTGGCGCCCGGGAGGGGCGCCCGATCACCGACCTGCTCAAGCCCGGGCAGGACATCGTCGTCCAGGTGGTCAAGGACCCGCTGAAGACCAAGGGCGCGCGGCTGTCGATGGATCTGACCATCGCGGGGCGCTACATGGTGCTGGCGCCCTACGGCGAGGGCGTCGGCGTGTCCCGGCGCCTCGATGACAAGGAGCGTGAACGACTGCGCAAGGAGGCGGCCAAACTCGATCTGGCTGGGGCCGGCGCGATCATTCGCACCGCGGCCCAGGGCGCCAAGCGCGCAGATCTGGAGCGCGAGCTGCAGTATTTGTTCAAGCTCAACGAGGTGTTGCAGAAGCGCGTCGCCGAGACGACGGCGCCCGCGCTGGTCTTCCAAGAGGCCGACCTCTCGGTGCGCGTCGTCCGCGACATCTATTCCGCGGAATTCGAGCGCGCGATCGTCGATGACCCCAAGCAGCACCATCGCCTGGTCTCGTTCTTTTCCCGCACGTCCCCCGAGCTGGTCGAACACGTCGAGCTGTGGGAGGAGGAGACGCCACTGTTCGAGACCTTCGGAGTCGAGCAGGTGCTCGACTCGACGCTCTCACGCCGGGTCGACCTCCCCAGCGGGGGGTACCTGATCATCGATTACGCCGAGGCTCTGACGGTGATCGATGTCAACTCGGGCAGCTTCATCGGGCGCGGCAAGGGCGCCCGGCTTGAGGACACGATCACCAAGACCAACCTCGAGGCCGCCGACGAGGTGGTGCGCCAGCTGCGCCTGCGGGACATTGGCGGGATCATCGTCATCGACTTCATCGACATGGCCCGCGCCCGTAACCGCGACGCGGTGCTGAAAACGCTGCGTAAGGCGCTCGACGAGGACCGGACAAAGACGTTCGTGGTGGAGATCTCACCGCTTGGCCTGGTGGAGATGACTCGCCAGAACGTGACTGAGGGGGTCCGGGAGATCATGACCCGGCCCTGCCCGACGTGCCACGGCGAGGGCGTGATCAAGTCCGAGGAGACGATCGCGATCGAGTTCGAGCGGCGCATGCGTGACTTGGCCAAGGAGACGAAGGCCGAAGCGCTGCTGATCCAGATGAACCCGCGGGTCAGCGCCGAGTTCACCTCGGGCGGCGCCCGGGTGCTCCACGCGGTGGAGGAGGAAACCGGCAAGTGGTTCCACTTCGAGGGTTCCGAGGGACTGCCGATCGACCACTTCGCGATCCTGCTCGAGGGGGACCGTGAGCAGGTGCTCGAACGCGCGCTTCCCTTCCGGGAGGGAGAGGAGGTGCACGTCGAGATCATCGAGCCCCACATGTACAACCCCACCGATGCCGTGGCCAAGGTCGACGGCTACATCATCTCCGTCCGTGGAGCCACCAAGTATGTGGGCCAGAAGCGTCTCGTGCGGATCGAGGAGGTCGGACGCACCGCCGCTACGGCGACGTTGGTCGACATGCCTGCGGGGTCTGGCGATGACGCCCGCAATGGCCCAGCCGCGGATGATTCCGACGATGGCCTAGAATCAAAGCCTCGGCGCCGCGGCCGCAGAGGTGGACGGCGCCGTTCCGGCGCCAAGGCCGAATCGGCTCCGGCCGGCACTTCCTCGGATTAGAGCATGTACGCAATCGTCAAGACAGGCGGAAAGCAATATCGCGTTGAGCAGGGTCAATCCCTGCTCATCGAGCGCCTGCCCGAAGATGACGGCGCCAGCGTGAAGTTGGAGCCGCTGCTGTTTGTCGACGGGTCGGATGTCGTCGATGGTGCGGATATCGGGCGCGTGACCGTGGAGGCCCGGATCCTCGCCCACGAGCGTGGTCCGAAGCTACGGATCGTCAAGTTCAAGCCCAAGCGCGGCTACAAGCGCCGTACCGGTCATCGGCAGGACCTCACCCGGATCGAGGTCACGGGCATCAAGCTCGCCAAGGCCGCGGGCCGTGCGCGGGCGGCCAAGAAGGAGCCGGCACCCGCTGCCGCATCGGCACCCGCTGCCGCATCGGCACCCGCTGCCGCATCGGCACCGGCTGCCGCATCGGCACCGGCTGACGCATCGGCACCGGCTGACGCGCCAGACACCACCAACCAGACTTCGGAGGCCAGCAATGGCTCATAAGAAAGGCCTCGGTTCCTCACGCAACGGCCGTGACTCCAACGCCAAGCGCCTCGGCGTCAAGGTGTTCGCCGGCCAAACCGTCACCGGCGGCGAGATCATCGTTCGCCAGCGCGGCACTCGGTTCAAACCGGGCGACGGCGTCGGGATCGGCAAGGACGACACGATCTACGCCCAGGCGGCGGGGACCGTCGAGTTCAACCGCGGTCGCCGCGGTCGCGTGATCTCGGTCGCGCCGGTCGACTCCTCTGAGTAGCTTCCCGCGGGTATCCCTCGGCCAGCGGCGATAGCCCGCCAGCGTCTGGCTTGCGACCAGCGTCGATAGCCGACCGTCGTCTGGCTTCCCACGGAGCCTTGTTCGAGCCGGGCCTCGAGCCGTCTAGCGTCCGGGGTCCTAGAAGCTTTGACTCGCTGGGCGCCAGGCGCTGGCCGGGCATTCGTTCGCTGGCGCCCGAAACCCACATTTGGGCCTCCGCAGCCGACCAAAGTGCGACAACGGAGTCGTTCTGACGGAGCGGGTGTCGCGCTTTGGGCGTTATGCGACCAAAGTGCGCACCGCGTCGGCGGGAGCGCGCGCGGCTGTCGCAGTTTGGTCGTCGCTCAGGCGATGGACCCGTTCGCTCGGGTGGATAGGCCCGTTCGCTCGGGCGAATGGACCCGATACGGCCCAGGACGGCCGTCAACCGAGTTGCTCCGGGTGGCACGACCCCTTCATTGCCGCCGTTGAATCGTCTCCGAGGCGCGCCGCACCCGGGACGTCGACGACGCTAGCCCTCCTGAGCCGTAGGCCGCACGAGGATCTCGTTGACGTCCACGTGCGGCGGCTGCGAGACGGCGAACATGACCGCCCGGGCGATGTCGTCAGGCTCCAGAGCGTTGGAGACAGGATTATCGAAGAACGGGGTGTCGACCATCCCTGGTTCGATCAGGGTCACGCGGACGCCGGTGCCGCTCAGTTCCTGACGCGCGGACTCGCCCATGGCGGTGACGGCCCATTTCGTCGCCGAATACAGCGAGCCAGGGAGGGCGCGGCGGCCAGCCACCGAGCCGGTCAGCAACAGGTGCCCCTGTGACTCCTTGAGCGACGGCAGGGCCGCGCGGATGGTCAGCGCAGCGCCGTAGACGTTGGTCAAAACCATCGAGCGCCATTGCTCGGGGGATCCCTTGAGAAAGCCGCGCGCCGCGCCGAACCCGGCGTTGGCGAAGGCGACGTCGATGCTCCCGAAGGTGTCGAGCGCTCGCTGGACGAGCGCCTCCTGCTGATCCCACTCGGTGACGTCACACGTGACCGCGATGGCGCGCTCGTCGCCGCCGAGCTCGGACGCGAGCTCGGTCAGCCGCTCGGTCGAGCGCGCGGCGAGCACCAGCCGGTATCCGGCACTCGCGGCCTGCCGGGCCGTCGCAGCGCCGATCCCGCTCGAAGCGCCCGTGATCAGGAATACCGGATCGCTCACCCTTAGCCGCCGCTCGTCATCCTGAATCGCATTATGTCGGCTGTGTGAGTCATCCAGCTGTCACGATCATCGTATGCAAGACCGAGCACGTATCCATGTCCAGGCCGGGGGAGGAGGAGCCGGCTGCCTGAGCTTCCGGCGGGAGGCGCATGTGCCCAAGGGGGGACCTGACGGGGGGGACGGCGGCCGGGGCGGCGACGTGGTGCTGGTCTGCAGCGACTCGCTGCGAGACCTGGAACGCTTTCGCCGCAGCGCGCACTTCAAGGCCCGTCGCGGCGGACATGGACAGGGTGCGCTCCGACACGGCGCGGATGGTGAGACGTTGGAGATCATGGTTCCGCCTGGCACCGAGGTACTGGTGGAGCAGGACGGAAGCCGTCACGACCTGATCCGTCCCGGTCAGCGCGCGGTGGTCGCGCGCGGCGGGGCCGGCGGACGCGGCAACAAGCGTTTTGCCGGGCCGACACACCAGACCCCGCGCTTCGCCGAGCGGGGCTTGCCCGGAGAGGAGAGCTGGGTCACGCTTCAGCTGAAGCTGCTGGCAGATGTGGGGCTCGTCGGTCTCCCGAACGCCGGCAAGTCCTCGTTGCTCTCGCGCTTGACCCGCGCTCACCCCAAGGTTGCCGACTATCCGTTCACGACGCTGGAGCCGGCGCTGGGGACCCTGCAGCTCGACGACCGGCAACTGGTCATCGCCGATATTCCGGGGCTGATCGAGGGCGCTAGCACCGGTGCGGGGCTCGGTCACGAGTTCCTAGCCCACGTCGAGCGAACGCGGCTGCTGGTTCACGTGCTCGACCTCAAGCCCCTGGACGGCTCGGACCCGATCGTCAACCACGAGACGGTCGAGCACGAACTGCAGCTGCACGACCCCAGGCTTGCCGGGCTACCGCGGATTTTGGCCCTGTCCAAGGCCGACCTCGTGCCCGGCGAGATTGCAAGCGAAGCTCGCGAGGCGTGGGCCCGCCGGCTCGGGCCGGACACCCCGGTGCTGCTCACATCCTCAGTGACTCGAGCCGGACTCGAGCAGCTGAAGATCGAGCTGCTGCGGCGCGTTCCCTTGGAGGCGGCTGAACCAGCCGCGCCGGGAGCCGACCAGACTCCGCTCGAGGAGCTGGCCGAGCACCGCGTCTTCCGACCCGCGCCGGATCGGGCCTACCGAGTGGAGCAGATCGACGACGGCAGCTTCCGCGTCACCGGGACCGGCATCGAGCGGCTCGTTGCACGCTATGACCTGGAGAACGACGATGCCCTGGCTCATCTTGAACGTAGGCTCCGGGGAATCGGCGTGATCAGAGCCTTGGAGGCGGAGGGCTTTCAGGCCGGCGACGACGTCGAGATCGCCGGGGTGCAGTTCGAGTTGGATCCCGGGGTGTAGGATCCCGCCGGCCGCAGTCGCCTACAGGAGAGAGAGGGTAAGGATGCGTCGGGTTTTCGGCTGTCTGGTTGTCGTCGTGATGGGCATGTGTGCCTCCGCGGCTGGTGCACGCGTCCTGCTGGTCGGGTCCTACCACGGCGTGCGCGGTCAGTTCACGACGATCCAGAGCGCGGTTTCAGCCGCGCATCCGGGCGATTGGGTCCTGGTCGGCCCCGGCGACTACAAGGAACAGGCTGACCACCGCGCCAACCGGGGGCCGCAGCCGGCCGACACGCCCGCAGGCCTGGTCATCGCCAAGGCGCGCCTGTATCTGCGCGGGATGAACCGCAACACAGTCGTCGTCGACGGAACCAAGCCCGGCTCGGCGCCCTGCAGTACCAAGACATCCGCTCAGGACTTCGGTGCCGCCGGCGCGGCCGGCAAAGGGCCACTGGGCCGCAACGGAATCCTGATCTGGAAAGCCGCCGACGTGTGGGTCCAAAATATGACGGTCTGCAATTTCCTCGGAGGCTCCGGGAACGTGGGCAACGAAGTCTGGTGGAACGGCGGCGACGGCAGCGGCAAGATCGCGGGCCACGGCATGCGCGCGTCCTACGTGTCGACCACCAGCTCGTACTTCAAGGACGAGGCCACCGCTGCGAAGTACGGCGTCTTCTCCAGCAACTGGAGCGGCGGCACCTGGGACCACGCCTACGCCAGCAACTTCAACGACTCAGGGTTTTACATCGGGGCCTGCCAGCAACGCTGCAACCAGACGATGGACCATGTCCGCGCCCAGTACAACGCGCTCGGCTACTCGGGCTCCAACTCAGGCGGCAGGTTGCTCGTGCAGAACTCGGAGTTCGACCACAACAAGGATGGCTTCGACACCAACAGCCAGAACGGTGACAACCCGCCGCCGCAGAACGGCGCCTGCCCGGCCGGCGTCAAGCCGCCGGTTGCCGGAGCGCCCACGTGTTGGGTCTTCACGCGGAACTACGTCCACGACAACAACAACCCGAACGTGCCCTTTGCGGGCTCGGCCGGCGCGGGGCCGGTCGGAACCGGGATGTCGATCTCCGGCGGTCGCAACGACACGGTCATGAACAACCGTTTCGTACGCAACAACGCGTGGGGCGTGATCGTGGTCCCCTACACCGACAATGGTCCGCCGTGCACCGGCGGCACGCTCAACTCGCCGCTGCTCGGGCAGGGCAGCTGCCTTTACGACGATTGGGGCGTGCACCTGATCGGGAACAAGTTCACCGCTAACGGTGGATATGGCAACCCGACCAACGGTCAGTTCGACCAGCTCAGTCTCGAGTCGCACCCGAGCAGCTGCTTCTCCGGCAACACCGACGCCAGCGGCAAGCTGAGCCCGGACGCCGCGGCCCTCCAGCAGAAGTATCCGACCTGCACCACCGCTGCCGTGCCGCCCAACTTCAACATCCCGTTCCTCAACGAGGCTCTGTGCGACTCGCAGGTCACGCTGACCGGCTTCGGATGCCAGCCCGGCGACAAGTACCCGCGGCGTACGCGCGTCCTGATGCCCCGGCTCGCGGCGCAGCAGACCATGCCCAATCCATGCCGGGGCGTTCCCGCCAACCCGTGGTGCCCGGCGCGTAAGCACCACTAGTCGTCGCACGGCCGGGTCTGGGGTCGCTCCCGGGCCCGGCGCGTAAGGACCACCAACTGTCGCACCGCGCGGGTCTGGGGTCGCTCCCGGGCCCGGGGCGGAGCAGCCTCTCCTAAGCTTCGCTCCATGGGTCCGCTGGTTATCAAGCTGGGATCGAGCATCGTCGCCGACGAGCGTGGCGAGGTCCGCACGGATGTGCTGGAGCGGATCTGTGACGAGCTGGCCGAGCTCCACCAAGCAGGCCGCCCGCTGATCGTCGTCACCAGCGGGGCCATCGCCCGCGGAATGGGAGTGATGCAGATCCCTTTGCGGCCTCGCTCGGTGGACGAGCTGCAGGCGGCGAGTGCGGTCGGCCAGGGCAAGCTCTACCAGGTCTACGACGAGCTCCTGCGCGCACGCGGCGTGCCGACCGCCCAGGTCCTGCTCACATTCTTCGATATGAGCGCGCGGACGCACTATTTGAACGCCCGGCAGACACTGAGCAAGCTGCTGGAGTGGCGCGTGATTCCCGTCATCAACGAGAACGACACGACCACCACCGACGAGATCTCGTTCGGCAACAACGACTTTCTCGCCGCCCAGGTCGCGATTCTGCTGAGCGCCGAGCGCCTGTTGCTGCTCACCGATGCCGATGGCGTATTCACCGCTGACCCGCGTCTCGATCCGACCGCCCAGCTGGTGGCCGAGGTCCACGAGTTCGAATCACTGGACGGCCTGGACATCGGCCATCAGACATCGCCGCTGGGCTCAGGGGGGATGCGGTCGAAGGTGGTGGCCGCTGAGATGGCTACGGCGGCTGGGATTCCCACCGTGATCGCGGGCGGCTTGCGCCCCGGCGCCATCGCGACGGCGGCGGGAGGTCGGCCGGTGGGGACGACGTTCGCCGCCCAGTCAGGTCGCTATTCCAGCTTCAAGCTGTGGCTGAAGTACGCGAAGCCGGCCCGGGGACGGGTGGTGGTCGACGCGGGTGCGGCTCGGGCCCTGCGTGAGGGCGGGACGAGTCTGCTGCCGGTGGGCGTGATCGACGTAACTGGTGAGTTTGATGCGGGCGACGCGGTCGAGGTGGCACACGATGGTGGTCTCGTCGGGAAGGGGATCTCCAACTACTCGGCCGCCGAGTTGCGGACGGTGCGCGGTCTGAAGTCCCCCGACGTCCGTGACCTGCTGCCGAGGGCCAGCGAAGAAGCCGTGCACCGGGACTATTTCGTGCTTGCGTAACCTGTAACGGACATGGCCGTCGCCACCGCAACCGTCACCGAGATCTGCTCCGGCGCTCAACACGCCGCCCGGGTCCTCGGGACGCTCGATTCACGCACCAAGAACGCCGCGCTGGAAGCGATCGCGCGGGCGCTCTTGGAGCGCACACCGGAGATCCTTGAGGCGAACCGCAGAGATCTGGAAGCAGGCCGGGAGGCGGGACTGTCCCCGGCCCTGATGGACCGGCTGGCGCTCGACTCCGCACGCATAGCGGCGATGGCTGATGGGGTGCGAAAGATCGCTTCCCTGCCTGACCCGGTCGGCGAGGTGATCGACGGATTCAGGCTTCCCAACGGTCTGGACGTGCGAAAGGTTCGCGTACCGCTCGGCGTTGTCGCCGTCGTCTACGAGGCGCGGCCGAACGTGACCATCGATGCCGCCGCGCTGTGTTTGAAGTCTGGAAACGCGATCGTGCTGCGCGGCTCGAGTTCTGCCGCCCACTCCAACGCTGTGCTGGCCGGTGTCGCCGCCGCGGCCGCCACCGAGGCGGGTCTGCCCGATGGCTCCTTGTCGCTGGTCGCCGGGGGTGGGCGCGAGGAGCTCGCCGAACTCGCGACGCAGACCGGGGTCGTCGATCTGATCATTCCCCGGGGCGGCGAGGGTCTCAAGGCGGCCCTCAAGGGGGTGGCCACCGTTCCCGTGATCTACGCGGCTTCCGGAAACTGTCATGTCTACGTAGACGCGACAGCCGATCTCACGGCGGCACAGGCGATCGTTCTCAATGCCAAGCTCCAGCGGCCCGGGGTCTGCAACGCGCTTGAAACCCTGCTCGTTCACCGTGACGTCGCCACCAAGCTGCTGCCCGAGCTGCTCGGGGCGCTGACGGGTGCCGGGGTGAGATTGCACGGCGATCAGCGTGTACGGGAGGCCGCCCCGGGGCTCTCGATCGAGCCCGCGAGCGATGAGGACTGGGATCAGGAGTATCTGGCGCTCGAACTCGCGGTCGGCGTGGTCGACTCCGCCCTGGACGCCATCGCACACATCAATGCTCACGGAAGCGGCCATTCCGAGGCGATCGTGACCCGCGACACAGAGGCGGCACGAGCTTTTCAGCTGGGCGTGGACGCCGCCTGCGTGTACGTGAACGCCTCGACGCGGTTCACCGACGGTGGCGAGTTCGGCATGGGCGCAGAGATCGGAAACTCCACGCAGAAGCTTCACGCGCGCGGTCCGATCGGGCTGCGTGAGCTCTGTACGTTCAAGTATCTGGTCGAGGGCGCGGGCCACATCCGCTCGTGAGCTGATCCCGCGTGCGTCTCGGGATTCTTGGCGGCACGTTCAATCCGCCACACATCGGTCATCTCGTTTGTGCCCAGGAGGCGTTTGTTCAGCTGCACCTCGATCAGCTGATGCTGATCCCCACCCGCATCCCGCCACACAAGCCGGTTGATGAGGAGCCGGGGCCCGAACACCGGCTGCAGCTCTGCCGGGCCGCCGTGGCCGACGACGATCGCTTCTCGGTCTCCGATCTGGAGGTGAGGAGGGAGGGGCCGTCGTACACGGTCGTTACTCTTGAAGCACTGAAGTCATTAGCTCCAGATACGGAACTGTTCTTCATCCTGGGTGGAGACGTCGCCGTCGGGCTGCCGCAGTGGCATGAGCCCGAGCGGGTTCTTTCACTCGCTACTCTCGCTGTGGCCGAGCGGCGCGGTACCTCACAAGCCTCCGTCAAGGAGGCGCTGGGACAACTGCCGGGCGGTGAGCGGGCGCAGTTCTTCCGGATGCTGCGGATCGGCGTCTCCTCCACGATGGTCCGGGACCGGGTCCGAGAGGGGCAGCCGATCAAATACATCGTCCCCGACGCCGTTGCCGGTTACATCAATGAGCATCAGCTTTACGGAGGTCGCGCGCAGACATGACGCCTGAACAGATCGCCAGTGCCATCACCGAATACGCCGCGGACCGCAAGGCGCTGGACATCGTCCAGCTCGACCTGCGCGGCATGATCGGCTACACCGACTATTTCGTGGTCTGCACCGGCCGCAGCGATCGTCAGGTCAAGGCGATTCACGACGCCATTCACGTCGGGATGAAGGATGAGCACGGGCTGCTTCCGCGCAGGGTCGAGGGCGTGACCGACGCCAGCTGGATCCTGATGGACTACCTCGACGTCGTGGTTCACGTGTTCACGCCTGAGACGCGGGAGTTCTACCGGCTCGAGCAGCTATGGGGTGAGGCCCCGGTGCAGGCTGTCGGGGTCGGAGCCGGATCCGCCTGAGCCAGCGCCGGACCGCCCGTGCCAGAGCCAACGGTTCGGGCCGGGAGCCAGACCGTCTGCGCCGAAGCCGGACCGTCCGTGCCCAGCTACAGCGCCGAGAGCAGCTTCGGCGCGACCTCTTTCTTGCGACTCATCACGCCGGGAAGCTCGATCGTGTGATCGGATGAGCCCAGCTCAAAGCAGCGCGCCACGGCCGCGATGTCCCCAGAGACGAGCAGGTCTGTGCCCTTGCTCAGCACGTCGGTGATCATCAGCGCATAGAGGTGAAATCCGCGGAGCTCGCGCTCGTCGTCCATGGCCTGGATCAGCTCGGACTTGCGTTCCAGCAGCCCCTTGCCGACCACCTCGACCTGGGCGATGCAGATCGTCTGACCTCCGCGCACCTGGTACTGCTTGGCGTCGCGGGTGATGATCTCTTCGGCGCTGACCTCGGACACGTCGGCCGTGGCTTCGAACATCTCGCGACCGAGCTTGGCCGCGTCGAGTGCGAGCACTCGCTCGAGGTATTCGACCACCGAATGATCACGCTCGGTCGTGGTGGCCGAATTGAGGATCACCGTGTCCGAGAGCACGGCACCGAGCAGCATCGAGGCGGTCGGACGGCTCGGCTCGAGTCCGTTCTGACGAAAGCGCTCGCACACCAGGGTCGCCGTGGAACCGACCGGATCGAAGGTGGCCGTGACCGGGACGCGAGTCTCGATCGAGCCGATGTGGTGATGGTCCAGAATCTCGACGATCTCGGCCTCCTCGACGCCGGCGACGCTCTGAGCTTCCTCGGCGTGGTCGACGAGCAGCACGCGCCGGCGGGGAGGGGCGACCAGATCCGAACGGGTGAGCAGCCCGACGGGATGCCCGCGGGCATCGACGACGATCGCCGCGCCGTAGTGGATGTCCTTGATCTGCTCGGACACATCGGCGACGAGGTACTCGGACGTGACGGTGAGCGGATCCTGTTCCATGAACGCGTGGCACGGCGCGGCGAGCGTGATCATCCGGGCCGAGACGTAGGTGTCCAAGGGCGAGACAACGACCGAGGTACCGCGCTCGCGAGCCAGCTCCAGCACCTCCACATCGGGGATGGCACCATTGGACGCGACGAGCAGGGCTGCGCCGAGCCCTATGACCAGCCGCTGGGCGTCGGGCCGATTGCCCACCACGACGACGTCGCCTTCGGAGATTCCGCTCGTCCGCTCAACGTCCATCGAGTGCACCCACACTCGGCCGGAGAGGAGCCGATCCTCGCCGGCGACCAGCTCTCCTTCGAGGACGCCGACTACCGCTTGCACACGGGTCGGCGCGTCCCGGAGCGTCGAGGTCTGGCGCGTCTCCCGGATGTAGCGGTGAGCCAGCGCGCGCTCGGTCACCACTCCGGTGAGTGCCCCGTCGTCATCGACGATCGGGACGAGGTCAAGCCCCGCCCGGGACATCGCCAGGCCGGCCACTCGGATCGGCTCGTCCTGCCCGGCCACCGGGAACGTGGTCTGCATCACGTCACAGGCCCGTAGGAGGATATGGGGCAGAAACTCCGGTTCGGGAGCCCCGCTTCGTTGCAAAACCCAGCGCGTCTGGGCGTTGCAATCCCCGAGCCGGACCGGGACGTACGCGGTGTGCGGATCCAGCCGATTCTTCAGCTCGGCGTATCCGATCGCCGAAGCAATCGAATCGGTGTCGGGATTTCGGTGACCCGTTACGTAGATCTGAGCCATCACTGGCGATTATCGCCGTTGCAGGCCAGGTCGGGGAATGGTCGGCGCGAGGATTTCAGTGCGGCTTCCTCGCCTGGAGTCGAGTCGGCCGCTGATACCGGCGGGCACCACCGAGTTGAAAAGTCGAGCGGCTGGAAAGCAACGGCTGCGCGCGATACCGTGCGAGTCAGACGCGAGCAGCGGGGGTCGCCGCCGCTCGGGAGCCCGCGACGAAACTGGAGTGAACAGGACCCATGCCGTCCGCCCCTCAGATCCTCCCCACCTCGATCACTCAGGGCACCGCGCCAGGGCTGAGCTACCGCCTCGAGGGCGAACTCGTGCCGGTTCTGCACATGGCACTGGACGGTCAGGTCCCGGTCTACTTCGAGCATCACGTGCTGCTGTGGAAGTACCCCAATTTGCAAATCGGCCTGCACCCGCTCAAGAAGGGCCTGAAACGCCGCGTGTTTGGTGGAATGCCGTTGCTGCTGATCGAGGCGCAGTCGGCTGGTGAGATCGCCTTCAGCCGGGACGCCCCCGGACACATCGCGGCGCTGCACCTCCAAGCCGGTCAAGGGATCGTCGTGCGCGAGCATCAGTTCCTCGCCGCGACTGGAGGGGTCCAATACGACTACAGCCGGATCAAGGGCTTCGCCAACGTCATGTACGGCGGCGGTTTCTTCGTCGATGAGTTCTTCGCCGGCGACCACGAGGGCGTCGTCTGGATCCACGGCTACGGCAACCTGTTCGAGAAGCAACTCGAAGCCGGCGAGACGATCGATATCGAGCCTGGTGGCTGGGTCTACCGCGACCACTCGGTGCAGATGTCCCAGGAGGTCTACGGCTTCAAGACCGGGTTCCTGAGCGGGGGAGGGGGCAATCTCGTCTTCAACCGCTTCACCGGACCAGGCCGCGTCTGCCTCCAGAGCGCCTATTACCACCCGCCGGTTCAGGAGGGTGCGGGAGGCGTCGCTCAGCGCGAGGGCGGCGGCCTGATGGGCGGTCTCGTCCGCGGCGTGCTCGACGGCTGATGGCGTTCGCCCCGGGTCATCTCTCGAGCCACCCGCTGCCGCCGGGGATCGTCGGCTCGCTCGGCCTCGGCGGGTATCAACTCCTGGCCGAGGTCGGGGGTGTCGGGGCGGGCCGCCTCGGCCCGCAGGTCTTCCTGTTGGTGGCGCCAGACCCCGATCCTGGCCTCCCCGACGCCGGCACACAGATCTCCCTGCACCACGGGCGCGTCAAGGACGAGGCCGAGGTCTCCGGTTTCGTCGGACTGGCCGCCCAGCTCGGCTACCTGCGGCTGTCGGGCTACCGCCTAGCCCTCGAGCGCTCAGGGCTGCGCAGCAAGGTGAATGTTGTCAACCCAGCCACGGGCGCGGTTGTCGCGACCATTCCGGAGCGGCAGGGCGGAAAACTGTTTGGCGGGGGAGTGAATGCGTCCCGCCTGCTCGCCAGCGTCCGCGCACTACCGCCGGCGGGACCCCCACCCGACACTCAGAACCCCGAGCTGATGCGGGAGGTGCTGCTGGCGCTGGCCCTCGGCGATGAAAGCCTCAGCGGGGTGGAGGCGGCCGAGCTCGCCGATCGCGCGCTGGGTGTGGCGCGCGGGAATCCAGCGCTCGATCCGCCGGCCGCGCTGGAAGCAGCAAAACAGGTCGGCTGAGGTCCTGTCTCAGGCTGGGGAAACGCGCACCAGCGGTTTGCCCCGTCTGGTGATGGTGAGGTCGGTCCCGGCGGCTGCTCGGTCCATCCAGTAGCCGAGCTGATCCCGGAAGCGGTTGACGCCCAGCGATGTGCGCGGGGCGCCGTCTTCGAACGGTGTAGTGGAGCTGAGGGGGCTCGAACCCCTGACCTTCGCGCTGCCAGCGCGACGCTCTCCCAGCTGAGCTACAGCCCCGGGGAAGTCGTAATCGTCGGCAAGGTTAGTACATGCCTGCTGCCCGTTGCGCGTAGGGTGCAGCCGCAGGTAGACCTGGTATTTCGCCTCTGCCACCTCCGCGGGAATCAGAAACGATCGGTCCAGCTCGCCACAGTAGACGCCGAAGAAATCAACCTCGCCTTGCCAGTAGCGAGCCATCACGTACCCACGAGTCGTGTACCGACTGCCGCTTGTTCGCACGATCACGACATCCTTGGCAGGCGAGAGCCGCCCCCATTTGCACTGGATGCGCCATAGGCGCCCGCCTACGTCGATTGCGAGATCACAACGGGAATGTTCGGTCAGCGGCGCGAAGACGGGCACACCGAGCCTAGCGGCGGCCATGGCGATCGCCAACTCGGCGACGTTCCCTTTGACGTTAGGGTTGGTCACGAACATATGTTCGCATTTCAGCCGGACGGAAAACGCTGAGGAAACCGACGGCTATCGCGGCGGGATGAACTCCGGCACGTCGAGAACTTCTCCGCCCTCGGACACGGCAGGCCGACGTCGTGCACCGGGGAGTGATTCACGCACCGGGGATGGGTCGCGGCTGGCTCCGCCGTCGACGCGATCGATCTCGGCCACCATCCGCGAGTGGATCATCTGCACGTCACGCAGCAGGCGCTCGGCGTTGGAGCGCATCGAGTCGCCCATCTCCCGCAGGTTGCCGGCGAGCTCGAGGCCCTCCGTCCTGACGTCACTGGCGGCGCTGCGGGCGTCGCGCAGCAACTCTCGTGCGCGCTCCTCGGCCTGTTCGCGCGCCCTGGTCGCCTCCGCCGCCGCCTCGGCGATCGTGGCGTCGGCATTCTCCTGGGCCCGGGCGATAATCGTCAACGCCTGACTGGTCGCCGTGGTCTTGGCCTCCTCGCCTTCGGCACGGCCGCTCTGCACGAGCTCAGCAGCCTCTCTGCGGGCGGTGGCAAGGATCTCCGCCGATTCCTCCTCGGCCGCTGCGACGCGGTGCCCGGCGGCACGGTCAGCCTCCTCGATGCGATCACGCATCCGACGCTCGGCCTCGGCCCGGATGCGCTCCGCTGCCGCCTCGGCGGCGGCCACGATCGACCCGACGCGGTCAGCCGCGGATGCGACGCTGGGCGGGGATTCACCGGGATCAGCCACGAGCGGATGGTAGAGCGCGCCCGGCCCAGCGTCCGCAAGAAAGCAACCGCCGCTCAGCCGGAAGAACACGCAAGTAATCTCATGTATCAGCATGAGCGACCGTCGATATGACCCGAAGCAGATCGAGCCCAAGTGGCAGCAGGTGTGGGCCGATGAGCGCACGTGGGAGGTAAGCAACGACCCCGACGCGGGCCATCAGCGTGGACTCGGCAATCCGAAGTCCTATGTCCTGGAAATGCTGCCCTACCCGAGCGGGGAGCCGCACATCGGGCATCTGAAGAACTACGCCCTGGGCGATGCGATCGCGCACTTTCACCGTCGCACCGGCCACGAGGTACTGCACCCGATGGGCTATGACGCGTTCGGCCTACCGGCTGAGAATCACGCGATCCGCACTGGTGTCCACCCGCGGAAGTCCACGGACGAGTCG
The DNA here is from genome assembly GCA_963757165.1 of uncultured Solirubrobacterales bacterium. GTDB lineage: Bacteria > Actinomycetota > Thermoleophilia > Solirubrobacterales > Solirubrobacteraceae > Palsa-465. The sequence goes on from CAVWQO010000002.1 coordinate 48,850, forward strand.
ATCGCGGCGTTTCGGCGAGCGTTCCACTCGTGGGGAATCTCGATTGACTGGTCACGTGAGATCGCCACGCACGAGCCGAGCTACTACCGCTGGACGCAGTGGATTTTCTTGCAGCTGTACCGGCGCAGCCTCGCGTATCGCAAGGAGGCAGCGGTCAAGTGGTGCCCGAACGACGCGACGGTGCTCGCCAACGAGCAGGTGATCGACGGTCGCTGTGAGCGTTGCGGGGCCGAAGTCGAGTTGCGCCAGTTGGAGCAGTGGTTCTTCCGGATCACCGACTACGCCGAAACGCTGCTTGACGATCTCGACACGATCAGCTGGCCCGAGCACGTCAAGGCAATGCAGCGCAACTGGATCGGCCGCAGCTCCGGGGCCGAGGTCAGCTTCCGCTGTGAGGAGCTCGGCCTCGACTACCCGGTGTTCACGACCCGGCCGGACACACTGTTCGGGGCCACGTTCTTCGTGCTCGCGCCTGAGCACCCGGATGTGTTTCGCCTCGCGGCGGGGACCGACCACGAGCAAGAGGTTCACGAGTACGTCAACCGTGTCACCAGCGAGTCCGTCGAGACGCGGTCCGCCACTGACAAGCCCAAGACGGGGGTCGCGCTCGGCCGAACGGTGACGAATCCCGTCAACGGCGAGCAGCTGCCGATGTACGTCGCAGACTATGTGCTGATGGATTACGGCACCGGCGCCGTGATGGCGGTGCCCGCGCACGACGAGCGAGACTTCGCCTTTGCGCGGGCGTTCGGTCTGCCCATCCGCCGCGTGATCGCATCCGACGACGACGAGCTGCCGTACATGGGCGACGGCCCGCTGGTCGACTCGGGGCCCTTCACGGGGATGCACAATCGCAAGGCCTACCAGGCGATCGTCGACTGGCTGGATCGTCAGGGGCTCGGGCACGCATCAGTCAATTTCAGATTGAGGGACTGGCTCGTGTCCCGGCAGCGCTACTGGGGCTGCCCGATCCCGATCGTGTACTGCGAGAACTGCGGCATGCTGCCCGTGCCGGAGGATCAGCTGCCGGTAGTACTCCCGGACGTCCAGGACTACAAGCCGCGCGGGCGATCGCCGCTCGCCGCGGCCGAGGACTGGGTCAACACGACCTGTCCGCAGTGCGCGGGCCCGGCGCGCCGGGAGACTGACACGATGGACACGTTCGTCGATTCGTCCTGGTACTACCTGCGCTACTGCGACGCGCATAACGACAAGGCGGCCTGGGACCGGAGCGCGGTCGCTCGCTGGATGCCGGTGGACCAGTACATCGGTGGGGTCGAGCACGCGATCCTGCACCTGATGTACTCGCGCTTCTTCGTCAAGGCGCTGTCCGACCTCGACCTGCTCGAGGTTCAGGAACCGTTTCAGGCACTGTTCACGCAGGGGATGATTTTGGGCCCCGACGGCCAGAAGATGTCCAAGTCAGCCGGCAATGTGATCAGCCCGATGCCGATCGTCGATCGCTACGGAGCCGATGCCGCGCGCTGCTACATCCTGTTCATCGGCCCACCTGACCAGGACGCTGCCTGGTCGGAGAACTCGCTGGCCGGCGTACACAAATTCCTCGGCCGCCTGTGGCGGCTGGGCGACCAGCTCAGCGGCGAAAGCGGCAGCCTCGAGGCACCCTCTGACCCTGAGGGCGACTCGTTGATCCTGGTCAGGAAGGCCAACTGGGCAATCGACAAGGTCACCGGCGATCTGGCCGGGCGGTTCGCGTTCAACACCGCCTTGGCCGCGATCATGGAACTCGTCAACGAGATCTACAACCCGGCTCGCGACCCCAGTCCCCAGGCAAGGCGCTTTGCCACCGCGACCGCTGCGTCGCTGGTGTTTCCGTTCGCCCCGCACGTGGGCGCCGAGGTCTACGAGCTCGTGACCGGGACGCGAGTTTGGGAGGAGCCGTGGCCGGATGCCGATCCCGCGATGCTGCAGGCTGACACGTTCCAGCTCGTCTGCCAGGTGAACGGCAAGGTACGCGACCGAGTGGAGGCGCGCGCGGGCACGCCGCGCCAGGAACTCGAGCAGCTGTGCCGTGAGACTCGCGGCGTGCAAGCCCACCTCGACGGGCACGAAGTGGCGAAGGTCGTCGTCGTGCCGGACAAGCTGGTCAACATCGTCGTGCGCTGAGTCATGGCGGCTAGACGCTACGTGGCCGTGGCCGGTCCGAGCGCGGCCAGCTCCGCCGAGGAGCAGGCGGCAGAGGCGGTCGGGCGGGGATTGGCGCAGGCCGGCGTGATCGTCCTGACCGGAGGCCTGGGCGGAGTGATGGCAGCGGCATCCAGAGGCGCGGCGAGCGCGGGCGGCCTTACTCTCGGGCTGCTCCCGGGAGCCGACCGCAGCACGGCCAACGAGTGGGTGAGCATCGCCATCCCCACGGGGCTGGGAGAGTTGCGCAACGGGCTGCTGGTCCGGGCGGCGGAAGTCGTGATCGCCATCGGTGGAGCGTTCGGGACGCTCTCTGAGGTGGCGTTAGCGCTCAAGACCGGGGTGCCGGTGGTTGGGATCGACACGTGGCCGATCGACGCAATCACACGCGCCGAAGGCCCCGAGCGGGCCATCGAGCTCTCGCTTGGCCTGCTCGCTGGTCACACAGGTGACCACATCGGGGGCGGGTCCTAGACTGGCCCAGATGGCCTCGTTCAAGCCCGCCTACCTGATCCACGGCGACGATCACGGCCGGATCTCCGAGCGCCGCAGCCGGCTGCGGGCGATCGCCGAGGCACAGAGCGGAGCGCAGGGGATCGAGCTCCTAGACGGGGAGAACGCCACCGCGGAGGCCGCGGTCTACGCACTGAGCGCGATGACCTTCGCAATCGGCCGCCGCTTCATCATCGTGGAGGGCGCCGAACGCTGGAAGGAAAAGGATTTGGAGCCGCTGGAGGCCGCGCTGGGGAGCATGCCTCCGGACACGACGATCGCCTTCTTCGCCCGGGAGGACAGCCGCGCCAGGGCGCCGAAGAGCCTGCACGACGCCGTCCGCAAGGCCGGTGGGCAGATCGAGGCCGAGCAGAGTGTCAAGCCCTGGGAGCTACCGAAGTGGGTGATGGCCCGGGCGGCGGAGTTGGGGCTCTCGCTCGAGCCCGACGCTGCGCGGGCGCTCGTCCACCACGTCGGCGATCGCCAGCAGCGCCTGCTCCGGGAGCTGGAGAAGCTCGCCCTCGGCGCCGGGCCGGGCGCGAGCCTCGACGTGGCGGAGGTCGAGGAGCTGAGCGCGGGGTCGGCCGAGCATCGCGCGTGGTCGCTGGCCGACGCGCTGGTCGGCGGCGAGCCCAAGAATGCCCTCGCGCTGTACCTGGCCCTCCGCAGCCAGGGTGAGCGAGTGCCCGGACTGCTCTACTGGATGGGTCAGCGAGTACGGCTGGCGCATGACGTCGCCCAGGCGATTGAGGCCGGCGAGCCCGTGGCCCAGATCAAGCGCGGGCTGCGGATGCCCGGCCGCGCGGCCGACCGGCTGATCGCCGACGCTCGCCGAAGCGGGTCGGAGAAGCTGAGACGCGCGATCATGGAGATCGCCGACCTGGAGCTGGCCTCCCGGGGCGGCGGGTCCGGAGGCGCCGGGGAGGACACATCGGCGCTGATCGCGTTGCGGCGGATCGCCGCCTGATGCGTGCGTTACGCCGAGTGGACGACGATCGCGATCGCGGCCACGGCGGCGAGGAGAACGACCAGGGCGAATAGCCGCGTCGCCCACAGGACGGCACGCCGGGCGCGCCGGCTCTCGGGCACGCGAGGATGATGCTCGGGTTGTGCCACGACCGATCTGAAAATTGGCGGCGGAACAGGCGCACGCTCGCGCTCCGCGATCGCCTGATCACGCTCGTCCAGCGCGCAGTCACGCTCTCTCGCTAGACGATCGCACTCGGACACGAGCTGATCGCGCTCCGCCATTGCGCGGTCACGCTCGATCAGGGCCTGGTCGCGCTCCTGAGAAAGGCGATCACGTTCTCGCACGGCTTCGCCCAGGTTCTCGTGGGCCTTCTTCCAACTCCGGCGCGCATCGTCGCGCTCGCGCAGCACGGTGAGGCGCTCGCGCTCGGCGTCTTTCCGATCTTCCTCGGCGACGTCGCGCTCACGCTTCTGCGCCTGGTGTTGCTCGTGCACCGCCTGCAGCTTCTTCACCGCGGCGTCCCGGCGGGCCAGGGCAGAGCGAAGCTCGACCTCCGATCCCTCCGCCCGGGCCAGGGCAGAGCGAAGCTCGACCTCAGATCCCGCCGCCCGGGCCAGCTGCTCCTCCAGGCTCAGAACTTTCAGGCGCTGCTGTTCGATCGTCTCCCGGAGCGCGGCGGCGTCTCGCCGGGCCGCATCCTTGGCCTTCCGAGGCTGCGCAGAGGCTTCCGGAAGCCGGGTCTCGTGCGCTGGCGCCGGCCGGTTCCGAGCCGCTGTGACGGCGTTGCGGGGCGCTTTCGGCTCCCGCGCGAGCTGGGTCAGCTCGGGCGGCGGTGACAGTGAGACCGCGATATCTGGAGCCACGGCGAGCTCCAGCTCGAGCACGCTTTCGCCGGGGGACTGAAGCGGGAACACCGCGATCCAGTGGGTCCCGTCCTCGGCGGCCCAAGGCTTGTGCTCGAGGTCGGCCAGCGAGCGCGAGCGCTTGGTGGGGCCGATCAACGTGAGGGTCGGGCGCACAAAGCGCCGCCCGCGGACCCCGAACCAGCGTCCGGTCAGCTCCAGCCGGTCATCGGCGCTCAGGGTGAGACGCTCGAGCTCGAAGGTGATCTGCTCGGTCTCGGAACGATCGGTTTCCGGCGCCTGTGCCATCGTCGCTCAAAGCTACCCGCCGCGCAGACAAAAGGCGGTCCGCACAGGCTTAAACGCGCTGGGAGCGCGACCAGCCGGTGCAGGTTCGCTGCCGGAGACCTGCTTAGCCGGCGCTGCCGCGGCGGACGCGAGCCGCTCGGGACTTTTTCCGGGCGCCGGAATTGCGGTGGATCGCGCCGCGCTTGACGGCCTTGTCAATCGTCCGCACGAGGATGCGATGCTCGGTTTCAGCAGCCGTGTCGTCACCGCCGGCGACGGCGGTCTCGAGGCGACGGAAGTAGGTCTTGATCGTCGACGTGTAACGCCGATTTTCCAGGCGCTCACGCTCGGCGCGGAGGATTCGCTTCTTCTGTGAATGAATGTTGGCCATGAGTCAGTGGGCGCAGAGAAAAGCTGCGGTTGGCTAACCGCTGCGCGCCCGTACTATAGCGGCCGTGGCGGCCCCGGACGACACGACCGCCGCAGGCCCACCGCCTCCTCGGCGCCGGCTCAGCGTCAACACCGCAATCTTCGCGCTCGCCACCGGATTCTCGCGGATCGCCGGCCTCGGGCGGGAGGTCGTCGCGGCAAGCTACTTCGGCACGGGGGGACCCGCGTCAGCGTTCACCATCGCGTCGCAGATCCCGAACCTGATGTCGAACCTGTTCGCGCAGGCGGCACTGTCGGCTGCCTTCGTCCCGGTGTTCACCGATCTCTTGCAGCAGGGCCGCAAGCGTGAGGCGTTCAAGCTCGCCTCGACGCTGTTCTGGATCATCCTGATCGCCCTCGGGGCGCTGACGGCGATCGGGATCCTCGCGGCGGGGGTGATCATGCCGCTGTTCACCGGGAGCACGTTCACCGCCTCGCTGAACCACCTGACGGCGGGTCTGGCGCAGGTGCTGTTCCCGGTGGTGCTGCTGCTCGGGCTGACCGGTCTGCTCGTTGGGATCCTTCAGTCCTACGACGAGTTCTCGATTCCCGCCCTGGCCCCGGCGGTGTGGAATCTGGTCATCCTGGTTCTGCTCGTCGCGCTGCACACGCAGTACTCGGGTGGCAAGCGGCTCTATGCCTACGCCATCGCCTGGCTGGTCGCCACCGTCGTCCAGCTGGTGATGGTCGCCTCGGCGCTGCGGCGGATCGATTTCCGGCTGCAGTTATCGATCGACTGGCACGATCCCAGGGTTCGGCAGGTGTTCGCGCTGATGCTCCCGGTGACCATCGGCCTGGGCATCGTCAACCTCGATCAGCTGCTGAACTCCGTGTTCGGAACGCTGGTCTCAAGTGAGGCCCCGCGCGCGATCGACAACGCGTTCCGGATCTACATGCTGCCCCAGGGCATCTTCAGCGTGGCCGTCGCGACGGTGCTGTTTCCCACCCTCAGCCGGCAGGCGGCGCGGCACGACGTGGCGGCGATGCGCCGCGCCGTGGGTAACGGGATGCGTCAGATCAACCTGCTGCTGATCCCCGCGGCGGCGATCACCATGGTCCTAGCCACGCCGATCACCCGCCTGGTCTTCCAGCGCGGCGCGTTCACGGCGCATTCGACCCACCTGGTGTCGATCGCGCTGTTCTGGTTCGCCCTCAGCCTGCCCTTCGGCGGGATCAACCTGTTGCTGACCCGCACGTTCTTCGCCGTGCAGAGGCCGTGGATTCCGACCAGCCTCGCCGCAGTGAACATGGTGGTCGACGTGATCGTCAGCGTTGCCCTGTACAAGCCGCTGGGCATCGCCGGACTGGTGATCGGCACGGCCATCGCCAACGCGGTGATGACCGCCCTGCAGATCCGTCGGCTGCGAGCCGGCTTCAACGGCCGGCTCGAGGGCGATCAGACGCTGATGATCACGGTTCGGATCGTCGTCGCTTCGACGCTTCTGGCCGGTGTGTCGTGGCTGATCTGGAAGGGGCTCGACAGCCTGCTCGGGCGTTCGCTACCGGCCGAGATCGTTTCGGTCGGCGCCGCGATCGCGGTCGGAATCTTCGTCTACGCCAAGGTGGTGCTGGCCATGCGGGTTCCGGAGGCGCGCCAAATCGAGGGGCTAGTGCGCGGGCGCCTGGGCCGCCGGAGCTGAGCTCTGTGATGACTGGATCGCAGGCGGCCGGGCCGGAGCGCCGGGGCAGAATACCCTAGTCCTCATGGCCGACCAGGCTCATATCCGCAATTTTTCGATCATCGCGCACATCGACCACGGCAAGTCGACGCTGGCCGACCGCATCCTCGAGCTGACGCACACCGTCGATCCCCGCTCGATGCGGGCCCAGGTCCTCGACTCGATGGACCTCGAGCGCGAGCGCGGGATCACCATCAAGGCTCAAGCCGTGCGCGTGTTCTACGAGGCTGGGGACGGTCAGACCTACCAGCTGCATCTGATCGACACGCCGGGCCACGTCGACTTCACCTACGAGGTGTCTCGCTCGCTGGCCGCGTGCGAGGGCGCGCTCCTAGTTGTCGACGCCTCGCAGGGGGTCGAAGCGCAGACGGTGGCCAACACCTACCTGGCGGTCGAGTCCGGGCTCGAGCTGATCCCGTGCCTGAATAAGGTCGACCTACCGGGCGCCGAGCCAGAGCGAGTGGCCGAGGAAGTGGCCGATCTGCTCGGGGAGCCAGCCGAAACGGTGCGCCGGATCAGCGCCAAGACCGGGAAGGGCGTGACCGACGTGCTCGACGAGCTGATCGCCCGCGTGCCGCCGCCGCAGGGCGATCCTGAGCAGCCGCCGCGAGCGCTGATCTTCGACTCGGAGTTCGACCAGTACCGGGGCGTGATCGCCTACATTCGCGTCGTCGACGGGACGTTCAAGAAGGGCGAGATGATCCGGGCGATGCAGGGGGAAACCGAGGCTGAGATCGACGACATCGGCTTCTTCACCCCTCAGATGACTCCGGCCGGGCAGCTCACCGTGGGCGAGGTCGGATACCTGATCACCGGAGTCAAGGATGTGACGAAGCTCCGTGTCGGCGACACGCTGACGAGCAAGCGTGATCCGGCGACCGAGCCGCTTCCCGGCTACCGGGAGGTCAAGCCGATGGTGTTCTGCGGCTTGTTTCCGATCGACTCAGACGCCTATCCGGACCTGCGTGACGCGCTCGAGAAGCTGACCCTCAACGACGCGGCGCTGAGCTGGGAGCCTGAGACCTCCGACGCCCTCGGCTTCGGCTTTCGCTGCGGCTTCCTCGGTTTGCTGCACATGGACATCGTGCGAGAGCGCCTGGAGCGCGAGTACGACCTGGAGCTGCTGGCGACCATGCCGAGCGTCGAGTACGAGGTGACGCTCACCGACGGCAGCGTGATCCCCGTCCACAGCCCGAACGACATGCCCGACCCGAGCCGCGTGGAGGAGGTCCGGGAGCCCTACATCCGGGCTTCCATCCTCACCCCGAAGGAATTCGTCGGGCAGATCATGGAGCTCTGCCAGGAGCGCCGCGGTGAGCACTCGGGCATGCACTATCTGTCTTCAGAGCGGATCCAGATCACCTACGACCTGCCGCTGGCCGAGATCGTGCTGGACTTCTTCGATCAGCTGAAGTCACGGACGCGCGGCTATGCCTCGCTGGACTACGACCTGATCGGCCTGCGGGACTCCGATCTGGTGAAGCTTGACATCCTGCTTGCGGGAGAGCCGATCGACGCGCTGTCGATGCTGGTGCACCGCACCAAGGCCTACGAGGCCGGGAAGACGCTGACCGAAAAGCTGCGCCAGAAGATCCCGCGCCAGCAGTACGACGTTCCGATCCAAGCCGCGATCGGATCGCGGATCGTCGCCCGGGAGACGATCAAGGCCTACCGCAAGGACGTCATCGCCAAGTGCTACGGCGGCGACATCAGCCGCAAGCGCAAGCTGCTGGAGCAGCAGAAGAAGGGCAAGCAGCGGATGAAGCAGGTGGGGCGAATCGAAGTGCCCCAGGAGGCCTTCCTGGCCGTCCTCGAGCTGGGGGGGAAGTAACGCTCAGCGTTGCGGGTAGAGCCCCGGCCGGCCGGGGCCGCCCCGGACGTGGTGGCGATAACGGTGGCTGTGGCGCCCTCGCCCGAAGAACCACCAACCGGCCGCGACCCAGAGCATCCACACCGCAAGCACCCCGGTGACGATGAACACGACCGCGATGATCAGTGCGAACACCACCGTCATCGCGACCACCAGTGACAGCGCCGGTGCGACCCACGTGCGCACGCTTCCCGACCGGCGGCGATCGACAGCTCCGCGGGGAATGTCAGCCACAAGGCTGTCAAGTTCGCCGTACGTGCGGGCGCGGAGCGCGCTCCCAAGCCGTTCGTCGAGCTCCTCGGCCAGCAATCTGCCTTCCGCCGTGGCGTTACGCAGACGCTCAGCGACGTGCTCTCGATCCTGGTCTGACGCTCTCAGGCGGGCGCGCTGTGCCATCGGGCTGTGCTCCTCGGTCGGCGTTCGCCAAATAGGCTAGCGCGCCGCGAGTCCGGCGCCAAAAGCATCGTCCGCCCTCGTGCCCGGGCGCCCCTGCGGCGGGACGCAGTACGACTCCTCAGAGAATCCTTCGCCCTCGATTCCCAGCGCCCAATTTGTTCTCGAGTAGAGGTTTTCCAATCCGATCGACATCGTCAACTCGACGATCTGGCGATCGTCGAAGGAAGCGCGCAACCGCGCGAAGAGCTCATCGGGAATTTCCACAGGTGTCCTCGTCATGGCCTCGGCGTATTCGAGCACGGTGCGGTCGGTACCGTCGAAGCGCTCCGAGCAGCGCCAGTCGGACAGCGCGCGCAGGTCCTCCTCGGGCACGCCGCTGTCGCGGGCCAGCTTGGAGCCGAAGTCAAGACACCATTCGCAGCCCACCAGCTGTGCCGCGCGGAGCATCGCGAGGTCCTTCAACCGCGCGGGGACCGACCGCGAGAACCGGTCCCCCGCCAGCGCGACCGCGCCGTAACCGAGCATCAGCGGCTGATGGTGGGCGATGATCCGGGTCGGCTCGAGCGTGCGGCCGTAAATCAATCGTGCGCAGGCGAAGGTCAGACGGCGTGCGAGATCGAGTCCGCGCGGACGCACGGGAGCAACACGAGACATCAGGTGCGCGCCGGGGAATCAAGCCGAGACATCAGGTGCCCGGCTGGGGGTCGGGGGGACGGCGGATAGCAGCCACCATCGCCGCGGCAACGAGCGCGAGCTCGAGGACGAACGAGCCGAGGCTGGCGAGATTGTCGGTGGTGGAGAAGCTTCCGGTGGTGGTCAGGTGGTAGATGAAGTGGGGAATCGTGGCCAGGAGAAAGGCTGCGGCGCCGGCCAGGACGAGACGACGCTCGAACCAGATCGCCATCGCCGCCAAGAGCAGGGCGAAGCCAAGCTCGGCGGCCGCGTAATCCCGGATCAGGTGCTGGTTGTAAGGGCCGAGCGCGGCGACCCAGTGGTGGCCGGCGCCCGGGAAGTCGGCGTAGAAGCTGTGCGGGGAGACCAGCCCCCAGACGGCGAGTTCGGCTTGGGCCAGCGCGACCAACCCGAGACCTGCCCGGAGTAGAAAACGAGCCCTGGTGGCCTCGCGTCCCGCTGCGAGACGCTGGGCGACCGCGGTCATCCGGCCACCCCCGTGGCGCTCCGTTCGCGGCCAGCCGAAGCGGCGACGGCCAGCTTGCCGGCCTCGACCGCGCTGGCCCAGGCGATCTCCGAGAGGCACCCTGGCGCGGCAACCATGTCTCCGGCGAGAAAAACGCCTCCGCCGCGGTCAACGCGCGGACGGTCCCGCCAGGTCTTCCCCGGAGGATCGAGCGCGCCGGTGCGGCCGTCCATCACCTGCCGCCGGCGCCAGGTCTCCCGACCGCGCCACTCCGGGTAGGACGCATCGAGCAGCCGCTCAAGCCGCGCAGCGGCAGCGTCCACGGATTCGGCGGGACGGATCGGCATCTGGGCCTGGATCAACTCCTCACCTTCGGGCGCGAGTGAATGGTCTGCGGCCGTGTAGCGCTCGGCCCAGCCCGTCTCCTGCAGATCGACGACCACGAATGGATCGCCGCGGCGGTGACGGATGGCCAAATCGATGCAGACCGCGCGTCCGCTCAGCCAGGTGAGGCTCTCGTCACCCAGCAGGCGCCGAGCATCGCCCAGCTCCGTGGCGACGATCACTGGCGACGGCGGGAGCTCCTGCACCGACTCGCCCAGCCCGATCTCAACTCCGAGCGAGCGCGCCCGCTGCTCCAGCCGGGCGACGATCGCGCTCCAGCCGCCGATCGGATATCGGGCCACCGGGGGGGCCGACAGCAGACCCCGCACGAGCGGCTCCCACAGAAACGCCGCCGATAGCTCGCCAGGATCGTGGTGATAAGTGAGGATGCCGGCGCTGCGGGCCAGTTGATCGGCGGCCTCAGGGCCCACGTTGTCGCTGGCCCAGGTCCGGAAATCGAGATCGACCGGCGCGGAGCGACCTCGCAGCCGCAGCGCGGCAACCGCGGCGCCGACCGCCGGAACTCGCCGGATCTCTCCATGCCAACGGAAGCGAACTCCCGAGAGCGGCGGCCGCGCGTGCGGCGGCAGCAGATCTCGCTTGCCGAGCCAATGCCAGAACGGGCTGTTCGACAGTAATGCGTGCGGTCCGAGATTGGCCTTGTAGGGCCCGTCGGTGCTGCGGGCCCGACCCCCAAGCTCCTCGTGTGCCTCGAGCAACCGCACGGTGGCTCCCTGCTCGGCGCAAGTGATCGCTGAGGTGAGGCCGGCCAGACCGCCGCCGATGATCGTGATCCTGTCCACGCCGCCAGCCTACGCCGGAACTGGCCCGCGGTTAAGGTCCAGTTGTGAGCGATGAATCAGGACCAGTTGTCGGTCCGGAACTTCTGGTCGACCTCGACCGCGCCTCCGCGGCTCCCCTGCACGAGCAGCTCGCACTGAGAATGCGGGACGCGGTCCGTAGCGGTCGCCTGGGCCCGGGAGAGAGACTGCCGTCCTCCCGCTCGCTCGCGGCGGGGTTGGGCGTGTCGCGCGGGGTGGTCATCGAGGCTTATGCGCAGCTCACCGCCGAGGGATACCTGACCGCTTCTCAGGGCGCACCGACACGGGTGTCGACGACGGCCAGCGCGGAGCGTCCGCCGCTTCCCGCCGGATCGCTGCAACCGGCACATGCCTATCGCTTCGACCCTGGACTCCCGGATCTGGCGGCTTTCCCCCGCCAGCGATGGTTGCGCGCGCTGCGAGCGGTGCTGCGTGAGACGCCCTTCGATCAGCTCGGTTACGGCGACCCGCGCGGGACGCCGGAGCTGCGCAACCAGCTGATGGCTTATCTGGGGCGGGTGCGCGGAGCCGCGCCCGAACCTGAGCACACGATCATCTGTGCGGGCTTCGGCCAGGGCTTTGCGATGCTGTGCCGCACCCTGCGTGAGCGCGGGATCGAGCAGATCGCAGTGGAGGATCCCGGATCGGCCCCGCACCGTCTGGTCGCGCAGCGGGCGGGCCTCCAGGCCATCGGGATCCCGGTCGACGCTGACGGCATTCGGGTCACCGAGCTGGCGGCGTCCGAGTGCGAGGTCGTGGTGATCACGCCCGCCCACCAATTCCCGACCGGAGTCGTGCTCGCGTCCGAGCGCCGATCGGCGCTGCTCGAGTGGGCCCACGAGCGCGATGGCCTGATCGTGGAGGACGACTTCGACTCCGAGCTGCGCTATGACCGCAGCCCCGTCGGCTCGCTTCAGGGTCTCGCTCCCGAGCGGGTCTGCCAGATCGGGTCTACGAGCCTACGGCTGCTACCGGCGCTGCGGTTGGGCTGGCTGCTCTCGCCGTCCTGGCTGACGGGCGCCCTCACGTTCGAGAAGGGCGCGGGTGAGGGCGGCTCTCCGGCGCTCGACGAGCTCGCGCTGGCCGCGTTCATCGCCGCGGGCGAACTAGACCGGCATCTGCGTCGCGCTCGGCTGCATTACCGCGAGCGACGGCTCGCGTTGCTCAGCGCGCTGCAGCGGGCGCTACCAGGCATCGCGGTGAGCGGAATCCCGGCCGGCGTGTTCGTGCAGGTGTGGCTGCCCGAGGGCACCGACGAGAACGCGCTGATCCGGGCCGCCGCCCAGCACGGCGTTGACGTTGATGGCGTCGGCTCGCACCGCATCGGTCGTGCCGACGCTGACATCGCAGGGCTGGTCTTGGGTTTCGGCAACTTGTCGATTCCGGCGATCGAGCAAGGGGTGTCACGGCTGGGCCGGGCATTTGGCGAACTGGACATGTGAGAATCCCGGGATGGAACTCGGCCTGGGAAATCGCGCCTGCATCGTCACCGGCGCCTCGCGCGGGATCGGCCGCGCCGCGGCGGTGAAGCTGGCCGCGGAAGGTGCCGCAGTGCTACTCGTCGGCCGCGATGCGCACTCGCTGGGGGAGGCCGTGGATGCCTGCCGCAAACAAGGCGGACGGGCCGAGCGGCTCGTCCTTGACGTGACCGAGCCCGATGCCGGTGAGCGCGTACTCAGGTCCTGCCTGGAGAACTTCGCCCGGCTCGACGTCCTGGTCAACAACGCCGGCACGAGCTTCGTCCGCCCGCTACCGGAGCTGACCGACGAAGACTGGCAAGCGCAGTGGGAGCTGCACGTGATGGCGCCAATGCGTCTGATGCGCACGCTTGCGCCGGTCATGGCCGAGCGCGGGTGGGGGCGCGTGGTCAACGTCTGCTCGTCCTCGGGCAAGCGGCCATCGCAGACCAACGTCGCCTACTCGGTGACGAAGGCCGCCGAGCTCTCCCTCTCGCGCGCGTTCGCCGACCTCTACGCGCCGCAGGCGGTGCTGATCAATGCCGTCGCTCCCGGACCTGTGGCTAGTGAGCTGTGGACGGCCCCTGGCGGCCTGGCCGACCAGAACGCTCAGGCCCGGGGAACCACGCGAGAGGAGATTCTCAGGGCTACGGCCGGCCGCGTTCCGATCGGACGCCTGGGGACCGAGGAGGAGATCGCGGCAGTGATCGTGTTCCTCTGCTCGGAGGCGGCGTCCAACATCGCCGGCGCCGCCTGGTCGGTGGACGGCGGTTCGGTGCCGGTCATCATCTGAGTTTGAGAGACTGCGCCGGCATGTCGGTCAACAGCAGCGCCATTGGGAAGACCTACGAGCCAGTTACTTACGTCGTCGGACGGGAGAAGATCCGCGAGTACGCCACCGCCGTGGGGGAAACGAATCCGCTGCATTACGACGTGGAGGCGGCGCGGCAGGCCGGCTACGCCGATGTCATCGCGCCGCCGATGTTCGCCGTCGTATACGCGAGCCGGTCATTGGTCCCGGCCCTGTTCGACCCCGAGGTCGGGCTGGACTTCGCGCGCATGGTCCACGGCGGCCAGGATTTCCGCTGGGGACCGATCGTGGTGGCCGGTGACGAGATCACCTCCTCCACCACCGTCTCGGACATCTCCCCCCGGGGCGGTATGGAATTCTTCGTGTTCGAGTCGGTATCGACGAACCAGCGCGGCAACACTGTCTGCACCGGTACCTGGACGAACATTGTCCGGGGAGCGGCCTGAGATGAAGCCGGGCGACAAGATCGAGCTTCAGGTCACGCCCGACCCCTACGTCACGGTGCGTTACGCCGGTGCCTCCGGCGACTTCAACCCGATTCACATCGACGAGGGATTCGCCCAGCAGGTCGGTCTGCCCGGACGCATTCTGCACGGCCTCTGGACGATGGCTCAGGTGGCTCGGGCGCAAACCGAAGCCGCCGGCGGCCCGGAGAAGCTCAGGCGGTTGAGCGTCCAGTTTCGCGGCATGGGCAGACTCGGCGAGCCGATCACCATTTCCGGAACGGTGCGCGAGGCGAGCGGAGACACCGCGATCGTCGATGCGCAGGCCGAGCAGTCCGGCCACCGGATCATCCGCAACGCGGTCGCCGAGCTCGAGCTCTGACCGGGGCTCAGGTCGAGCAGCGCACCGGTCCGCTCGGCCTCGGCTTGGTGCCTGCCTCCTGCGGCGGCGCAGCCGAGTTCACGGTTACCGGATAGCTCGCCACGAGCACCTGCTCCAGTGCCTTCAGGCTGTTGGTCGTGTCGGTGGCCAGGCTCACCGGCGCGCTCGTGGCGCACGTGCTCATCGTGATCCGGGAATCCACCAGGGACGGCTTCGGCAGCGTGGGGACCGACATGTCTGTCTTGACGAAGTTGAACGCGCTCGTCAGATCGCCGGTCACCGAACGGCGCCACGAACTCAGGTTCGGCACCTCCGCCCCGAAACGCGTCTCCAGAAACCGAAGCAGCGAGGTGTGGTCGAACGTGCCCTTGGAGACGAAACCGCCCCGGCTGAAGGGGGAGACGACCAGCAGCGGTACCCGGAATCCGAGCCCGATCGGGCCCGCCACCCCAGCCGCGTCGGCCGGGAGCGGGTTCACCGTCAGATACTCGCCCGGGGTGCCCGCTGGAGCGGTAGGTGGCGGGACATGATCGAAGAACCCACCGTTCTCGTCGTGGGTGATGAAAAGGGCCGTCTTTGACCATACGGCGGGATTCGAAACGAGCGTGTGAAGGATGTCCGAAGCGACGCTCTCGCCATAGAGCTCCGGCGCGGGCGGATGCTCGCTGTCGATCAACGGCGCCAGCACCCAGGAAACCTGGGGGAGGATGCCTGCCGCCACGTCGGTTTGGAAGGTCCCGGGGTAGGTGGGGGTGAGGCCGTTAGCGCTCAGCAGCGGATTGGTCTGGTACTGCTTGAAGTAGGGCAGCACGTTGTCGCCGAAGTTGCCGTCGGGATCGCCGTAGACCTTCCAGCTGATGCCGCGGGCCTGCAGCTGCTCGGGCATGGTCGTCCAACTCAGCGTCCCGTAGCGGTCCACCCGGGACGAGCTCGTGGAGAGGATCGGACCGCCGGCGACCCCAGCTGGGTCGAGCGTGCCGGACATCGCATACAGGCGGTTCGGGTCGGTCGGGCCGATCACCGAGCAGTGATAGTGATCGCAGATCGTGAACGCGTCCGCGAGGGCGTAGTAGAAGTCCAGATCCTTGCGCGTGTAGTAGCCCATGGTCAGCGGCCCGTTGGCGGCTCCGTCCGCGGTGATGTGGCCGCTCACGAACCCGTCCAGCTTGCCGCCGTCCCAGTAGGAGTGTTGCGGTCCCCAGCTGTGATTGATGTCATTCGTGCACTCGCCGTTTTTGAACGAGTCGAGGTGAAACGGATAGAGGTGGTTGCCCTTGAAGCCACCGGGATATCCCGGCTGGGCGAAGATGTTGAGTCCGCTGCCGTCGCTAAGGGGCAGAGCTGCTGGGTCGGCGAAGCCGGTCACGCCCTTCAACGATCCGAAGTAGTGGTCAAACGACCGGTTCTCCTGGATCAGGATGACCACGTGCTGTATGTCCTTGAGACTGCCGCATCTGGGCGGATTGGCCAACGCCTTGGCAATCAGCGAGTTTGAAAACAGCGTTGATGCCCCCAGCGCGGCCCCCCCGGTGGCTCCCGCCCTAAGCACCTCGCGACGCGTCAGATCCCGGCTCATCTCCCGCTCCTTGTCTCCGCTTCGTCCCGCGGCGGCCGTGAAATCCGCCGGCAAAGAGCCTATAGAAAGCGAGCTTTCAGTGGAAAGTTTTCCGGACCATCGCCGCTGGGCGCCGACCTACAATCATGGTCGTGCTGACCGATCGCCAAGAGCTGGTGCTGCGCAAGGTCGTGGAGGAATACCTCGCGGCCGGTGCGCCCGTGGGCTCAAAGGCACTGTCGGCCGGCGTCGTCTGGGGCCCATCGACGATCCGCAATGAGCTCGCGTGTCTTGAGGAGCTCGGCCTACTCGCTCATCCCCACACCTCCGCCGGACGGGTCCCGACCCAGGCTGGCTACCGCTACTTCGTCGATCGGCTGCTGCCCGACGATGACCCGGGTCCGCGGCTGTCGCTGTCGCTGGTGCGGCGCGAGCTCGACGAGGCGATGCGCGTCACCACCGAGACCCTCTCACAGGTCACCAATCTGTTGGCGATCGTCACGGCTCCGCCGATCGAGACCTCCACGATCAGGCACGTCGAGGTGCTGGCACTGCAGCCTCAGGTCTTGATGGTGGTCGTCATCACCTCGACCGGCGGGGTCAGCAAACGTCTGTTCACATTCGCGGATCCCGTGGATCCGGGGCTTGCCGATTGGGCAGCGAGCTATTTCAACGAGCGCTTCGTCGGCCTGGGCTTGGGGGCTCGCATGCTCCACCAGCGGCTGCATGATCCCTCGCTTTCGGTCCGGGAGCTGAGCTTCCTGGAGGCGCTGGCTCCGGTCTTCACCGAGCTGGAGGAGTCCTCCCTGGAGACGCTGTATGTAGAGGGAGCCTCGCGGCTGCTCCGGCTCGAGCGCTTTGGCGACGTCTCCGAGCTGAACGCGCTGATGGACATGCTGGAGCGGCGGGTGACGCTGCTCGGCGTGCTGCGCTCGGCCCTATCCGAACGTGACGTGCTGGTCCGCATCGGCGCCGAAAACGACGCTCCGGCCCTGCACTCGCTGGCGCTGGTGGCGGCGGGTTATGGCTTGCCCACCCGCCGGCTGGGGACGGTGTCACTGATCGGCCCGCTGCGGATGGACTACGGCCACGCGATCCGCGCCGTGCGCGAGGCTGCCCTACAACTCTCGAGCTTCGTGGTGGATCTGTATGACGAGCGCTAGGGACATGCCGCGGGATCCCTACGAGGTTCTGGGGGTCGCTCGTGAGGCCGACGAGGGCGAGATCAAGAAGGCGTTTCGGCGGATGGCGCGTGAGCTGCACCCCGATGTCAACAGCCACGATCCTGATGCCGAGGACAAGTTCAAAGAGGCGGCCGAGGCCTACGAGATTCTCTCCGACGCTGATCGGCGGGCGACCTACGACCGCTACGGACACGAGGGTCTGCGCAGCGGCGGGTACTCGTCGAACTTCGAGGGCTTCGGCTCGGTGTCCGACATCTTCGAGGCGTTCTTTGGCAGCGGCAGCTTTGGCGGCGCTTTCGGCGGAGGCGGGCGGGCGGGCGGCCCGGCCCAGGGCGACGACCTCGCCGCCGCCGTCGAGATCGACCTGGCTGAGGCGGCACGCGGTACCTCGGTCGAAGTCGAGTACGAGATGATCGCTCGCTGCGAGCACTGCCGTGGAAACGGGGCCGAGCCGGGAACCCCGATCGAGACCTGCCCCCGCTGCGGCGGGAGCGGACAGCTGCGAGCGGTATCGCGGACGCCATTCGGGCAGGTCGTGCGCGCCGCCGCCTGCGACGTATGCCACGGCGAGGGCCGGGTCCCCAAAGAGCCGTGCAAGGTGTGCCAGGGTCGGGGCCGGACCGTCGAGCGCGCTCAGGTGGCGGTGGACGTTCCCGCTGGGATCGCCGACGGCCAGCGGATCCGGATCGGCGGCCGCGGGCACGCCGGGGAGCGCGGCGGACCTCCGGGTGACCTCTACGTGCTGGTCCGCGTGCGCGAGGATCCGCGATTCGTCCGCGATGGGGACGATCTCGTCACCGCGGTCGACGTCGCCGCGCCACTTGCCGCGCTCGGCACCACAGTGAACGTTCCGACGGTGGATGGACCGGTGCCGCTGGAGATTCCGGCCGGAACTCAGCCGCACGAGACGCTCGTCCTGCGGGGCGCCGGGATGCCCGCCCTGAGAGGCCACCGCACGGGCAATCTGCGAGTGGTGGTCAACGTCGTCATTCCACGCCATCTGGGTCACGAGCAACGCGAACTCCTCCAGCGCCTGGCCGACTCGCTGACCGACCGCAACCTGAACACTGAAGAGGGCGTGTTCGGAAAGCTCAAGCGCGCGTTCGGAGCCGGCTGAGTGCTCGCCGCGGTCGGCCACTAGGAGCCGAGGCGATGCTGAGACTGGCGGTACGGGTTCGCCGTTCAGAGGCCGAGGTCGTGCTGGCCGAACTGCTCGAGCTGGCGCCGAGCGGTCTCGAGGAGGTCGACATATCCGCCGAGGAGGTGGAGTACGCGGTGTATGGCGCGCCGGGCGAGCTCCCGGAGCTGCCCGACCTCCGCGCCGCCGCCGGGGGCGCGCTGGTGGAGGTCCGGACCGAGGAGATTGCCGACGACTGGGCTGAGCGGTGGCGAAGCTTCCATCGGCCGTTGGTGCTCGGGGAGCGGCTCATCGTCCGCCCGCCGTGGGAGCCCGCGGCCGACACGGCGATCGATGTCGTGATTGACCCGGGGCGAGCCTTTGGGACGGGCGCGCACACCACCACCCGTCTGTGCCTGGAGCTGATGCTCGAGCTGGAGCCGGCTGGATCGTTCGTCGACCTCGGATGCGGCTCGGGCGTGCTGGCGATCGTGGCCGCCAAGCTCGGCTGGGATCCCGTACTCGCCCTCGACTACGACCCGGCCAGCGTGAGCGCCACCGCCGCCAACGCGCAGGTCAACGGCGTCAGCCTGGAGATACGCCGTCACGACCTGCGCGCGGCCCGGCCGCCGGCTGCTCGGACGATCGCCGCCAACCTGCTCGGCCCGTTGCTACGCGCGTGGGCGCGCGACTGCGCATCCGGCGGCGCCCCCGCCGAGCAGGTACTGGCCAGTGGTCTGCTGGTTGAGGAGGCCGACGGCGTCGCCAGCGCCTTCGCCGGCTGCGGGCTGCGAGAGCGTGAGCGCCGGGCCAGCGGCGAGTGGGCTGCTTTGCGCCTGACGCGCTGACCGCCGGAGTCGCGGGACCTGCCGGAGTCGCCGGACCTGCCGCAGTCGCCGGACCTGCCGCAGTCGCCGGACCTGCCGGGGTCGCTGACGCCTTGATCCGCGCGTGGACAACGGCCTCGCGCCGAATCCTGGACATCCGGACGGTGACCGCATCCCGGCGCTCAGGCATTCTTGGCTCACCTTGCGAATCGGGATCTGCCAAGGAGGTGAATTCAGTTGCTCAACCCGCTCGCGATCGGCGTGACCCTCGGTGGCCTACTCCTCGAGATCATCGCTCCACGGCCCAAGCCTCGGGCTGGTAGTGCTTATGAGCCCTCTCTCCTCTCACCGCACGCTGTCCCGAGGACACCGCGGAGCGATGCGATGCTCAACGAGTACGACAGGACGCCGGTCGCGAGCGGTCTTCACCTGTAGCCAGAGGAGAAGCAGCGCCACTCGCAGGTGCTGCGAGGTCATTCCGAAGTGCGCTCCCGGCGCCATCGAGCGGCCAAGTTAGGAGCACCGGAGACCGTGCTCATCGACAAAGGTCGCCGAGACGCAAAGCTCCGGATACACCGCGGACCACACCTGGTGCTAGCTCCCGGCGCGCCAGGCGCCGCGAGGCGCGCTGGTCGATGTGGTCTGCGAGGAGCTTCACGCCGATGGGATCAGTTGCCGAGTTCCGCATCCGTCAGGGCTATCCTCAAGGTAGTGACAGTCACCGAGCAGGTACGCACCGATATCACCACCGCGATGAAGGCCGGGCAGCGAGATCGTGTGGGAGCGCTGCGCCTGGTCCTGTCCGAGCTGCAGAAGGCGGCCAAGGACGGCGGAACCGACGAGCTCGCGGTGCTGCGCCGAGAGCGTAAGCGACGGCTCGAGGCCGCAGCCCAGTTTCGTGTTGGCGGCCGGCCGGAGCTGGCCGAACAGGAGGAATCCGAGGCCACGCTGATCGAGGTCTATCTCCCGGCCGAACTCGCCGACGCCGAGCTCGACGCGATCGTGGCCGACGCGATCGCCGAAACGGGAGCCACCAGCCCGAAGGACATGGGCCAGGTGATGAAGGCCGTGATGGCCAAGACGGCTGGCCGTGCGGACGGCAAGCGCACCTCGGCTCGGGTCCGGGCGGCCCTCGGGACGTAGACGCTTTCGTGCGCCGACAGATCGAGCTTGAGAACACGGTCGCCGCCGAACTGGCGGGAAGCGAGGACGCGGTGCTGCGCGCGCTCGAGGGCCACCTTGCCTGCAAGGTGTTCCTGCGCGGCAACGTACTGACCCTCGAGGGCGAGGCCGTCGACGTCGACGCCGCCGCCTCGGTCGTTGCCGAGCTGGCCGAGCTGATCACCCAGGGCCACGAGATCGCGCCGGGCACGATCGAGGCCGTGTCCCGGGCGCTGGACGAGCACGAGTCCCCGGCGAGCATTCTCGAGGACGTCGTCTGGCGCCATCGCAGCACCAAGGTCGCACCCAAGACCGTCAACCAGAAGCGCTACGTCGACTCGATCCGCAACAACACGATCACCTTCGGGATCGGCCCGGCGGGAACCGGCAAGACCTTCCTCGCCGTGGCACTGGCCGCCGCCGCGCTGAGCCGGCGGGAGGTCAACCGGATCATCCTCACCCGGCCGGCGGTCGAGGCGGGCGAGCGGCTCGGCTTCTTGCCCGGCGACCTGATGGCCAAGGTCGATCCGTACCTGCGACCGCTGTTCGACGCCCTGCACGACATGCTGGAGCCCGAGAGGGTCTCCCAGCATTTGGAACGCGGCGCGATCGAAGTCGCACCGCTGGCCTTCATGCGCGGCCGGACGCTGAACGACAGCTTCATCATCCTCGACGAGGCCCAGAACACCAGCCCCGAGCAGATGAAGATGTTCCTCACCCGCCTCGGCTTCAACTCGAAGATGGTGGTCACCGGCGACATCACCCAGATAGACCTGCCGCGCGAGCACGACTCCGGATTGGTCGTCGTCTCGGAGATCCTCGGTGGGGTGGAGGGGATCGAGTTCGTGCGCTTCGGCGACGAGGACGTCGTTCGGCACAAGCTCGTGCGGCGGATCGTGGCCGCCTACAACGAGCACGGTCAGCGGATGGCCCCGGAGCTGCTTCCGCGTAAACGGGCGTGAGCGCAGGCATCGTGCTGGACGTCGAGGTGATCGGGGTTCAGGAGCTGGGTCCCGACGGGCCAACCGGCGTCGAGGTCGAGGAGCTGTGCGCGCTGGCGCTGTCCTCGGCCGGCATCGGTGAGGGCCACGTGGCGGTGGAATTCGTCGACGAGGAGCGAATCCGTGTGCTGAACCTCGAGTTCCGTCGGATCGATGAGCCAACCGATGTCCTCTCGTTCGGAGTCGATGAGGATGGTGTTCCCGCCGGGCCCCGGGAGCTCGGGGACATCGTCATCTGCCCTGGACACACTGAGGACCTCCGCGAGGCGGTTGTCCACGGCGCGCTGCACCTCAGCGGCATGGATCACGAGCGCGACGAGGGTGAGATGCTCGCCCTCCAAGCTGAGCTCATGCGCTGGGTCCGGTGAGCACCCGCGAGCCCGGTCCCGAGCTGGTCGCCGGGACTAGATCGGGTTTCATCGCGCTGGCGGGCCGGCCGAATGTGGGGAAGTCGACCCTGGCTAACGCGATCATCGGCAGCAAGGTGGCGATCGTCTCCGACAAGCCGCAGACCACGCGGCGCGCCGTGCGCGGCGTCGCCACGGGACCCGACTGGCAGCTCGTGCTTGTCGACCTGCCCGGCGTGCAACGGCCGCGGGATGCCCTGACCGAGCGGATGCAGCGCCGGGTGGAGCGTGAACTGGGGGAGGCCGATGCCTGCCTGTTCGTGATGAACGCCGAGCAGGGAGTCGGACCTGGGGAGCGGTTCATCGCCGGCCTGCTGCGCCACGCTCCGATCCCGGTGATCATCGCGGTCAACAAGATCGACCGCTGCCAGCAGCCTCGCACGGTAGCGACGCTCCATGACGCCGAGGGGCTAGAGGTGGCGGACGAGATCTTCGCTGTCTCGGCCCGGACCGGTAACGGGGTTCCCAGGCTCGTGGAACAACTCGTCTCGATGCTTCCGCCGGGGCCGTTCTACTTCTCTGCCGGTCAGCATTCAGATCAGTCCGAGGCGGCGGTGTTGGCCGAACTGGTGCGTGAGCAGGTTCTGAATCGCACGCGGGAGGAGATCCCGCACGCGGTCGAGGTCGAGATCGAGGAGGTCGATCGACATCGTTCGGATCTAATCCGGATCAAGGCGGTGATCCTGGCTGAGACGGACTCCCAGAAGGGGATCCTGATCGGCGCGGGCGGAAGGATGGTCAAGGCGATCGGGGTGGCGGCACGGCGAGCCATCGAGCGCGAACTTGGTGCAGACCACGTGCACCTCGAGCTGTCAGTGCGTGTTCGGCGCCATTGGCGCGGGGACGAACGCCTGCTCGACCGCCTGGGGATCGAGTAGCCCGGCCCGGACACAGCCGCATAGCGGACGTTTCTGAGCGCTCGTCAGTCAGTCTCCCCACCACGCGGCCAGCACGCGGCGCCAGTTGTCCCACGCAATCGCCTCCACCTCCGCCGCGGCAAACCCGGCCGCGCGCAAAGCGTCGAGGACTTTCGGCATCCCGGCCACGTCCCCGACCTCGCGCGGGATCGTGGCTCCGTCGAAGTCCGACCCCAGCGCCACATGGGCCACCCCGATCCGGTCGGCGACGTGGCGAGCATGCTCGGCGATCAGCTCGATCGGCGTATCCGGGTCTTCAGAGAAGTCCGGGCGCAGGAATGGACACGCGAACACGATGCCCACCAGCCCGCCGGTGCTCCCGATCGCGTCAATCTGGGCATCGGTGAGGTTTCGTGACGCCGGGCAGAGCGTGTGGGCGGCGGAATGGCTGGCCACCAGAGGCCCGGCCTCCAGGGCGGCGACATCCCAGAAGCCGGCTTCGTTGAGGTGGCTGAGGTCGACCAGGATTCCCAGCTCGGCGCACCGGCGTATGAGCGCAACGCCCACCGCACTTAGACCCGGCCCGGTATCCGGCGAGGAGGGAGAGACGAACGGGACGCCGTGGCCGAACGCGTTGGGGCGACTCCACACCGGCCCGAGCGATCTCAGGCCGGCGGAGTGCCACAGCGCCAGCGACTCCAGCTCCGGGTCGATCGTCTCGGCGCCCTCCAAGTGCAGCACCGCGATCGGCGGACCCACCCCCGCGCGCGCTGCGTCGACATCTTCGATCGTGCGAGCGATCCGGACGTGGCCGCCGCGCTCGAGCGCGACCAAGCGCCCGGCGGCCGCAGTTGCGTAGGCGGCCGCCTGCGGGTGCGCGACCGGGGAGGCGAGCTCGAACTCGATCACACCGTCGTCGCGGGGCAGGGGCTGCTCGCGTTCGTGCTCGGACGGGGTGAAGACGGCGAAGATCGCCCCGCGCACGTTGCCCGCCCGCATGCGCGGGAGATCCAAGTGCCCGCCCACACGCCCGGTTGCCAGGCCCGCGCGATCGTCGGCGGTCAAGGCGTCGTTGTGTCCGTCGAACACGGCCGCCATGCGTGCCATTATCTATGCGGTACGCGGCGCCGGCACATGGCCCACCTAGAATCGTCGGCCCATGGACGACTCACAGATCGTTTTTGACGACCGCGGGCTGGTCCCCTGCGTGGTCCAGGACTGGAACAGCGGCGAGGTGCTGACGCTGGCCTACATGAATGCGGAGTCGCTCGCCAAGACCCGGGAGACGGGCGAGATGCACTTTTTCAGCCGCTCCCGTAATGAGCTCTGGCATAAAGGAGCGATCTCGGGCAACACCCAGATCGTGAAGGCGATCCGCTACGACTGCGACAGCGACGCGGTCCTCGCGCTGGTCGAGCCCACGGGCCCGGCCTGCCATACGGGCGAGCGCACCTGTTTTCACAACGGCGAGCTCCACCCCGCCGCTCCGCACGAGGCGCTGCCCGCGTTGCAGCGCACGATCAGTGACCGCGCGCAGACGCAACCCACCGGCTCGTACACGGCGAGGTTGCTCGCCGACCCGGCGCTGATCGGGGCCAAGGTGCAGGAAGAGGCCGAAGAGGTCGTCCGCGCCGCGCGCGAGGAGTCCGACCAGCGCGTCTCAGAGGAGGCGGCCGATGTGATCTACCACCTCGCGGTGCTGCTCCGCGGACGCGGGTTGTCGCTCGAGGACGCAGAGCGGGTGCTGGATGGCCGTAGTCAACGCTGAGAGTCTCCATGCGATGCCGTCGCTGGAGCAGGTTCGGACGCTGGCCCGGGACTACAACCTGATCCCTCTCTGCGAGACGTTTATCGACGATCTCCAGACGCCGGTCTCGGCCTTCCTCAAGCTGCGTGGGCAGCCGGATGACTCGCGCACCGCCCAACCGGGCGAGGCCGGAGGCCAAGCGGACGGCCGGCAGCCGGCTTTCCTGCTCGAGTCGGCGGAACAGGGGCGCGTGGGTCGCTACTCGTTCATCGGCTTCAGGCCGCGCAGCGTGCTCAGGTGGTCGCTGGGTGATCCCGGTGATCCGTATGCCCTCGCCGCGGAGCAGGTCCGCAGGTTCCGCGTCGCGCCGGTCGAAGACCTGCCCCCGTTCGCGGGGGGCGCCGTGGGGATGTTCGCCTACGACCTCGTGCGCACAGTCGAGCCGCTGGCGGACCCCAACCCGGACACGATCGGCGTGCCTGACCTGGCCCTGATGCTCACCGACGCACTCGTCGTCTTCGACCACCTCAAACACACCGTGACGGTGCTGGCCAACGTGTACGCCGACGAGGAGCTCGAGAGCTCCTACCGACGCGCGCAGGAGACCATCGCCGAGGTCCGGCGGCGCCTCGCGGGTCCAAACCCGCGCCCGGCTCCCCCGGCGAGCGACCGTCCGGTGCCGTCATTTCGCTCGAACATGGAGCGCTCGGAGTTTGAGGCCATGGTCGCCCGGATCATTAGGTACATCTACGCCGGGGACGCCTACCAGGTCGTGCCCTCGCAACGCTGGTCGGCGCCCGTCCCGATCGAGGCGTTCTCCATCTACCGGGGTCTGCGCGCGGTCAATCCGAGCCCGTACATGTACTTCCTGGATTTCGGCGACTTCGAGGTGGCGGGAGCGAGTCCGGAGCCGCTGATCACCGTCGCCGGGCGCCGCGTAACGACGCGCCCGATCGCCGGCACGCGGCCTCGGGGCGCCACCGCCGATGAGGACCGGCGGATCGCCGAGGAGCTGCTCGCGGACCCGAAGGAGCGGGCCGAGCACGTGATGCTCGTGGACTTGGGCCGCAACGACCTGGGGCGCGTCTGTGAGTACGGCAGCGTGGCCGTCGAGGACTTCATGGAAGTCGAGAACTACAGCCACGTCATGCACATCGTTTCCAGCGTCGCCGGTCGCTTGCGGGAGGAGGTGGGGGCCTTGGATGCGCTGCGGTCGGTACTACCAGCCGGAACGCTCTCCGGTGCCCCGAAGGTTCGGGCGATGCAGATCATCGACGAGCTGGAGCCGGTCAAGCGCGGCGGTTACGGCGGCGCGATCGGCTACGCCAGTTACACCGGCGATCTCGATACCTGCATCCACATCCGCACCGTTGTCGTCAAGGACGGGGTCGCTCACATTCAAGCTGGTGGGGGCACCGTGGCCGACGCCCAGCCTGACTACGAGTTCCGCGAGTCCGAGGCCAAGGCGCGCGCGGTGCTGCAGGCGATAGAGCTGGCGGTCAGCCAGCCGGAATGGCCATAGGACCACGCCAATGCGCGTGCTCGTGCTCGACAACTACGACAGCTTCACCTACAACCTGGTCCAGTACCTCGGGGAGCTGGAGGCTGAGGTGGAGGTGGTCCGCAACGATCACGCCACGGTGGAGGACTTGTTGCTGCGCGGCTACGACCGCGTGATCGTCTCCCCGGGGCCGTGCACCCCCGACGCGGCCGGGATCTCCTTGGAGGCGGTGCGCCGCTTTCCCCTGGCGGGGATTCCGACCCTGGGGGTCTGTCTCGGTCACCAGGCCCTGGTGCAAGCCTGGGGCGGAAAGGTCATCCAGCATCAGCCCGTCCACGGAAAGACGACCACGGTGGAGCACGACGGCAAGACGATCTTCCGGGGGCTGCGGGAACCGCTCCAGGTTGGGCGCTATCACTCGCTCGTGGCCGATCCGGCGCTTCCTGCGGTGCTTGAGCAGAGCGCGTTCGGAGGCGACGTTGTGATGGCGGTGCGTCACGTCGAACTGCCCGCCGAAGGGGTCCAGTTTCATCCGGAGTCGGTGCTGACAGAACAGGGTCGCGAGCTGCTGCACAACTTCCTCCAGCGCGCGCGATGAGCGCCGGGCCAGATCTGCTGACGCGGTCGATCGACGCGCTGGCCTCAGGCCACGACCTGAGCATTGACGATGCGTCCGCGGTGCTTTCGGAGATCATGGCCGGCAACGCCTCCGAGATCCAGATCGCGGGCTTTCTGATTGCCCTGCGAACCAAGGGGGAGACCGTGGCCGAGCTCGCGGGCCTGGCCCGCGCGATGCGCTCGCTGGCGGCGCGGGTGACGGTCGACCGCGATGACCTCCTGGACACCGCGGGCACCGGAGGGGGGCGGCGTACGTTCAACGTCTCCACCACGGCCGCACTGATCGCCGCCGGCGCCGGCTGCACCGTGGCCAAGCACGGAAATCGCTCAGCCACCGGCCTGTCCGGCTCCGCCGATGTCATCGAAGCTCTCGGGGCGCGGATCGACCTGACTCCGGCCGCGGTGGCCCGTTGCATCGAAGAGACCGGCTTTGGCTTCATGTTCGCCCCCGCCCACCATCAGGCGACCCGGTACGTGATCCCCGTCCGCCGGGAACTGGGCGTACGGACGATCTTCAACTTCCTCGGCCCGTTGACCAACCCCGCCGGAGCCACCCGGCAGTTGATCGGCGTCTCGGACCCGGCGTACCTGGAGACCATGGCTGGGGCTTTGGCGCTCCTCGGGACCCGGCACGCGCTTCTCGTCAGCGGAGAGGACGGGGTCGACGAGTTCAGCATCTCGGCGCCGACGCGGGTGGTGGAGGTGCTGGACGGCGAGTTGCGCGCGTACACCGTGTCGCCCGAGGAGGTCTCGCTCAGGCGGGCGCCGGGGGACTCCGTCCCCGGGGGTGATCCGCGGCAGAACGCCGTCATCGCGCGCGGGATCCTGGCCGGGGAGCCCGGCCCCTCACGCGATCTGGCCGTGCTCAATGCCGGCGCGGCGATTTACGCCGCCGGCGGGGCGCCGACGCTGCCACAGGGTGTGGCGGCCGCCGAGCGGGCAATTGATTCCGGACACGCCACCGAGGCGTTGGAGCGGTTCGTGGCCCGCACCCAGGAGCTGGCCGGCCCGTGAACCGGCTGGAGCCGATCCTCGCCGCCACCCGTGAGGACCTCGCGCGCCGACGCCGGGCGGTCACCCAGGAGACGCTCGAAGGTGCCGTCCGCCGTCGCATCGAGTCGGGAGACCGGCGTTCGTTTCTGGACGCGCTGCGCCGTCCCGGCCTGTCGCTGATCGCCGAACACAAGCGCCGCTCTCCCTCGGCCGGCCTGATCCGCGAGGGGGTCGAGGTCGCCGATGTGGTCTCCGCGTACGAGCGGGCGGGAGCTGCCGCCCTGTCGATCCTCACCGAGCCGGCCAGCTTTGGCGGCTCGCTGGCTGACCTGGGGGCCGCCCGCGCGGCCGCGAGGCTGCCACTTCTGCGCAAGGACTTCATCCTTGACCCGTACCAGGTCGTTGAGTCCTTCGCCGCCGGTGCCGACGCGATTCTGCTGATCGTCGCGGCCTTGTCCGAGCGAGAGCTGGCGGACCTGCATGCGCAGGCGCTCGACCTCGGGCTGCCGGCTTTGGTCGAGATCCACGACGCTCGCGAGCTCGAGAGCGCTGTGGCGGCTGGTGCTCAGGTGATCGGCGTCAACAACCGCGACTTGACCACGCTCGCGGTCGACGTGGAGCGGACCTTCGAATTGCTGCCCGAGATGCCCAAGGACGTCGTCGTCGTAGCCGAATCCGGCTTCCGGACTGCGGCCGAGCTTGACGCGCTCGCAGCGGCCGGCGTCGACGCGGTGTTGATCGGTGAGGCACTGATGCGGGCCGAGGACATCGAGGCGGCTTGCCGGGCGCTGACCCGGCGAGGGTGCGACGGGGCGCTTTAGGTCGGATTCAGCGCCCCGAGCAGACTCAGGCTATGAAGGCTTTGTTGCAGTCCCCGTTGTTGGCTGCGGTGGTGGGCGGCCTGGTCGTCGCGGGCGGCTTCCTCCTCCTCGGGGTGACCGGGCGGCGGACCACGCGGACGGTGGTGGTCCAGGCGCCGGTGTTCGCGCAGAGAACCTCCAGCGAGCCCTCGTCACTCACCGCCCACGCAATCTACGAGCGTGCCGCCCCCGGCGTCGTGTTCGTTAAGGCCACCGTGTCCGAGCCGGTTCAGAGTCCGTTCGATCTGGCCCCCCACCACGCGAACACCAGCTCTACGGGGTCCGGGTTTCTGGTCAGCCGGAGTGGGCTGGTCCTGACCAATTACCACGTGATCGAGGGTGCAGACCGCAGTAGCGGCGTCACCGTGCGCTTCGAGGACTCGATCAGCCGGCGGGCGGCGGTCATCGCTGAGGACCAGAGCAACGACCTCGCCGTGCTGAAGGTCGACCCGGAGGGTGTGCCCGCGGTCACACCACTGTCTCTCGGCGATTCGACCACGGTGCGCGTGGGCGATCCCACCCTGACGCTCGGCAATCCCTTTGGCCTCGATCGCACGCTGACCAGCGGCATCGTCTCGGCCCTCCAGCGCCAGCTTCAGGGCCCTGGCGGCTTCAGCATCGAGAACGTGATCCAGACTGACGCGCCGCTGACGCCCGGCAACTCCGGGGGTCCTCTGCTCGACGCGGCCGGTCGCGTGATCGGCGTGAGCTCTCAGATCGAGACCCCACGCGGCTCCGGCGGCGCTGTGGCCATCGGCTTTGCCGTCCCGATCGAAACGGCCAAGGAGCTGCTGCCCCCGATCGGGCACGGGCGTACCCGCACGGTTCAGGCCTCGCGCTAGCGCCGGCGTCGAACCGGGCCGCGGCGTGCGTACGATGTGAGTCGTGTCCATGCAGCTCCCCAAGATCAAGATCTGTGGCGTCACCTCGGTCGAGGACGCCGAACGAGCCCACGCCGCCGGCGCGTGGGCGATCGGCTTGAACTTCTGGCCGCGTTCGCGCCGCCGCTGCGAGCTCGACGTGGCGACCGAGATTGCTGCGACGCTCCGCCGGCGAGTCGAGATCGTGGGCGTGTTCGTTAATCCGAAGCTCAAGACGATCGCCGAAACCGCGGAGGCCGTGGGGCTGACGATGCTCCAGCTCCACGGGGACGAGGGTCCGGCCCTGTGCGCGGAGGCCGGGCGCCGGACGGGTTGCCGGACCATCAAGGCCGCGCGTGTGCACAGTGGCGCCGACATCCAGGCCCTGGCGCCGTTTCACACCGACTTCCATCTCCTCGACAGCTATGCCCCGGGAGAGCGCGGGGGGACCGGGGAAACCTTTTCCTGGGAGCTGGCCCGCGGCCATCTCGGCTCTGTCCCGCTGATCCTCTCCGGGGGCCTCACTCCCGACAATGTCGCCCAGGCGATTACCGCTGTGCGCCCGTATGCCGTCGACGTGGCCAGCGGCGTCGAACTCTCGCCGGGGCGCAAGGACCCGGACAAGCTCGAGGTGTTTGCGGCCGCGGTCAGGTCCACGGCGCCGGCCGAGGTGGGCGCTCCGTGAGCGTCGTCGAGCACCGATTCGGCCCCTACGGGGGCCAGTACGTCCCGGAGACGCTGATGCCGGCGCTGAACGAGCTTGAGAGCGCCTGGTTACAGGCCGCCCAAGACTCAGGCTTTCGCTCCGAGCTGACCGGCCTGCTGCGTGACTACGTCGGGCGGCCCTCGCCGCTCTACCTGGCCCGCCGTCTCAGCGACGCGGCTGGGCACCCGATCTATCTCAAGCGCGAGGATCTCAATCACACCGGAGCACACAAGATCAACAACGCGCTCGGTCAGGCGCTGCTGGCCAAACGCATGGGCAAGCGGCGGATCATCGCCGAGACCGGGGCCGGTCAGCACGGTGTGGCCTCGGCCACGGCGTGTGCGCTCCTGGACCTGGAATGCATCGTCTACATGGGCACCGAAGACATGCGCCGTCAGAAGCCCAATGTCGAGCGGATGCGGCTGTTGGGCGCCGTGGTCGAGCCGGTACAGACGGGCGCTCGCACACTGAAGGAGGCGGTGTCGGCGGCGATCCGTGACTGGGTGGCCAACGTCGAGAGCACCCACTACATCATCGGTTCATGCGTCGGACCGGCCCCGTATCCGGCTTTGGTCAGGGATCTACAGCGAGTGATCGGCGACGAGGCTCGCTCGCAGATCCTTGAGCAGGCGGGACGGCTCCCGCAGCGCGTGATCGCCTGTGTCGGCGGCGGCTCGAATTCGATCGGAATGTTCGTTCCCTTCGTCGAGGACGCTGGAGTGGAGCTCGTCGGAGTCGAAGCGGCCGGCGCGGGGATCGACACGGGCCGTCACGGCGCGCCGCTGACCGTCGCTGGCCGACCCGGCGTGCTGCACGGCGCGTACTCTGCCCTGATGCAGGACGAGGACGGCCAAATCCTCGAGGCGCACTCGATCTCGGCCGGACTGGATTACCCCGGTAGCGGCCCTCAGCACGCGTGGCTGCGGGACTCGGGACGGGCCCGGTACGTCGCCGTGACCGACAACGAGGCGCTTAGCGCGTTCTCCCTGACGGCTCGCCTGGAGGGGATCATTCCCGCGCTTGAGAGCTCGCACGCGATCGCCTGGGCGCTGGCCAACCAGGAGAGCGAGGTCGATCTCGTCTGCCTGTCTGGCCGCGGGGACAAGGATCTCGCCGAGGCGCTCGAGTACGCCCGGAAGAACGCCGAGGGGGAGGCGCCCCAGCAGTGAGCGGGGCAGACACGATCGCGGCGGCCTTCGCCGTGGCGAAGAATGAGAACCGGGCAGCGCTGATGCCCTATCTGATGGGCGGATTTCCCGATCTCGACACCTCGCGTCGGATCGGCTCGGCCTATGCCCAGGCGGGCGCTGATCTCGTCGAGCTCGGCGTCCCGTTTTCTGACCCGCTGGCCGATGGCCCGGTGATCCACAACGCCGGGTCGGCGGCGCTGGCCGCCGGGGCGACGTTGGAGAAGGTCCTGGACGTCGGGCGCTCGATCGCCGAGCAGGTTTCGGTCGTGGTGATGTGCTACTCCAACTTGATCTACGCCCGGGGACTCGAGCGGTTCGCCGACGAGCTCGTCCGTGCCGGCGCGAGTGGTCTGATCGTGCCCGACCTGCCACTTGAGGAGGCCCCGGCGGCGCTGGAGGCGTGCGATGCTCGCGGCCTCGCACTGGTGCCCCTGGTGGCTCCCACCACCCCGGATGAGCGGCTGCGGAGGATCGGCGGGCGGGCCCGTGGATTCATCTACACGGTCTCGGTGACCGGAACCACCGGCGAGCGGGCCGAACTCGACGGCGGCTTGGCCGCGGCGGTGGCTCGAGCAGCCGCGAGCACCGACGTGCCGGTGGCGATCGGCTTCGGGATCGGAACCCCCGCTCAGGCGGCGGCCGCCGCGGCGGCCGGGGCCGACGGGGTGATCATCGGCACCCGTCTCGTCCGTGCTGCCGACGAGGCCGAGGACCCGGCAGGGGCCGCGGGAGCGCTCGTGGCCGAGTTCTCCGACGCGCTCCACAACCAGCCTCTCGGTTAGCATCCAGCGCGATGGGACTGATTCTCACCGCCACCGCTGGTCTCTGCATCTGGATCGTTCTCTGGGCGCTCAACGTGTCCGGGTTCGACGCCATCCTGATCGTGGTCTTGATGGTCCTGATCGCGGTTGCCGTACGCCAGCTGATTCCGTTCCTGCCCGGTCGGCGGGACTAGCGACCGGCCTCATGCTCAGCAGGACGCTCGGACTGAGCCCGGCGCGGGTCCGCGCTCGTGGGCTGGCCCTGCTCGTCGGCGCAGCAGCGCTCACGGGCGTGGCCGGCTGCGCCGCCGCCACCAGCGGCACCGTGGTGACCGCCACCGGACGGACGCTGACGATCTACTCCGCCGTTCCCGCCGCGGTAGCCACCGATCCCGTGGTTCGGGACGTGGCTGATGCGGAGCAGCTGGCCTTCACCCAGAAGGCCAACGAGGTCACCGCGTTCAAGCTGTCGTTCCAGCGGCTGGGGAGCTCGAAGCTCTCCGACAATGCCCGCACGGCGATCCAGGACAAGTCGGCCATCGCCTACATCGGCGAGATAACCCCCGGCAGTTCGGCCGACACGCTGGGCATCACCAACGCGCAGGACCTGCTGCAAATTTCCCCGACCGACACCGCGGTCGAGCTGACCCAGCCCAATCCGGCGGTTCCGGGCTCGCCCAGCCGTTACTACGAGTCGCTGAAGACCTATGGCCGGACGTTCGCCAGAGTTGTGCCGACGACCGCACTCGAGGCCAAGGCACAGGTCAGGGAGATGCAGTCGCTCGGAGTCAAGCGCCTGTTCATGGCCGACGACGGTAGCCATTACGGCAAGGCGATCGAGGCTTTGGTGCGGGCGGACGCGCCGGCCTCCGGAGTGACCATCACCCCGTCGCAGAGCGCCGCCGACGGGGTCTTCTTTGGCGGCTCCGATCAGGCGGCCGCCGCGCGCGTATTCACCAAGGCGAGCGGATCGAATCCGTCGCTGAAGCTATTCGGCCCCTCCGCGCTCGCGGGGTCCACCCTAGGGTCGAGCCTGGCGAGCGCCAAGCCCAACCTCTACCTGTCCGTGCCGGGATTTCTGGCCAGGACTCTGCCCCCCACCGCGCAGTCCTTCGTGGCGGCCTTCCGGGCCGCCTACGGCCGCTCGCCGGTTCCTCAGGCGATCTTCGGCTATGAGGCGGTCACCTCGGTCATCGACGTGCTAAAGCAAGCAGGCGGCTCGGCCAACAACCGCTCCGCGGTGGCGCACGGCTACTTCGGCATCAAGAACCGTTCGTCAGTGCTGGGCACGTACTCGATCAACGTGAACGGGGACACCAACCTCGGACCGTTTACGTTCGAGCGCTTGCAGTCCGGAGCTCTCGCTCCGTTCAAGTTCGTGCAAGTGCAGGGGTGACCCCCCGGTCATGTGAGCGTGAGGCGCGCCGGACTTCCCCTCGCTGCGATCGCCTCTGGTGCACTGCTCGCCGCCGGTGGGCTGGTGACCGGCTGCGGATCCAAGCGCGCAATAGTCGATCAGATCGGCGGCCGGACACTGACCATCGTTGGGAGCGCCCCGCTCCACGGTGCGTCCGGAGTCAATGCCCGAGCTGCGATGACCGGCGCCAGCATGGCCCTGGCCGAGATTCACGGTCGCATCGGCAAGTACCGGATCAACTTCAAAGCACTGGATGACTCAACGGCCCAGCGGGGCGAGTGGGACCCGGGGCAGACGACGGTAAACGCGCGGCTCGCGGTGCAGGACCCCACCACGATCGCCTACATCGGCGAGCTCAATTCGGGGGCCAGCGCGATCTCGATACCGTTGCTCAACCGTGCCGGAATCGGGCAGGTGAGCCCCGCCAGCACCGCGGTCGGCCTGACCGATGCCGGACCCGGGGCGTCCCCGGGGGAGCCGCAGAAGTACTACCCGACCGGCGTGCGGACCTTCGTCCGGCTCGTGCCCAGCGACGCCATCCAGGCGCTGGCCCAAGTGCATCTCCAGAAGAGCCAGGGGTGCCGGCGGACCTATGTCCTTGACGACGGTGAGGTCGACGGGGTGGACACCGCCGCCAGTTTCTCGGCCACGGCCCAGTCGGCGGGCCTTGAGGTGGCCGGAATTCAGGCGTTTGACGCCAACGCGACCGACTACCAGTCGCTCGGCGCCGCGGTGGCGCAGACCGGCAGCGACTGCGTCCTGATCAGCGCGATCACAGAGAGCAACGCCGTGTTGCTGACCAAGCAGCTCGCCGCGATCATGCCTCACGCGAAGATCTTTGGCACCGCAGGCGTCGCCGAGAGCACCTACACCGATCCGCTGCAGGGCGGCATTCCGTCGGCGCTTGATTCCCGCGTGCTGATCACGGAGCCAACTCTGCAACCCGCGGCATATCCGGATGCGGCGCGCCAGATGTTGATCCGCTACGCCCGGCTTCACGGGCCAGCGCAGCCCGCGGCGATCTGGGGCTACGAGGCGATGAGCGTCCTGCTTGACTCGGTTGCGCGAGCGAGTGACAACGGGACCGGGTCGATCCGTCGCTCGCGCGTCGTGGCGGCCCTGTTTTCGACCCGGAACCGTCCGAGCGTGCTCGGCGACTACAGCATCGGCTCCGACGGCGCGACCACGATCAGGCGCTACGGCGTATATCGCGTCGTCGCGGGGCGATTGTCCTTCTGGAAGGCGATCAACGCCTGATCGCGAACTCTGGCTGTACTTGTGGATGGGCGGAGCCCCCACGCGGTGAACGTTAGGTTAGGCCGCGCCCGGTAGGGCCTTGTTGAGGTCCGCTAGCCCCATTAGGCTGCGCGCTTACCGAGTATCGAGAACCGGGCACCAACAAGAGGAGGAGCATGCGTTTTCTCGGCAGAGCCATGATGGGATGTCTGCTGGCGGGCACGTTGCTGGTATTGGCCGCTTGCGGCAGCAGCAGCAGTAGCAGCAGCGGATCGAGCGGCAGCGGCTCGAGCAGCAGCGGCGGCGCGAATACGATCGACATCTACTCGACCCTCCCGCTCCAGGGCGCGGTGACCGCGCAGACCGTGCCGGAAGTCAACGGAATGAAGCTGGCGCTGGCTGAGGCGGGCGGTAAGGCCGGGAAGTTCACCGTGAATTTCCAGTCGCTCGACAATGCGACCGCGCAGGCCGCCGGATATGACCCGAACCAGTGCTCGGCGAATGCCCGGCAAGTGGTCGGCGACCCGAAGGCCGTGCTGCTGCTCGGGCCGCAGAACTCGGGCTGCGCCAAGGTTCAGATCCCGATTACCAACCAGGCCGGGGTCGCGCAGATCAGCACGGCTAACACCTATGTGGGGCTCACGACCAACGATCCGGGAAGCGCGCCGGGCGAGCCCCAGATCTACTACCCGACCCAGAAGCGCACATATTTTCGCCTCGTCCCCCGTGACTCGATTCAGAGCGTCGCGGGACTCATCGCGATGAAGCAGGACGGCTGCACGAGGGTCGCGGTGGCGGATGACAAGACGCCATACGGCGCCGGCCTCGCCGCACAGCTCAAGCTCAAGGCCAGCAAGTACGGCTTGACGATCACGAGCGAGAGCCCCCTCGATCCGATGGCACCCAACTACCGCGCCTTTGCCTCGACGATCAAGGGGCAGGGGGCTGACTGTGTGTACACGGCGTTTAACCCGCCGGGCGAGGTGCAACTGGCCAAGGACATCAACTCGGCGCTGCCGAAGGCCAAGATCTACGGAGGCGACGGCATCTGCACCGGCTCGGTGACGAACCCGTCAATGCACGGCTTCCCCGCCAGTATCGCTCCTCTGTTCAAGTGCACGGTCGCCACCCTCGGTCTGACCGCCTACCCCGGTGGGCGCAAGTTCCTCACTGCATACAAGGCGAAGTACGGCGTCGGCAATCCCGATCCCTACGCCATTTATGGCTATGAGGCCATGAAAGTCGGTCTCGACACGATCGCGAGCCTCGGCTCGCAAGGAAACAACAAGACCGCAGTGGTCGCGGCGCTCCACAAGGTCGCGAATCGGGCATCGGTGCTCGGTAACTACGGGTTCGATGCCAACGGTGACACGACGTTGAAGGCCTACGGGCTGTACAAGGTCGGGCCGGACGGCAACACCCTGTTCGTGAAGACGATCACGGCGAAATAGAACCGAGGGGAGTGGGGCCGCCGCGGCGGCCCCACTCCGTTCGTCGTTCGCATGGAGGCAAACACACTAATTCCGCGTCCGCCCGGACTTGCCCGGCTGAGCGGACCCGTGGCTGCCCTGCGCGTTGCCTTCGGGCGATGGGGTCTGATCGTCGCGCTCGCTGCCCTCCCGGTGTACTACGGGATTCACGATCTCGTCTCTGGCTATAGCGGGTTCGCCCACGGCCAGCACGTGATATCCCACGATCTCACGTACCTCGGCACCAGCCTCGTTCAAGGCATCTCCAACGGCTCGATCTGGGCTCTGATCGCGATCGGTTACACGCTCGTCTACGGGATCATCGAGCTGATCAACTTCGCCCACGGCGACGTGTTCATGATCGGCTCCTACACGGCCGTTGCCTTCTGGGGCTCG
This sequence comes from uncultured Solirubrobacterales bacterium, assembly GCA_963757165.1. Taxonomy (GTDB): domain Bacteria; phylum Actinomycetota; class Thermoleophilia; order Solirubrobacterales; family Solirubrobacteraceae; genus Palsa-465. The sequence continues at coordinate 85,260 of CAVWQO010000002.1, forward strand.
ATCGGTCTGGGCCTCGCCACCGGGTCACTGGGCATCGTCCTCGGGCTGCTGCTGGCGCTGATCGTCTCGATGCTCGTCTGCGGGAGCCTCAACGTGCTGATCGAGCGCGTCGGCTACCGCCCGCTTAGGGATGCTCCGAAGCTGGCCCCGCTGATCACGGCGATTGGGTTCTCCTTCATCCTCCAGAACGTCGGACTGTTGTGGCTCGGCGGGTCCCCGGCCGGGGTCGATGACCTGATCCACCAGAACGCCACGGTCTTCAACATCTCGGCCGTCGTGGTCAGGCGCGCCGATCTTCTCGCCGTTGGCGTGACGGTCCCGCTCGTCGCGCTGCTGACGTGGTTCATCACTCGTACCCGCCTGGGGAAAGGGATGCGGGCGACCGCGCAGGACCCCGAGGCCGCGCGGCTGATGGGGATCAACGTCGACACGACGATTTCACTGACCTTCATGCTCGGCGGGATGCTGGCGGGCGCCGCCGGCCTCGTCTACGCCCTGTACGAGACGACGATCCGCTACGACCAGGGCTTCGTGGCGGGGCTGATCGCGTTCACCGCAGCGGTGATGGGCGGCATCGGCAACATCCGTGGCGCCGTGCTCGGGGGGCTGATCATCGGCTGCATTCAGCAGCTCTCCGACGTTCGCATCGGAACCCAGTGGACCCCGGCGATCGTGTTCGGCTACCTCGTGATGATCATGGTGCTGCGCCCACGCGGCCTCCTCGGTGAAGAGACGCGAGAGGCGGGATGACTGGGACTCGCCTCGTGGCCCGTCGCTTGGAAGTCTGGCCCCGGGGAGGATGCTGGCGGGTGCCTGATCTGTGGGTCCGATGAACGAGCTGCGCGCACAGATCAGGGAGTGGCAGGCCGCCGCCGAGCGGTGGCTGCCACCCTGGTGGCCGCGGGCGCTCGCGGCTGTGCTGATCCTGGTCGGGCTGCTTGCGCCACTGTTCTACTCGGACTCCAGCAACTTCATGAACAAGGAGATCCTGGCGCTTGCCTATGTCGTGTTCGCGCTCGGTCTAAACGTCGTGGTGGGCTTCGCCGGCCTCCTCGATCTCGGCTACCTTGCCTTCTTCGCGCTCGGGGCGTACTCGCTGGGCTGGCTCGGATCCGGCTTCTTCTTCAAGGCGCACGTCCACGTGCTGGTCTCGAGCTACCTGGGCTCGCTGCCCGGGATCCATCTGAACTTCCTGCTCATCCTGCTCTGCGCCGCGCTGATATGCGCGGTGGCCGGCACCCTGATCGGGCTGCCAACCCTGCGACTGCGGGGCGATTACATCGCGATCGTGACGCTGGCGTTCGGAGAGATCATCCGCGTGTTCGCGATCAACGGCCCGGAGATCAAGATCGCCGGAATGCCCGTCACCGGGGGCGAGATCGGAATCAGTGGCATCGACGCTCCCCGCCTTCCATTCGTCGGGACATTCGACCAGCTGCATTTCAGACCCTGGTACTACACGATCTTCGTGCTCGTGCTGATCAGCCTGTTCGTCAACCTGCGAGTGCGGGATTCGCGCCTCGGCCGCGCGTGGGTGGCGCTCCGCGAGGACGAGGTCGCGGCGGTATCGATGGGGATCCCGCTCGTGCGGACAAAGCTGCTCGCCTACGCGCTCGGCGCCGCCTTCGGCGGGATTGCGGGCGCATTCCTGGGCAGTTACACGTCGCTGATCGACGCCAACCAGTTCCAGTTCGGCTTCTCGATCTTCGTGCTCGCCATGGTGATCGTCGGCGGGCTCGGCTCGGTGTGGGGCGTCGTCGTCGGCGCGTTGCTCCTGGCCAACATCAACTACTACTTGATTCCCGACGTGCTCAACCACTTGCCGAGCAAACTCGGTCTCAACTTCGACCTGAGCGAGCTCAACGTGAGCATCTTCGGATTCCTGCTCGTGCTCGTAATGGTTCTCCGTCCGCAGGGGTTGATCCCGGAGCGAAGACGAAAGCTGGAGCTGACCGAGGGAATTGGCGAGTCCGACCTCGACGGTGGGGCGGTATGAGCGCCGGCCTGCCGTTGCCCAGGGGGATTGCGTCATGAGCGCCGGCGCGCCTGCACCCCCCGGCGGCCCGGCCGCGTCCACGGAAGTGGCCCCAGCCGGGCTTCCCCTGCTGCTCGCTGAGCGACTGGTCAAGGAGTTCGGCGGATTGGTGGCGGTCAATGACGTCTCGATCGAGATCCCGACGAACTCGATCGTCTCCATCATCGGACCCAACGGTGCCGGCAAGACCACGCTGTTCAACATGCTGACCGGGCTCTACAAGCCCACGCGCGGCAGGATGCTGCTCGACGGTAAGGACATCACCCGCAGCCGCCCGGACATCATCACCGGCCTGGGAGTCGCCCGCACGTTTCAGAACATCCGGCTGTTCGGCGCAATGAGCGCGCTGGAGAACGTGATGGTCGGTCGTCATGCCCGGATGCGGGCCGGGTTGTTTGGCTCGATTTTCCGCACACCTCGCGTGCGCAAGGAGGAGAGCGCCGTCCGCGAGCGGGCGACCGAGACGCTGAGCTACGTCGGGCTGGCGCCCCAACAGTTTGACCAGGTGGCCACCAATCTCTCCTATGGTGACCAGCGCCGCGTTGAGATCGCCCGTGCCCTGGCCTCCGATCCGAAGTTGCTGCTGCTCGACGAGCCGACCGCCGGCATGAACCCGCAGGAGTCGGCCTCACTGACCCAGTTCATGCGCAAGCTGCGCGACGACCTGTCCCTGACGATTCTGCTGATCGAACACGACATGAAGGTGGTCATGGACGTCTCCGAGCGGATCACCGTGCTCGATCACGGCGAGAAGATCTCCGAAGGGCCGGCCGCGGAGGTGCGGGCGGACCCGCGCGTGATCGAGGCGTACCTGGGAGTGCAGTCGTAATGCCGTTGCTGGAGGTTGAGGACATCCACGCCCGCTACGGCAACATCGAGGCGCTCAAGGGCGTGTCGCTGACCGTTGATGAGGGGGAGGTCGTGACCCTGATCGGCTCAAACGGGGCCGGCAAATCGACCACCCTGCGCGCCATCACCGGCCTGACCCCCGCCAGTGCGGGCACGATCCGCTTCGAGGGCAAGGACATCACGCGCGTTTCCGCACAGGAGATCGTCGGGCACGGGATCGCCCTCTCACCCGAAGGACGTCATTGCTTTCCCCGCATGAGCGTGCGGGAGAACCTCGACATGGGCGCGTTCCGCCGCCGCGGCCCCGAAGTCTCGAGCGACATGGAACGCGTGTACTCGCTGTTCCCCCGCCTGAAGGAGCGGGAGAACCAGAAGGCGGGCACGATGTCCGGAGGTGAGCAGCAGATGCTGGCCATCGGGCGTGCGTTGATGGCCCGACCGCGGCTGTTGCTGCTGGACGAGCCATCGATGGGCATTGCTCCGATCCTCGTTCAGCGGATCTACCAGACGATTGGTGAGATCAACCGCGCCGGGGTCACGATCCTGCTGGTAGAGCAGAACGCCAACTATGCACTGGATGTCTCCAAGCGCGGCTATGTGCTCGAAACCGGGCGGGTGGCTCTGGCGAACGACTCCGCCCAGTTGCGCAACGACCCTGAGGTCCAAAGGGCCTACCTCGGCGCATGACCATCTTCGCCGCCACAATTGGAGCGACCGGGCTCTACCTGCTGTTCGTGTGGCTGATCTCTGCCGCCGCAGGTTCCTGGCTGACGGGGCGAAAGGGCTACGGGGAGCGACTCGGGCTGGCCTTCGGCCTGCTGCTCTCGGCCGTCGGACTGCTGATCGCGCTACTGCTGCCCGGCCGCCCCGGGTCGGTGTGGAAGGTGGACGGGCCGCTGCCCAAGCGGCGGGGGTAGGAGTCGCTGGGTGGGCGCGGGTGCGGGCGCTCGCACTGCTCTAGCCACGCGGTCGGGGTTGACTGACGCCGCCGAAGTTCTTCTGACACCGCCCGCGTTGCCGACCTTACGCCGCCCGCCCGGCCGACCTTATGCCGCCCGCCCGGCCGACCTTATGCCGCCCGTGCGTCTGCCCACGCGAGCGCTTGGGCGAGGCGAGCGATGACCGCGTAGGACGAATCCTCCATTTGCAGCCATGTGACACGGATGACCTGATACCCGGCGGCGGCCAGCGCTGCTCCCTTAGCCCGGTCGTCCTCGAAGCGGCGGCGGCTAGCGTGATAGGTGTAGCCGTCCACCTCGACAACGATCCGCCCACGACGCCAGAGGAAGTCGACCATGAAGCCAGCGAGCCGGGCGTTGACCTCCGGGGCGGGAAGACTCGCGTCGCGGACCAGGGCCAGAAAACGTTCCTCGGCCACGGACCGCGTGACAGTTTCGCGGCGGGTGGGGTCGAGCAGGTTCCTCAGGGTGGATTCTCCCTTTCGGTTCGGGATGCGGTTGAGTACGTCACGGATCTCCGCTCGGGAGACGATGCCGTTGCGCACGCCCTCGTCCAGGGCGAGCTCCAGGTGACGCGTCGTGAGACATCCGGCGATATCTAGGAGTGTGCGCGCTGGAGAGGTGATTGGGAGTTCCTTCAATACCTGGACATCACGAGCGAGCAGCGTGCGGGATCTGTGAACGTAAACACCATGCAGGCGAACGCTGGGTTGGCCCAGCACGGTCACGTGGATCTCGCCGGAGGGGCGGCGGAGCTCCCACAGGGCGGCGGCCGAATCATGCGACAACACGGCTGTTGCCTGAACGCCAGCAGCGCGGCCGTTTCAGCCGCGAGCGGAATCTTGCCGTCCGGAAACGCGTTGAACACACCGGGATGAACCTGGGTCAGCCAACCGCGCCGCGCTCGCCTCTCGATCACGCCAGCACTGAGACTGACGTGGCGTAGCTGCCGGCGGGAGGCGCACCCCCGCTGACCGAGGTAGACGGCTTTCATCCGCTGGTCACGCACGCCAGAAACGGGGTACTGAGCCTCCCGCCCCAGGATGCTGACATACCAGGTGGTGAGGTCCTCGGATTCCGCGGCTCCCATCACTCTGCGTCTTGAGGCGGGGGAGCGGGGGCCTCCTGACACCGTTTTGCGTTCCGTATGGAAACTTGGGCGCCCCATCCGCAAAGTCACACCCCTCCTCGACGTGACTTTTCACATAGATGCGACGACTCGGCTGGGCCGGGCCAGACGCAGCGGTGGAACCCAACCCTGCTACAGCGATGTTTTCACATGGTCGTACCGCACGCGGGAAGAACGCTAGAGCGAGCCGTGGCCCAAAACGCCATCCCCATAGCGCTGTTTTCACAGAGCTCTGACGAGCGCGCGGCAGAACAGCCAGTCCCGACCCACTACCGCCCCGGCAGCAACCTCATCTCCTCAGTCGAGGCGAACCCCATCTCATTCCCAGCCTCGGCCGTGCCACTCGCCCGCGCCTCGTCGGCCACCGCGGAGGCCACCGCCCCGACCACCTCGCGATTGAACACCGAGGGGATGATGTAGTCCTCGCGCAGCTCGTCGACCGACACGATCTCGGCGATCGCCCGGGCAGCGGCGGTCTTCATGCGCTCGGTGATCTGCGTGGCCCGCACATCCAGCGCACCCCGGAACACTCCCGGGAACGCCAGCACGTTGTTGATCTGGTTCGGATAGTCCGAGCGGCCGGTCGCGACGACGCGGGCAAAGGCCGAGACATCCTCGGGCGAGACCTCAGGGTCGGGGTTGGCCATCGCGAAGACGACCGGGTCGGGGTTCATCGCCTGCAGTGCCGAGGCCTCGATCACGCGCGCTCCTGAGAGTCCAATGAACAGGTCAGCGCCCTCGACCACCTCGGCGACGCCGCCCGCACGCCGTTCAGAATTAGTCAGTGCTGCCAGCTCCCGCTTGACCGCACCCATCGTGCCATCCAGATAGTCGGGGCGATCGGTCGACAAGGCCCCGCGTGAGTCAACCCCGATGATGTGACGCGCTCCGGCGGCCAGCATGATCTTCGTCACCGCGACTCCCGCCGCGCCCATCCCGACGACGACCGTCCGGATGTCCTCCAGCCGCTGGCCGGTCAACGTAAGCGCGTTCAGCAGCGCGGCTAGCACGACAATTGCGGTTCCGTGCTGATCGTCATGGAAGACCGGAATGTCCAACCGGGCCTTCAGCCGGTCCTCGATCTCGAAGCACCGGGGCGCCGAGATGTCCTCCAGGTTGATCCCGCCGAAGCCCGGAGCAATCGCCGACACGACGGACACGATCTCGTCGGGATCGTTGGTGTCCACACAGATGGGAAAGGCGTCGACGCCGGCGAACTCCTTGAACAGCATCGCCTTGCCCTCCATCACCGGCATCGCCGCCCGCGGTCCGATGTCGCCCAGGCCCAGCACCGCCGATCCGTCGGACACGACAGCCACCGTATTGCGCTTGATCGTGTACTGAAACGCCTTGTCGGGGTCCCGGGCGATCGCGCCGCACACTCGGGCCACGCCCGGGGTGTAGGCCATGGAGAGATCGTCGCGGGTCTTCAGCGGACTCTTGTTCTGCATCTCGATCTTGCCGCCGACGTGGAGCAGGAATGTCCGGTCGGTTGTGTCCAGCACGTTCGCGCCCGGCACGCGGTTGACCGCGCCGGTCAGTCGGGGCCAGTCGGACGCATCGGCGGTCTCGACGGTGATGTCACGCACCGTGTGGGTCCCCTCGACCTGCACCAGGTCGACGGCGCCGATCGTCCCGCCCGCGTCGCCGATCGCGCTGGCCACCTTCCCGAGCATCCCGGGACGGTGATCGATCTCAACTCTGAGAGTGAGGCTGTACTGGGCGCTGGGGGTGGTGGCCACTAGGCCAGATAGCCTGACATACAGCCCCGTTTCACGCATGAGACGTGCACGCAGCCCAGCCCATGCCCGATGAACTCTTCCTGATCGACGGAAACAGCCTCGCGTACCGCGCGTTCTTTGCGCTGCCGGAATCGATCGCCACCTCGACGGGCATGCCGACGAATGCGATCTTCGGGTTCGCGTCGATGCTGGTGAAGATCCTGACCGACTATGGACCCAAGGCAACCGTCGTGGTCTGGGACGCGGGCGACACCGGCCGCAAGGCGGTCTACTCCGAGTACAAGGCGCAGCGTTCGAGCCGGCCGGACCTGCTCAAGGAGCAGTGGCCGCATCTGGAGCCGCTGGTCGACGCGTTCGGTTACCGCAATCTCGCCGTCCCCGGTTACGAGGCCGACGACGTCATCGCCTCGATCGCTGAGCGGGCCAGGCACGCCGACCCGGCGGTGCCGGTGATGGTGGTGACCGGCGACCGTGACGCCTACCAGCTGGTCGACGACGGCGTGCGAATCATGACCACCTCCCGCGGGATCACCGACACGCGTGTGTACGACCGGGAGGGCGTGATCGACCGCTACGGGATTCCGCCTGAGCTGGTGCCGGACTTCATCGGGCTAAAGGGCGACAGCAGCGACAACATTCCCGGTGTCCCTGGCATCGGCGACAAGACGGCGGCGGACCTGCTTCAGCGTTTCGGCTCGCTGGAGAACGTGCTGGCCAGCGTCGATGAGATCAGCGGTGCCAAGCGCAAGCAGAACCTGACCGAGCACGCCGAGGACGCGCGGATCTCCAAGCAGCTCGCCACGGCCAAGCGCGATATCCCGCTCGAGCTTGACATCAACGAATTCGTCAGCGCCGAGCCGGATCGCTCACGCTTGCGCGAGGTCTTCCGGGAGTTCGAACTCAGGGATCCGCTACGGCGCCTTGAGGAGGCGCTCGGTTCCGCCGACGCTGCCGCGCCGGCGCCTGCCGCCGAGAGTGCCCTCACCGCCAACCTCAAGCAGGCGACGCTCGCGGAGCTGAAGAGCCTGCCGCACACCGAGGCCGCGGTGGCCGTCCGTGTCCCCGAGCCACCGGAGGACGCCCTCTTCGCCACCGACCAGGGCTTGCGCTTCGGCGTCTACGCCGACGGGGCCAAGGACGTGCTGGCCGGAAACGCGACCACCTCTGAGGAGCTGGTCAGAATTCTCGGCAGTCGCCCGATCATCGCTCATGACGCCAAGGCGCTCGGCGAGGTTCCCGCGACCTTGGCTCACGACACCGAGATCGGCGCCTACCTGCTCGAGCCGGCGCGCCGGGCCTACCCGTTCCGCGAGTTGTGCGAGGAGCGGGGTCTGGGTGTCGCAGAAACCGTCACCGACGAGGCCGCCGCCGATGCGCTGCTCGTTCACGCGCTGGCGAACTGGCAACGGGAGCAGATTCGCAGCCGGGGCCTGACCGGCCTGCTCAATGACGTCGAGCTGCCGCTGGTGCGGCTCCTGCGCAACATGGAGCTGGCGGGACTGAAGCTGGATACCGACCGCCTGCGGGAGATCTCCACCCGCGTCAAACACGAGGCGGACGAGCTGGAGCGCGAGATCTACGAACTGGCCGGCGAGGAGTTCACCCTCGGCTCGCCCAAGCAGCTCGAGGAGATCCTGTTCGGCAAGCTCGGTCTCTCACGTAAGCGACGGGGCAAGACCGGCTACTCAACCGACGCCCGGGTGCTCCAGGCGATCCGCCATGAGCACGACGTGATCCCAAAGATCGAGCGCTGGCGTGAGCTGACCAAGCTCGCGCAGACCTACCTGGATGCGCTGCCGGCGCTGATCGCCGCCGACGGCCGGCTCCACACGACGTTCAATCAGACCGCCGCGACGACGGGGCGGCTGTCCTCAAACAATCCAAACCTGCAGAACATCCCGATCCGCACCCCACTCGGCCGGGAGATCCGGGCCTGCTTCATCGCCGAACCCGGCAACCTGCTGGCCTCGGCCGACTATTCGCAGGTCGAACTGCGCCTGCTCGCCCACATTGCCGGCGAGGACGTGCTCAAAGAAATTTTCCGCCGCGGGGAGGATGTCCACACCGCAACGGCCTGTCGCGTGTTCAACGTGACACCGGACCAGATCGATCCGGGGATGAGATCAAAGGCGAAGATGATCAACTACGGCATCGTCTACGGGCTCTCGGCCTACGGAATGGCTGACCGCCTCGACATCCCGCAAACCGAGGCGGACGAGTTCATCCAGCGCTATCTGGCGGGCTTCCCCGCTGTCAACCGGTTCATCGAGGAGACGATCACCCAGGGGACCGAGCACGGCTACGTCTCGACCCTGTTCGGCCGCCGGCGCCAGGTACCCGAGCTCCGGGCGCGACGCTGGGAGATGCGTAAGCAGGGGGAGCGCTTCGCCGTCAACATGGTCATCCAGGGCACGGCCGCCGACATCATGAAGATCGCGATGGTGCGGGCTGCGAAAGCGCTGCATGAGACCGATCTCAAAGCGCGGCTGATCCTGCAGATCCACGACGAGCTGCTGTTTGAGGCACCCGCCGAGGAGGCCGAGCAGGTGCAGGCGATCGCCTGCGAGCAGATGGCCGGAGCGTTCGACATGGATCCGCCGCTGGCCGTCGAGGCGGGCATCGGCAGCGACTGGTTGAGCGCCAAGTGATGGGCCGCGCTCGCATTCTGGCCGCCGGGGCCGCCGTGGCCGCCGGCGCCGCCCGGGCCGCCCGGACCACCGTGGCCGCCGGGGCCGCCATCGCCACCGTGGCCGCCCTGGGCGCCTTGCCCGCCGTCCCGGCGAGCGCAAGCACCCAAGCGAAGACTCTGAGCGGCGTCGTCCCTGATGTTCCGACCGGGGGCCACGTCAGGGGTCGACCGCTGGCGCACGCCGCGGCAAATCTCGCTTATGGCGGCGGCCCGGTCCTGCACACCAATCGGACGCACGTGATCTTCTGGACGCCGGCCGGCTCTGGGCTCGGGTACGACCACGGCTATCAGAGCCTGGTGGAAGGATTCCTGGCCAACGTGGCCGCCGACAGCCACCGGCCGACGAACGTCTACGGCCTCAGTGGCCAGTACCGCGACAGCACCGGCCCCGCGGCCTACGCGTCGACGTACGGGGGTGCGGTGACCGCCACCGATCCGCTTCCGGCCAACGGTTGCACCGAGCCGCTACCCCCGCCGCTGGGTACCGGCCCGGGCTGGAGCGTTTGTTTGACCGACGCCCAGCTCCAGGCCGAGATCGCGCACGTCGTGGGCGCCGCCGGCTTGCCCAGGACCGGCCGTGACATCTACTTCTTTGTCATGCCGAACGGCATGGGCAGCTGTGGGGGCTACGGACCGGACAACTGCGCCCTCGGCGGCGATGCGTCCGGCAGCTACTGCGGCTACCACGGCTCGGATCCCGAAGGCTCCCTGCTCTACGCGGTGATCCCCTACAACGCGCTGGACGGGCATTGCCAGTCCGGTAACCCTCGCCCCAACGGCAGCACCGCTGACCCGGTGATCTCGACGATCAGCCACGAGCACAGCGAGGTCGTCACCGATCCACTGGCTAACGCCTGGATCGATTCCTCCGGTGACGAGAACGGCGACAAGTGCCGCTTCAGCTACGGCCCAAATCTCGGCGGCTCAGGAGCCGGTGCGTTCAACCAGGTCATCCACGGCTTCCATTACTACCTCCAGAACGAATACAGCAACGAGGACCATTCGTGCCAGCCACAGGACGAGACCGATCCGGTCGGGTTTGCGGCGCCGGCGCGGGTGACCGTCGGCCGAGCATTCCGGATCAGCGCCCACGCGAGTGATCCCGACGGCTCGATCACCCAGTACGACTGGTTCTTCGGTCAGGGCCCGACCGGGCACCAACGAAGCGTGTCCCATACCTACACGCGGCCCGGCACCTACCGGATCGTGCTCCGCGTCACCGACAGCGCCGGCAACTGGGCCTTCCAGGCGACGCCGGTGAGCGCCGTCCGGCCGCCGGCCAAGCGCCGGCGCGCGCACTGAGACGACGCGGCGGCGTCGCTGAGCCGCTAAGCAGTCGCCAGAGCAGCCCGGTGCGGCGCCCCGGAGTCGACGAAATCCGGGTGGGCGATGTCCAGGTAATGGCCGAAGGACCAGTCAAGGAAGCGCTTGGACTCCATCGCGCGCAGCCCCCCCGCCAGCACCCGCGGCGCGATCCGCGGGACGAGCCGCTGAATCCGCAGCAGCCAGCGGAAGTGGAACGCGTGCGCGGCGGAGAAGGCGTGGTAGCGCGACAGAGCCTCGGCGCGGGTCTGATCTCCCGCCAAGACCGCGCGCAGCTCACGTCCGCAGGCGATTCCGAAGTACAGCGCCGTGCGGATCCCTTCCGCCGTGAGGGGCAGGCAGTGGCCGGCCGAGTCCCCGGCGAAGAAGATGCCGTCCTCGGTTCCGTCACGCAGCGCGTGGGGGATCCAGTTGCCCTGGTAGCGGACCCGGTCCGCCCCTAGATCAGATGCCAGCCGCTCGGTCGGCTCCCGCACATGGAAGCGCGGATCGAACGAGCCGACCCCGATCCGCAGCTCTCCATCGGCGGGAAACGACCAGCCGTAGCCGGCCGGGACGTAGGAGCGGTCGATCCAGACCTCGAGGTCGTGGCCGGCGCCGGACGGGTGCACCTCGAGCCCGCGGGAGAGCAGCGCCTCGGGCGGCTGGATGTTCGAGCCGGGGGCCAGGATCCGCCGCCACCCCAGGGTGTCGACAATCAGCCCCGCGCGGATGTCTCCGCGGTCGGTGTGCACGACCGATCCGGATCGGCCCGAGACCTTCGCGGTCTCGAATGTGAATGAGCCCTGGTCGCCCAGCAGCCCGCACAAGATCCGATAGTCGAAGGTCGAGAACGTGAACGGGAGGTCGTAGCGGACCGTCGTGTGAGGCGTGTGGATCACAAGCTCGCCGAACGTCTGCGAGGTCGACTCGCCCAGGTCCAGCGCCTCGAGCCAGCCCGTCGGGATCCCGCATGCCGAGGTCTGCCGCTCACCGATCTCGTAGCGGTCGATGACCATCACGTCTGCGCCGCTGCCCGCCAGCTCCCGCGCGACCGCCAGACCGGCGAACGAGGCGCCGCAGATCAGGACGTCACAGTCGCGATCGAGCGGTGTGCGCTCCTCGCCTCGCTTGGTCGCACGTTGGGGCATGGGACGGCTGATGATACGGAGCCCCCGCGTGAGCGCAGGACGGCTATCCTCCGTCGGAATGTCCACTACAACTCTGACGCCGCCGGCTGATCAGAGCAACGCGAAGGTCGTAGAAGGTTCCAACGGCCTGCTGCTCGAGATCGACGGCCAAATCGTTCCCAACTATGACGCCACCCTGCATCCGTTCTCGGAAGGGGATGTCGTCACCGGCCACGTCGTCCGGATCGACAACGACGAAGTCCTGGTCGACATCGGCTACAAGTCCGAAGGAGTCATCCCCTCCAGCGAGCTGTCGATCCGCAAGTCCGTCGACCCCGGTGAGGAGGTCTCGCTCGGCGAAGAGGTCGACGCGCTCGTGCTCACCAAGGAGGACCAGGACGGACGTCTGATCCTCTCCAAGAAGCGCGCCCGCTTCGAGAAGGCCTGGCGCCGGATCGAAGCCGCCGCCGAGTCTGGTGAGCCCGTCGAAGGCTCAGTTATCGAGGTCGTCAAGGGCGGCCTGATCATCGACCTCGGGGTGCGTGGATTCCTGCCCGCCTCGCTCGTCGACATCCGCCGCGTGCCGAACCTCGACGAGTACATGGGCCAGACGATCGAGTGCAAGGTGATCGAGCTCAACCGCTCTCGCAACAACGTCGTCCTGTCCCGCCGCGCGGTGCTCGAGGAGCAGCGCAAGGAGGACCGCGAGCGAATCCTTGACCGGCTCCAGCCGGGCCAGGTGGTGGAGGGCAAGATCTCCAACATCGTCGACTTCGGCGCCTTTGTCGACCTTGACGGCATCGACGGCCTGATCCACATCTCCGAGCTTTCGTGGTCGCACGTGAACCACCCGAGCGAGATCCTCTCGATCGGCGACACGGTCAGCGTCAAGGTGCTCGATATCGACCGCGACCGCCAGCGCATCTCGCTGGGCCTCAAGCAGACCCAGGAAGATCCATGGCAGCGCGTCGTCGACACCTACAACATCGGCGACGAGCTCGAGGGAACGGTCACCAAAGTGGTCACCTTCGGCGCGTTCGTCGAGATCCTCGACGGCGTCGAGGGCCTCGTCCACATCTCCGAGCTCGCTCAGCATCACGTCGAGAATCCGCGCGAGATCATCCAGCCCGGCGATCCGGTGCGGGTCAAGATCCTGGAGATCGACTCCGAGCGCCGCCGGCTGTCGCTGTCGATCAAACGGGTCGAGGGACAGGTGCTTCCCGTGCGTCCGATCGTGCCGCCCGCGGAGGGTGACGCCGGCGATCTCGATGACATGCCCGAGCTGGGTCTCTCCGAGGACGTGTTCGCGCCCCCGGCCGACCCTGCTGCCGAGCCCGCGGCCGCCGAACCGGTTGACGACGAACCGGCCGCCGCCGCTGAGCCGGCCGCCGCCGCTGAGCCGGCCGCCGCCGCTGAGCCGGCCGCCGCCGCTGAGCCGGCCGCCGCCGCTGAGCCGGCCGCCGCCGAGGAGCCTCAAGCCGTCGCGGAGGCCGTAGCCTCCGAGGGTGGGGCAGCCGAGTCCCAGCCGGCCGAGAGCGAGCCCCAGCCCGCTCCAGAGACCGAAGCGTCCGAGGACCCGTCGGCCTGAGTGCCCCCTTCGTCGGTTTGACGGGCGGGATCGGTGCTGGGAAATCGACTGCCCTCAGCGCCCTGGAGCGTCTCGGCGCCGCCGTCCTGTCGACCGACACCGTGGTCCATGAGCTGTATGACAGCGCCGAGGTGCGTGACGCGGTGACCGACCGGTTCGGTGCCGAGGTCGTGCCGGATGGGGTGGTCGACCGAGCCGCGGTGGCCAAGGCGGCGTTCGCCACGCCCGAGGATCGGCGCTGGCTCGAGGGGCTGCTATGGCCCCGCGTGGGTGCACGGATGGTGCAGTGGCGCCAGGAGCTCGATGCGCGCAGCCCGGCTCCGCGCGCGATCGTGGTCGAGGTGCCGCTCCTCTTCGAGTCCGGCATGGACGGGGCGTTCGACGCGACCATCGCCGTAACCGCCCCCGAGGATCTCCGGGCGGAGCGGGCGGGCTCCCGTGGTCACCATGCGGTCGGCGAACGCACCTCACGACAGCTCACCCAGCAGGAAAAAGCCCAGCGTGCGAGCTACGTCGTCGAAAACGACGGGGGGATCGAGGAGTTAGAGCGCAAGCTGTCAGCCGTTCTTGACATGCTGGGGTCGTGAGCCCGCCGACCGCAACGGTCGCCAGCCGCCGAGAGGCGGCCCGGCGAGCGGCGCGCCGCTCCGCCGTCCGCCGGCGGCGCGGGATCCTGGGCAGCGTGATCGTCCTGATCGGCGTTATCGCGTTCGTGCTGGCGATGCCGCTGTTTCGCAAGGCCGTCACAGAGCTGACGCTCCCACTGTCGCACGACGACATCATCCGTCAGCAGGCCGCCGACAAGCATCTGGATCCCGCGCTGATCGCCGCCGTGATCTACGCGGAGACGAAGTTTGACCCACGTCCCTCCTCGGCCGGGGCGCAGGGATTGATGCAGATACTCCCCGAGACGGCCAAGTTCCTGGCCCGGCGCTCTGGCGCCACCAACTTCAGCACCGCCGACTTGGCCACGCCGCAGGTCAACATCGCCTACGGGAGCTATTACCTGCGATACCTGACCGACCAGTACGGCGGCAACACGGTGCTCGGCCTGGCCGCCTACAACGGGGGAGAGGCAAACGTCAACCACTGGCTGGCCGAGGCGCGCGCCGATCACCGCCACTTCGGTATCGGCGACATCCCATTCCCGGAGACCCGGGCCTACGTGCGCAAGGTGCTTCAGGCCCAGAAGGACTACCGAGCCACGTACGCCTCGCGGCTCGGCTACTGAGCGCTCCCCTGGGTCAGTACATCCGACCGGACGGACCGGACCCCTCGACCGCAGCGATCACGCCCGCCACCGCGGCAGCCTCGTCCTCGCTCAGGGTCGAGGTGGTGATCCTGAGCCCGGGCGGGGTCTCGAATCGGAAACGCTCGCCCGCCCGAACGATCCAGCCGGCCTCGTACAGTGCCCGGATCACCGGAGCCTCCTCGCGCACGGGCACCCAGACGTTAAGGCCTGATCGCCCGTGCGCGGGCAGGCCATATCCCGCCAGCGCGTCGACCAGGGCCCGCCGGCGCGCCGCGTAGGTCTCGCGCGCCCGCGCAGTCGCGGCCGCGGTTTTCGGATCATTCAGCAGCTCGACAACCGTCGCCTGGAGGATGTGACTGACCCAGCGCGGACCGAGGGCTTGACGGCCCTCGATCCGGGCGATCGTCAGCGCGTCACCGGCCATCAGCGCGAGTCTGAGGTCGGGATGCAGGACCTTGGACACCGATCGGATCACTGCCCACCGTCGCCGGTGTGGAGAGGTCAGCGTGGTGCACGGCACGCCTGAGATGGCGCCTGTGTGGTCGTCCTCGACGAGCAGCAGGTCGGGGTGCGGTTCGAGCTCGCGGCGCAGCAGAGCCGCTCGCTCGCCGTCCATCGCCGCCCCGAACGGATTCTGTGCCCGCGGCACGATGACCGCTGCCTGGGCGCCCTGGGTCAACGCAGCACGCAGACGCGCCGGGATCAAGCCGAACTCGTCGACCTCCACCGGCAACGCGATCAGCCCCAGCGCCAGCAGCAGGTCCCGGATCGACGTGTAGGCGGGATCCTCGATGATCACGCGATCGCCGGGGCGCAGGTGGGCCTGGAGCACCCGTTCGAGCCCGTCGAACGCCCCAGATACGACAGCCAGCGCGTCGGGCGGGATCCCATCCGCCTCGAAGGCGGACGCCGCGAGTGCCAGCAGCTCCGGGTCGGGATGGTCAAGCCCAGAGAACCTGAGGCTGCGCCCGACATCGACTCGCCGGAGCGCCGCGCCGATATCGGGCAACAGGGCCGGATCGGGAAGTCCGACGGCCAGGTCCCGCAGGCCCGAGGGCGGCTGCTCTGCAAAGTCAAGCTGGCCCGGAGGCTCGGGCGAGCGCAGCGGCGGGCGAGGGGCAACGCGGGTGCCGCGCCTGCCCGCGGCGATGATCAACCCTCGCTGGCGCAGGATGCGATAGGCGGCGTTGACCGTGGCCGGACTCGTGTTCAGCGCGGTGGCCAGCGCGCGCACCGTGGGGAGCGGATCGCCGCTGTCCAGTACGCCTTCGCGGATGGCTGTTTCGGCGCTGGCGGCGATCTCCTTCGCCGTCGACCCGCCGATTTGATATTGTTCTAGATCAACCATGACTTTGTACTATAACAAAAGCGGGAAGCGTTGATGACGACGGTCAAAGCCCGGCCGGCGTCTGCTCGTACTCGAGTCCGCCGGCGCGCGGGCCGGGGACAGTATGAGCGGGAGCAGATCGACCAGATCCTTGACGCTGGCCTCGTCGGCCACCTCGCCTTCGCTGCCGACGGCCAGCCATATGCGATCCCGATGCTCTACGTGCGGCTGGGGGATCAGCTGTACCTCCATGGTTCTCCCCTGAGTCGGCTGCTCAAGCGCGCGGTCGGTGGCACCGATCTGTGCTTCACCGTCACCCTGCTCGACGGCCTGGTCCTGGCCCGCTCCGCCTTTCACCACTCGCTCAACTTCCGCTCGGTCGTCGTCCTTGGCCCGGCTCGTGGCGTCCGTGACCCCAAGGAGAAGCTGGCCGCGCTGGAGACGTTGGTCGAGCATGTGATGCCGGGTCGATCCGCGGACGCTCGCGGACCCAGCGCGCAGGAGCTGAAGGCCACCGAAGTGGTGGCGCTGCGACTGGATGAGGCCTCGGCCAAGGTGCGGAGCGGACCTCCCGTCGACGCGCCTGAGGACTACGCGCTTGACGTCTGGGCGGGCGAAATCCCGCTCCATCTTGCGGCCGGAGTGCCGTTGCCCGACGAACGCTGCAGCGCCCCATTGCCCGACTACCTGCAGTGCGGCGGCCAGAGCCGTGCTTGACCCACGTCTGCACAGGCTGCTGGCCGAGGCCCGGGTCGCTGAGCTGCGCCGTGCGGCCGGCACCCGCGCTCGGGCACTGGGCCCGCCGCTGCCCGAGGCCCGGCCGTCGATCGAGGGGGCGATCACACTGCGCTACGGGTTCCCCGACGACGAGCCAGCGATCGCCCGCTTGGCCGCGCTCGACTGTGCCGCCGTGCCGAACCGGCCGATCCTGCTCGCCGAGGTGGCCGGAGAGCTCCGGGCGGCGCTGTCCCTGGCTGACGGGAGCGTCGTCGCGCATCCGTTCTATCCGACCCGGACGCTCGTGGACCTGCTCGGTGAGCGGGCGCGGCAGCTGCAGCGAGCCGATTCACCGGACCGCGGAACATGGGCCCGGTGGAGGGGCCGACTCAGACTTTCGGCCCTGCGGTGACCGACCGCCCGCCACTCCGGCGGGGGCGCCGATCGCGGCTCTCGGGCCCTGCGGCTACGTCCGCGGGCCACGCTACGCTAGACGGTCCCGCCGATGCCGAAGTTCGAGTTAGACGCCACCTACAGCGCCGCGGCTGATCAGCCGGCGGCGATTGCCTCGCTGGCCGAAGGAATCAGAGCCGGGGAGCGATACTCGACGCTGCTCGGCGCGACCGGTACCGGCAAGACGATGACGATGGCCGCGACGATCGAGGCGGTGCAGAAGCCGGCGCTCGTGATCGCTCACAACAAGACCCTCGCGGCGCAGCTGTGCAACGAGTTCCGAAGCTATTTCCCGCGCAACGCGGTGGAGTACTTCGTCTCCTACTACGACTATTACCAGCCCGAGGCTTACGTCCCGAGCAAGGACCTGTACATCGAGAAGGACTCTGCGATAAACCAGGAAATCGACCGGCTGCGGCACTCGGCCACGGCCGCGCTGTTCGCGCGCCGGGACGTGCTAATCGTGGCCAGCGTCTCGTGCATCTACGGCCTGGGCTCGCCGCAGACCTACGACGAGAATCTGCAAACACTGGTGAAAGGGTCATTCGTCGACCGGGACAAGCTGCTGCGCAAACTGGTGTCGATTCAGTACACGCGCAACGACACGGCACTGGCGCGGGGAACGTTCAGGGTTCGTGGCGACACGCTGGAGATTTTCCCCGCTTACGCCGAGACCGCGTTCCGGATCGTCCTCTTCGGCGACGAGGTCGAGCACCTGCAGCACTTCGATCCGATCACCGGTGAGATCATCGAAGACGACCTCGAGCATGTCGGCATCTGGCCGGCCAGTCACTACAACGTTCGTGAGGGGATGATCGACGACGCCGTGGCCGAGATCGGCCGCGAACTGAACGCGCGCTGCGCCGAGCTCGAGGCGGAGGGCAAGCTGCTCGAATCGCACCGCCTGCGCCAGCGCACCCAGTACGACATGGAGATGCTGCGGGAGATGGGCTTCTGCTCGGGCATCGAGAACTACTCGCGGATCCTCGACGGGCGCAATCCTGGCGATCGCCCCTACTGCCTGCTGGACTACTTCCCCGACGACTTTATCTGCTTCGTCGACGAGTCCCATCAGACGATCCCGCAGATCGGCGGGATGTATGAGGGCGACCGCTCACGCAAGCAGACACTGATCGACTACGGGTTCCGGCTGCCGAGCGCACTGGACAACCGCCCCCAGACCTTCCAGGAGTACCTTTCGATCACTCCGCAGCTGGTGTTCGTCTCGGCCACTCCGGGCCAGTACGAGAAAAGTCATTCGGGCCGGATCGTCGAGCAGATCGTCCGCCCGACGGGGATCGTCGATCCCGAGGTCGAAGTGCGCGAGACGCGCAACCAGATCGACGACCTGATGAACGAGATCCGCACCGTGGTCGACCGCAACGAGCGGACGCTGGTCACGACTCTGACCAAGAAGATGGCCGAGGACCTGACCGACTATCTGCTCGAGATGGGCTTCCGGGTCCGCTATCTGCACTCCGAGGTCGACACGCTGGAACGGATCCAGATCATCCGTGAGCTGCGGCTGGGTGATTTCGACATCCTGGTCGGGGTCAATCTGCTGCGGGAAGGGCTGGATCTCCCCGAGGTTTCGCTGGTGGCGATCCTCGACGCCGACAAGGAAGGCTTCCTGCGAGGAGAGACCTCGCTGATCCAGACGATCGGGCGGGCCGCGCGCAACATCGACGGCAAGGTCCTGATGTATGCCGACAAGGAGACCGCGGCGATGCGCGCCGCGATTGGGGAAACCGACCGTCGCCGCGCAATTCAGGTCGCCTACAACGAGGAGCACGGGATCACGCCCGAGTCGATCGTCAAGGGGGTTTCCGACATCGCCGAGTTCCTCCAGTCCGACTCCAAGGTCCCGCGGTCCCGGCGCCGACGCCAGCGTGCGGCCAACTCGGTCCCGCCGGCCGAGCTTGAAAAGACGATCGTGGAGCTGGAGGAGGAGATGCTGGCCGCGGCGGAAGACCTTCGCTTCGAGTATGCGGCCAAGCTGCGCGACGAGATCCGGGATCTCCGGCGAGAGCTCGATCTGGCGATCGCCGATGGTCGGGCTGGGGTTCGCTGAGGGCGCGAGCGCGATACGCTGCGGACTTCTTCCCAGAGACTTGGACTTGAGAGGTTGGTTCGCGTGGCCCTCGAACGACAGACCATTGAGAAGAAGGACTTCCCCATCGGGCGCCGGGGCTATGACCCGGAGGCGGTGGACACTCATCTCCAGGCGCTAGCCGACGAGATCGAGGAGCTCAAGCGCAGCGCGCGGCGGCGCACTGAAACCCTCGCGTCATCGGCCAGCGAGCAGGTTCGCTCGATCGTCGAGGCAGCGGAGACCAGCGCCGCGGACATCCAGCGCCAGGCCGAGGAGGAAGCACGGGAGATCCGGGCCGAAGCGAGCAGCGAAGCTCAGGCCACACGTGAGCAAGCGGCTTTCCAGGCTCGGGAATACGTTGGCCGGGTATCCGAGTCCACCGCCGTGATGCTCCAGCGCCTGGACGCGATGGAGAGCGAGCTCGGCGCGCTGGTCGAGGCACTGCGCACGGGGGCAAACCGGCTGAACGCCGATCTGCAGCTGCTGGAGGGCAACCTCACCGAGGTCAGCGACGCAGTGGCGCCGCGCCCGCGGTTTGAACCAGAGCCCGTCCAGAGCGCTGCGACCCCGCCGACGCCGCCCGTGGGGCCGGCAGACCCATCCACCCCGCCGATCCACGCCGCCGGCGCCGATGACGCGCTTGAACCCGCAGAGGCGCAGGTCGCGCCCGATCTCGGGTTCGAGTCCGAGAGCCTTTCCGCCGAACCCGGGATCGAGGGCACCGCGGTCGAGTCCGCAGCCTCCGAACCAGGCGCGCCCAGCGGAACTCCGGAGGACGAGGGTGCACGCCTGATCGCCTTGAACATGGCGCTCAACGGGACCCCCCGTGAGGAGACCGATCGCTATCTGGCCCAGAATTTTGAGCTCCGCGACCGGAGCTCGCTGCTCGACGAGGTCTATGCCAGCGTCGAAGGCTAGGCCGGCGGGCATCGGCCGCGCCGGCGGCCGCACCGCGCCAGCGCCAGCGCCAGCGCCACGCTGACGCTCGCTGTGTTCCCGCCGGTCGCGCGGCGGGCGCTGGAGGCACCCGAACGTCTGTTCGGTCTACTAGACTGATTATGTGGACCAACTCGTCGTCTCAGGAGCCCGCGAGCACAATCTGAAGGACATCACCGTGGCGATCCCCAGGGGGTCGCTGACGGTGATCACCGGGCTGTCCGGGTCCGGTAAATCCTCGCTCGCGTTCGACACGATTTACGCCGAGGGGCAGCGGCGTTACGTCGAATCGCTGTCGGCCTACGCCCGCCAGTTCCTCGGGCAGATGGACAAGCCCGACGTGGATTCGATCGAGGGTCTCTCACCAGCGATCTCGATCGATCAAAAGACGACGTCCCGTAATCCGCGCTCGACGGTCGGCA
This sequence comes from uncultured Solirubrobacterales bacterium, assembly GCA_963757165.1. Taxonomy (GTDB): domain Bacteria; phylum Actinomycetota; class Thermoleophilia; order Solirubrobacterales; family Solirubrobacteraceae; genus Palsa-465. Next base: position 105,882 of record CAVWQO010000002.1, read on the forward strand.
CGGTCACCGAGATCTACGACTACCTGCGCCTGCTGTGGGCCCGGATCGGGCATCCCCACTGCCACGTCTGCGGGCGGCCGATCAGCGGCCAGTCGGCCGAGCAGATCATCGACCAGGTGATGGAGCTGCCGGAAGGCACGCGGTTCATGGTCACGGCGCCGATCGTCCGCGGGCGCAAGGGTGAGTACGGCAAGCAGCTGGAGGAGCTGCGAGCGGAGGGGTTCAGTCGGGTCAAGGTCGACGGGGAGCTACGTCGGCTCGACGAGTCGATCGTGCTCGACAAGAAGTACAAGCACGACATCGCCGTGGTGGTGGACCGTCTGGTCATGAAGGACGAGCTGCGCAAGCGGCTGGCGGACTCGATCGAGACCGCAGTCGCCCTGGCCGATGGTCTGGTGGAGATCGAGCTCGTGGATGGCAGCCCGCCTGCCCAGGTCCACACCTACTCGGAGAAGTTCGCCTGCCCGGTGCACGGCCCCAGCTTGGTTGAGCTCGAGCCGAGGATCTTTTCGTTCAATTCGCCTCACGGTGCCTGTCCTCGCTGTACGGGCCTCGGGTCCCAGATGGAGATCGATCCGGAGCTGGTGGTCCCTGACCCGACGCTCTCGATCGGCGAAGGAGCGATCGCCCCTTGGTCGGTCAGCGCCTCCGACTATTACGACCAGCTCGCCCAGGCCATCGCCGAGCGCTACCACGTCGATCTGGAGACGCCGTGGGATGAGCTTTCGCCGGAGCAGCGGGACTTCTTCCTCTTCGGCACCAACGGCACTCGGGTGCAGGTCTCCTACCGAAATCGCTTCGGCCGGCGGCGCTCCTACGCGACCCAGTTCGAGGGAATCGTGCCCAACCTGGAGCGGCGCTACCGGGAGACCGAGTCTGACTACTCGCGGGAGAAGATCGAGGAGTACATGACGCTCCGTCCGTGCCCCGAGTGCAATGGGGCCCGGTTGCGGCCTGAATCCAGAGCCGTGCTCGTGGGAGGGACGCCGATCCATGAATTCACGGCACTGTCGGCGCGCCGCGCGCTGAGCTGGATCCGGGAGCTCGAGCTGGGCGAGCAGGACCGCCGGATCGCGCGGCTGGTGCTCAGGGAGATCGAGGAGCGCCTGCAGTTTCTGGAGAACGTCGGGGTCGGTTACCTGTCACTGGAGCGGGCGGCCGCCACGCTCTCCGGTGGCGAGGCCCAGCGGATCAGGCTGGCCACGCAGATCGGATCTTCGCTGGTCGGGGTCCTGTACATCCTCGATGAGCCTTCGATCGGATTGCACCAGCGTGATAACGAGAAGCTGATCGCCACGCTTGACCGCCTGCGCGCGCTGGGCAACACCGTGCTGGTCGTCGAGCACGACGAGGGGACGATGCGGGCGGCCGATCACCTCGTTGACATGGGCCCCGGCGCCGGGGAGCACGGCGGATACGTCGTCGCGCAGGGGACACCGGCCGAAGTCGAGGCCGTTCCCGAGTCGCTGACCGGACAGTTCCTGGCCGGGACGCGGACGATCGAGACGCCGAGGCGGCGGCGCAAGCCGACCGGGTACATCGGCATCGAGGGCGCATCCCAGCACAACCTGAAGAACATCAATGTCAAGATCCCGCTCGGCGTCATGTGCGCCGTCACCGGCGTGTCCGGATCAGGCAAGTCAACGCTGGTCAACGAGGTCCTGCTGAAGGCAGTCTCCAACCGGCTGCATCGGACCAAGCAGCGCGCCGGCGTCCACCGAAGGGTCACCGGGCTGGACCAGGTGGACAAGATCATCTCGGTCGACCAGTCTCCGATCGGGCGCACCCCGCGCTCGAATCCGGCCACCTACATCGGACTGTTCGACCAGATCCGCGAGCTGTTCTCCAAGACCCAGGAGGCACGCGCCCGCGGGTACAAGCCCGGGCGGTTCTCGTTCAATGTCAAGGGCGGCCGCTGTGAGGTCTGCCGAGGTGACGGCCAGATCAAGATCGAGATGCACTTCCTGCCCGATGTCTACGTGCCGTGCGAGCAGTGCCACGGCAAGCGTTACAACAAGGAGACGCTCGAGGTTCGCTTCAAGGGCAAGACGATCTCCGACGTGCTCGAGATGCCGATCGAGGAGGCGCTTGAGTTCTTCGCCCACATCCCCAAGATCCGCCGCCGGGTGGAGGCGCTGAACGATGTCGGGCTTGGATACATGCGGCTGGGACAGCCGGCGACCACGCTGTCCGGCGGCGAGGCGCAGCGGGTGAAACTGGCCGCCGAGCTCTCCAAGGTGGCCACCGGCAGGACGATCTACATCCTCGACGAGCCGACCACTGGACTGCACTTCGCCGACATCCAGCGGTTGCTGGAGGTCCTCGACCGGTTGGTGGCAACCGGGAACTCGATCGTGGTGATCGAGCACAACCTCGACGTGATCAAGGTCGCCGACCGGATCATCGACCTCGGCCCGGAGGGCGGGGACGAAGGTGGCCGGGTGATTTCCACGGGTACCCCGGAACAGGTGGCCAAGGCGCCTGAGTCCCACACTGGTGGGTTCCTCAGGCATATGCTTCCGGGCGCCGATCCCGACGCCAAGCCAGCCCGCCGACGCGCCTCACGCCGGGCTGAGGCCGCCGGCGTCGCGCGCTGAGCGCCGGGATGACGGATCTGCGCAGGGCCGCGGAGCTCAAGCTCTGGGCGCAGAAGTGGCGTTGGTATGAGCAGAATTCGCTGCCCTGGAACCGCGTGCGGATCCACTGGGAATTGATGCGCCGCCGGGCGTTCGCGCGGTGGCCGCTCCACGGCAACGTGCTCGAGGCGTTGCGTGACGGGCGGCTGGAGATCGGTGAGCACACGCTGTTCGAGCCAGGGGTTTGGATCACCGCTCCCGGCACGGCGCGCGTGCGGATCGGCAGCGGCACGTTCCTCAACCAAGGGGTGATGGTGGCCGCCGGGGAGCTCGTCGAGATCGGTGACCACTGCATGTTCGCCAACGGCTGCTTCATCAGCGATGCCGCTCACCGCTTTGACGACCCACACCAGCCGGTGACCTGGCAGGGGTTCACGAGCAAGGGGCCGACTCGCGTGGGCGACAACGTCTGGTGTGGCGCGCACGTTGTCATCACCAGCGGCGTCACGATCGGGGAGCGTTGTGTGATCGGCGCCAACTCCGTCGTCACGAAGGACATCCCGCCGTTCTCGATCGCCGCCGGGTCTCCCGCGAAGGTCCTGCGAGCGATCGAGTACTAACGCTTCAGCCGCGCTTGCGCCAGCTGGCCAGCGCGCCGAAGCCCAGGGCGGCGCTCAGGTTGAAGGCGCCGGCCAGCCGCAAACCGAGCTTGGCCCCCGGCCGGGAGACCGCGGGCGAGCGGGCCCACACGACGTCGGTGGCCACCTCGGTGCCGCGTAGCCAGGCCAGCGCCCACCAGTCCTCGGGCCGATCGCGGACCGCGGCCACGGCGTGGGCGGCGGCGAAGGTCAGCCACACCGGGCCGCTGCGTTGAAACAGGTGGCGCGCATCGGTTGACGGGCGGGCGTGCCCGAGGACCCGCAGGGTGCCCGCCGGCGCGAGCAGCGCCCCAGAACCGAGCGCGAGGTCAAAGGCAATCATTGCGTGGTTGACGCGGCGCAGGTTCTGCTCCAGCGCCGTGCTCACGATTTCCCCTGTGATCGGGAGTTCACGAGTTCTTGATCACGATTCCCTCGAGGATGTTGGCCACGCGCTCGGTGGCGTCGATGGCCGCCTCCAGGCGCTCGAACAGGTCTTTCCAGCGGATCACCACCATCGGGTCGATCCCGCCGTCGAACAGCGAGGCCACAGCCTCCCGGGTGATCCGGTCGCCCTCGTTCTCCAGCCGGTTGATCTCGACCGTGTAGGAGGAGATGTCCTGGAACCCACGCAGCCTCGGGACGGCCTCGCTGACCCGCTGGCACGCGGCTTTCAGCACCGCGGCGAGCTTGATCGCCTGATCCATCGGAGCCTCGATCTTGTACAGGCCCAGATAGTCGGCGACCTCCTCGATGTAGTCGACGATGTCATCCAGCGCGGAGGCCAGGGCAAGGATGTCCTCGCGGTCGATAGGGGTGACGAACGTGTGGTTGAGGCGATGGATGATGTCGTGGGTGATCCGGTCGCCTTCATGCTCACAGTCGAGGATCTCCCGCGCCAGCTCCTTGCTGTCAGGGAAATTGGACAACATCCGGTCGAGCAGGTCTGCGGCCTGCAGCGCGTTGGCTCCCGCCTCTTCGAACAACTCAAAGTAGATCCGGTCCCGGGGAGCGAACACATGCGCGAGGCGCGGCATCGGCCGCATCCTAGTGAGTCGGGTGGAGCCCTTTGTTACCGGCTTGCCGGCCGGCCGGCGCGCTCAGCCGCTGGTTAGCCCTGCGCGGAAGCTCTCCAGCTCGTCCTCGTCGATCGAGTAGACGTGCTCGGGGCCAGGAAACGCGCCGCTACGCACCTCTTCGGCGTACTGGGCGACTCCCGCCACCATCTGCGCCTTGACCTCGCCGTAGCGCTTGGCAAACCGCGGCGCGTGGCCATCGTAGATGCCGAGGAGGTCATGGAAGACCAGGACCTGGCCGTCCGTTCCGGCTCCCGCGCCGATTCCAATCACCGGGATCTCCAGCCGTTGCATCACCGCATCAGCGACGGCAGCCGGAATCGCCTCGAAGACGATCGAGAAACAGCCGGCCTCCTGCAGCGCGACCGCCGACTCCGCGACCTCGAGGGCCCGCGCAGCCGTCCGTCCCTGGGCGCGATAGCCACCGAGCGCCGTGGCGGTCTGAGGGGTGAGGCCGACATGGCCCATCACGGGGATCCCGGCCTCGACGATCGCGCGGGCGCGCTGAACGCTGGTGCCGCCGCGCTCCAGCTTCACTGCATCGCACCCCGCCTCCTTGATAAACCGCTGGGCTGTGGCGACGGCCTGCTCGTCCGAGCCCTCGTAGGAGCCGAAGGGCAGGTCCCCGACGAGGAGGGGCGTTCGAAGGCCGCGGCGGACCGCGCAGGACAGCATCAGCATCTCGTCGGTGGAGACCGGCACGGTGGACGGATAGCCGAGGACGGTCATCGCCCCGGAATCACCAACCAGCACGATGTCCACGCCGGCCGCCTCGGCGACCTGTGCGGACGGGTAGTCGTAGGCGGTAACCATCACGATCGGCTCGCCGAGCCGCTTTTTCTCGGCCAACCGCGGCAGCGTCATCGGCAGCGGTGCGTCGAGGCTGGTCGGAACCGGGGAATGGGGGGTGGCGGACATGGTTGGTCTCCTCTATGCGACCGGCTCGCCAAGCAGCGTCGCTACTTCGCGGTCGACTTGCAGGATCTCGTTGTGCGCGTCAACGTGGACGACGCGCGGGTCGTAGTTCTCGAGTTCGTCGGGGTCGTAGCCGGCGTAGGAGATCACGATGATCGTGTCCCCTTGATGCACCAGCCGGGCTGCCGCCCCGTTGACCTTCATGTCTCCAGAGCCACGCTCGCCGGCGATCGTGTAGGTCTCGAAGCGAGCTCCGTTGTCGACATCCACGACCGCCACCTGTTCGAACTCTCTGATGTCGGCGGCCTCGAGCAGGTCGGCGTCGATCGTGATCGACCCCACGTAATGCAGGTCGCAATCGGTCACGGTCGCCCGGTGGATCTTCGACTTCAGCATCGTGCGCTGCATGTCATGGTCTCCCGTTGTGGTTCAGGCTCACAGCCGGCGCGGCGGTGAACTGATGGTTATCGATAAGCCTTGTGGTGCCGACACGAGCGGCCACGACGGCGAGCAGCTCGCCTTCGATCCGCCTCACCGGCTGCAAGGAAGTCGCCGAGACAAGCTCCAGGTACTCGGGCTCGAGCTGGGCTGCGCTCAGCTCGGCCAGTGCTCGGGCCCTGACCGCGCCCGGATCCTCGTCGCCCTCGGCCACGGCCTGTTCGACGGCCAGCAGCGCACGGCGTAGCGCTGCGGCGCGCGTGCGTTCCCCGGGGGAGAGATGCACGTTGCGGCTGGACATCGCCAGCCCATCGGGTTCCCGTACCGTCGGGCAGACCTCGATCTGCACCGGCATGTTCAGATCGGCGGCCAGCCGTCTGATCACGAGCGCCTGCTGTGCGTCCTTCTGGCCGAAGTAGGCGACATCCGGCGCGACCATGTTGAACAGCTTCGTCACCACCGTGGCCACGCCGTCGAAATGGCTGCGCCCGCGCTGCTCGCCCTCAAGCGTCTCGGTCAGCCCGGCCACTGAGACCGTGGTGGCGAACCCGTCGGGATAAACCTCCTGCACCGATGGGGCGAAGAAAACGTCGACGTCCAATGCCGCCGCCTGCATCGCGTCCGCGCCCTCGTCGCGTGGGTAGGCGTTCAGATCGCCGTGGTCCTCGAACTGGGTGGGGTTGACGAACAGCGACACGACCACCACGTCGCACTGCGCGCGGGCGTGGCGGATCAGTGACAGATGACCGTCATGAAACGCGCCCATCGTCGGTACCAACCCGATCTGGAGACCGCGCCGGCGCGGGGCCGACAGGGCGGCTCGGAGTTCGCTCACGGTGCGGATCGTCCTCATGCCGTTACGGCCTCCGGGCGTGCTAGCCCGCGGGTTGCCTTCACGAGGGAATCGAAGAGCTCGAGCAGCTCCGGCCGGCGCTCCCGGACCGCTGCCCGCTGGGCCTCGACGGTCTGCTCGTCGCCTCTGGCGACCGGACCGGTCAGCGCCTGCTCGGCTCCGACCCTGGCCCAGTTCTCAACCGTGGCGCGCACCAGCGGCACGAGCAGCGCCCGCTCCACACCCGCCGCCGCCATCAGCTGCTCAGCCGCGGCCTCGAGCGTGATGAGGAAATTCGACGCCACCGATGCCGCGGCGTGATAGAGGGCGCGGTCGCGCTCAGCCACTTGAACCGGTCGCATGCCAAGCTTGGTGGCCAGCTCGGTGGCGAACATCAGCGCATGTGGCGTGGCGCCGGCGACCGCGGCGCCGGCACCGTTGAAGTTCGCTCCGGCCGTCGTCACCGTCATCAGCGGATGCAGCGAAAACGCCTCCTTCGACGCCAGGACATCGAGCGTGGAGGCGCCCGAGCAGTGCCCCACCAGCCTTCCCGGCATGATCTGCGCCGCGGCCCGCGCAATCTCGGCGTCCGGAACGCAGAGCAGGACCGCATCGGCGTCCGCGGCGTCGGCGCCGCGACCCAGCGGTCCGATCACATCCACCCCTGAGTCGGCCAGCGCACGGGCGAGCGCGGTGCCGAGGCGACCGTGGCCCACGATGGCCAGGCGCGTACAGGGGGGGATGTCAGAAGAGGGTTCCCGTTCCAGTTCCCGCATTGGAGATACCGGTCGGACAAAGAAACTGATGTACCGATGAGGTCAGTCCCGAAGGTGACGGCCTCGTCACCAATGATACCCCGTCGGGCGCCGATCAACCTGGACTGACCGAAAGTCAGCCCGGACGGGGCAGAATCACTCACCGCGCGACGCTCGGCCCAAGGCGTGTCGCTCACCCGCCTGCGACCCTTTCCTCCCAGCTTGCGCGATCTTCTCTGCGCGGGGCGCCCGAACGGTCCCAGCCGTCATGGCCGAGGACTACCATCGACACTTGTGAGGAGCCCCAGCGAGCGTCGTGAGCTGCTCAAGCAAGTCTACGAGGAGGCCCGGGACTGTGTCCGGTGCCCGCTGCACCAAACCCGCACCACCGTCGTTTTCGGAGCCGGCAATGCCGATGCCGATCTCATGTTCATCGGCGAGGCGCCCGGGGCCAACGAGGATCGCCAGGGACTTCCCTTCGTCGGCCAGGCGGGCAAGCTCCTGGACAAGCTCCTGCTGGAGATCGGGCTCGAGCGCAAGGATGTGTTCATCGCCAACACGCTGAAGTGCCGGCCTCCGGACAACCGGGATCCGCATCCCAATGAGATCGAGTCCTGTCACGAGTACCTCCAGCGCCAGGTTGATCTGATCGAGCCGACGGTCATCTGCACGCTGGGCAACTTCGCGACCAAGCTGCTCCGAGCCGAGAACACCGGGATCTCCCGGTTGCACGGCCAGGAGGAGGTAAGCGTGATCGGCACGCGGTCGGTGCGGCTGTTCCCGCTCTATCACCCGGCCGCGGCTCTGTACACACCTTCAACGCTGGAGACGCTCCGCGCCGACTTTCAGCGCATCCCCGCCCTGCTTGAGCTGGGCGCACCCGAGCAGCCAACCCCGCCGGCGCCGTCCGATCTATCACCGGAAGTCTGGGAACCGCCGGCGGATGAGCCGCTGTCACCGGATGAGGGCGGGTTGCCGCTTCCGGTGCCTGAGCCCGTGGCTCAGCTGGGTCTGTTCTGAAGACTCTTCTTAGGAGGGTGTTTGGGGCGGTACTCTATGGGCGACATGGAGGCGCAGGAGGAGCGTTCCTCAGAGTTGGGGCGCCGGGCCACTCGTCCGGGCACATTGGCCGCACGCATGGCTGTGCGTGACCAAGATCGATTTGTCGGTCGCACGTCACAGCTTGAGTTCGTCGAACGCTGCCTAAACGGCGAACCCCCCGCCAGCGTGATCCTCGTCCACGGCCCGGGCGGGATCGGCAAGAGCACCCTGCTGCGGGAGATCGCCCGCCGCGCCCGGGCCCGTGGCTATGACACCTTCTCCGTCGAGGGACGTGAGCTTCCGCCGATGCCAGATGCCCTCGAGGCCGTGCTCTCCGGGGCCCGAACGAGCGAGCAACCGCTCGTCCTGATCGACACCTATGAGCGGATGAGCGCACTCGACGGCTACCTCCGCCGAGGACTGCTGCCCTCGCTCCCGGAACGGACCGTCGTGGTCATCGCGGGGCGAAACCCGCCCGACGAAGGCTGGTTCACCGGTGGGTGGGAAGGGGTGGCGACGGAGATGGCGCTCGGCGCACTGGATCCCGACGACGCGCTGAGGTTGCTCGACGCGCGCGGGCTGCGGGACGACCGCGCCGCGGCAGTGATCGAGTGGGCCGATGGATCACCGCTGGCGTTGGCCCTGGCCGCCGACACCGCCGCCGCCGATAGCGAGTGGAGTCCGGCGGAAGGGGCGGAGCGGCCGGAGATGGTGCGCTCGCTGATCCGGCGGTTGGCGGAGGCGGAGCTTCAGGGCATACGCCTGTCCGCGCTCGGGGTCGCCGCCATCGCCCGCGTGACCACGGTCGAACTGCTGCGGGCCGTCCTGCCCGACAGCGACGCCGACCTCGCCTACGAGCGCCTGCGCGCAGTGTCCTTCACCGAGCCCCTGGGCGACGGCCTGACGCTCCACGAGCTCGTGCGTAAGGCCCTGCACGCAGACCTGCGCCGGCGAGATCAGGAGCGCGAGCGTGAGCTGCGCCGGCGAATCGTCGACTATCTCTACCACCAGGCCCGCTCGGGGGATCCCCTGCTGGCCATCGAGATGTCTCACCTGATCGAGAATTCGGCCATCAAATGGGGCTTCGGTTGGGAGGGAAGCGTCGAGTACAGAATCGACGATGTCCGGGACGGGGACGCGGATGAGATCGCCCGGCTGCTGGCCGAGCGGGGCTTCCCGGAGTGGTGGCGGTTGAGCCGGCGGTTCTTCATCGAGGCTCCCGAGCGCGTCGCCATCGCCCGCGACGGCGAGGATCGGATCTGCGGTTACCTCGTGTGCATGACCGCCGCCACGGCGCCGGAGTTCGCCCACCAGGACCCGCTCGTCGGTCCCTGGCTCGTGCACGCGCGCGCTGACGCCCGCCTGGGCGAATCCGTCCTCTGGCACGACTCAGTCGACTTCGTTGGCGACACTCGCGGCCGCGTGCAGGCGATGCTCGGCATGGCAGGCGTGCTGCGCTCGGGGGCAACGAATCCGCGCTTCGCCTACCTGCCGATCAACCCGACCAATCCACACGCCCTCGGCTTCGCCCGTGTGCTCGGCGCCGAGCATCTGCCGGATCTCGACCTGGAGATGGGCGATCGTCGCGTCGAGTGCCACCGGATCGACTTCGGCCCCGGCGGCTCGATCGCCGCGCAACGCGCGGTCGTCTACGCCGAGCTCGGGCTCGCCCGGCCCGACGACGGCGACGGAGAAGCTCGCCTGGAGCTTCAGTCGGTGCGGGAGGCGTTGAGGAACTTCCGCGTTCCCCACGAGCTCGCCCGCAGCCCGCTGGCTACCGGGGAGGCGCCTGAGCAGCGGGCCGAGTCGGTGCGGGCGCTGCTGCGCGACGCGGCGGACCGGGCCTTCGGTGACAACGAGAACGAAAAGCTTCTCCAGCGCGTCCTCATCCGCGGCTACATCGAGCCGGCGCCGAGTCACGAACAGGCTGCCATCGACCTGTCGCTCAGCCGGGCGGCCTACTTCCGACGCCTACGTGCAGCGGCGGAGCGCGTGGCCGAGTTCTTGGCCTCCTCAGTCACGCCCGGGGCGTCCTGACGCGGCGCAACCGCCGGCAAAACGGGCCTGCTGAAGCCGCAGAACGAGTCGCGGAACGAAACGCTACCCGCGCGTAGGTAGGGCGGGCACCGGGGCTTCGCCCGTCGCGGCACTCCGCGCGGGGACCACGCCCCCGTTCTCGTCCGGGGCGGGAGCCAGCGGCTCTCGGCGCGTCAGCGCAATCGCGAAGGCGATCACCGCCCCGACGGCTTGCACGGCGAGCACAGTCGCGGCAAAGCCTGCGGGTTTGCTGGGGCCCGCCACGAGGACGAACGGTTCGGCCAGCGCGACGATGCCGAGCGGAACCAGGAACCAGGTGCGTTTGAGCGCGAGCATGTACTGGATCGCGAGGTAGGTGCCGGCCAGCACCGTGAACGCGGCGCCCAGCACCAGCAGCGAGCTCGAGGCGGTCGCTCTCTTGGAACCAAAGGCGACGCTCAGCAGCAGATGCGGAACGACGGCGAAGATCAGCAGGCACGGGACGGCGCATACACCGATGATGACCAGCGCCTGGCCGAGCACCGGGCGCGTATCCTCGCCCGCGGCGCGGCGGCGTGAGACCTCGGGCACGAGGTAGAACCCGGCCCCGATAGCCACCCAGATGAGCACCTTGGCCGCCACCGCGGTCGCCGCGTAGGCACTGGCGGTGTCCTTGACGAACTGGTGCTTGGCGGCGATCAGGTCGATGTTCTGCAGCACCGCGATCACGCTCAGCCCCGCGATTGGCGCCCAGGCACGCTTGACGTGGGTCCAGAGGTCCAGCACGCCGGAGCTCCGGGAAGCCGACGGCTGGCCGGCCGCGTTGCGCCGCAGCTCCCGCCAGCAATACGCGCACATCGCCAGATAGGAGAGGATCGAGCCGAGGAACGCGCCGGTGACCCCGAGCCAGGCAGCGGCCAGAACGGCTCCGGTGAGGAGCCGCACACCCTGTTCGGCCACCAGGCTGATGCCCACGGATTTGTAGTCCCCAACTCCCTGCAGGACGCCGCGCAGCAGTGACAGCTCCAGCCACACACACCCAGCGGGGATACCGGCCGCGGCGGCCCAGCTGTAATGCTTGACGCCGACCGCCGACGCGATCGGGTGCTGTAGCGCGATCGATGCCACCGTCAGTCCGGCGGTGACGACCAGCAGGGTGCGCGTCCAGCTCTTGACCGTGGCGAGCAGCTCCTCGCCCTCGCCCAGGTGGCCGAGGACGCCCTCGCGTGCCGTGGCGACCTGCAGCGCCTGCCCGACCACGAGCAGGATCAAGAGGTAGCTGACCAGCGCGCCGAGCGAGCCGTAGTCGTTCAGCAGTCGCGCGAAGACGAAGGTCGAGGCCAGGGCGACGACGTTGTTGGCGATCATGGCCACGGCCAGGCCGGCGGCCTTCGCCGTGTCGGAGTTGCGCAGTCCGGCCAGCGCCGGCGCGTACCGATCTCTCAGCGCCACCGCTGACCGCCTGCGGTCTCGGTGTGACCACCCGTCATAGACCAGATCACGGTACCGAAATGACCGTCGGCCAGCCGGTGCCCGGCACTCGTCCGAGCGCCGAGAGCTTCTCTACAGTGTCGCCTCAGCATGCCTGTTCCTCGCTCAGCGGCGATCCTGGCCGTGATCTTTGCCCTCCTCGGCCTGGCGGGCCCCGCGGCCGGCGCTGCGTCACGGCTGACTGCGACTCCTCCCGTGCCCCTGACTGAGCCGGGTTCCACGCAGCCTCCGTCCGGCTCCTCACGATCACCGGTATCGCCGGCCCGGTCGGGCCTTCCTCGCACGGGTAACGACATCCCCACCGAGCTGGTGCTGGCGGCGGTCCTGGTTGCGGCTGGCGGGATCCTGCGGCTGCGCTGGTCGACCCCTCGGTCCTGAGATGCCGGCCGGTGTTCGGCGCCGCGGCGAGTCCTCCAGCGCTGCGGAGACCGAGGCGCTCGGGGCCGCGCTGGCCGCCTCGCTGGAACCCGGCGACGTCGTGCTCGTGCAGGGCGACATGGGGGCGGGCAAGACGACCTTCGTGCGCGGCGCCTGTCGTGCGCTGGGCGTGAGTGCGGTGGTGAGCAGCCCGACCTTCACGATCGGACAGCGCTATCTCGCCCCGGTCCCGGTGGCGCACGTCGACCTGTATCGCGTGGCCGATCTCGGGGCTGAGGATCCCGACCTGTTGGCGGACTACCTGCGACCGGACACGATCGCGTTCGTCGAGTGGCCGCAAGGCGCCGAGCAGACACTGGCAGCGCTGGCCCGCATCGCCCGGCGGGTGCGGCTGGCGCATGCCGGAGGCGACAACCGCGTGATTGAGATCGAATGAGGCTTCTCGCCTTCGACACCGCAACCCGGGCCACCGCTGTGGCCCTGTGCGACGGGCGCGCACTGGCCGCTCGTGATGACCCATCCCCGGGCCAGCGCCCGCGGCACATGACCCGGCTGATGCCGCTGATCGCGGACCTGCTCGACGAGGCGGGATGGACATGGCAGGACATCGGGCGGATCGCCGTCGGCCGCGGTCCGGGGACCTTTACCGGACTCCGCATCGGCGTCAGCTCCGCGCGGGCCCTGGCCCGCTCGCTCGACTGCCCGCTGGTCGGAGTCTCGACGTTGCATTCGCTCGCTCTGAACGTCCGCAGCGCCGCCGACCAGCAGCCTGGCCCCGACGCGGTGATCGCCGTGCTGGACGCCCGTCGGGGCGAGGCCTTCGCGGCGGCGTGGAGGGTGCAGCGGGCGGGTGCGTCGTCGGCCGAGCTCTCACTCGGAGAACCGCTCCTCAGCGAGCGGGCGATCACGCCGGCGCAGCTTGCGGCAAGCATCGCCGAACTCGCAGAACGCCCGCTGGCGCTCGGAGAGGGCGCGTTAGAATTCAGAGAAATCCTAGAGCCCGCGGGAGCGCTGATCCCGGGCGACGCGTCGGACCTGCACCTGGTCACCGCGGTCAACCACTGCCGGCTGGCCGCCGGTGCCGCCGGGGCGGCTCCGGATCAGGTTCATCCTGAGTACCTCCGACTGCCCGACGCCGAGATAGCGCGCAGAGCGGCCGAGGAACGATGACAACCGAAACCATGACCATCAGACCCATCGCGTACGCGGACCTCCCGCAGGTGATCGCGATCGAACGCCGGGCCTTCGCCACGCCATGGTCGCTGGCCATGTTCGTGCTCGAGCTGTCCAAGCCATCCAGTGTGTGTCTCGCGGCGGTGTCCGAGGGGCGCATCGTCGGCTACCTGGTCTGCTCGCGCTACGCGGACGTTTGGCACCTGATGAACATCGCCGTCGACCCGGTTTCGCGCCGCCGTGGGATCGGGCAGGCACTGCTCGACGCGCTGCTGCACCGCGCCGGGCCGGAGGAGGCCTATACGCTCGAGGTGCGCCCGTCCAATGCACCCGCGATCGCCTTGTACGAGCAGTTCGGCTTCCGCTCGGCCGGCATTCGCCCGCGCTATTACCAGGACACGGGAGAAGACGCGCTGATCATGTGGCGCACCGCGGAGCTGTCATCGACCTCCGGCGCGGCCGGCTGAACCGCGCTGAGCGGTCCGTGATCCTCGCCCTGGAGACCAGCTGCGACGACACCTGCGCGGCCGTCGTCGGCTTCGATGGCGCGATTGGAGCCAACGTGATCTCCTCCCAGGGGATCCACGACCGCTACGGCGGCGTAGTCCCGGAGATCGCCTCGCGTCATCACCTCGAGCTGATCGACGCGGTCGTGCAGGATTCCCTGACCACGGCTCAGTTGACCATGGCCGACATCGAGCTCGTGGCGGTCACCCGGGGACCGGGCCTGATCGCTGCGCTGATGGTCGGTTTCTGCACCGCCAAAGCGATCGCAGCTTCGCACGCGCTGCCGCTCGCCGCGGTCGATCACCTGCACGGTCACGTCGCGGCCAGCTTCCTCGGACCCCACCCGTTTCAGCCGCCGTTCCTCAGCTTGGTCGCCAGTGGGGGGCACACGCTGCTGGCCCGCGTGACTGAGCCCGGCCCGGAGCTCGAGCTGCTCGGGCAGACGCTCGATGACGCCGCCGGCGAGGCGTTCGACAAAGGCGCTCGGCTGCTCGGGCTCGGGTACCCGGGCGGCGCGGCGCTTGAGCGTTTGGCCCGGGAAGGAGATCCGCAGGCGTTCAGCTTCCCGACCGCCGCCCGGATGCCGGGTCTGGACTTCTCCTTCGCCGGCCTCAAGACCGCGCTGTTGTATTGCGTGCGTGACCTCGGCCCCGCCGCGGCGCAGCGCCGCCGAGGCGACCTGGCGGCTTCCTATCAGCACGCGATTGTGGAATCGCTGGCCATCCGCGTCGAGCGGGCGCTCGAGACGACAGGGATGGATCGGCTCGCGGTTGGCGGCGGTGTCGCTGCCAACGGGCCGCTGCGAGAGCGGCTGGCCAAGATCGGCGTGGAGCTTGACATCCCGCCGCGTGAGCTGTGCACCGATAACGCGGCCATGATCGCCAGCGCCGCCCGCTACGTCCCCGTGACGGCGTATCCGCACTACCTGGGACTGGATGTCTACGCCACCGGCGAGCCGGCGCTGGCGGCCTGAGGGGCAGATGAGCACCGAAGTCGTCCTCTTCGGCCGCCCGGGCTGCTGTTTGTGCGACGAGGCACGGGACGTCCTGACTCGCGTGCGCGCGCAACGGCCGTTTACCTTGCGTGAACAGGACATCGAACAGGATGATGCGCTGCTGCACCGCTACCTGGAGCGGATCCCGGTCGTCAGCATCGACGGCGTCGAGGCCTTCGAGCTGTTCGTCGATGAGGCTGAGTTGATCCGACGCTTGTCTCTTTTCGGGGACGGCTGAGCCGCCGCTAGTAGAGTGAACCGAGGATGAGCTACACGGTCGGCCGCGGTACCGAGATGGCTCAGCCGGACGTCGACGCGCCAGGCGAAAAGCTTTCGCTTGGAGTGGCGGCGCGGCTGTCACGCTACCTCCAGGTGCTCACACAAGCGAGAAAGATGGGCAAGGAGACGATCTCCTCACAGGAGCTCGCCGACTACACGCACGTCAACTCGACCCAGATCCGCCGCGACTTGTCCGGCTTCGGGAAGTTCGGCAAGCGGGGGGTTGGCTACAACGTCGAGTCGCTGGTCAGCCAGATCCGCAAGATCCTGCGCACCGCAGGGCAGCACAACATCGCCCTGTTCGGCGCCGGTCACCTCGGCACGGCGATCGCCACCTCCGACATCTTCGCCGACCACGGATTCCGCGTGGTCGCGGTATTCGACGTCGACCAGGGCAAGGTCGGGTCACAGATCGGCTCGCTCACCGTCCGCCACAACTCCGAGCTGCGCAATGTCGTGGAGGACGAGGACATCGTCGTCGCCGTGCTCGCCGTCCCCACCGCCGCGGCGCAGGCGCTGGCCGACGAGCTCGCCGACGCCGGCGTCAAGATCATCTTCAACTACTCCGAGGCCTTGCTCCAGGTTCCTCCCGAGGTCACCGTTCACACCTCGAGTCCAGCTGTCGATCTGCTCTACGCGCTGTACTTCTATCTGACCTGACCCAAGCGACGCTCCCGAAGTGGACCTCGACCTGGACACCGCGCGTGCGGCCTTCGAAGACTCGACCGACTTCACCGTTGGGATCGAGGAGGAGTTCGCGATCCTCGACGGGACCGATCTCGGCCTGGTCGGCCGCTACGAGGAGCTGCGAAGGGCCGCCATGGCTGATCCGGTGCTCGCCGACTCGGTGGCCGGCGAGCTGATCTCCTCGGAAATCGAGATTCGCTCCGGGAGAGGTGAGGATCTAGCGGCGGCCACGGCGGCTCAGCGTGAGCGCCGTCGCCGGCTGTTCGCCCTCGCCGCCGAGCGCGGGTTGGCGCTCGGGGCCACCGGGACCCACCCCTGGTCTGACTACCGCGAACAGCACATCATCGACACCGATCACTATCACCGCGTGCAGGAGGGCCTTCAGTACGTGGCCTGGCGCAACAACGCTTTCTCACTTCACATCCACGTGGGCGTTCGCGGGGCCGACCGGGCGGTACAGGTATGTGACCGGTTGCGGCCGGTACTGCCTTTGCTGCTGGCGATCTCCGCGAACTCGCCGTTCCTTGACGGCCGGGATTCAGGCCTGCACAGCGCTCGCTCGCAGATCTTCACCCGCAGTTTCCCTCGTTGTGGTGTTCCCGACGCCTTCGGCGGCTGGGCAGCGTTCGCTGAGTACATCGACTTCCTCGTCCGCACGAGCTCGATCGTCGAGTACACGCAGGTGTGGTGGTCCGTCAGGCCTCATTTCGCGTTCGGAACCGTCGAAGTGAGGATCTGCGACGCTCAGGCCACCGCCCCTGAGGCCGATGGGCTAGCGGCGTTGATCGTGGCCTGCGTGGCCCAAGCGGCCCGCGACGTCGACGCGGGATTGCCGCCGATCGATCTCCCGGGCCGGCTGATTGAGGAGAACCTCTGGCGAGCCATCCGGCATGGACTGGAGGGCGAGATGCTCGATCTTGACCGCCGGGAGCCCTATCCAGCCGCCGAGACGCTCGAGCGGCTGTTGAGCTGGACCGCGCCGATTCGCTCCGAGCTCGGCATCGACGTTGCGCTGCCGCCGCTCAACGGTGCCCAGCGTCAGCGTCGGATGATCGAGGCCGGGGTAGACATGCGGGAGATCTTCGGTTCCGTGGTCGCGCAGACGCGGGAGACGTATGCTGGAGCCCTCGGAAGCACAGCGGAGGTAATCGGATGAGCACTTCAGAGCCACTCAGTGGCGAGCAGCCGACCGAAGAGGAACTGCGGGCTGCCTACGAGGAAGAGATCAAGAAGATCCGGGTCGAGCAGGTGCTGCTCGAGCACGTCGTCACGCTGATCAACCTCGGGATGCGGCGCACCGGCCTGGCGCCCGGGACCGAGGGTGAACGAGATCCGGCCCAGGTCCACCTGGCGATCGAGGCCGTCCGGGCAATGCTGCCTATGATCGAGCAGATTGCTCCACAGCAGGTGAAACCGATCAAGGACGCCCTGTCTCAGCTCCAACTCGCCTTTGTCCGTATCGGCGGTCAGGCGGGCGCGGCTGAGGCCCAGCCGGAGAGCGCTGCGCAGGCGCCCGGCACGCCCGCCGACCCAGCGGCTCAGGCCCCTGGCCCAGGGGCCCAGGCACCGCCGCCGAGCGGCGGGCCCGAGGCTCCGGCGGAAGGAGCGGGTCCGGCTCAGCGCAGCGGACGACTCTGGATTCCGGGTCAGTAGCCGCTTCGCCGCTCCGCACGCTACACTCCCGCGCCGTCTACTTCACAGGGCCCTGCTCGACGTCTGGGTGGTGGCCCTTTTGCGGTTGTTGGCTGCGCCTTGTGGCGCGCCTCACTCCAAACTGAGAGCTTCCCCGGAGGATCTTCTTGTCTAGCTTCTTGACGCATCACGGCGTCCTGGTCGCGCTTGTCTGTGCTGCCGCCGCCGTTCTCTACGGTGCCCTGACCTCACGTTCTCTGCTCGCCCTGTCGCCGGGCAACGAGCGCATGCGGACGATTTCGGCCGCGGTCCAGGAAGGCGCATCGGCCTACCTGAACCGTCAGTACACGACGATCGCTGGGGTCGGGGTCGTCCTGTTCATCGTGTTGATCCCGCTCCAGAACATTCGGGTGGCGATCGGCTTCCTGATCGGCGGTCTGTTCTCCGCCGCGGCCGGCTACATCGGCATGAACGTATCGGTGCGTTCCAACGCCCGTGTCGCCGAAGCCGCGCGGGGCGGCGTCTCGGGCGCCCTCGACGTCGCCTTCCGCGGCGGCGCGGTCACGGGCATGCTCGTCGTCGGACTCGCGCTGATCGGCGTCGCCGGGTACTACGGGGTGCTGACCTGGATCGCCGGGGAGAGCCCGCGTCACGCCGTTGACGCCCTGATCGGGCTGGGTTTCGGCGGCTCGCTGATCTCCGTGTTCGCCCGGTTGGGCGGCGGCATCTTCACCAAGGGGGCCGACGTCGGCGCCGACTTGGTGGGCAAGATCGAGGCCGGCATCCCCGAGGATGATCCCCGCAACCCCGCGGTGATCGCCGACAACGTCGGAGACAATGTGGGCGACTGCGCTGGCATGGCAGCCGACCTGTTCGAGACCTATGCCGTCACCGCGGTGGCCGTGATGCTCCTGGGCGTGCTGCTGTTCAGCCAGCAGTCAGCGGTGGTCATGTACCCGCTGGTGCTCGGCGCTGTCTCGATCATCGCCTCGATCATCGGAACCTTCGCCGTCAAGTCCAGGACCGGCAACGTCGAGCGTGCGCTCTACCAGGGACTGATCGTCTCAGGAGTGCTCGCCGCGCTGGCCTTCATCCCCGTGACCTACTGGCTGATGCACAAGGTCACCTTCATCAGCGGCGGGGCGGCTCCGCACTGGTGGAAGTTTTACCTGTGCGCACTGATCGGGATTGGCGTCACGGCGCTGCTGTTCGTGATCACCGATTACTACACCTCGACGCGCTTCTCGCCGGTCAAGAAGACGGCCAGCGCCTCGCAGACCGGCCACGCCACGAACATCATCGCCGGACTGGCCTCCGGTTATCAATCGACGGCCCTGCCGGCGATCGTGATCGCACTCGGCATCTTCGGCGCCTGGAAGCTCGCCGGAGGTAGCGGCCAGGGCATCTACGGCATTGGCGTGGCCGTCATGGCGCAGCTGTCGCTGACCGGCCTGATCGTCGCGCTTGACGCGTTCGGCCCAATCACCGACAACGCCGGCGGTATCGCCGAGATGGCGGAGCTGCCGGACGAGGTCCGCACGATCACCGACAAGCTCGATGCCGTGGGTAACACGACGAAGGCGGTGACCAAGGGCTATGCGATCGGTTCCGCCGCGCTGGCGGCGCTGGTGCTGTTCGACGCGTTCAGGGAGGAGCTGCTCGGCAGGAACGTATCGGCCAGCTTCGACCTCAGTAACCCGCCGGTGCTGATTGGGCTACTCGTCGGCGGCATGATGGTGTACCTGTTCGCCGCGCTTTCGATGGAGGCGGTCGGGCGCGCCGGCGGCGCCGTGGTCGAGGAGGTCCGCCGCCAATTCCGTGAGCACCCCGGGATCATGCAGGGCACGGAGTTGCCCGAATACGGCACCTGCGTCGACATCGTGACCAAGTCCGCGCAGCGCGAGATGATCCTGCCGGCCCTGATCCCGATCGTCCTCACCCTGGTCGTCGGTCTGATCAGCGTCGAGGCGCTGGGTGGACTGCTGATCGGCGTGATCGTCGTCGGCGTGTTCGTCGCCATCTCGATGACGGCAGGCGGTGGCGCCTGGGATAACGCCAAGAAGCTGATCGAGGACGGCGCCTTCGGCGGCAAGGGCTCGGAGGCCCATGCCGCGGCGGTCACCGGGGATACGGTCGGCGACCCCTTCAAGGACACCGCCGGGCCGGCGATCAACCCGATGATCAAGGTGGCCAACATCGTGGCGCTCCTGATCATTCCGATCATCACGTAGTTGTCGAGGGTGTCCCCCGCTTGAGGGACGGGCTTTGGTTAGCTTGGGTGGGTCGTGTTCTGCCCGGGTTTTCGCGAGTCCCTCAAGCGCGGGACCACCCTCGCCGCCTGGTGATCATCGGCCTGATCCTGCTGGCCGGCTGTGGCGCGACTCCGCATCCGCCGCCTCGCCTTGGCGCTAGGCCACCAAGCGTTTGTCTGCCCCGGGCGTCCGGCATCATCGCTGGATTTGCCCGCGTCCCGGCCGCCTCTACGCGCAGCGTGGCTGCCACGGGGAACGATTCGCAGCCGGAGTGCCGGTTCTCGGCCAAGGGCCTGCGAGTGGTGGTGAATCTCGACTCGTCGCCGCAGCCGTACACGCGGCTTGAACGGACGATTGTTGAGGCCGGGCAGCAGTTCGGGACCGTACGGTCATTTGCCGCGCCGGTCGCGGTCGGGGGAACCGGCCTCGACGCCGCGTGGTTGCCGGACCAGAACCAGCTGATCACCGCCGATCAGCGCCGCCTGATCTCGGTCAGGATCAGCTGGACGGGCCCGCATCGTCCGCGGCTGGCCCTCGCGCGGTCACTGGCGCGCCTATATCTCGCAAGCTGAGCCGCCGGGGAGCCGCGCTAGGCTCGCGGTCGGGATGTCTCTGTCGGTAGACCTCGGGTTGGTGCTGGCGCTGCTCACCGCCTTCGGATCCGTGGCCGGTTTCCTGTACAAGTTCCGGGGTGCCCGGGAGGCGCCGGCGGTGGACATGCGCCGCCCCTTGGCCAGCTCTGTAGCTCTGTTTCGTTCACCGCTGTATGCCCTGGGGATTGTCATCGCGCTGGGGTCGTGGGGCTTTCACGTGGGCGCTCTCTCGTTGGCTCCGATCTCGCTCGTGCAGACGGTCATCGCGGGTGGATTGGTGCTCCTGACCTTCGTCGCTGACCGGCTGTTCGGGATCGCGGTCACGCGCCGGGAATGGATCGGGGTCGGTCTGACCGCGGCCGGCCTGGCCTTTCTGGCGGCGACGCTCGGCAATGAGGGTCACGGTGCTCACTCGCACTACGCCGCCGGGACCCTTGCCGTGTACGTCGGGGGCCTGGGCGCGATCGGCCTGGCGCTGGCCGCGCGCTCGCGCAGCGCCAGTGCGCTCGCCGTGTCGGCGGGATTGCTGTGGGCGGCCTCGGACACCTCGATCAAAGCCCTCAGCTCGCATCTTGGGCATCTGGGCGCGGGGGTGCTGCTGCATCCGCTCGCCCTGGTCATCCTGGTCGCGTCATTGCTCGGGCTGCTGGTATCAGCCCGGAGCCTCCAGCTGGGTGAGGCGGTGCCGGTGATCGCACTGACCAGCGCGGCGGCGAACCTGACCACGATCGCAGCCGGACCGATCGTCTTCTCGGAGTCGCTCCCGGCCGGTCATCTGGAGCTCGTGCTCAGGGTCCTCGCCTTCACCCTGGTGATCGTCGCGGCGGCGCTGACGCCGCCTCCGATGGGCGGATTGGAGCCCGGAGGTGCCGCCGGTCAGGGAGCCAAAGGATGAGCACGGCCCAGCCCGTCGCCACCGGATGACGCAGGCGTCAGGTTGACATCACGAACCCGGCAAGACCGACTAGAGTCCCGTCCGTGTTCATTCTGATCGTCGGATGCGGCCGCGTTGGCTCCGCCGTAGCCAAGCGCGCACTCGCAGCGGGACAGGAGGTCTCGGTGATGGACAGTGATCCGCTCTCCCATGAGCGCCTGGACAAGGACCAGATGACCACCTGGGAGGATTCCGGCGGACGGTTCACCGTCGGCACCGCGCTCGAGATAGACGGTCTGATCGAGGCCGGCATAGAGGAGGCTGACGTGTTCCTCGCGGCAACGCGCGGCGACAACACCAACCTGGTGATTGCGCAGATCGCTCAGCGCCGCTTCAAGGTGCCTCGCGTGGTCGTCCGGGTGGCGGATCCGGGGCGCGCCGCATGGTACGCCGAGCAGGGACTGCTCACCATTTGTCCGACCCAGCAGGCGATCGACCAGGCCGAGCGCCTGGTCATGGCCTAGCGGAGGCGGGGCGGGATGTACGTGATCATCGCCGGTGCCGGCAAGGTCGGCTGGAACCTTGCCCGCGAGCTGATCGCCAAGGACCGTGAGGTGACCCTGATCGAATCCGACCACAGCCGCTATCGCGTCGTCGAGGAGGAGCTGGAGCACGCCGTTCAGTACGGGGACGCGACCGAGCTCTGGGTGCTCGAGCGAGCCGGCATCCAGCGGGCCGATCTGGTGATCGCGGTGACCGGTGACGACGAGGACAACATCCTGATCTGCCAGGTGGCCAAGGAGAAGTACGGTTGCCAGCGGATCGTCGCCCGGGTCAACAACCCACGCAACCTGCAGCACTTCAAACTGCTCGGCATCCAACCGGCGGTTTCGGCCACTGATCTAATCCTGCGCCTGATCGAGCATGAAGTGCCCGAGTACGGGCTCGTCCAGCTGCTGGCGCTCGAGGAAGAGCATCTGGAGATCATCGAGCTCGAGGTGGGCAGCGGTTCTTCCGCCGCCGGTCGCAGAGTGCAGGACGTGTCGCTTCCTGACGGCTCGCTGATCATCTCGGTCCTGCGCGGGGGCGCCGGCTTCGTTCCCAAGGCCGATTCGGTGATCGAGGCCGGAGATCAGGTCCTGCTGATTCTCGATCCGGGTCTGGAAAGCGACATCACGCCACAGTTCGCGCCGAACGGGACCGGGAACTGAGCTCGAGCAAGGCCGACCGGCGGGTCGATTACCTGCTGATCGGCGGAGGGATCGCCGCCGCGAACTGCGCTCGCTGGCTGCGGGAGTCCGGAGCCGACGGGTCGATTCTGCTGGTGGGCCGGGAGACCGATCTGCCCTACGACCGGCCGCCATGCTCCAAGGGCTACCTGCAGGGCGCGCAGACGCGTGCCGACGCTCTGTTTCGTCCTGCCGAGTGGTACGAGGAACAGGAGATCGAGGCGCTGACCCGCGTGTCGGCGATGCGGCTGGACCTCGCCGGCCGCACAGTCAAGTTGTCGAACAAGCAGGAGGTCGGGTTCGGTCAGGCGCTGCTGGCCAGCGGCGCCAACGTGCGCCGACTCATCGTGCCGGGCTCTGAGCTGGACGGAATTCACTATCTGCGCGCGTTCGGGAACGCCGACACGATCCGCGAGGATGCCGCGGGCAAGCGCGTCACGCTGATCGGCGGGTCCTACATCGCCTGCGAGGTGGCAGCCTCGCTGACAACTCTCGGCAGCACGTGCACGATGGTGATGCTTGAGCCGGTCACGCTGAGCCGCGGGTTCGGTGAGACGGCCGGCCGCTTCTTCCAGGAGCGATTGGAGGACCACGGCGTCACCGTTCACGGCGGACAGGAGCTGGACCGTCTGGAGGGGGCCGACGGCCGGGTCACGCGCGTCGTGACCAAGTCCGGCCTAGAGCTCGAAACGGACGCCGTGGTGATGGGAACGGGTGCTATCCCGGACGTGATGCTCGCCCGCGCCGCGGGGTTGGAACTGGGGGAGAGCGGCGGGGTGCATGTCGACATGCACCTGCAGACTGCGGTGAACGGCATTTACGCAGCGGGGGACGTCGCGGAATACCACAGCGTGATCCACGACGGACGGCCGCTGCGGATCGAACACTGGGACGTGGCGCTGAACCAGGGCAAGGTCGCGGCTCTCAACATGCTCGGGCGTGATCAGCCCTATGACGTCGTGCCCTACTTCTTCTCCGACCTCGCCGACTGGGCCTCACTCGAGTATGTCGGCCCGGCGCACGACTGGGATCAGGAGGTCGTGCGCGGCAGCATCGAGGCCGGCGAGTTCAGCGTCTGGTACCTGAACCAGGGGCGAGTGGCGGCCGCGCTCTCGGTCGGGCGCTCAGATGACCTTGACCATGCGCGACGCTTAATCTCGGCCGGCATCTCGCTGGGCGGACGAGCGGACGAGCTCGCCCGGCTCAGCACCGACCTGGCTTCGCTCTAGCCCGGGGGAGTGGGGCGCGTCTGGGACGGAGTCGGATCCGGCGGGTTCGGCTCCGGCGGGTACGGCTCCGGCGGGTTCGGGTTCGGCGGCCGCGCGCCAGCTCCGACCCGCCGGCGAGGCGTGCCTCCGCCCGGGAGTCGGTCCACCAGCCTCCCGAAGCGATCGATCGCGCCCTCCAGCGGCGTGGTCATCTGGATCGCGCGCTCCAGCGCCGGCAGGACGCTGATCAGCTCGCCACCGGTCTCGGCGACTCGCCTGGCGCTGTCGACGATCTCAGCACCACGATCGTCGATCCGGTTCCCCAGCTCGACGATGTCGCCGCCTCGGTCGTCGATCCGGTTCCCTAGCGCGCGCATTTCGGCGCCGAGCTCAAGCAGATCGCCGGCGCGTCCATCAAGCCGCTCGCCGAGCAGCATCACCGCCGCGGCGCGGCGATCCAGCCGCTCGGCAACCTCGAGCACGGCTCGGCCAATCGAAGCCATCTCCTCGCCCAGGTCCAGCAGCCGGTCAAGCTGCGCGGGCGCGGTCCGCGCCGCCCGGGCGACGGCGCCCAGATCCGAGACGATCCGGCTGACGACCGCCTGCGGCGGTTCGATGGGGAGACCGAGGAGGCGCAGTCAGCTCACCTTAGGGCACCGCCGAGGGAGCGAGAGGTCAGGCGGCGGATGCCGCGCGACCCCGAAAGACTCGGCAGCACGGCCACGGGCGCAAGTGAAAGGCTGCGGGGCAAGGACTCGAACCTTGAATTCCAGGGCCAGAACCTGGCGAGTTGCCATTACTCCACCCCGCAGCGGGCGATGCACCGGTCCTAGAGCTGCGACGCTCGGTCCGGCTGCAACGGAGGGCGAGTATAGCCGCGGCCGCCGGGTCTCCGTGCGCGCCGGAACTGCGGGGAACGCGCGTGCTCCGCGGTCTCCAGCAGGGTAAGTGCCACCACGAACTCGTCCAGCCTGCAGACTTCGTAGTCTCCCCTCGCTCGCGCCCCGGAGCGTGAACCCAGAGGCCTGCTAGGCGCGCCGCCACCGGCCCATTGACGGGCTGCAGGTCGGCCATCGGACGTTGGCCGCGAGGAAACGTGGTCGAGGTCCCCCCGTGCGCCGCTCACGACTCGCCGGATGGGGAGAGCATCGGAAGCGAGGCTCCCATCACTTTGCTTCACCGCCAACCGGAGCGGGGGGTGCCAGAGCGCGTTTGGGTAGGTCCCGGAGACGCGCGCGGCGTGCGGGTCTGCGCTAGCGTCGCGATCGATGGCTGACCACGACCCCGACCTCGTGCGCGACACCTGCGGCCCCGACCTCGTTCGCGACGTCCATGACCCCGGCCTCGTCTCCGGCGCCCACGACCCCGCCCACGAGGCCAAAGCCGAAGCTGCCGATGGCCATGCGTGCGTCCCGACCGAGTTCCGCTACTGGGACCGTGTCGGCGACCGGCGGGTGCAGCTGGCCCGGCGAGCCTGGAAGGCGCTGTGGCGCTTTGACCCGCAGCCGTCCGAGCAACTGGTCGAGCAGTTCGCGCGTGGCTACTACGACGCGGATCCGGTAGCCGAAGCGTTCGTCGACGAGGTCTATCTGCAACACGGCTCGACAGTAGGGCGGGCAATGCTTGACCAGGCGCTGGAGCACGGTGTCGATTCCGTGCCTGACGCGCCCGAGTCGATGCGGCGGCTATTTGCCGAGTTCGAGCATGACCCCGAGTGGGTGGACCACGAGCTGGTCGAGCTGGGCGCAAGAGTGTTTCGCCGCTACGGCACCTCGGTGTTCAGCTTCGCCACCACGAGCACACTCGAGATGTACTCGGAGAGCTCCATCACCAAGCCTTTGTCGCTGTCCGGAGGCTACGCAGGTGAGGCGGCCCACAAGCGCCAGCTGGAGACGGTCCGGTTCTGGATCGACATCACCGATCCGGGCGGTTTGAATCCCGGCGCTCGCGGGCGGGCCACCGCGATGCGGGTCCGGGTGATGCATGTGTTCATCCGCCGGCGCCTGATCCGGCATCCCGAGTGGGACCTGCGGGCATGGGGGGTGCCGATCTCGATCTCGGACGCGACGCTGACCCTGATGGGCGGCAGCGTCGTGCCCGGGTTGGCGCTATGGAGCGTCGGGCATCAGACGACGATCCGGGAGATCGAAGCGTTGCTGCATTTCTGGCGCTACGTCGGGCATCTGCTCGGCGTCCAGCCGAACTGGTACCCGACGGACTTCAGGCAGGCGGTCCAGCTGATGTACGCGGCGTTCGTCAAACGCGCCTACACAGCCGGAGAGGATGGAAAGGAGCTGGTCGAGTCATACCTGCCCGCGTTCGCCCCCAAATCCGGCACGTCGTTGCGCAAACGCGTGCGTGACGAGCTCAACTACCGTACCCAAATCGGCTACACCCGGTTCTGGATGCTCCCGGCCAGCTATCGCCGTCACGCGATGCCCAACCCGTGGCCCTGGGCGCTGCATCCGCTGATCCAGTTTCCTGTTGTGCTCACACTGGAGAGCTTCCGCCGGCTGCTGACACCGCTTGACGGTGCGGCCGATCGCGTGCAGCGGTGGCGGCGGGACAACTGGTATGCAAACGAAACCGGGGGGCGGGAGGCCGAGTTCCAACCGGTGCAGGAGTTCCGGCGCTGAGCGCGGGGGCGCGCGCCGGCGCGACGCGGCCTCGCGGTCAGTCCTCAGCGCCCCCGGCGCTCAGTCCCCCAGCTCGACGGCCGCGAACGCCCTCAGCGGGGATCTTCGAACTCACCCGGCTGCTTGGTGAAGCCGGCGGTCACGGCGGCCAGCTGGTTCGGTGAGCCGATCAGCCCGAGCTGGAGCGAGGCCTCGAGCGCCAAGCTCTCCACCGCAGAGCTGTTCCACGACTCGTCGAACAGACGCTTGGCCGCCCGCACCGCATCGGGAGAACGGCTGGCGATCTCCGCGGCCAGCTCCCGCGCGGCGACGAGCGGGTCATCCACGACGTGGGTGACGATCCCCAATTCACCGGCCTCGGCACCGCTGAACACGCGCGCGGTGTAGGTCAGCTCCTTGGCGACGTCGATTCCGACCAGCCGCGGCAGCGTGCGCGTGATCGACATGTCCGGGATCAGGCCCCATTTGACCTCCATCACCGAGAGGCGCGCATCGGCTGTGGCGAAACGGATGTCGGCGCCGAGAGCGATCTGCAGGCCGCCCCCCAGGCAGTTCCCGTGAAGCGCCGCGATGACCGGTACCGGGAGGCGGATCCAGTCGTAGGCCGGGCGCTGAAAGCGGTTGGGCACCTCGCCCTGCAGCGGGTCGGTGAGTCCGGTCATTCCCTCGGCCGTGCTCATCACACCCGCCAGGTCGAGCCCGGAGCAGAAGCTAGGGCCCTCACCGTGGAGTACGACGGCACGCACGCCGGGCTCGGTCATCAGCCGCTCCGCGGCGGCGACGATGCCCTCGAACATCGGCAGATCGAGCGCGTTGTGCTTGTCGGGCCGCGTCAATGTGACCACGGCCACGTGATCGGCCACCTCGATGCGGACGCGCTCGCTCATCGCGTCGCGGAGACTAGCCGCTACCTGTCGGCCAGGGCGAGCTGATCCCCGACGCGGACCTCGCCACCGCGGACCACGCTGCCGTAGATCCCGAACGGCAGCGCCTCGGTCCCATTCACGTCGTCTCGGTACTCCCGGAGAATGTCCAGGGTCGGAAGATCGACTTCTCCGGACTCCGGATCGCGACTGGTGATCAAACACCGGCCGACGTGGCCACGCACTTCGATCACAGCATCACCCACACGCACGGCGCGCCCCGCCCAAGCATCCTCGGCGTGAGCGGGTACGCCATCAAACTCGATCAGCATGCGAAAGCGCCGGGAGTCCACCGAGGATTCATTCGCCACCTCGGCCAGACGCGCCAGTGAAGCGCGGGAGATCAGCGACGCCACGCCGGCCTCGCCGCGGTCGACGGCGCCGCCGGGCTCGCCCGCCTCGACGAGTCGCAGCGGCTCCCCGACGAAAGCACTGAGCTCAGCCGAGAAAGCGCCGTCAACGATCCGTCCGCGGGCGCGGTGCGAGTAGAACTTCGTCTGCACGACGTCTCCGACCGTGATTGCCTCCTCCACCACGCGGCCGTCAGGGAAGCGCAGCGTGAGCCGCCGCGCCGCGTCGTCGTACTCGGAGACGATTGTCGTCAGAGCACCGAGCCGTTTTCCGTTAGCGAGGCGGTCGTGTTCGTCGATCAGATAGAAGCGACGGTTTTCCCGCACTCCGTCCGGCTCCAGGCGGACGCGTTCGACGGCTTGCAGCCTCGTGCCCTTGACCGGTGTAAGTGCCAGGGCGGTGACGTTCATGGCGGAAGCTTAAGCGGCGGCCGGCTGCGTGGCGGCCGGCTGCGTGGGGGCCGGCTGCGCGGCGGTCATCTGAGCAGCTAAGCGGCGGCCTGCTCGGCCCAGTCGCGATACAGCTCCCAGTAGCGGCCGCCCGCCGCCACCAGCTCCTCGTGGGTGCCCTGCTCGACGATCCGGCCGTGCTCAAGGACGATGATCCGGCCCGCGTGTTGGATTGTCGAGAGGCGGTGGGCGATCACGATCGCCGTGCGCCCGGCCACGAGCCGCCTGAGCCCCTGCTCGATCAGGCTTTCGGTGTGAACGTCGACGTTCGAAGTCGCCTCGTCGAGTACGAGGATCCGCGGATCGGCGACCAGCGCGCGGGCGAAGGCGAGCAACTGGCGCTGGCCGGCCGAGAGCTGAACGCCACGCTCGCCGACCTCGGTGTCGTACCCGTGCTCGAGCGCCTCGATGAACCCGTCGGCGCCGACGGCCTGAGCTGCGGAGGCGATCTCGGCATCGGTGGCGCCCGGGCGCCCGAAGGCGATGTTCTCTCGCACCGTGCCGCTGAACAGGAAGCCCTCCTGCGGGACGATTCCCATCTGTGAGCGCAGGGAGTGTGCCTGCACCGAGCGCAGGTCGTGTCCGTCTACGAGCACGCTGCCCACCGTCGGGTCGTAGAACCGTGAGACGAGCTTGGCGAACGTGGACTTGCCGGCGCCAGTGGAACCGACCAACGCCACCGTCTGACCCGCCGGGATGACCAGGTCGATGTCGCTCAGCGCCCACGCCCCGTCATCGTCGGTCCCGTAGCGGAACGACACGTCCTCGAAGCGCAGCTCGCCGCGGATCTGGGGCAGCTCCAGCGCGCCTGGGGAATCGGAGAGCTCGGGCTGCTCATCGAGCAGCTCGAAGATCTTGTCGAGCGCGGCCATGCCCGACTGGTAGGTCGTGTAGAGCTGTGAGAGCTGCTGGATCGGGTCAAAGAAGTTATTCAGGGCTGCGATGAACGCGAACACGACGCCCGTCGACGTGTGTCCGTTGATCGCCTCGATGCCTCCGATGACGAGGATCTCCACCGTCACCAGCGCCGAGAGCAACTCGACGGCGGGGAAGTAGCCCGCGTTCAGGTACACGGTCTTCATGTTCGCGTCGCGGTTGTCGTCGTTGAGCTTGCCGAAGCGCGCAATGTGACGCGGCTCCTGCCCAAACGCGCGCACCACTCGAATCCCGGAAAGGCTTTCCTGCAGGTAACCGGTGATCGAGGCGATCTTCTCCCGGGTCAGGCGATACGCGTCGGCCGAGGCGATGCGGAACGCCAGCCCTCCGGCCGCAATGATCGGTAGGACCAGGAAGGTCAGGAGCGCCAAGTGGGAGTCGAGCACGAACAGGATCACCACGACCCCGATCAGGGTGAGGCCGGATTGGAACAGCGTGGCCAGCCCGTCCTCGACCAGCTGGTCCAGCGCCTCGACGTCGTTGGTCAGCCGGGAGATGATCACTCCGGCGCGGTTGCGCGAGTAGAACCCGATCGACAGCGACTGCAGATGAGCGAAGAGGCGAACGCGGAGATCCTGGAGAGCCCGCTGACCGACCCAGCCCACAAGATAGGTCTGGGCGTAGGAGGCGACGGCGTAGAGCAACGCGGAGAGCAGAAAGCCCGCCACGACCAGGTCAAGTGCGCCGGTGTCGTGGCGGCGGATGCCGTCGTCGATAGCCAGCTTGGCCAGCGGCGCGGGTGCGAGCGCGGTGGCTGTCGCCACCAGCAGCGCCAAGAACATCGCTGCGACTCGCCAGCGGTAGGGCGAAAGCAGCTCGACCAGGCCGCGCAGCTTGCGTCCGCGTCCGCCCGTCTGGCGCAGGCGCCGGCGCAGCTCCTCGGAGCGTGTGCCCGTGCTCACTGGCGCATCTAAACGCTTACCGGAGCTCACAGGCCTGCGACCTCCGCTTCCAGCGGCTTACGCGTCATGAACACCTGGTCAGGCATGCCCTTCTCGACGATCTCCTTGTACAGGTCGGACTGCGTGAGCAGCTCGTTGTGGGTTCCGTGAGCTGCGACGTGACCGTCCTCGAGCACGACGATCTCATCGGCCAGGGCGATCGTCGACAGTCGGTGAGCGATGACGATCGTCGTCCGACCCGCCATCACATCACCCAGCGCCTCCTTGATCGACTGCTCAGTTGTGGCGTCCACCGATGAGGTGGCGTCATCGAGGATCAGAATCCGTGGGTCGGCGAGGATCGCGCGGGCGATGGCGATCCGCTGGCGCTGGCCGCCGGACAGGGTCATCCCGCGCTCGCCGACGAGGGTGTCGTAGCCATCGGGTAGCCCACCGATGAACGCGTCGGCCTGAGCAGCCCGGGCTGCGGCCTGTACCGCCTCACGCGACGCGTCAGGACGGGCGTAGGCGATGTTGTCGTGGATCGAGGCTGAGAACAGGAACGGGTCGTCGTTGACCACTGCGATGGCCCGGCGGAGACTGGCGAGATCGACCGCGCGCACATCCGCGCCGTCGATCGTGACCGACCCCGCCGTCACGTCGTAGAGCCGCGGCAGCAGGGACACGAGCACCGACTTCCCAGAGCCCATCGCTCCGACCAGCGCGATCGTCCGGCCGGCCGGGATCTCGAGATCGACGTCGTGGAGTGCTGCGCGCGGGGAGCCCTCGAAGGTAAGGCCGACGCCGGAGAGCGAAACCCGCCCCGGACCGGCCGGAAGCTCAGGGGACTGGGGCGGCGTGGTGATCTCAGGGGCGCGGTCGAGGATCTGGAAGATCCGGTTCCCCGACGCGGTCGCGCGCTGGGCGGCGCTCAGCATGTAACCCAGCGTGCGCATTGGTGAGATGAGCATCAGCAGGTAGGCGTAGAAGGCGGTGAACTGACCGACGGTGAGCGACCCGTGGATGACCTCACGCCCGCCCACAAGCAGGATCGCCGCGAGTCCGAGGTTGGGCAGAAAGCTGATCAACGGGCCGAACAGCGCCTGGATCCGGATGGCGAGGATCTGCTGGTCGAACACGCGCTGCACGGAGTGGCGGAAGCGCGCCAGCTGACGCTCCTCCCGGGCGAACGCCTTGACCACGCGCACGCCGGATACGTTCTCCTCCGCGTCGGCGGTGAGCTCGGCGATGCGCTGTTGGGCCTCTTGGAGCGCGGGGCGTGAGCGCTTTCCGTAGCGGAACGCCACCAGCACGACGAACGGCACCGAAGCCAGCGACAGCGCCGCCAGCTCCGGACGCAACAGGAACATCGCCACCCCGGCCAGCACGATGGTCAGCAGCGATTGCGCAATGAAGATCAGCCCGTAGCCGAGGAAGAACCGGACGGCCTGTAGGTCGACCGTTGCGCGGGACATCAGCTGACCGGTTTGCTGGCGGTCGAAGAACCCGAGCTCCAGCCGCTGGAGCTGGCCGTAGAGGAGATTGCGCAAATCGACCTCGACGCCGAGCGAGACCCGGCCGGCCACCACGCGGCGGCTGACGCTGAGGGCCAACCGCAGAACGCCGGCGAGGGCGATGGCGATCACCCACACGGTCAGATCGTGACGGTGGTGGGCGCGGATCGCATCGATCGCCCGCCCCGTCAGGTACGGGATCAGCACCGTCATCACCATCGCGCCGGCGGCGAGCACGAAGGCCCAGCTGACGGGCCTTCGATAAGGCTTGAGGAAACCGAGAAGGCGCCTGAATACGGACATACTTCACAAAGTATAGTGCGAGGCTCCGCGCAGGTCCCGTGGCCCCTTCGATGTAACGGTTGTGTAGGAACCGCGCGGTTGCCGGTTGCCAGGGCCGTAGGCTTGCGCATATGATGCCGCCCGCGAAGGTCCGGGCGAGCAGGAGGAGAGGAGAACGGCCGGGAGATGGATGTCGTCCTGAGGTTCGGCTACGAGCCGCTTCGCGGATTCATCGAGACGATCGGGGCGATGATCCTGCTCTTCCGAAGGACGCTCGTCGCTTCGCTGACGCCCCCGTACAACTACGGTCCCGAGCTGGTCGACCAGTTCCTGTTCGCGCTGCGACTCGGGTGGTTTCCGATGATCCTGGCGTCGCTGGCCTTCACCTACGGACCAGCGGGAATCGAGGTCGGGAACTTCCTCAACCTGCTGGGGGCGCTCGATCGGCTCGGCGGGCTGTTCGTGATCATCGTCATGCGCGAGTTTGCACCGCTGGTCTGCGCGATCGTCATGGCGGGGGTGGCCGGCACGGCGATGACCGCTGACCTGGGCGCGCGCAAGATCCGTGAGGAGCTTGACGCGCTGATGGTGCTCGGCGTCGATCCGATCAAGAGCCTCGTCGTCCCGCGGTTTCTTTCGCTCATGCTGCTGACGCCGCTGTTCTCGATCTACGCGCTCCTGTTCGGAACGCTGGGCGGCGTCCTGGTGACGGTCACCAACGGGGCCCAGATCGGCCCGTTCTTCTCAACCTTCTTCGCCCAGGCGACGACCTCCGAATTCACCGCGATGCTGGTCAAGTCCTCCATCTTCGGGGCGATGATCGCGATCGTCTGCTGCTACAAGGGATTGACGGCTTCAGGAGGTGCCGAAGGTGTAGGCCGTGCGGTCAACCAGGCCGTGGTGATCGCCTTCCTCGGCATCGGGGCGATCGACTACACGTTCACGCAGACGCTGCTGGCCACGCACCCGGCGCTGAACACGCCACGATGAGCCGGGACTGCCGATGAACGTCTTCTCCCGGCCGATCGCGGCATTGGTCTCCTTTGGCGAGGCGACGCGGTTCTGCGGGCGGATCGTGATGAAGGTGTTCAACGGCCGGGTGTTCGGGTTCATCGGCGAGACGCTGCGCCAGGCCGGCATCCTGATCACCGGGTCAGCAGTGATCGTCCTCGGTCTGGTCTTCATCCTCGGTCTGCAGTGCGGCATCGAGGGGGCGTACGCGGCTAAGTCGGTCGGGGCCACGTCGTCCACGGGAGCGATCGCGGCGCTGTGCGATCTGCGGGAGGTGATCCCCTACGCGTTCGGCTACATGATGGCGGCCAAGGTCGGCACCGGATTTGTGGCCGAGATCGGGTCGATGCGGATCTCCGACGAGATCGACGCGCTCGAGGTGATGGGGTTCGACTCGATCCTGTACCTCGGCTCGACGCGGCTGCTTGGCACCTGGCTGGTACTGCCGTTCCTGTACATGATCGCCGTGGCGGTTGGCTTTGCGGCCTCCTACCTGGCCGATGTGGTCCAGCTCGGGCAGGTCTCCAAGGGCGGCTACCTGCAGCTGTTCTGGCAGTTCCAGTCCCCGCAGGACTTCTTCTTCTCCGGGTTGAAGTGCATGGCCATGGCCACGTTCATCGTCCTCGTCTGCATCTACTACGGCTATCACGTCTCCGGGGGGCCGGTGGGCGTGGGGAAGGCCACCGCCCAGTCGATGGTCGCGAACATCCTCGGGGTCCACTTGATCGGCATGGTCGGCACGCAGCTGTTCTGGGGCGGCAACGCCCGCGCGCCGATCGGCGGCTGAGGAGCTCAGAGCCGATGCAGCGCTCCCAGCTCGCCCGGCTGACTGCGACGTTCGCGCTGCTGATTGCCGTGATCGCCGTGGGAATCGTGCTGGTGACCGGCGGATCCGCCTACGTCCTTCACGCCCAGTTCAGCGACGCCGGCCAGCTGGTCAGTGGAGATCTGGTCACCGTGGCCGGTCATCAGGTCGGATCGGTCGGATCGATCAAGCTGGCGAACAACGGCCTGGCCGACATCGAGCTGGACATCACTGACACGAGCATCGCGCCCATCCACGCCGGGACGTTGGCCAGGATCGGC
Organism: uncultured Solirubrobacterales bacterium; assembly: GCA_963757165.1. GTDB lineage: Bacteria > Actinomycetota > Thermoleophilia > Solirubrobacterales > Solirubrobacteraceae > Palsa-465. The sequence continues at coordinate 139,535 of CAVWQO010000002.1, forward strand.
CAGCTCAGCCTGACCGGCGTGGCCAACCGCTTCGTCGGCCTCACCCTGAACAGCGCCGGCCCGGCCATCGCCAACGGAGGCACACTCCCCTCGACTCAGACCCGCGGCATCGTCGATCTGGACGTGTTCCTGGACGCCCTCACGCCGCCCGTGCGCGCGTCGCTGCAGCAGATCCTGAAGACCGGTGCCTACCTCGTCCACCAACCGACCGCCGGCCAGCTCAACCAGGCCGCCCAGTTCCTCAATCCTGCCTTCAGCCAGACCGCTCAGCTCGGGGCAGAGATCGTGGCCGACCGGTTCGCGCTCCAGCGGCTGGTCAGCTCGACCGCGAACCTCTCGGACGCGCTGGCCGCGCACAGCGCTGATCTGGCCGGAGCCGTGACCAACACGGCCACGACGCTGCGCGAGGTGGCGAGCCAGCGCGCCGCGCTTGGGGACCTGCTCGCGCGGGCGCCGGGGGTCCTGCAGCAGGGCCGGGGGGTCCTGGCCGACGTCAACTACACGTTGCATGTGCTGAATCCGGTGCTCACCGATCTCCAGCCGGTGGCGCCGCGCCTGGCCACGCTGCTGCGGACGGTGGTGCCGGCGGCGCGCAATGCGATTCCCACCATCGCCGGCGTCCAGGCGCTGATTCCGAGCGCCAAGGCGGCCCTGCTGGCGTTGCCGCCGGTCGAGCGTCAGGCGACTCCGGCCGTCCGCTCGCTCACCTCCGCGCTGGCGGGCATCACGCCGATTCTGTCGGGGCTACGCCCTTACGCCCCCGACGTGGTGGCCGGCTTCTTCAACGGGGTCGGCGGCTCGACCGGAGGCACCTACGACGCCAACGGGCACTACCTCAAGTCGGTGCTGACGCTCCAGGGAGGCGGGTCCTCGCTGACCGGCCTGCTCAGCCTCCTGGGACCACTGACGGGGGCGCTGGGACCGTTCAACGGAGGCCGCACGGGCCTGCTGGCGCCGTGCCCGGGAGGCGGCAGCCCGCCAGCGGCCGACGGCTCGAACCCGTGGACGACAGCCGATGTCCTGCCAGGCGTCTCGAACCTCTGCAACCACGCCCACGATCAGAAGCCGTGAGACGCCTGCTCACCATCACGCTGACCGTGACGGCCGCCGTCGTGCTGGCGGTACTCGGCCTAGGGTCGGGGGCGCAGGGGAGCTCCACCGCGCGCTTCGACGTGATCTTCGATGACGCTCGGGGCCTCGTCGGCGGTCAGTTGGTGAAGATCGCCGGGGCAAAGGCGGGCACGATCCAGAACGTCGTCGTGACCCCCGACTTCAAAGCTCGGGTGCAGGCCACGGTGGAGAGCCGGTTCATGCCCTTCCATCGCGACGCGACCTGCACGATCCGCCCGGAGGGGCTGATCGCCGAGAACTACGTTGATTGCGATCCGGGCACGCCCGCCGCCAAGCCCCTGCCGAGCACCGATGGTCACCCGCCGACCGTGCCGGTCGCCAATACCACCGAGCCGGTCAGCCTCCTCGATTTGTTCAACATCTTCAACATGCCGACGCGCCAGCGGTTCACGGCGATCGTCAACGAGTTGGGGATCGGAACGTCGGGACGCGGTCAGGACTTCAACGAGATCCTCCGCCGGGCCAATCCGGCCCTGGCTCTGGCGCGGCAGGTGATCTCGGTCCTGAACCGCCAGCGCGGACAACTTGGCGCGATCATCGACGCCACCGGCACGATCGCCGCCGAAGCGGCGGGACACACCGGCGCGGTGCAGAGCTTCCTGGACCGCGCGGCGTCGCTCAGTACGCTGACCGCGAGCCACCGCGACAAGCTCTCGGAGGCCGTGGCGCGTCTGCCCGGACTGCTGGCGGCCGCGCAGCCGTCGCTGCAACAGCTCGATACGGTCGCCCGCGACGGAACGCCGCTGGTGACCCAGCTGCACGCAGCGGTTCCCGCATTGAACCGGGCGCAGACCGACCTGGGTCCGTTCGTGGCCGCCGCCACCCCTGCGCTCAAGCAGCTGGGCGTCGCCCTGCGCAAGGCCACGCCGACGATCCTTGATACGACGCCGCTCGTGCGCACGGTGCGCAGCTACGCCGCCGCCTCGCTGCCCGGCACGCAACTGTTCGCCCGGCTGGCCTCGAACCTCCAGCGGCACGGATTCGTGGAGAACTTCCTCGGCATCACCTACTACATCGGCGCGAGCCTCGCCCGCTTCGACTCGACCTCGCACATGCTTGGGATCCTCCTGGTCGGGGCCAAGAACGGGCTCTGCGGGGCCTATTCGACAACGCCCGTCGCCGGCTGTTCGGCGCATTACGGCTCCGCGCCCGCCTACCAGCCCGCGTCGGCGCCGTCGTCCCGCACGCACACCGGCCGCCTGCGCGCGGGCTCCGGCGGAGCGAGACAGCCCGCCAGGAGCGCCCCCGCGCAACCGGTGAGCGCCGGCGCGCAGCCCTCGGCCAGCGCCCCTCCCGGCGCGGCGGCGGCCGCTCCTGCACCGGCGAGCGGCTCCACCGGCGCGGTCCAGCAGACGGCCAACACCCTGCAGAGCCTCGTCAACTACCTGCTCAGATGAGATCCGGGCGAAAAGCTGTCGGCGAGCTGTTCGACAATCCGATCCTGGTCGGAACGGTGACGATCCTGATCGTGATCGTTGCGGTCTACCTGTCCTACATCGCCGAGAACGGGCTGCCGTTCGTTCCCACCTACAACATCAACGTCGATGTCGCCAACGCGTCTGAACTGGTGAAGAACGCCGACGTCCGCGTGGGGGGTGCCCGGGTCGGTCAAGTCCTGACGATCACCCCGGAGCCGGCCACCAAGACGTGGCCGCATCCGTTCGCGCGGCTCGGGCTGGCGCTGCAGCGGAGCCTGGAGCCGTTGCCCTCGGACACGCGCTACCAGGTCCGACTCGCCTCAGTGCTCGGCGGCAAATACGTGGAGATCATCCCGGGCAGCACCCAGCACGGGGGGCTCCCGGACGGCGGCACGTTCAGCCTCAACACGAATCCCCGCCGCAACCACAACGTCCCCTTCGTCGACCTGGATACGGCCTTCGCAACCTTCGGTCCCAAGACTCAACAGGGGCTGCGCAGCGCGCTGGCCGACTTCGGCGACGCAGTGGCCGGCCGCGGGACCGATTTCAACAACTCGATCTACAGCACCCGTCACCTGATCGGGCCGCTGGAGGAGCTGCTGCGGTTGTTCGCTTCTCCGGATACCCACCTCTCACAGCTGATCAGCGGTCTGGCGGCGACGACCGGGGCGCTGGCACCGGTGGCGCCCACCGTGACCTCGCTGCTCAACGACGCGGCCACGACGTTCGCCGCGCTGCAGCGATCGCAGCTGGGCGCGGCGATCGATCAGACGCCTCCGACCGAAGCCCTCGCCACCACGGTTCTGACCAACGCCCGCCCGGTTCTCACCCAGGCCGCAACGATCGTGCAGGCGCTCAAACCCAGTGCAGCACTGCTGCCGCTGGCCGCGCAGCGCCTCGACGCCATCCTGACCGGCGCAACCCCGGTATTCCGCCGCGTCCCCCAGCTGGCCGGCGTGCTGCAGACAGCGTTGACCGCCGTGGACGCGCTGGCGCGAGATCCGGCCGCGAGCGGCACGTTCAAGGTCCTGGGTTCCAACGACCTGGCCACATTCGGCTCGTCGGCCTTCGTGGGCCTCGGCGCGATCCTGCGGACCGTTTCCTCTGAGCAGCTGGCGTGCAACGTCACCGCCCTGTGGGTGCGCAACTTCGCCTCGGCGCTCACCGAGGGCGACTCGACCGCCGGGTGGTTGCGCTTTGCCCCGATCATCGACCTCAACCAGGAGTTTCAATCCGGCACGCCGGCCTCGGATCTGCACATCAACCCCTACCCCAGGGAGAACACCAGCTCGTGCCAGGCGGGTAACGAGACCTACCGCGGCACCCAGCTGATCGGCGACCCGGGGCCGACCTCCACCACCGTCGACAACACCCTGCCGCCCGCCGGCGTGCTCGCCCGCGGGCAGAAAGCCGGGCTGGTGCCATGAGTGCCCCGACGCGTCGGCGTCGCACCCCGCGGCGCAGTCACCGCCGCTTGCACCCGGTGGTGATCTCGTTGCTGGCGATCTTCGCCGTCCTGTTCGTGACTGTCTACGCGTTCAACCAGGGTCTCCCATTCGCTCCGCGATACACCGTCTACGCGCTCGTCAACAACAGCGTCAACGTGCGCGCGGACTCACCGGTGCGGATCGCGGGGATCGACGTCGGCACCGTGCAGGGCGTGTCGCCGGCCGGCCGAGCCACAAAGATCGCCTTCACCCTCGACCAAGCCGGCCGGCCGATCCACACCGACGCGACGTTGCGCATCCGTGATCGCCTGTTCCTGGAAGGCGGCTACTACCTGGAGCTCAATCCCGGCAGCCCCGGCGCCCCGATCGCGCCGGAGGGATTCGAGATCCCGATCTCGCAGACCTCAAGCCCCGTTCAGTTCTACAACGTGCTCTCGACGTTCAACTCGGCCAGCCGGGTGAGCCTCAAGCGACTGCTGAGCACACTCAACCAGGGCTTCAGCCCGCGCCCGGGACAGCCCGAATCCTCCAGCGGTGCAGGTGGCCTCAAGACCGCCATTCCACAGCTGACCCCGGTGCTCAAGGACGTCGCGTGGGTGACGCGGGCGTTGCGCGGCACCCACGTGGGCGACGTACAGCGGCTGCTCAGCTCGGCCTCGGACGTCACGTCCACGCTGGCGGCCAGCTCGGCGCAGCTGACCGACCTGATCAGGTCGCTGAACATCACCGCCGGGGCGCTGGCCTCCGCGGACGGGTCGCTGGCGCAAACGATCTCCGGCCTCGACCAGACCCTGCGGGCAGCCCCGGCGTCGCTGGTCTCGATCGATCGTGCCTTGCCGCCGGTGGCCAGGCTCGCCCTCGCCCTCGACCCGTCGCTCAAACTCGCCCCGCCGATCCTGACCAGCGTGACCGCAGCGGTCCGGGAGCTGGCGAAGATCGTCGCCCCGGCGCAGCGAGTTCGGTTGCTGCGGACGTTGAACGCCACCTTCTCCCAGTTCCCGACCATCCTTCGTCTGCTGGCCGGCGCCTTCCCGATCGGCAAGCAGGTGACCGATTGCCTGCGCACGCACGTAACGCCGATCTTCAACCAGCAGGTGCCGGACGGCTCGCTGTCGACCGGACGCCCGGTGTGGCAGGACTTCGTTCACTTCCTGCCCAATATCGCGGGCGCCAGCGGCAACTTCGACGCCAACGGGCCGTACACCCGCGTCCTGGCCGGCGCGGGAAGCAACTCGGTCACCGGCGGGATCCTGGGCAGCGTCCCGCTGCTGGGACAGATCGTCGGCGCATCGCCGCCCGGTGGCTCGTCGCTGCTGGGCGCTCGGCCGTCGTGGGTCGGGGACCTCACACCATCGGCCTTCGGACCTGACGTGCCGTGCGCCACGCAGAAGCTCCCGAGCCTGTCCTCGCCGGCGGCGGCATCGGACCTGCGCCCAGCTCCAGCTGCCGCTCCGAGCTCCTTGACGCGGCGTCAGCTCCAGCGCAGCCTGGCCCTCGCGGGCGGCCGGGCCAAGGCGGTGAGCGGACCGTGAGTGGCCGCTTCGGCATGCAGCTTCGCCGGTACGGGCGCTATTTCGCGACCCTGATGGCGCTCGCGGTCCTTGGCTCCGCCGCGGGGTTCTACATCCTCCTCCAGCAGCGCCTCCCGAATCCCTTTCAGACGTTCTACTCGGTCGACGCGCGCTTCCCCACCGCCGCCGCCGTGGCGCCGGGGTTGGGGGAGCCGGTCAACGTCGCCGGCGTGCACGTCGGCGAGATCACCGGGACCTCGCTGCAGGAGGGACAGGCCGTGATCCACATGGAGATCGACCCCCACAAGTTGCCGCGGCTGTATCGCGATGCGCAGGCGAGCTTGGTGCCCAACACCCCGCTCAAGGACATGCAGGTGAACATCGCTCCGGGTACCTCGAGCGCCGGAACGCTCCGCCACGGCGGAACGATCCCGATCTCGCAGACGACCTCGCCGATCGATGCCGACGAGCTGCTGAGCGCGCTGGACGGCGACACCCGGTTGTGGTTCACGTCCCTGATCACCGAGCTGAACCACGGCACCCAGGGACGCGGGGGGGACATCCGCCGGCTGTTGCGGGCACTCGGGCCGACCTCGGTGCAGCTGCGCCAGATCGGGGACCTGCTCGCCTCCCGGCGACAGGGTCTGGCCACCCTCGTTCACAATCTTGGCGTCCTCAGCGCGGCCACCAGCGCCAAGGACTCCCAGCTCGCCACCGTGGTCCGGGCGGGTGACACGACCGTCCACGCGCTGGCCAATCAGGACGTCGCCTTGCGTGAGTCGATCACCCGGCTTCCGGGCACGCTGGCCACCACGCGCCGGACGTTGGCAGACGTGGCCGGCCTGGCCAACCAGCTCGGACCGACCGCCACCGCGCTGCTGCCCACTGCCCGCCGGCTGCCCACCACGCTGCGCCAGAGCCGCACGCTATTCGAAGGTGCCGCGCTGCTGCCGCTGAAGGAGATTCCTCCGTTCGTCAACGCCGTGATTCCGCTGGCCGCCGAGCTGCCGCCACTGGGGCACAGCCTCCGCCAGGTGGTTCCGGCGTTGATCAGCTCCTTCAAGGTGCTCGCGTACGTGACCAACGAGGTCGCCTACAACCCGGGTGGGCGCAACCCCGGGTTCCTCTACTGGCTCTCATGGTTCGCGCACAACGCTGACTCGTTCCTCGCCAACGCCGACGCCAACGGGCCAACCTGGCGGACCCTGGTTCTGGCTACCTGCCCAGGTCTGAAGTCGTTCTTCTTCGGCCCCCTGATCGAGACGTTGCTGGGCACGAACTTCGGGTGCACATGAGCTCCGAGGCCCGCAAGTAGATGGTCACCCAAGCCCCCCGACGCTCGGCCGTACTCGCAGCGATCGCATTCGCCCTCTCCTGTGTGGGCTTGATGATCTTCGTGTGGACGCAGTTCGGCGGCACGATTCCCCTCAGTCCGCAGGGCTACCGCATCCACGCCGTGTTCAAGGAGAGCGGGCTGCTGGTTCCCGGCGCCGACGTGCGGATCTCCGGCGTCACCGTGGGCAAGGTCTCCTCGGTGCAGGCCAGAGGCGTGAAGTCCTATGTGACGGTCCAGATCCGACCGCAGTACGCCCCGCTACCGGTCGACACGCGCGCGGTCCTACGCCAGAAGACCCTGCTCGGCGAGGCCTACGTACAGTTCTCGACCGGAAACGGTTCCGGGCCCAAGTTCGCCGACGGTGGGACGATTCCGGCCGATCACGTCGCGGACACACAAGCCCTCGACCAGGTCCTGGGCTCGTTTGACCGGCCGACGCAGCAGAACCTCCAGGCCCTCCTGAGTGGGACCGGCCAGGCTCTGGCTGGCCGCGGACTGGATCTAAACAACGCGTTCGGCAATCTGGATCCGGCCGTAACCGAGCTCTCGGCCATGGTCGGTGTGCTCAACCAGCAGCAGGGCGACCTCAAGCGCGTCATCAACAGCAGCGCGACCGTTCTGAGCACGCTGGGCAATCGCTCCAGCGACCTCCAGAGCCTGGTGCGGGCTGGTGACCAGGTGCTTTCGGTCACGGCGGCTCGCGACGCACAGCTGACCGCGACCGTCAACGCGCTGCCGCCGTTCCTGGTGGCGCTGCGTACGACCCTGAGGACGCTGAACACGACGCTCGGGATCGCGCGGCCCACGCTCGCCGCGTTGACGCCCGTGGCGCCGCTGCTGACGCCGGCGTTGTCGGAGGTGATCAGTCTCTCGGGTCCGGCAACGCGCCTGCTCCGCGCCGCCCCGGCGCTGCTCAGCGCTGCTGACGCCGCCCTGCCCGCGATCACCCGGTTCACCACCGCGTTCAAGCCCGCCGTGGACGTGATCCTGCCCGCCGCCAGGGAGGTCGCGCCGATCATCAACTTCATCGCGCTGTACCGCCGGGAGCTGGTCGCCGCGATGGGCAACCTGGCCGCCGACCTGCAGGCGAGCGCTCCTGCGGCTACGAGTACCGGTTCCGCCTCCTACCTGAGGGCGATCGCGGCGATCGGCCGCGAGTCGATCTTCGGGCAGACCGTCCGCGAGCCAACCTCGCGCTCCAACACCTACTTTGCCCCGGGTGAACTCGCCAATGTGGGTGCAGGTGGGTTGCTCTCGGCGACGTGCAACAACACAGGGAATCCCTCCCAGGTCCCGCTCCTGTTTGGCAACGTCCCGTGCCGCGTGCAACCGGCGTTCAACTGGGGCAACGGCGTGCTCTCGGCCTATTACCCGCACGTCCAGCGGGCCCCGGCCCCGAAGTAGCGACGCGGGAGGCGGCTAGACCGTGGGCCGCCCGAGGCGCACGGCGATGTAGGCGTCGAGCATCAGCTTGCTCTCCTGCAGCAGGGCCAGATCGCCGGACTGGTTCAGGCGGAAGGCCTCGCGCAGCAGGCCGTCGCCGGCCAGGACGACCATCTGAGCGGTTCGCTCCCGGTTGGCGGCAGCGGCGTCCGGCCAGTGCACTTGCAGGATGCGCTCGATCGAGCGAGCAATCGCGCTCCGGGTGGGGCGAGTCGCGTCACGCACCTCCTCGGTCCGCAGGCCGCCGTACCACAGCGCTAGGAAACCCGGACGGGCTCTGAAGCCGGCCGCCAGAGCGTCGAGCACGACTGCGCCCGGGTCCTGGAGCGGGTTCCTCTCGTCGAGCTCGGCGGCCGCGGCCACAAGATCCTCGAAGTCGCTCCAGTACTGCAGCGCCAGCGCCTCGACGATCCCTTCCTTGTCGGGGAAATAGCGATAGACCGAGCCCACCGGGACGCCCGCGTGACGCGCGACCCGGTTGGTGGTGAACGCCGATGCTCCCTCCTCGGCCAGCAGCTCGTCGGCCGCATCGAGGATCCGGCGCACCCGCTCTCGGCTGCGCGCTTGCAACGGGACGTTGCGCAGCTGCGGTTGGTCCCGGTCTGGAAGATCTTCGGACATCCAATCGACCCCGCTCGAACTTGAAAGTGAGCTTGAGTTCATGTTAGCGTCGCGAGAGTGAGTGGGTCAATGCTCGAGGCTGAGCGCGAGGGTGTGGCCACCTCGGCGCGCAGGCTCGCCGCGGCTGGGCTGGTGGTCGGAACCGCCGGCAACATCTCCGCGCGCGCGGACGAGCTTGTCGCGGTCACCCCGACCGGTGCGGCCCTGCGCGACCTGGCCGCGGGCGAGATCACCGTCGTCGATCTCAACGGCGCGCACGTGGACGGTCCCCGTCCGGCCACCTCGGAGCTGCAGCTGCACCTCGGCATCTACCGCCGCTTTGGAGCGAAGGCCGTCGTCCACACGCATTCCCCGATGGCCACGGCGCTGGCCTGCGTCCTCGATGAGCTGCCGGTGGTCCACTACCAAATGCTGCTGCTGGGAGGCTCGATCCGGGTCGCTCCGTATGAGACCTTCGGCTCGGCGGAACTCGCTGAGGCCACGCTTGACGCGCTGCAGGACCGCACCGCGGCGCTGATGGCCAATCATGGTGCGATCGTCCACGGCGCCGACCTCGACGCGGCCGTGGAGCAGACGCTGCTGCTCGAGTGGGCATGCGGCGTCTACTGGCATGCCTCCGCGCTGGGCCGCCCGCGCGCGCTGGACGCAGGTCAGCAGCAAGGCGTCGTCGAGACGGTGTTGCGCACCGGCTATGGCGCAACCCACGGAGTAGAGCGGTGACCCCATGCGGGTGATCGCGCTCGGCGTACACGTCGTCGACGTGCTCGTGCGGCCGGTGGAGGAGATCCCCGCCGGGCAGGGTGGCCAGCTAGTGGAACAGATCAGGATCACCCCAGCCGGCACGGCGGGCGGCACGGCGGTCACCCTGGCCAAGCTCGGCGCCCGCACCGACAGCGCCGGCGCCATCGGGACCGATGCGCTCGGCGATGTGATGATCGATCTGTTGGCCCGCCACGGGGTGAGCACCGACCTGCTCGTCCGCCGCGACAGCGTGCAGACCTCGGCCAGCGTGTTGCCGATTCGCCCCGACGGATCGCGTCCGGCGTTCCACGTCGTCGGAGCCAACGCCAACTACGCCTCCGCCGATGCACCGTGGGACGAGATTGCGCAGGCCACCCACCTGCATGTCGGCGCCCCCGAGTTCATGGGCGGCGAGGAGGCGGCGAAGGTCTTGTCCTTCGCCCACGAGCACGGCGTCGTCACCTCGGCTGATCTGCTCGCTCCCGGCGAGCAGGCGCAGGCGATTTTCGACTGGATCGCCCCCGCGCTCGCCCACCTGGACTACCTGCTGCCCAACGAGGAGCAGGCGCTCGGCTTGACCGGTGAGGACGAGATCACGCTGGCTGCGCGGGCACTCGTGCAACGCGGCGTCGGTTGCGTGGCGGCGACCTGCGGTGCACGCGGGGCGGTGATCGTGGATGCCGATGAGAGCATCGTCGGTACCGGCCTTCGCCACCGAGGTCGTCGATACCACCGGCTGTGGCGACGCCTTCTCGGCCGGGTTCCTACGCGGGCTCTCACTCGGACGGTCGCGGCGTGCCGCGGCGGTGCTCGGATGTGCGGCGGCCGCGCTGGTCGCTCAAGGCCTGGGCTCCGACCACGGTGACTTCGATCTCGCGGCGGCTGACGCGTTCGCTGCCGCCACCCCAACGCTCGGACCCTGAAAGGCCATGCCATGACCACTGAGAAAGACGACATCACCCGCCGGCGCTTCGTCGCCGGAACGCTGGCCGCGGGAGCAGTGGCGGCGGTCCCGATCGACGCCGAGGCGGCCACGTCCCGCAAGCGGCGCCGCAAACGCGCCCCGAGCCCGCGCAGCGCTGACGTGGTTGTGGTGGGGGCGGGACTCGCCGGGTTGACCGCGGCCAAGACCGTCCGAGCCGCGGGCAAGTCGGTCATCGTCCTCGAGGCCCGCGACCGCGTCGGGGGACGCTGTCTGAGCCGTTCGCTCGGCGCCGGCGCCACCGACGTGGCGAACCTGGGCGCGACCTTTGTCGGTCCCACGCAGCACCGCATCCTGGCGCTGATGTCGGAGCTCGGGATCGGGAAGTTCAACACCTACGCCAACGGAAAGCTGCTGTGGTACGAAGACGGCAGGGGGACGCCGTATACCGGCACGATCCCTCCGAGCAACGATCCGCTCGCCGTGATCCAGCTCGGGACGGTGACGCTGCCGGCGATCGACAGCATGGCCTCGACGGTGCCGCTCGACGCTCCCTACAACGCGCCCCGCGCGGTCGAGTGGGATTCGATCACGGTTGACACCTGGGCCCAGCAGAACATCGTCAGCGCCAAGGGCCGAAGCCTGTTTGCGCTGGCCGTCGAAGCCGTCCTCTCCGTAGAGGCACGGGACATCTCATTGCTCTATTTCCTCTCCTACGTCCATGCCGCCGGCGGCGTCACCCCGCTGATCGCCAACGCGGGCGCGGGCGGGGCGCAGGATTTCCGTGTCTCCGGTGGCACTCAGGGGATCGCCGTGGCCCTGGCCCGGCAGCTCGGTAATCGCGTGCTGCTGCGCCGGCCGGTGCGTGAGATCGACCAGGGTCCCCGCAGCGTCACCGTTCACGCCGACGGGCTGAGCGTCAACGCGAGGCGGGTGATCGTCGCGATCCCGCCCAACCTGGCCGGGCGCATCGTTTACTCCCCCGGCGTCCCGGCGCTACGCGATCAACTCACGCAGCGGATGCCGATCGGCTCATTGATCAAGACGATCGCCGTCTATGACCGCCCGTTCTGGCGCGCCAACGGCCTCAACGGTCAGGCCAACAGCGATCTCGGGCCGGTCAAGGTGACCTTCGACGCCTCGCCGGCCAGCGGCACGCCGGGAGTGCTGCTCGGCTTCATCGATGGGGACGACGCTCGGCAGCTGTCCGATCTCCCGGCCGCCGAGCGGGCCAGGCGGGCGCTGGTGTCCTATGTGCGCTATTTCGGCTCCCAGGCCGGGAGCCCGCGCGCCTACTTCGACCAGGTCTGGGACCGTGAGATCTACACCGGCGGATGTCCGGTCGGAGTGATGCCACCGGGCGTCATGACCGAATACAGCCGCGCTCTGCGCACACCGGTCGATCGGATCCATTGGGCCGGCACCGAGACCGCGACGGTGTGGACGGGCTATATGGACGGTGCGGTGCAGTCAGGACAGCGGGCCGCGGCCGAGGTCCTGGCGCAGCTGTGAGCCGCGCGGTGCTCGGGCAGCCCCCGGCGTTCTCCGGACTGCGCGGCCAGGCCGACCTGCTGGCGCGCGGAGAAGTGTCCGCACGAGAACTGCTGGAGCGCTCGTTGGACATTGCCCAACGGACGTCCGCGTCGCTCAACGCGTTCCGGTGCCTGCGGACCGAGGCTGCCCGGCGCGAGGCGGACGACGCCGACGCCCGGCTCCGAGCAGGGGAGCGAGGGCCACTGCTCGGCGTACCGGTTGCGGTCAAGGATGACGTCGACGTGGCCGGCGAGAGCACCTCGTTCGGGTGCGCCGGTGCATTCCCAGTCAAAGCTGACGACGCGCATATGGTCCGACGGCTGCGGCGGGCCGGGGCGGTCATCGTCGGCAAGACGAACACACCCGAGCTCGGCCAGTGGCCGATCACCGAGAGCACCGGCTTCGGCATCACGCGCAACCCGTGGGACGTACAGCTCACCCCCGGGGGGTCCTCGGGCGGTTCGGCCGTCGCCGTCGCCGCCGGCGCGGTGGCCGGCGCGTTTGGCTCGGACGGACTCGGCTCGGTCCGGATTCCCGCCGCATGGACGCATCTGGTGGGAATCAAGCCGCAGCGCGGGAGGATCTCCACCTGGCCGGACCCGGAGACCTTCAACGGGTTGACGTGCATCGGTCCGTTGGCCCGCACGGTCGCCGACGCGGCCCTGCTGCTGGACGCCGCGACCGGCAACCATCCCCAGGACCTCCATCAGCCCAAGCCGGCCGAGGGGTCGTTCCTCGGCGCAGCGGACCGGCCACCGCGGCGGCTCCGGGTGGCGCTCTCGCTGCGGATCCCGTTCACCGTGGCGCCGGCCCGGTTGGACGACGAGATTCGGGCCGCGATCGAGCGGATCGCCGGCGTGATCGAGGGGCTCGGCCACAGCGTCGACGTGGCCGATCCGGCCTACGGAATGCTCGGGCTCGGAGCGGTTCCCCGCTCCCTGGCCGGCCTCCCGCGCTACGTCGCGTGCGCGCCCGATGTTTCGCTGCTCGACCCGCGGACCAGGCACAACGCGCGCGTCGGACGGTGGCTCGGCGGGCCGATCCTTCAGCTCGCTCGGCGCCTCGAGCCCCTGATGGCCCGGCGTGTGGCCCCGATCTTTCGCCGCTTCGACGTGGTGCTCACGCCGACGACCGCCCTGCCCCCGCTGCCCGTAAGGGGGATCGAAGCGCTGTCCGGATGGCAGACCGACCAGCGGATCGTGGCGGCCTGCCCGTATACCTGGCCGTGGAACGTGATCGGCTGGCCGGCGATGAGCGTGCCCGCCGGATTCACCTCCGCGGGTGCGCCGGTCGGGGCGCAGCTGGTCGGCCCGCAGGGCTCTGAAACGCGGCTCATCAGCCTGGCCGGGCAGCTTGAGCAGCAGGAGCGATGGCACGAGCACCGGCCTCCGAATAGCGTGTACGCGCCCGACCGCTGAGAGAAGAGGAGAGAGCACTGCCGATGGCGACCGTTCGCGAAGCGACCTTTGACCTGTTCCGTGCCCATGGAATGACAACCATCTTTGGCAACCCGGGCTCGACCGAGTTGCCGATGCTGGCGGAGTTCCCCGAGGACTTTCGCTACATCCTCGGCCTGCAGGAGCTGGTCGTGGTCGGGATGGCGGACGGCTATGCGCAGTCGACCGGCCGTCCTACCCACGTCAACCTGCATACGGCGCCGGGTGTGGGCAACGCGGTCGGCGGGATCTTCAATGCGCAGGCCAACAAATCGCCGCTGGTCATCACCGCCGGGCAGCAGGTCCGGGCCCAGATCACGATTGAGGCGAACCTGACCAACCGGGACGCTACGGTCGGGCCCCAGCCCTACGTCAAATGGAGTCACGAGCCTCCACGCCCGGAGGACGTTCCGGGGGCGATCGGCCGGGCCATCCATCATGCGATGCTGCCGCCCCGCGGGCCGACGTTCGTGTCGATCCCGATGGATGACTGGAGCGCGGAGGCCGACGCGGACCGCGCCGGCAATGCAATCCGGCGGGTCGTCGGCGGCAGAGCCGTGCCGGACCCCGCCTCGCTCGCGCAGCTCGCCTCCTCGCTGCAATCGGCCCGCAATCCGGTACTGGTCGCCGGTCCCGACATCGATGCCAGCGGGGGATGGGAGGACGCGATTGCATTGGCCGAGAAGCAGCACCTACCGGTGTGGGCGACCCCCGCCCCGGGAGGCGGACGGTTGGGCTTTCCGGAGAGCCATCCGAACTTCGTGGGAGTGCTTCCCCCCGCGATCGGGGCCGTGGGGGAGGTGCTGAAGCCCTATGACCTGATCCTGGTCGTCGGATCCTCGGTGTTTCCGTACTACCCGTATTTCCCGGGTCCGCTGCTTCCCGAAGGAGCGTCGTTGGTGGCCATCACCAGCGATCCGGCCGAGGCGGCCCGCGCGCCGATGGGCGACGCGATCGTCGGCGACGTGGCCCTTGCCCTCAAGGAGCTGGTCGCCCAGCTCGACCAGTCTGATCGCCCGCCGGTGGAGCCACGACCTGAGCTCGGCGATCCTCCCCACGCCGACCCGCTGAGCGGTTCGGAGGCGATGGCGGCTCTGGCCGAGGTGTGGCCGCAGGATGGGATCGCGGTCCTCGAGGCGCCGTCGTCGACGATGGCGCTCCGCAATCGCCTGCGGCTCTCGGAGCCGGGCAGCTACTACTTTGGGGCCAGCGGCGGCCTGGGCTTTGGGATCTCGGCCGCACTCGGTGTCCAGCTCGGACAGCCGGCCCGCCCGGTGGTGTGCGTACTCGGTGAGGGCTCGGCCCAGTACGGCATTACGGCACTGTGGACCGCGGTGGCCTACAAGCTCCCCGTGACCTTCCTGGTGCTCCGCAACCAGGAGTACATGATCCTCAAGTGGTTCGCCGAGTTCGAACAGCTCTCCGGCGCGCCGGGCCTGAACTTGCCCGGGCTGGATGTGGCCGCGGTGGCGCGGGCCTACGGAATGTCGGCGCGTGAGGTCTCAGGGCGAGAGGAGCTGACCGAGGCGCTGCGTGAGGACATCGCCGTACAGGATGGTCCGCGGCTGGTGCAGGTACCGGTGGCCTCCGGAATGTGGCTCGAGTAGCGGCTGTGACCGCTGCTCTCGACCGCGCGCCCGAGTGGGTCGCCGGCGGCACGCCCGGACCGCTGCGAACCGATCTGACGCGCGTGCTCGGTGCGGACCGCGTCCTGACCGAAGCCCTTGATCTCGTGGCCTATGCCTCCGACGCCAGCCCTTATCGGCTGATCCCCAAGGCGATCGCGATGCCGCACGACATCGCCGATGTGGTCGCGCTGCTGGGCTGGGCACGGAGCAGCGGGACCCCACTGGTGTTCCGAGCCGGGGGCACCTCCTTGAACGGGCAGTCGCAAAGCGACTCAGTGTTGGTCGACGTCCGCCGCCACTGGCAGCGGGTCAAGGTTCTCGACGACGGTTTGCGCGTCCGCGTCCAGCCGGGGATGGTGCTCGGGCACGTCAACCGGCTGCTGGCCCGTCATGGCCGCAAGCTGGGGCCCGACCCGGCCAGCACGGACATCGCCTGCATCGGCGGCGTGATCGCCAACAACTCGGGCGGGATGCGATGCGGCGTGGTGTCCGACTCGTATCGCACAGTCGAGTCGATGAAGCTGGTGCTGGCTTCCGGAGCGACGATCGACAGCGCGGCACCGGACGCTGAGGAGCAGTTCGCGGCCGCCGCTCCCGAGCTGGCCGCCGGGCTCGCGGCGATCCGTGATCAGCTCCGCGGCAACCCCGCACTGGCCGAGCGGGTGGCGCGGAAGTTCCAGATCAAGAACACAACCGGCTACCGCCTCTGTGCCTTTCTCGATGCTGACACGGCGCTGGAGATCTTCCGCCGGCTTGTGATCGGCTCTGAGGGGACGCTGGCGTTCGTGGCCGAGGCGGTGTTCGAGACGGTGCCGCTGGGTCGCCGCACCACGATCGGGCTGGTGTTCTTTGAGGATCTGGACTCCGCCGCCGACGCGGTCCCGGCGCTGGTCGCGGCGGGCGCGACGGCGACCGAGCTGATGGTCGCTCCCACGCTGATCGCTGCCGCCTACAACATGCCCGGAACGCCTGAGCGCTGGAAGGAACTTCCTCCAAGCAGCGCTGCGCTGCTGGTGGAGTTCCGCGCCGACGAGGCGGACGCCGTGGACGCTTGTGAAGCGGCGGCAATGGAGATTCTGGGCGGTCGCCCGCTGGTCGATTCCGCGGAGTTCTCTCGTGCACCGGAACGAATCGAGATGTTGTGGCGGGTGCGCGAGGGGATGCAGGGACTGCTGGCGGCGATGCGCCCGCCCGGCGTCTCACTGATCATCGAGGACGTCTGCGTCCCCCCGGCGCGGGTGGCCGAGGCGGCCAAGGATCTCCAGGCGCTGCTCGGCCGCCACGGATTTCTCCAGGGACTGGCGGGACATGCCTCTGCGGGCAACCTGCACTTTCTGCTCACGCCCAACTTCGGCGAGGCGGCCGACCTCGAACGCTACGAGGCGTTCATGGGCGAGCTCGTCGAGCTGATCGTCGACAAATACGATGGCTCGCTGAAGGCCGAGCACGGCACCGGCATCAACATGGCCCCGTTCGTCGAGCGTGAGTGGGGCGCAGAGGCCACCGAGATGATGTGGCGGATCAAGCGACTGGCCGACCCGGACGGAGTTCTCGGTCCGGGGATCGTGCTCAACCGCGATCCGCATGTCCACCTGCGCAACCTCAAGTCGACGCCGGAGATCGAGGAAGTGGTGACCAAGTGCATCGAGTGCGGGTTCTGCGAGCCCGTGTGTCCCTCGCGCAACGTGACCACGACCCCCCGCCAGCGAATCGTGGTGCGGCGGGAGATGGCGCGTCAGGCCCCGAATTCCCCGGTGCTGAAAGCACTGCGTGAGCAATACGAATACGCGGCCATCGACACCTGCGCGGCCGACGGATCGTGCAAGCAGGTGTGTCCGGTGGGGATCGACACCGGCCAGCTGATCAAGGGACTGCGCCACGAGGCGCATGGACCGAAAGCCGAACGCGCCGGCGTGGAGGCGGCGCGGCACTACGCACCCCTTGAGCGGGTGGCGCGCGCCGGGCTGCGAACCGGGCGGGTGCCGGCGCGGGCCCTGAGGCGAGAGTTACCGCCTGCGGCCCCCTCGTCGCTGCCACGCACGGCGCGTGACGGCGCGGCGGCGGTCTACATGCCGGCCTGCATCAACCGGATCTTCGGCAACCCGCGCGAGCATGGCGCGCATCCGACCCTGCCAGAGGCGCTGGTGGCCGTCTCGGCTCGGGCCGGGCTCCCGCTGTGGATCCCGCCGGACGTGGCCGGCCATTGCTGTGGCACTCCGTGGAGCTCGAAGGGCTACACCGATGGTCAAGCGGTGATGGCGGAGAAGATGGCCGCCGCCTTGGAGCGCTGGACGGACGGCGGAACGCTGCCGGTCGTGATCGACGCCACCTCGTGCACGCACGGCGTCCTGGGGCAGCTCGGCGACACGTCGGTGGAGGTGCTCGACTCGATCGCCTGGGTACACGATCAGCTGCTGCCCCACCTGAGCATCCCGCGCCGGCTGGCCACGATGGCGGTCCATCCGACCTGCGCTTCCCAGCACCTCGGCTTGTCGGACAAGCTGGCCGCCGTGGCGGCGCAGATGGCCGACGACGTGCTGGTGCCTGCCGCCTCGGGCTGCTGCGGAATGGCCGGCGACCGCGGGCTGCTGCGACCCGAGCTTCCCGCCTCGGCCCTGCGCGATCTGGCCCGTGAGCTCGAGGGCCGCAGCCTCGACGCCTGCGTGTCCAGCAACCGAACCTGCGAGGTAGCGCTGCATCAGGTCACCGGTCGGCATTACTCTTCTTTTGTGCTCGCCCTGGAGGAGCTGACGCGCCCATGACGCGATGGCGCCTGTCTGCCGTGGTGCTCGCAGCAGCGACGGCGCTGGCCATCGGCCTGCTCGCCGGTCCCGCGCCCGCCGGCGATCGGACGGCCGCAGCCCTTGCGAACAGTCGGCCGGCCGCAGCCCGGGCCGCCCCACCCCTAAACCGCTATTCACTCGTCCACGGCTGCTACGCAGTGCGCCCCGCGGTTGGGACAAGTGGGGTGGTGATTCCGCCGGGCCCGTTCCGGATGCAGGCGGCCACCCTGGGGCAGTACCTGCTCTACGGCACCGGCGGAGACTTCCTCGCCGGTGGCGCTGCGCCGACGATGGTCGCCAGCCCGAGCGATCAGACGATCTGGCGTGTCGACGGCGATGCGCGGTCCGGCTTCACCATCACCAACCCGGCCAGTGGGATCGCGCGGTCGGTCAGCTTTGTCCCCGCCTCCGGCTGCGCCACGTACCCCGAGGCCGAGGTCGACGCCACCGGAACGCCGTTCTCGGGGGCGAGCCCACAGGCTCAGGTGAACGGCACCATCGACGCCCACGTGCACGTGACGGGTTTCGAGCTGTTCGGCGGCATGTGGCACTGCGGCCGACCGTGGGACCAGTTCGGCGTTCCGATCGCTCTGCCTGACTGTAAGGGCGTCCAGCAGGGCACCAACGGCCAGATAGAGAGCCTTGAGGACTACGGCACGCCCTCTCACCCCCACGACACCGTCGGCTGGCCAACCTTCCATGCCTGGCCGAGCCCCACCGACCTCGCCGAGGAGGGTACGTACTACACCGGCATCCAGCGGGCCTGGATGGCCGGTTTGCGGGTGATGGTGACCCAGCTTGTCGAGAACGAGGGGCTGTGCACGCTCATGAGCCAGCGTCGTAACCCGTGCAATGACATGGCCAGCGTGCGCGTCCAGGCGGCCGATCTGCGCGGACTCCAGGATTACATCGACGCTCAGTCCGGCGGCCCTGGTAAAGGCTTCTTCCGCATCGTCACCAACCCCTTCCAGGCGCGCAAAATGATTAACGCGGGCAAGCTGGCGGTGGTCGAGGGAGTCGAGGTCTCGCACGTGCTCAACTGCGGCGAGTATCTCGGCACCCCGGACTGCAGCCAGGCCAAGATCGACAGCGGGCTCCAGGAACTGCACCGGCTCGGCGTGAGCACATTCTTCCCGGTCCACAAGTTCGACAACGCGTTTGGTGGCACGAAGATGGATGGTGGCACGACCGGTGTGATCGTCAATCACGGTAACCACCTCGAGACCGGTCACTACTGGAGCATCGAGACTTGCAAGGGAGCCGAGCACGATTCGCAGCAGAGCACGGTGCTCCCGTTGTCCGCATTGGCGCAATTGATCAACGGGCCCGTCGCGTCCGCGCTCGGGGGCGGGGCGGTCCCTCTGTATCCGCCGCCGCCGCACTGCAACACGCGCGGACTGACGTCGCTTGGTTCGTATCTGCTTGACAAGATGATCCAGCAGCACTTCATCGTCGAGCTCGATCACATGGACGTGAAGACCGCCGACCAGGCGCTCTCAGTGCTCGAGGCACATCACTACTCGGGGGTCATCTCGGCCCATAGCTGGGACTCGCCGCAAGAGAACCCGCGGATCTACAACCTCGGCGGCTTCGTCACCCCGATCGCCGGCTCCTCACCGGCCACGTTCATCGACTACTGGCGCGGCACTCGGGCGATCCGCAATAAGCGGTTCTACAGCGGGACCGGCTTCGGTTACGGCGCGGACATGAACGGCTTGGCGGAGCAGAGTCAACCCGCGGCCACGGGCGGAGGTCACCCGATAAATTATCCCTTCAACGCCTTCGGCGGCCGTGTCACCTTCGGTCACGAAGTCTGGGGACAGCGCGTGTTCGACCTCAATCGGGATGGGGTCGCCAACTACGGAATGTATCCCGACTGGCTGCAAGAACTGACTCTCATGGCCGGTCCCGCGTTGATGAGCGACATGTTCCGCGGCGCCGAGGCCTATCTGCAGATGTGGGAGCGTGCGTATGGCGTTCCCGCCTCGGGCTGCTTCCCGGCCGCGGGATCCTTCGACCGGCGCGGGGTCGGCCCCCTCCGGGTGGGCCTCGGTACCCAGGCGATCCTCTATGGCGCGGGACAGCCGTCATCGCGTCCGGGCCGCGCGTACCACTATTGCGTCACGCGCAGCGCGGGCCAGCTGGCCACCGTGTTCAATGGCCATGGCGACGTCGTCTACGTGGCCGGAACGCCGCGTTCCTACCATGTCGGCCGCCTCGCGCCGGGCTCCCGGGTCGTCGGTAGGAGCCTGCGCAGGTCGGCGCGTTCGCTCGGCGGCGGCGTGTGGCTCGGCCGCGCCCGGCTCCGCGGCGGCTCGCGCTACGTGTTCATGATTCGGCGCAACGTGGTCCGTTCGGTCGGCGTAGTGTCCGGGCACGATGCCCGGTTCGCGCGAGCGGTGCGTACCGACGCCAGCGCCGCGGGCATTGCCTGAGTTCGAGGCGGGAGCTGAATCCTCCAGCGCCCCGGGCGCGGGACTGTGCAACAGCTGTCGTCATCAGCAGTTGGTTCGAACCACGCGAGGATCGGTGTTCTCGCTCTGCCAACGCTCGCGCGTTGAACCAGAGCGTTTTCCCCGTTACCCGCGGTTGCCTGTCGTGCGCTGTCACGGCTGGGAGGCGCGTGAGGGCGGGTCCGAGCGCGGGTCCAGTCCAGGACCGGAGCCTTGACGGGCTTGGCCCCGGTCTAGGACGGCGGCAGCGGATCGAGCACGATCAGGTTGCTCCCGTCCTGAGCTTGGACGAGGTGCTCGGCGAACTGCCCGCGAGCGGTGATCTGCTCGACCAGCGCAGCTTCGGGAGTCTGCCGCCACAGGCTCAGCTCGGACACCAGCGGAGGAAATTGCAGCGGGAGGGTGCTGGACAGCGGTTGGTTGAGCCAGGGCTTCAGCTCGTCGCGCAGGAACAGCAGCGCGATGTCGAGCGGTCTGCTCGCGCTCTTGGCCCCCGAGGATGGCGGCTTGGGGCTGAGCGCGCTGGTCGGCTGGGTCTTGCCGGGGGGGAGGACGGCGACCACGTTCTGGGTGCCCGGGATGTACTTGAACGTATACAGGGCGAGTTCCAGCGCTTCGCGGCGGAGCAGCAGCAGCCGGTCGTTGCTTGGCGTGCCCACGCCGATGGCGCAGTTCGACGTGCCGATCCCGCAGAGGTTGTAGGCCACGGTGTGACCGCCTATCAGCGAGACCGCGGTCGAGGGGGGGTTGGCGCGGACGGCGACCTGCAAGCCGCCACCGGAACCGGAGGAGGTGGAGGACGCCGAGGTGCTCGCTGCGCTCGGAGAGCTCACGTTTGCGACGGTGATCACATCGAGCTGATCGACCGGGGAGATGCGGTAGAACGGCGCCAGGTGATCGGCGATCTCCCGCGCGCCCTGAGCTCCGCCGTCCGGGGGCGACCAGGTCGACCATTTCGGCGCCGGCCCTGACGATCCGCCAGTAACGAGCACGGCCAGTGCGATCGCAATCGCCCCGATCGCCACGCCGACCAGCGTCGCGGTCACCGCGCGGAACTTCTGATTGTGCGGCGAGGTGGTTTCGTTCAGACCGTCGGCCATGTGCGATCGTCGGAGAGGTTGATGTCGGGCCGTTGCAGGCCGACACTGTTGAGCAGGTCGATCACCTCGTCACCGTGCATCTCTTTGTGTTCGACCAAGGTGTCGGCGATCCGCTCGATCTGGGGACGGTTGGAGACCATCAGCGAATACGCGGTGACGTAGGCCTGTCCGAGGATCTGTGCTGCGGCGGCGCGCTTGTCACGATCGCCGAGCACCGAGGCGATGGGATCGGACATGAACGGCGACCCGCTCCCGGCGCGGTTCATGATGGTCAGGCCAATGCGCTCGAGGCGCGCCAGCACGTCCTTTGCGTCGTCTTCGACGTCGAGGCTGCCGTCCAGGTGGACCGCGTCCGGGCCCATGGCCCACATCCCGACCATCGCGGCAGCCGTCGCCGTGGCGGAGATCACGTCGCCGCTGACCCCCTGCGAGTTTTCGCCGTAGAACGCCTGCTCGGCCGCCATCGCGCCCAGAGTCATGATCAGGCTGCCCATGATCCGGCTGCGGAACTGCGAGAAACGTTCATCCTTCTCCATCCCCTGGTAATGGCCCAGCGAGCTGCCGCGCTTGCGGATGGAAAGACGCGTGGAGAGGATGTCCTTTTCCAGGTACACGTGGCCCGCGGCGGCGTGGCCGGCCTCATGAATCGCCACCGCGCGTGTCTCCTCGGGCACGTACTCGATGTTCTGGGCGGTTCCGGCCTCCACCGTGGTCATGGCCTCGACGATGTCTGCCCACCCGAACCTGCGTCGTCCTTCGGAGTGCGCGAGGGTCAGGGCCATCGAGCAGCATTGCTCGATCATCGACGGCGAGTACCCGTTCGTGATCCGCGCCAGCTCATCCCGCCGTCGGCCGGAATCGAGGTCCGCCTCGTGGTCGACCTTATCCAGATACAGATCGAAGATATCCAGCCGGTCGTCCTTGGTCGGAGTGCGGAACCAGATGTGGCGGCCCATCCGGCCGGCACGGGTCAGCGCCGGATCTAGCACGTCGATGGGGACGTTGCAGGCGCCGATGAAGTAGATCTGCTCGGGGCGGGGTTTCGGCGGCGCGACGCGGAGCGGCACGCGCCCGAGCTTGCCCGGAACAATGAACATCGCGTCGAGGAAGGTGTTGAGACGGTTGGTCAGGACCTTTCGCATGACCGGCGGCTCGTCGATCCCGTCCATCACGACAAGCAACTGGTTGAGCGCCTGGCCTCCACCCATCCCTCCGCCCATGCCGAAGCCCGGATAGATCCGCTGGATCCGCTCGGTGGCCCGCTCGACGAAGGCCGAATAACCGGTGGCATGAGACTCGGCGCGCTGATCGAACAGACGCTCACGCCACGCGCGTGACTCGATGACCAGGTCCCCGGTCGGGGTCAGGGACCCGTTGGGGCCGTAGAAGCAGAAGTCGTGGATCGAGCTCGGGATCGCCCCGGACGCACCCGCGGGCGAACCCTGCAGGGCCTGCCGGCGCATTCCAACCGCGTCGATCTCGTCGATGAAGACGATGCACTGGCCGCCCCACTTCTTGGCCAGCTTGCGCGCCTTGCGGGCGAGGAACTGAACCGTGATCGCGTCCATCCCGATGAACATGCCGGCGAACCCGGATCCGGGGATGGTCACGAACGGGCAGTTGAAGTTCGTCGCGATCGCCTTGGAGATCATCGTCTTTCCGGTTCCGGGCGCGCCCAGGAACAACAGGCCGCGCTCACGCTTGCCGCCCGCCTTCTCGAACTCCTCGCCTGACTGCCACAGGCTGATCACCCGGGTGATCTCCTCCTTGGCCTCCGCCTGTCCGCGCACGTCGTCGATCTTCACGCCCCAACTGGCATCGCCGGGCTCGTAGCCACGGATCTGGCGGATGGCGAAAAATAGGAAGGGTCCGAAGAAGATGGCGAAGTTGACAAAGAACAGCAGCGGCAGCTGCACGAAGACCAGGCCGAGCTGGGGGAGAGTGTCGGGTGGGAAGATCGCGCGGAGGCCGGTGAACGGCTTGAAGAACGGCGCGCTGACACCGGCAAAGGCGAAGAACAGCTGCGCCAGCCCGAGTAGGCCAAACACGATCAGCACATAGACCGGAAGCCGGCGGAACTTCGTTCGCCAGTACCAGTAGCGACGTCGGGCGACGATGTCGTCTGCCTTGACCGACTCGTCGGCGCCGTAGAGCGCGGGCGTCGGCAGCAGCTTGCGGACCACGACCTCGACGAGCCCGCGGAAGGCGATCACCGCCACGACCGTGAGGATCAGCGAGGGGAGCAGGCTGATGTGATCGGACTGGTAGAGCAGCAGGAAGAAGACCGGGCTGGTCAGCAGGGCGACACCGGTCGCCACACGCGTCAATCGCCGCCACTCGTGGGCGAGGGCGGAAGCGTGCTGGTTGATGGGTCCCCGCATCCCCGGCGGGCTCTGCTCGGCGTAGGCCATTCGCTGAACTTGAGGGTACTGGGAGGCCTCCAAGGATGCGAAACTTGCGGCGGTGCCCGTCGAGCTCCCCCGGCGCGTCGCTCGGTTCAACCGGGCGGTCAACAATCCGATCCAGCTGAGCTACGCGTGGTTCCTGCCCCCATGGGCGGTCATCTGCCACGAGGGCAGGCGTTCCGGGCGCCCCTACCGGACGCCGGTGAACGCGTACAGGCACGGCCGGACGCTGGCCGTGGTCATTCTCTACGGAGAGCGCTCGGACTGGGTGCAGAACGTGCTGGCCGGCGGAGGCCAGGTCGTCCGCGGCGGAAGGACCTGGCCGCTGACTGATGCTCGCGTGGTGGAGCCTCAGCAGGCAGTAGACATCTCGCCCGTCGCGCGGGTGGCGGGACTGATCTCCGGGAAGCTCCTGGTGGCGAGGCTCGGGGAGCCGCGGCCGGGCTGGGGCCGGGGGCCTGCGCGCCCCGCTCGATAGCGTCTGCGCAATGAGCCGGTCATCAAGTCTCGGGCGCGAGCCAACGCCACCGACGGCACGTCAGGGGCGAGCCGTGCTGATCGCGGCAATCGTCTTCGAGCTGGTGATCGCCACGATCGACCTGATCACGGGCAACCGGGTCATCACGAACTTTTTCTTGGTCGCGCCGCTGGCCTTGGCGGCATTTGGGGCTCCGCGGCAGGTGCTCCTCGCCGGCGCGCCGGCCTTGGCGCTGGTCGTCCTGAGCGGGATCTGGGATCACTATTTCTTCACTCTGGATCATCTCCTGCGCGTTGGCGCGGTGAGCGCTGGGTTCGCGCTCGCACTGATCGGCGTGCGCAACCGGCGCCAGGCGGAGGCGCTGGTAGCGCAATTGCGCGCGACCAGGGAGCAGCTGAACCTCACGCTTGGCGCCCTGGCTGAAGCGGTCACCGTGCACGACGAGGATGGCCGACTCACGTTTCTGAACCCGGCCGCCTTGGCGCTGCTCGGCTTGGGCTCCTCCGAGGAAGCTCTGGCGGCGGGCGCGAGTCAGGTGTTCGAGCGCTTCGAGGCCCGCCGTGAAGATGGCACGCGGGTGACTCTCGCGGAGATTACGGGCCGCCAACTCCTAAAGGGAGAGGAGGCAGAACCGCTACTGACCCGATGGCTGGATCGGGCGACCGGGCAGGAGCGGTGGCTGCTCATCAAGACCAGTCAGTACGACGATGATCACGGACGCCCGCTGGCCGTCAACGTGATCGAGGACATCACCGAGACCAAGGAGAGTGAGCTGCGAGGTCGCTTTCTCGCGCACGCGAGCGAGGTGCTGTCCTCCTCGCTTGACTTCGAGGACACGCTACAGAGGGTGGCGCGGCTGGCGGTACCCGAGCTGGCCGACTGGTGCGGGGTGGAGTTGCTCGACGAGCACGGCGACAGCCGCCAGGTCGCCGTCGCCCATGTCGACCCCGCCAAGGTCGAGTTCGCCATCGCTCTGCGCGAGCAATACCCACCTGACCCGGAGGCTCCGGCTGGAGTTCCCGCGGTGCTGCGCACGGGTCAGCCCGAGCTGTATCCGACCATCACCGATGAGCTGCTGGCCGCAAGCGCCCGGGACGAACAGCATCTCCGTCTGGCCCGGGAACTGGAGATGCGCTCTGCCATGATCGTGCCGATGCGAACCGGCGAGACGGTGATCGGTGCCATCACCCTCGTGGCCGCTGAGACGAAGGGTGCTTACGACGAGCAAGACCTCACTTTCGCCGAGGAGCTGGGCTCACGGGCGGCCATCGCGGTGGGCAACGCCAGGGTCTACCACGAACGCAGCCGGACGGCGGAGACTTTGCAGCGCAGCCTGCTGCCTGCGACTTTGCCGGCGATGCCCGGCTGGCGGGCCGCCACGCTCTACCGGCCAGCCGACCAGGTGAGCCAGATCGGTGGGGACTTCTTCGATCTGTTCAAGGCTGCGGAGGGATTCACGGTGATCCTCGGCGACGTCACCGGGAAGGGTGTGGAAGCCGCAGCAGTTACCGCCTTGGCCCGCCACTCGACGAAGACGGCGGCGCTGCTCGGCCTCCCGCCGGCGGGAATTCTCGGATTGCTGAACCGGATGCTGGTGGACGAGGCTGAGCTGTCCCTGATGACGGTCGTGTGCGCCCATGTGAGCGAGCGCGAGGACCACGTCGAGATGACGATTGCCTCCGCCGGCCACCCGCCGCCCCTGCGTCGCCGAGCCGGGGAGCATCCGGCGACTCTCGGCACGACGGGAGTCCTCCTCGGGGTCGACAGCGACGGCAGCTGGCCGGAAACGGGCTGGGTGATCGAGCCCGGAGACACGCTGCTGTTCTACACCGACGGAGTCACCGATACGCCGGGCATCGAAGCCCGTTTTGGCGAGCTCAGACTCCAGGACCTGCTCGCTGACAGCGGTGGCGACCCTGAAACCCTGCTGTCTGCCATCGACAGTGTTCTGCGCGAATATCAGGTCGGTACCCATGTCGACGACACGGCGATGTTGGCGCTCCAGTTCCTCGGCGATCAGATCTCGCCGCCGCCGAGCGCCGCCGACGCCCGACCAACGGCGGCAAACGCCGAAGGGCGGGCGCCGTCGGTGAGCTGAGTCGCGTTGCTGCTGACGTTTGTGCTGGTCGGCCAGCGGGCATGATTGGCAGCGGAGACAAACGAACCGGAGGTTCTGAAATGGGGATCGGTACGTCGTTGTTCTTGATTGCCCTGGGGGCAATTCTGCGCTTTGCCGTTCACGTGACGGCAAGGGGATTCAATATCCATACGATCGGAATCATCCTGATCGTCATCGGCATTCTGGGACTGCTGATCTCACTGCTGTGGATGACGGTTTGGAGCGAGCGGCGGCGCCGCGACGTGGTCGCGTACGAGCCCCCGCCAGCGCCTCGACGCATTCCGTAACCGGCGCGGCGGCATTCCGTAGCCGGCTCGGCGGCCTAACATCAGTGGCCCGATGCCCCTGTACGACTTCCGCTGCCACTCTTGCCGTGAGCAATTCGAAGCCCTCGCCTCCCCGTCGCAGCCGCCCGCCTGCCCCGCTTGTGGCGGACATGACGTCGAGCGCCTCTACACACCGTTCGCGGGGCCGTTCCGAGTCGGGCTGCGCGGTGCTGCCGCACGCCGCTCGAATGCGCTGCGCCGCACGCGTGAGCAGCAACGTGAAGAGCGAAAGGCGGCGAGACGCGCCAAACCTAACGACGGCTAGACGGAGTCCATGCCATCTGCGCTGATCATCATCGACATGCTCAACGCCTACGAGCACGAGGACGCTGAACCCTTGTTGGAGTCGGTGCGTGCGGTAGTGCCGCCGCTGAGAGATCTGATCGACCAGGCCCGTAAGCAGGAGGCGCTGGTCGTCTATGTCAACGACAACCACGGTGACTGGAGCGCCGCGAGGGCTGAGATCGTCGAGAACGCGATGAACGGCAGGGCGCCGGAGCTGGTCGAGCCGGTGATTCCGCCCCCTGACACCCCGTTCGTGGTCAAGGCCAGGCACTCAGGCTTCTACCAGACTCAGCTTGAGTATCTCCTCCGCCAGGAAGGGATCGAGCGGCTGATCCTGGCCGGCCAGGTGACCGAACAATGCATCCTGTATTCAGCCCTGGACGCTTACGTTCGCCACTTCGAGCTGGCCATCCCCAGCGACTGCGTCGCCCACATCCGGGAGGATCTGGCTGAGGCTGCCCTCACCATGATGGAGACGAACATGCGGGCGCGCGTGGTCCCTGGGTGCGAAGCGCTCGATGCCGCCAATCCGGCCGGCCGGCGCTGAACAGCGCGGCTCGGCGCGGCTCAGCTGCGCGTTGACAAGTCCGACGGTCGGTGGATATCGCCGAATCCTGCTTGGGCCGCTCTCATCCCCGGGGGTAGACGGTCCGATCGCACTTCGCCACGCATGAGGAACGCCGGCTGCCGCTGTCGTCCCAAGTCCTCCGGCTGCCTGGATTCACCCCGGGCAGTACTTGAGTCCCTGGTTGCTGTGTGCGGCTCCAATCACGCCCCAGTCACCTCTGAGACCGCTTACGATCCCGACTCAGGACATTAAAGGTTCACGGGTTAGTAGTAGGGCTGGCGAAACCGGCGCTGCTGTAACGCGGGCCGCGCGCTTCCCCCGCGCGTTTGGGGGTTGGTAGGTAGCGGGGAGGGGTCGGGTGACCCTAACCATGCACACCCCACCTCGTCGGAGATGACTAGTGCACTGAGTCTGAAGTGTCTTGTCGTTTGACGGCCTTCTCGAGCACTTGGTCTGCGGTCTTGGTCCATATGAATGGTTGGGCCCGTTCGTCGTAGCCGTTGATGAAGCGTTCGATCGCGACGATCAGTCCGGGGGGCGTCGTGGTAGACGCCGCGGCGGATCTGTTGCTTGGTGAGGACCGAGAACCAGATCTCGACCGTGTTCATCCACGACGCGCTGGCCGGTGCTCAGCTGATCGTGGCGACGTACGCGCTGCCTGATGAGTCGACCACAACGAAGCGGTGCGCCCCGGCGTACGCGATCGTCTCCAGGCGCTGCGCACCCGGCACGCTGCTGACCGTCCAGTGGCCGGCGCCCGGCTTTCCGTAGACCACGCGTCCGTCTCGGTCCGCAGCCACGCAGAGCGTGACGCTCGAGCAGGCCAACCCGTTGAGGTCGTGGCTGTCGACCGCCCTGGTGATCGGGCGCGGACGCTTTGGGTTGAACGTGATCACGGAACCGACGGAGTTCACCGCGACGCATTCCGCGGCGCTCGGGCACGCGATGCCATTGAGGTGCGAGCCGCGGTTGATCCGGTAGCCGGTGGTCGACGCCTTGCCGGGGACAAACGTCGACTCCCAGCCGCCGTTCTGCACGATCGCGATGCACTCGGATCGTGTCGCGCAGGTGAGCGCCGTGTACCCGAGGTGCTTGTGCGGCAGGCTGTGCGTCCGCGGGTTGGCGTCCACAGACGAGCCGTCGAACGTGTAGTAGCCAAAATAGTAGGACGCCGTGACGCAGTCGCTCAAGGCGAAGCAATACAGGCCGAAGAAGTCCCCGTAGTGGAGCAGCTCTCGGTCGTGGGACACCGTTCCGGTGACCGGATTGAACGCGAGCTCATCGGCGCCCGAATCCACCGCCACGCATGAGGCCACACTGAGACATGTAAAGCCCGAGATGCCCTCGTACAAGCCATTTGTGATGCCGTACACCAAGTATTTCCGGCTTGCCGCAGCCGAGCCCGGCGAGCCCGGATTGAAGGTGTAGGTCGTCCCGGACGACGTGATCGCCGTGCATTGGGTTGCCGACGGACAGGAGAGGTAGTTCGCGCCTGCGTGCGTCTGGATCGGTGCCGACCACGACACGGCAGCGGCTTCTGCACGCTGCGCAAGTGCGCCCATCAGCAGCATCGTCGCTGCGACCGCAACTCGCCCCGCCCTGCTCCTCATCGATGCCTCCCGATTTTATCAACGCAGACCGTTAGCCTCTGCCGACCATCGGAACGCTACCAGCGCACCCGGTTTCGTAGCGTTCTGAGCGGCCCATTGCGGGTCATCGGACCACCACGGCTTGATTACTCACGGCAACCGTTGTCCGAGCTTGAGGTCCGTTGCGCTGTAGACGCGGCCAAAGTCCATCCCCGAGTATCCCGAGTAGCTCGTAGCGCTCATCAAGGACGATCCTGATAAGTCGCGAGCGATCACAGCTGTTGTGGCCCTAAGTGCTGACCACCGCTCTACGACGCGCTCGGTAAGTCAGTCGCCGCAGCACAGCCGCGAGGCGGACGAGTCGTTCGAGGGAATGATGTCCTCATGATCCGCTCTGAGGATTGGCGGTAGCCCGGGGTGTAACGGCAGCGCCGCTACGGCCCGGCCTCCGTGGCTACGAGCTCTAGCGGGTGGAACGCCGGCTGCGGCGCGCACAGTTCCCGCAGTTGACTTCCCCCGCGTCCGAGCAGGGGAGACCAAACGAGCTGGATGCCCTTCCAGACCTGAGGCTCTTCGCCACACATAGCGGTCGTGGGGTCGATCATTTCATGAACCTTCAAGGTGCCGGACTCCGCTTGCCCTGGTTCGCGGATCTGTGCCCGGAGGTCTGCCGTGTACGTCATGAGGTCATTCCTACCAGCTCGAGCGTAGCGAGGATGCCTCCGGTGCCCTTCGGGGAAGGGCCGGCGTTACGGCAGCACCGGTTTCGGCCGCCCTACTACTAACCCCCATTAAAGGTTCACGGCCACGTACTTGGTCTCGAGGTACTCCTTGATTCCCTCGGGGCCGCCCTCGCGACCGAAGCCGGACTGCTTGATCCCGCCGAACGGCGCCGCGGCGTTGGAGACGATTCCCTGGTTGAGACCAACCATGCCGGTCTCGAGACGCTCGACGACGCGCAGCGCTCGCTTCACGTCACGCGTGTAGACGTATGCGACGAGTCCAAACTCGGTGTCATTGGCCGCTGCAATCGCCTCGTCCTCGTCCGCGAAGCCCTTGACGGGAGCGACGGGGCCGAAGATCTCCTCGCGCAGCAGGCGAGCGTCATCTGGCACGTCGGCGAGAACTGTGGGGTCGTAGAAGTAACCGCCGCCGTCCCGCGTGTGGCCCCCGACGAGCACCTTGGCACCGTGGCTGACGGCGTCGTCAACGAGCTCTGCCACTTTGTGGCGCTGGTCTTCGTCGATCAGGGGACCGACCTGGACGTCGGGCTCGGTGCCGCGCCCCACCTTCATCGAGCCGAGCTTCTCGGCGAGCTTCTCGGCGAACTGATCGGCTACCTCGTCGGCGACGTGGAAGCGGTTGGCGGCCGTGCACGCCTCTCCGATGTTCCGCATCTTGGCGATCACGGCGCCCTCAACCGCGTCGTCGAGGTCTGCATCCTCGAACACGATGAAGGGCGCGTTGCCGCCGAGTTCCATGGATAGCCGAAGGAGGTTCTGCGAGGACTGCTCCATCAGCTTGCGACCGACTTCGGTCGAACCCGTAAACGACAGCTTGCGCAGGCGTGGATCGGCGATCACTGGGCTCATCGTCTCGCTTGAGGAGGAGGCGGTGATCAGGTTGAGGACGCCCTTCGGCAGTCCCGCCTGATCGAGGATCGTGGCCAGCATCAGCATCGAAAGAGGAGTCTGCTGGGCTGGCTTGACCACCACCGTGCAGCCGGCGGCGAGGGCGGGCCCGATCTTGCGTGTGCCCATGGCCAGCGGGAAGTTCCACGGGGTGATGAGCAGGCACGGGCCGACGGGCTGTTGCATGGTCAGCAGCCGCCCCTGCCCGTTCGGGGCCACGGCGTAGCGGCCCTCAATCCTCACCGCCTGTTCGGAGAACCAGCGCAAGAACTCCGCGCCGTAGGTGATCTCCGCTTTCGACTCGGCGATCGGCTTGCCCATCTCAAGTGTCATCAGCAGCGCAAGCTCGTCGGCGCGCGAGATGATCGCCTCGAATGCGCGTCGCAGGATCTCACCGCGCTCACGCGGAGGATGCTGGCTCCATTCGGGCCCGGCCTGCACCGCGGCGTCGAGGGCGGCGCGCGCGTCATCGGCAGAGGCATCGGCAACTTCGCACAGAGACCCGCCGGTTGAGGGATCCTCCACCGACAGGGTTCCGTTGGCGCCGTCTCGCCACTCCCCGCCGATGAACAGCTGCTTGGGCACCTGGTCGAGGACGCGGTTCTCTTCTGGGGCAGAAATCGTGCTCATGAGACCAACCTACCCCACCGCCGGGTTCGGTCAACGCGCAGCTGATAAATCACGACCGAAGTGGCGAGGGAGGATAGGCTGGCGCGGGTGAGACACCGGGGACTCAGTGCGGCGGCGCTCGCCGCTCTGGCGGTGCTCGCGGGGTGTGGGGGGTCGACGACGACAATGATCGTGACCTCGTCCACGCCCTCGTCCTCGCCCACGACGACGCCGACCACGCTGACGTCCCCGTCCAGCTCAGGCACCGGTGTCTCCACAAGCTCCAGCAACGGCGTTTCGAGAACTTCCGGCTCTGCTGGGCTTTCGAGTCCTGCCCCAGTCCTACACCTCTCCGGCTTCAAGTCCCCGAGTGGGAACATCGGCTGCATCATGTACCCGGACGTCGCTCGCTGCGACATCGGAACGCGATCGTGGTCACCGCCGCCGCGGCCGTCCTCCTGCTCCACCGTGGTGGATTTCGGTCAGGGCGTGGCCGTCGCTCCGACCGGCCCGGCCCAGATCGTGTGCGCGGGTGATACGGCGAGGGACCCCAGATTCCCGCCCCTGCCCTACGGCAGCGATTCGGTGCGCGGCGGCTTCATCTGCCAGAGCCGCATGCAAGGCATGACGTGCCGCAACCTCGGCAGCGGCCACGGCTTCTTCATCTCCGCCCAGAGCTATCGGCTGTTCTGAGGAGGATCACGGCCCGTGAACGGCCGGAGCGGGCGGCGATCGGCCGGAGCCGGCCGGAACGGCCGAAGCCGGCGATGAACGGCCGAAGCCGGCCGAACCCTGGGGTCCGACCGGCTCCGGTTTTACGGCTTTCCTTGAGCTACGCGGCCTGGTGCACGGGGGTTGGCTCCAACGCCGCCGCCAGCACCTCGTCGATCGTCATCGCGAAGTGGAACTTCATCGCATCACGGACGTCCTCGGGCACGTCGTCCAGATCGCCGCGGTTGCGCTCAGGCACGACCACGTCGGTCAGTCCGGCGGCGTGCGCGGCGAGGACCTTCTGCTTGAGGCCGCCGATCGGGAGGACTCGACCCTGCAGGGTCACCTCGCCGGTCATCCCGACGGTGTGCCGCACCGGGCGTCCGCTGAGCAGCGAGCTCAGGGCCGTGACCATCGTCACCCCGGCGCTGGGCCCATCCTTCGGGATCGCGCCGGCCGGGACATGCACGTGGAACGAGCGGTCCTCAAACGCATGGACGTCGATTCCCAGCTCATCGGCATGCCCGCGGACGTAGGAGAGCGCAATCTGCGCCGACTCCTTCATCACGTCCCCGAGCTGGCCGGTGAGGGTCAGGCCCGGCTTGCCCTGCATCGCCGTGGCCTCGACGAACAGCACGTCACCGCCGGCTCCGGTCACCGCGAGTCCGGTGGCCACACCGGGCACCGCCGTCCTGATCGCCGACTCCTGGAAGTGCCGCTGGCGACCGAGGGCGTCCCGGACCGCGTCCAGGTCGATCGTGACGGGAGCGGTGGCCTTGCCTGAGGCGATCTGCGTCGCGGTCTTGCGCAGCAGGGTTCCCAGATCGCGCTCCAGCTGGCGGACGCCGGCCTCACGCGTGTACTCGATGGTGATGGTCTGCAGCAGCTCGTCGGAGATCTCGACCTCCTCCGAACGGAGACCGTTGCGCTCCAGCTGACGCGGCCACAGGTAACCACGGGCGATTGCCGCCTTCTCGGAGGTCGTGTACCCGTCGAAGCGGATGACCTCCATTCGGTCCAGCAGCGGTCCGGGGATCGTGTCCGCGACGTTTGCCGTGGCGATGAACATGACGTTGCTCAGATCCAGCTCAACGTCCAGGTAGTGGTCCCGGAAGCTGTGGTTCTGCGCCGGGTCCAGCACCTCGAGCAGGGCCGAGCTCGGGTCGCCACGCCAGTCGGCGCCGACCTTGTCGACCTCGTCGAGCATGATCACCGGGTTCATCGTGTCGGCATCCCGGAGTGCTCTGACGAGCCGCCCGGGCAGAGCACCGATGTAGGTCCGCCGGTGCCCACGGATCTCAGCCTCGTCGCGGACTCCACCCAGGGACATCCTTACGAATTCCCTTCCGGTCGCCCGAGCGATCGACTCGCCGATCGAGGTCTTGCCCGTGCCCGGAGGTCCGATCAGGGTGAGGATCGCGCCGGAGCGCTTGTCCTGGTTGATGCCACGCTCCTCACGCAGCTTCTTGACCGCGATGTATTCGACGATCCGATCCTTGACGTCCTCCAGGCCGGCGTGGTCTGCATCGAGAACCTCACGGGCGTGCTGCGGATCCAGGCGCTCCTCGGAGCGCTTGCCCCACGGCACGGCAATCAGCCAATCCAGGTAGGTGCGGATGACGCTCGACTCGCCGCTCTGCTCGCCGACCCGCTCGAGCCGTCCGAGCTCTTTCTCGGCCTGCTCACGCACGTCGTCGGGCATGCCGGACTCGTGGATCTTGGTCCGGTACTCCTCCACGACGGAGGCGTCATCCTCGCCCAGCTCCTTGCGGATCGACTCCATCTGCTTGCGCAGGAAGTACTCGCGCTGCTGCTTTTCGGCTCCAGACTCAACGTCGTCGCGGATCCGCTTGCGGACCTGCATCTCGGCCATCCGCTCACGCTGATAACCAAGGGCCAGCTCGAGCCGGTCGGTTACATCGACCGTCTGCAGCAGCTTGATCTTCTGCTCGTAGTTGAGATCGGGGGAGTAGCCCGAGGTATCGGCCAGCGAGCCTGGCTCCGTGATGCTCCTCACGAAGGCCGAGATCCGGCCGTCATCGCCGCGAAGCTCCAGGAGTTCCTCAACCACGGCGCGATACTCGCGCTCCAGGTTGCGCGTGCGGCCATCGACCGGTACGTCGTCGGGGCGCTCCTCGACCTCGACGAACAGCCGTCCGTCGGGCATGGTGTGCGCGGCACCGGCGATACCGCGGTGCAGACCGGTGAGCGCGACGGCGTGTGCGCCGCCCGGCAGGCGGACCCGGTCAGAGACTTCGGCGACAGTTCCGACGCCGGCAAATTCCTGCTCATGACGCGGCACGAGTAGAACGCGTTCCTCCTCGGCTACGTCTACGGCAAGCGTAAGCGTCATGCCCGGGAAGACAACTGCGTCATCTAGGGGTACTAGGAGAAGACGAGACATCCAGGGTTCACTTTCGGTAGTTGCTTACGAACGATAAGTTAGATCTTAGCAGGGTGACTGCGTTGGGTGGCGGCTAATCTCAGTGGGAACGACTTAGATTATCGTACGCCGTCGGCGGGCTTTTCAGCCACACCGGGCTCGCCGCCCCGGGGGGCGGTGGACTGGTGTCGGAGCGGGGGGATTGGCGGTTGGATCGTCGGCTGGATCGGTGGCGGGCGCCGCGGGGTCACCCCGCGCGGAGCGAGGCGGCGCCTTCTGGGATGATCTGTCGCGATGGCCGAGCGAGACATCACCCCAGAGGCGGCTCACGACGTGCTGGCGGCTGAGGCGTTTGCGATGCCGGCGCCCGATCCCGACCTGCATCGCCACCGGCCGATTCAGCTGCCCGAGGACCCGACGGGGGTCGCCGAGCCGCACGACATCCTGGCCGCCGAGGAGTTCCCGATGCCCGCCTCCCACGCGCCGGCCACGGGAACGGCGCTGGCCGAGCGTCGCGGCGGCCTGCTGCGGCTGGCGGTCGAAGTCGCCGCGGGATTTGTAGTGCTGTCGCTGGCGCGCCGCCTCGTGCGCCGGCGCCGCCGCTAGCCCGCTGCGCCGCCGCGCCGCGCCGCGCCGCGCCGCGCGGCTCCGGCCCGCTCGCGTCGTGCGGCTCCGCCCGTGCTGCCCCCCGGGCCGCCCACCCCAGCGCGGTTTTCACACTTCCGGCACGCCACGTCACCCACACGCCACACGATCCGTGGGACCCTCGGACGTGGTGGCCCCAATGCACGTATACGAGGCCTCAGAGCCACCACGTCTGGCCGAGCTGGCGTGGCGGCAGCACGGCGTCGTTTCGAATTGCGCAGCTGACGAGCCTCGGATACACCCGTGGCGCCATCGCTCTGCTCGTTGCCAAAGGTCACCGCACCGGGTTCATCGAGGTGGCTACGCCGTCGGTCACACCCGCCTGACCCTTCGCGGGCGCTGGATGGCAGCGGTCCTCGCCTGCGGACCGACCGCCGTCCTCAGTCACCGCGCGGCGCTGGCTGTGGGAGCTGCGCCCAGCCGCCGCGGGTCCGGTCGACGTAACGATTCCGGGGCGTGGCCGACGGGGACCGAAAGGCGTCCGGGCGCATTGCCCCCGCACCCTCGACCCCGCCGACACGACTGTCGTCGACGGCATTCCGGTCACGTCGATCGAACGGACCCTCCTCGACTGCGCCGACACGGCGTCTCGGCATCTACGCCGCGCGCCGGAAACGGGCGAGCGCTTGGAGCTGCTCGATGGCCGGAAGCTCACTGCGCTCATACGCCGCAGTCCCGGCCACCGCGGCCTCAACCCCTCAACCAAGCGCTGCAAGCGATGGCCGCGAGCAACCACCCAGTGCCCTGGACGCAATCCGAGCTCGAAGACAGGTTCCTGGAGTTGGTCAGAGCGGCCAGCCTGCCCGAGCCCCGCTGCAACGCCTTGGTCGAGGGCTACGTCGTCGACTGCTGGTGGCCAGAACAGCGAGTGGTGGCCGAGATCGACGGTTTCGCCTTTCACAAGGGTCGCGAGGCGTTCGAGCGCGACCGGCGCGAGGACACGAGGCTGCGGCTGGCGAACATCAGCGTGCTGCGCCCGACGCAGAGGTGGATTGAACGCGAGCCCCAAGGGCTCGTCAGCGACTTGGAGCAGATGCTCCGCGGGCCCGCCGGGGGAGCAGATCGGTGATCGTGCCCTCGGCCATCTCCGCAGCGAAGCCGACGGTCTCCGACAGCGTCGGATGCGGGTGGATGGTCTTAGCGATGTCCTCCGCGTTCGCCCCCAGCTCATAAGCGAGCATTGTCTCGGCGATCAGCTCTCCGGCGTTCACGCCCACGATTCCCGCGCCGAGCACCCTGCGCGTCCCCGGCTCCACGAGGAGCTTGGTGAACCCATCGTCGCGGCCGAGCCCCAGCGCACGGCCGGAGGCGGCCCATGGGAACACGGCCGTTTCGTACTCCACGCCCCACGAGCCGGCATCGAGCTCGGTCAGCCCCATCCAGGCAACCTCGGGATCGGTGTAGGCCACCGAGGGGATCGCTCGCGCGTCAAATGACGCGCCGGGGACTCCGGCGATCACCTCGGCCGCGGTGTGCCCCTCGTGCGTGGCCTTGTGGGCCAGCATCGGCCCGGGAACCACGTCGCCGATCGCGTAGATCCAGGGCACATTGGTGCGCATCTGGCGATCGACGTTGATGAACCCATTTGATTCCACGGTGACGCCGGCTGCCCCGGCGTCGATTGCACCACCGTTGGGCTTGCGACCGACCGTCACGAGAACCTGATCGACTACCGACGAGGAACCGTTCGAGAGCTCGACTGCGAGTCCGTCGGACCCCGGCGTGACTGATACCACCTCCACGCCGAGGTGAATCGCCTCGTAGCGACCGGTGATGCGCTTCTGGAGCGGCTTGATGAGGTCCGGATCGCAACCCGGAATCAGCTGCTCAAGCAGCTCCACCACGGTGACCCGGGAACCCAGGGCGTTGTAAACGGTGGCCATCTCGAGTCCGATGATTCCGCCGCCGATGACCAGCAGCCGCTGGGGAATCTCGGATGGCGACAGAGCGGCGGTCGAATCGATGACGCGTGGGTCCTCCGGCAGGAACGGCAGCGATGCGGCCTGCGAGCCGACGGCGATGATGCAGTTCTCGAAGGTGATCTCGCGCTCGCCCACCTGCAGCGTGTGCGGCCCGGAGAACCGGGCGAGGCCGTGGACGACCTCGACCTTGCGCTGGCGAGCCAAGCCCACGAGCCCACCGGTCAGCTTGTCGACTACAGATTCCTTCCACGACAGCAGCGCCGGCAGATCGATCTCCGGCTCCCCGAAGCGCACCCCGTGCTCAGCCATCTCCTGCACCTCGGCCAAGACGCGGGCAGCGTGCAGCAGCGCTTTGGACGGGATGCAGCCGACGTTCAGGCAGACCCCGCCGAGCTTTTCGTAGCGCTCCACGAGGACCACCCGTAGTCCGAGGTCTGCGGCGCGGAAAGCCGCGGCGTAACCGCCGGGACCGGCGCCGATGACCACGACATCGCAGTCGCGCTCGCCGGCATCCTCGGCCGCGGGGGGTGGGGGAGGCGCGGGCTCCCGCGCTGCCTCAGCCGACGCCGGCGGCTCCTGCGCTGTCGCGCTCCCAGCCCCGACGCCCGCGCCGTTCTGCTCCAGCACCAGCAGCACGCTCCCCTCGGACACCCGGTCGCCGACGCTGACTCGCAGCTGGGCGACGACTCCCGAGAACGGCGCCGGGACGTCCATCGTCGCCTTGTCGGATTCCAGCGTGACGAGCGGATCCTCGGCCGCGACCTCGTCGCCCGGCGCGACGTGAATCTCAATCACCGGGACGTCGTTGAAGTCGCCGATGTCCGGGACGGGGACCTCGACCGTGCTCACAACAAGGCCCGCCGCAGGTCGGAGAGCACACGCGTGAGATGGACGACGAACCGCGCCGCCGCCGCGCCGTCGATTACGCGGTGGTCATAGGAGAGCGACAGCGGCAGCATCAGCCGCGGTGCGAACTCAGAGCCGTTCCACACCGGCTTGATCGCCGCCCGGGTCGCTCCGAGGATCGCCACCTCGGGAGCGTTGACGATCGGCGTGAAGGACGTGCCGCCGATCCCCCCGAGCGAGGAGATCGAGAAGGTGCCGCCACTCATGTCGGCGGGGGCGAGCTTGCCCTCCCGTGCGGTCGCGGACAGGCGCGCCAGCTCTGAGGCGATCGCCAGCAGGCCCAACCGGTCGGCGTCGCGGATCACCGGCACGACCAGGCCGGCGGGTGTGTCGGCCGCGAAGCCGATGTTGTAGTAGCGCTTGAGCACCAACTCGTCGCCGTCGAGCGACGAGTTGAAGTCCGGGAACTCCTTCAGCGTGGCGACACTGGCCGCGACGAGGAACGAGACCATCGTCACCTTGATGTCCAGCTCGGCGTTTAGCTGCTTGCGCCAGGCCTCGAGCTCGGTGATGTCGGCCTCGTCGTTGTGGGTGACGTGAGGGATCATCACCCAGTTGCGGGCCAGGTTCGGCGCGGAGATCTTCTGGATCCGGCTGCGCGGGACCCGCTCCACAGGTCCATAGCGCTCGAACTTGACCGCCGGCCAAGGTGCCAGCTGCAGACCCAAACCGGGGCCGGCCGCCGCAGGCGAGCCCGGCCCGCTCGCACCAGAACTCTCGACGTCGTCGCGGGTGATCCGGCCGCCCCTTCCCGAACCGGCTACCGCCGATAAATCGAGCCCCCGCTCACGGGCCAGTCGCCGAGCCGATGGGCTGGCGTAGATCGGACCCGGTCGGTCGGCCGGGGGCGGGGAGGAGGGTGAGGCGGGAGGCGGCTCGGCCTCGAGTGCGCTCCCGACCGCATCCGGCGCCGCCGCCTCGGTTGGGGCTCCGTCGGAGGCGATTGCCGAGGCCCTGGTGCTGGAGGCGGTTTGCTCAGTGGGCGACATGGTCAGCAGCTGCGTGCCCTGCGAGACCCGGTCGCCAACCTTCACGCGCACGTCCTGCACGACGCCGCTGAATGGCGCGGGAACGTCCATGGTCGCCTTGTCTGACTCGAGGGTCAGCAGCGGGTCGTCGAGCGCGACCGTGTCTCCCGGGGAGACGAGGATCTCGATCACCGGCACTTCGTCGAAGTCGCCGATGTCCGGCACCTCGACCGAGATCACATCCGCAGTGGTGCTCATACCGTCGTCGGCATCGGAGCCTCGGGGTCGATGTCGAAACGCTTGATCGCCTCGGCCACGACGCGGCGGTCGACCGCCCCTGCAGCGGCCAGTTCGGTCAGGGCGGCCAGCACCACGTGGTCCCGATCCACCTCGAAGAAGCGTCTCAGCGCGCGCCGGTAATCGCTGCGGCCGAAGCCATCGGTCCCCAGTACGCGATAGGACCCCGGGACCCACTGGCGGATCTGATCGGCAAACGCGCGGATGTAGTCGGTCGCGGCCACGGTCGGGGCATCGCCCAGCTTCTCGGCTACGTACGGCCGCCGGGGTGAGTCGGTGGGGTGGAGCATGTTCCAGCGCTCCACCTCGATGCCGTCTCGGCGCAGCTCCGTGAACGAGGTAACGCTCCACACGTCGGCTGCCACGCCAAAGTCCGACTCCAGCAGCTCCGCAGCGGCCATGACCTCGCGGAGGATCGTTCCGGAACCGAGCAGCTGCACGCGCGGCCCGGAGCCTGAGCCAGAACGCAACCGGTACATCCCGCGCAGGATTCCCTCCTCCGCGCCGGGCGGCATGGCCGGATGGTGGTAGTTCTCGTTCATCAGCGTCAGGTAGTAGAAGACATCCTCCTGCTCACCGATCATGCGGCGCAAGCCGTCCTGGATGATCACCGCCACCTCGTAGCCGAACGCAGGGTCATACGCCCGGCAGTTGGGCACCACGGAGAAGAGAACATGGCTGTGGCCGTCCTCGTGCTGCAGGCCCTCGCCGTTCAGGGTGGTGCGACCCGCGGTTCCGCCCAGCATGAATCCCCGCGTGCGGCTGTCGGCGGCCGCCCACACGAGGTCGCCGACCCGTTGATAGCCGAACATCGAGTAGTAGATGTAGAACGGCACGGTCTGCACCGCGTGGGTGCTGTAGGAGGTGCCGGCGGCGATGAACGACGAGATCGAGCCGGCCTCCGTGATCCCCTCTTCGAGGATCTGGCCGTGCTCCTCCTCCTTGTAGAACATCAGCTGCTCTGAGTCCTCCGGCTGGTAGCGCTGGCCGAAGGGCGAATAGATCCCGACCTGGCGGAACAGCCCCTCCATCCCAAAGGTCCGGGACTCGTCGGGGACGATCGGGACAATGTGCCGGCCGATCTGCTTGTCGCGCAGCAGCGCCGACAGTACTCGTACGAACGCCATCGTGGTGGAGTTCTCACGCTCGCCACTGCCCTCGAGCTGTGAGGCGAACAGTTTCAGATCCGGCACGGGGAGCGGCCCCGCCTTCCGGCGCCGGGCGGGCAGCGACCCGCTGAGGGCGGCGCGGCACTCGCGCAGGTACTGCATCTCCGGCGAGTCATCCGGCGGCTTGAAGTACTCCGCGGCGCGGACGTCCTCGTCGGTCAGCGGCAGCTCGAAGCGGTCCCTGAATCTCAGTAGCGCGTCCTCGGTCATCTTCTTGGCCTGGTGGGTGATCATCTGACCCTCGCCCGAGGCGCCCATCCCGTAGCCCTTGATCGTCTTCGCCAAGATCACCGTCGGTTGACCGGTGTGCGCGGCCGCCTCGTGGTAGGCGGCGTAAACCTTCTGTTGGTCGTGGCCGCCGCGGTTGAGCAGCCAGATCTCCTCGTCGGACATGTCTTTGACACGCTCGAGCAAGACGGGATCCCGCCCGAAGAAGTGCTGGCGCACGTACGCGCCGTCGCGGGACTTGAATGTCTGGTAA
Source organism: uncultured Solirubrobacterales bacterium (assembly GCA_963757165.1). GTDB lineage: Bacteria > Actinomycetota > Thermoleophilia > Solirubrobacterales > Solirubrobacteraceae > Palsa-465. The sequence continues at coordinate 180,531 of CAVWQO010000002.1, forward strand.
TCGCCGTCGACGCACTCCTCCATCACGCGGACCAGCCGCCCATCAACGTCGGCCGCGAGCAGCGGGTCCCAGCGCGAGCCCCAGATCACCTTTATGACATTCCAGCCCGCGCCCCGGAAATCGGCCTCCAACTCCTGGATGATCTTGCCGTTGCCGCGCACCGGACCGTCGAGGCGCTGCAGATTGCAGTTGACGACCCAGATCAGGTTGTCGAGCTCTTCGCGGCCGGCCAGGCCGATTGCCCCCATCGACTCGGGCTCGTCCATTTCCCCGTCGCCGAGGAACGCCCACACCTTTCGGCCTTCGGTGGCGGTCAGTGTGCGGGCCTGGAGATACTTCATGAACCGGGCCTGATAGATCGAGGTGATCCCGCCGATGCCCAGCGACACCGTGGGAAACTGCCAGAAGTCCGGCATCAGCCAGGGGTGCGGATAGGACGAGAGCCCGTCGCGACTGACCTCCTGACGAAAGCCGTCAAGCTGCTCGGTGCTCAGCCGGCCCTCGAGGAACGCGCGCGCATAGTTGCCGGGCGAGGAGTGGCCTTGGAAGTAGACCAGGTCGCCCGGGGACTGCGCCGACGGAGCGCGCCAGAAGTGGTTGAACCCGACCTCGTAGAGCGTGGCCAGGGACTGATAGCTGGCGATGTGCCCGCCGAGCTCGGACGATTCCTTGTTGGCGCGGATCACCATGGCCATCGCGTTCCATCGGATGATCGAGCGCAGTCGCCGCTCCACTGCCGGATCCCCCGGAAGCTGGGCCTCGCGCTCCTCCGGGATCGTGTTGACGTAGGGCGCGTTGAGCGTCGCGATCGGACCAGTGCCGGCATGCTGCGCCCGCTCCACGGCGCGGGTGAGAATCTGCCGTGCGCGCTCGGGCCCGTCATGGGCGAGCACCGCGTCAACTGCCTCCAGCCACTCGCTCGTTTCGACCGCGTCGAGGTCAGCTCCGGTGCCGTTCGAGCTGGGGGTCCGGACTTGATCCGTCATGCCCTATGTGCCGTGGTTTTCATGGTCTGCGGTCGTCAGGTCAATATACCCGCGGCCTGATCCCCCGAGCGGGTGGTTTCGTGCCCCAGACGGTCCGATACGGTGCCCGGTATGAGCTTGAGTGAGGTCAAGGGGCTCCCGGGTGCGCCCTGGGGACGCACTCTGCACGGGAAACTCGACGAGTTGGTGGTCGAGTCGGAGTCGCTCGCGGACAATCCGCTCGGTGACCCGGCACGGCGGCCGCTGTACGTCTACCGCTCGCCCGGGCTGGTGAACACGGAGTCCGACCGGCGGGTGCCGACGATCTATGTGATCCAGGGCTTTACCGGACAGGCCGACATGTGGGTCGGGCGAGACGCCTTCGCGCCGACGACCATCGAGCGCCTCGACGTGATGTTCGCCGGGGGCGAATGCCCGGACGCGATCGTTGTCTTCGTCGACGCCTGGACCAGGCGCGGCGGGTCGCAGTTCCTGAACTCCGCCGGTACGGGGCGCTACCAGACCTACCTGTGCGACGAGGTCGTCCCGTTCATCGACTCGCGCTACCCGACCCTGGCCGACCGGGAGCACCGCGGTCTGAGCGGCAAGTCCTCCGGCGGGTACGGCGCGATGGTCGTGCCGATGATGCGACCTGATGTGTTCTGTGCGCTCGCCTCGCATGCCGGAGACGCGTTATTCGAGTGCTGCTACCAGCCGGACTTTCCGTCGGTTGCCCGTCAGCTGCGGGACGACTTCGACGGGTCCTGGGAGGTGTTCCACCAGCGTCTTGCGGAGGCCGACCATCTCGACTATTCACGATTCGGCAAGCCGTTCGAGATCTACGGATATGCGTGTGCGTACTCGCCCGACCCCGACCGGCCCGGCGAGGCGTTGCTGCCCTTCGACACCGAGACCGGCCGCCTGATCGATCAGGTTTGGGAATCGTGGCTCGTTCACGACCCGGTCCGGATGGCCCCGACCCACGCCGATGCCCTTCGCAGCATGCGGCGCATCTATCTAGACGCCGGCACCAACGATGAGTACTTCCTTGATCTGGGCGCTCAGGCGTTCGCCCGAGAGCTGGAGCGGCTTGGCGTGGCCCATACGCTCGAACTGTTTCCAGGCCGCCATGGGGGCATCAGCTACCGCTATCCCGGCGCGATCCGCGAACTGGTCCTGGCGATTACCCCTTAGCCGGTTGCGCAGGGAACGTCGGTCCTGCGAAGCTATGCCGATGGCGTTGAGCACTGAACAGGACCTGATCTTCGCCGGGCCGAGCGAGCTGGCTCAGCGCGTGCGCGCCAAAGACCTGCATCCGCGCGAGCTGGTTGAGCTTTGCCTACGACGCATCGAGGCGTTGAATCCACGCTTGAACGCTTTTCGAGTGACGATGGCCGAGGAGGCGCTGGCGGCGGCGGAATCGGTTTCTGACGGTCCGCTGGCGGGCGTTCCGATCGCGGTGAAGGATGACCTTCCGGTGCGGGGGCAGGCCACCACACGGGGATCGCGTTCCTACGGGCCTCCGGCGGCAGAGGACGCCGAGGCCGTGCGACGTCTCCGGGCGGCCGGCGCGATCCCGGTCGGGATCACCAACGTCCCCGAGCTGATGATCTTCCCTTGGACCATCAGCAAGGCCAACGGGACCACCCGGAATCCGTGGGATCTCTCACGGACCCCCGGAGGGTCTTCCGGCGGCTCGGCGGCCGCGGTCGCATCTGGGATGGTCCCGTGTGCCACCGGCTCCGACGGCGGCGGGTCGATCCGGATCCCCGCCGCATGCTGCGGCCTCGTGGGGATGAAGCCGACCCGCGGACGTGTCTCCACTCAGCCTTCACGGGACGGCTGGCTCGGTCTCAGCGTGTTCGGCGCGCTCGCCCGCACTGTCCGTGACAGCGCGCTGCTGCTCGACGTCATGCACGGGGCAACCAGCCGCGACGCCCATTCGGCACCCCCGTTTGACGGCAGCTACGCGAGCGCCGCCGAGACACCGCCGTCCCGGCTGCGAATCGCGGTGTCGCGGAAGGTTCCGCCCGGCTTGATCGCCAAGCTCTCAGATGATCAGCGCGCGGCATGGGAGCGGATGGGCCGCACCCTGGAGGGGATCGGGCACGATGTCCACGAGCGTGATCCCGCCTACGGACTCGTTCAGATTGAGTTCCTCCAGACATGGCTGCGGGGCATCTATGAGGAATCCCAGCTGGTGCCCGACCGCGGGCGGCTGGAGTCGCTGACACGGCAGATGGCGACCGGCGGCCGGTTCATGGTCCCCGACCGCCGTCGGGAGAAGCTGCTCACCAAGCGCTCGCAGACCACGGCTCGGATCCTGGCGCTGTGGGACGACTTCGACGTGCTCCTGACTCCCGGGCTGGCCAAGACGGCGATCGCCGCCGAAGGCGGTTTCGGTAAGCCGGCGCCCTTGGCGATTGACATCGGGGGGCGCTTCACGCCGTTCACCCCGGTGTTCAACCTGACCGGCCAGCCTGCGATCACGGTACCGGCTGGCACCGGTTCGGATGGGTTGCCGCTTAGCGTCCAACTCGTCGGTCGTCCCGGCGCCGAGGACGTCCTCTACGCGCTCGCCGGTCAGATCGAAGCCGCCCAGCCGTGGGCGGAACTTAGGCCTCCCACAAGCTGAACCGATCGCCTCCGCGCCGCCAAGGCGGGTCCGGATTCTCAGCGTCCTCTAGTCGTCGAGCTTGTCGCGCTTAGGACCCTCCCACTGAATCGCCTCTGGGTCCTGGGAGGGATGCGGCTCGCTCGTGCTTGTCGCTCCCGGGATCGGATGCGGCTCCTCGCCGAATGGGGCGGAATCGGGATCCGGCGGGTCCCGGGGGTCTGGCCGGGTGTCATAGGGATCCGGCCATTCGGTCGGGTCTGGTTCACCAACCGGGTGATTCAGAACATGGTGCGGGTCCCGCTCCTGCGAGCGCGACTCGGGATCCTGGTCCGGAGGCTCAGGAAATCCAGCAGGCGACGGTTTCGACGCGTCCTCTCGGTTGGTGCTCTCCTGATGGTCCTCGGGCATCGCCATTCCTTCCCTCTGGTTCGGCTTGCCTTCACGGCCTGCCCTGGGAGCCAAGGCGCCAAACTGGCGAGCCCAGCCTCGTGAGCGGGCCAAGGCCGTGCCCCGAGTTAGGGCTCCGTGACCGGGTTACCCCACGTGACCGGGTTACCCCACGTGACCGGGTTACCCCACGTGACCGGGTTACCCCACGTGACCGGGTTACGCCTCGTGACCGGGGTCGATGTACCTCGCCCGGTGAAACGTCAGTGGAGACTCGCTGCGCCCAGCTTGGCCAGAGACCGGCTCCAAAACGAAGCCGCAGTGGTCGCCCAGGTCCAGACGCTCCAGGATCCGCCCCGCGAACCAGTTCTCAAGCGCTACGACGATCGGCGAGCCCTCCGGCCCTCCGCGCCACTCGACGTCGGCGAACTTGTCGATCTCGTCCCCGGTCTCGCCACCGAAGTGCTCAGCGAGTTCGGTCGCGTCCTCGGGCACGAAGTGCACGATTAGCACTTCCGCTCGCGTGGCGATCCGATACGTGCGGTTCTTGACCGACAGGCAAACCAGAAACCGCGGCGGTTTGATCGACGTCTGCGTGGCAAAGCCGATCAGGCACCCGTCGCGCTCGCCGTCGGCCGCCGTGGTAACGATGAACATTGGGTAGTCGAGCTGGCGGGCGAGCTCGGCGAAGGTTTGAGTATCCGCCACGGCGACCCAGCTCAGCGCCGGGGTGTGCCGGGCCGGGTGAGGCTTCCGCCCCGCGAGCGCCTGATCAGGTAGAGGATCAGGCTCGAGCAGGCGACCGACAGGACGACACCGGGGACTCCGCGCCGCCAGATCGCCAGCACGATCATCCCAGCCGCAAAATTTCCCGCCAGACCGAGCAGGATGGTCTGGAAGATCGACATCGGATCCGGACCTGGGAGCGCCAGGCGGGCCAAGGCGCCGACGAACAGACCCGAGACGGCGAGGATGATCAGATAGGCAAGGAGACTCACGGTTGCTCCCGCTCGGGTTACCCTCAACGCGAGTTGCACATGCAGGACCACGAGAGCCCGACAACGCTCGAGCAGGAGGACGCGCCATGAACCCTGTTGCGCGGTACGCCAAGGCCACTGCCAAGCCCGGCCAGGGTGACGCACTGGCCGGCATCATGCTGAAGGTAGCCGACGAACTGCGAGAGACCCCGGGGTGCGAGCTCTACGTGATCAACCGCTCGGTTAGCGAACCGGACGTCATCTGGGTGACGGAGCTGTGGCACACCCAAGAGCAACTCGACGCGGCGCTCGAAAGTGAAGCTGCCCGCTCACGCATCCCGGAGGTGCTGGCCCTCGTGACCGAGGGCGGCTTCGAGCGGATTGACCTCGAGCCGATCGGCGGCCCCGGCTTTTCCGCGGTGGCACCCGGCGCCACGATCGTAAACCTGGATGAGGTAGAGGACATGGCGCCCAAGTTCGGCTTCGGGGAGCTCGGGGAGGCGCGCTTTGCCCGCACGGCGCTGGGGGCTGGCGGGATCGGCCTGAGCCTGCACCGCCTGCGCCCCAATGCCCGCCAGGCGTTCGGCCATCGCCATGCGCTTGACGAGGAGGCGTACGTCGTCATCCGCGGCTCGGGGCGCATCGCCGTCGACGACGACGTCCACGAGCTGCGAGCGATGGACGCGATCCGGGTGGGCCCGGGCACGATACGAGCATTCGAAGCTGGGCCCGACGGCCTGGAGCTGTTGGCCACCGGCACGCACCGGGAGGGCGACGCAGAGATGGTTCCCGGCTTCTGGCCTGAGTGAGCCGAAGGCGTTAGCTCCGCTTGCAGCGAGGCCCGTCGGCGTCCGCCAGGCACAGGTGCCGCCGCCAGCCGACGGCGGTCACTCCGGCTCGAGTACGAAGAGCTCGCAGGCCACGTCGGTGTTGGTGTCGATGCCGCTGATGAACGAGCGGACCCTGCGTCCCGTGATCCGCTCGATCGGCTCGGTGAACTTCGAAACCTCCGCGTACTGGAAGAGCATGCGTATGTCTCGCAGGCGCTGATGCTCGCCCATCGCCGCCAGGTTGCGCTCGGCCGGGGTGAACGTGTGCTCAAGCAGGCACACGAGTGCGTCAGGCCCGGCGAAATTCGTGCGCACCTTGGTGGGTCCGCGCCCGAATTGCTCCTTGTAGATGCGCACCATCTCGTTGGAGATCTCCAACAGAGGCTGCCGTCGCTCTGCCACGCTCTCGTCGAGATCGTTCGTCTGGGTCGTACTCGGCCGTTGCTTTCCGTCCTGACCGATTTCAGCCATTCAAGCCTGCTTTCTCCCCGTTTCGGTTAACGCCGCTAGGCCGGGGCGCGATGTTGCCGCAGCGGCGGAACCCGTGGATAAAGCGAGACCTCGGCGATCGCCGGTGCCGCGCAGGCTGTCAGGGATGATCCACAGCCGATCCCTCCCCCGGCTGGTACGCAATGTGAGGGTCTTGACGGGACCGAACTGTGCGATCTCGTAGGAGCGCATCGAACGACGCCGCCAGCACCTCGCCGCACAGACAGGAAGCGACCGACTTCCGGGACTGTAGCGATGACGCTGTGGCGCGCAACATCAATGGGCGCCCGCGAGGGCCGCACCGGTTGACTGTATGCAGGGAGAGAGGAGAAACCGGACCGGGATGGTCGGCCTAGGCGTCGCCGGGTAGAGCACCTTCGTGGCGGATATCCACGGGTGCCCGCAGTTGTGACAGGGTTCAGCGCTTCAGGCTGTGGCAACTGGCCCAGACTCGGCTGTGGCTGCTGCAGCGCTTTCCACGCAAAGCAACGGCCGCCGCCGCCGGAACCGGCCATCGGCACCGCTCCGATCTGCAGCAACTTCAGCGATGCCGGAGGAGGGACTCGAACCCCCGACACGCGGATTATGATTCCGCTGCTCTAACCGACTGAGCTACTCCGGCGACGGGGGCGCAGTCTAGCGGCGCGGGGGCGTGTGATCAGGCGACGTTGGCCGGCTGCATATGATGACCGCGTGAGCGATCTCGGTGCAGCCGTTGATGCCGTGGTTCGCCGCTGTTTGGCTGTGCAGGGGGGTGAAAACGTGCTCGTCATCGTCGACCCCGCGACGCGGCCGATCGGTGAGGCGCTGCGTGACGCCGCCAAGGCCCTGGACGCGGATGCGGTGCTCTGTGTGATGGATGAGCGGGCGACCGACGGGACCGAGCCGCCGCCGCCGCTGGCCGCCGCGCTGGCCGCGAGTGATGTCTACGTCGCGCCGACCTCGCGCTCGCTCAGCCACACCGCAGCGCGCAAGCGCGCGACCGAGGCCGGCGCGCGCGGCGCGACGATGCCGGGGGTCACTGAAGACATGCTCGCGCGCGTGATGTCGGCCGACTTCGAGTTGATGGCCGCGCGCTCACGCGCGGTGGCGACGTTGCTGCAAGATGCCAGCAGCGCTCACGTCTCCTGTCCGCAGGGAACCAATCTCACGCTGGCGCTCAGCGGACGGCCCGGCATCGCCGACGATGGCGATCTCGCCGCCCGGGGGGCGTTCGGCAACCTCCCCTGCGGCGAGGGCTTCATCGCCCCGCTGGGTGGCGACGGGCAACTGGTCGCCTCGAGCCTCGCGCCCCTCGGGCTGAGCGATGAACCGGCCACGCTGACGGTGCGTGAGGGCCGGCTCGTCGACGCACGCGGCGGGCTCGGCCCGCGGTTCATCGAGCTGCTGAGGGTGCACGGTGAACTCGGCACGAACGTGGCGGAACTCGGGGTGGGCACCAACGATCGGGCACAGCTCACCGGCAACGTGCTCGAGGACGAGAAGATCCTCGGGACCGTGCACGTGGCGTTCGGGGCGAGCGCAGGCATTGGCGGAACCGTCTCGGTCCCGATCCACCTTGACGTGGTGGTGGTCGACGCCACGCTCGAACTCGACGGACAGCGCGTCCTCGACGGCGGTCGCTGGGTGCTCGCGACGTCGCATCCAAACGACGGTTGACCCCCCTGCTGGCCATTCCCAACGTCTCCGAAGGTCGTGACGCCGCGGCCATCGAGGCGATCGCGGCGGCGTTCGGCGCCCAGCTGCTCGACGTGCACCGTGATCCCGACCACCACCGCAGCGTGTTCACCCTGGCCGGCGGGCCCGGCACGTTGGCGCCGGCGGTTCTGGCCGGGGCCAGGGAGGCCCTGGCCCAGATCGATGTGGCTCGCCACGAAGGCATCCACCCCCGCGTTGGCGCTCTCGATGTTGCGCCGATCGTCTACCTCGAGGAGGCCGACCGGGGGGCGGCCTGTGCCGAGGCACTCGTGCTCGCCGACCTGCTCGGTGAGGAGCTCGGACTGCCGGTGTTCCTGTACGGAGCCCTCGCCGGCGGGCGCACGCGCGCGCAGCTGCGGCGCGGTGGTCCCGCTGCCCTGGCAAATCGCGTGGCGGCCGGTGAGTTGACCCCCGATTTCGGCCCGGCTCGGCTGCACGACCGGGGTGGAGCGGTGCTGGTGGCGGCCCGGGCGCCGTTGGTTGCGTTCAACGTGGAGCTCGCTCCGCCCGCCACGCTGCTCGACGCACAACGGATCGCGGCTCGCATCCGGGAGGGCGGGGAGGAGGGATTGCCCGGCGTTCGCGCCATCGGCCTTTGGCTCGACCGGGGGGGCGTGGCCCAGGTGTCGACCAACGTCGAAGACCATCGCCGCACCTCGCTGGCTGACGTGGTTGACGCCGTCGCGCGGCAAGCGACGGTCGCCGAGGCGGAGCTCGTCGGCTTGGCGCCGCGGTCGGCCTTCCGCGATTTCCCGCCGGACGTGCCGATCCGCGGCAAGCGGATCCTCGAGGACGCGCTGGCAGATCTCGGACCCGCTGGCCGTAAGTCCCACTAAGCTCCCTGCAGAGATGGCTCAGACCAAGCGCAAGCGGCGGACCAAGCACCGCGGAACGGCGGCGGGGACGATCTCCTCACGAGGCCGTACCGGGCGCCCGCCGACCGCGGAGGAACGCAAGAAGCAGGCGAAGATGACCGCGCGCGACCGGCGTCTCAATACGCCGCCGACGTGGAAGGCCTCGCTCACGCGGGCCGCGCTTGCCGCGGGGATCATGTTCATCTTCCTGGTCGTGATCAGTAAGGGCAAGCACATCGGGTCTGCGGTCGGGCTCGGTGTGGTCGCGCTCGTGTTCTACGTGCCCGCGGGTTACTACATGGACCAGTTCATCTACCGCCGCCGGCAGAAGAAACGGGAGGAGGGTCGTTGATCGACGTCCGCATGTTCACCGTCGGACCGGTGCAGGAGAACTGCTTCATCGTGCGCGAGCAGGACTCGAGGCGGGCCGTGATCGTCGATCCAGGAGAGGAACCCGACCGCCTGCTTGAGGCGCTGCGCGCCCTGGAGATAGAACAGCTGGACGCGATCCTCCTCACTCACACGCATTTCGATCACGTCGGCGCGGTCGCCCCGATCGCGCGGGCTACCGGCGCCCACGTGGTGTGTCCGGAGCTCGAGCGTCACGTACTGGCCAACATCATGGATTTCGTGCCCTGGCCCGGCTTTGGCCCGTTCGAGAGCTACGACGCCGACCAGACGGTGAAGGGCGGCGAGACGCTCGAGTTCGCCGGCCTCACGTTCGAGGTCATCTTCACGCCCGGCCACAGCCCGGGCCACGTCACCTACGCCCTCGCCCAGGAGCCTGCATTGTTCTCAGGCGACGTGCTGTTCCAGGGATCGGTTGGGCGCGTCGACCTACCGGGTGGCGATTGGCCGACGCTGCTGGCCTCGATCGAGAATCTCGTCGCACGGTTTCCGGAGGACACGACCGTCTATCCGGGCCACATGGGCATCACCACGATCGGGCGGGAGCGCGCCACCAACCCGTTCCTGCGCGAGCTCGCGCAGCAGTGACCCGTCCCGCTCGGACGAGAGCATGATCCAGGCACCCCGAGGGACCTTCGATGTACTTCCTGCTGACTCCAGCCGGCGGGAGCAGCTGGAGGCGAACGCGCGGCGGATCCTCGGCGCGGCCGGGTTCGGGCGGATCGAGACGCCCGCATTCGAGTCGACCGAACTGTTCGCGCGTGGGGTGGGGGAGGCCACGGACATCGTCCAGAAGGAGATGTACAGCTTCGACGACGGAGGCGGCCGGTCGCTGACCCTGCGCCCGGAGGGCACCGCTCCGGTCTGCCGCGCCTACATCGAGCACGGGATGCACAAGCTGCCCCAGCCGGTGAAGCTCTGGTACCTCTCGAGCTTCTTTCGCAGCGAGGCGCCCCAACGCGGACGCTACCGCCAGTTCTGGCAGGTCGGGGCTGAGGTGATCGGCGCGGCGGGGCCCGACACCGACGCGGAGCTGATCGTGCTCCTGTCGGACCTCTTGCAGGCGCTCGGCGTCAAGGACGTGCGCCTGCGGCTGGCCAGCCTCGGCTCACCGGAGACCCGGACCGAGTACCGCGGCGAGCTCACCGCCTACCTGCGCCAACATGAAGATTCACTCAGCAGCGAGGTCAGGGCGAGGCTTGAGCTGAACCCGATGCGCGCCTTCGACGCCAGTGATCCACGGACCCAGGAGACGATGCGCGGCGCCCCCAGGCTGATGGATCGGCTCGCTCCCGAGGACGCTGAGCACTTCGCGCAGGTCCGCGCGCTGCTCGACGACGCCGGGATCCAGTACGAGCTTGACTCGACTCTGGTGCGAGGCCTCGACTACTACACCCGCACGTTGTTCGAGTTCACCAGCGACGCGCTCGGGGCGCAATCCGGGGTTGCCGGAGGCGGCCGCTACGACCGTCTGATCGAGCAACTTGGCGGCCCGGCGACACCCGCCTCGGGATGGGCGGCCGGGGCTGAGCGGATGCTGCTGGCGGCCCCCAACCTTCCCACCGCGCCTGATCTCGTCGACCTGTTCGTCGCCCGTAACGCCGAGGGCGACGCGGCGGACCGGACGGCCTTTGAGCTCGCCCGCGAAGCCCGGCGGGCGGGGATGGCCGCGCAACTGGAGCTCACCGGTCGCTCGCTGAAAGGTCAGCTCAAACAGGCCGATCGCGTTGGCGCCCGCTACGTGGCGATCGTCGCGGATCCGGCGCACGCGAGCCTCAAGAACATGGAATCCGGAGAGCAGCGTGAGCTTGCGCCGGGCGATGTCATTCCCACCATCCTTCGGGGTAGCCGCCTCTAGCCATGCAACCGCCGCGCCGCAACGACTACCGTGACAGCTGGTGCGGCGAGCTCACCGCCGAGCGCGACGGCGCCTGGGCACGGGTGGCTGGCTGGGTGCACCGGCGCCGCGACCACGGCGGACTGATCTTCATCGACCTGCGCGACCGCACAGGGATGGTCCAGCTGGTATTTCATCCCGAGAGCGCTGCCGATGCGCATGCCGCCGCTCACGCGCTGCGATCGGAGGACGTGATCAGCGCGGCCGGGACCGTGACGCGGAGGGCGCCTGAGAACGTCAACCCAAACCTGAGCACCGGCGAAATCGAACTCGCGGTCAGCGAGCTGCGGATCCTGGCCGATGCCGACACGCCGCCCTTCCCGCTGGACGAGGGCGCCGGGGTCGACGAAAGCTTGCGCCTCAAGTACCGGGCGCTTGACCTGCGCCGGCCGGAGATGCAGTCCAACCTTGCGCTGCGGCACAAGGTGGTCACGACGATGCGAGGGGTGCTGAACCCACGTGACTTTCTCGAGATCGAGACGCCCACCCTGACGCGGTCGACCCCTGAGGGGGCTCGTGATTATCTTGTGCCGGCGCGGATCCAGCCTGGCTCGTTCTACGCGCTGCCTCAGTCTCCACAGCTGTTCAAGCAGCTACTGATGATCGCTGGGGCCGAGCGCTACTACCAGATTGCCCGCTGCTTCCGTGACGAGGACACGCGCGCCGACCGCCAGCCTGAATTCACCCAGCTTGACCTGGAGATGGCCTTCGTCGATGAGGACGACGTGATCGAGACGATGGAGGCCGTGATGAGCGCCGTGTTCGACGTCGCGGGCTTCGACGTTCCGGCTCCACCCTGGCCGCGGATGACCTTTGCCGACGCCGTCTCACGCTACGGGATCGATCGTCCCGACACACGCTTTGGACTTGAGTTACAGGACCTGAGCGACGCGCTGTCGGATTCAGAGTTCCAAGTCTTCGCCTCGGTGCTCAGCTCCGGGGGCGTGGTCAGAGGGATCAACGCCGGCCCGCGGCAGCTCCCGCGCTCAGAACTCGACGTCATGACCGAGCTGGCCAAACAGCATGGCGCGAAGGGGCTCGTGTGGGCGTTCGTGCAGGAGGACGGAAGTCTGCGTTCGCCGATCGCCAAGTTCCTCTCGGAATCGGAGGTCGAAGCGATCAAGCAGCGCGTTCAGGCCTCGCCCGGCGATCTGCTGCTGATCGTGGCGGATGAGCCCAGCACCGTCGGACAAGCCCTCAGCGCCCTGCGGATGGATCTCGCGCGCCGCTTCGGTCTGATTCCCGCCGGCCGCCACGACATCCTCTGGGTGGTCGAGTTCCCGGCATTCTTCTGGGACTCCGACGCGCAGCGCTGGGACGCCGCTCACCACCCGTTCACCGCGCCGACAGGGGACCTCGATGATCCCGCGTCGCTGACCTCACGCGCCTACGACCTGGTCTTGGACGGAGCCGAGATCGGCGGGGGATCGATCCGCATCCACGAGCGCAAGGTTCAAGAGCGCGTGTTCGAGCTGCTCGGCATCGGGCCCGAGGAGGCTCAGTCGCGGTTCGGGTTCCTGCTTGACGCGCTGCGCCTCGGCGCACCCCCGCACGGCGGGATCGCGATGGGCGTTGACCGGATCGTCGCCGCGCTGGCCGGCGCCGAATCGATTCGTGAGGTGATCGCGTTTCCCAAGGCGGCCAGTGGAGCCGACCCGCTCACCGGGGCACCGGCCCCCGTGGACTCTGCCCAGCTTCGGGAGTTGGGCATGCGGCTGGCCTAGCTGCAGCGTCCGCACGGAGCGCGCCGGGCTCATGTTCGAGGCCGGGCCTGCCGAAGACTGCCTCGATGGACTCTGTCTCACGTCCACTGATCGCCCTTCTGCTCGGCACCGTGGCGGTCTTCGCCGTGTGGCTCGTCGCGCTCAAGCCGAGTTCCTCCGGCGGCGGCGCGGGCCCCGCCCGCCCGGGTGCCTACGCGTCCGCGATCGCCAAGGCCCACGCGGCTGTGGCCACCTCCGCGGCGGCCAGCGTCGCCCACGGAGGTGCGGTGGGCACCGCTGCGCCGACGCCGCCCGCGGGCGCCGGGACCCCGCGGACGGTGGGCAGCACCCCGCGGCCCGTCGTCAGCACCCCCGTGCAGCCCGTCCTCGGGACACGCTTCCGGGGCCGGACACACCCTGTGACACGCGCCAGGACTCGATCAACCACCAACGTCGCCCAATCCCGCGGGCGTGCGAGCGCCAGCACAGCGGCCAGCCGCATCAACGCAGTCACCCGGGCGCTGAAGGCCAACAAGACGATCGCGCTGCTGTTCTACAACTCCGCAGCAGCGGATGACCGCGCTGTCCGGCAAGAGCTGGCGGCGGTACCGGCCCACGGGTCCCGCGTGCTCAAGCTGGCCGTGCCGCTGGCTGAACTTGCGCACTACGCGGTGGTGACCGACCAGGTGACGGTCAACGCCTCCCCGACGCTCGTATTGATCGACGGCACCCACCGCGCGAGCACTCTGGTCGGCTTCGCAGACCGGTTCGAGATCGCGCAGCGGGTCACCGACGCCCTGGCCTCACGCTGACGCTGCAGCCACCGGGTCTATCCTCGGCGGAATGGACACGCTCGCCTTCGAGCACCACCTGACCTCACCGCAGGGACAGGGGCGCACACCCGCCGACGCGCACAGCGTCACCGTCGGTGGTGGGTCCTGCTGTGACCGGATCAGGTTCTCCATCAGCCTGCGTGACGGGGTTGTGGCCGACGCCGGGTTCGACGCGGACGGCTGCGGTTCCGCTGCCGCCGCCGGCAGTGCCGCGGTGACGCTGGTGCGCGGCCGGTCGCTATTGGAGGCCGGTCGCATCGGAACCGACGAGATCTCCGCCGAGCTCGGAGGTCTGAGCCCGGGCAAGCTCCACGCGGCGGAGCTCGCGGCCGATGCACTCGCGCGGTCGCTGGGTGGAGCCGTGCGGCAGGCGGCGGTGGTCCCTCGGGTGCAGGGGCGCACGCTGGTGGCGATGAGCGGTGGCGTGGATAGTGCCGTCGCGGCGCTCGAGTGCGCGCACACCGGCGAGGCGGCAGCGGTCACGCTGGAGCTGTGGGCGGACTCCGAGAACGACGCCGAGCGAAGCTGCTGTTCGGCCTCTGCCGTGGCCCAGGCGCGCAAGCTCGCCCACTCGATGGGTCTGCCGCATTTCACCATCGACCTTCGTAGCGAGTTCCGAGCCGGAGTCGTGGAGCCGTTCATCGCCGGCTTTGCGGCGGGGGAGACCCCGAACCCTTGCGTGGGCTGCAACGGTCATGTCCGGCTGGACGCGCTGCTCGCCGTCGCCGATCGGCTGGGGTGTGAGTACCTCGCCACTGGTCACTACGCCCGGGTCACCGAGCATGAACACCCGGCCGGTCCGCTGCTGCGCGCCGCCGCCGATCCCGCCAAGGACCAGACCTACATGTTGTCGGCGCTGTCGCCTGGCTCGCTGGCCCGGATGCGGTTCCCGCTCGGTGCGCTGCGCAAGCCCGCGGTACGCGAGCGGGCCCGGGTGGCCGGGCTGCCGGTGGCCAGTAAGCCGGACTCCCAGGACCTCTGTTTTCTCGCCGGCACGGACCGTGCGCGGTTTCTGGCCCGCCACGGCGGGATCCCCGACCGACCGGGCGCGGTCGTCAGTCCAGACGGCGCGCAACTGGCGCTGCACAACGGCCAGCATCGATTCACCGTCGGGCAACGGCGCGGGCTCGGGATCTCAGGCGAGGAGCCCCTGTTCGTGCTCGCTAAGGATGCCGAGAGCAACCAGGTCACGGTCGGTCCGCATGAGGCCCTGCGGGTGGAGCACGTAGAGATCCGGAGTGCTCGGCTTCACCGGTCCGGTTCCAGGGTCGACCGCGTCAAGCTGCGCTACCGCTCGAAGCCGCTGCCCGCTCGTTTGACCGGCGCATCGTACGCGGGGCGCCACGCCGCACTGCGGCTGGAGCTTGGCGAGCCGGCCTACGGCGTCGCGCCCGGCCAGATGGCGTGCCTGATGGACGGAGACACGGTCGTGGGCTGGGGCACGATCACACGCGGCTGAGCGCGGGTTAGACTGCCGCCCCGATGAGACCCCGGGGCGTGGGGACCGTGGCGATGCTGGCGCTGGTGCTCCTCGCAAGCACCGGGGTGCCGGCAGCGCACTCGAGTCACAAGTCGGCTCCTCGGCCGCGGATCGTGGTCTGGTCCCCCGGGTCCTGGTGCTGGTTCGCCGATCCGCGGGCCGTGCGCGTGGTCGGCTCCCACGACCAGGTGTTCGCCGGTTGGATCGGGTGGGGGGGTCAGGTGATGGTTGGCGCCTACGACTCCGCCTTCGGCGTGATCCGCTCGCGGGTCATCGGCCACCTGGCGGCCGATGACCACGGCAGCCCATCGATCTTCGTGGAACCCGACAAGCGCCTGACCGTGTTCTGGTCAGCCCACAACGGCTCCCAGATGTACTACCGAAGCACGATCCGACCTGAGGACATCGGCGCGTGGGGTCCGATCCGGAAGATTCAGTCGGGGCTGACCGGACCAAAGGGGTTCACTTATCCCAACCCGCAGCAGCTGAGCGCCGAGCAGCACCGGACCTACCTGTTCTGGCGGGGCGCGGATTGGAGCGGGGATTACGCGACGCGTCGCCTGGACGGCCGCTGGAGCGCCGCGCGCAAGCTGATCGTGCAGCCCGGCCAGCGGCCCTACGTGAAGGTCGACTCAGACAGCAGGGACACGATCGCGTTCGCCTTCACGAACGGGCATCCGCGTGAGCGGACGACCAGCATCTACTACGCCGCTTATCGTCGTGGTTGGCTGCGGCACGCCTCCGGCAGGCGGATCACCCGCCTGATCCACGCCCCGATCACACCGGCTCAGTCAGACCTGGTCTACAACGGCGACGCAACTCGGACATCCGGCTGGGTGTGGGACGTCGCGCTCGGCGCGCACGGTGATCCGGTGATCGCCTACGCGACCTTTCCCTCCACAGGCAATCACGCCTACTGGTACGCGCGCTGGAACGGCCGACGATGGGTTTCGCACTTCTTGACCTTTGCCGGACCGTCGATCAGTCCGGGCACGATCGAGCAGCAGTATTCCGGCGGAATGGCGCTCGATCACGCCCACCCCGGGGTGCTCTACCTCTCACGAAAGCTGGCGGGACACTTCGAGATCGAGCGCTGGAGCACGCCCAACGGCGGCTACAGCTGGTCCCGCAGGACGGTGGTGCGCGACGGCGTCGACGACCTGCGGCCCGTCGTTCCCAGGGGGCCGGCCGGCGGCGGGATCAGGCTGCTGTGGCTGCAGGGCTACTACGGCAGCTATACGACCTACCGGACCTCGGTCGCGTTTCTGCGCTAGCGCGGGCTCGGCTGCTACCGCACCCGGAAATCCGCGTTACGCGCGAGCTCAACGGCCAGCTGAGGCCAGAAGACCCCCGTGGGCGGAGCGCCGGGCCGGCATGGACCGCCGGATTTGCCGGGGTTGGCGATCCAGGCGAACGCGTCGACGTAGCGGTAGCCGGTGTTGAACGTGGGCTTCGGGCCCAAGCCGCGGCCAGGCGGGTTGCAGAGGATCTCGTTTCCGTAGCGCACCCGGTCGCGCGGGACGAGGGGGCCGCGCCCGTTCTCGGCCGTGTTGACGACGAAGTGCTTGCCGCCGGTCATCCGTGCGATTGCCTGCCCGTAGCGGATCTCACGTGAGGTCCAGTCGAAATGGGTGGAGTTGACGAAGAAACCCTGGATCTCGTTCACGCCGGCGCGACGCAGCATGCTCGCCGTCTGGTCGGCCGGAACCGCGTCAGCCGCGCCGGCGTCGAGATAGACAACCAGCCGCGGGACCTTGGAGAGGATGTCGATCGCGTCGTGCAGCTCGTGTAGACGCACCGCCAATCCCTGCTGGCTCAGACATCCGACCGTGATCAGCGAGTCCATCTCGAGGTACATGATCGCCGGGTGCTGTGCCACTCCGGCCGCCAGGCTCTGGATCCAGTGGTGATAAGCGCTCTGGCGCCACGGGGGATCGGAGTAGTGGCCGCAGCCCGCGCGTGCCGTCCGTTTGGCGTCGACCACGTAGTAGGTGGCGAACTGCGGAACGGTTCCCGGCGCTTCCATCGATGCCCGCTCAAGGTACTGCGATACCTGGAGTCCTGGGTCGGGTCCGGACCAGTTGCCGAAGCGGTGGACCTCGGGTTGGCGCGCGATCAGGTCGAGTGCCTGCGCCCAGCTTGGATGTGCGCTGTCCAGCTGTCGTGCGGCCACGGCGGCGAGGCCGTACTGGCTGTCGATGAACGGCGTCGCTCCGGCCAATGGATCTCCGCCTGGCGGCGGACTCGGCAGGCCGAGCGGATTCAATATGTCGCGGGCGATGGAGGCCGGGTCATCGCCCAGAATCGTCAGCGTGGCGTTTGAGGGCTCGCCGAGACCGATCGGTGAGGGGCCGAACAGCGCCAGTCCAACCGTCCGCGCGAGGCCTGCGACGTGGTGATCGACGAGGGGAATCGTGAACGTCGCGCTCGCCTGGCCGGGCTGAAAGTCGATCATGTCCTTGACTGGGGTGTAGTCCTGTCCCTTGATCGCCGTGCCCGGGACGGTCAGGTAGCGGATTTGCGCCTCTTGGCTGACGTTCAAGCGGGTGATCGTGACAACCGCCGCGCCATCGCTCTCGTGGGCCACGTAGACCGGGGAGGAGAATCTGAAGCCGAGCGGATCCGGCAGCGCGGCCCGCGCGAGCGCGGGGACCAGCAGGCAGCCGGAAAGCACCAGGGTTGACAGAGCGAGGCGGGAAAACCGACGCATCGTGGTGATACGTCGGAATGCGACCGCAGCCCCTCAAACGGACTCCGCGGTCTTGGACGAAAGTCCGCCTTACACTGGCTCTGAGATGACTTCTGACGAGATCCGCCGGACATTTGTCGAGTTTTTCGAAGCGCATGGGCACAGGCGGGTGGCCTCGGCTTCGCTGATTCCCGCCGAGCACGATCCCTCGGTCCTGTTCACGGTCGCCGGCATGGTCCCGCTGAAGCCTTATTTTCTCGGCCACGAGCGGCCCCCGCACCCGCGCTTGACCTCGTGTCAGAAGACCTTTCGCACCGCCGACATCGAGATCATCGGCACCACGACCCGGCACCTCACGTTGTTCGAGATGCTTGGCAACTTCTCACTCGGTGACTACTTCAAGGATGGTGCCGTTCGCTTCGCCTGGGATCTCTCGCGTGAGGGATTTGGGTTCCGCGAGGAGGACATCTGGATCACCGTCTTCGCCGGAGACGAGGAACTCGGCCTCGGGCCCGACGAGGAGGCGATCCAGGCCTGGCTGGACGTTGGTGTCCCCCGCGAGCGGATCGTCGAGTGTCCGCGCTCGGAGAACTTCTGGCAGATGGGTCCAACCGGGCCGTGCGGACCCTGCTCTGAGCTCTATCTGGACCGCGGGGTCGAGCTGGGAAAGCCCGACGACCTGCCGGGCGGCGATAACGAGCGGTTTCTGGAGTACTGGAACCTCGTGTTCATGCAGTACGACCTGAGCCCCGACGGCGTGCTCAGTTCGCTCCCGGCCCAGAACATCGACACGGGCCTCGGCCTGAATCGCCTGGCGGCGATTCTGCAGGGTAAGGAGACCGTGTTCGAGACCGACCAGTTCGCCCCGTTGATCGCGTTGGGCGAGGAGCTCTCCGGGCGGCGTTACGGTCAGGACTTTCCCACCGACCGGGCCCTGCGTGTCCTGGCCGACCACGGTCGTTCGATGACGTTCCTGATTGCGGACGGGGTCGTGCCCTCGAACGAGGAACGAGGCTATGTCCTGCGCCGGATCATGCGCCGGGCGATCCTTCAGGGGCGGCACACGCTCCAGCTGGCCCCGGGCTTCCTGGATCGTTATGCGGACGTCGTCACCGAGCTGATGGGGTCGGAGTATCCGGAGCTAGCCGAGCATCGCGACACCGTTCGCAAGTGGCTGCAGGCCGAGGAGGAGGGCTTCGGCCGAACGCTGGACCAGGGCAGCAAGCTGCTAGACGAGCTGATCGCACGCGCCAAAGAAGCCGGCGCGGAGGGCATCAGCGGCGCCTCTGCCTTTCAGCTGCACGACACCTATGGTTTTCCGATCGATCTGACGCTGGAGCTGGTCGCCGAACACGGGCTCGGAGTCGACGAGGATGGCTTCGAGGCGCTGATGGAGGATCAACGCACGCGGGCGCGCGCGGGCGCGGGGCGCGGGCGGGGAGACGAGAAGCTGCGCGAGAAGGCCCAGGCGTTTGCCGGACAGGCCGGATTCAGCACAGAGTTCGTCGGCTATCAGACGACCGAGCGGGAGACCACGGTCGGGGCGGTGGCCGAGGACAACGGGCGCTTGCTGGCCAAGCTCGTCGAGTCGCCGTTCTATGCCACCGGTGGTGGCCAGATTGCTGACATCGGTGTTGTCGAGTGCTTCGACGGCCGATGCCTCGCCAACGTCCGGGATGTCGTGCGCCTCGGCGATGACCAGGTGATTGCGCTGGAACCGGAGCGCGGGACGATCGAGCCTGGAACCAGAGTCCGGGCGCGGGTCGATCGGCGCACCCGGCACGCGACGGAGTGCAACCACACCGGCACACATCTCTTGCATGCGGCACTGCGCCGTCGGCTGGGCGAGCACGTTCATCAGGCCGGGTCCTATGTCGGCCCGGACAAGTTGCGCTTCGATTTCACTCACGGCCGCGGCCTGGCCGCCGAGGAGCTGGCGGACATCGAGAACGACGTCAATGGATGGATCCTCGCCAGTCACGCCGTCCGCGCTCTGACGACTACGCTGGACGAAGCACGCCGCTTGGGGGCGATGGCCCTGTTCGGCGAGAAGTACGGGGACATCGTGCGGATGGTCGAGGTTGGTGATGGGTCCTTCTCCCGCGAACTCTGCGGCGGTACCCATGTCCGGCTGACCTCCGAGCTCGGGCTGTTCAAGATCCTCGGTGAGAGCTCCAGCGCGGCCAATGTGCGACGCATCGAAGGCGTCACCGGCCGAGCCGCGGTTGAGCTCGTGCGCGCTCACGACCGAGCGCTGGGCGTGGCGGCGCAGACCCTCCGCGTGCCTCCGGAGCGGGTCCCCGACGAGGTCGCCAAACAGCGCGACCGGATCCGAGAGCTGGAACGAGCGGCACGGAGCGGAGCGGGGGAGAACGGAGCGCTTGACGTCGAGCAACTGCTCGCGTCCGCCACGGAGATCGACTCCGCACATGTGCTCGTGGCCACCTTGCCCTCCGTTGACGGCAAGGCGCTGCTGGACGTCGCGGACCGACTCCGGGCCAAGCTCGGCGATGCGGTGATCGTGCTGGCCAGCGTTACCGACGACAAGGTCGACCTCGTTGCGACGGTGGCTCCGTCGCTCGTGGAGCGCGGGGTCCGTGCGGGCGAGATCGTCAAGCTGGCGGCGGCCAGAGTCGGCGGGGGTGGGGGCGGCCGAGACACGCTCGCGCGCGCAGGTGGCCGAGACCCGGAGAAGCTGCCCGAGGCGATCAGCGCCGCCCGTCAGGCGATCGAGGCCGCGCTCACGCGATAAGGTCATGCGGGTGCTCGCGCTCGACTATGGCAGCGCGCGTTGTGGCTGTGCGGTGAGCGATCCAACCGGCGTGCTCGCCACCCCCTTGGATCCGGTTGCCGCACCGCGCTCCAAACGCGGCCTGGCCCGACTCCGCTCCCTGGTGCGCCAATTGGACGCCGAGCGGGTGCTCGTCGGCCTGCCACTCTCCCTGACGGGTGGCGATTCTGCGCAAACGGTGGAGACGCGTGAATTCGCTGCCGCTCTGCAGGCCGTCCTCAAGGTTCCGGTGGAGCTGCACGATGAGCGTTTCACCACTCGGCTGGCCGCCCGCACCGGCGGGCGCAGCAGCGAGGACTCTCGTGCCGCGGCCCACCTGCTGGAGAGCTGGCTGGCGGCTCGGGAAGCTGCCGGAGGCCAGCGATGAAACAGTGGCGGGAGCGAAGCTCGGAGGAGCGCGAGGCAGCCCGCCTCGAGCGCGAGCGTCGCCGCGCGCAGCAGCACGGCGGCACGCCGCCGGCTTCGGCGCCAACACCGCCGCAGCCGCCGGTGCCCGAGCGCTCCGCCTCCGAGTTGCCCGACGCAACGTGGAAGCCGGTCGCCCAAGCCCCGTCCGCGCAACTCCGGACCGTCGAGGAGGCCGCGCCGCCTCACACCGGCGCAGAGTCGCCGCAGCTCGGAGCGCCAGACCCGAGCGGACCGGAGCCTCTCGACGGAGAGGCGGTCGTCGTCGAGAGGGAGTCGCCTGCCGGCACGAAGCGGGTCAGCGGCCTTGAACGCACACCAACGAGCCGCCGCGCGGCCCGCCAAGGCCGTCCGCCGATCCGGGTGCGCGCCGGCGGCAGCCACGCCCCCAGCTCACGGCGCGGTCGCGCCTTGGCCATCATCGCGATCATCCTCGCCGCCGCGCTGATCTGGTTCCTGGTCCAGCTGTTTCAGCCCTTCCACGGCGCCGGCACCGGCAAGCTGACGGTCACGATCCCTGCCCACTCGACCTCGAGCCAGATTGGAGACCAGCTGGCCCGGGAGGGCGTGATCTCCTCAAGCTTCTTCTTCGAGCTGCGGGCCACCCTGGCGGGCGAGCGCGGCAACCTGCGCAGCGGCACCTACCACCTCGCCCGTGACATGAGCTACGGGGACGTGTTGAAGCTCCTCACCACAGCACCCCCGGCTGCGCGGGTCACTGACCTCACGGTTATCGAGGGCAGGACACGCCGCCAGCTGGACGCGCTGCTGCGCACTCAGGGCGTGCGCGGGAGCTACCTAGCCGCGACGCGGCACTCGAGCCAGCTGGACCCGACGAGCTACGGGGCCCCACGCGGCATCGGGTCGCTGGAGGGATTTCTGTTCCCATCCACGTATCAGCTGCGCGAGCCGATCAGGCTGACCGAGCTGGTTGCCGATCAGCTGAAGGCCTTCCGCCAGCAGTTCAAGCGAGTTCAGTTGGGCTATGCCCAACGTAAGCACCTCACGGCGTACGACGTGCTCACGATCGCGTCGATCATCCAGGGCGAGGCGAGAACGGCACGGGATCAGTCTCTGATCTCCTCGGTCATCTACAACCGTCTGAAGGCGCACATGCGCCTGCAGATGGACGACACCGTCCGCTTCGCCAGCGGCAACTACGACCATCCGATCACCGTCTCCCAGCTCGCCCTGCGCTCCCCATGGAACACCTACACGCACGACGGCCTCCCGGTAACGCCGATCGACAGCCCGGGGCTGGCCGCGATCCAGGCGGCCGCACACCCGGCGAACACCAACTACCTGTTCTTCGTCGTCAAGCCGTGCGGCAACGGGAGCCACGCGTTCGCCAGCAACTACGCCGAATTCCAAGTGCTGCAGACCCGCTACCAGGCCGCGCGCAGCCAGCGCGGCGGGCGCTCGCCGGCCTTCTGCCACTGAGGTGGCGTTGAACCGTCTCGGCGTCCTCGGCTGGCCGGTGGCGCACAGCCGCTCTCCGAAGATGCAGAACGCGGCGCTGCGCCATGTCGGGTTGAGCGAATGGCGCTACCAGTTGCTACCGACGCCTCCCGAGCTGTTTGCCGAGACCGTGCGCGCCCTACCGGCCGTCGGCTTCCGCGGGGCCAACGTGACGATCCCCCACAAGGAGGCAGCGCTCGCGCTCGCCGACCAGGCGACTCCGTCGGCGCGCGCCATCGGCGCCGCGAACACTCTGATCTTCGAGGACGGCGAGATCAACGCCGAGAACACGGACGCTCCCGCGCTTATCGCGGCCTTGCCCTTTGCTCCGGAGGGACGGACGGCGGTGATACTCGGCGCCGGGGGAACCGCGCGGGCGGCTGCGTGGGCGCTGCTGGATGCAGGCGCGGCCGAGGTGAGCGTGTGGAACCGGACCCCGCTGCGGGCGCGAGAACTGTGCGAGCAGCTCGGAGCGGTGCCGGTCGAGCTGGTCGGCCTCGCAGATCTACTGGTCAATTGCACGTCCACCGGTCTGGACGTTTCGGTCTCGACGTTCAAGCAGTTGCCGATCACCGCCGATGACCTCGTGAGGTACGACTGCGTGGTTGATTTTGTCTACACAGACAACGGGACCGAGCTCGCCGAGGCGGCGAGGTCCCGGTCCATTCCCGTCGTCGACGGATTTGAGTTGCTGGTGAGGCAGGGGGCATTGAGCTTTGAACGCTTCACCGGCCATCCCGCTCCCGTCGACGCGATGCGCGCGGCGGTGCGGCAGACGTGACTGAGCATGGCGCTTACCTACGGGCTGTAGACGCAGAGATGAGCACAGCCACTGGGACACCCGCGAACGGCGATGGCATCACCCCACCCCGGTCCCGCGGCGGGTCTGGCCGGTTCATCACCGACGTGCTGATCGAGCTCGGGTTCACCGACGCCGAGCGTGCGCAGAAGGCGATCGAGGAAGCACGAGTCGTTGGGACGACACCCGAGCGGATGCTGCTGGAGCAGCGCGCGATCACCAGCGAACAGCTCTCCCAGGCGATCGCCGAGCGCTACGGGCTCGACCATGTGGATCTCGGCACCTTCAAGGTCGACATGGGCGCGGCCAACCTTTTGACCGCTTCATCGGCCAAGCGCTACAACGCCGTGCCGATCGCGTATCTGGACGAGCGCACGCTGCTGCTGGCGATGGCCGATCCGGCCAATGTCCTGGCGGTGGATGACATCGCGCTGCTGACTCGCATGGAGGTCCGGGCGGCCGTCGCATCGGCTGAGGACATCGCGGCGCTGATCGGTCGCATGAACCGCTTCGAAGAAGCTGTGCAGGAGGCGGTGGAGGAGGGCGAGGACCGCGCGGCGCCCGTGGAGATCGTCGACCTGCGTGAGTCCGCCGAGGATGCGCCGGTGATCAAGCTCGTTCACTCCATCATCGCCCAGGCCGCAGAGCGCGGCGCGTCGGACATCCACTTCGAGCCCCAGCCGGATGATGACGGCCGGCTGGGCGCGGAGATGCGGGTCCGGATGCGCATCGACGGAGTCCTCACCGGCGACACCACGGTGCCGAAGCGGATGATCGGTGGTGTGGTCTCCCGCATCAAGATCATGAGCGACCTAGACATCTCCGAGCGGCGCTTGCCGCAGGACGGACGGGTCGGGTTGACCGTCGAAGGGCGGCACGTCGACGTCCGCGTGGTCACGATTCCCAGTGTCCATGGCGAATCGGTCGTGATGCGGATTCTTGACAAGGAGAGCATCAGTCTGGAGCTCGACAAGCTCGGGATCCAGGACCACGAACTCCAGCGCTTTCGCCGGTCGTTCACCCGGGCGCATGGGGCTGTGCTGGCCACCGGCCCCACCGGCTCGGGTAAGTCGACCTCGCTCTACGGCGCGCTGCTGGAGCTCAACACCCCCGAGAAGAACATCATCACGATCGAGGACCCGGTCGAGTACCAGGTCAAAGGCATCACGCAGATGCAGGTCAACACAAAGGCGGGGTTGACCTTCGCCAATGGCCTGAGGTCGATGATGAGGGCAGATCCGGACATCCTCATGATCGGCGAGATCCGGGATCGCGAGACCGCGCAGATCGCCGTCGAGGGCGCCCTCACCGGCCACATGGTCCTCTCGACCTTGCACACCAACGACGCGCCGTCAGCGATCACGCGGCTGATCGAGATGGGGATCGAGCCCTTCCTGGTGGCTTCGGCGATCGAATGCGTGGTGGCTCAGCGTCTGGCCCGGACCCTGTGCTCGCACTGCAAGCAACGCACGATCGTGCCGGCTGAGGTGCTCCGTGACCACGGCTTCGCCGCGCAGTTCGATATTGAGGCCTACGACCCGGTGGGGTGCAATCGCTGTATCGGTATGGGCTACCGCGGACGAACCGGCCTGTACGAGGTGATGGTGATGTCTCCGGAGATCCGCTCGCTGACCTTGCAGCGAGCCTCGGTGGACGAGATCACGGCTGTGGCGACGCGAGAGGGCATGCGGCGGTTGCGCGAGGATGGCCTGGACAAGGTCAAGTCCGGAGTCACGTCCATGGCCGAGATCGCCCGCGTAACGGGATCGTCCTGAGCTGCCGATAGGAGTCCGATGGAACTTGACTTCGCCGAGGTTCTGCTTGAGGTCGTCGACCGCCGAGCATCCGATTTGCACCTGACGGCGGGGGCTGCGCCGATGATCCGCGTGCGCGGGCGCCTGACCCCGATGGACGGCTATCCGGCCCTGACGCCGACTGACACGCGGGAGATCGTCTACTCGATCCTCTCCAACGCTCAGCGCCAGAAGCTTGAGAACAACTGGCAGCTGGACTTCGCCTACCAGATCCCCGGCGCGGCGCGATTCCGTGTCAACGCCTACTTTCAGCGCTCCGCGCTCGGCGCCGCGTTCCGTCTGATCCCGTTCGAGATCACGCCGCTTGAGACGCTCGGGCTACCCCCGGTCGTGGCCGAGTTCGCCAAGAAGCCGAGGGGACTTGTGCTGGTCACCGGACCGACGGGTTCGGGCAAGTCGACGACTCTCGCCTCGCTCGTCGACGTGATCAACCAGGAGCGAGAAGAGCACATCATGACGATCGAAGATCCGATCGAGTTCTTGCACCACCACAAGAAGTGCATCGTCAATCAGCGCGAGCTCGGCGCCGACGCGACCAGCTTTGCCGATGCGCTCAAGGCGGCGCTCCGTCAGGACCCCGACGTGATCCTGGTCGGTGAGATGCGCGACCTCGAGACGATTGGCACGGCCATCACCGCGGCTGAGACCGGCCACCTCGTGTTCGCCACGCTGCACACGCAGGACACTCCGCAGACGATCGACCGCATCATCGATGTCTTCCCATCGGCCCAGCAGGGCCAGATCCGCGCGCAGCTGGCGGTGGCCCTCCAGGGGATCATGACCCAGACGCTGCTGCCGACCGCAGACGGCGCAGGCCGCTGCGTGGCCACGGAGGTGCTCGTGCCGACGCCGGCGGTCCGCAACCTGATCCGTGAGGGCAAGAGCCATCAGATCTACTCCGTGCTCCAGACCGGCGGCGCCTTCGGGATGCAGACGATGGATGCGTCCCTGGCTCAGCTGGTCCGTGCGGGCAAGATCACCAGCCAGCTGGCCGAATCCCGCGCGCACTCTCCGGAGGAGCTGCGCCGGCTGCTCGGAGGCCAGACGAACGCGCGGCAGATGGCGGCCTGACATGGCTACGTTCGTTTTCAAGGCGATGGATCTGGCCGGCGTCCCGGCCCAGGGCGAGGTCGAGGCAGTCTCCAAGCAGGACGTCGCCGACCAGCTCAAGGAGCGAGGCCTGGTCGTCGTCGACATCGCCAACAAGTACCGCTCCAAGGAACTCAACCTCGAGCTGTTCGCCCGGGTCAAGCCGAAAGACCTGGCCGTGGCGTCCCGGCAGCTCGCCACGATGGTCACCTCCGGCATGTCGATCCTGCGGGCGCTCTACGTGTTGGAGACCCAGACGGAGTCAAAGGTCCTGGCCCAGACGATCGTCCAGGTCCGTCAGGACGTCGAGGCCGGCCTGCTCCTGTCCGACGCGCTCGAGCGCCACCCCAAGGTCTTCAGCCCGCTGTACGTGGCCATGGTCCGGGCCGGAGAGGCGGGCGGGGTTCTGGAGGAATGCCTGATGCGCACGGCCGACCAACTAGAGAAGGACGCAGCGTTGAAGCGCCAGGTCCGCGCAGCGATGGTCTACCCAACCGTCGTAATCAGCTTCGCGATGATCGTGCTGCTCGCCCTGGTGGCGTTCTTGATTCCAGTGTTCGAAGGCGTGTTCAAGCAGTTCCCGGGCAAGCTCCCCGCGCTCAGTCAGGCCATGGTCAACTTCTCGCACTTGCTCACCCGGCAGTGGTATGTACTGATCGTTTTTGTGGCAGCAGTGGTCACCGGGTTTGTCTACTTCAAACGCTCGTCCTGGGGGCGGCCGCGGTGGGATGCCTTCAAGCTGAGGATCCCGTTGAAGATCGGCGACGTCGTCCAGAAGGTGGCCATCGCCCGGTGGTCGCGGACCTTCTCGTCGCTGACCACCGCTGGCGTACCGATCCTGCAGGCGATTGAGATCACCGGCAAGACGGCCGGCAACGCCGTCGTCGAGAAGTCGATGACCGACGTGATCACCTCGGTCAAGTCCGGAGGCACGATCGCCCAGCCCCTGCGCGACGCCAGCGTTTTCCCGCCGATGGTCTCGCACATGGTCGGAGTCGGTGAGGAGACCGGCGCGCTGGACACGATGCTGACCAAGATCGCGGACTTCTACGACGACGAGGTTGCCGCCGCGGTCAAGGCACTCACCTCGATCATGGAGCCGGTGATGATCATCCTCGTCGGAGGGATCGTCGGCGTGATCGTCGTTTCGATGTACCTGCCGCTGTTCACCGTCTACAACAGCATCAAGTAGTTACCCCCCGACCGGTATCGTCCCGGCGGTGATCCTCACTGATGCCGTCAGCTCCTACCTGGAGAACCTGCAGGCGCCCCCCGACGATGTCCTGGCCGAGATGCAAGAACACGGCCGGCGTGAAGGCATCCCGATCGTCGTTCCGGAAACGGGCGAGCTCCTGCATGTACTGGCCCGGGCGGCACGGGCCCGGCGAATCCTTGAGGTCGGGACAGCGATTGGCGTCTCGACGCTGTACCTGGCCCGAGCGCTCGGGCCCGACGGGCAGATCGTCTCCTTCGAGATCGATCCCGAGCGTCATGCCGCTGCGCAGGCCTACCTTGAGCGCGCTGGCCTGCGTGAGCGAGCTGACCTTCGCCTGCAGGACGCGCGCCAGGGCCTGGCCTCGCTGCAGGGCCCCTTCGATCTGGCTTTCATCGACGGTGTCAAGGCCCAGTACGGTGACTACTTGGAGCTGCTGCTTCCGCTGCTGGGCGATGGCGCCGTGCTGACGATTGACAACGTGTTGATGTCCGGCACGGTGGCCGATGGACTCAGCGACGGCCACTGGACCGACGAGCAGATCGCCCAGATGCGGGCGTTCACGCAGGACGTCCTGTCGTTGCCGGAGCTCGTCGGCACGGTCCTGCCGGTTGGCGACGGGGTTCTTGTGGCGGTGCGGACGTGACGCCCGCGGAGGAGGATCCGGCGCGGGAGGGCGAAGACCGGTCGGTGTGCACACCCTGCCGTGGCACCGGATCGGTGATCTCAGGCCTCGACGGTTCACCTCACCAGGTGACATGTCCTTGGTGTGGTGGGACGGGCCGGTTCCAGCCCGGGCTGGACGCACAGGAACGCGCCTCCGCCAAAGCTCGCGACGAGTAGCACAAACGTCCACCAGGTCTAACTGGTTGGCCGCTGTGACCGATAACTAGGTTGCCAGAGTCACAGGTGCAAAAGGCAAACCGTCCGTGAGGGCGGGACGCAAAGCCACGGGTCTTCAATTTAAGAAGGCAGCCGGGCTACCACCAGGCTCAATGCTGTCGTAGCCGAGGTTGGCCACGGACCTAGGGATCTGGCGATTAGACCCAATCACCGATCCCTAGGAGGATCCATGCTCTACAAGCTGCGTCGCCGTGCCGAGGACGAGAAGGGTTTCACCCTGATCGAGCTACTCGTGGTGATCCTGATCATCGGCATTCTGGCCGCGATCGCGATCCCGTCGTTCCTCAACCAGAAGTCGAAGGCTAATGACGCTTCAGCCAAGGAGCTGGCGCGTACCGCTCAGACGACGGCCGAGACCGTGGCCACCGATCACAACGGTGATTACTCAACGGTCAGCCCGTCCACGCTGCACGCTGCCGAGGCGTCGATTCCGATCGTCAGCGGCACCAACGCGTGGCTCAGCGCCGCCACCGGTAGCACAACCGGTTACGTGGTGACTACCACCTCGGTTCCGACCGGGAACACGTTCACCATCACCAATGCGTCGGGTGTAGTCACCCGCACGTGTACCGGTACAACCGGTGGGTGCGTGGGCGGCACTTGGTAGCCGCTGGGAGCTCAGCCTCCGACTGAGAAGTCAGAGAAGAGTGCTGACGGGGCGGCCTTCAGGCCGCCCCGTCGCACGTTCGTGAAGCGCAAATCATGAGAGCTCACACAAACGTCCAGAGGCGATAAACCCGGCGCCCTGAGGTGTCGATAACGGTGTTGCCGGAGCCACAGGTGCAAAAGGCAAACCGTCCGTGAGGGCGGGACGCAAAGCCACGGGTCTTCAATTTAAGAAGGCAGCCGGGCTACCACCGGGCTCAATGCTGTCGTAGCCGAGGTTGGCCACGGACCTAGGGATCTGGCGATTAGACCCAATCACCGATCCCTAGGAGGATCCATGCTCTACAAGCTGCGTCGCCGTGCCGAGGACGAGAAGGGTTTCACCCTGATCGAGCTACTCGTGGTGATCCTGATCATCGGCATTCTGGCCGCGATCGCGATCCCGTCGTTCCTCAACCAGAAGTCGAAGGCTAATGACGCTTCAGCCAAGGAGCTGGCGCGTACCGCCCAGACCACAGCCGAGACGATCGCCACCGATCACAACGGCGACTACTCAACGGTCAGCCCATCCGCGCTGAACGCTGCCGAGGCGTCGATTCCGATCGCCAGCGGCAACAACGCCTGGGTGAGCGCCGCGTCGGGCACCACCACGGGTTACACCGTGACCGCGACCGCTGTGCCCTCAGGGAACACGTTCACGATCACCAACGCCTCGGGCGTGATCAGCCGCACGTGTACCGGTACAACCGGCGGCTGTGTCGGCGGCACCTGGTAGCCCTCGCCGGAAGGCGTTGCCTTCCTCGCAAGTGTCGATGGGGTGGCCTTTGTGCCACCCCATCGCAGTTAAGCAGTCAATGTGAACTGCTCAAGTCCGTATCGGCAGTAACCGATAGGAACGTCGTGAGCTTTCCCGGCCTAAGACTCTCCTCGGCGCGACTTGCGGGCCGCTCGCAGGGTGCCTGGTTTGCGCTGGCCATCGTCGGCGCGGCCGCCGCCGCGCAGCTAACTCTCAGCTCGCCGAGCAGCGGCGACTACCAGGTCGGCCGCCCGGTGACCGGCGACAACGCCGGCCCAGCGATCGATGCCCTGGTCCACGGCCACATCTCGACCTTGGTCTCCCACCAGCCGCTGATGGGACTCACCTCGCTGCTGCTGCGGGCGCCGTTCGCCGGAGCGGCGGCTCTGTTCGGGGGAGACAGCCTGCTGGCCTACGGCCTCGGCGCACTGGCGTGCCTGCTCCCGTCGGTGGCGCTGGCCAGCTGGATCGTGGCCCGGCGCGGAGTCAGGCCGCAGCAGCGGTTCGCCGGAGCGATCGCGGCTGTGACGATCGTCGTCGGTCCTGCCACCGCCGAGGCGGTGCACATCGGTCATCCTGAGGAGGTGCTGGCGGCGACGCTGGCCACTGGAGCCGTGCTGGCCGCGATCCACGGGCGGACTGGGTGGACCTGGCTGCTGCTCGGCCTTGCCATCGGCGCTAAGCAGTGGGCCCTGCTCGCCGCACCGTGCGTGCTACTAGCGCTTCCGGACCGTCGAGCTGCGACGGCCGTAAAGGCGGGAGCGCTGGCCCTGGTGCTGTCGGCCACGCTGCCGCTCGCCGATCCCTCGGCGTTTGCCCAGGCCGACTCCGTCGTCGGCGGGATCGGCTTCACTGATCCCTTCAGTCTCTGGTGGCCGGTTGGTTCGCCTCTGGCGATCCCGGCTCATGCGTTCTTGCCGCCCACCGCGCATCTGCTGCCGTTTGGAATCACGCGCTCGTTTGCCGCGGCGTTTGGGCTCGCGATCGCGTTTGGTGCCATGTGGCTGTATTGGTCGCGCAGCAGCTCTCGCACCCGGCGCATCGACCCACTGGCGCTCCTCGCGTTCTGCGGGCTGGTCCGCTGCCTGACCGACCCCGATCCGCTCCAGTACAACTTTGTCGCCCTGCTGATTCCGCTCGCGGCGTGGGAAGTCGTGGAGCTTGACCGGCTGCCGATCGTCACCGCTCTGGCCATGGGTGCCTCGGCTCTGCTCGCCCGGGGATCGGTGGCCCTCCACGCTGGCGCTGGCGTCCATCTCACGCCGGCGCTCCTCAGTGCCCTGTCGGTGGCCTGGGGGCTGCTCCTGGCCTGCTACCTCGCTCGACGCGTTGTGCACGCTGGTGCTCGCCGTGAGGTCGGTGTCCTCAGCCCGCTCGCGCCGGCGGCGCTCCGGCAGGGGGCGTAGATGCTCGCTGCCCAACTTGCGCTCGCTTTGCTAGGCGGTCTGGTCGTCGGCTCGTTTTTGAACGTCGTCGCCTATCGGCTTCCCCTGGGCGAGTCGCTCGTGCTACCCGGTTCGCATTGCCCAAGCTGCTGCGTCCCGATCAAGCCCTACGACAACGTTCCGGTACTTGGTTGGCTGTTGCTCAGAGGACGATGCCGATCCTGTCGAACCCCGATCTCAGCGCGCTATCCGCTGGTCGAGGCGCTGACCGCTGTCCTAGCCGTGGTGACCGTCGTGGTCAAGCATTCTGCCGCCGACGTCGCGCTCGGACTCGTGCTGGTGGCAGTGCTGGTGCCGATTGCCCTGATCGATCTCGACCAGCGGATCATCCCCAACAAGATCACGCTGCCGGCCGCGATCGCCGCCGTCGCCATCGGGCTAGGGCTCGCCCCCGGGCGGGTCCCGGAGCAGCTCATCGCGGGCGCCGCGGCGGGTGGCTTTCTGCTCGTCTTCGCGCTCGTCTACCCGCGCGGCATGGGCATGGGGGATGTCAAGTTGGCTGGCGTACTAGGTCTCTTCCTGGGGAGGTCAGTCGGGGTTGCGCTGCTGGCCGGGGTGCTAACGGGGGCACTGTTCGGGGCCGCAGTGATGGCGCGCCTCGGCGTCGCCGAAGGACGCAAGACGGCGGTCCCGTTCGGCCCGTTTCTCGCCTTCGGGGGGATCGTGGCGCTGTTCGCGGGCCCCGGAATCGTTCATCTCTACCTGCACTCGGTCGGCTGAACGGCCGACTGCCGCCGGGCCGTCCAGAGCGACTGGACGGCCCTCAACTTGTATTGGCAAAGCGCCGAAGAGGTTCTAAGTCTCATGCGATTCAGCGCAGGAAAAACGATTGTCGGCGTGGACATCGAGCCGGGATACGTGGCGGCGGTGCAGGCGCGCGCCGGCCAGGTCGCGGTTGACCGGGCCGCCCTCGCACCCCTCCCGTCCGGCGTGATGCGGGACGGCGAGGTGACCGACATCGACGCGCTCGCCGATGCGCTGCGGGAGATGTTCGCCGAGCACAAATTCTCACGGCAGGTCCGGCTCGGCGTGGCCAACCAAAAAATCGTCGTGCGCACGCTCGATCTACCGCCGATGACCGACGCCAAGCAGATCGCTTCCGCTGTTCGCTTCCAGGCACAGGATCACATTCCGATGCCACTCGAGCAGGCGGTGCTCGAGCATCATCTCGTCGGGCCGGTCGAGACGGCCGGCGGGCCGCGGACCCGCGTGGTCCTTGTCGCCGCGCGGCGCGACATGATCGAATTGCTCCTCGATGTCACACGGCGCGCAGGGCTCCGCGCTCAAGGCATCGACCTCTCGGCCTTCGCCATGATCCGGGCGCTGCACCGTCCCGGGCGGACCGAGCCGACGCTCTACGTCAGTGTCGGCGGGGTGACCAACATCGCCGTTGCCAGTTCGACGACGTGCTTCTTCACCCGGGTTGTGCCTACCGGCACCGAGGTGATGGCGTCCGAACTGGCCGAGCGACGCGGGCTGACGCTCGAGCATGCTCGCGGCTGGCTGCGGCATGTCGGGCTGCTCGTCCCCACCGACGACCTTGACGGAGATCCGGAGATCGTCGCCGAGGCGCGCAGCGTGCTCAGCGATGGGGTCCGCCGAGTTGCCGACGAGATTCGCAACTCGCTTGACTTCCACAGCACGCAGGAGGGCTCGGCCGAGGTGATGGCCGCCGTGCTCACCGGACCAGCGGTTTCGATCTCAGGCTTTTCGGAGCAGCTCGGTCAAGCCATCGGTCTGCCGTTGGAAGTCGGCGTTCCCGCCGAGGCGCGCACCGGCGGCTACGGGATGGCGGACCCAGGTCATCTGGCCGTAGCAGCGGGGCTGACCGCGCACGAGGTCCCGGCGTGAAGGCTGTCAATTTGATCCCGGGCGATGCCCGACCCAACAGCGGGGTGAAGGTGTCCGGCGGACTCGGCCCCGGATACGCCGTCATCGGGCTCCTGGGTGTGGCGGTCCTGCTCGTATCGGTATACGTCTTGACCTCGAACACGATCTCCGATCGTCAAAGCAAGCTCGCGACGCTGCAGACCCAGGTCAGCCAAGAGCAGGCGCAGGCCAGCCGGCTGGCCAACTTTGCCTCATTTCTCAAGCTCACCCAGGCGCGGATCGAGACCGTTAGCCAGATCGCCTCGAGCCGTTTCGACTGGCATGCAGCGCTGGCCGATCTGTCCAAGGTCATTCCGGCCAACACCTCGCTGCAGTCGCTGACCGGCACGGTCGCGCCGGGAGCCGCCGTCTCCGGCGCGGGTGCAAGCGCAGGCGCAAGCGCGCTGCGTGGCGCGATTGCCGCCCCGGCGTTCGAGATGCAGGGCTGCACCAAGACCCAGGACGACGTCGCCCGCCTGATGTCGCGGCTGAGGTTGGTCAACGGTGTCCAGCGCGTCACGTTGGCCAGTTCGCTCAAGCAGGACGGCGGCCAGACCGCAGCCGCAGTGTCAAGTGGTTCCGGCGCGGCCGTCGGTTGCGGGGCGAACGCACCCACCTTCGATCTCGTCGTGTTCTTCACGCCGCTGCCGGGCGCGAGCGTGACCCCGGCGCCCGGAGCCTCAACCGCCGCGGCTGCAACGACCGCCGCGAGCACCGCGGCTTCCGGCACGTCGACTCCGGCCGCGGCCACGGCGACACCAGCCACCACCACACCGGCGACCAAGACCAGCGGGACTCCGGCCACGAGCTCCGGCGCCTCGCAGCAGGCGAGCAACAACGCCCCTGCAGGGAGCACGAAATGACCGCCCGTGATCGCATGGTCCTCCTGGTGGTGTGTGTGCTGGCGGCGATCGGAGGGGCATGGTTCTTCCTCATCCAGCCGAAGCGAAGCGAGGCCTCGAAGCTGGGTGCTCAGATCACCTCGGAGCAGAGTCAACTTGACGCGGCACGGGCCCAGGTGGCAGCCGGGCAAGCCGCGCGCAGCTCATTTGCCGGGAACTACACCACGCTCGCGCGGCTGGGTGAGGCTGTCCCGTCCGACGACAACGTGCCCTCGCTGATCTACCAGGTCCAGAGCGCCGCCGCCGCGACTCAGGTCGATTTCCGCACGCTGACGCTCACTCCGGGGAGCGGTGCCGCGACCCCGGCCGGCAGCCCATCGGCGCTGCAGTCCGCGACGGCGGCCCTGCCGCCCGGGGCCACGGTTGGCCCTGCCGGGTTCCCGGTTGAACCCTTCACCTTCACCTTCCGAGGGAACTTCTTCCACCTCTCGGACTTCCTGGGCCGGCTTGAGCGCTTTGTCGTCGCCCGCAACACCCACGTTTCGGTGAGCGGGCGCCTGATGTCACTGAACGCAATCAGTCTGGGGGCCGGACCGGGCGGGTTCCCCCAGATCAACGCCACGGTGTCCGCCACGACCTACATCGTCCCGGCCGCGCAGGGCGTGCTCGCCGGAGCGACTCCGGCCGGGCCGACCGCGGCGCCCGCTTCGCAGCCTGTGTCCGGTCCGAGCTCCCTCGCCTCCGCTGCCCCGGCAGCCGTCGCCACACCGATCAAATGAGCGTCCTCGACTCGATCCTGCGCGACCTGCGCGAGCGGAGACTGTGGCCGGTGGCCCTGGTTCTGCTCGCCGCCCTGGTGGTCGTACCGGTGGTGCTCTCCAAGCCCGGACAGGCCGCCCCGGCGCCGCCGGCCCCGAACTCACCCTCGGCCACGTCAAGCGCGGCCACCGCGTTGCCCGCTGTGAGCGTGAGCACCGCAGCGCGGCAGTCTCGCCTCAGCGGCCACGCCCGTGACCCCTTCGCCCAACAGCGGGCAAGGGCAGCGGCCGCTGCGGCCGGCGGGCCGATCCAGGCGGCGGCGACCCCAGCCACGAGCTCCAATACCGCAACCCCACCGACGAGCACGGGCACCTCGGCGACAGGCGGTACGTCCGGGACGGGCGCGACGAGTCCCAGCGGGGCCGGATCTGGCTCCACGACGCCGAAATTCCCCACCGTCCCGTCCAAGCCGGCGCCCGCCGCGCTGACGGCGACCCAGTCCTACCACGTCACGGTGGCGATCACCAACGCCGTCGGCGGTCTTGACACGCTCGATCCGCTTCCGCGGCTGAGCGGGCTCCCCAGCGACCGGCTCCCGCTGGTCATCGAGCTCGGGGTGTTGAAGGGCGGCCACCGCGCGCTGTTCGTCGTTCAACCGGGAACGGTGGTAAGCGGGCCGGGAACCTGCAGTCCCGGACCGATCGATTGCCAGATTCTGTCCTTGGCGCAAGACCAGATCGAGACGCTGTCAACGCAGTCATCGACCGGTCCGGTGCAGGCAGCCCAATTCGCGGTCACGGCGATCAAGGCCCATGAGGAGGGCTCGGCTGCTGCCGCGAACAAGGCCCGGAGGTCCGAGTCCGCAGCTGGGCGCCGCCTGCTCTCTGTGTCCACGTCAAGCGCGCTGTCGCTGTTCCAATACGAGCCGAGCCTCGGCGCGGTCGTCGACCTGCGCAATCTCACGGTTGGAGGTAGCTGATGCGTCGGTACCTAGCGTCACTGTCGTTCACGCTGACACTCCTCGTGTCGCTGATCGGAGGCGCCACCGCTGCCCAGGCCGTCGTGGTTGGAATGGGTCAGTCCGGCCGGGCCGGTGTGGCGTTGGCGCCGACCACTGGCCTGCCGTCATCGATCCATCCGGTCAGCGGTGCCGCAGCGTGCTCAGATCCATGGCTCGCGCCGGATCTCGCGCGGCCGAACGTGCTCGACGGCGGTCTGTGCTGGCAGGGTGGACGTGCGACGAACAACGTGATGCACGGCGCCGAGACGTTCGCGCTGACCTGGGATCCCAACCGCGCAGACTGGTCGACGACGCGGGACTACGTCGAGCAGTACCTCAGAGACGTCGCCGACGGCAGCGGCACCTTCACGTCGCCCTACGCAGTCACTTCGCAGTACAACGACTTCGGCGGCCGCGCAGGATCGCTGTCTCCGTCCTGGCTTTACGGAGGCGGGTGCATCGACTATGGCTCGCCCGGTGGAGCGACGTGCAGGTTCCCGGATGCCGTCGGGACTGGCGACGGCCGAAACTACACAACCGGAACGGGTAATGGGTGCACCCCGTCGGGGGTCTCGTACGACCCGATCGTCCCTTCCACGCAGGGGGTGCCGGTCGGTTGGGAGCCGAACAACGTATGCCTTACGGACCACCAAATCCAGGATGAGCTGACCGCCATGGTCGGCGAGATGGGACTCAATGGCCGCATCCATCAGCCCCATACGCCGCAGCTCGTGCTGTTTACACCGCCCGGGGTGCAGACGTGCCTAGATGCAAACGGGACGCTGTGCTCGGCCCGGGCGCTCCGTGGCGACACAAAGCAGCCGAAAGGACAGTTCTGCAGCTATCACTCGTGGATCCAAGTCGGCGCTCAGGTCTACAGCTACGTAGTCCAGCCCTGGACCGCCTACACGAAGTGCGACGACCCCAACATCACCCCGCCCGCGCAGCCAGTTTCGGCTCGCGACCTGGCGATCGACGTTGGGAAGCGTCTCGTGAGCCCGCTCAGCCAGGGACAGATCGCCTCCATCGTCAACCCGTGGCTGAACGGATGGTTCGGGACGGGCGGCTCCGAGATCAGCGACAACGGCTGCGGGCCGTATGTGCCCGGAGACAAGGCGACGGTCGGTAACAGCAGTCAGAACCCGTACTACCTCCAACCCGAGTTCAACAACGCCGGCGTGCTGGAGTCCGATCCGAACGCGCCCGGCTGTGCGTCGGGGGTCGCGCTTGCGCCAACGTTCGTCGTTCCGAGCCCGATCGATCAGGGCAACGTTGTCGCCTTCGACGGCTCGGTCACCGTCTCGACCCTGATGGTCTCTAAGAACAACTACCACTGGAGTTTTGGTGACGGGACGACGGGCGCTGGACCCAGCGTGGTGCACGTCTACAGCAAGGGTGGCACCTACTCCGTGACGCTGAGCGTGACTGACCGCGGCGGAAACCACGGCAGCATCACTCAAACCATCGAGGTGCTGGGCGCCGACGGCAGGCCGGTCCCGCCGCCCGCGCCTTCAAGCCCGAGCCTCCACGCACGCCTTCAGCTGATGCCGCAGGGGCTGCGGACGATGCTCCGTTTCGGGCTGGCCGCCCGCGTCAGCTCCAACGAGGTCGCCGATGGGATTGCCACGTTGTCAATCTCGGCGAGAGATGCTGCACGCGCGCACCTGCGGCACGGAAGTGGCGCCACGGCAGTGATCGCCCGCGGAACCGTGTCGCAGATCCGGACCGGCACCGTGGCACTGCATCTGCACCTCTCGCAAGCCACGGCGGCCAAACTGAGGCGCCTGAGCCATGTCACGCTGACGGTGCGGATCTCTCTGGTTGCGGCAGATCACAACCGCCTGACGATCGTCGCCGCCGGGCGCTACTGACCCGATGCGCCGGGGTGCGAGCGAGGTCCGGGTGTCCGTCGCGGGCGGACGGCCTGACCTGTCGGCCAGCTTGCGCAGCGATCGTGGCTACACGCTGATCGAGCTTCTGATCGCCATGGCGCTGTCACTGGTGGTGATCGTCGGGCCGCTGTACTTCATCGTCGTCTCCATCCGCCAGCAGAACGTGTCCTCCAGTCGGACCGCCGCTGCTCACCGAGCCGAAACCGGACTCGAGCAACTGGCCCGTGATCTGCGACAGGCCATGTCCCAGGATGCATCGGGGAACGCGCTGCACCTCACGGTCACGCAGGCCGCGACGACGACGACGGTCAGCTTTGACATTCCAACCCCCGGAAATGTCACCACCCCGCGGGCGATCTCCTGGACCTGCCCGAGCACGGGGGCCAGCGCCGTCGGCAGTTGCACTCGGACCCTCGGCTCGGCGTCAAGCACTCCGATCAACGGCGTGATCTCACTCGCGTTCTCGCCCACCAGCTCGACGGGGAGTGCGCTGTCACTTCCCGCCACAGATCCGGCCTACATCGGGATTGCCCTGAGCGTTCAGGCCACCAGTCAACTCGATTCCACCCAGACCCACACCACGCCCGGCATTTCCAACCCCATCCTGGTTCAGACCGGCGTCGATCTGAGGAACTTCGCGTGATCCGCTCAAACACGCCGCTGGCGGACTGCGTGCACCGCCGGCTCCGCCTTCATGAGGAGCGTGGATTCACGATGATCGAGGTTCTGATCGCGGCGGTCATGTCAGTCACGGTGATCGCCGCCGGCGCCGCACTGTTCACCACCGGCAGCGACAGCTCCCTGGCCTCCCAACGCCAAGGGGAACTGGTCGCAGTGGCCGATCAGCAGATCGAAACCATCCGCCAGGCCGTCAAGACAAGCGGCTTCGCTGCCCTGGCGATGAAGACTGTGCCAGCGGCCGCCACCAGCTCGACTCTGAGCTACAGCAGCACGACCCACACCGACCCGAACGACTTCGTCTCCAATTCGACCGGCTGTGGCACCAGCAACGCCGGCTACCTGATCGAGGCCAACTACGACAGCTCATCCGAGGGCATCGCGCCGGGGGTGGCGTCGTGGACCGGCTGCGCCACGGGGGCCGAGCCATTGGTCGTCCAGAGCGGCGGCATCGTCACCCCCAAGCAGACCGTCACCGTCGGCTCTGACACGGCCACCGTCTACACCTACGTGACGGACACCTACATCGGCTGCAGCAGCGCGCTGGGCAACTGCTCGGCCGCTACCGGCGATGCGCGCCGCGTGGTCGTCGCGGTGCTGCTGGGCAACCGCGGTCGCCACGACATCGGCCAGAGCTCGCCGGTCTACGTGAGCTCGATCTTCACCAACCCGGTACCCACCAACCAGGTCAACAGCTCAATCGGGCTCACCCTCGGGGTCAACCTCGGATGAGCCCCAAGCGCGCCAAGCCGATCAGCGACGAGGGCGGCTTCGTGGTTGTCGCGGTGCTGGTGGTCCTCGCCGTTGCCCTCGCCTTCGGCGCCGCCGGTCTCGCGGAGTCCCTCTCCTCACGCAGCCTGACCACCCGTGACGGCCGCCAGCGCCGCGCCCAGCAGGCGGCCGACGCCGGCGTGCAGCGAATCCTCTTCCAGCAAGCCGAATCGAACATCGCGAACTGGAACCTGAATGGAGGTCCGCTCGGCCTCAGCACCGTGCTCGACTGCATGCCGGTGCAGCTCAATGCCAGCCTTCAGATCACCGGGCTTGCCACAGCCGCGGTCAACGCCGCCGGGGTCTGTCCCCAGACCTCCGGAGGCACCGCGACCAGCTACACCGAACCGCTCGGCAATCACGCGTTCGAGCAGGCGGAGTTCATCCCCGGGCAAGTGAACTTCCTCGGCGGCGCCGAGCGCCGGTACTACCCCAAGATCGTCGCTCTCGGCTGGGACGACAACGGCTCCAACAAGGTTTACTCCAGGCAGGAGGTGATCCTGGCGCCGATCGCGCCGCTGCAGGCGATCGAGGGGATGAATAACGTCACGATCAACGGCCTCAGCGCCCTCGGCCTCAACGCTGCGGTTGCCTTCAACGGCGACATCTATGCCCGCGGCACCCTGTCGCTGCCCACGCTGTTCGCAGGCGTGAACCTCTCAACCAGCTCCGGCAGCATTCTGGCCACCGTCGCCGCCCCAACCATCTCAGGATCGCTCGTGTCTACGGTCAACGGCGGGGTCGTCGCGCAGTCGCAGATCATCCAGCGCCCACCGATCACCATCTCCTCGTCGAAATCGAGCTGTCCGGCTGGTGGCTGCCCGATTGTCTCGGGCGGAAGTGACCACTATGACTCAGCCACCGACACGTTCACGATGACCAGTGCGGCCGAGTCCGTGACCTTCGCGCCCGGTGACTACGTGTTCTGCAACTTCAACGTCACCGCCGGCACAGTCAACGTCAACCCGACGCCCTCGGCGCCAGTACGGATCTTCGTCGACAGCCCCAACTCGCCGCGCTGCAAGAGCAATGGTCTCGGCTCCAACCAGGGCAACTTCACGGCTGCCACGGGAATCACCAACCTGCTCAGCGGAACGGTGGCGCCGAGCGTGTTCCAGATCTACGTCGTGGGCGATGGGGGCGGCTACGACAACGCGACCAGCGTCAACATCGGCGACAGCGCCACCTGCACTCTGAAGGTACTTGGGATCTGCACGCAGATGTCCACCCCGGTGACCCAATCGATGGTCGTCTACGCACCCACATCGTCGGTGACCGTCAATACGGGGGTCTGCCTGGTGAAGGTCGGCAGCCTGTGCACGCTGGGGGCCGCCGGGGTCTTCAGCGGCGCCCTGATCGGCGATAACGTCAATGTCACCGCCAGCACCATCACCCAGGACCTGGACCTCGGCAACTATCCGCTTTACGACGGCGTCAGCGTGTTCCGCCCCGTCCAGTTCATCCAGTGCGACGCCACGCTGACCAGCCTGACCGCCAGCGCGACGACGGACACGAGCGGCTGCTGAGTACCCGCCGTCCGTAACCTACAGCGCCCATGGCGCTCAAGCTCATCACCGCCGGCGAATCGCACGGTCCCGGTCTCACCTGCATCATCGAGGGGCTGCCGGCTGGTCTGATGCTCGACCGAGAGAGCCTCGACCGCGATCTGGCCCGACGCCAACTGGGGCACGGCCGCGGCGGCCGCATGAAGATCGAGAAGGATAAGGTCGACGTGACGGCGGGTGTCCGCCATGGGCACACCCTCGGCGGGCCGATTGCGCTCGTGGTCGCCAACCGTGACTACGCCAACTGGGAAGAGCGCATGAACCCGTGGCCGGTGGCGGCGGAGTTACAGGAGGTGCACCTGCCGCGGCCCGGGCACGCCGACCTGGTCGGAACCCAGAAATACGGTCTGAGCGATGTCCGGGACATCCTCGAGCGGGCCAGTGCCCGGGAGACGGCGGCGAGGGTCGCCGGCGGCGCGGTCGCCAAGGCCTTCCTCCGCCAGCTGGGCGTCGAGGTGTACTCACACGTGCTCCAGATCGCCGGCGTGAGCGCTCCCCGCCGTGATGATCTGCGGGCCGAGGACTTTGCCGACGTGGACGCCTCGCCGGTGCGCTGCCTGGACCCGGAGGCGAGCCGGGCGATGGTGGCGGAGATCGATCGGCTGCGCAAGGCCAACGAGTCACTCGGCGGTGTCTTCGAGGTCCGGGCGTTCGGCGTGCTGCCCGGCCTCGGCTCGCACGTCTCCTGGGAGGAGCGTCTGGACGGGCGGCTCGGCCAGGCCATCCTCTCGATCCAGGCCATGAAGGCGGTGTCCGTTGGCGACGGCTTCGAGGTCGCCGGGCTGCCCGGCTCCCAGGCCCACGATGAGATCTTCTATCACTCCGAGCGCGGCTACTACCGCAGCACCAACCGCGCCGGAGGTCTCGAA
Organism: uncultured Solirubrobacterales bacterium; assembly: GCA_963757165.1. Taxonomy (GTDB): domain Bacteria; phylum Actinomycetota; class Thermoleophilia; order Solirubrobacterales; family Solirubrobacteraceae; genus Palsa-465. Next base: position 221,922 of record CAVWQO010000002.1, read on the forward strand.
GGCGGGATGACCACGGGCGAGCCGGTCGTGGTGCGGGGGTCGATGAAGCCGCTGCCGACGCTGACCAAGCCGCTGCGCTCCGTCGACATCGAGACCCACGAGCCGGCCGAGGCGCTGAGAGAACGAACAGACTCGTGCACGGTTCCCGCTGCCGGCGTGGTCGGAGAGGCCATGGTCGCCTTTGTGCTGGCGGACGCGTACCGGCAGAAGTTCGGCGGCGACCACATCGACGACGTTCGTGGCGCCGTGCGCGCCTACGAGGAGCGCATCGGATGGCGGCAGCCCTGACGCTCACCGGTAGCCGCAGCGTCGCCTGTATCGGGTTCATGGGCGCGGGCAAATCGACCGCAGCCAACGCCATCGCGAGGCTGACGGGCAGGCGCCCGGTCGACGTCGACCAGGTCATCGAGCAGCGCGTCGGCAAGACGATCGAGCAGATGTTCGCGCAGGACGGCGAAGCCCGCTTTCGTGCCGCCGAGGTACAGATCACGCTGGAGCAGCTGGACGATCCCTCCGCACCCGTACTCGCGCTCGGCGGCGGCGCGATCGAATCGCCGGCTGTGCGGGCGGCGCTCGCCGAGCACACGGTTCTGTGGATCGACGTCGACCTTGAAACCGCCTGGCGTCGAGTGCAGAACAGCGGTCGGCCCCTGGCCGCGGACCGGGCCGAGTTCGAGCGCCGCTATGCCCGTCGAGAACCGCTGTACGCGGAGCTGGCAGATGTCGTGGTGCCCTCACAGAGCGCGACAACCATGAATGTGGTGCTCGCCTCGGTCGAGGGCGTACCGCCCGGCACGCAGGTCATCTGGGCGGCCAGTGAGTCTGGCGGCTATCCGGTGTACATCGGTGAAGGCCTGATCGAGGGCGACCACTTCTGGCCCTCGGTGGCCGGCGGGCGACGCTTCCTGGTCACCGATGGCAACGCCGGGCGGCTGTACGGACGCGCCTTCGATCCCCTGGGCGGCAGGGTGGTGATCATGCCGGGCGAGCAGTCGAAGACGATCGCGCACGCCGAGATCGTCTGGACCGAGCTCGTGCGGGCCGGGATGACCCGGGAGGACGTCGTCGTCGCGCTCGGCGGGGGAGTGGTCGGCGACCTGGCCGGTTTCTGTGCCGCCACTTTCCAGCGCGGCGTCCGCTTCGTCCAGGTGCCGACAACGCTGGTCGCTCAGGTCGACTCCGCGTACGGAGGAAAGACCGGTGTCGACCTCCCGGAGGCCAAGAACTACGTCGGCGCCTATCACCCGCCCTCGGCGGTGCTGACCGACACGCGGACGCTGAGCAGTCTGCCGGCGGCTGAGCTGGCGGCCGGTTACGCGGAGGTGGTCAAGACTGCGCTGATCGCCGGCGGCGATCTGTGGGAACGGGTCCGGGCGGGCGCGGATCCGGCCTCGCCAGAGGTGATCTCGGCCTCGGTGCTGACCAAGCTTAGGATCGTCGCGCAGGACGAGCGCGACGGTGGCCTGCGCCAGGTGCTGAACCTCGGGCACACGATCGGCCACGCGATCGAGACGACCACGGGCTATGCCCGGTATCGGCACGGGGAGGCGGTCGCCCTGGGCCTCCTCGCGGCGCTTCGGCTTTCCGGCCAGCCCGCACTGCGCGACGAGGTCCTCGGGCTGTTCTCTGCGCATGGGCTACCGACCAGGCTCGAGGATGCCGATCCCGATGCCGTTGTGATGGCCACGGCGCGGGACAAGAAGCGTCTCGGTGAGGGCCCGGTCCCGTTCGTGCTGCTCGACGCGCCCGGTCAGCCGCGGCCCGGGTGCACGGTCGCCTCACGCGATCTGATCGCCGCCGTGCGAGAGTTGGCCTAGGGCACCGGACCCGAACCAGGACATCGGATTGATGAGCGAGCTAAGCGAAACCCGTAACCGCGTCGAGATCATGCACGGAGTCAACCTCGACCAGCTAGGTAGACGCGACCCTGAGCACTACGGGCGGTTCACCTTCGACGAGCTTGAGCGCAAGATCGCCCGTGACGCGGCGGAGCTCGGTCTCGAGACGAGGTTCTTCCAGACCAATCATGAGGGTGCGTTCGTCGAGCACCTGCATCGGCTGGAGGGACTCGCGGATGGGCTGGTGCTGAATCCAGGAGCCTGGACGCACTACTCCTACGCCATCCGTGACGCCCTTGAGCTCACCGGGCTGCCCGCGGTCGAGGTTCACCTCTCCGATGTTGACGCGCGAGAAGCGTGGCGTCGCCAATCGGTCATCGGGGAGTTGTGCATCGCCCGTGTCGCCGGGGAGGGCCCGGACGGCTATCGCGACGCTCTGCAGGCGCTGAAAGAGGAGCTGATCGGATGAGCAACCGGGCCGACCGGCTCGTCGAGCTACTGCCTGAGGGCGAAATCGATGTGCTGCTTGTCACCGACGCGATGAATGTTCGCTACCTGACCGGCTACTCGGGTAGCAACGGGTTGGCGGTGGTCGGTCCCGCCAAGCGGACGTTCGTGACTGACTTCCGCTATGTCGAGCAGGCCGCGGAGGAAGTCGATCAAGGGTATGAGCGGCTGCGGGCGTCCGAGGACCTGCTCACGCAGGTTGCGGATGTGCTGCCCGGCGGAGATGTGCGACTCGGGTTCGAGGAAGCGCATATCTCGGTTCGGACTCGCGCACGCCTTCGCCAGCTGCTTCCCGATCGGGTGCAGCTGGTCGGTGTAAACGGCCTGGTCGAGCGTCTGCGGGCGGTCAAGGAGCCAGAGGAGGTCGAGCTGATTAGAGCGGCCAGCGCGATCGCTGACGAAGCTTTCGAGCGGCTGCTCGCCGACGGACTCGTGGGGCGCACCGAGCGCGGCGCGGTGCTCTCGCTTGAGACGACGATGCGGGAGCTGGGGGCGCGGAGACCTAGCTTTGACTCGATCGTCGCCGCCGGCGCACACGGCGCGCTGCCACATGCGCAGCCGCGGGATGTGGTGATCGAAGCCGGTCAGCTGGTGGTCATCGACTGGGGCGCAGAGGTCGACGGCTACTGCTCGGACTGCACGCGCACCGTGGCCACCGGCGAGCTGAACGATCAGGCCCTGGAGGTCTACGCACTGGTCAGAGCAGCGCAGCTGGCCGGCGTGGAAGCCGTGCAGCCGGGCGGTGGCGGCCGTGACATAGACGCAGTGGCCAGAGCAGTGATCGAGCACGGCGGCTACGCCGAACGGTTTGGGCACGGGTTGGGGCATGGGGTGGGAATGGAGGTCCACGAGGCGCCCCGCCTCTCCCAGCGCTCCGAAGACCATTTGCGAGTCGGCAACGTCGTGACCGTCGAGCCGGGCATCTATCTCCCCGGGGTGCTCGGCGTGCGCATCGAGGATCTCGTCGTGGTCACCGAACACGGATGCGACATCCTCACCTCCGTCCCTAAGGAGCTACGGACGGTCGATTGACCGTGTGTGTCTAACATCGCAAGGGCCAATGAGCATCAGCACCAACCAATTCCGCAACGGAAACCACATTGACGTTGAGGGAACGATCTTCAAGATCGTCGAGTTCCAGCACGTCAAGCCGGGCAAGGGCGGAGCGTTCGTGCGCACGAAGCTGCGCCGGGCCCGCGACGGCGCGGTGATCGACCGCACCTTTCGGGCCGGGGAGAAGTTCCGGGCCGTTCGCACCGAGGTGCGGCGCATGCAGTTCCTCTACAAGGACGGGACCGACGCCCACTTCATGGACAGCGAAAGCTACGAGCAGCTGACCATTCCCGAGGCCTCGATTGCCGAGCCGCTGCGCTGGATGAAGGAATCCGACGAGGTGGAGCTGCTGTACATCGATGACGAGCCGGCCGACGTCCAGCTGCCGAGTGCGCTAGAGCTTGCGGTGGCCCAGACCGAGCCGGGAGTCCGCGGAGACACAGCCTCCGGCGGCGGGAACAAGCCTGCTGTACTTGAGACGGGGACCAGGATCCAGGTTCCCCTGTTCATCGACATCGGCGACGTCGTACGAGTGGACACGCGCAGCGGCGAATACGTTTCGCGTGCGTAGGACCGAGCAGCGACGCGCGGCGATCTGGGCCCTCTACCAGAGCGACCTTCTCGGGCGGTCACTCGAGGAGACGTTTCCCCGCGACACACACGCGTTCACGCGGGCATTGGCCGAACTCGTCCGGGAGCATCAGCCGGAGCTGGATGAGCTGATCACCGCGCACGCCACAGGCTGGTCGCTCTCGCGGATCGCGCCGTTGGAGCGCTCGATCTTGCGCGTCGGCCTGGCCGAGATGATCTACCCCGACGCCTTGCCCGCCGAGCACTCAATCGCTCCAGCGGGAGCGATCAACGAAGCCATCGAGACGGCAAAGAAATTCTGCGGCTCCGAGGCCCCCGGCTTCGTCAACGGCATCCTCGGCGCGGTTCTGCGAGACCGAGGTCCCGCGCGCGCGCCGGAATAAGTCCTGCGTAGGAAGGGCTCGCGCATGGGCGTCTCAGCGGGGAGAATGACGCCATGAGACTTCTGGTGGTGGACGATGACCGTGCTCTGCGGGACGTGCTGCGGCGGGCGCTGAGCCTCGCGGGGTACGAAGTCCGCTTGGCGCAGGACGGCTCGACGGCGCTCTCAGAGGTCACTAGCTCCGTTCCCGACGCGGTCGTGCTCGATGTCGGCCTGCCGGACATCGATGGCCTGGAGGTGTGCCGCCTCGTCCGTCGCGAGGGCAACCGCGTCCCCGTCCTGATGCTGACCGCGCGGGACGCCGTCGCCGACCGCATCGATGGACTTGACGCCGGGGCCGATGACTATCTGGTCAAGCCATTCGACATCGATGAGCTCAAAGCCAGGCTCCGCGCGCTCATGCGGCGGGCTGGAGGCGAAGCCGACGCGGACGGTGGGCTGTCGTTCGGCGAGCTACGCCTGGATCCTGCGCGTCACGGGGTCGCCGTGGGCGAGAACTTTGCCGAGCTCACCCGGACCGAGTACCAGCTGCTGGAGCTGATGATGCTCAACCCCCGGCGGGTGCTCCCGCACAGCCTCATCTATGACCGCGTCTGGGGCTACGACTTCGGACCGACCTCCAATGCGCTGCGCGTCTACATCGGCTATCTGCGTCGCAAGCTCGAGGATGCCGGAGCACGCTCGGAGATCCACACCGTGCGAGGCGTGGGATATTCGCTGCGGGAGCCGGAGCCCGCCCCCGCATGACCCTGCGGGTACGGCTGGGACTGGCCGCCGGGATCGCCGTGGCACTCGCGGTCCTCGCCGTCACGATCTCGGCCTACGCCGGCACCAAGTCCGTCCTGCGCGGACAGCTCGATAACTCACTGCAGAGCCTCAGCCATCAGATCTCGGGTCCGCTCGGACGGTTTGGCGGATCCCTCCCCGACGGCGGCGGCAGACCCCGGGGGAGCGGCACGTCCTCGCCGCCTGGCCGGGATGGGCTCGGAATCAGCGCTCCGGGCGGCGGCGAGCCCCTGGGCATCGGAGACGAGGGCCTCGCACTGGACCGTCGCGGCCCCGGCTTTGGGGGCCCGTCCGGGATTGTGACGCTGATCTATCGCGGCGGCGGGACGTTCGTCCCGAGTAGCCAGGGTGACCGCGTCCCGGTTACCCCGCCGATGAAGTCCGTTGCCGCCCGCGGCCAGGGACGGCTGTTCACGGAGGCACACGTCAACGGGACCCATCTTCGCGTGCTGGTGCAGGGCATCGGCACCCGCGGCGCGCTTGCCGTCGCGTTGCCGATGACCGAAGTCGATCACGCGCTCTCCAGCCAGCTGCTCCTGCTGCTGGTCATCGCCGCAGCCGGGATCGCGCTGGCGGCGCTTTTGGCCATCCTCGTGGCTCGCACTGCGCTGGCGCCGATTGCCCGCTTCACGCGCCAGACGGAGACGATCGCCGCCAATCCGGAGCGCCTCGAGCGTGAGCGGCTGATCGTCACCGGCGATGATGAACTGGCACGCCTCGGCCGTACGTTCAACACCACACTCGACGCGCTCGAGCGTTCGGTTCAATCCCAGCGAAATCTCGTCGCCGACGCCTCGCACGAACTGCGGACGCCCATTGCCTCCGTGCGCGCCAACCTTCAGCTACTGCGCGATGAGGCGCTGCTCTCCGCCGAGGACCGCGCAGCGCTGCGACGCGACATGCTCGACGAGCTCGATGAGCTGACAGCGCTGGTTGCCGACGTGGTGGAGCTCGCCCGGGGATCGAAGCCGAGCGTGGCTCCGGGTGAGGTGCGAGTCGATTCGATCGTCCTCGACGCCCTGGAGCGGACCCGCCGCCGAGCTCCGGAGTTGACCGTTCAGAGCAGCCTGGAGCCCACGCTCGTTCACGGCGAGGGGGATCGCATCGCCCGCGCGGTGGGCAATCTGCTGGACAACGCGGCCAAGTGGAGTCCCGCGGGCGCTGTCATCGAGGTGGCGTTGGGCGACGGCGTGCTCACGGTTCGTGATCACGGTCCCGGCTTTGATGAGCGGGATCTCCCCTTCGTGTTCGACCGCTTTCACCGCGCCAAGGCGGCTCGGTCAAAGCCAGGCTCCGGACTCGGGCTGGCGATCGTCCGACAGGCGGCAGAGTCCCACGGCGGCTTCGTGCAGGCCGCCAACGCGCCCGGGGGCGGCGCCTTGCTGCGGATCTCGTTCGGGCCTCAGCTGGAGCTGGGCCGAGAGGCCCCGGAGCCGGTCAGCGCGACCTAGCGCCGCTACCGGTGCCCGCCGCGTTTCCCGCGCCGATGCCGGTGGGCGGGGACCGGGCATGAGCCGTGATTGGTGCCGGACGGGCTGACGCTCACGGTGACCGTCGCCGCCCCAGGGCACGAGGCAACCCTCAGCAGCGAGGCGCCTGGCGCTGACACGACCACCCCACCGCTCACCTGCGCGGCGTAGCGGCGGCCGTAAGCCATGGCCGGCACGCTGACCTCGCTGATCGATCCGGCCGGAAACGTCTTGGCGAGCGTCCCAGCCCGAGCGGTCACATAGCGCAGACGGAAGTTGCGGGCACTGCGATCGTAGCTCCAGGACTGCGGCGTCCCGGCGAGCACCTGTGGGTAGGGCTCGACCAGGGAGCGCAGAGTCCCAAGCTCAAGGTTGCCCGGGCGTGGCGGTCTGCGCGGGTCGATCACGATGGCCTGCTTGGTCCCGGGACCCGTCGTGGTCGGGTCTGAGCACCCGCAGTAGGCCCACTCGATCCACGGGACCATCAGCCGGTCGGCACGCCCGACCATGTCGGTCAGGTAGGGCGCGTCTGCGGTCGCGCCGAACTCGGTCATCATGACCGCCGCACGTGAGGCGGCGGCGCCGGTCAGGGCGTGTGAGAACGAGGTGTCGTCGAAGCCGCTGCACCCCGACGGCGAACCGGTCGTGGCCTCGGTCGGGCAGTAATCGTGAAAGGCCAAGCCGGACTGGGGGTCCGGCGGCGAACCGACCCGGACGGGAAGGCCCTCGTTGAACAGGACGCTGGGCTCGTACCACACGAGCGTACGAGCGTCGATGCTCCGGATCGCGTTGTCGACGCGCCCGTAGAAAATGCTCAGCTGAGTGTCGAACCCCGGACAGCCGCCTGGACCGAAGCAGGACGCCCACAGCGTGCCGGGGAAAGGCTCGTTGAACAGCTCGTAGCCGAGCACCGCCGGATTGGCCCGGAACCGCTCGGCAACGTGGCGCCAAGTCGCCGCGAACCGAGCCTGAAGTCCGACCCCCCCAGGGCCGGGCGCGTTGCTCCAGAAGGCATCGAGTGCGTGCTCCAGAGCGGGATTGGCCAGGTAGTTGACTGGGAAGCCGAGCCTCGGATTGAGCAGACCGCCGTCCTGAACCGCCCAATCAGGCGCGCCCTCGCCCTGGAAGCGCTCGTTGTAGAGATCCTGGTGGAAGTCAAGCAGCGAGAGGATGCCGTGGCGCGCAAGCGTGCTCACCGTGTCCGAGATGGCCCGCAGATAGCTCTCGTTGTATACGCCTGGCTGGGGCTCAAGCGCCTTCCAGATGACGCCCACGCGAACGACGTTGAACCCGCCCTGCGCCAGGAAGACGGCGTCGTCCTCGCTGAATCCGGCCGCCGCGGGGGAGTAGGGCGGGAGCTTGTAGACCATGTTGATGCCGTGAACGATCACCACGCGGCCGCGTGCGTCGGTGATCCAGCGCCCCGCATGCTGGAGCGGGGGGACGGGAGCGGCTACCGCGCTCGCCGGCGCGCCAGGGAGGAACGCGAGGCTCACGAGCGCAAGACTCGCCAGGGCCAGCGAGCGAACCGCTGAACGCCATCTCTCCATCCTGCGTGGAGACTACTTTCCGCTCACGCGGCGTGCCGGACCCGAGCGCAGCAGGGGCCTGAGGGAAGGCGTGCACGTGCAGGCTGCTCCGCGGATTCTGGGCAGGGCGAACAGGTCCTCGACCGTCTGCAACACGGAGTAGTGGTCCGTCGGAGTGCGCAGCCGTGCACCGGGCTGGGCCAGCGGGCCGGCCAGGATCGTCGCCACGTGACCCCCGGCAGCCAGACGGCAGCAGCCGTTGTCGCTGGAGCCCTCGTCCCAGGTGAGCACCAGCAACCCCCGTGGACCCAGCGCGCGGAGCAGCGACGGGATCGTCCGGGATAAGAACCGGTCCCCCACTGCGGGATCGCAGTCGTGCATGTCATGGCACAGGTTCGGTGTAATCCACGCGAAGACGGGCAGCGCGCGCGAGGCCTCGTCACGGGCCAGGGCAGCGAACGGGACGACGTTGGCGCAGAGTCTCCGGTTGCCGCTGATCCCGGTGTAGTAGACGAACGGATCGTGTTTCTTGGCGTAGCCGCCGGCATCCGAGCCGGTGAAGCAAGTCGATGGCATGTCCTCCATGTATGCCTTCCAGCTCAGGCTCTTGGCCTGCAGTTGGCCCGCGAGTCCGGTGCCGGGAACCGTGCAATCCGTGCAGTCGCTGCCGATGCCGAACGTCGAGCCACCGGTCAGGGCCAGGTAGTTGGGCAGCGACGGATGCCTGATCGCGTACATCTGCGTGGCCAGCCCGTAGCGGGCAGCCAGGTGATTGATGTACGGCGTGTTCTTGGAACCGACGATGTCGCCGTATTCCTCGTTCTCCATCAGCACGACCGCGACATGGGACGGGCGACCGCCGGCGAGGTGCACCACCGGCGATGGCTTTGTTTGAGGCGCCAGCCGGACGCTGCTTCCGCAGGCGCTGAGTCCGGCGCAGAGCAGGATCACTGCCCACGCTATTCGGATCCGGGTGATCATCGAGCCGGCACATCGCCGCCCGCGCGCAGCGACGCGGCGCGGCCGGGCAGGAGCATCGCCGACCCGGTGGCCAGCGCGATCGGCTTCCCGTCGGCGTCGAACACCTCGGCGCCGGCGATCGCGATGCGCCGGCCCGAGTGCACCACCCGACCATCCGCGCGAGCGAGGCGGCCATCGGCCGTGAGCGGACGCAGGTAGTTGACCTTCAGGTCCACGGGCGCGAACGCGGTACCCGCGGGCAGGCGGGTTTGGATGGCCGCGCTGAGCGCCGTCTCGGCCAGCAGTGCGACCGCTCCGCCCTGGACGCGACGGGCTGCGGGAGCGCACAGCCACTCACTGGCGGGCATGACGAAGCGGACCTCGTCCTGGGCGGCCGTGGTCGGCCGCAGGCCGGTGAGGTGGTGGATCGGGGGCATCGGGAGTTCCCCAGCCAGCTGTCCGAGCAGCACGCCGAGGCCGCTCGTGGTCTGCCATACGTCTTCGCTGAGGATCTGGCCTGCCGTGGGGCGAAGGTACGGGTCAGGGGAGTGGTCCGGTCCACGCGCCGGCTCGGGAACGGATTCGAGATCTGCCACCGAGCCGGCCGGTGCCGGGGGACCCGGCTTCCCGGGCGCGGCGACGAAGCACAACGAGCTCCCGTGGGCAACGATCTGCTCGTCCTCGTCGAGCACCCCCACCTCCGCCAGCGCGATCGTGCGGCGAGACTGGATCAGCTTGCCCCGGGCGGTCAGCGTGCCGCCAGGATGCACCGGCGAGAGCAGTCGCAGCGACAGCTCCGAGGTGGTGAAGGGCGTGGCGGGGGGCAGCGCGGTCTGGATTGCACACGCGACCGCGGCGTCGGCGGCGATGGTGATCGGTCCGAGTGAGATCGCCCCTTGTGGCGCGCACAGCCATTGCGTCATCGGAAGCTGGAAGGCCGCCGTGCCCTCGCCGACCTCGACCAGCTGCAGACCGGTCAGGCGGGAGATGGGTGGCCTCGGACTTCGCCCGGCCAGCATCGCGTGGAGCTGGTCGACCCCGGAGAGTCCGAAGGTCCCGGCGTCCGGATACCCGCCCCGGACCGGTTCCTGCCATGGAGCGGCTCGGTCAGGCACGGATTTCGCCTCAGAGAGCGCGGCAAAGTCGTTCATCGGGCTCCAAAGTGTGCCAATCCGCCGTATTTCTGCAGCCTTGAGTTCACAAACGCTCACCTTTCCGCGCGTGGGTTGCACAGTCCCCGGAAGCGGCGATCCTGGACATGGGGCGTGCTGGCGCGTTCCCCGAGTGGGCAGCCTCGCCTGGCGCGCCCGCCCGCCGGCACACCCCTTAGTTTCTCCCCGCGGCTGGCGGGGCGGACTCCGTCCATCCGGAGTCCGCCCGCCACGCGGTCATGGTCCGGTGCCGACATGGCCCCCGGCGACGCGGGACGTGCCGCCCCGGTGGGGACCACTGCGCGTCAGCAAGGCCCTACGGGAAGCGAATAGTCAATCCACCGCTCGCGCGTCGCCCCGACTCGCTCGTACACGCGCTGAGCGCGCAGGTTGTCTGGAGCGGTCTGCCATGAGAGCAGCCCGGCGCCACGCCGGCGGCACTGCTCCGCGCTCGCGGTGATCAACGCTTCCGCCAGTCCGCTGCCGCGCGAGCCGGGGACCACGAACAGGTCCTCCATCACCCCGATCCGACCCGCGCGCGTGGTCGACCAGGTCCAGTACACGGTGGAAAAGCCGACTGGTTCGCCGGTGTGCGAGCGGGCCAGCAACTGCAGCCCCTCGTGCGCCCGATCCTCGATCAGAGCCCCGAACAACGCCAGCAGCTCATCGTCGCGTGGAGTCGCCTCGTAGAAGTCGCAGTAGGCCCGGACCAGCGGCAGCAGATCCTCGAAGTCCTCTTGTCCGACGACCTCGATTTTGATGGTGGGATCGGTCGCGCCCATCGAGGGAGTCTGGCAGCCCGGGCCCGAATAGGATCGAACCAATGAGTAGCTCGGCCCTTGGTGTGATCGGCGTACCGACCAGCGCAGCGGCCTTTGCACCGGGACAAGAGAAGGCACCGAAGGCGCTGCGGGAGGCCGGCCTACTGGAGTGTCTCGGTCAACAGGGCATCTCTGTCCATGACCGCGGAGACCGGCCCGTGTGGCGCTGGCGACCTGATCGCGGGCATCCGCGGGCCCAGAATGCGGACATGGTCGTCGAGATCGTTCAGGACACTGCGCGGCGGGTCGCGGGCGCAGTGGGGGAGGGGGAGGTCACACTCGTGCTCGGGGGAGACTGCACGGTCGGCATCGGGACCGTCGCCGGTCACATCCAGGCCCGCGAGCGGGCCGAACGCGTCGGCCTGATCTACTTCGATACGCACGCGGACCTAAATGTGCCCGGGTACGTCAGCGAAGGCGCGCTTGACTGGATGGGTCTCGCGCACATGCTCGGCGAGCCGGGGACGATCCCCGCGCTGGTCAGCGCTGGACATCGCGTGCCGTTGCTGGAACCCGATCAAGTCCTGCTGTTTGCCTGGGGGCCGGACCAGGCGACGGACCACGAACGCGAGGCGATCGAGCGGCTCGGACTGTCAGCGGTGCCGGTCGACGTCGTGGCCGCCGACCCCGAGGGCGCGGCGGCCCGGGCGGTGGAGTCGATCGAGGGTCGCTTTGATCGACTGCTGGTCCACTTCGATGTCGACGTGATCGATTTCACCGACGTACCCCTGTCGGAGAACTGGGGCCGCAACGAAGGCCTCGCCTACGCCACCGCGTTGCGGGCCCTGACGGTGCTCGTCGGGACGAACCGGCTCGCCGGACTGACGATCACGGAGCTCAATCCCGATCACGTCGAGGAGGGAGCGAACGCCCTCGAGCGGTTCTGCGGCGACGTCGCGCAGGCTCTCGCCGGGTCGCTCAGCTGACGACGGCCAGGACGCCCGAGTCGTGGGCGAACTCCAGGCAGGCTCTGCGTGAGGCCAGGCCCAAGCCACGGAAGATGACCTGCCCGTCGGGGGCTAGAAGTGACCAGCCGTCCTCGGTGGCGCGCAGCGAATACCGCTGCATGGCGGCCGCCCGGGCGAGTTCCTGTCGGCCGCTCCTCATCTCGAAGGCGGCGGATTTGTGGGTGATCGCCGACATGACGAAGAGCATGGCCTCCCGTCGTAAGGACGGAGCTTGAGCCCCCTCAGAAATTCGTAAGAGCTACTCCGGGGCGCGCGCCACACTTCGCACCCACCGGGAGCGAGCCCAGTCGAAGGTCGTGCAGATCATCAGCGAGGCGAGGAGAATCAAGAACGGATCAAGCGGCAGCCGTTTGCGCGGGTTTCCGCCGAAGGGAACCGTCATCAGCGCGGCCAGCAATGGCAGCAGCCACAGCCACGCTGGACCGAGCGTAAAGCGCATGCGGCGAAGGACCCGCGCGAGCAGCGCGAGCACGGCCAACGCGGCGATCAACTGGGCGCTGAGCGTCGTCGGTCGCTGCAGCCAGCCCGGCAGACCAAGCTCCTGATAGGAGGTCGAGGTGACGAAGCTGTGCGCTTTGCCGAGATCAAGGAGACGCAGCGTGTCAAGCCAGACCGCCGCGGGTACTGCGCGAGGGTGCCCGGCGACGTAGTCCAGGGCGTCATCTCGCAGAGCCGTGTCCAGCTGAGCTTCGTTGACCCCGCCCGGGCGGTGGTAGAGAGCCACTACGGAAGCCGTCACGCTCGGAACGGCGAAGGGAACCCGCCACACCGATTCCAGCGCATCGGGCTCGGCGGTCTCCTTGTTGTACTTCCCGGCCATCGTGTAGCCGCCTTCGGTGGAGACGGGAACGAACGCGTGGAGCACGGTGGCGTTGCGAATCGTCCATGGGGCCAGCACGACCACGAACGCAGCAACCAGCGCGGCTGTCCGCCGGATCGCCTGCGCCCGCGCAGGCGCCGATGAAATGACCACGGGGATCGCCGGCACAAGCCACAGATCGGCGACGACGCGGGTCAGCGCGGCCACTCCGCACAGCATGCCTGCGAGCAGGACCCAACGAATTCGCCGGGGGTCACGTGCACACATGAGCAGGCACCACGCCAGCGCCAGCTCCAGGGGGAGGAACAGTGACTCGGAGAGCAGCGTCGCGTCGAGTGTGGCGAGAGGGAGGAAGACGGCCGTTATGCCCGCGGCGACCAGGCCGACTCGCCGACCCCAGATCGCTCGCCCCAGATAGGCCATCAATGCGACCGTGAGGACGCCAAGGAGCGCGGACAACACCCGCGCCAGCTGAAGATGGATTCCCAGCACCGTGTAGAGGGCGCCGAGCACATAGGGGTAGGCCGGGGGCCGAAAAGCCGAGGGCGTGCCGGCGCTGGCGATCTCGGTCGGCGGGTATCCGTGCCCCGAGGCGATCGAGACCGCGTGTCTCTGATAGTCCACCGGATCGCCGAACAGGGACACGTGCGGCGTGGCCAAGATGATCGCCACACGCACGACGACAGCCACGAGGATGATCCCGGCCAGCCACCACCGCCACCGTCGCTGAGCGTCCTCGGCCACCGGACGCGGATGGGTGGTTTCTAGCGTGGTCGTGCCCATCCGCGCGCATGCTAATCCGCCCGGCCCAGCCGGCTCGGCTCTCAGCGTGGCGCATCGCCTCCGCGAAGAGACGGGTGTGATGGAACTGAAAACGCTTCCGCGGAAGCGCTTTGGTGATGGGACCGTCTCGATCCGGTTGTGAAGACCGATGTCGGCCTGGGAGTGGCTGCGAGACAATCGTCAGGGTGTGCGTCGTGCTCTTTCATTCGATGTTCGGGCTTCGTGCGGTCGAGCTCGCCGCGGCCGAGCAGTTGCGCGCGAGTGGCTTTCGCGTAGTGGTCCCTGACTTGTTCGCCGGTGCGACGGTGCCCGGTGACATCGATGCGGGCTTCGCGCTGATGGACCAAGTGGGGTGGGGCACAATCGTGGACAGGGCCCGTCGTGGCTTGGGCGGCGTGCCTGGTGAAGCAGTGCTCGGTGGGTTCTCGATGGGTGTTGGGGTGATCGGGGAGCTTTGGCCGGAGCGAGCCGGTGCAGCGGCGGTCTTCTGCTTGCATGCCCCCACCAGCGTGCCAGACGGTGTCCGCACGGGCACGCCGGTGCAGTTGCATGTCGCAGCGGGTGACCGGTTCGCCCCGGCCGATCAGATCGCCGCCTTCCGCGACAGCGCCGGCAGGACCGGGGCAGCGGCATCGGTGTATGAGTACCGCAATGCCGGGCACTTCTTCACCGACGACTCCCTGCCCGACTACAGCGCGACCGCGACCACACGCGCGTGGACGCGCGTGCGTCGCATGCTGGACGCGGTGAGCTGATGCCCACCACAACGGCTCGTCACCGGGTTGCCTGGCCGATGGCGAGCAAGTTGCCCTCGCTGTCGTAGAAGAAGACGCCGCGCTCGCCGGTGCCCAGGCTTGGGTAATTGTTGGGAACGGTGACGATCTGGTCGATTACGCTGAGGTCGCGGGTGTCGATGGTCTCGAACCACAGCCCACGGGCACGAAGGTCGGCGACGACCTGGTCGATGTCGGCCACCTCGAAGCCGAGCTGCGTCGACGTCCCGGACGGGGATCCGGTCGAGGCGAAGAGGTGGAACTCGGTGGATCCACAGACGTAGCGCAGACCGCCGTCTCGTTCCTCGACCGGATCGAGGCCCAGCTGGTCGTGGTAGAAGCGGCGAGCGCGAGCGAGGTCCTGGGCGGGCAGCTTGGTGACAACGTGTGCGGTGCTCAACGGCCCAGTCATGATCAACTCCGGGGTGGTGGTGTCTCCACGTTACGACCATGAACGAGCTGGCGACTCATCGCGGGCGGCGACGTCTCGCGTCTTCGGCATCTCGGGCCGTGCCGCTCGACGAGCCATCATCAGAGCGTGAAGGTGGCTACGCGCCAACGGCCGCTGCGGAGCGGAGCGTCCGGTAAGCGCCGCCAGATGTTCCGTCTCGAACGTCGCGACCACGGCGAGTCTGTGCCCGTGCTGATGCAAGAGCTGGTGCTGCGGTCGCTGTCGGCTCCGGCTCTGCGTGATCCCCTAGACGCTGCGGGGTCGCCATGGCTCCTGCTCGTGAGCGAGCCAGACCATTTCGGGATCGAGCGCACGTACGGCAAGCTGGCCTTCGCTGCTCGGCTCGTCGAGCTCGGCGAACCGCACAGCCACATCTCCACCGATGATGATCGGGCGCCCGCTGGTCTCCACGACGACCATCTGGGAGCCGCGGGAGTGGCCCGGCGCCGGGACAAGCCGGATCCCGGGCAGCAGCTCGTGCTCGCCGTCAACCGTTTCGTACTCCACGCCGGGGGGGTCGACCCACTCCGGAATCGTGTAGTTCTCTCCCCGCGCGTCCTCGAGCTCTTGGCGCTGGACGTAGAACGGCTTACCGGCGAAGAGGTGGTTTCCGCCGCAGTGGTCGAAGTGCAGGTGCGAGTTGACGACGATGTCGATGCTCTCGAGGTCGATGTCCTGCTCGGTCAGTGGCGTTAGGCGGGGATCCATGTCGGCGACCAGCGGGTGCAGGTCGGTCATTCCGGTGTCGACGAGCACGCGAGCGTCGGGGTGATCGATGACGTGGACGTGGACCGGCATTCGGTCGTTCTCGGCGAGCAGGTCGGCTACGCGGAGTGGCGTGATGGTGATCGAGTCGGGCGGGTTCATGGCGTTCCTCGGGGCGGCGTGGAGGGGCGGTCGGGCTTGCCATCCGGACGTTACCACCGTAAGCTACTTCATTGGTGACCTGCAATCGGGAGACTCAAAGGACCGGCGAGGCGGAGCTGGCGCTCGCGTCGGTCTCTCCCGCGGCAGAACAGCAGCCCGGCGGCCGCCCCCCTGCCCCCGGCGACCTGGCGCTCGTGCAGGCGTTCATGAACTCGCGCTGGGATCTCGGTCGCCTCGGCCCCGACCGCGACCAGTTCCAGTCCCGCGACGCTCTCGCTCGGTGGTTCACGTCGCGTGGTCTCCTCGAGGCGGGAACGTCGGTGACCGCAACGCAGCGCCAGCGCTCGCTCGATGTCCGGGACGGCCTGCAAGCGCTGGCGCTCGTCAACAACGGTGCAACGGCCGACTTCGACCTGATTGCGCGTCTGAATCGCGCTCTCAGAGTTCCAGCGCTGTTCGTTCAGTTAGACCCTTCGACCGGCCCTGACTTCCAAGCGACACGCCGCGACTTCGACGCGGCTCTCGCCATGATCGGGACGATCGCCGCGATCGCGCAGCTCAACGGCGACTGGCGCCGTCTCAAGGCCTGTCGCGGGCCGCACTGCGGCTGGTCGTTCTACGACCACAGCCGTAACCAAGCCGGCAGCTGGTGTGCGATGGCCGTCTGCGGCTCCCGCACCAAGGCGCGGGCGTACCGGCGCAGGAAAGGCCGAGCTCGGCACGAGAAAGCCTTGTGAGCGAGCGGGAGATCTCGCGATCAGGCGTTTGATGCCCAATCTCTGCTTATCCTCATGGCGGCAGATCAGACCTGCGAAAAACCCTCCGATTTGGAGGGCTTTTTCGAGAGCGGCTGAAGGGACTCGAACCCTCGACCTTCTGCATGGCAAGCAGACGCTCTAGCCAACTGAGCTACAGCCGCGCGTGGCCGGGAGTCTACCCGTCCTCACCACCAGGGCGACGGCCAGTCCACTCGACGCGCCTTCAGCTTGCTTCCGCCTGAGTCCGATGCTGCGCTGATGGGTAGCCAGGTGAGGTTGCGACCGTAGGGGTCGCTGGTGCGACCGGATGAGCAGAAAGGAGCCCGGAATGGCCGAGGAGCTAAACGGTAAGAAGATCGCGATTCTCGCCGCTGACGGAGTCGAGGAAGTCGAGTACCAAGAGCCGAAGGAGGCGGTCGAGGCAGCCGGAGGCACGACCGAACTCGTGTCGCTGCAGGCGGGCGAGATTCAGGCGATGAACCACGACATCGAGCCTGCTTCGAAGATCTCGGTCGACAAGGTCGTCGCGGATGTCTCGCCCGATGAGTACGACGGCCTGATCATCCCTGGCGGTACGGTGAACCCGGACAAGCTCCGCCTCGACTCGGACGCGGTGTCGTTCCTGCAGGACTACTTCAAGACGGGAAAGCCGGCTGCGGCGATCTGCCACGGCCCGGCGGTACTCATTGAGGCGGACCTCGTGCGCGGGCGGACCCTCACGTCGTATCCGAGCATCCGGACCGACCTGCGCAATGCCGGGGGCAACGTCGTCGACGAGGAAGTCGTCGTCGATCAGGGCCTCGTCACTTCCCGCAGTCCCGACGACCTTGCGGCTTTCTGCGCCAAGCTCGTGGAGGAATTCGCCGAAGGTACCCACAAGGTGGCCGAAGCCGGCGCCACAGCGGGTTAAATTGTCCATATGAATCTCGGGTTCGGAGGCCTCAACCGGTTTACGGGCCCGAGGATCGGATAGGCTGGAGCTAGTCGAGGCTAGTTGTGCGGAACCCCCCCGGTGACGCAGGACCGCATCGGTCACGAAGAATTCGCGCTCGCGGCGGTCTGATGGCGGTACGCGGGGGCGTTGCACTCGGCAACGTTCACCCCTGCATCGGAGTAGCCAATGCCGTCGGAAACCAAGAGTCAGTCCTGGAATGACGTGCTGAGCGCTTACGCGCGGCCCCACCTGGGGCGCAGTCTCCTCGACGTCGGAACCTCGATCGTGCCGTACCTCGCCCTGTCGGTGGTGATGTACAAGCTGCTCTCGGTTTCCTACCTGTGGTCGCTCGCGCTTGCCATTCCCACGGCCGGCTTCCTGGTTCGGACTTTCATCGTCTTTCACGACTGCGCCCACGGGTCGCAATTCCCGTCCAAGCGCGCCAATCAATACGTCGGCCGCGTGCTCGGGCTGCTGGTCCTCGCGCCGTTCATGCGGTGGCGTCACGATCATGCTGTCCACCACGCCACGTCCGGTGACCTGGAGCGGCGCGGTGTCGGGGACATCCTCACCTTGACCGTCGCCGAGTACCGCGAGCGCTCCAGCCGCGGTCGCCTCCTCTACCGCATCATCCGCAACCCGCTGGTGATGTTCGGTCTCGGACCGGTGATCGCGATGATCGTCGGCCCCCGCATCGCCACCCGAGCCCAGCGCCCGCGCATGCGTCACAGCGTGCTGGCCACGGATGTGGTTCTGTTCGCCCTGGTCGGGACTCTCTGCTGGTGGTTGGGCGCGGGGAACTTCTTCCTCATCTGGGCCCCTCCGGCAATGATCGCCGGCTCGGTCGGCATCTGGCTGTTCTACGTCCAGCATCAGTTCGAGGACGCGTACTGGCAGAGCCCGACTGAGTGGAGCTACGCCGACGCGGCCCTTCGGGGCAGCTCCTATCTGCGCCTGCCGAAGGTCCTGCAGTTCTTCACGGGCAACATCGGGCTGCACCACGTGCATCACCTGAACGCGCGGATCCCCAACTACAACCTCCAGCGCGCCCATGACGAGAACCCTGTGTTTCATAAGGTGCCTCAGCTGTCGCTCTGGCAAGCCATTGCGACGGTCAAGCTCAAGCTCTGGGATGAAGATCAGGGCAAGCTGGTCAGCTACGCCCAGGCCGGCGTCCTCGGTGCGTCCCGCCGGACGCTGGCCACAGAGTCGGCGTAGTAGGGCTGCCGGGACCCGGCTCCGGGCGGCGGCTCAGCCGGCGACCGCCGGCCGGGCGGCGGCTCAGCCGGCCACCGCGGCCCGGGCGGCGGCCAGTGGCCAACGAGCGACCGCTGACCTCCCCACTGGCGTGCTCGCGGGGCAACCGCGCATTGGTCACGTCGTAGTTGCCGCGAGCGTCACCGTTACCGCGAGCGTCGGGGCGACGTGGCGGTCGGTCACAAACGACCAAACTGCGACAACCGTCCACGCTCGTCAGCGAGCCACTAGCACTTTGGTCGTATATCGACCAAAGTGCGCACGGCTGATCGTTCGGGCCGCGCGCTTGTAGCGGTTTGGCGTCTGCTGGAAGTGCCGAGCGGTGGCGGGAGCGTCTCGCCGGCCGCTTAACCAGCCACCGCGCGACCGCCCAACCAGTCCCGCTGCTAGATCGACTCTGCGGGCTGCTCGGCCGTCGGGACGTCGTCGAACTCGCCGACAGGGGCGTCACCGACCTCGGCGACCGCGTCGTCCGGACGTGCATCCGGATCGGAGGCGGCGAGTTTGCGCGCGTCCTTCCGGGCCTGCTTCTCAAATCGCCGCTCGCGGAGCCTGCTCTCGCGAGTCAGCTTTGCCATCGTCGTTTTCTTCTTTCCGCGTGAGGCCATGCCAGTCCAATCTCTAGATCATGGAATTGCTGCCGATTCGGCGCACGTCGGTGTGGCAAATGCGGGACGCAGATCGCATTCCGCACAACGCCGTCGTGGGTTCCCGCCCGGCGGACCGCATGGGCGCCTCCGCCGATAGTGCCGGGGCCAAAGGTTCAGGCGGCGCGCCGGCAAGCCGCGAGTGACGGAGAGCCGAGGCTCTCCGCCGCCTGTCGGGCTGCAGGCTAAAGAGCCTGAACGTTGGCCGCCGCAGGGCCCTTGGGGCCTTGCTCGGCGTCGTAGCTCACCTTCGCGCCTTCGGCGAGCGACTTGAAGCCGTTGCCCTGAATTGCGCTGTGATGAACGAACAGGTCCTTGCCGGAATCATCGGGGGTGATGAATCCAAAACCCTTGTCGTCGCTGAACCATTTGACGGTTCCTGTAGCCATGCTTACTTCCCTCCGGGTCTGTGCACTGCGAAACACGGAGGACGCTGCGAGGCAACGACTGCGGAGACGCGGGGCACTACTTGATTTCCGAGCGGATGCTCGGTCGTACGCACACTCTAGCGTTTGCCGGGCTCAACGCGTGGATCCATGCGGCGCTGACGGAGTCGGCTGCTACCGTGGGATGACGGGTGTCCGTCGCCCGTAAGGGTCTGCTTGCCGACGCAGCGACCTGGCCGCATCATCGAACGCGCCGGCGACGGAAGGAGATTACGTGTCCACTGGTCCTCACCGCGGACGGCGCCCCTCAGGAGCACAGGCGCACCAGCCCCCAGTCCTCAGCTTCGCGCACCCGGAGGTATCCTGGTGAAAACCACACGTGAGAGGGCGGAGGAGAAACGACAGGCCAAGCTCGAGTTCGTCCGCGAGCAGGTCGACAGTGGATCTCTGGTCATCCGGAAGATGACCGACGACGAGCGCGCGGCCAACCCGCCGCGCCCGCCTCGGCCGAAGCGCTACGGGACGCGATGAGCATTCGGGAGCGTGACGGACTCGTAACCCGCATCAGGCAGATACGCCGTGCGTCCGCTGCCAACACGTCCTCGCCGCCCGCTGCCCAGGTAGAGCTGGATCCGCTCCAAGCCAAAGCCCTCGAGGCTCGGATCGCTCACCTCGAGGAGATGGTTGAGGGCCTCCAGGACTCCGTCTACCGAGAGTTCCAGCGGACAACCAAGCGCATCGCCGACCTGGAGAACCGGCTTGATCCGACCACACTGGCTGCGGAGCTCAGCCGAGACGCGCGCGAGCGCGGTCTGTGAGCCCGATGAACACAGAGGTCACGATCGTGGGCGGTGAGCGGTATCAGGTCGAGGGCGACGCCAAGGAGGTCGAGGCGGCGATTCTCAGCGCCGCGCGCGGATCGATCATGGAGCTGGCCTGGATGACTGAGGTTCACACCGGCGAGCTGATCGGGTTGAACCCCGAGCACGTGGTCATGCTGCGCGCCGTCGCGCCGTGATCGGGAGCCGGCGTCGAGCAGAAGATCATCCGGGCGCCCACCACAGGACGACATTTCTCCATAAAGACAATTGACTTTATGTAATATGGCCGGGACCCTGCCCGTCCACCTCCAGGAGAGGCAAATGACCGCCACCGACGATCTACTCGCCCACAATGATGCCTACGTTGCCTCCTTCGATAAGGGGGACCTGCCGATGCCCCCAGGTCGGAAGGTGGCCATCGTCGCGTGCATGGACGCGCGCCTGAACATCTACGGCGCTCTTGGTCTGTCGGAGGGCGACGCCCACGTGATCCGCAACGCCGGCGGAGTGATCACGGACGACGAGATCAGATCGCTGGCCATTTCGCAGCGGCTGCTGGGGACGGAGGAGATCATCCTCATCCACCACACCGACTGCGGCATGCTCACCTTCACCGATGACGAGTTCAAGGCATCGATTCAGGAGGAGACCGGGATCAAGCCCGAATGGGCCGCCGAGTCCTTCTCCGACCTGGAGACGGACGTTCGCCAATCGTTCGCGCGGATCAAGGCATCGCCATTCATCCCCCGCAAGGACTCGATCCGCGGTTTCATCTACGAGGTGGAAACCGGACGCCTACGCGAGGTCGTCTGATCCGTAGGCTTAATGCCTGCCATCGCGTCGAACTCGCAATCGAGCTATAAGGAGAGCCAGATGAGTCTGCAGATTGGTGACACCGCACCGGACTTCGAGACCGATACCACCGAAGGTCGGATCCGCTTTCACGACTGGATCGGCGACTCATGGGCCGTGCTGTTCTCGCACCCGAAGAACTTCACCCCGGTGTGCACGACGGAACTGGGATACATGGCGAGCATCAAGCCTGAGTTCGACCGCCGTGGCGTGAAGATCATCGGCCTGTCGGTCGACCCCGTCGATCGCCATGCGGACTGGGCCAAGGACATCGAGGAGACGCAGGGAACCGCGCCCAACTACCCGATCATCGGCGATTCTGACTTCGAGGTGTCAAAGGCCTACGGAATGTTGCCGAACACCGTCGAGGGCGACCCGCTGTCTCGCACGCCGGCCGAGAACCAGACCGTCCGCAGCGTGTTCGTGATCGGCCCCGACAAGAAGATCAAGCTGATCCTCGTCTATCCGATGACCACGGGCCGCAACTTCGACGAGGTCCTGCGGGTGATCGACTCGCTTCAGCTGACCGCCAATCACAAGGTCGCAACGCCCGTGAACTGGCAGCCGGGCGAGGACGTGATCATCGCGGGTTCGGTCTCCAACGATCAGGCCAAGGAGATTTTCGGTGACTGGGAGTCACCGAAGCCCTACATCCGAATCGTGCCCGAGCCCTCGAAGTCGCAACACTAGGCGCCAGGCGAGCGCTACCGCACGCGCGGTCGGAAGTCCCGCCGCGCGTCTTCGGGTTTACGCTCTAGAGCGGATGATCTTTCGTCAGCTGACTCACGATGATCTCGGCTGCGCGTCGTATCTGATCGGCGATGAGCACGCCGGTGTGGCGGCGGTCGTCGATCCCAAATTCGCGATCGAGGAGTATCTCGCGCTGGCGGGCTATATGGGGGTCCGGATCGAGCACATCGTGGAGACTCACAACCACGCCGACCACGTCTCCGGGCACGGACGGCTGGCTTCTGCCACCGGCGCCATCATCCACATCCACCGGCTGGCCGAGGCCGACTACGAGCACCAGCCCTTCGAGGACGGGTGGGAGTTGAAGCTCGGCGACGTACGGGCGCGCGCGCTGCATACCCCTGGGCACCGGCCGGAGCACACGGCGTTCGTGCTCAGCGACGCCGCGCGGGGGCCTGAGCCATGGGCGGTGCTGACCGGTGACTCGCTGTTCGTCGGCGACATTGCCAGACCCGACCTGGCAGTCGACAAGCAGGAGGGCGCGCATGCCATCTATCAGTCGCTGCACGCCAAGCTGCTCGCGCTTCCCGTGGAGTGCGAGGTCTGGCCGGGGCATCTGGGCGGCTCGTTGTGTGGCGGGCCGGGGATGGACATGAAGGTGTCCTCGACGATCGGCTTCGAGCGCTCGCACAACTCCCTGCTCCAGCAGCTCGATGAGGCGTGCTTCGTCCGGGACTTGACGTCGAACCTCGGTCCTCAACCTCCGAACTTCCGGGCCGTGGTTTCACTCAACCGTGGGCCGCTGCTCACCGAGGAGGTGTGCGTGGGTGCGCTGAGCCCTGGTCAAGTGGAGGCTCAACGGGCGACCGGGGCGCTGTTGGTCGATGTTCGCAGTGACGTGGAGTTCGACCACGCTCACATCCCGGGGGCGGTGTGCAACCCGACGGTTCGGTCTGGCTTCGGCACGAAGTTGGCCTGGGTGGCCGGGGGCGAGCAAACGCTGGTCCTGATCGGCGGCGCTGACGCCGATTCGCTACGCGCGGCTCAACTCGCCGGGGCGGTGGGAATCCGCAACGTCGCCGGCTACCTGGCCGGCGGGATGACGAGCTGGCATGAGGAGAAGCGCCCGACGGTGCCCGTCGAGCGAATCGATGTGGCGCAGCTGCGCGCCCGCATTGACGCCGGGGTTCAGATCCTTGACGTGCGCGACCAACAAGAGTGGGACACCGGCCACCTGCCCGGCGCCCTCCACGCGCCCTATCACGACATCGCTGAGCTCCCTCCGGGCATCGACACCAACCGTCCGGTGGCGGTCATTTGCTCCTCAGGCCAGCGCAGCGCGGTCGCCGCCTCGTTGCTGCAGCGCCTCGGTGCCCAGCGCGTGATCCACGTCGCCGATGGCGGAGTCGGAACCTGGGAAGCAAACGGCTGGCCCCTTGACCGCTCTGATGTTGCGGGTGCGGTCGCTTAGGGCCGGCCGGCGGAGCGCCAGCTGAACAACACTGCGGCAACCGAGGTTGCGAGATTGAGGCTTGACACGCCTTCTCTCATCGGGATCCGCAGTCTCGAATCTGCGGCAGCCAGGAGGTCGTCGCTCAACCCGTAGCGTTCGGTGCCGAAGGCGAGAATTGCCCCGGGCGGGAGGTCTCGCGGCCGCAGCTCCTCGCCGTCTGGATCGATGGCCACCAACCGCCGATCAGTGGCTGGAACCTGCGAGACGCGCACCACCGGTAGGGCAAAGTGCAGCCCCGCCGCGCCGCGGACGGCGTCGGGGTGCCACGGATCCAGTCGGCCCGTCGACAGAACTGCCGCCGCGCTCGCAGCTGCAGCGACCCGGACGCACGCGCCGACGTTGGCCATGTTCCGCGGATCTTCCAGCAACACGATCGGGGCTGAGAGATTGCCGGTGAGGGCGCCCGGCAAATCGATCGCGGGGCGGCGCGCAATCGCCATCACCCCGGTCCTCGGCGCCTGTGGGGCGAGCGACGCCAGAAGCTCGGGCGAGACCGTCTGCGCCCACCGGGAAAGTGCGTCCGCCAGGTCCGGGGCCAACGCACGTGTGAGGACGGCGATTTCGTCGGGCTGTGTCGCCACCACCTCGAGAATTTCCGCACCAAATCTCACCGCGTGCTTGAGGGCGTGAAAGCCCTCGAGCACCGCGAGTCCAGAGTCACGACGTGCGCGCCGGAAGCGCTCGATCATCAATCCATCGCTGCGGTGTGTCTTTCCGGCGCTCACGGCAACCGCTCTCAACTCAGATCGAGAGGCGACGACCGGAATCGAACCGGTGTAGACGGCTTTGCAGGCCGCTGCGTAGCCACTCCGCCACGTCGCCCAGGGGTGCGTAGGGTAGCGCCGGCGATCCGATCACCGGAGTCGGCCGGACTCAGGCCGCCGAAAGGGTGACGCCGTTTCTCGAAGGGTCGCGCACCAGCGCACCGGCCTCGGTTGCCTCGACGGCGACCCCGGCCGCACGCACCCGCGCGAGCACGCGCTGCAGCTCATCTTGGCTCGGCACCACGACGTCGAAGGTCCGCAGTCCAACCGACCCGGGGGTCGGCGGATCGGAGTGCCGGCTGTTCCAGGTGTTGAGGCCGATGTGATGGTGGTATCCGCCTGCGGACACGAACAGGGCGCCGGGGTAGCCCCGGACTGTGACGTCGAATCCGAGCACGCCGGTATAGAACGCCTCTGCATCGGCGAGATCGGCCACCTGGAGGTGCACGTGGCCCATGGTCGTGCCCGCCGGCACGAGCCGCTGGGGTACGTCCGCCGCGGAGAGCTCACTCTGCACGCCGTCAAGGTCGAGCGGCAGCGTTGCCATCTGCAGTTGCCCGTCGGCCTGCGGCCATTCCGATCGCGGGCGATCACGGTAGATCTCGATGCCGTTCCCTTCGGGATCCGATAGGTACAGCGCCTCGCTGACAAGATGATCCGAGGCGCCGTCAAGCGGCCAGCGAGCCTGCGCCAAGCGCGCGAGCGCGAGCGCCAGGTCACGTCGGCTCGGAAGCAGGATGGCCAAGTGAAACAGGCCGGTGGCCCGGCGATCGAGCGGGAGGGCGGAGGGGTCGGCGTGCAGCTGGATGAGCGGCTCGCCAGCTTCGGTGTGCAGCCGAACCCCGCCGTCCTCGGCGTCGATCGACCGAAGCCCGACCGCCTGTTCATAGAAAGCCTTTGCCCGTCCAAGGTCGGAGACAAGAAGGCGGACCGTGCCCACGCGCGTGGCCGGGTGGATCGAGGTCTGGGTGGCAGTCGAATCAGCCATCGAGGCAGCTACTCGACCGTGCAGGTGCCGCTGTGGCTGGCGCCCGGGAGGCGCCCGAGCAGCTCGGCGAGGAGCGCGGTCTCCTCTGCGCTGAAATGCTCGAGGAACAGCCGGTGGATGCTGGCGATGTGGCTGGCGCCGGCGTCTCGCAGCTTCTCGTAGCCATCCGCGGTCAGCCGTGCGTAGGAGACCCGGGCGTCGTTGGAGCAGGCGACGCGTTCGACCAGCCCGTTCTGGACGAGACCGTCCACTAGACGCGTGATCCCGGAGCGCGTGAGCATTGTGCTCTCGGCCAGCGCTGACATCGGGAGCTTACGGTCCGCCGCTTGCGCCAGGTACAGGAGCACCTCGTAGTCGCGTGCGGTCATGCCGTGATCGGCGATGAGCTCCGCGTCCAGACCCCGAAGGATGGTGGCGTGACTCTGCAGAAAGCTGCGCCAGGCCTCGAGCGCAGCTCCTTCGAGACCAGTTGACTCAAGAATTGCCATAGTCAGGATAATAGTTGATGAGTCAACGGCATCGCCAATTTCACGCCACTAACCGCTGTACGAGGTTCTGCCAGGCATCTTTCAGGGCGTCCAGTGACATTCCTTCGCCAACCTGGTGGAGGACCAGCTCAGGGGCCAGCGCGGCCAGCAGCACCTCCGCGAAGTAGCCGTCGTGGTCCGGGCAGAGCTGCTCTAAGAGGTTCGAGAGATGGCTGCGGTAGGCCGAGTAGACGGCGGAGCGATACCGCGCCGCCGCTCCTGGTGGGTCAGCCGCGAGTACGAGTGCGCCCCGCTGCGTGATGTGCAGCAGCACGGCATGACCGAAGGCGATCAGCCGCTCGGCGGGTGGCGCACCGGGACCAAGCGGAGCGGGTCCGCGGATGAAGCCTTCCTGCAGTTCTCGTTCGCTCTCGTCCAGCAGCGCGTGAAATAGGCTCGCTCGGTCGCCGAAGCGCCGGAACAGCGTCCCCTTGCCGACCCCCGCCTCGCAGGCCAGGCGATCCATGGTGATCGACTCAGGGCCTTGCTCACGTATCAGCCGGCGCGCGGCATCAAGGATCGCCTCGCGGTTGCGCGCGGCGTCCGAGCGCTCGACGCGCTGCTCGACGATCACGGGAAGCTCCAGCGGCGGGGTCACCGGAGGATCGTAGGGGCCGGGGACGAGGGAATGTCGGGGAGTGAACCGGACCATGGTCCGATTTATATGGTAGAGTGCTCAACTAAATCCGGACCAGGGTCCGATTAGGCCCATTCAACCAGGAGGCATCATGTCTGTAACAGAGCCCGTAACCAGCGCCACCGGCCTTCCCGTCGGCGTTTGGTCGCTGGATCCCACCCATTCGTCGGCCAGCTTCGCCGTCAAGCATATGGTCGTCGCGACCTTCCGCGGCCGGTTCGAGAAGCTCGACGCAACCCTGACCGTCACCGAGGACTCGGCCCAGCTCGAAGGCTCGGTCGACGCCAGCTCGATAGTGGTCAAAGACGAAAACCTGCAGGGCCACCTTGGCTCGCCGGACTTCTTCGACGTCGAGCGCTACCCGCAGATCACCTTCAGGTCGACCGACATCCGTCGTGACGGCGATGAGCTGATCGTCGACGGCGAGCTGACGATCAAGGACCACACGCACCGCATCGAGGGGCGCGGGACGATCGCCGGCCCAGCCGTCACCCTCGGGGACGTGACCAAGGTTGGGGTAACCCTCGACACCATCATCGACCGGACCGAGTACGGCCTGAACTGGAATGCGCCTCTGCCCAAGGGCGGATTTGCCCTGGCCAATGACGTCAAGCTGACCGTCGAGCTCGAGCTCGTCCAGAGCTAGCAGATGCGCCTTCTCGGAGTCTCTGGGTCGCTTCGAAGCGCCTCTTACAACCGGCAACTGCTCCGGGCGGCAGCGGCGCTGCTGCCGCCCGAGGCAGAGTTCGTCGAATATGACGAACTGAAAGCCCTCCCGCCGTTCGACGAGGACGACGAGGCTGCGCCGGGGCCAGTGGTTGAGCGCTGGCGCCAGGCCATCGAGGGCGCCGACGCGGTGCTGTTCGCGACACCCGAGTACAACGCCTCCGTCCCCGGATGGCTGAAGAATGCCGTCGACTGGGCGTCGCGGCCGTTCTCCGACACAGTCCTGCGCAACAAGCCGGTCGCGGTGATCGGCGCGAGCACGGGCATGTTCGGGGCGGTCTGGGCGCAGGCAGAGCTCCGCAAGGTCCTCGGCACTGCGGGCGCCAGGGTGCTCGACCGCGAACTTCCCGTGCCAGCCGCCGACGAAGCGTTTGACACGTACGGAGGCCTGGTGGCGGGGGATTCGATGCTCGAGCTGAGCGGCATCCTCGCCGAGCTGCTCGAGCTGGCTGAGCGGCGGGTCGCCGCTTAGCCGCTCCGCTGCTCCTCCCGGGAGCGGTCGCGCTCGGCCTCACCGTCATCGCCCTTGGCCTCGCGGTCGCCGGCGGTGGCTTCGCTGCCGTCGGCCTTGGCTTCGCCGTTATCGCGCTTGGCGTCGCTGTCGTCGGCCTTGGCTTCGCTGGCGCCGGCCTCGCCCTCGCCGTCGGCCTCACCGCTGCTTGCGCCTCCGCTGTTCTCCGCGTTTTGGTCAGCAATCGCGCCCGCGTCGACTTCCCTGATTTCCGAGGAGCCTGGGTCGTGAAGGCGCTCTTTGGTCTTCTCGTCACGCTTGTCGGCGTTGGGGGTCTCAAGGCTGTCGGGGTCCTCGGCCAGCTTCGCCGTGCCCTCGCCTTCGGGTACCAGCGTGGCGTAGGAGTTGTTGTCTGCTCGCAACTCCTGGTCGCCGGTATCGATGCCGTAGTGATCGCGCAGCTGTCGATCGTTTTCGGGCGAGATCCCGTCGCTGCCGTCGACCTCAGGTGTCTGTTCGATGTGGCCCTTGCTGTAAGGGACTCGCAGCGTGCCGTCCTCGTCCTTGAGCCGCGCCAAGGGGATGAACACCGTCCGCTTGTTACCCATGCCAAAGCTTGCTTCCACGGTCACCCATACCGGCTGGCCGTCACCGTCGATCGCGTAGATCTCTTTGATCTCGCCGATCGTGTTCTCCTCCTGGTCGGTGACCTTCTGCCCGGGCAGGCTGCTGACGTCTTCAATCGGAGCCGTCATTGGTCTCTCTTCCTTCCCTCGTTGGCGTTCGAGGTCGAACCTACCCGGTCGGCCTGAGGCTCATGCCTCGGGCAAGTTGACGGCCGCGCCTGGGGGCATGCGTGCCTAGGCGTATGTGGGGGCTAATGTCAGGGTGGCACCCCGATGCGAACGACGGCGCGATGCCGGATACTCCCCTGGATGACGCAACTCGCTCGGTGCTGTACGCGGCTGGCCACCGCTGCACTCGTCGCTCTGATGCTGCTGACAATCGCGGCCGCCGCGGCTACGGCCCGCGCGCGGACTCAGCCGGCGGTGCACATCTCCGGCTCTCGCCTCATCGGCCTGGATGGACGCCAGCTGCGCCTGATCGGCGTCAACCGCTCGGGGACCGAGTACTCCTGCAGCGGGCCCGTCGCGGGGGGCGGATTCGGCTACGGCATCTTTCAGGGGCCGGCCGACGCGGGGTCGGTACGGGCACTTCAGTCGTGGCACGTCAACGCGGTGGCCCTGCCGCTCAACGAAGCATGCTGGCTCGGCGGCTACGCCGGCCTTGACTCGCGCTACAGCGGGCGACCCTACCGCCAGGCGATCTCCGACTATGTGAACCGGCTCGCTGCCGCGCGGATCTACGTCGTGCTCCGGCTGTCCGGTGCCGCGCCGGGAGACCACGCGTACGGATCCGATCAGGTCAGTCCCAACGAAGTCCCGATGGCTGACGCGGACCACTCCGTCGCCTTCTGGAGCTCGGTGGCATCGACATTTCGCAGCAGCCAGCGAGTGCTGTTCCACACCTTCGACGAGCCCCACGATGTTTCCTGGACATGCCTGCGCGACGGCTGTACGGCCACCGACCTGCCGGAGGGCAAAACGCGCTTTGGCTCCTACCAGACCGCCGGCAACCAGGCAATGGTCGATGCAATTCGAGCCACCGGGGCGCGCCAGCCGATCATCATCTCAGGCCCTGAGTTCGCGGGGGACCTAAGTCAGTGGGAGCGTTATGCCCCGCGGGACCCACGCCACGAACTGATGGCGGACGTATCGTCGTTTGATTACGCCGACTACGTGGTCGGACACGCCGCCACGCTACGGGATCTGTCTCATCGCCATCCGCTGATCGTCGGCGGCTTCGGCGACACAAACTGCAGCTCGACCTATTCCGCGAAGGTTATGTCGACGATCGATTCGATCCACCAGTCGTACCTGGCCTGGACGTGGGACACGGTGCAGGACTACGGCGGCTGCTCGAACGCGCTGCTCGACGATCCACGCATCCAGAACGGATTTCCGGCCGGCTATTACTCGGGTCGGCCCAGCGGGTTCGGCGCCGGGGTGCGGGCGCACTTCCGCCAGATCCGCTGACCGCGCTCGCTGGGTCAACGTCAGGCGTGTCCTCAGGCGTTAGAAACTTGTTGCCTGAACGACGATGGGTTGGCCTCAACTCTGAACTTCCAGAGCTCCCTGCCCTCCTCAAAGGTCAGCCTCCGCCACCGCTCGCGGCTCGGCTGCCAAACATAGAGATCAACGTCGACGACGCTGCGGAAGTTGCGCAGCGCCTCGACCGCCTCACGTGCGCTCACGCCATCAGCCGCGAGCTGCCTCGTCATCACATCGACGACTCTGAACCTTCGCGGCTCCTTGGGCTGCGAAACCTCGGACTTGGCCGGGCGCGGCTTGCGGGGTACGTACGGTCGCTCCCGCGAACCGGACGGCTTCCTGCGCACCCGCTCGAGCGGAACCATGTTCGCTCCCGTGCCCTTGGTTTCGGTGTCCAGGACCCAGACTGTGCCCATACCTGCAGGATAGAGCCAGGGGTTTAGCGGCTACCCGGGGCGTCGTGCGACCTCAGGGGCTGGAATAAAGGGGTGCCGACACGCTCGGGTCCGCGTACGTGAAGCCCGAGACGAGCTGCACGGTCGGACCGACATACCAGAGCTGGTGTCCGGTGAAGCCTCCACCCTCCATCACGCGGAAGCCCAGGCGCTGGAGGATCTCCGGCGTGATGGCATGACTGAACGAGCCGACGGGGTACGCATCGGCCGGCGAGAGCCCGTAGTGATTGAAGACGGCAAAGTCCTCCACCGTGTTCGGCTGGCTCTGGGCGCTGTACTGCTGTGCCGGAAGCTGATACGTGCCGTTGCCGACGGGCGCGGTGGCGTCAGTTGCCGTCGTGGTCTGTGTGGGGTCCGTCCCAGTTGACTGCGTGGGATCGGTCCCAGTTGACTGCGCGCCGTCAGATGCCGTGACCCGTGACGCGGGCTGTGATACCTGCTGCGACACGGCAGCGGTCGAGCCCGGAACTGTCGTGGCAGCGGCGGCAGGGGCGCTGAGGAACCGCACAGACGACGCCACCACGGCTGCGCCTGCGCCCGGGGCGAGCGCGGAGGCGCCGGCGACCGCGGTCGGACTATTGGCGGCGTTAACGGTGGTGTTGAGCCCGACACCCCGATTGGGAGACGACGCCGCCGTGGCACCCAGGCTGACCGCGCCGGTGGCCGACGGAGCGACGACACCGCCGTGGATCGCCTGTCCGGCTGCACCAGAGGCGTTGGCGGGACTGGAGCTCTGAGGCTGCTGGGCGGCGGCCGTGCCGACAGGCAAAGCTGACGCCCCCGGCGAAACGCTCGACGGTGCGGCCGTGTCAGATGTCCGCTGGACCAGAGCGGACCGAGTTGCGGCCAGAGAACCGCCGCCTGTGGGCGTCGCGGGCGAGGGGGCGCCCCCAAGGATCGAGACCGCCAGTACGCCGAGGATCGAAACGATCGCGACTCCTCCGGCTCCCTGGATGACGGTAAACCTATTCTCGTTGTCTTCCACGTGCGATGTCGGCAGCATTGGTTGTCCTTTAGTCGCGGTCAGGCGGACTATCGGTCGCAAGCGGAACGTGATTGAGCCGCCGACAGGGGTACCGAACAAACGTCCATACATCGCGCGGCGGCTGAAGCCCGGCACGTGAGTCACCAGGATCGTTGATTGCGTGAGGCCGCTGGCGCGGCAGAACTACGCAAAAGCCATGGTCTGAGGAGGCAGCGGGCGTTGCTCACCGCTGACGGCGGACCGGCACGGCCGGCAGTCGCTATGGACGATGCTGGGCTCGAACCAGCGACCTCCGCCTTGTCGAGGCGGCGCTCTCCCAGCTGAGCTAATCGTCCGGGGAGAGCTAAATGTATCGCGGTCGGGGCCGGGCGGCGGGGATGCGGGAGGGATGACGGCGCGGCACGCGCGGGGACAACTAGCATCCGAGTCCCATGGAAGTTGAGCTCCCTGACGGCAAGACGCTCACGCTGCCCGACGGCGCCACCGGCGCCGACGCCGCGGCGGCGATCGGACCCGGTCTGGCCCGTGCCGCGCTGGCGGTCAAGGTCGACGGGGAGATCCGGGATCTGGCGCGCGCGCTTCCCGCAAGCCCCAACGGAGCGCCGGAGAAGATCGCGATTCTCACCGACCGCAGCGGGGAGGAGGCGCTTGAGCTGATCCGCCACGATGCCGCCCACGTGCTGGCGGCCGCGGTGATGGAGCTGTATCCGGGCGTCAAGATCTCGATCGGCCCGCCGATCGAGAACGGCTTCTATTACGACTTCGACTTTCCCGCGGGCACCACGCTCAGCGACGCCGACTTCGAGCGGGTCGAGTCAAAGATGCGAGAGCACATCAACGCCGACGAGCCGTTCCTGCGCGAGGAGGTGCCGGTTTCGCAGGCGTTGGAGCGGTTCAAGTCCGAAGGCCAGGACTACAAGGTCGAACTGATCGAAGACCTGATTCGCGACCAGCACGTGGAGACCGTCTCGCTCTACACCAATGGGCCGTTCACCGACCTGTGCCGCGGGCCGCATTCACCGAGTACGAACCGGATCAAGGCGTTCAAGCTGCAATCGGTCGCCGGGGCCTACTGGCGTGGAGACTCAGATCGGCCCATGCTCACGCGTGTGTATGGGACCGCTTTCTTTTCCAAGCAGGCCCTGGCCGAGTATCTGGAGCGACTCGAGCGGGCGCGGGCCAACGATCACCGTCGCCTCGGTCCTCAGCTCAACATGTTCCTGTTCTCGGACGTCGCGCCGGGATCCGCCTTCTGGCTGCCCGCCGGCACCGACGTCTACAACTCCCTGGTCGAACTGAGCCGGGAGATGGGACGCCCGCGCGGCTACACCGAGGTCAAGACGCCGCTGCTCTACGACCGCTCGCTGTGGGAGACCTCCGGACACTGGCAGAAGTACCGCGAGCACATGTTCGTGACCGAGGCCGAAGAGCGACCGATGGCGATCAAGCCGATGAACTGTCCCGGGCACTGTCAGCTGTTCTCAATGCGACCGCACTCCTACCGGGACCTGCCCGTGCGGTATTCCGAGCCGGGCCTACTGCACCGCAATGAGCCCAGCGGGACCTTGCACGGGCTCCTGCGTGTGCGCCACTTCATTCAGGACGACGGTCACATCTTCTGCACCGAGGACCAGATCCAGGACGAGGTCACCGGAGTGCTGGAGTTCGCCTTTGCCACCTACGACGTGTTCGGGCTCGACGTCCGGTTAGAGCTCTCAACGCGCCCTGAAGAACGGATCGGCTCGGACGAGCTGTGGGACAAGAGCGAGGCCGCGTTGATGCAGGCGCTTGAGAGTCACGGCCTGCAGTACGAACTCAACGAGGGTGACGGCGCCTTCTACGGGCCGAAGATCGACATGCACATGACGGATTCGCTGAACCGCTCCTGGCAGCTCGGCACGATCCAGCTGGACTACAACTTTCCACTGCGCTTTGAGCTCAGCTACACCGGCGCCGACAACGCCGAACACCGACCGGTGATGATCCACCGCGCGCTGATGGGCTCCTACGAGCGCTTCATCGGGATCCTGCTCGAGCATTTCGCCGGCGAGTTGCCTGTCTGGCTGGCCCCGGTTCAGGCGATCGTGCTGCCGATCTCCGACCGTCATGTCGCGTATGCGCGGGGCGTGAGCGACCGCATGCGTGACGCGGGATTGCGCGCCGAAGCCGATGACCGGACCGAGTCGGTGGGCCGCAAAATCCGCGACGCGGAGCTGCGCAGGATCCCCTATATGTTGGTGGTAGGCGATCGCGAGCAGGAGTCCGAGAGCCTGTCTTTGCGGGAGCATCGTCAGGGCGACACGGGATCGGTGCACACGGCCGACTTCATCGAGCGGTTGCGCGCCGAGGTGAAAAGTCGTGCCCGCTCGTAAAACCGTGGCTATACTTCCTCGCGTTGACCCAACTGCTCCGTCCCACACGGCTCTGCGTCGCTTGACGTTTCGCCAAGTTAACTAGTGCCGGTCCCTCGTAGGTTCGACCGGCGACCGCCGGAGCGGGATCAAACCCGGATCAACGACCGCATCCGTGTGCCCGAGGTCCGGCTGATCGGCGAAGACGGCAATCAGATCGGCGTGATCAAGACGGCCGAGGCGCTGTCCTACGCGCAGCAGCGCGATCTCGACCTGGTCGAGGTGGCTCCTGAGGCCCGTCCACCGGTCGTGCGCGTACTCGACTACTCGAAGTACAAGTACGAGCAGGCCCAGAAGCAGAAGGCTGCCCGCAAGCACCAGCAGCAGATCACGATCCGTGAGATCAAGTTCCGCCCGAAGATTGCGCAGAACGACTACGACACGAAGAAGGGTCACGTCACCCGGTTCCTGCTTGGCAAGGACAAGGTCAAGATCACGATCATGTTCCGCGGCCGCGAGGTCACGCATCCCGAACGCGGGACCGCCCTGCTCGAGCGCCTGGCCGGTGAGCTCTCGGAGATTGCCGTGGTCGAACAGATGCCGATCCAGGACGGCCGCAACATGACGATGATGCTGGGTCCGTCGAAGTCCGTCTTGGCCGGTGAAAAGGACAAGAGCGCCGACGGCACCGAAAACGGCGCCGCGGCGCAGGAGCCCGACGCGGCGCCCGCCGCCTCCGGAGAGTCTGAGCCGGCGCCGGCCGCCTCCGAAGAGTCTGAGCCGGCAGCCGTCGCCCCTGAGGCGCCGGAACCGGCCCCCGCTACCGAGACGCCGAAGCAGCCCGCCGCGGCCCGGAAGCAACCCGCCGCCGCCTCAAGCGACGCGTAGCGGCTCCCATCGCCCGGGCACGGACCGGCCGGCGCCGGTCTGCTTTACTGATTCGGCCCATGCCCAAGATGAAGACGCACTCCGGCGCCAAGAAGCGCTTCAAGCTGACCGCAACCGGCAAGGTCCGTGGCCGGCACTCTTTCACGAGTCACATTCTCGAGAAGAAGTCGCCGAAGCGTAAGCGTCACCTCGGGCGGCCGGCCGAGATCTCCAAGCACGACGAGAAGCGGGTCAAGACGCTGCTGGGGGCCAAGCACTCATGACTCGCGTCAAGCGTTCCGTCCACGCGCGCAAGAAACGCCGCGCGACCCTGGAGATGGCGAAGGGCTACCGCGGGGACGCGAGCCGTCACTACCGCACCGCGAAGGAAGCGGTGCTCAAGGCCGACCAGTACCGCTACCGGGATCGCCGTAACCGCAAGCGCGACTTCCGGCGGCTGTGGATCACCCGGATCAACGCCGCCGCGCGACAGAACGGCATGTCCTACTCGCAGTTCATCCATGGCCTGCAGCAGGCCGGGGTCGAGCTGGATCGCAAGATCCTGGCTGACATCGCCGTCCGTGACGCCGACACCTTTCGACGTTTTGCCGACCGCGCCCGCGAGGCGCTGGCGGCCGGCTGAGCTCTCCGCTCAAGGCACCAGCACCGCCGATCGGGCGCCGCTCCACCAGGAGGGCGCCCTTTTTTTGTCCATGACCATCACCAGCTCCCACAACCAGAAGCTCAAAGAGATCCGAAAGCTGCGGATGCGCCGCCGCGACCGTGAGCGCTCCGGCATGTTCGTGGCCGAAGGCGAGGACCTGCTCGCGGCCGCCGACGCAGCGGGCTGGCAGCCGCGTGAGCGCTTCTGCGCCGCGGGCAGCGGCCTGCCGGGAACCGAGGTCGAGCCCCAGCTGCTCGCGGATGCGTCGGGCCTGGCCTCGGGTACGCGCGCCCTCGCCATCTACGAGGAGCGGTGGTCGCCCGCGGCCGCCGGCCCCGTCTGTGTGTATCTGCACGCGGTCAACGATCCCGGCAACGTCGGCACGATCCTGCGCTCGGCGCTCGCCTTCGGCGCCTCAAGCGTGGCCTTCGGACCCGGCAGCGCCGATCCGTTCGGCCCCAAGGCGGTGCGGGCGAGCATGGGTGCCGTGTTCGCGGTCGCGCTCGCGCGCGTGAACACACTTGCCGATCTCCCGGGGACCAAGCTCGCGCTCGTCGCCGACCAGGGCAAGCCGCTCACCGACGTGCGAGACGACCTGAAAGGGGACCTCACCCTGCTGATTGGCTCCGAGCGGGAGGGCCTGCCCAGTCAGCTGGTCAGCCAGGCCGATGTGACCGTGCACATCCCGATCGCGATCCATTCCCTGAACGCGGCCATGGCCGCCACCGTCGCGCTCTACGAGGTGGGGACAGGTTCGCGTCAGGGGCCGCGTGAATCCAATCTTGAATCCAATCGTCCTTGCGTTGGAGGCGACTAGGATGCCGCGCTCATGACCGAGCGGATCGACGCGATCAGACGTGAGGGCCAGGCGGCGATCGACGCAGCCACGACGACACAGGCACTCGAGGAGGTGCGGATCCGCTACCTGGGCCGCAAGGCCGAGCTTCCGAACCTGCTCCGAGGGGTGGCGCAGCTGGCGCCGGAGGAGCGCGCCGCGACCGGCCAAGCTGCGAATGCCGCGCGGCAGGCGCTTGAGCAGGCGCTCGAGCGGCGCGCCAGAGACCTTTCGGCACAGGAGCTAGAGCAACGGCTGGCCGAGGATCGAATCGACGTCAGCCTGCCCGCCGATCCCCCTCCCGCCGTCGGCCGGCTGCATCTGATCACCCAGACACGGCGGGAGATCGAAGACGTGTTCGTCGGGCTCGGGTTCAACGTCGCCGAGGGGCCTGAGGTGGAACGCGTCTACTACAACTTCGACGCGCTCAACACGCCGGTCACCCATCCGTCGCGGCTGACCACCGACACGTTCTACGTCAAGCCGGCAGCGGACCTGTTCGACCCGGAGACGATCCTCCTCCGCGTACATACCTCTCCGGTGCAGGTCCGGGCAATGCAGAAGCAGCCCCCGCCGATCTACATCGTTGTGCCCGGACGGGTCTACCGCCCGGATTCCGACGCCACCCACACGCCCCAGTTTCACCAGATCGAGGGCCTCGCCGTCGACACCGACATCACGATGACAGACCTCAAGGGCACGCTGCTGGCCTTCGCCCAGGCGATCTTCGGTGAGGAGCGTCAGGTGCGGTTGCGACCTCATTTCTTCCCCTTCACCGAGCCGAGCGTCGAGGTCGACGTGTCCTGCTTCAACTGCGTCGACGGCGTCACCGCGGACGGCCAGCGTTGCCCGCTGTGCAAAGGCACGGCGTGGATCGAGATTCTGGGCGCCGGGATGGTCGATCCCAACGTCTTCGAGCACGTGCGCGAGTACGGCTATGACCCTGAGCAGGTCCAGGGCTTCGCCTTCGGGATGGGCATCGAGCGGATCGCCATGCTCAAGCACGGCATCCCGGATCTCCGGCTGTTCTACGAGAACGACGTGCGCTTCCTGGAGCAGTTCGGCTGATGCGCGTCCCGATGGAATGGCTGAACGAGTACTGCGCTCCGTCGATGGACGTGGCCGCGCTGGCCGAACGGCTGGCGCTGACCGGAACCGAGGTCGAGCGCGTCGAGCATCATGGCGTCGCTGCCCTGGAGCATTTCGTCATCGGCAAGGTGCTGGAGCGCCGCCGCCATCCCGACGCCGATCGCCTCAGCGTCTGCATGGTCGACGTCGGCGGGAGCACGCCGTCGGAGATCGTCTGCGGGGCCGACAACGTGGCTGCGGGACAGACGGTCGCCGTAGCCCGCCCCGGGGCCGTGATGCCAGACGGCAAGCGGCTCGACAAAGCCAAGCTCAGAGGCATCGAGTCCAATGGGATGATCCTGGCCGAGGACGAGCTCGCGATCGGCACCGACCACGCCGGGATCATCGTGATCGAAGGGGACGGGCTCGCGGCCGGTGCGCCGCTAGCCGAGGTGTTGCCGATCGCCACCGATGTGCTGGTGTTGGAGATCACGCCCAACCGCCCCGACTGCCTCGGCATCTACGGCGTCGCCCGGGAGACCCACGCGGCCACACGGGCGCCCCTGCGGCCTCCGCCCTGGTCCGAAGATCCGGGCAGCGAGGGCGAGCTCCCCGGGATCGAGATCGAGGTTCAGAGCCCGGAGCAGTGCCCGCGGTTCACGGCCCGCGCCTTCGACGGCGTGCAGATCGGGCCCAGCCCGCTCTGGCTGAAGGCGCGCCTGATGGCCGCCGGGCAGCGCCCGATCTCCAACGTCGTCGACATCACCAACTACGTGATGCTCCTGACCGGCCAGCCGCTGCATGCCTTCGACCGCGATCGGATCGCCGGCGCGCGGCTGACCGTGCGTGCGGCGCAAGACGGGGAGACGATCGAGACGCTCGATGGCCAGATCCGCAAGCTCACCCCGGACATGGTCCTGATCGCAGACGGCGACGGACCGACGTCGATCGCGGGGATCATGGGAGGCGCCCGCTCAGAGGTCAGCACTGAAACCACGCGCGTCCTGATGGAGGCCGCGAACTGGAACGGGCCGAACATTCACCGCACCGCGCTTGAGCTGGGACTGCGCAGCGAGGCCTCGTCCCGGTTCGAAAAAGGGCTGCAGCCCGAGCAGGCGATGGAAGCCCAGGCGCTAGCCACAGCGCTGATGATCGAGCTGTGCGGAGCGCGCGTCCTACCCGGAACTGTCGACATCGGTGGCCCCGGACCGGAACCACCCACGATCCAGCTGCGTGACGCGCGCGTGGAGGGACTGCTCGGCACACCGATCCCGCGAGCGCGTTGCCGGGAGATCCTTGAGGCGCTCGAGTTCACCGTCAGCGAGAACTCGGACGGGCTCGCCGTCACGGTTCCGGCATTTCGGCGCGCGGACATCACCCGTGAGGCGGACCTGATCGAAGAGGTTGCGCGCCTGGACGGCGTGGACAAGCTGCCCGCGACGTTGCCCTCGCGCCATGACGCCCTCGGACGGCTGACCGTCACGCAGCGCCAGCGCCGTGCGGGCGCTGACGCGCTTACCGCCCAGGGCCTGGACGAGATCGTCGGCTGGAGCTTCGTTGGCGCTGAGCTGGCACAGCGGCTGCGAATCGGCGACCGTCAGGTCGTCGAGCTGGAGAACCCGATGTCGGCCGACCAGTCCCAGCTGCGGACGACCCTGCTCGGTTCGCTGCTCGAGGCGGCCCGCCGCAACCGCTCGCACGGTGCGTCGGTCCTGCGGGTGTTCGAGGCCGGGGCGGTGTACCTCCCGGCGGGCGAGGGCGAGCTACCGCGCGAGCCCTACCACGTGGCGGCGCTGCTGACCGGGCGGGTGCGCCGACCGACCTGGCGTGACCCCGACCCCCGGCCGGCTGACTTCTTCGCCGCCAAGGGCGTGCTGGCCGGTCTGTTAGACCGGCTGCGCGTTGATTGGCAGGTTGAATCCGGCCAGGAGCCGTTTCTGCATCCTGGACGTGCTGCCCAGATCCTGGTTGACGGGCGAGCTGCCGGTTGGCTCGGCGAGGTCCATCCCCTGGTGGCCCAGGAGTGGGATCTGAGCGCGACCGTGGCGGCGTTTGAGCTCGATTTGGACGCCGTTCCCGAACCGCGGACGCCGCTCTATCAGGATCTGACCGGCTTCCCCGAGGTCCGTGAGGATCTGGCCGTGGTCGTCCCCGACGAGGTGAGCGCGGCGCAGGTGCTCGCGGCCGTCCGTCACGCGGGCCAGCCGCTGCTGGCCGGCGTCGAGGTGTTCGATGTCTACCGGGACGCTGAGCGGTTGGGGGAGGGCAACGTCTCGCTGGCGCTGGCCCTTTCCTATCGCGCGCCTGACCGAACCTTGACCGACGAGGAGGTGGCCAGCTGGCGGGAGAGCATCGTGGCGGCCCTCGAGCAGCTCGGCGGGAGGGTGCGTGTCGCCTAGCGTGTCCGTGTTCGGCGCCGCCGGGTTCACCGGAGCGCTCACCGCCCGGCTGGTGTACCGCCACCCGACGTTCGCCTTGCGCGCCCTGACGGCACGCTCGGACGTGGGGAACCGGCTCGATCATCTGTATCCGCAGCACCGGGTCCCGCTTACGCTCGAGGAGTTCGATCTCGATGTCCACGCTGACGTGGATGCGGCCGTCGTTGCCTACCCACACGGAGCCGCCGCCGAGGTCGTGTCGGAGCTCCGTGAGCGCGGAGTCAGGATCGTCGATCTGAGCGCCGATTTCCGGCTCCGTGACCTCGAGGTCTACGAGCAGTGGTATCCGCCGCATCCCGCGCCGGGTCTGATCGAGCAAGCGGTCTACGGACTGCCCGAGCGCTACCGGGACCAGCTCCAAAGCGCCGACCTCGTCGCCAACCCCGGGTGCTATCCGACGGCGACCCTGCTCGCGCTCGCGCCGCTGGCGCGCGCCGGGGTGATCACCGACGTGGTCATCGACGCCAAGTCCGGCGTGTCCGGAGCCGGGCGGGCGGCCACCGAAAAGACTCACTTCGTCAGCGTCGACGAGAACGTCAACGCGTACGGCGTGCCCGGTCACCGGCACACCCCGGAAATCGAGCAGGAGCTCGCCGGGCTCGGCGCAGATGTGCGGATCACGTTCACGCCCCACTTGCTGCCACTGGACCAAGGGGAGCTCGTGTCGTGTTATGTGACCGTCAATGAGGCGGGGCAGTCGCTGGACCTCGACGAGTTGTACGCCGACGCCTACGCCTCCGAGCCGTTCGTCGAGATCAGCTCGGACCCTCCGGGGGTCAGGGCGGTGCGGGAGACGAACATCTGCCGGATCTCAGTGCACCGCGACGCGCGTACCGGGCGGGTGCTCGTGTTCGGGGCCATCGACAACCTCTGGAAGGGCGCTGCGTCGCAGGCAGTTCAGAACCTGAACGTGATGTTCGGGCTCCCGGAGGGCGAGGGAATCTCGTGACCCCGTTCTTCAACTCTCGGTGGATCGATGCGCCCGAAGGCTCGCGTGAGTTGAAGCAGCCGGGACTGCCTCAGGGCTTCAGCGCGGGGGGTGTGGCCTGCGGGATCAAGCCCACGGGCCTCCCCGATCTGGGGCTGCTCGTCTGCGCCTCCGAGCGCACGACCAGCGCAGCCCGCTTCACGCGCTCAGGCACGCTCGCCGCTCCGGTGCTGCTGAACACCGAGCAGGCGGACCTGGAGGGCCTGCGCGCCGTGGTCGTCAACTCTGGCAACGCCAACGCCGCCACCGGCGTGCCCGGGCTCGAGCACGCGGCGAGCATGCGCCAGGCGGCGGCTGACGTGGCGGGGGTCCCAGCGCGGGCCGTGGCGGTGGCATCGACCGGCGTGATTGGGGTGCCACTGCCGATCGAGCGAGTGCATGCGGGCATCGAGGCGGTCGGTCCGCAGCTACGCAACGACGGCGAGGCGGACTTCTCGCAGGCGATTCAGACCACCGATGCGTTTGAGAAGCGGGTCTCACTTGAGCTCGAGCTCGGCGGCGGAACCGTCCGCCTCAGCGCGCAGGCCAAAGGGGCGGGGATGATCTCCCCGGGCTTTGCCACGCTGCTCGTGTTCGTGCAGACCGACGCGCAGCTCCCGCCCGAGACATGCGACCTGCTACTTGCCGTGACCGTCAAACGCTCCTTTGAGCGCATCAGCGTCGACGGCCAGCTGTCGACCAGCGACACGGTGATTCTGCAGTCCAGTGGCCAGTCCGGCGTGCTCGTGGCTCCGGAGACCGAGGATGAACTGCGCTTCGGTGAGGCGCTGGACCGGACGCTGCGCCAGCTCGCGCTGATGGTCGTGCGGGACGGGGAGGGCGCGCGCCGCGTTGGGCGGGTCCTCGTCCGTGGCGGCGAGCAAGCGTCGGTGGAGCGCGTTGCTCGCGCCGTGGCCGATTCGTCACTGATCAAGACCGCTCTGTACGGCGGCGACGCCAACTGGGGAAGGATCGTGCAGGCGGTCGGCGCGGCGATGCCCGGGACCGCGCCGTTGCCCGTCGATGTCGCGATCGAGGGCGTGCAGGTCTGCTCACGTGGGGCGTACGTGCCCCACGATCCTGAGGCGCTCACGGCCGCGGTCGCGCGCGAGGAGGTCGAGTACGAGATCGGCCTCCCCGGTGAAGGAGCCGAGATGGAGTTGTTCTTCTCCGATCTCGGCCACGAGTACGTGACGATCAACGCTGAGTACACGACCTAGGTGACCTGAGTATGCGTGACGTCGCCACCCTGCTCGAGGCGCTGCCCTACATACGGGAGTTCCATGGCCGGACCGTGGTGATCAAGTACGGCGGAGCAGCGATGGTCGACCCGCGCCTGAAGGTCGAATTTGCGCGTGATGTGGCCCTACTCAAGTACGTCGGGATGAACCCGGTGATCGTCCACGGCGGCGGACCGGAGATCACCAGCTACATGGAGCGGCTCGATCTACCCGTGCAGTTCGTCGATGGTCTGCGCGTCTCCGACGCGGCCACCGTCGAGGTGGCGAAGATGGTGCTGGTGGGGAAGGTCAATAAGGACATCGTGGTGCTCTTGAACCGCCAGGGGCAGCCCGCGGTCGGACTGTGCGGCGACGACGGCCTGCTCTTCCGCGCGGCGCGCCAATCCGCGCCGAGCGGTGAGGACATCGGCTTCGTGGGCCGGATCGACCACGTCGATGTCGGCGTTCTCAACCACATCGCCCAGGATTACGTGCCCGTCGTGGCCAGCGTCGGGTCCGATCTGGAGGGTAACTCCTACAACATCAACGCCGACGAGGCTGCCGGCGCCGTGGCTCGAGCGCTCGGCGCATACAAGGTGATGTTCCTCACCGACGTAGCCGGCTGGCTGCGTGATCCCGCCGACGCCACGAGCGTCGTCTCGGAAGCCGGTGCCGAGGAGGTCGCATCGTCGCTCCCCTCGGTCGCGGGCGGGATGCGTCCGAAGCTGGCGGCCTGCCTGGAGGCAATTGCCGGCGGCGTCTCCTCGGCCCACATCGTCGACGGCCGGGTCCCGCACTCGCTGCTGCTGGAGCTCTTCACCGATGCCGGCCAGGGCACGAAGATCACCTCGCA
Organism: uncultured Solirubrobacterales bacterium; assembly: GCA_963757165.1. Lineage (GTDB taxonomy): Bacteria > Actinomycetota > Thermoleophilia > Solirubrobacterales > Solirubrobacteraceae > Palsa-465. The sequence continues at coordinate 264,436 of CAVWQO010000002.1, forward strand.
CTGACCATGTCCCTTTCGGAACTTCAGGCGCTCGAGCGCGACTACGCGATCCCGACCTACGCGCGTAACCCGGTCGAGTTCGTCCGCGGCTCAGGTTGTCGGCTGTGGGACGCGGAGGGCAACGAGTATCTCGATCTCCTCGCCGGCATCTCGGTCCTGAACGTCGGCCACTGTCACCCCCGCGTGGTGGAGGCCGTACGGCGGCAGACCGAGCAGCTGATGCACGTCACCAATCTGTACTACACGGCTCCCGCGCTGCGACTCAGCGCTGCGTTGGCCCAGAGCTCGCTGGGCGGAAAGGTGTTCCTGTGCAATTCCGGTGCGGAGGCCAACGAAGCAGCGATCAAACTCGTGCGCCGTGCCCGGCCAGGTGGGCGCATCGTGGTCGTCCAGGACGGTTTCCACGGCCGCACCTACGGAGCCCTGTCGGCGACGCCGCAGGAATCCAAGCAGGCGCCGTTTGCGCCGTTGGTCCCAGGGTTCGTCGTCGTGCCCAAGGACCCCGAGGCGCTGACGCGCGCGGTCGACGAGAGCACGGCGGCGGTGCTGCTCGAGCCGATCCAGGGCGAAACCGGGATCAACATCCTCCCCGACGAGCTGCTCCAGGCCGCGCGCGAGGCATGTGACCGCAGCGGTGCGGCCCTGGTGTTTGACGAGATCCAGACGGGGATGGGTCGGACGGGAACCCTGTGGGCCTACGAACAGACACCGGTTGTCCCCGACGCGCTGACCAGCGCGAAGGCACTCGGCGGCGGCCTCCCGGTCGGCGCGCTAGTGACCGGGCCGCGGCTGGCCGATGTGTTCCAGCCCGGTGATCACGGCTCAACGTTCGCCGGCGGTCCGGTGACTGCCTCGGCCGCGCTTGTCGCGCTCGAGCTGTGTTCGGAGCGCGATCTGCTGCAGCGGGTCAACACGCTGGGCGCCCGCCTGCTCGGCGGGCTGCAGTCACTCCCCTTCACCGCCGTGGCGCGGGGGCGAGGGCTGATGCTGGCCATCGATCTCGATCCGGCGATCTCAGCGCCCGAGTTTGCCCGACGGGCTCTGCTTGAACAACGTCTGGTCGTCAACGCCACCGGCCCGGGGACGATCCGCCTCGAGCCGCCCTTGATCATCTCTGAGGAGGAGATCGACGAAGCCCTCGGCCGGCTGGCGCGCCTGGGCGGATGACCGGTTCCGAATTCCTCCCGCCGGACCACACGAGCCTTGACGCCGCCGCCGAGCTGCTGAGCGCTCGCCTGGAGGTCGTGCCCGGCCGGGCGCACGTGAGCGATCGGACGTTTTACGACACCTCCGACGGACTGATGTGGGAGGCCGGGCGCACGGTGGTGCACGAAGGCGGACGGCTGTCGGTGCTCAGCCGCGAGACGGGCCTTGAAGAGGTGGGGGAGGGGATGGCTCAGCCGACCCAGCCGCTGTTGGTCAGCGAGCTCGCCTCCGGGCGGCTACGGGACGCGCTGGCCCCCGTCATCGAGCTCAGGGCGCTGTTGGCGCTGGTCCATGTCCACACCCGGGCCAGGACGCTGAACGTCCTCGACTCCGAACGCAAGACCGTGGTGCGGATGAGCCTCGAGGAGCCTGCGGTGGTGGCCTCGGTCAGCCGGCATATCCCGCTGCGCCCACGGTTGCGCCTCGCCGCGGTCCGCGGCTACGCGGATGAGCTCGGCGGCGTAGTCAACGAACTCACGGATACGCTCGGCTTCCGCGCGGCCGACGAGCCGCTGGTCGACGAGGCGGTCCGCGCCGTGGGCGGGGTTCCGGGCGGCATCTCAAGCAAGGTCGAGCTGGCGCTGCCCCCGACGCAGCGGGCCGACGGCGCTGCCGCCGCGGTGCTGCGGGCGCTGCTGGAGGTGATCCAGGCCAACCTCGAGGGCGCAGTCGCCGGCATCGACTCGGAGTTCCTGCACGACTTCCGTGTCTCAGTTCGGCGCTCGCGCTCGGTTCAGCGCGAGTTCAAGAAGGTGTTTCCCGCCGCCTCGTTGTCGTACTTCCGGGACGAGTTCAAGTGGCTACAGCAGGCCACCGGAGATACGCGCGATCTCGACGTCTACGTGCTCGAGTTCGACGATCTGGCCAAGCTGGTGCCCGAGGCGACACGGGCTGACCTCGGTCCTCTGCTCACCGTCCTCGAGGCCCATCGCCGGAACGCCCGGCGCGACATGGCGCGCGCGCTACGGTCCGAGCGGACCGGGAAGCTGCTGCAGGACTGGGCTGCGTTCCTGGAGGAGCTCGTCGAGCTGCCGCTCACCGACCGCGAGCTGGCCCAGCGCCCCGTCGCCGAAGTCGCGGGGGCGAGGATCGTCAAGGTCTACCACCGGATGCTGAAAATGGGCAAGGCGATCGAGCCCTCCAGTCCACCGGAGGACTTTCACGCACTGCGCAAGCGCGGTAAGGAGCTGCGCTACCTGCTGGAGCTGTTCGGCGCGCCGCTGTTTGAGGCCGCCGTCGTGAAGCAGATGATCAAGGCTCTGAAGTCGCTGCAGGACGTGCTTGGGCGCCATCAGGATCGTGAGGTTCAGATCGCGCTGCTGCGCTCGCTGAGCGACGAGCTCGCCAGCCGCCCGGGCGCTCCCGCGGCGCTGATGGCGGTCGGCGTCCTGATCGACCGGCTGGCCGCCGACGAGCGGCAGGCTCGGTTGGACTTTGCCGAGCGCTTTGATGCGTTCGCTTCGCGCTCCCAGCGCCAGCGGGTCAAGGACACGTTCGCGTGAGCACCGTCCTCGCCACCTACAACATCAAGGGCGGGGTGGGGAAGACCTCCGCGGCGGTCAACCTCGCCTACCTGGCCTCCCGCGGCGGTGCTTCGACGCTGCTCTGGGACCTCGACCCTCAGGGAGCATCGACCTATCTGTTCCGGGTCAGGCCGAGGGTCACGGGCGGGGCGAGCAAGCTCGTGGCCCTGAAGGCGCCGGTCGGAGCCCTGATCAAGGGCACCGACCATCCCGGGCTCGACCTGCTCCCGGCGGACTTCTCCTACCGGCACATGGACCTCGCCCTGGATACCTTCAAACGCCCGACCCGACGGCTGGCCCGTGTGCTCGAACCGCTGCGGGACGAGTACGAGTACATCTTCCTGGACTGCCCGCCGAGCATCTCGCTGGTCTCCGAAAGCGTGTTCGAGGCCGCGGACGCCCTGCTGGTCCCGCTCATCCCGGCGACGTTGTCATCACGCACCTTCGAGCAGCTCGAGCAACTGGTCAGCAGTGGACCGCAGGTGCTGGCCTTCTTCTCGATGGTCGAGGTCCGAAAGTCCTTGCATCGACAGGTGATGGCCCGGATGCGGGCCGCCCACCCCGTAGCGATGCTGGGTGCGGCGATCCCCGCCTGCGACGAGGTCGAGAGGATGGGGGTCGACCGGACGGTGGTGGCGGAGGTGGCACCCGGATCACGCGGGGCGATTTCCTACGAAGCGTTGTGGTGGGACATCCGCCGGCGTCTCCGGCATGGGTAGCAGCGCGCCCGACCAACTACATTCCCGCCCCCATGGACGAAACCACAACCTCCTACCAGGCCAAGCGCGAAGACGTCCACCGCGTGCTGCTGCTCTACAGCGGCGGGCTGGACACGAGCGTGATGCTGAAGTGGATCCAGGACGAGTACGAGGCCGAGGTGGTGGCCCTGACCGTCAACCTCGGTCAGCCGGGCGAGGACTACGAAGTGGTCCGCGGCAAGGCGCTACGGATCGGGGCCAGCGAATGCCACGTGATCGACGCGCGCGAGGAGTTCGCCGGGGACTATGTGTTGCCGGCGATCAAGGCCAACGCGGTCTACGGCCTCGGCTATCCGCTGTTCACGGCCCTGGGCCGTCCTCTGATCGCCAAGCTCGCGGTCGACTTCGCCCGTAGGACGGGGTGCGACACGATCGCCCACGGCTGCACCGGCAAGGGGAACGACCAGGTGCGCATCGAGGCCACCGTGGCCACGCTGGCGCCCGAACTGAAGGTGATCGCACCGGTGCGGACCTGGCGGATGGGTCGCGACGAGGAGATCGCCTACGCGCGTGAGCACGGGATTCCGGTCAAGGGCGGGACGGAGGCGGCGCCCTACTCGATCGACGACAACCTCTGGGGCCGATCCAGCGAGGGCCGCTGGATCGAAGACCTGCAGCACGCGCCCGAGGACGACGTGTTTCAGCTCGTGACCCGTCCCGAAAAGGCACCAGACGAGGCCGAGGTCGTGGAGGTGGAGTTCGAGCGCGGCGTCCCGGTAGCCCTGAATGGCGAGCGGCTCGAGCTTGTGGAGCTGCTCGAGCGCGTTGCTGAGCTCGGTGCTCGCCACGGCGTCGGAATCGTCGATCACATCGAGGACCGGATCGTGGGGCTGAAGGTGCGGGACATCTACGAGGTGCCCGCAGCGGCGATCCTGCTCCTGGCCCACGCGGAGCTTGAGCGGCTGGTCGGGACGATTCACCAAAATCAGTTCAAGACGATGCTGGACCAGAAGTGGGCCTACCTGGTCTACGCCGGGCTGTGGTGGGAGCCGCTGCGGACGGACCTCGATGCCTACATGGAGGCGGCCAACGCTCAGGTCACGGGCAAGATCGGGATCAGGCTCTACAAGGGCTCGGCCCGCGCCGTGACGCGGTCGTCCCCCTACGCCGTCTACGACGCACAGCTGGCCAGCTTCGCGCAGTCCGGCGGATTGTTCTCCCAGGAGGCCTCCCCCGGGTTCATCGAGTTGTGGTCGTTGCAGTCCAGGATGGCCTGGCGCGTCAGACACGACGAGGACGGGTAGCATCGACACATGGCTTACAAGCTTCTTGGCTATGCCGTCTGGCGAGGCGGCAAGTGGTACGTCCGCCGCCGCCTCGGCGGTACCCGCCGCAAGCTCGCCCTGGCTGCGGTCTCGACGGCCGTCGTCGCCGGGCTCGTCGCCGCACAGCGCTTGCCCAACCGAGACTGAGACCGCGGTCCCGCGCGGGCTCTTACCGCTACGCCCCGCACGGAGGTGCGTTCCCCCCGCCTGCGGACTAACCTACAGCGTTCGTGGCCGACCAGTCTGCATCTGAACCGGCTCTGGTCTTGGAGACGGCGGAGTCCTCGCTGCTGGGCGAGGAGAAGCTCGCCGTGCGCCTTCATGGTCGCTGGCAGAACCGTCCGAGTCCGGACGCCGGAGCCATTCTCATCGTTGACGTTGACGGTCGCCACTACCGCTTTCCCGCGCTGCCGCCACCGCGACCAGCCGAAACCGCCCGGCCGGAGTTATGGGCCTCGAGCTTCATCCTGCCCGCATGGCTTGCCCCTCGGCTTGCGGGGCACACCGTGCTCAGGATCGGTGAGCTCAAGGTGGAGGTCCATGGCCTACCGCCGTCCACGAATGGTTCGGGCTCATCCCATGTGCAGGACGAAGGGGAGGGTGATGTGATGGCCGAACAGAGGCCAGGTGATTCCGCAGAAGCCGTCGATCCGATTGCCGGCGCGCAAGCGTCCGCTCGCGCGGATCGGGCTGCCGCCAGAGACGGGGTCGAGGTCCCGGGACAGCCCGCGGGCAACGATGTGACTGCGGTATTGCGGGCTGAGCTGAAGGAACGCGCAAGCGCGCAGGCCCACATCCAGGGTGAGCTAGCCGACGTGAGAGCGGAACTTGATGCACGCGTCGCCAATCAGGAGCGTCTGCGCGCGACTCACGATCAGCTCCGCACGGAGCTCGAGCGGCTCAGCGCCCTCGTTCGCCAGAAGGACACGCAGCGAGCCGAGGTCGAGTCCAGGGCGGTGGTTCTGGCAGCCGAGCTGAGCGATGCGCAGGCACAGGTCGCCGATCTCGCCTCAGTGCGGGAGGGGCTGATGGCGGAGCGTGACGTTCTGATCCACGAGGTGGCGAACCTGCGCGCCGCGCTGGCGGCCGGGATCGTGACCAGCGACGCGGCCACCGCGGAAGCGGAAGGGCTGCGAGAGGAGCTGGAGCGGCTCGGCTCCGAGCTCGCACGAGCCCGCGAAGCCGTAGGCAACCGGGACTCGGGGCTGGACGAGGCCGAGGTTCTGCTCGGTGAAGCTCGTGCGCTGACCGCGAGCCTGCGTGAGCCGTAGCGCCGCGGTGCCGTAGAGGCGCGGCGCCGGCCGCACTCATCGCAGCGCCCTCCTCCCTGACCGCGGCGCGATCCGTCCGCTCGGCGGCTTACCGTCGGCCCCGTGAGCGAACCACCTGGAGTGCCGTCCGCGCTCGGTATCGAAGCAGTGCAGTGGTTCGCCCGCGACGAGGAGAGCCTGACCGTTCGCGTCACCGGGCGCTGGCGCCGTCGCCGCCCTGGCCCCAGCGGCCAGGCGCTGCTGGTAATCGAGGCTGACGGACAGCGTCACCGTTTTCCGGCGATGCCCGAGCCGCCGGGACTGACCGGTGCCGCACCCGGGACCTGGCAACTGAGCTTTACCGTGCCGGCCGCGCTGGGGCCACCGGCGGCCGAGCGCGCGTGGTTGCAGATGGGGGCTTTGGTGGTGCCGCTGCCCGTGGCCGTGAAGGGCGAGGACGCCCCGGAAATCGAGGCGGACCTCGCAGGCGGGGGTCCCGAGGAAGTCGCTGACCCCCAACTACTGGCCGAACGCCGATTGCGAAGCTCAGAGCTCGCGTTGCAGGCGACACGGCTGCGGGCCACCCAGGCCGAGCAGGCGGTGGCTGATTTGGCGGCCCGCGTCGAGGAGCTCGAGCGCGAACTGGAAGCAGTCCGCTTAGAGCCGGCGCGGCTGCAAGCCGTGCTGAGCCAGCGGGAGGCCGCTCGTCGCGCGGCCGAACAGCGGGCTCACGCCGAGCAGGCGATGCGCGTCGAGCTCCAGGAGGAGTTGGCTCAGCTCGATGCTGATGGGGGCGAAGCAGCAGCTGTACGCGAGGAGCTGGAGCGCACTCAGGCGCGAGTGACTGAGCTGGAGAGCGCGTTGGAACACCTGGCTCGCAAGGCCGATGAGGCCGAGCAGGTCGCGGCCGCGGCCCAGGTGGCGCGTGAGCGGGCACAAGCGGCATTGGCGGGGTGGGCTGCCGCCGACCGGGAACCCGCCGGGCGGATCACCGGCCTGGCCGGGCGGATCTCTGGGGAGGCACGCCTCTGGACCGGGCTTGCGGCGGTCACCGAGCCGGCGCCGCCCCAGCCGCCGCGCGGGGAGAGCGCACGAGCACTGTCGGCTGAACGACGGCTGATCCAGGCGCGCGCTTGGCTGGGCTCGGGGGCCTCCGCAGCCGAAGCGACGGTACGGGCGCTCCGACAGCAGCTGGCCACCCGTGCGGCCGAGGAGGCCAAGCTGCGCAGCCGAATCGCGCTCCTGGCCCAGGCGCAGAGCACGGCCGCAACGGACGCTCGCGGGCCGGCAGAAGGCGCGCCGGGCCGGATCTCCAAAACGCTGGTGGCGCTGGGTGCGGAGCTGCTCGAGTTGCGGTCGCTGGCCGAGAGCGAACGGGGCCGCAGGCGTGAGGCTGAGGCTCGCGTGCAGCAGCTCGAGGGGCAGGTCACCGATTACATGGCTCGCAGCGCCAGCGCCTATGAGGCGATCCAGCAGCTGCGAGCGGAACTAGAGGATTTGCGAACCGTCACACCTCCGGAGCCTGCCAGGGCGATGGACATGCCATCTGCCTCGGCTGGCTCGGCTGGCTCGGCTGGCTTGGCTGGCTTGGCCACCGGCGAGGCAGCTGCCTCGTCCGCTGAGGCGCCCGGTCAGCCTCAGCCGGAGTCTGAGGAACCTCGCCGCGCAGGCCGGGCTTCCCTGGACCCCGCGCGCCTGGACGCCGCCCTGTCCCGCCTGCGTGAGTCCGCCGCGGCCGCCGAGGAGGCGCCCTCCACCTCCGCACCCACACCCTCGGGACCGTGGCTCGCGGGCGCGTTTGCCTCGCTCTCAGAACGCGACCCAGTGACCGCAGGCCGCCTGTTCATTGCGCTCCTGCCCGCCCAGGGTTTGGTCACGCCCGAGCCGCTGGCCTACGACCTCGTACTCGACGGCCTCGGGTGCGTGCAGGTCACCGTTATCGGTCCGAGCCACAAGACCGCCGTTCGTCTGGCCGAAACTCCCCGGCCCGCCGACGAGGTGAGTTTTGCGCTGAGCGGAGATCTCGGCAGCCTCGCCGCGTTGGTGGCCTCCGGATCGCTGCGACGCCGGCTCGGTCGCCGCCGGGCCCGGGTCACCTACGATCGCGCAGCGGCGAGCGCGCTGCTCGCGCTCGTGCGCACGCCGATCAGCCTGGAACAGCTCGATCGCGGCCGGAGTGAGGCTGGATCCGTGGCTGACGCTGACCCTGGCGTCGATGATGATCGATCCCGCCTGGACGCGAGGGGAGCGCTTCTCGATCGCCTTTCAGGAGCCCTCCGGGCATGCTCCAGGCGCCTACCTACATGTGCGTAACGGCCGCCGGCCCACCGTCAGCACGACCTTCCTCGGCGAAGATCCTGAGAGCACGGTCATCTGTGCCGCGGAGCGAGTGCTCTCGGTTCTGGGGGGGGACCTGCGTGCCGGTGCGCGGCTACGCGGTGAGACCCGTCCGCTTGCCTTGCTGCAGCACTGGATAGAGCGCGCACAGAGCGGCTGAAACCACCGGCGCGCGATGCGCGGTGATCCAAAATGTCCGCCTCGCCGCCTATGCTCGAACTGTCCGCATGAGCCCCAGCTGCGCCCACCTTCACGTCCACTCCGAGTACTCGCTGCTCGACGGGGCATGCAACATCGACAGCCTGGCGGCGCGGGCAGCGGCCTTTGACCAGCCGGCCCTCGCCCTGACCGATCACGGCGTGATGAACGGGGCGGTTGAGCTGTTCACGGCCGCCCGCAAGCATGGGATCAAGCCGATCCTGGGCTGTGAGATCTATGTGGTCGATGATCACAGCCGCCGGGTGCCCGGCAAGCTCGATCGCTTCCACCTGACGCTCGTGGCGGCGACCCCGACGGGCTATCGCAATCTCGTCAAGCTGTCCTCGGCCGGCTTCCTCGAGGGTTATCAGCGCGGTAAGCCGTCCGTCGACCTGGCCCAGATGGCCGAGCACGCCGAGGGCGTGATCGCCATGACCGGCTGCCTGCAGTCGCGCTTCTGCCAACACCTGCTGGCCGACCGGCCCGCCGAGGCCCGCGCCCACGCCGAAGAGCTGATCAGCGTGTTCGGGCCCGAGGACGTCTACTTCGAAGTCCAGAAGAATGGTTTGGCTGCTCAGGACAAGGTCAACGAGGGCGTCGTGCGGATCGCCGGTGAGCTGGGACGGCCACTGGTGGCCACCGGCGACGTGCACTACCTGCGGCGGGAGGACTACCACCACCACGCCGCCCTGCTCTGCGTGCAGACGAAGTCGACCCTGAGTCAGCCCAAGATCAGCTTCGAGACCAACGAGTTCTATCTGCGCTCCAGTGACGAGATGACACAGGCCTTCGCGCAGTGGCCGGAGGCGATCGCCTCCACGCTGGAGATCGCCGAACGCTGTGACGTCGAGCTGGAGCTCGGTCGGCAGTTGATCCCGCGCTATCCGACGCCGGACGGCGCCGGGGAGCAGGAGTATCTGCGCGGGCTCGTCGACGAGGGCCTGCGCTCCCGCTACGGCGACCCAGTCCCCGCCGAAGCGCTCAAGCGAGCCGAATATGAGCTCGGCGTGATCGACCGGATGGGATTCAACGCGTACTTCCTGATCGTGTGGGATTTCGTCAAGTACGCCAAGGATGTCGGCATCGCGGTCGGGCCGGGGCGTGGCTCCGCAGCCGGTTCGATCGTGGCTTACTGCCTCCAGATCACCGACGTCGATCCCTTGCGCTACGACCTCCTGTTCGAGCGTTTCCTCAATCCCGAACGCGTATCGATGCCGGACATCGACATCGACTTCTCGGTCCGTGGGCGTGATCGGATGATCCGCTACGTGACCGATAAATACGGCAAGGAGTCGGTGGCCCAGATCGTCACCTTCGGCAAGATGTTCCCGCGTGCCGCCACTCGTGACGCCGCCCGCGTGCTCGGTCTCGACTACGGGGCGGGAGACAAGCTCGCCAAGCTGATCCCGGACCCGATCATGGGCCGCTCGCCGAGCTTCGAGGACTGCTTGCGCATCGGCGAGCCGCTGCGGGCCGAGGTGGACCGAGACCCGACGGCCCGCCAGATCGTCGACGTGGCTCAAGGCCTCGAGGGCATCGTCCGCAACTCCTCGATCCATGCCGCCGCGGTGGTGATCGCCGACCGGCCGCTGACCGACATCGTGCCCTTGCAGATCGCCGACGCCGGATCTGACGAAAATGGTGATCGGGTCTTCCGGACCGTGACGCAGTTCTCGATGAAGCCGGTCGAGCAGCTGGGGCTCCTGAAGATGGACTTCCTGGGCCTGCGCAACCTCGACGTGATCGAGGATGCGCTGGACATCATCGAGCGCTCGGCCGGGGAGCGGCCGGACATGGCCAAGCTCCCGCTCGATGACCCGAAGACCTACGAGATGCTGGCCAGGGGCGAGTCGGTCGGGGTTTTCCAGTTCGAGTCCGAGGGCATGCGTGAGGCGCTGAAGAAGGTGCGTCCCACGGAGTTCGATGACCTGGTCGCCCTGAACGCGCTGTACCGGCCCGGGGCGATGGACCAGATCCCCACCTACGCGCGCGGCAAGCGGGACCCGGATTCGATCTCCTACGCCGACGAGCGCCTGCGCCCGATCCTCGATTCGACCAAGGGCGTGATCATCTACCAGGAGCAGGCGATGCAGATCGCCAAGGAACTGGCCGGCTTCAGCGGCGCCAAGGCGGACGACCTGCGCAAGGCGATCGGCAAGAAGAACCGTGAGGCGATGGCGAAGCTCAAGCCTGAATTCGTGCGGGGCTGCCAGGCTTCGGGGACCGCCGCATCGGTGATCGAGCTGCTGTGGACGACCAACGAGAAGTCGGCTGACTACAGCTTCAACAAGTCCCACGCCGCCTGCTACGCGCTGATCGCCTACCGCACCGCGTGGCTGCGGGCCAATTACCCGGCTGAGTACATGGCCGCGCTGATCTCGTCGGTCATGGATACCAAGGACAAGGTGCCCTTCTTCGTCGCGCAGGCCGAGCAGATGGGAATCTCGATTCTTCCCCCGGACGTCAATCTCTCCGACCACAACTTCGTCGTCGTCGATTGCAACATCCGCTTCGGGCTCGACGCGGTCAAGGGCGTGGGCTACCAAGCGGTCGAGGCGATCAAGCGGGCGCGGGAAGAGGGCGGCCCATTCACCGATCTATGGGACTTCTGCGCTCGCGTTGATGGGCGTGCGGTCAACAAGAAGGCGATTGAGGCGCTGATCAAGTGCGGGGCCTTCGGCTCCACACAGGCCTCCCGCAAGGGGATGCTGTCAGTGCTCGAGCAAGCCCAGGGTGCCGGCCAGAAGGCCCAGCAGGACGCCCAGATCGGTCAGGGTTCGATCTTCGATCTCGGCATGGGTTCCGGTGACCCGGGGGTGGCGTCGGCAGCGTTTGCCACCCCGAGTCACGCGCCGATCCCCAGCCAGGAATTTGAGCGCGCGGAGCTGCTGGCGGCCGAGAAGGAGGCGATCGGGCTATTCATCTCCGCCCATCCGCTCAAGGAGGTGGGCGCCGCACTGACCGCCAAGGTTGATTGCTCGCTGGCCGCACTGTCCTCGCGCCGCGACGGCGACTGGGTCACCATCGGCGGGATGATCACCCAGGCCAAGCGGATCCGGACCAAGAAGGGCGATCCGATGATGTTCGCGACCATTGACGACCTCGAGGGTACGGTCGAGATCATCGTCTTCGGCAAGGCGCTCGCCTCCCACGAGCAGGCGCTCGGCACGGACTCGATCGTCCTCGTCCGCGGGCGCGTGGACCACAAGGACAAGGAGAAGACCTGCGTCATCGCGCAACAGGTCGACCTGTTCGAGCCCACGCCGGACGAGGTCGCGCGCGCCGACTTGCAGGCCGCCAAGGTGACGGTCGCGCCGAGCGCGCTGCGCCTGCGCTTAGATGCCGGCGCGCTCCCGGCGACGATCCTCGGGGAACTCAAGGACCTGCTCACCGGGTTCCCGGGCGACTGCGACGTGGTGGTCGAACTCTGCACGTCGGTGGGTGACCGCCGGTTGCGCCTCGGCGCGGACTTCCGCGTCGCACGGAGCGCCAGCCTGCACGCCGAGCTTGAGTCGTTGCTCGGTGCCGCGCTGGTGGCCAAGGCTGTCGCCGTCGATGGCGACGCGGCGGCGGATGTCGATCGCGTGGCGGATGTCGATGGCGTGGCGGATGTCGACGGGGCTGCGGATGTCGAGGGGAGCGAGGACGCGGTCCCCGACACCGATTCGGCACCGATGGTGACCACGGCCGCGGGCGAGCCCGCCAGCGCCGTCGGCTAGCGGTCGGCCGGCGCGGTCGGCCAGCGCGGCCTGCCAGCGGCTCCCTCGCGCAGGTCGCGCGCGGGTCTTCGCGCAGGTCGCGATCCGTTCCGGCCGCGGTGGCGCCCGCCGCCCGCGCGGCCGCGGCCCAACCCAGCCGTTGCGCGCAGTAGCCGGCAGTGGGACGCTGCGTGGCCCGCGGGTGCCGGCGATCGCCACCGCCTCTTAGGTGATCGCCGAACCGCACAAAGTGCGACAACGGCGATCATTGCTGAGCGGGAGATGCGCGGTTTGGTCGTATAGCGACCAAAGCGCGACATCGGTCGGGGCGGACCGGCTCGATTGTCGCGGTATGGCCGTTCGCCCGACCTGACCCGGCCTGCCCTGCCCGGCCCGGCCCGTCGTAGATCGGCCGAGAACGGCTACCGAACGTCGCACACCACTCTTAAAGCCGCAATTGCGCCCGACCGCGACCGCGGACGCCTCCCGCACGGCACGCGACCCGCCACGCCGACGAACCGACAGCCCTCAGCCCGCGCTGGGTACCCAGGGCTCATGCCAGCAGCCGAACCCGGCTGCCAGCTCATCGGTGCCGCCGGGACCCCACGTGCCCGGCCGATACGGCCTGACGGGCGGCGGTGAGTCCAGCAGCGGCTGCACAATCCGCCACGTCTCCTCGACGCTGTCCTGACGGGTGAAGTTGGTGCTGTCCCCGACCAGGGCAGCGTGCAGCAGGACCTCGTAGGGGGTGGGCCCTTCGCCTCCCTCGTGGGCGAAGTCCATGTCGAGCTCGATCTCCTGGGGCCCGGCGGCGTCGGCACGATGAGCGTCCAGGATCAGCCGGATCCCCGGCGATGGATCGATCCGAAACACGAGCTGGCTGGGCTCAGGCGCGCGCCGGCCACCCGGCATGAAGTGCAGCCGGGGTGGGCGTTTGAACACCAGTCGCAGCTCGGTCTGGGTGACGGGCAGTCGTTTGCCGGCCCGGATGAAGAACGGGACCCCAGCCCAGCGCCAATTGTCGACCTCCAGGCGGAGTGCCGCAAAGGTCTCGGTCTGCGAGTCGGGGGCAACCCCGTCGATCTGGCGGTAGCCCTCATACTGACCGCGGACGTAGTGCCGCGGGTCCGCCGGCGCCATCGTGCGGAACACCGCGAACTTGGCGTAACTCATCGTGTTCGCATCCGCGCCGGCCGGAGGTTCCATCGCCGCGGCGGCCAGAAGCTGGAGCAGATGGTTGACCACCACGTCCCGTAGTGCTCCGACGGGATCGTAGAAATGGCCACGATCCTCGACGCCGAAGCTCTCGGCCATGGTGATCTGCACGTACCCGACGTAATTGCGGTTCCAGACCGGCTCAAGCATCGTGTTGGCGAAACGCAGATAGAGGATTTCCTCAAAGCCGAGCTTGCCCAGGAAGTGGTCGATCCGGTAGATCTGCGATTCGTGCAGGTGCCGGTGCAACTGCTGCGCCAGTCGCTGGGCGGAGCGCAGGTCGTGACCGAACGGCTTCTCCACGATTACGCGCTGGCCGTGGGAGAGCAGCTTCGCCCCGGCCAGGCCCTCCACCACGCGCGCGAACAGAGCAGGCGGAATTTCCAGGTAATAGGCGGCAAAGCCGTCGCCGACCGCCTTGGCGAGGGCGGCGTATGTGCCCGCGTCCTCGAAGTCGCCGCTGATGTAGCTCATCCGTCCGGCTAAGCGGCGAAACGTATCGTCGTCGATCTTCTCCCCGGCCGCCTCGATCGACTCCCGCGCATGCTGGCGCAGCTGGTCGATGCTCCACGCCTCGACCGCGACCCCGATCACGCGGCAGGTCAAGAGGCCGCGATGCTCCAGCCGGTATAGCGCGCGCAACGTCATCTTGCGCGCCAGATCTCCGGTGATGCCGAAGATCACCAACGTGTCGGCGGGTGCGTGCTCGGCTTCGGTCTTCATTTGCCCTTCCGGTTGGCGCGGGCCCGCGCGGCCTTGCCGCGCTTGCGCAGTTTGAAGGCGTCCTGGACGTCCTGAGCGGCGACGCCACCGCCATCGCGGCCGGTTTCCAGCACGCACGGCAGCTGATCGAAGAGAGGTTGTGAGAGGAAGGTGGCACAACCTCGCTCGCCGAGCTCACCTCGGCCGATCACCGCATGGCGATCTCGGTTGGAACCCAGCGCGGTCATCGAATCGTTGAGGTGCAACGAGTGCAACCGCTCCAGACCCACGATGCGGTCGCACTCCTGCAGCGTCTCCTGGAGGCCCTCCCGCGTGCGGATGTCGTATCCAGAGGCCAGCAAATGGCAGGAGTCCAGGCATAACCCCAGCCGTTTCCCTCCCCCTGCGGCGTCCAGCAGCGCCGCCAGCTCCTCGAACGATCGTCCAAGCGTCCCGCCGGCGCCCGCGGTGTCCTCGAGGTGCAGTGCACAGCCTTGGGTCTGCGCCAAGGCCTCCTTGATCACGCGGCCGGCGCGCTTGATCGCCTTGCCGACGTCTCCGGTCTTGGCGGATCCGGGATGCAGGACGACGCCGACGGCGCCGATTCCCGCTCCGACGCGGAGCGATTGCACCAATGAAGCAAGCGATTTTGTGCGGATCTCTTCGTCCTCCGAGGCGCAGTTGAGCAGGTATACGGCGTGAATCAGCACCGCCTCGATCTCGCTGGCCGCGATCGCCTCCCGGAAGGCCGCGAAGTCCTCCTCGCCATACGCTGTCGGACGCCACATGCGCGGAGACTGATTGAAGATCTGGATCGCCCGGCAGCCGCGCTCACGGCCGCGCTCGACAGCCCGCGTCAGGCCGCCGGCCGGCGACACGTGAGCGCCGATTAGCATGGGAGGCGTTCTGTCATGCGTGTTCGCTTTGCTCCATCACCCACCGGCGCCCTCCACATCGGAGGCGCCCGCACCGCGTTGTATAACTGGCTCCTCGCCCATCGCCCGGAGGACGGGACCACGGGACGGGCCGGAGAGCTCGTGCTGCGGATCGAAGATACCGATCGGGAGCGATCGACCCCTGAGAACGTGAAGCAGATTCTCGACGCACTGCGCTGGCTGGAGCTTGATTGGGACGAAGGTCCGAGCTTTCAATCCGAGCGCGCGCCGCGCCACACCGAGGTCCTTCAGCAGCTGCTCGAGCGTGGGCACGCCTATCACTCGAACGCGACCGCCGACGACGTCCGCGCCTTCAAGGAGCGCCATGGCGCCGACCGCGGCTTCCGCGGGGAGAGCGAGGCGTCCGGGGCGGTGCGCCTGCGGGTTCCGGACTCCGGCGAGACGATCGTCGATGACGTGATCCGCGGCTCGACCAGGTTTCCCAACGCCAACATGGACGATCCGGTGATCGCCCGGGCAGACGGATCTCCCCTCTACAACTTCGCCGTCGCGGTCGACGACCTGGACGCGGGGATCACCCATGTCGTGCGTGGGGAGGACCATCTTTCGAACACTCCGAAGCAGCTACTCGTGTTCGAGGCGTTGGGCGCTCCGGCACCCAGGTACGCCCATCTGCCGCTGCTGCATGGGCCGGATGGACGCAAGCTGTCCAAGCGCCACGGCGCGGCCTCCGTGCAGGAGCTCCGAGACGCGGGCTACCTACCCGAGGCGGTGACGAACTACATCGCCCTCCTGGGAGCCGGCTTCGCGGCGGACGAGGAGCATTTCAGCCGACAGGAGCTGGCGGAACGCTTCCGGCTCGAGCGGGTCTCGAAGAATCCGGCTGTGTTCGACGAACGCAAGCTCCGTCACATCAACGGCCGCTGGCTGCGGCAGCTGGGGGTGGACGAGCTGACCCGGCGGCTGGAGGCCTACACGGGACGCTCTGGGCTGCGGGGCGCGGTCGAGATTGCGGCGGACAAAATCCAGACGCTGGGCGAGTTCTGGCCGCTGGTCTCATTCCTGTTCGATGGTCCGGTCGAGGATTCCGCGGCGTTCGAGAAGGTGCTCGGGCGAGATGGCGCTGTGGACATCCTTCGGGCCGCAGAGGTCGCTCTGGCGCGGGTTGAGCCGTTCGACGCCGACCGCATCGAGCAGGCTCTGCGGGGAGTGGTGGAGAACGAGGGCGTCAAACCGGGGAATGTGTTCCAGCCGGTGCGCGTGGCGATTGCCGGCACCACGGTGTCTCCGGGAATATTCGAGAGCGTCGCCGTGCTCGGGCGCGAAGAGACGCTCCGGCGCATCGACAGCGCCATCGAGCGGGCGTCCGGACAAGGCTAAACCGGCATCGAACATTTGCCGATAATGGGGCTAGGCGGGGGTTGCCCCCCAGGCAGACCGGGCCCCCGTGTCCGTCCACCGCAACGATAAGGATGCGAGAACCCCCGTGGCAACCGTGGCTGCCGTGAGCACCTCACCCACCGACCCTTACGCCTCGCGCGAGCGACATCACAACGAAGGGCACGGACGTCGCCTGACGGCGGCCTTCGAGGCTCTGGAGGCGTTTCCCGTGCTGGTGGAATCCCGCAATCGGGTGATGCGGCTGTTCGAAGCCGGCGATCCGACCACGGCGGACGTGGTTGCCGCGGTCGAAGGCGACGTGGCTCTCGCGGTGGCGGTGATGCGGCTCGCCAACCAGGTTGACGGTCGCTCGCGCGGCCGGGTTGAGAGCGCGGTCAAGGGCGTGGAGGTCCTCTCGGCCAACACCGTGCATGCGATCGCCAGCCGCGCCAGGACCTTCGATTTCTTCGAGCGCAGCGCCGTGTGGCAGGGCATCCCCGAGCGCTTTCGGCTGCACGCCGTCGCCACCCAGCGGGCCGCCGACCGTCTGGCGCGCGAGCTCGACTACGAGTTTCGTGACCGCTTGATGGTCACCTCGTTGCTGCACGACATCGGCAAACTTGTGCTCGTTCACGCCTATCCCGGGTACCCCCGCCAGATCCACGGCGACGCTCGCACCCCGGAGGAGCGGATCCAGCGCGAGCGCCGTGAGCTGGGGGTCGACCACGCCCTCGTCGGTGGCGTGCTGGCGCGGCGGTGGGGTCTGCCGAAGTCCGTGGCCAGCGTGATCGAGCGCCACCACGCCGAGGAGTGCGATGGCGAGGCGGCCCTGATCCGCTTGGCCGACATGCTCGCCCACTACGTGTTCGGGGGCGCGGTGTCACCTTCGGAGCTCCTTGCCGTGGCCCGCATGGTCGGCGTCAAACCGGCCGATCTGCGCACCGTCATGTACGACCTTCCGCTGCCGACCAGCGGCGGACGGCCGCGGCAGGTCGATCCGTGCCCGATGTCCTCCCGTGAGATCGATGTGCTGCGCCGGCTGGCCCGGGGCATGGTCTACAAGCAGATCGCCAACGAGCTTGGGCTCTCGACGAGCACAGTGCGAACCCACCTTCACAATGTCTACGGCAAGCTCGGCGCGATGGATCGCGCGCAGGCCGTGCTGATCGCGACCGAGCGCGGCTGGATCTAGCTCCCCGTCGGGATTCGGGCCCAAAGGCGACGATTCCGCGCGGCGGTAGCATCGAGTCGGCATGATCTCGATCACGTCGAAGTCGCCCTATGCCGTCCGCGCTCTGGTCGAGCTCCATCGGCACGGTGGCAGCGAGCCGGTGCCGATCGCGGAGCTGGCCCGGCGTGGAGGCATTCCCGTCCAGTTCCTTGAGCAGCTGTTCGCCACGCTGCGGCGGGCCGGTGTGCTGCGCTCCCAGCGCGGTGTCAAGGGCGGCTACAGCTTCGCCCGCCCTGGCGAGGAGATCACCGTGCTGGAGGTCGTCGAGCTGCTCGATGGACCGCTTGGACCCGACGCTACCGGCGTCTTCGCCGAAGCCGCCAATGCGGCGCGATCCGTGCTCGCGCAGACAACCGTGGCTGATGTGTTCGAGGCCGAGGCCCGAGCCGCGGGCTCGGCGATGTACCACATCTAGTCCGTCGGCTCCAGGCGTTTGGATTGATCACGACGGTCGCAGACCGACGGGGCCGAGCCAGCCCGGCTTGCGCTGGGGGCCGCCAGGCCGGGCCGGGGGCATGCATAGCGACCAGGCGAGCAGCCACAGTGCAGCTTTCTGCTCCTGGGGAGCGAGCGCGGTCTCAATTGCGTCCTCCACCTGGGCGAAGGGGGTTCCCGCACCCACCATGGCCTCGACCCGCTCGGCAGCGCGGTCGTACGGGAGTGCTCCGGTGCCGGTCATCTGAACCGCTCCTTTCCGTCCCGCCGCTGCGCGTACAGCGGTCGGTCCTGGTAGCGAACGTCCCGAATATCACAGATTCATCCCGCGCGCGAGTTAGATCTGTGTGACGTCTGGCTGGGGCGGCACGGTTGCGCGCGATAGCTCCCGGTTTGAGCAATTCTCGTAAGGTGCTAGCAATGGCCCGAATCCCGACCAACATTGCTGACCTTGTCGGGCGCACCCCGATGGTTCAGCTCACGCGCATCGCTCACGGCCTCGACGTGGAGCTGTTCGCCAAGCTCGAGTCGCTCAATCCCGGGGGGAGCGTCAAAGATCGGATCGGCGTGGCGATGCTCGACGCGGCCGAGCGTGAAGGGCGGATCCAGCCCGGACGCACGACGATCGTCGAAGCGACCAGTGGGAACACGGGGATCGCGCTCGCCTTCGTCTGCGCGGCCAGGGGCTACAAGCTGGTGCTGAAGATGCCGCAGGGGATGAGCCGGGAGCGGGAGGGCCTGCTGCGTCTCTACGGCGCCACGGTCGAGGTGACCGAGTCCTTGGGCGGAATGGACGAGGCGGTCGACGCGGCGCGGGCGATGGCCGGCGATCAGGACGTATTCTTGCCCGACCAATTCTCCAACCCGGCCAACCCCGAGATCCACCGCCGCACCACGGGCCCGGAGATCCTCGACGCGCTGGAGGATCGCGTCGACGTACTCGTCGCCGGTGTCGGCACGGGGGGGACGATCACCGGCGCCGGAGAGGTGATCAAAGCGCGCTGCCCGGCCTGCCGGATCGTGGCCGTGGAGCCGCGTAGCTCCGCCGTGCTCTCGGGCGGACGGCCCGGTCCGCACAAGATCCAGGGCATCGGAGCCGGGTTCGTGCCGAGCGTGCTGAACCGCGGACTGCTCGACGAGGTGATTGCGGTGGACGACGAGGACGCGATCGAGACCGCCAGGCGTCTGGCGCGCGAGGAGGGAATTCTGGCCGGAATCTCCTGTGGCGCCGCACTCGCCGCCGCGCTGCTGATCGCCGCGCGTCCAGACTCCCGCGGGGCGCGGATCGTCACCGTCCTACCGGACTCCGGCGAGCGCTACGTCTCGACCCCGTTCTTTGCGCCGTAGCGCTTGCTCGCGACCGTCGGCCCGAGCACTCCGGCCCAATCACCCCGATAGCTACGCTTTGGTGATGTTCCGCTCAGGGCTGGCCGCGCGTACCGTGGCGGAGATCAGGCAGGACGTGGCCGCGGCGCACAGCCGTGATCCCGCGGCCAGCGGGGTCGGCTGGGTGGAGATTCTGCTCACTTGGCCCGGGGTCCAGGCACTGCTGGCGCATCGGGTGGCCCACGCCCTGCACGGAGTCGGCGTGCCCGTGGTTCCCCGGCTGATCGCCGCGCTGGCGCGCTCGGCGACCGGCATCGAGATCCACCCGGCCGCGCGCATCGGGAACGGGTTCTTCATCGATCACGGCATGGGCGTCGTGATCGGGGAGACGGCTGAGATCGGCGCCGATGTGACGCTCTATCAGGGCGTGACGCTGGGCGGCACAGGCTTCGCCACCGGCAAGCGCCATCCGACCGTGCAGGACAACGTCACCATCGGCTCCGGGGCCAAACTGCTCGGTCCGATAACCGTTGGGCACGGCTCCAAGATCGGCGCCAACAGCGTCGTGATCCACGACGTACCCGCCAATTCGACCGTGGTCGGCAACCCCGGGCATCCGGTCCGCGTCGAAGGTCGTCGACCGGAGGGTCCGGACGCTGACTGGGTGCACCTCCCCGATCCAATCGCGGACGCGATCAAGGGACTGGCCAGCCGGATCGCCGAGGTGGAGCGGGCCGTTGCCCAGCGCGACGGAAGTGATGGCGCGCTGACGCCGCTGCCTCCCGCCCGCGAGGGCGATGAGCGCGTGATCCGCGGGCCGAACCGGGCCGTGGGCCCGAATCCCGCGGGCGGGTAGCGCCTCTATCCGGCGTCCGGGCTGCGCTCGGAGGCGAGCGGAAGGGGTTGGCGCAGCGTGTCCGGAGCAACAGCGTTGCGCCGGGCCCGGACCAGGTAGAGCGGACGTCCCTTCACCTCGTCGTAAATGCGCCCCACGTATTCGCCGATGATGCCGATTGCGATCAGCTGAATCCCGCCGAGCAGCAGCACGGCGATCGTGATCGCTCCGAACCCGGGCAGGTACGAGCCCAGGATCCGCAGCACGATCACCACGGGAATGGCAACGAAGGCGAGCGTGGAGATGAGAAAGCCGAGCAGCGTGGCGAGCTGCAGCGGACGGTGGGAGAAGGACGAGATCGCGTCCAGCGAAAATCGCAGCATCTTGGCCAGCGTGTATTTCGTCTCCCCGGCGTAGCGGGAGTCCCGCTTGTACGGCACGGCCGCCTGCGTGTAGCCCACCCACACCGTCATCCCGCGCAGGAACCGGTTGCGCTCGCGCATTGAAAGCAGCGCGTCAAGCGCACGCCGGTCCAGCAGGCGGAAGTCGCCGGAATTGTGTTGGAGCTCGACCTGGGCGAGCTTGTCGAAGAGGCTGTAGAACCACCGGGCGGTGGTGAGCTTGAACCGCGATTCGCCCTCTCGCTCCTCCCGGACCGCGTAGACCACGTCACACCCCGCGCGCCAGTGGTCAAGCATCTTCGGAATCAGCTCGGGCGGGTCCTGGAGATCAGCGTCAAGCATGACCACGGCACCCCCGCGGGCGTGATCAAGCCCCGCGGTCAGCGCGGTCTGATGTCCGAAGTTTCTTGACAGATACACGACCCGCACCCGGGGGTCGGTGGCGGCCAGCCTGTCCAGCACGGCCGGCGATCCGTCGGTCGAGCCGTCGTCGACCAGCACGAGCTCGAACTCGAGGTCCTCCATCGCACTGCATACGCGCGCGTAGAACTCGTCGATCAGCGCTTCCTCGTTGTAAATCGGCGCGACGACGCTGAGCAGCGCGAGCGTGCGCGGTCCGCCGTCGAAATTGCCGGTCGCGCTCATCGGGTCATCGTACGCGCCCATCTGTCAGAGCCCCAATAGCGAATTGCCGTGGGGGAGAAAGCCGATCATCTGAATGCCGAGAACGACGCCGGTTATGGCAAGGGACGAGCGCCACAGGCGGCGGTCGGTTCCGAGCGCGGCCAAGGGCATCAGCCACGCGACGTACCAGGGCAGCATCGATCCGGCGGTGACCAGCAGCGCCACCGCAGTCCAGCCGGCCCCGTCGATCCAGTCCATCTCGCCGCGCCAGACCTTGCGCACGAGCCACACGAACACGCCGGCGAAGATGACGCCGAGGCACAGTCCGGCAATGTGCCCGATCGCACCCAGGCCCAAGCGGGTCGAGATGAAGCCCGGAATGCTGTGCCAGTCACCTTCGCTCTGGGTCTTCTGCAATGTGCCCAGCAGGTGCAGCGGGCCGCTGCCGAAGGCGGCAAAGCCGAGAATCGCCACCGCTACAGCGGCCGCGCCGGCGCCGATCAGGATTTCCCGCCGGCGGCTACGAGCCCCGAGTCCACCGCCTGAGGCGAGCAAAAAGGGCAGAAACAGAGCGGCGGTCAGTTTCACCCCGGCGCCGATCACGACCATCGCTCCCGCCGTGCGCTCACGGTGTTGGAGGAGCGCATAGATCCCCGCCATCAGCAGCGCGAGCATCAGCAAATCGTTGTGGCCGCCGCCGACGCCGTAGACCACGAGCAGCGGGTTCAGGCCGACGAGAGCGGCCGTCCTGGCCGGGTTCAGCCCACGCAGGCGCGAGGCGTTCCACACCAGCGTGACGGTGGCGAGGCTGGCGAGGACGGCGATCGCCTTGTAGGCGAGCGCGCTAGCGGCGATCGAGAGCGGCGCCAGGATGTAGCTCAGCGAGGTGAATACGGGCCCGTAGGCGCTCGGCGTGTTGACCCACTTGGCACCGATGAACGGATACAGCGGATCCAGCGCGATCACGTGCGGACCCTGCAGGTAGGGGTTCGCGCCGTACAGCGCCGACATCCGCGCATAGGCCTGGTAACTGAAGACGTCGGTCGAGAGCAACGGCGGCGCCAGCAGGATCACCGCGTGCAGCCCCGCGATACCCATCAGGATCATCCGCGGCGACAGTCGCTCGGACTCACGCAGAACAAGCGTGTAGCCGCCGAACATCAGCACGAACACGGCGATCAGCCCAACGACGCCGAGATCGAGGCCGGTGTTCCCCAGCGGTCCGGCCAACCAGCTTGGCACCGGCCGAATTGATTCGGGCAGCAGCGCGTCGGTGTGCGCCGCCCCGATCGAGATCAGCAGCCCGCTGACCAGGATCCCGGCGAGGCCCAGTAGCCCGAGTCGGGCTCGGGAAGACGCCTCCGCGGCACCGAGGCCCCTGCCCTGATGATCCCGTCCGCGCGATCTGAGCTCGAACGCCCCGCCCTGGGGCGTAGCACCGAGCGGTCCGTGGACGCTCATCTAAACGAGGATGCCGGTCGACCGGTCGGCTGCGGTTTGGGCAACATTGGGATCACGTTAGGGCCGTGTCTGCAGGTCCGCTCACGGCGTGCTGACCGGGCGCCGCTCATCGGCGATCTGGCCCATGGCCACGCGGGCGTTCCGGCGCAGCCGGGGGACCAGCCACATCGCCTCCAGCGCGATGCGGGTTGACATTTTGCTGGAGCCAGCAGTTCGGTCACGAAACAAGATCGGCACCTCACGGACCCTGAAGCCTGCGATCAGCGCCCGGTATGTCACCTCGATCTGGAACACATACCCCTCCGCCCGGACGCTACCCAGATCGATCGCCTCGAGCACCTCGCGACGAATGCACTTGAAGCCACCGGTCAGGTCACGTACGCCGACGCGCAGGATCACGCGCGCGTACCACCCACCGCCACGGCTGATCAGCCGCCGCACCACGCCCCAGTCGCGCACCCCGCCGCCGGGGACATAGCGCGACCCGAGCACGAGGTCGGCGTCCTCAGCCGCTGCGAGCAGATCTCCCAGGTAGCGCGGATCGTGTGAGAAGTCGGCATCCATCTCCAACACCATCTCGGCCCCGCCCGCAAGCGCTCTGGCAAAGCCGGCGAGATAGGCCTGGCCCAGGCCGTCCTTGGACTGCCGGTGCAGAACCTCGACCCCCTGTAGCTCCCGGGCCAGCGCGTCAGCGATCGCGCCGGTCCCGTCCGGAGATCCGTCGTCAACGATTAGAATCCGGTGGGTGCCGGGTGCCAGTCGCTCCAGCTCAGCGGCCACGGCGCGAACGATTGACTCCACGTTTGCCGCCTCGTTGTAGGTCGGCATCACCACCCAGATTGGCGTCGGCATGGCCCGGAGCGTAATGGCCGCGGCAGCGCAGCGCAGGACGCCGAGCAACCCGCCATCATCATCAGCGGGGAAAACGATGGACGACGGAACCAGTGCACTCCGCAACGCGCCGCGAGCGCGTTCTGACTCGCCGCGAATCGCTCGGCGCCCGAGCCCCGAGCCTCACCACCGCCGTCGGCGGCAGCTGGCGCTCGGGCTCGTGGCCGCGATCGCACTGGTCATCGGGGCCATCGCCGGTGCTGGTGGTGGGGGCCCCGCCGTCCACCACACGGCCAACCTCGCGCCTGGATACTTCGCGCGCATCCAGACCCTGGCGGGCACGGGCCAGGGCTCATTCACGGCTGAGGAACAGGCGGCCGAGAACGCCGCCATCGACCGGACGCTGGCGCTCACGCCCTACGTGCGCGTTGCCGGAGCTCAGCACAAGGAGATCGCCCTCACCTTCGATGACGGTCCCGGTCCCTACACACCGCAGGTCCTGTCGGTGCTGGAGGCCAAGAACGCCCCCGCGACGTTCTTCGAAGTCGGGGTGGAGGCGAAGTATTTCCACGCCTCGACCAGCGAGATCGTCGCCCACGGCTACCCGATCGGCGACCACACCCAGGCCCACGCGCCGATGTCGAAGCTCACTGCGGGCGACCAGCAGCGGCAGCTGCTCGAGCAGATCTCCTCGATGGGAGCCTACGGAGCCGCCTATCCGCGGATGTTCCGTCCGCCCTACGGCCTGTTCAACTCCACGACGCTGACGCTGCTGCACAAGTACAGGATGCTGATGGTGCTGTGGACGGTCGACACCAACGACTACCGGCAGCCCGGTGTCTCGACGATCGTCAACTCGGTCCTCTCGGCGGCGCGCCCGGGGGCGATCGTGCTGATGCACGACGCGGGGGGCACCCGCACGCAGACGGTCGCAGCACTGCCCCGGATCATCTCCGGACTGAGGGCCCGGGGCTACAAGCTGGTCACGGTGCCGAAGCTGCTGCTGGACAACCCGGCCCCGGCCAACCAGCAGATCTCGTCGCTGGCGGGCTCGGGCGGGTAGCGATCAGCGTCCGGTAGCGATCAGCGCCGGGCGGCGATCAGCCCCGCCACGGTCAGCGGTGGGCGGCGGTCAGCGGCGGGGGGCGGTCAGCGGCGCACATAGGCGACGCGGTTCCAGCTCGGCTCGGGGGCCAGCTCGATCGGCTCTCCGCCCCGATGGGGCTGGACGTAGACGAAGGCGCTCGCGTCCTCATCGAAGACCACGTCCAGCTCGCCTTCCTTGACCCGCTGATCTAGCCAAGCGCTGCGGAAGATCAGCCGCCGCAGCCAATGGACGAGCGAGCGGTCCGACGGGCCGACCAGCTCTGGCCAGCAGTCGTTGACGTGCTCCCCCAGTGCCGAGGCAGGGTCGGTCACCTCGCCGTTGACGACCAGGTTGATCAAATCCTCGGCTTCGTCTTCCTCCACGGAGACCCCGAGAAACCCGAGTTTGCGCGCCGCCTGCTCACATCGTTCGCGGAAGTCCCGCTCATTGAAAGTGAACCGCAACTCGCCATACTCGAGCACGAAGTCTTCGCCGGAGCTGTAGTTCCCGCGTCGGTACATAGGGCGTCGTGATCATATGGGGGAATCCTCCCCCGGCGCAGTGCCTGAAAGCTATGTTGCAGCCCGCGGGGGTGGAGAACGGCCGGGCCCGCGGCTCTGGGGGACATGCAGAGCTCGCCCGCCACGATCCTGCTCGTCGAGGATCATCGCGCAACCCGCACCTTTCTGGCCGACAACCTCTCCGCCGACGGCTACGAGATCCTCGAAGCGGAGTCCGCCGGCGAAGCCCAGCGGCTGATCGAGACGAAGTTTCCCGACCTGGCGATCGTCGATCTGGGGCTGCCTGACCGTGACGGACTGGAGCTGCTGCGTTCCGTTCGTGAGGCCGACCGGGTCGCCGCGCGGGTCGATCCTGAGCTGCCCCTGCTCGTGCTCTCCGGACGCGCGTCCGAGCTCGAGCGGCTGCGCGGATTCGAGCGCGGTTGCGACGACTATGTGATCAAGCCGTTCTCGTATCCCGAACTCAACGCCCGGGTCGCTGCGCTGCTCCGGCGCACCCGGTTGCGGCCCGGCGCGGGGCGCCTGCGGGTCGGGCCGCTGGAGATCGATCCGGTCTCACGCCAGGCCTGGCTGGACGACGAACCGCTCGCCCTGTCCAAGAAGGAGTTCAGCCTGCTGCGCGCCCTGGCCGGCGAGCCGACGCGCGTATTCACGCGTGAGGAGCTGCTGCGCGGAGTCTGGGGGTTCCGCTCGCCCGGTGCCACGAGGACGCTTGATTCGCACGCCTCACGCCTGCGCAAGAAGCTGCGCCGCGGCGGCGCCGGATTCGTGGTCAATGTGTGGGGGGTGGGTTACCGGTTGCTGGACGGCGGGGTCGACTGATGCATCCAGGCTTTGCCCTGGCGGGTTGGCTCGCCGCCTCGATCGCCGTCCTCGTCGCCATCGCCGCTCTGTGGTGGCACGCTGAAACACTTGAGTCGGTGGCCAGGGTCTCGCACGAGCTGCGGGGTCCGCTTACCGCCGCCCGGCTCGGCCTGCATCTCGGCACCCGGGGGGTGGAGCTGACCGAGGCCCGGATCCGAGCGCTTGACCTGGAGCTCTCACGCGCGGCGATCGCGCTCGATGACCTGACCGCGGTCCGTCGCCGGCCGGTGCTGGCCGGCTCGGGCCCCGGCTCGCTGTGCCGCAACGGAGCCGAGGCCTCGGTCGACCTGCGGGTGTTGCTCTCCGACTGCGCTGAGGCCGCGCAGGCGGCGGCCTGGGCCGCCGGGGCGACACTCAGGCTCAGCGTCGGTCAGGCGCCGGTGGTGGTGCGCGGCGATCGCGCCCGCCTGGCGCAGGCCACCGGGAACCTGATCGCCAACGCGATTGAACACGGGGGAGGGGAGATCGAGATCCGCTGCCGCGCCCTTGAAACCTCCGCCCGGGTCGAAGTGATCGATGGTGGGCCTGGACTGGGCGCTCCGGTGAGCGAGCTGATCCGACGCCCGCGCGCCGGCCGAGGGGTGCGTGGCCGGGGCCTGGCCATTGTCTCCTCGGTGGCGGAGAAGCACGGCGGTCGGCTGTCATCCGCGCCGTCGGAGCGCGGCGCGCGGCTCGTCCTGGAGCTGCCGTGGGCCAGACACCACTCATCCGGGGAGCCGGTCCCCAGAGGCTTCAGGCCCGGGGCGTAGCGGCGCGCGGCGACCTTCTCGACGGTCGCAGGCCCCCCGCACATGTGTCGGACGGAAGCGGGGGCGTTTTGCAACCTGGCTCGCATATCGCCGCGGTGCAGCAGTTCGTGCACGCGATTTGGCCCGCCGAGCGACGCGCGAATGCGGCCGCGAACCGCCGTCGTAACTGATCTTTTGACCGTTTGGGGGAGGAAAACGGGTCCGAGTGGGGGATAGGGTGGGAAATGGGTTGCATTGTGGGAGATCGTGGGATACAGTGGGCCCCGCATGCAGGACCCGGGTGGCAGGGCTCCTCCCACCCAGCCACCCGGGTTCGAACTTCGGTACAGCGAATGAGAACCCTTGATCTTCCGCGGAACCTTCGAACACGCGCTAGACGCGAAGCACCGGCTAACGGTTCCCTCGAAGTTCCGCGCGGCGTTGGCGGGCGGCGCCGTGCTCGCCGCTTCGCCCGAAGTCTCCGCCGGCTCGCCACGGTGCGTTTCGATCTGGACGCCCGATTCCTACGAGACCTTCACCCGGCAGACGCTCGACGGCCTGAATCCGCTCACCGCCCGCGCGCGGGAGCTGCAGCGCTTCTTCTTCAACAAGTCGCATGACACCGAACTCGACTCCGCCAACCGCGTGATGATCCCACCGTTCTTGATGAGCTACGCGGACCTGGACAAGGAAGTCATCGTGACGGGCTCAGGCGAGTGCATCGAGGTGTGGAACCGCGCGGCCTACGAGGGTTACAGCGAGGACGTTCTGACCCGTATCCCCGACATCGCGGCGAGTCTTGGCGACACTGCTTGACATGACCCAGACGCACACCCCGGTGCTCGCCGGCGAGCTGATCGATCTGCTCGATCCGCAGCCCGGAGAGATCGCCGTGGATTGCACGTTTGGCGGCGGTGGCCATGCGCGCCTGCTCGCCGAGCGCATCGGGCCGGCGGGAGTGCTGATCGGCATCGACCGCGATCCCTTGGCCGAGGAACGTTTCACCGAGCTGGCGGCCGAGGTGTCGTGCCAGACGCGGTTCATCCGGGCCGACTTCGTGAGCGGGCTCGCGCAGCTGCTCGAGGAGGGTGCCGACGCTGATCTCATCTATCTGGACCTGGGAATGTCGTCGATGCAGGTCGACACATGGAGCCGGGGCTTCTCATACGCCTACGACGCCCCGCTGGACATGCGGATGGATCCCGACCAGGAGCTGACCGCTCAGGAAATCGTCAACACCTGGGATGAGCGCCGCATCTCCCGGCTGTTGCGCGAATACGGCGAGGAGCGCTTCGCCAACCAGATCGCCCGCGCGATCACTCGCGCGCGCCGCCGCGGGGTGCTCACCTCGACGCAGCAGCTGGTTGAGGCGATCAAGGCAGCGGTCCCGATCCCGGCCCAGTTCGCCGGTGGACACCCGGCGCGTCGGACGTTCCAGGCGCTGCGGGTGGCCGTCAACGACGAGTTGGCCCAGCTGGACGCCGCGCTCCCGGTGGCCTGGGAGCTGTTGCGCCCGGGGGGCAAGTTCGCCGCGATCTCGTTCCATTCGCTCGAGGATCGGCGGGTCAAGCGCTTCCTCGTCGAACGGGCCCGCGGGTGCGTGTGCCCGCCTGAGATCCCTATTTGTGTCTGCGGCCATGAGCCGGAGGCGGAGCTCCTGACGCGCCGTGCCGTCGCCCCGACGCCGGGCGAGGTCGCGGCAAACCCGAGATCAAAGTCGGCGCACCTGCGTGCCGCGAGAAAGCTGGAGGTCACAACGACATGACGCCCGCAGCGATGACGCCCGCCGCCAAGGCCGCGCGCAAGAAGCCGCACGCCGGTGCCCAGGCCGGCGGGCCGGGCGCGCCGGGCCATCGCCGCACTGTCCGCGCCCCGGCCTCCCCGCGGTCGCCCCGCCGAGTATCAGGCCCCGCGACCGGACGCGCGGGCGCCGCGAGCCCACCCGCTCCCCAATTCTCGGCCCCCGCCAGCGCCCCTGGGACACGCCGCCGCCCCGCGGCGCCCCGGCGCGCTCCCGCGCAACGCCGCGTTGCCCGCAGGATCCCATCCTCGCGCGCCCCTCTCGGCACGCGCGCTCTGGCCTTCGTCCGGACCCTGCCGGACCACGCGCTGCTCGATCGTCTGATCCGGGGGCGCGCGTGGATTCCGATCCTCGGCGTGATGCTGGCGGGAATCGTGGCCATGCAGGTCGAGGTGCTGAAGCTCGGGGCCAACATGGGCCGGGCAATCCAGCGCGGCACCGCGCTGCAGAGCACGAACGAGCAGCTGCGCGCGAGCGTGGCCACGCTGGCCGATGACCAGCGAATCGAGCGGCTCGCGGCCACCCGCGGAATGCTGATGCCAGCGCCGGCCGACGTCGGATTCCTCCCGGCCAGAGCCGGCACTCGCGCCCAGCAGGCCATCTCGAACATCCACGCCCCCAGCCCCACGAGCTTCCTGGCCCTGAGCCCAGCCAACGGCGCGGTGACGACGACGCAGAGCGCCGCCTCGTCACCGAGCAGCTCCACCGCCTCGGCGGTTGCCGGAGCGGTCAACTCGGCATCGTCGGTGACGCAGGGCTCGTCGATCCCGCCGTCCTCGTCGGTCACCCCGAGTACTCCGGCGACGCCAGCGACAACACAATCGACCACGGCGGCGCCGGTGGCCGGCACCTCGAGCACAGCGGTCCCGACGCAGACCGCATCCACGCAGACCAGCGGATCTGGGACCACACCCACCTACAGCGGCGGAGCCGTGCTACCGAGCGGGAACTAGACCGCATGGGCCTGATCGATCGGCGTATCGGGCTGCTGTTCCTGGCCTTCATCAGCCTGCTCGCCATCGCCGTGGTCCGCGCCGGTTATCTCGGGGCCGTCCGCGCGGGCTCGCTCCAGCGGGCGGCCGTGACCCAGCAGGTCAGCACCGTAACCCTCCCGGCCGAGCGGGGATCGATCACCGACCGCAACGGGGTCGAGCTGGCGATCAGCCAGTCGGCCGACGACATCGCCGCCGATCCGTACCTGATCAAGGATCCGCTCAAGGTCGCGACGCAGCTCGCGCCGCTGCTCGGCAAGCCGCAGAGCAGCCTGCTGACGTTGCTCACGAAGCGCCACACGGGTTTCGTCTACCTGGCCCATCTCGTGCCCGGAGACCGCGCTACGGCGGTCGCCAAGCTTCACATCAACGGGCTCTCGATGGTCCCGCAGGTAAGGCGGGTGTATCCGCGCTCATGGGCGGCGTCGCAGGTGCTCGGCACGGTCGGCTGGAACGATCGCGGCCTGGGCGGGGTTGAATACCGCTACGACCAGGCCCTGCGCGGGCGTGACGGCGTTCGCAAGATCGTCAACGACGCGATCGGACAGCCGATCTCGATAAACGACGTTCGGCCCACCCAACCGGGCAAGGCGGTGACGCTGACCGTCGACGCCGCGCTACAGGACGAGGTCGAGCAGGTTCTGGCCGGCGTCGGTGCGCAGTACTCGCCCCGCGGGGCCACGGCGATTGCGATGAATCCGAATACGGGTGAGGTTCTCGCCCTGGCCAACTGGCCGCGGGTCAATGCCAACGACGTCGCCGGCGCCCCCACGTACGCGAGCCAGAACCGGGCTGTGAGCTTCAACTACGAGCCGGGCTCGACATTCAAGGCGTTCACCGTCGCCGGGGCCCTGCAGGACGGCGTGGTGAATCCCAGCACGCAGTTCAACATCCCCTCGGTCCTCCAGGTCGCCGACCGCCAGATCCATGACGCTGAGATGCACGGCGACGAGACGCTCTCGGTCGCCGACATCCTGAGAAAGTCCAGCAACATCGGCGCAGATGAGATTGGGATGAAGCTCGGCGCCTCGCGGTTTGACTACTGGGTGCACAAGTTCGGCTTCGGCGCACCCACCGGGATTGATCTCCCGGGCGAGGAGCGCGGCATCGTCCTGCACGCCTCGCAGTACTCCGGCTCGTCGATGGGCAACCTCCCGATGGGCCAGGGCGAGTCGGTGACGCCGATCCAGATCGCCAGCGCCTATTCGGCGATCGCAAACGGTGGCGTCCTGCTGCCGCCGCACATCGTCAAGGCGATCGGCGGCAAGGCCACGAAGACCCCCGCCGGGACCCGGGTGATCTCGCCGATGGCAGCCGCGCAGCTGCGCGACATGCTCAGGGGCGTATTTGCCGACGGCGGCACCGCCTCAGGCGCGGCGATCCCCGGCTACGACCTGGCCGGCAAGACGGGAACGGCCAACGTCGTAGTCCACGGTCAGTACTCGAGCAGCGCCTACATCGCCTCGTTCATCGGCTTTGTGCCGGCCACCCACCCGCAGTTGCTGGTCGCGGTCATGGTCGATGAGCCGCAGGGGGCAATCTACGGCGGATCCGTCGCGGCTCCGGCGTTTCAGAAGATCGTCGGCTGGGCTGTTCCGTACCTGGGCATTTCGCCGCGCTAGCGAATCGCCCGCCGACGCCTACGCCTGCGGTGGCTGCGGGAGCTGCCGCTTCAGGACCTCCAGTCGCTCGTCCCACTGCGCCCCGACATCGGCCATCCAGGACACGGCATCCGACAGCGGCGCGGGGGTGACGCGATAGTGAACTTCGCGACCGGACCGCTCGCGGTTCACTAGGCCGGCTTCTCCCAGGGCGCTGAGGTGCTTGAGCACGGCCTGGCGTGAGATCGGCAGCTCCGCCGCCAGCTCGGTCGCTGTGGTCTGCGGCTGGTGGGCGATTGCGGCAAGCAGCGCCCGGCGAGTCGGATCGGCCAGCGCTCCGAACACCAGCCCGGCGTCGTCAGAACGCGCGGGCATGGCTATGCCGCCACCAGCGCTGGTCCGTACGACGGGCCGCTCAGGCCGCGGAGTGGGATCCCGACGACGTCGAGCAGTTCCAGGGGGCGCGTCTCGACGATGCGCAGCAACGTCCGCTCTTGAGCGCGGGTAAGGGTCAGCTCCACTCGGGTTGACGGCTCTTCGTCCGCCGTCCACCAGAAGGCCAGGCGGTGGGGAGCACGTACCTCTTCGACCCAGCCGGACTTCTCCTGCGCGGCGGAGCGAAAGCTGGCTTCGCCGCCCGGCTCCAGGTCCAGGGAGACCTCCTCAGCCAGCCATCCGTCGCTGGTGATGACCGCCCAGACCTCTTCCGGGGTGGCCTCCAGCAACAGCTCACGCTCGATCTGTTCACGCATCTCAGGTCTCCTTGCTTCACAAACGTGCAACTGAGAGGTTGCGCATATGTTATGTTCGGGACGATGCAACCAACCGGTTGCACTTTACCACTCATCCAGGAGGTCTCATGCCACTTGTACCGATGGTTGTCGAGCAGACCGCGCGCGGTGAGCGCTCGTTCGATATCTACTCCCGGCTCCTGAACGACCGGGTCGTGTTTCTCGGTGGCGAAGTCGACGAGGAGAGCGCGAACCTGATCGTCGCGCAGCTGGTGCACCTCGAATCAGACGATCCCGACAAGGACATCCATCTCTACATCAACTCTCCGGGCGGCTCCGTCTACGCCGGCCTGGCCATCTACGACACGATGCAGTTCATCCGCCCCGACGTACAGACCATCTGCTACGGCGTCGCGATGTCCATGGGCTCGCTACTGCTGGCCGGCGGCGCTAAAGGCAAGCGCATGGCGCTCCCCA
Organism: uncultured Solirubrobacterales bacterium; assembly: GCA_963757165.1. Classification (GTDB taxonomy): domain Bacteria; phylum Actinomycetota; class Thermoleophilia; order Solirubrobacterales; family Solirubrobacteraceae; genus Palsa-465. Next base: position 296,810 of record CAVWQO010000002.1, read on the forward strand.
ACAGCCGGATCCTCATCCATCAGCCCTCGGGCGGCTATCAGGGTCAGACCAGCGACATCGAGATCCACGCCCGGGAAGTGCTCGCGCTGCGCGCCCGCGTGGATGAGATCTACGCCAAGCACACCGAGCAGTCATTCGAGCGCGTGCACGCCGATATGGAGCGCGACCGGTACTTCACGGGCGAGGAGGCGGTGGGTTATGGGCTGGTCGATCGGGTGATCGAGCGGCGGGATCTGGCCAGAGGGGGGAGGGGGTTCGGCCAGGGTTGAACCCGCAGCTCCAGCCCGCTCCTTCGGGCGTTCCTGGACACACGATCCCCTTGTAGCCTCACCATCGATGCGACTGGACGAGGTGTTCCCCAGAGCCCGCGACGACGACGTGGAAATCGCGGGGATGGCGTACGACACGCGTCAGGTGGCAGAGGGCACGATCTTCTTCTGTGTCCCCGGCTTCTCTCGCGACGGCCACGATTTCGCGCCGCAGGCCATTGCGAGCGGAGCGGTTGCGCTCATCGTCGAGCGAAACCTTCCCGACCTCGAAAACGTTACTCAGGTCAAGGTCGAGAGCGTCCGCGCCGCGATGGCCCCCGCCGCCGCCGCCTTCTACGGCGACCCAACGAAATCACTGCAGACCGTCGGCATCACCGGGACCAACGGCAAGACGACGACCGCATTCTTGATCCGAGAACTCCTGGAGGCCAACGGCACCAAAACGGGGCTCTTGGGCACGGTCAAGAGCATCATCGGTGGGGTCGAGCATGAGGTCGTCCGGACGACGCCCGAGGCGATCGATCTCCAGCGAACGTTCAGAGAAATGTTGGACAACAACGACCAGGCCGTCGTCATCGAGGTCTCCTCGCACGCCCTTGAGCTTCACCGCGCCGACGCGATCCACTTCGCCGCGGCGGTCTTCACCAACCTCACCCAGGACCATCTGGACTTCCATTCATCGATGGAGGACTACTTCAACGCCAAGCGCAAGCTGTTCACCGAGCTGGGGCCGGCCCATTCGGTCGTCAACATCGACGACCCATACGGCGAGCGACTGGCCAACGAGATCAAACGTCCGATCACATTCGCCCTCAACAATCCCCAAGCCACCTACCGCGCCACCGACGTCGAAACCGGTCTTGCCGGCTCAAGCTTCACGGTCGAGAGCCCGGACGGTCAGCTGACCCTGAGCTCCCCACTACGGGGCACCTTCAACGTCTACAACGTCCTCGCCGCCTTCGTCACCGCCCGCACCCTCGGCGTCCCGGCCGACACTGCCGCGCAGGCGATCCAGACCGCCGGCCAGGTCCCGGGCCGCTTCGAGACCGTCGACGAGGGGCAGCCGTTCGCCGTGATCGTTGACTACGCCCACACCCCGGATTCTCTGGAGAACGTCCTCAACGCCGCCCGCACGCTGACCGAGAACCGACTCCACGTCGTCTTCGGCGCCGGCGGAGACCGTGACCGGAGCAAGCGCCCGCTGATGGGGGAGATCGCCAAACGTCTGGCCGACCGAGTGATCGTCACTTCCGACAACCCTCGCTCGGAAGGCCCCGAGGCGATCATTGACGAGATCCTCGCCGGCTCAGGGCCAGCGGTTGAGCACGACACCGATCGAAAGGCCGCCATCCACGCGGCCATCGCCGAAGCCGAACCCGGAGACGTAGTGGTGATCGCGGGGAAGGGCCATGAACAAGGACAGGAGTTCGAGGCCGGCCGGAAGCTCCCGTTCGATGACGTCACGGTTGCGCGCGAAGCACTACGATCCGCCCGCTCGTGAGCAACCGCACTGCGCTCATCACCGGCGTCACCGGTCAGGACGGCTCGTATCTGGCCGAGCTGCTGCTCAGCCACGGCTACGACGTGCACGGAATGGTCCGGCGCTCGTCGACCGAGAGGTTCGACCGGATCGACCACCTGCGTGACCGAATCACGCTTCACCAGGGCGACCTCCTCGATCACCGTTCACTGGTCGACGCGCTTCGAGCGTCGAAACCGGCCGAGATCTACAACCTTGCTGCCATGTCCTACGTGGCCGTGTCGTGGATCCAGCCGACGCTCACGGCGGAGTTCACCGGCGTCGGCGTGACCCGGATGCTCGAGGCGATGCGCGAGGTGTGTCCCGAAGCGCGCTTCTACCAGGCCTCGTCGAGTGAGATGTTCGGCAAGGTCCGCGAGGTCCCGCAGAACGAGGACACGCCGTTCTACCCGCGCTCCCCGTACGGAGTGGCCAAGGCGTATGGCCATTTCATCACCGTCAACTATCGCGAGAGCTATGACCTGCACGCGACGAGCGGAATTCTCTTCAACCACGAATCCGAGCGCCGCGGACTCGAGTTCGTGACGCGCAAGATCACCTGGCACGCGGCCGCGATCAAGCTCGGGCTGCTCGACAAGCTGGCGCTCGGCAACCTCGACGCCGAACGTGATTGGGGTTACGCGCCGGACTACGTCGAAGCCATGTGGATGATGCTTCAGCAGGACGACCCCCAGGACTTCGTGATCTCCACCGGACTCGCCCACTCGGTGCGGGAATGCGTGGAGATCGCCTTCGATCATGCTGATCTGACGATCGACGACCACGTGGTGATTGACCCGGCATTCACACGTCCGGCCGAGGTCGACCAGCTGATCGGAGACTCGGCGAAGGCCGCGCGCGTGCTCGGCTGGCAACCAACCACGACCTTCGAACAGATGATCAGGCGGATGGTCGACGCCGACCACAGACTCCTCGCGCGCGGGGATCGCTCCGCGGCGGCGGCGGAAGGGTAAACCGGCGGGCCCCGGGGAACTTCCGCTCAGCCAAGTACTCTGAGCGAGCCCGATGAGAGCTTGGACTCCGCAGCAGCTCGCCCAGGCCGCGGGTGCCCGCCTGGTTGCCCCGCCGCCCACCGCCACCGGTCCCGAACGGGTGAGCATCGACTCCCGTGATGCGGGACCGGGGACCCTGTTCGTTGGACTGAGGGGGGCCAACACGGACGGAGGAGCCCACGCGGCCGGCGCTCTCGCCAACGGGGCCTGGGGCATTCTGAGCACCGAGGACCACGCCCAAGCCGCCCAATGCGCCGCGCCCGGCGTCCTGCTCTCCGCGCCTGATCCCCTGAAGAGCCTGCAGTCGCTGGCTACCGCCTGGCGAAACGACCTCGGCGCCAAGGTGATTGGCGTTACCGGGTCCACGGGCAAGACCTCCACCAAGGACCTTCTCGGCGCCATCCTCACACCCCATCGGCGCACGGTCGCCTCCCGGGCGAACTTCAACACCGAGATCGGGCTGCCGCTGGAGATCCTGGGTGCGCCCGCTGACACCGAGGTCCTGGTGCTGGAGATGGGGATGCGGGGTGCGGGTCAGATCGCCGAGCTGGCCGAGATCGCACAGCCGGACGTCGGCGTGATCGTCAGCATCGGCCCGGTTCACCTGGAGCTGCTGGGGACGATCGAGGCGATCGCGGCGGCCAAGGCGGAACTGATCGCGGCGCTCAAGGCTCACGGCACGGCGGTCATCCCAGCCCGCGAGCCGCTGCTGGAGCCGCACCGGCCAACCGACATCACCACGATCACCTTCGGAGCCGAGGGCGACGTGCAGCTCCTGAAATCCGTGGACGACCACGTCACAATCGATTTCCGGGGTGAGACGATTGAACTGGACGTCCAGTTCACCCAGGCTCATCTGCGCAACAACCTGCTCGCGGCGGTTGCGGCCGCCAAGGCCACCGGCGTGACGCCGAGTGGCCGCGTCGAGCTGAGACTGAGCCCGGGGAGGGGCCAGCGACAGACCCTCGCGGACGGCATCATCCTGATCGACGACAGTTACAACGCCAATCCGATGTCGATGCGGGCGGCGCTGGAGGACCTCAGCGCGACCGCGACCGCGGCCCGGGCGGGCAACGTACGTCGCGTGGCCGTCCTCGGGGACATGCTGGAGCTGGGTCCCGACGAGCGTGCCTTTCACGTCGACATCGGCGAGCACGCCGACGCAATCAACCTCGATCTGCTGGTCAGCGTCGGTCCGCTGGCTGCTGCGATGCTCGACTCCTTCCACGGCGAGGCCTATTCGGTGGCCGATGCGGCTGAAGCGGCAGCGATCCTCCCCGAGCTGCTGCAGCCGGGGGACATAGTCCTGGTCAAGGCGTCGCGCGGCGTGGGACTTGAGCTCGTCTGCCAGGCGCTCGCCGCGAACGCCGGAGCTCCCGCCTGATGGGTTCGATCTCCGGCCGCGTCCTGATCGCCGGCACAGCGTCGTTGCTGCTGTGTCTGTTCCTCAGTCCCAAGTTCATCGACTTCATCCGGCGCAACCAATTCGGTCAGAACATCCGCGAGGAGGGGCCTGAGGGCCACCACGTCAAGGCCGGGACGCCCACCTTGGGCGGAATCGTGATCTTCCTCGCCTTCGCAATCCCGTTCCTGATCCTCTCGACCCGGGATTGGAAGTCGCTGGGCGTGTTCGGGGCTGCGGTGGCGTGCGCGCTGCTCGGATTCGCAGACGATTACACGAAGATCGTCAAGCGCCGCTCGTTGGGTCTGCGGGCCCGGACCAAGCTGGTGGTGACGATCGCGATCTCGCTGGGGCTGTGGTGGGTGGCCACGCAGGAAGCTCACCTACCCTCGACCGTCAACCTCCGGTTCGTCGACGTGACGATCGATCTCGGCCCGCTGTTTCCCGTGTTCATCTATTTCGTCGTCGCCGGCACCACCAGCGCCGTCAACCTCACCGACGGGCTTGACGGTCTCGCCGCCGGATGTGCCGCGATCGTGCTGCTGGCCTACATCGGGATCACCTTCATCACCACGGGCGAGCGGGACCTGACGATGCTTGCGGGCTGCCTGGTCGGCGCCTGCATCGGCTTTCTGTGGTTCAACAGCTTTCCCGCCAGCATCTTCATGGGCGACACGGGTTCGCTCGGTCTCGGCGGAGCGATTGCCGGGCTGGCGATCATGACGCGGACCGAGGTGCTCCTGGTGCTGCTCGGCGGGATCTTCGTGATCGAGGCCCTGTCGGTGCTGATCCAGGTGTTCTCGTTCCAGACGTTCCGCAAGCGCGTCTTCCTGATGGCGCCGATCCACCATCACTTCGAGCTTCAGGGCTGGTCAGAGACGAAGATCATCCTGCGCTTCTGGATCGTCGCCGCCGCGTGTGCCGCGATCGGCTTCACGGTCTACCAGCTGAGCATCCGCGGCTAAGTGAAGGCCCGACCGCCGCTTGCGCCAGGACCGTACCTCGTGGTCGGTCTGGCGCGCTCAGGGGCAGCCGCCGCGCTCGCGCTCCGTACCCGTGGGGAGGAGGTGATTGCGGTTGATGCGGGTACGCCTGAAGTCGGAAGGCTTCGGGAGGCCGGCGTCGAAGTTCATCTGGATGCATCAGGCGCCGCCCTTGCCGCCAGGGCCGGGTCGCTCATCAAGAGCCCCGGAGTACCTCAAAACGCCCCCGCGATTCTCGCGGCCCGCCGACGTGGGATCCCGGTGCTGGGGGAGCTCGAGCTTGCCTGGCGCCTGCTCCCGAATGAGTTCATTGCCGTGACCGGAACCAACGGCAAGACCACTACGACCGAGTGGATCGGTCACATCCATCGGGAGATCGGATTGCCCGTGGAGGTGGCCGGGAACGTGGGCACGGCGCTGTCCTCGCTGGTGGGGAAAGCGCCCCCGGAGACCACGATCGTGTGCGAGGCATCGTCGTTCCAGCTTGAGGACACCGAGCTGTTCTCGCCCGAGGCCGCTGTGCTCCTGAACCTGGCCCCTGACCACCTGGATCGCCACCCCAGCTACGAGGACTACGTCTCGGCCAAGCTGCGGATCTTTGCCCATCAGGGCAACGACGACATCGCGGTCCCTCCCGCGGATCTGGACGTCGAGGATCTGGGCGGCTGCGCCCGCCGCGTGACGTTTGGCGCCGGACCCGGCAGCGAGCTGTCCGCGCGCGCGGGACAGCTGTGGTGGGACGAGCGGGCTCTGCTGGCCACGGACGAGATCAGTCTCCCGGGCGCTCACAACCTTCAGAACGCGATGGCCGCGGCGGCGGTATGTCTGGCGCGAGGACTGGAGTCCGAGGGCGTGGCCGCGGGCCTGCGGAGCTTCAGGGGCGTACCGCACCGGCTCGAACAGGTGGCGGTGCTCGACGGGGTCGCGTACGTCAACGACTCCAAGGCGACGAACGTGGCGAGCACGATCGTCGCCCTGCAGTCCTATCCCGGCGGCGTGCATCTGATCGCCGGCGGCCGTGGGAAGCAGCAGGACTTTGCCCCGCTGGCCCAGCTGGTGGGCGGACGTTGCCGTGCCGTCTATCTGATCGGCGAGGCCGCGGAGGAGATCGCCGAGACGCTGAAGCACACCGGCGTCATGTTGCTGGCCTGCGGCGATCTTGAGCATGCCCTCAGCGCCGCCCGGTCGGCGGCGAGGGCGGGGGACACCGTGTTGCTCTCGCCCGCCTGCGCGAGCTATGACCAGTATCCGAACTTCGAGGCTCGCGGAGAGCATTTTCGCCAGCTGGTGGGGGCCGCCTGATGGCGAGCGCCGCCGCGGCGGGTGGCCAGACCCGGGGAGCCACGGCGCAGCGCAGCCGGGCCAGGGCGCCCACTCGGCGGGTCCCGCCCCCGCTGGAGCATCGGATCCTGATGACTGCGGCGCTGTGCCTGCTGGCCTTCGGCGCCGTGATGGTCTACAGCGCGTCGTCTCCGCTGGGGGTCCTCGGTGGCCATGGCGGCACCGGTACGGGTCAGTTCATCCGCTACCTGGTGTTCGGCGGGGTCGGTCTGGTGGCCATGTACCTGTTGGAGCGCCGCGGTCTCGAGCTGTTCAATCGCCGGCTGGCCAAGCTGTTGCTGCTCGTCTCGACGGGTCTGTTGCTGTTGGTGCTCGTGCCGGGCTTCGGTGTTTCGATCCTGGGAGCGCGCCGCTGGTTCGCGGCGGGGCCGATCCAGTTCCAGCCCTCGGAGGTCATGAAGCTCGCCCTGATCCTGTACGTGGCCGGCTATCTGGCCGACCACCCCAAGCGGATGCGTTCATTCCGCTCGGCCATCGCTCCGATCGCCGTGGTCGTCGGACCAGCCTGTCTGCTGATCGTGGTCGAGCCGGACCTCGGGACCACGCTCGTCGTGGCCGCGTCGATCGGCGCCCTCCTGATCGCCTCCGGCATGCCGATGCGCTATCTCGCCATCCTGGCCGGCATCGCGTTTCTGATCGGGGCGATGTTCGTCCTCGCCCAGCCCTACCAGCAGGCGCGTCTGACCTCGTTTCTGCACCCATGGTCGTCCAAGTCGACCGCGGGCTTCCAGGCCGTCCAGGGGCAGATCGCACTGGGCTCGGGCGGCCTGATCGGCGTCGGGCTCGGCCATTCGGTGCAGAAGATCTTCTACCTGCCCGAGGCCCAGACGGACTTCATCCTCGCCGTGATCGGCGAGGAGCTGGGCGTGCTGGGGGTGTTCGGCGTCGTGTTCCTCTATGGGATGGTCGCCTATGCCGGACTGCGGACCGCACGCCGGGCCGCAACTCGGTATGCGAAGCTGCTGGCCACCGGGCTGACGTCACTGATCCTGTGCCAGGGAATCCTCAACATCTTTGTCGTACTCGGGCTTGCGCCGTTGACTGGCGTCCCGCTGCCGTTCATCTCCTATGCGCCCACGAATCTGTGCGTGATGCTGGCCTCCGTCGGGTTGCTGCTGAACATCGCCCGCCCCGGCGCCAGGCAGCTGAAGATGGTCGACCCCAAGCGCACCTCACGACGGGTCCCCGCAACAAGTGACGCCGCCACGGATCGTGATCGGCGCCGGCGGGACCGCCGGACACGTCGTTCCGGCGCTGGCGGTCGCTGACGCGCTGCGCGCCCGCGGGGCGGAGGTGGCCTTCATCGGCGGTGAACGGGCTGAGCTGGAGCTCGTCCCCGCCGCTGGATACGAGTTGCACCAGCTACGGGTGCTCGCGCTCCCGCGCCGGCAGCCGGTAGCCGCGTTGAGAGCCGCGTCGATCGATGCGCTGGCGCTGCGGCGCGCGGGGAAGATCCTCCGCGACCTCTCGCCGAGCGCTGCCCTCGGAGCGGGCGGATATGTGGCCGGGCCGGTCGGGTTGGCCGCGGTATTGCGTCGGATCCCGCTCGTATTGATGGAAGCCGACAGCCACCTGGGGTTGACCAACCGTCTGCTGGCTCCGCTCGCGCGCCGCGCATGCCTGGCCTTTCCGCTTGAGGGGCGCGACGGGAAGAAGTACCGCGTCACCGGTCGGCCGGTACCGCCTCCGGCTACCGACCGGGCAGCCGCCCGGCAGCGCTTCGGCATCGGAGCCGAGGAGATCTGCGTCCTGATCTTCGGCGGTTCCCTGGGCGCTCGGTCGATCAACCAGGCGGCGATCGAGGCGTTCGCCGGGGCGCACTTCCGCGTCCTGCACGCCGCCGGCGAGCGGGACATTGCGGACTTGCAATCACCGGGTCCTCACTACGACCTGCGCGCCTACATCCCGGACTTTGCGCAGGCGCTGCTGGCCAGCGATCTCGTCGTGGCGCGCTCGGGGGGGTCGGTGTTCGAGATCGCCGCTCACGGACGCCCAGCGGTGCTCGTGCCCTATCCCCACGCCACCGCCGACCACCAGACGGCCAACGCGAGGTTCATGGAGCGCGCGGGCGCCGCGATCGTGATCCCGGATGCCGAGCTCGACGGGCCGCGGCTGGCGCAGGAGGTGGGCGCGCTGCTGGCCGATCCGGGGCGTCTGGTGGTGATGGGACGTGCCGCCGCGGCGGTGGCCAAGACGCAGGCGGCAGCCGAGGTCGCCCGTGAGGTGCTCGCGGCCGCCGGGGTGATGCGGGCTTAGTTCAGTAGGGCCGGCTGGGGTACTTCGGGCCGAGCCGGTTGTTCGCGTGCGAGGCCAGATCGACCGCGCGGGCAGGCCAGAACGAGCCCGATGCCGGACCGCCGTGGCAGCTGCCGCTGCTGTTACCGGGCTCGTGAATCCAGAGGAAGGCGTCTGCGTGCGGGAAGCCGGTGTTGGTCGTGGGTGCGGGGCCGAGCGCGCGGCCCGGCGGATTGCACAGATCCTCCACACCCTGGCTCACGGGATGCGGGTTCAGCTTCGGGCCGTTGCCGTTGTCGGAGGTGTTCACGATGTAGTGCGCACCGTGGGTCAGCTTGGAGATCTTCTCGGCCCAGTTGACCTCGTTGATCGTCCAGTTCAAATGCGTGTCGTTTGTATAGAAGCCGCGAATCTTGCGGATGTCCACCGCGTTCAGAGCCCGCGCTGTATAGGACACGGAGTTCGCGTCCGAATATCCCGCCTCCACGTAGACGACGGCGTGGGGGAGTGCGGCCATCTTGTCCACCTCGTAGCGGAGCAGGCCTTCGTAGGCGGACAGCGACCCCTTGCGGGCGAAGCACGACGAGGAGCCAAGCGCGTCCAGCTCCAGCATGTACACGGCCGGGTGATCGCCGTTGGCCGACGCCACGGCGTCCACGCGGGCCTTGAACAGCCCCGCGGCGGCGTTTATCTGTCCCTTGGTGGCGCAGCCGCCGGCCGCCGGGTGCAGGAAGTAGGTGTTGATCAGGGGGATCGACCCGGGGAGCGCGGTCAGGTTGCCGCAGAGAATCTTCTGGACCTGCGCGTAAATGCCTGACGGCGTGCCTCCGTGCGCGTAGGCGCTGAAGCGCTGAACCTCCGGCTCACTGGCGATCTTCGCGAGCTGGACGACCTCGTTGTTCACCGACCCGCTGCGCTGAAGGTCGCTGTAGAACTGGGCCCAGGAGTAGCTGTCCGGGTAGCTGTTCGGATCCTTCCCCACGGCAGAGGCAATCGCCCCCGCCGCCGGACCGTGCCGCGGGCCGTCGACGAAGAAGCGTGCTCCGCTCAGAGGGTTCGACCCCGGGGGCAGATTGAGTCCAAGGGGGTTCTGAGGGTCACGCGGGGACGGATTGCCGCCGCAGGAGGCGGCCTGCGCGCGGGGGCCGGACGACTTCGACGCCGTGGAAACGCCGACGAAGACCATCGCCAGTAGCGCGAAGAACACGGCCAGAGACCAGATTCGGCGACCCCTGCTCATCGAGTAATTGGTATCAGCCGCGCGCAGAAAATGAGTCACCGACCGACGCGGGTATCGCTCTTTGTTCAGGTTCGTCAACCCGAGGCAACCGTGACCCGCACGCTCGGCTAGCCTCGAACACGAACTCGGAGGACTAGCGACGCGAGCGAGGTGAAGGCCAATGCTGTTCGGCCAAGAGCACGTCAGGCGATATCAGGAGACCGATGGGGCCGAGGGTCACGACTGGCGGGGCGTGGGGACATTGATCCTGACCACCACTGGCAGGCGCTCCGGGGAGGCCAGGAGCACGCCGCTGATCTATGGTCAGCACGGGGATGATTATCTGGTCATCGCGTCGCAGGGCGGCGCCCCGGAGGATCCGAACTGGTACCGCAACATCCTTGAGCAGCCCGAGGTCACGGTCCAGGTGAAAGCTGACCGCTTCACCGCGCATGCCCGCCCGGCGCGAGCGAACGAGCAACCCGAGCTGTGGCGGCAGATGGCCTCGATCTGGCCGGCCTTCAACGACTACCAGAGCAAGACCGACCGTGAGATTCCGGTGGTCGTGCTCGAACGTTCCTGAACCTCGAGCGTCGGGAGCGTTCGGTGGCTGAAATCTGGTCCGGACGCCGGCTGCACTTCGTCGGCATCGCAGGCGCCGGCATGAGCGGGCTAGCCATCGTGGCTCGGGCCCTCGGGGCTCAGGTGACCGGCTCTGATCGCACCGAGTCGACGTACTCCCGCCGTCTCGCTGAGCACGGAATCGAGCCGCTGTTCGGTCACGACGGGGCCAACGTGCCGCCTGGCGCGGAGGTCGTCTATTCGACGGCCGTGGGTCCGGAGAACCCGGAACGTCAGGTTGCCGAGCACGAGCTCCACCGCGCGGATCTGCTGGCCGAGATCGCCGCTCTGCGGCGCTGTATCGCCGTCACGGGAACTCACGGCAAGACCACGACGTCCGCGATGCTCGTTCACATCCTCACCCGTTGCGGCATGGATCCGTCCTACATCGTCGGGGGCGAGTTGCAGCAGACCGGGATCAACGCCGGATGGGGAAGCGGGGAATGGATCGTGATCGAGGCTGATGAATCTGACCGCTCACTGCTCAAGCTGAACCCGGAGATCGCGGTGCTGACCAACGCCGAGCTTGACCATCATGCGACCTACGCCTCCGTTCAGGACCTGGAGGAGACGTTTCGCACCTTCATGGCCCGGGCTGGAGAGGGCGCCGTCGTCTGGGACCGCCCCCAGTTGCGTGCCCTCTGCCCCCCGGGCGCCATCACCTACGACGCCCCAGCTCCGTCGCTCGGCCCTGAAGGCTCCAGATTCACCTGGCAGGGACTAGAGGTGGTGGTGCCGGTCCCGGGGGCGCACAACGCCATCAATGCCGCGGGCGCACTGACCGCAGCGGCCCGGGCTGGGGCTGACCCCGGCCTTGCGGCCGCGTCCCTGGCTGATTTCCGTGGCGCGCGGCGCCGGCTTGAGCTACTTGGTACCACGGCCTCGGGCGCGACGGTGTACGACGACTACGCGCACCACCCGACCGAGGTCGCCGCGGCGATCGCGGCGGCGCGGACGCTCGGACCGTCACGCCTCGTGGCGGTCCTTCAGCCGCACCTGTTCTCTCGCACCCAAGCTCTGAGCCGCGAATTCGGAGTCGCCCTGGCGCAGGCGGACGTGGCGGCAGTTCTGCCGATCTACCCCGCGCGGGAGCGAGCGACAGACTTCCCGGGAGTCGACGGCCGGCGGGTCGCCGCGGCCGCGGCTGACGCGGCGGGGGGCCGGATGGTGGCGTGGCTGCCGAGCTTTGACGAAGCACGCCGGTTTCTCACGGCCTCGGTGCGCCCGGGCGACTTGTGCCTGATGATGGGCGCGGGCGACATCGACGCGCTCGGCCGGTCGCTGGTGGCCTAGTCGCTGGATAGCGGCGGTTTCGGCGGCCGGGACGGGGTCTAACCTGCGCGCCATGGTTGACCCGCCGCCCGGAGTGGAGCGTGACTACCCGCTCGCCCGCCTGACCACGATCCGAACCGGCGGCCGGGCGGAGCTGTTCGCCCGCGTGGGCACCGTCGCCGAGCTGGAGCAGCTGCTGCACTGGGCCGGCTCACAGTCGGTCGAGGTAGGGGTAGTCGGCTCGGGGTCGAACCTGCTGGTGGCGGACGATGGCGTGCGCGGACTCGTTGTGAAATTGGACAAGGACCTCAGCAAGATCGAACTGCACGGAACGCGCATGCTCTGCGGAGGGGGTGCCCGGCTGCCGGCCGTGTCGGCGCGGGCGGCGACGGCCGGTCTCACCGGCATCGAGTTCGGCGTCAACATCCCTGGTTCGGTGGGCGGCGCGGTGCGGATGAACGCCAATGCCTACGGCGGAGAGCTGGCTCGCGTCCTGGAGTGGGTGGATGTCACAAGCGCCGCCGGAACGCGGCGGCGGACTCCGGACGAGCTCGGGTTCGCCTACCGCCGCTCGAATCTCCGGGCCGGCGAGATCGTCGCGCAGGCGAGCTTCCAGCTCGCCGAGGCCGAGTCCACCGATGTCAAGGCCACGCTGGCCGATATGCGCACACGGCGTAAGGCGGCGCAGCCGTCTGGCATCAAGACCTTCGGCTCGACGTTCAAGAACCCGGTCGACCCTCGCGCCGAGGGACGCACGGCCGGTCAGCTGCTCGAGGACGCGGGCTGCCGCGGCCTGCGCGTGGGCGGCGCGAGCTTCTCGGAGAAGCACGCCAACTTTGTCGAGAACCACGGAGACGCCACGACAGCGGACGTGATCGCGCTGATGGCCGAGGGCAGGCGGCGCGTGAAGCAGCGCTTCGGCGTGGCGCTGGAGCCCGAGGTACAGGCGCTGGGCCCCGTACAGATTCCCGACGAGTGGAGACGCTCGTGATCGCCGAGGGCCGGCTCGGAGGCCTTGGCCGTCGCCGGCTGGCACTTGCTCGTCCGAGCCCGCGAGTGGTAGCGGTCCTGCTCGGTCTGGTGATCGCCCTGGGTGGGGCGTGGCTGTGGGTCAGAGACTCTTCGCTGGTATCGGTCAACCGCGTGGTCATATCCGGCCAGAGCGGTCCCGATGCGGCCCAGATCCGCGCCGCCCTGGTGTCGGCGGCCAAGAACATGACGACGCTGCACGTCCGCATGGATCAGCTGCACACTGCCGTGGCGCCGTTCCCGGTGGTCAAGGATCTGCAGGTCAGCACCCAGTTTCCGCACGGCATGCGGATCCGGGTGATCGAGCAGGTCCCAGTCGGAGCCGTGTCGGTCGACGGTAAAACGATCGCGGTGGCCGGCGACGGCACCCTGCTCCACGACGTGCGCGTATCCCCGTCGCTGCCGTCGATCCCGCTCCGTGTTACGCCCGGCGGCACCCGGCTGAGCGAGCCTGGCGCGCTGCACGCGGTCGAGCTGCTTGCCGCGGCCCCGTACGCGATGATCCTCCGGATCAGCCAGGTCAGCACCGACGGCTCCCACGGGCTGGTCGCGCAGCTGCGCAACGGTCCGAGCATCTATTTCGGCGACTCGGGACGGCTGACGGACAAGTGGACCGCTGCCACCGCGGTCCTCACGGACCCGGGCTCGGCGGGCGCGGCGTACATCGACGTCACCGATCCCGCGCGGCCGGCGGCGGGAGCGGGCTCGGGTGCCGCGACCGGCTCTGCGGGGACGACTGGCTCGACCGGGACCAGCGGCTCCACGGGGACGACCGGCTCCACGGGAACGACCGGCGCAGGCAGCGCAACGGGCTCAGCGAGCGCCGCCGGGTCGACGGGCGCGACGGCTCCGGCGACCGGCACCGCCCAGACGAGCACCAGCCCAACGGGAGGGTAAACCTCAACCTCAGCTTGAGGGCACCGGCAGGCCAACTCTCACATCAGGATCGAGAGTTCCGCGATCTGCAACGAACGTTGCGGAACACCGCCCACCGTTGACTTCAAACAACTTCAAGCCATAACGTGCGAAACTCCCGCTACGAGCGGATGGGCAGACAAACGCTCAACGCTAACTCAAGGGTCGGACGGTCACTAAATGGAAAGCGGCAGTTATCTCGCGGTAATCAAAGTCGTCGGAGTCGGGGGCGGCGGTACGAACGCCGTCAACCGGATGGTCGATGCCGGCCTCCGGGGCGTCGAGTTCATCGCCTCGAACACCGACGCGCAGGCGCTGGCGATGTGTGATGCCGACATCAAGCTGAATATCGGACACGAGCTGACCAAGGGTCTGGGCGCAGGCGCCAACCCGGACGTCGGCCAGGGCGCTGCCGCTGAGTCACGGGACGAGATCAAGGAGGCGCTCAAGGGCGCCGACATGGTGTTCGTCACCGCGGGCGAGGGCGGCGGCACCGGTACGGGCGCCGCTCCGGTGATCGCGGACATCGCCAAGAACGAGATCGGCGCCCTCACCGTCGGCGTGGTCACGCGTCCGTTCGCCTTTGAGGGGAGCCAGCGCGCCCGCCAAGCCCAGGAGGGCATCCAGCGGCTGCGGGAGAACGTCGACACGCTGATCGTCATCCCGAACGAGAAGCTGCTGGCGATCGTCGAGCGCCGCACGACGATCCTCGACGCGTTCCGTGAGGCCGACAACGTGCTGCGACAGGGCGTCCAGGGAATCACCGACCTGATCACGATCCCCGGGCTGATCAATCTTGACTTCGCCGACGTCCGCACGATCATGCACGACGCCGGCAGCGCCCTGATGGGTATCGGCAGCGCCACCGGTGAGAACCGGTCTGCCGAGGCCGCCAAGATGGCCATCTCCTCGCCGTTGCTGGAGGAGTCGGTCGAGGGGGCGACCGGAATCCTGCTCAACATCACCGGGGGCCACAACCTCGGCCTGTTCGAGGTCAACGAAGCAGCCGAGATCGTTCAGGGAGCTGCGGATTCGAACTCGAACATCATCTTCGGCGCCGTGATCGACGACACTCTGGGCGAGGACGTCCGGGTCACCGTGATCGCGACCGGCTTCGATCGAGGCCATGCACGCCCGAGTACCGCCCGGGAGTCAACCCGCCGCGCTCGCCGCGACCGTGACGTGACGATGGACGACAGTCAGCGCTCCTCGCTGGAGATTCGCGACGACGAGATCGACATCCCGTCGTTCCTCAGGGACCGCTGAGCATCCGTCGCGCCGGTAGGTGCTCGCGCGCCTCGCGGCTAAAGCCGCGGTTAAAAGATCAGTTCCGAGGTCAGTTCCGCGAAACCTCGCGAGGCCTTGACGGTTCTAGTTCCGTCGGATCCTGGTCAGAAAACGCAATTCACGGCGCCGGAGGCCCTTCGGCGGCACACCGGCCCGCAGCGTCGCGCTGCCTGCTGGCGCTGGTCGCTGGCCTGGTGGCGCTGGCCGGCCTCCCGGGGTCAGCACACGCGGCCCCCGTGCCTGCCCCCCCGACTACGATCGACGGGCCCAGCCCGGACATCGTCGGACTGTCTGACCTTTCGATCGCGCGGGACGGAACGGGCGGGCTGGTCTACCTCAAGCAGGTCTCAGGCAACGCCCATGTGTTCGTCTCACGCCTGGCCGGCGGCACGTTTCAGCCTCCGGAGCAGGTCGACGCGAGCCTGCCGGGTGCTTCGTCGCAGCCCGTCATCGCCGCCGGCAATGATGGGCTGCTGACGATCGCCTTCATCAACGCCGGAGGCTTGTATGAGGTGACCCGCCCCGGAGCGGCCGATCCGTACGGGCCGGCCACCGGGTTGTTCGCAGGCGCCGCGAATCCCTCGCTGCAGATGACCCTGCTGGGCAAGGCTTACATCGCCTTCACGGCGGCCGGTTCCGGCGGACACGATGTCCGCACCGCCTTCTTCGACGGGGCCCACTGGGCCCTGGACCCACTCCCCCTCGATGCCAGTCCGGCAGATGACGCGGGGATTGGCGCCGGCCGTCCGCAGGTCGCCGCCTCCGGCGACGGGGTGGCGATCGTGGCCTGGGGGGAGGACGGTCACGTCTACTCACGGCGCGTATGGGGCATCTCGCCGAGTGTGGTCTTCGCACAGGCCGATGTTCCCTCGCTTGGGGGCTGGCAGGAGGTCTCAGCGGACGAGCCGACGATCGGCACCGGCGGCGATTCCTCCTACGCGAGCGTGGTGTTCCACGAGGTGTTCAGCAACGGCTCGGCGCACCAGTCTCGGGTTCTGATGCGCCGTCTGCGTGCATCAACCTTCGATCCGGTCACCCAGCCGGACGGCCTCGTGACGCCCGGAGCCGCTCAGGCCGATCAACCCGGACTGGCGGTCAACGAATACGGACGCGGGTTCGTGACCTCCGCCCAGACCGATTCGAATCAGCTGTGGGCAAGCCACCTGGGCACCAACGGGACGGCTGACCGCCCGTTCAGAGTGGACAGCCTGCCCAACTCCTCGCTGCCCTACGCGACGCCCGCCACCGCAGGATTGACCTCGAACCTGATTGCCTGGCAGCAGGACTCGGGTCTTCCCGCCACGCCGGAGATCCGCGCCCGGTACGCGCCGGACGGGGTCAACCTCGGTCCTGAGCTGGTGCTCTCAACGCCCACCCAGGGGGCCGCCGACGCCGCGGATGGCCTCTCGGCGGCGGGCGACGCCGCCGGAAATGCGGCGGTCGCCTGGGTGCAGCGCTCGCCAGTGGACAAGCGGATCGTCGTTGACCAGATGTACCAGCCGCCCTCAGGGTTTGTGCCCAACCTCGTTTTCGGGTACCTGCGCGCGTCCCAGCCCGTGCTGAGCTGGACTCCGGCTCGGGATCAGTGGGGCCCAATTCACTACGTCGTCAGCGTCGACGGCTTTGAGGTCGCTCAGACCTTCGCCACCTCGCTGCGGCTACCCGCGCCTCTGGCCGAGGGACCCCACAGCTGGGCCGTGAGAGCGGTCAACCCGGCCGGCCTCACCAGCGCCATGCGCCCGGCCCGCTTCTGGATCGACACGGTCCCGCCGCAGGGGACGCTGACGCTGACGGGCAAATTTGCCCCCAAGAAGCTCCTGCATGCCTCGGTGAGCTACACGGACGCGCCGCCGCCGGTCCCGCCGGCCAGCGCCTCGGGAGTGGCCGAGGTGCTGATCAAGTGGGGGGATGGCAGCAGCTACCACATCAGCCACGGCAAGTTCCACGCCTACGAGCGCGCCGGGCGCTACACGATCACGGTGCTGATCACCGACCGCGCCGGCAACTCCGTGACCCTGCGGCAGCCAGTGAAGATCGTCGCCGCGAAGCCGCGCCCCAAGCATGGCGGCAGACCTCCCGCCCGCAAACACAAATGATCAGACCATCATTTCGGAGCCTGCTCGTCGCGGCGATGCTCGCGCTGGGCCTGGCCAGCAGCCCCGGCGCTCAAGCAGATGGCTACGCACCCTCGCCCCCGAGCCGGGGCGCGATCTCCGTGGATGGCCAAAATGACCGCTATCTGCTGGGCGGCGCCTGGCTGTACCGGCCCGACCAGGCAAACATCGGGCTCGCCCAGGGCTGGGGGCGGGACGTCGCCGGGACCGGTGGATGGTCGGTAGCGTCGGTTCCCAACTCGTTCAACGCCGGCGATCTGAGCAACGCGAGCATGGCCGGGTCCGTCGGCTGGTACCGCCGAGACTTCACCCTTCCCAGTGACGCATTCGCGCGCTCGGTGGCCGCCGGCGATCAGCACTGGATCGTCCGCTTCGAGTCGGTCAACTACCGGGCCACCGTGTGGCTGAACGGACGCCAGATCGGTACGCACGACGGCGCTTATCTTCCGTTCGAACTCGACCTCAAAGGCTTGCGGCCTGGGGTCAACCGACTGATCGTGCGCGTGGACAACCGCCGGGGTCCGGCGGACCTCCCGCCCGGTCCCGGCGGGGGCTGGTGGAACTACGGCGGGATTCTGCGCGAGGTCTACCTGCGGGCGGTTGCGGGCGTGGACATCTCCCAGCTCCAGGTCCGAGCGGTCCCGTCCTGTGGGACCTGCTCGGCGGTCGTCACCGAGCAGGCGACGCTGCGAAACCTCACGAGCCGTCGGCAGGCCGTGCGACTGCACGGCGTCTACGGGACAAAGGCGATCGATTTCGGCACGCTCAGCGTGGGCGCGAACTCGACCGTGGTCGCCGAGGCGGGGACCACGATCCGACATCCGCGGCTGTGGTCGCCGGATCACCCCAACCTATACCGGGCGACCCTGAAGCTGGCCGACGCGCGCGGTCGCCCGCTCGGCGGTTGGGTGACCGACAGCGGCATCCGCGCGATCACGGTCACCTCCGGTGGCAGGCTGCTGCTCAACGGGCGCCTGCTGAGTCTGCGCGGGGTGAACATCCACGAACAGGACGCCCTGCTCGGCGGGGTGCTCACGCCCGCGCGCACCAAGCAGGTGATCGGCTGGGTGCACGCGCTCGGCGCGACGTTGATCCGGGCCCACTATCCGCTCAGCCCCGAGCTCCAGGAGCTGGCGGACCGCGCCGGGATCCTGCTGTGGTCGGAGGTGCCGGTCTATCAGGTGCGCAGTCAATATCTGAGCCAGCGCAGCTGGCTCACCCGCGCCTACGCGGAGCTGAAGACCAACATCCTCACAAATCAAAACCACCCCTCGGTGCTGCTGTGGAGCGTCGGCAACGAGCTGACCACACCGCCAGACGGGCCCGAGGCTGCCTACATCGCCGGGGCGAGCGCCCTGGCGCACAAGCTGGACCCGACTCGGCCTGTGGGGATGGCCGTCAGCTCCTGGCCGGGAGTGGCCTGTCAGAGTGCCTACAGGCCGTTGGACGTGATCGGATTCAACGACTACTTCGGCTGGTTTGACGCCGGCGGCGGAACCACCGACGATCGGGACGCGCTCGGCCCGTTTCTGGATTTCTTTCACACCTGCTATCCGACCAAGCCGCTGTTCGTCACAGAGTTCGGCTTTGAGGGCAACCGCCCCGGCCCGGTGGAGGAGCGGGGCACCTACAGCTTCCAAGCGGACGCCCTGGCCTATCACCTCCGGGTGTTCGCCTCCAAGCCCTGGCTCTCGGGGGCGATCTACTTCGTGCTGCAGGATTTCGCCGCTCGCCCCGGTTGGGGCGGCGGCAACCCGGTGCCCAATCCCCCGTTCGTCCAGAAGGGCGTATTCGACAGCCAAGGCAATTTCAAGCCGGCGCTGTTCGTCCTCTCCGCGGTCTACCACGCGACGGTTCAGGTTTCTCCAGGGCAGTCTCGGGACGGGGGCAAACACAGCTCACGCGGGTACTAGCGCGGCGACCAAGCTCCCCCGCAGCGCCTTGTAGCCTCAGTGACAGTGGATGCATCGACTCAGACGACGCTTCGCCAGACGCCCCTGCACGAGCGCCATCGTGCCGCCGGGGCGAAGTTGATGCCCTTCGCCGGCTGGGAGATGCCGGTGCAGTACGCGGGGATCCGGGAGGAGCACCTGGCGGTGCGCAACGAGGTCGGCGTTTTCGACGTCTCGCACATGGGCCAGGTCGAGATCCGCGGGCCGCAGAGCGAGGCGTTCTTGCAGCGGATGCTCTCCAACGACATCCGCGCGATCCCGGAGGGTGGCGCTCAGTACAGCGTGATGTGCCGGGAGGACGGCGGCGTACTGGATGACCTCTTCACCTACCGCCTGGCCGAGTGCGTGTTCCTGATCGTGACCAATGCCGCCAACCACGAGTCCGATCTGGAGTGGCTGTGCTCACACGCCGCAGACTTCGACGTCGACGTGATCGACAAGACCGCGGAGTTCGCGATGCTGGCCGTCCAGGGACCCGGCGCTCGCCCGCTCATGGCTCAGCTCGCTGACTCCCCGCTCCCGCCCCGGATGCACTGCGCGGAACCGTCAGTCGCGGGTGCCGCGACGCTGATGGCCGGCACGGGGTACACGGGCGAGGACGGCTTTGAGCTGCTGCTTGATCCGCCTGATGCGCCCGCGGTCTGGGACGTTCTGGTCAGCCGCGGCGTCACGCCCGTCGGCTTGGGAGCGCGCGACACGTTGCGGCTGGAGGTGTGCTTTCACCTCTACGGCCAGGACCTCTCCGCCGATCGCAATCCGATCGAGGCCGGCCTTGGGTGGTGCTGCCGTGAGGACACCGGCTTCATCGGCGCCCAGGCGCTGGCCGCCGCCCGGAACGCCGGCCCCGCTGAGAAGCTCGTTCCGTTCGCGATCGAGGGCGCGGGCATCGCCCGCCAGGGCAACCCGGTGGTCGGTGGCGGCGTGGTCACCAGCGGAACGTTCTCGCCGTGTCTGGAGCGGGGGATCGGGATGGCGTACGTTTCCGCCGAGCGTGCCGAGCCGGGGACGCACATCGAAATCGACGTACGAGGAACCAGCCGGTTCGCCGTGGTCGAGCGCAAGCCTCTGTACCGAAAGGGATCCTGAACATGGCCGACCCGAGCTATCCGAACGACCTGCTGTATCACCCCGAGCATGACTGGGCGCGCATTGAGGGCGACCAGGCGACGTTCGGGATCACCTGGTACGCGCAGGATTCGCTCGGCGAGGTCGTGTTCTTCGAACCGCCCCAGGTCGGTGCGCAGATCAAGAAGGACGAGTCCTACACCGAAGTTGAGTCCGTGAAGGCGGTCTCGGACGTGATTGCGCCCCTGTCGGGAGAGGTGATCGAAGTCAACGAGACGCTCAGTGCGAGCCCGGAGACGATCAACGAGGACCCCTACGGAGAGGGCTGGCTGGTCAAGGTCAGGCTGTCCGATACCTCGGAGCTCGACTCCTTGATGGACGCGGATGCCTACCAGGGGACACTCGCGTGAGCGGCTACGTATCCGCCACCGATGCCGACCGCGAGGAGATGCTCCGGGAGATCGGCGTGGCCTCGATCGAGACGCTGTTTGAGGACATCCCCGCCGGCCTTCGCCTCGGGCGAGCGCTGAAGCTCGGTCCGGGCCTCTCCGAGCAGGAGGTGTTCGCCGAGCTGCGAGACCTGGCGGCGCGCAACGTCAGCGCTGAGGATGAGATCTCGTTTCTCGGGGCCGGCATGTACGACCACTACATCCCAGCCCTCGTTGACGCGATCACCCAGCGCTCGGAGTTTCTGACCCCGTATACGCCCTACCAGCCCGAGATCTCGCAGGGCGGGCTCCAGGCGATGTTCGAGTACCAGACGGCGATCTCGGAGCTCACCGGGCTGCCGATCTCCAACGCGTCCGTGTACGAGGGGCCCAGTGCGGTCGGGGCGGCAGGCTACGTGGCCAAGCTCGCCAATGCACGGCGGCGCCTGGTCATCTCCCGTGGCGTCCATCCACACTCGCGGGAGACCTTGCGCACCCTGGCGCGCGGTTGGGGGATGGAGGTGGAGGAGGCACCCCTGCGCGACGGCCTGACCGAGCTGCCGCCGCTGCTGGCCGACGTCAGCGCCGTCATCGTCCAGCAGCCGAACTTCCTCGGCGTGGTCGAGGACCTGCCGGCGCTGTCGGCCGCGGCCCACTCCGCGGGCGCGCTGAGCATCTGCGCCTGCGATCCGCTTCCGCTGGCGCTGCTCAAGTCACCCGGGGAGTGCGGTGTGGACATCGCGGTCGGGGAGGGACAGTCGCTGGGCAACCGGCTCGACTTCGGAGGCCCGTCGTTCGGGTTCTTCGCCGCCACCGAGGCGTTGACGCGGCGGATGCCCGGCCGAATCGCGGGGGAGACCAAGGACGTCGACGGCAAGCGCGGCTTCGTGCTCACACTGCAGACGCGTGAGCAGCACATCCGCCGCGAGCGGGCGACCTCCAACATCTGCACCGCCCAGGCGCTGAACGCGCTGGCCGGGGTCATCTACCTGAGTTGGCTGGGTCGCACGGGGATCGTCGAGCTCGCCACCCTGATGCTTCAACGCACCGCGTACGCGCGGGAACGGCTCCAGGCCATCGACGGCGTGACCCTCCTGCACGAGCGGCCGGTGATGCGTGAATTCGCGGTCCGCCTCGACGCGCCTGTGCAAGCAGTCATCGACCAGTGCCGCCGCCGGGGCATCAATCCCGGGTTCCCGCTTGGTCGCGACTACCCCGAGCACGAGGATTGCCTGCTCATCGCCCTCACCGAGCAACGCAGCCGGGCGCACATCGACCAGCTGGCCGAGGCGCTGCAAGCAGCGCTCAGCGCCCACCGAACCGAACTTCACGAGGTGGCACGGTGATCGGAGCCGCCGACGACCAGCTGACCATCTTCGAGCGCTCGAAGCCCGGGCGCCGGGCGTTCGTCGCCCCGGAACTGGACGTTCCCGAGCGCCCGCTGGACGAGCTGCTGCCGCCGGAGCTCCGCCGCGCCGCGCCGCCTCGCCTGCCCGAGGTGGCCGAGCCGGAGATCGTCCGCCACTACAACCGCCTGTCCAAGCGGAATTTCGACCTCGACACGGGCTTCTATCCGCTGGGCTCGTGCACGATGAAGCACAACCCCAAGCTCCACGAAAGGATCGCCGCGCTGCCCGGCCACGCGCGCCTGCACCCGCTGCAGGAGCCGCGTCACGCCCAGGGCGCGCTGGAGCTGATGTGGCGCTTGCAGGACGCGCTGGGGGAAATCGCCGGCCTGCCGCACGTGTCGCTGCAGCCGTCCGCCGGATCTCACGGCGAGCTGGCGGGCGTCCTCTTGACCCGGGCTTTCCATGAGGATCGCGGCGAGCACCGCACGAAGGTGCTGACCCCCGATACCGCCCACGGGACGAATCCGGCCACGGTCACGATGGCGGGCTACGAGGTGGTCAAGGTCGACACCGACGCGGACGGCAACGTCGATCTCGATGATCTGCGCGCCAAGGCGACTCCCGATGTCGCCTGCCTGATGTTGACCAATCCCTCGACGGTCGGTCTATTCGAATCCAACATCGAGGAGATCGCCCGGATCGTCCACGGCATCGGCGCGACGCTCTACTACGACGGCGCCAACCTCAACGCGATCATGGGCATCTGCCGTCCCGGGGACATGGGCTTCGACATCGTGCACTTCAACCTGCACAAGTCCTTCACTCAGCCTCACGGCGGCGGCGGCCCCGGCGCCGGCCCAATCGCCGTCTCGGACCGGATCGAGCCGTTTCTTCCCCGGCCCCAGGTCGTGCGCCGCGGCGCGAGTGGCAACGGCTCCGCAGGGCCCACGTTCGACCTTGATTACGATCGTCCCAAGTCGATCGGGCGCCTGCGAGGTTTCCAAGGCAACTACGGCGTGTTCGTCCGCTCCTACGCCTACATCCGCTCATTGGGCGCCGCCGGCCTGCGTGACGCTTCGGAAGTGGCGGTCCTGAACGCCAATTACCTGCTCGCGAGGCTGCGCCGGGCCGGGGTGCTGGAGCACCTTCCGGCCGCCTACGAGCGAATCTGCATGCACGAGTTCGTCCTCTCCGGCGCGCCGATGAAACGCGAGCTGAAGATCAAGACCCTGGACCTCGCCAAGCGGCTCCTGGACCACGGCGTTCATCCGCCGACGATCTATTTCCCGCTGATCGTCGACGAGGCTCTGCTGATCGAGCCGACGGAGACCGAGACCAAAGAGACGCTTGATCACTTCGTGGAGATCGTGGCCGAGATTCTCCGAGAGGCCGCTGAGGATCCAGCGCTCGCCCGCAACGCGCCCTACACGACCCCGGTACGGCGTCTCGACGAAGCCGGAGCAGTGCGGCGGCCGGTCGTACGCCAGGCAATGGAGGACTAACCCGGCGGGCAGGCCGTCTGCACCGTCTGAAGCCGGGCTAACGTCGCCGGCTCTCCGCGCCGATAAGACGGCCAAATGATGCGCAGTTTGGGGGCGAGTGGGTCGCCCAGAGGACGTGTGGATCGGCTGATCTCTCGGATCGCCGTCGAGTCCGAAGAGCGAGCACTGGCCGGAACGGTCAGCGGCCTGTTGTTCGCCATCGGCGGCGCCACGCTGTCCTCGTTCGCGGTGCTCCCGGGTGTGTCTCATTCCCACATCCCGGCTCTGCTCGGCGATGCCGCACTAGCCTGTGTCTGGGGAGCGATCTCGGTCCTGCTGATCAGTTGGGAGAAGGCGCCGCGATGGCTGATCCACGTGTCGATCAGCTCCGGCTTCGCCGCGATCGCCGTCGCCGTCGCCTCCTCCGGCGGCGCCGCCTCGCCGGCGTGGATCTATCTGTTCTTCGTCGCCGTGTTCGCCGGGTACTTCTATAGGCCGGCGGTAGCGGGGGTGTACCTGGCCGGCTGCGTCCTCACCCATGCCCTGCCGCTGTTCTATGACTCGCGCGCGCTCCACGACGCCTTCGCGGTGCAGCTGATCATGGGCTCAGCGTCCTATTTGGTGCTGGGCGGCGCGATCATCGCCGGCAAGTCCCTGACGCTCGGGCTGCGCAGGCGCGCCGAGCAGCTGGCGGCCGAGCAGAGCTCGCTGCGTCGAGTGGCCACCGCGGTCGTGGGGGGCGAGCCGGCCGAGGGAATCTACGAGCTCGTGGCGGTCGAATCAGCGGCCCTGCTCGGCGCCGGCGCCGCCGGGATCCTCCGGCTTGACAGCCCCGACCGCGCTACGGTGATGGGATCCTGGGCCGACCGCGAGGGCGGACGGTACGAGCCGGGGATGCCGGTGGCGGTCCGACCGGGTACCGACGTGGCCCGAGCGCTCGAGACCAACCATGCTGTCCGTGTCGACGATCACGAACCCGGTTCGCCCGTGCGACGCCTGGGCTACGACTCCAGCATCGTCGCCCCGATCCGTGTGGCCGACCGAAACTGGGGTGTGCTGGCCGTCAGCGTGGCCAAACCGGCGCGTCTGACCAGCGCCGATGAGGACCGGCTGCAGGAGTTCGGCGACCTCTTGGCCACAGCCATCGCCAGCATCGAGGACCGTGCCAAGCTGGCGGCGCAGGCCTCAACTGATCCACTCACCGGCCTGGCCAACCACCGGACCCTCCACGGTCGCCTCGCCATCGAGCTGGCGCGGGCCAAGCGCTACGAAACGCCGCTCTCGGTCGCCGTGATCGACATCGATCACTTCAAGCAGCTCAACGACGTGGGGGGCCACGACACCGGCGACGAGCTGCTGGCCCATGTCGCGCGCTGCCTGACCCGGCTGGCTCGCGCCGAGGACGTGCTGGGCCGCGTCGGCGGGGATGAATTCGCGTGGGTCCTGCCGGAGACCACCCGGGAGGGCGCGCTGGTCGCCGTCGAGCGAGCGCGGCGGATGATCGCCGCGACCGTGCGTGACCCGTACCGCCTGACGGTGTCCGCCGGGATCTGCGACACCGCCGTGACCGACGATCCAGCCGAGCTGATCCGGCTCGCCGACGGAGCGCTCTATTGGAGCAAGGCCCGCGGCCGCGATCAATGTTGGATCTACGACCCGGACGTGGTCGATGAGCTCTCCGCCCAGGAGCGCGCCGAGCGCTTGGAGCGCTCGCAGGCGCTGCTGGGGCTGCGGGCGCTGGCGCGGGCAATCGACGCCAAGGATCCCGCCACTCATGAGCACTCAGAGCGAGTTGCTGCGCTGGTGGCCCGTCTCGCGCGTACCGCGGGCTGGCCCGAGGAGGAGGCCCGGTTGCTCAGCGAGGCGGCGCTCGTGCACGACGTGGGCAAGATCGGCATCCCTGATGCGACGCTGCGCAAGACCGAACCGCTGACCGATGACGAATGGACCGAGATCAAGGGTCATGCCGAACTCGCCGCCCGGATCGTGGAGGGTGTTCTGGCGCCGCAGCAGGTGCAGTGGATCCGCACTCATCACGAGCGGCCGGACGGAAACGGCTATCCCCGTGGTCTGTACGGGGATCAGATTCCCGAGGGCGCGGCCCTGCTGGCCGTCGCCGACGCCTGGGATGTGATGACCGTCAGCCGTCCCTACAGCTGCCCCAAGAGCAGCGATGACGCGCTGGCCGAATGTCTGGCGCTGGTCGATCAGCAGTTCACTCGCGCCGCGGTCAAGGCGCTGGCCATGCTCCACGCGAGCGGCGAGCTGGTCACCGCGCGCGCACAGACACAACCGCTGGTCGGACTCCGGATTCGCTGAACGATCCCTGAAACCCGGCCGCCGGGAGCGACCGGCAGCGGACATACTGGGGCCGTGGACCCGCTGATCGCCGCCGACGCTGCCGAGATTGCCGCCCACGCCGAGCGTGAGCTGGAAGCTCTGGTGGCCGTCTCCACGCCGTCCGGTGACGCGGACGGCGCCGAGGAGGCGGTCGCGCTATGCGCGGCGCTGCTGCCGCCGGCGGCCCGGATCGAACGCGTTCCCTGCTCCACTCCCGGCAACCCGCCTGACCTGGTCGCCCGGCTCAGCGGCACCGGCGCCGGAAAGCTGCTGCTGCTCGGGCATCTGGACACCGTCGTGGCGCACCACGCGCACCGCCCATTGAGTCGGGAAGGCGACCGCCTCTACGGCCCGGGAACCGTCGACATGAAGGGCGGGGTAGTGCTCGCCCTGGGCCTCGCCCGAGCGCTCAACGCCCGGCCAGAGGCGTTTGCGGAGCTCTCGGTCCTGCTCGTGACCGATGAGGAATGGCGAAGCACCCAATTCGCCCACGTGGCCCGGTTCGCCGGCTACGACGCCTGTTTGTGCTTCGAGGCGGGCGAACGCACGTCCACCGGGGACGAGGCCGTCGTCCTTCGACGCAAGGCGGCCGGCACGCTACGAGTGAGCGCCACGGGACGGGCGGCACATTCCGGCAGTGCGCCGGACCAGGGTCGCAACGCCCTGCTGGCACTGGCCGAGTTGGCGCTGGCGCTGGCACGCCATCACGATCCAAGCGGCCCGGACCGGATGAGCGTCGTACCGACCGTGGTGCGCTCAGGGGACGCGCTGAACGTGGTTCCAGCCGAGGGCGAGCTGCTGCTGGACCTGCGCGCTGAGGGTCTGGAGGCCTTCGACTCGGTGCTCGCGGCAATTCCGGCCGAGGTCGAGGGCGTCAGGCTGGAGGGGGCGATGCAGCGTCGCTGGCCGGGGATGGACGCCCGCGCTGCCACGTCCGAGCTGCTGTCCGGGGCGGCCACCAGGCTCGGGCGGCCGATCGCCGCCGCCAGCCGCGGGGGCGCCAGCGACGCGAGCCATTTCGCGGCCGGCATCGACTGGACCGTCGACGGGCTCGGTCCTCGCGGCGGCAATGCCCACAACCCCGGAGAATTTGTGCTCACCGCTTCGCTGCAGGAGCGCGCGCAGGTCGCCCTGGCCCTGGCCCATGAGGTCCTGGCACGCGTGAGCTGACCCGCGGGGGCGGCGTGTCATCCTGTATTTCGATGGACACCACCGATCTGCAACGCCGAGGCCGCGCCCCGCGTGAGGGGATCCAGCTCCTGGCCGGGATCATTGCGCTGATGTGGGTTGTCGAGGTGATCAACTCGCTGGACTCGGGTGGACTGGACGCCGAAGGCATCCACCCGCATGACGTGGCGCGCCTCTGGGGAATCGTCACTGCTCCGTTCCTGCACGTCAGCTTCGCCCACCTGATCTCGAACACCGTTCCGCTCGTGTTCATGGGCGTGATCATCGCCCTGCGCGGTGCGGCACGTGTGGCCCTGGTGACGCTGGTGGTGATCGTGATCGGGGGCCTCGGGACGTGGCTGATCTCCCCTTCCGGCACGACCACCGTCGGTGCGAGCGGACTGGTGTTCGGCTATGCGACCTATCTGTTGACCCGCGGCGTGTTCAACCGCAGCGCGCTGGAGCTGCTCACCGGCGTCGTGGTCGCGGTGGTGTGGGGGGGAGCGCTGATTTCAAGCCTCGTCCCGCGTGACGGGATCTCATGGCAGGGACATCTGTGCGGAGCCATCGGTGGCCTCGTGGCCGCCTGGCTACTCGCTGTCCGCGGCGCCCCGGGCGACCGCCCCCGGCGACCCGCCGCCGCCGCCGTCGGTTCGCTCGGCAAGTAGCCTGCCCGCGGACATGCGGATCTTCTCCGGCATCCAGCCGACAGGGCGCAAGCACCTGGGCAACTACATCGGCGCGATAACCCAGTACGTGGTCGGCCAGGACCGCGGTGAGGCGATCTACTGCGTCGTCGATCTGCACGCGATCACCGTGCCCTACGAGCCCGCCGCGCTGCGGGGGTCCGTCTACGACACGGCGGCAACGCTGCTGGCCGCCGGGCTGGAGCCTGACCGGTGCGTGTTCTTTCGCCAGAGTGACGTCCTTGAGCACACCGAGCTGACCTGGCTGCTGTCGAGCGTGACAGCCTTCGGTGATCTCAATCGCATGCACCAGTTCAAGGAGAAATCCGGCGCTCAGCGGGAGCTGGTCTCGGCCGGCTTGTTCTTCTATCCCGTGCTCATGGCGGCCGACGTGCTCGCCTACCGCGCGCACGAAGTTCCGGTCGGAGACGATCAGCGCCAGCACGTCGAGCTGATGCGGGACATCGCCGAACGCTTCAACGGACGCTTCGGCGAGACGCTGGTGGTGCCCGAGCCCCGGATTCCCTCCGTGGGTGCCCGGATCATGGATCTCCAGGCTCCCGAGCGCAAGATGTCGACAACGGGCGGGAGCGTCCAGGGCACGATCTACGTGCTCGACGAGCCCGCCACCATCGTCAAGAAGTTCCGCTCGGCGGTCACCGACTCGGGCTCGGACATCGTGCGGGGCCCTGACAAGGCGGGGATTGCCAATCTGATCGACGTTCTGGCGGCGGTGCGCGGCACGGCGCCGGACCAAATCGAGCAGGAGTACCGCGGGGCTGGATACGGCGCCTTCAAGCAGGCCGTGGCCGACGCCGTCGTCGACTATCTCGCCCCGGTTCGCGAGCGCTACAACGAGATTCGGGCGGACGAGGCAGGGCTTGAGCGGACGCTGGCTGCGGGCGCCGAAAAGGCCCGGGCGATCGCCTCGGACACGCTCGCGGACGTCCGCCAGGCGATGGGCGTCGGGCCAGTCCGACCCCGGCGCTAAGTTCTTCCCGTGCGTCTGATCGACCTCGAGCTCGACCTCGACGTGTTCGCAGGCCCGTTCGACCTCCTGCTGACGCTGATCCTGCGGGAGGAGGTTGACCTGCTCGAGGTCGACTTGGCGGAGATCGTGATCTCCTATATCGACCACCTGGAGCAGCGCGGCGAGCTGGATCTGGAGTCCGCGACCGAGTTTCTCGTCCTGATCGCCTCGCTGCTCGAGCTCAAATCGCGGCTGATGCTCCCGGGCGAGGAGCCTGATCAGATCGACCTCGATCCGGGCGAAGCTGCCGAGGAGCTACTGGCGCGCCTGCTCGACGCCCATCGCTATCGCGCGGCCGCCAACCACCTGCAGGCTGGGCTCGCCGCCCAGGAGAGCTTCCGGTTCCGCTCTGCGCCGCTGCCGCCGTGGTTGCGCCGCGCCTCGCTGGCGGACGCCAGCGCTGTCTATGACCCGCGGCGGCTCGGCGCAGCGATCGGCGAGCTGCTCGTGCCGCCGGAGCCTGTCGACATCCGCCATATGACCGTGCAGAAGATCACGGTTGCCGAACGTCTGTCGCATCTGCGCTCGCTGCTCCGCGGCGGGAGTTTCAAGTTCGACGACGCGGTGGCCTCCGCGGACCGGGTGACGGTCGCCGTCACCCTGTTCGCCCTGCTTGAGCTCTACAAGCAGGGCGAGGCAACGTGGAGCCAGCCGGAGCCGTTCGGTGAGATCACGGTCAGTTCGCCTGCGCCCCAGCGGGCGACGACGGAGCTGTCGGCGTGAGCCTCGGGCTCCAAGCCCAGCTTGAGGCGCTGCTGTTCCTCTCGGCCGATCCCGCCGATCCGGCCGATCTGGCCGAGGCGACGGGCGCCGAGCTGCATGAGGTCATCAGCGCCCTCGAGTCGCTGCGGGAGCACCTGGAGTTCGAGCGGCGCGGACTGGTTCTGCGCCAGCTCGCTGGTGGTTGGGTGCTCTCGACCCACCCGGACGCGGAGCCCGCGGCACGGCGCTTGCTCGCACGCCCGCGCACGCCGCCGCTGACCCCCGCCCAGGCCGAGACGCTGGCCATCATCGCCTACCTGGAGCCGGTCTCGCGCCCTGAGATCGCCCGGATCCGCGGGGTCAACGCGGAGTCGGCCGCGGCCACGCTGCTTGAGCGTGGCGTGATCGAGGAGAGCGGGCGCTCGCAGTTCGGCGCCGTGCTCTACCGCACGACTGAGTTGTTCCTGCGTCTCTTCGGGCTCGGCTCGCTGAACGACCTGCCTGAGCTCAGCGAGTTCGATCCGACGCCCGAGCTCGAGGTGGAGCTGCGCGACCGGCTGCTGCGGGCTGGCGAGGCCCGTGCGGGGGCCAGCTAACGCCAGCCCAGCCGGGCGGCACGCTCAGCGTCGCAGGCCGGCGATGGCCATCGCCCCGAGCGCCACTCCGCCCAGCGCAGTCGAGGAAGCGAGCACCCTTCCGCTCAGCGGCAGAGCGTTGCCCGCGGTCGCGGTGACGGCCAGATCGGCGCTGTCGGCGAGCAGCGCCGCAGCCAGCCACAGTCGAAGGTCATCCGAGTCGCAGGCCAGCGCGCCGAGGCCGAGCGCCAGATCGCGAGCCCCCAGAGCGCGCGCCAGCAGCTTCGGTCCGGGCCGCGTGGCGTCGCGCCCGATCCACGGGGCGGTGAGCAGTTCGGGGCGGGCGAGCAGGGCCACGCCGAACCCCACGCGCGCGGCGGCCGTCGATCGTCCGAGCAGGCGGGGCTCCATGCCGCGGATCATATGGCGCGGGCGGCCAGCTGGCCACACGCGGCGTCGATGTCCTGCCCGCGGGTGAGGCGCACCGTGGCGGAGATTCCCTCGCCCTCCAACACGGCCACGAACGCATCGATCGCCTTGCGGCTCGAGCCCGAGTAGGGGGAATCGGTCGGGTTGTACGGGATCAGGTTGACCTTGAACACGCGTGGGTCGAGCGCCTCCGCCAGCTGTGCGGCCTGGGCATGAGAGTCGTTGACCCCGGCCAGCATCACATACTCGACGAACACCATCCGGTGCTTGCGCTCGTAATGAGCCTCGCAGGCGCGCAGCACGTCGCTGAGCGGATAGCGGTCGTTGACCGGCATCAGCTCAGAGCGCAGCGCCTCATCGGCCGCGTGCAGGGACAGCGCCAGACGGATCGGCATCGGATCTGCGGTGAGGCGTTCGATACCGGGAATCCAGCCCACGGTTGAGATCGCCGTGCGCCGGTGGGTGATGCCCAGCGCCGGGAGTCGCCGGCAGGCCTCGAGCACGTTGTCGAGATTCATCATCGGCTCGCCCATGCCCATGAACACGGCGTGGTCGACCGGCCCGAGGCGGCGAAAGTGAAGCGCCTGGTCGAGGATCTCCGAGGTGGTCAGGTTGCGCCCGAAGCGCATCTTGCCGGTCGCGCAGAAGCTGCAGGTCAATGGGCAGCCCGACTGCGAGGAGAGGCACAGCGAGCGGCGCCCGTCGCGGTAGCTCATCAGCACGCCCTCCACGGGGCGTCCGTCCTCGGTGCGGAACAGCGCCTTGACCGTGCCATCGCGGGAATGCGCCTGGTCCTCGACCGCGAGGGTCGAATAGGCAAGCGCGCCCTCCAGCTCGGAGCGCAGCCGCAGCGGCAGGTCGGTCATGGCGTCGAAGCCCGGCGCGCCCTGCGCGGTCCAGCGCCACACCTGGCGGGCCCGGTAGGCCGGCTCGCCCAGTTGGGCCAGCTTTTCCGTGAGCAGATTCAGATCCACTCTGACTATGGTGGCAGGGTCGTGCGACTGGCCAAGTACCTAGCTTCCGCAGGGATCGCATCGCGTCGCGCGGCCGAGGAGCTCGTGCGTGCCGGGCGCGTGACGATCGGCGGCGAGCCGGTCCTCGATCCGGCTCGCAACGTGGACGCCTCCGACGCGGTCGCGGTGGACGGCAAAGCGGTTCAGCCCGACGCCGAGCGCGTGGTCTATGCCGTCAACAAGCCCCCCGGAGTCGTCTCCACCGCCAGTGATCCCCAGCGCCGGCCGACCGTCGTCTCGCTGGTTGCAGTGCCGCTGCGCCTATACCCCGTGGGGCGTCTGGACATCGACTCCACCGGCCTGATTCTGCTGACCAACGACGGCGAGCTCGCCTACCGGCTGACGCACCCGAAGTTCGAGGTCGAGAAGGCCTACCGCGCCGTTTTGGCCCGCCCGCCGGTCCGCGACAAGGCACTGCGCGCGCTGCGGGCCGGGGTGGCGCTGGAGGATGGTGTGACCGCGCCCGCGCGGGTTCGTCGGCTCGCGCCCGACACGATCGAGATCACGATCCACGAGGGCCGCAACCGCCAGGTCAAGCGGATGTGCGAACACGTAGGTCACCGGGTCAAGCAGCTCGAGCGGGTCAGCTTCGGTCCACTGCTCCTGGGAGATCTGAAACCGGGGGCCTGGCGTCGGCTCAACGAGGCCGAGCTACGCGCGCTGCAGGGCGCGGGCGCCGCGGAGCGTCGCGCAGGGGCCGGCGAGTTCCCAGACCGCGGCCCTAGCGCTGGAGCAGCAGCTCGTCCCGGCGCAGGCTCGTCGTCCGCAGGGCTGCCGAGACGAGCTCCCGGCTGATCGGAGCCCCGGTGGCGGACCGCAGGCGGACCACGGTGAACTGCAGTGCCCTGACCCGAGAGACCTCCTGCAGCCCGGCGATCGGGTAGGTGGCCTGGATCTGGGAGCCCGTCAGGTTGCAGGCGGCTCCCCACCAGCACAGGCGCACGCGGGGCGCGCGGATCGCCACGACGTCAAGCTCCTTGACCGTGGTCGAGCCGTGAGGCAGCGAGCGCAGCCCCGGGACGTAGAGCGAGAGCGGCAGCAGGTCCCGGTAATGCTGGACGAGGATCACCCGCCGCCCGACGCTCGGCGCGGGCCGCGGTCCGAGCGCCCGCGCCACGGCCCGCCAGTCCGGTCGCTGCAGGTCACGCCGGACGCTGACCGCGATCGCCGCCACGAGCCCGATCGTGCACAGCCCGATGGCCAGCGCGATCCCGGCCGCCCTGGCGATGGCCGGGCCGCGCGTGGCCAGCCCTCCCGCTAGGAGCACCGCGGCGGGCGGCCACAAAGCGATCACGTTGCGGGTGATCAGATCATCCGCCCCGCCCGCGATCAGCACGAGGTTGATCACCAGGCCGGCCCCGGCGATCGCTCCGGCGATCAGGGCGCCGCGCCGCTGTGCGGCATTGAACGGGAGCGCGAGCAAGGCCAGCGACGCCACGGCGCCCAGCTCGGCGAGCCGTTCGAGCAGCACGCGGGCCGGCGCACCGAAACCGATCAGGAACTGCGGCACGATCTGACCGAGCCGCGGGAGCAAGGGGATCTGCGCGATCCAACTCGCGTGCCCGCTGGCGTTCTGCTTGAGCGCCAGCGGAACCAAGGCCAGTCCGCACGCCCCGACCGCCCCAACCGCGATTCGGACCCCGCGCCTGTGGCGATGGACGGCCAGCAGCCAGAGCGCCTGCGGGACCACGACGATCAGCGCGTAGTAGTGCGTGGTCAGCGACAACGCAGCGGCGAGCCCCCAGGCCCAGAGCGCGCGAGGGGCGGGCTCGGCGCGGGCGTAAGCGAATGCCATCAGCGAGCAGGCGCTCAGCAGCGCCAGCAGCGCGTAGGACCTCGCCTCCTGCGAGTACCAGATCAGAAGCGGGTTGCAGGCCGTCAGCGCGGCGGCAATGACGCCCGCGCGCCGGGAGCTGAGCTTGGCCGCGGCGCCGTAGACGATCGGCACGGTCACGATGCCCGCCACGGCCGAAAGCGAGCGCAGGGCCGCTTCCCCGTACCCGAAGACGTGTGCCCAAAGCCAGGCCAGGCAGTAGTACAGCGGCGGTGTGGACTCGGTGTACGGGAGCAGCCTGAGCATCCGGATCGGGGAGGCATGCACGAGCAGCACCGTGTGGCCCTCGTCGTACCAGAACCCCTGATAACCCAGCCGCTCCAGACGCAATACGGCGGCCAGCACAGTTAGCCCGGCGACCGCCACAACGGTGGGACTGCGGAGCGCGGCACGGCGCTCGACTCCGACTTTGGTGGGTCGCGGCGAGGGTGCGTCGCGGCTCAGCGTCCCGGCACTCACGGGCCTGATCTTAGGCGCGCCGATCGACGGCGCACCGAGCAGCAAGCTGCGTTCTTAACCGAATTCCAATCCCGTCCCGCCCGCGAACCAACCGCGGCAGGGCAGTATTTATGAGGTGATGCGACAGGACTCGACACAGTCCGACGGGTCCGTCGCGCTCGCCTCGAGCGCTGTCGGCGCGGCGCCCGGCGTGCCCGCAGATGGACGCGCGGTCCTTCCCCGCCTGGCTCCGATCGGGCGTCGTCTCAGCGTCCCCCGCGTCAGGGTCACGTTCGGGCGCCGATCCGGGCAGGCTGCCCTGGCCACCCTGCTGCTGGCGGCCTTTGCCGTGGTCGTCTTCTCCACCGGGCACGACACGTCGCTCGTGCCCCGGAGCAACGCCGGGTTCCCGGGCTGGGAGGCCGGGCCGCTGCACAGCCTGTTCGGACACATCACGGGCAGCTACCGCGCGCTGCAGTGGGGTTTCAGCGCGGTGCTGCTGGCGATGTGCCTGGCCTATGGCGTCGCCCTCCTGTCGGTGCGAACCCTGTCCATGCGGACGATCGTGATCTGCGTGGTCGCCCTGCACGTGATCCTGCTGATGAGCGCGCCGCTGCAGCTGACCGACATCTTCAACTACCTGGGGTACGCGCGGCTGGGGGCCATTCACCACATCAACCCGTACGTCCACGGGATTGCCTCAGAGCAGCACGACCCGATCTATCTGTTCACCACCTGGCATCACCTGCGCAGCCCCTACGGTTACCTGTTCAGCGCGCTCAGCTACCCGATCGCGCTGCTGCCGATCCCGGTGGCCTACTGGGTCCTGAAGGTGCTGGCCGTGGTCATGAGCCTGGGCTTCATCGCGCTGGTGTGGAAGTGCGCCACGCTGCTCGGGCGCGACCCGCGCTTTGCCGTGTTGTTCGTGGCCGCGAACCCGATCTACCTCATGTATGCCGTGGGCGGCTTCCACAACGACTTCTTCATGCTCGTGCCGTCGACTGCCGCCATCGTGCTCCTGCTCTCAAACCGCGATCGCTCCGCCGGGGCGGCCCTGATGGTCGCTGTCTTCGTGAAGTTCACCGCCATCCTGCTGCTCCCGTTCCTGCTCCTCGCCGCTCGCCCGCCCAAGCGCCGCGGACACCTGCTGATCGGCGCGGCACTGGCCACCGTTCCACTGGCCGCCGTGAGCTTCGCCCTATTCGGCCTTCATCTCCCGAACCTCCAAGATCAGAGCACGCTGCTGACCGACTTCAGCATCCCCAACCTCGTCGGCTGGGCGGTGGGCCTCGGCGGAGGCGCGCCCGGACTCCTGCGCGTGGCCAACGTCGCGGTTGTCGTCACGGTCGCGCTGCTGATCCGGCGTCGGAAGGACTGGCTGACCGGAGCGGGATGGTCGACATTGGCGCTGATCGCCAGCCTCGCGTGGCTCGTGCCGTGGTACATCATCTGGCTGCTTCCCCTGGCCGCCCTGGCCACCAGCGTCAGGTTGCGTCGGGCGACGCTCGCGTTGACCGTGTTTCTCGTGCTGGCGTTCATGCCCGCCACCGGGATCTTCCTCCGGGCCACCGGAATCGACCTGATGAGCAGCTCGGTCGGGCAAGCGTCATCGTCACTTCAGCATAAGCTCGCCCAATAGCCAGGCGGCAAATGAGCTCGGCCGGCTGTTAACGTCAGGTTCGATGCGTGTCGAACTTGCCACGGGTGAAGCGTCCGCTGTCGCTGCCAGCACCCCGCGGCGGACCCGCCGCCGGCTTGATCGCTTCGATCTGGCGCTGCTCGTCGGCTTCGCCACCATCTCCATGTGGGTGCTCGCCCTCGACGCGTGGCAGGTTGTCGTACACGGCCGCGTGTGGACGGGTACCGACGGTGTCTACATCGTCGATCAGTTGCAGTACCTAGCCTGGATTCGCGACGCGTCCCACCACTTCCTGGCCTCGAATTTGTTTGTCCTGCGTCCAACCCCGGCCGACTATTTCCAGCCGGCGGTCGCGCTGTCCGGTGGGCTGTCAGCGCTCGGCGTGGTGCCGTGGCTGTCGCTGCTGCTCTGGAAGCCGATTGCCGTCGGCGGTTGTTTCTTTGCCGTCCGCGCCTACGTACGTGGAAGCCTGTCCGGTCTGTGGTCACGCCGGGCCGGACTGGTACTGGCGCTGTTCTTCGCGTCGTTCACCGTGGCCTACGGCTCATTCACGGTCCTGGGAGACCTGTTCCCCGCGTTCCTCTCCTGGGGCTACACGTTCGCGCTGCTGGCGATCGCGGCAATCGTCGGTGCGATCGTGGTCTACGCCCGCGCGCACGAGCAGGGCAGGCTCACTGTGGTTCCGGGACTGCTGGGAGCCTTTGCCAGCCTCCTGCACCCCTGGCATGGCGAACTGCTGATCCTCATCCTGATCGGGGCCGAACTGGCGCTGTGGCGACGACGGGGCCGGCCCGGTCTCCGATTGCCGGTCGTGACCCTGCTGGGCGCTGGGTTGCCGCTGGTCTACTACCTCGTGCTCGGACACACGGATCTGTCCTGGCAGCTTGCGCGCCAGGCCAGCAAGCACTCCTTCTCGATCTGGCCGATCCTGCTCTACTTAGCTCCCCTGGGGCTCCCGGCTGCGCTGGCCTACCGCCGGCCGATTACGAGCTTCTTTGACGCGGCAACCCGATCGTGGCCGATCGCGTCGTTCGTGGTCTTTGTCCTCTCCGCGACGGCAGCGGGCGCGACGCCGCTGCACGCGTTCGAGGGCATCACGATCCCGCTCGCTGTCCTTGCGGTCCAGGGAGTCCGCGTGGCCCAAGGGATCCGGGCGGCGCAGGGGGTCCGGGCGGCGGAGGGGGTCCGGGCGGCGCAGGGTGCCCGGGCCGTACGCGTGCCGGGGCGTCGCCGGCGCTGGCCGGGCATCGGGCGCCGGCCGGCCATCGCCGGGGGACTGGTGGCGCTGGCCGTGGTGCCCGGGGCCGTTTACCAGATGAACCTGGCCCGTCAGCTGGCTCTTCCCACCCTGGACAACGCGAACTTCATCGAGCGCGATGAGCGCAGCGCGCTCGACTACCTGGCCGACAAACGGGAAGCCGGCGGTGTGCTGACTCGCAGCTACCTCGGCGCGCTCGTCCCCTCAAAGACCGGGCGGCACACGCTCGTCGGTGACTGTCTGTGGTCTGAGCCGCAGTGCCTGAAGCGCGGGGACGTGGCCACGCGGCTGTTTTCCGGCACTCTTGGCCCGCGCAACGCCAAGCGGTTCGTGCGCCGCTCTGGCGCACGCTTCCTGCTCGCGGACTGCAAGACCCAGGTAGATCTGCGCCACGTGCTCGGACCGCTGGTCGTCGGAGTCAAGCGATTCGGCTGCGCCAGCGTGATCGAGGTCGACGCGCCACACCCGCCGTCGGGTCCTCTGGCAGACTTACGCGCCGATGCGTTTGTTCGCGCTCCGAGGGGCCAATAGCGTCGAGCGCAACGAGGCCGACGCGATCCTGGCCTCCACAGACACGATGATGCGGGAGCTGATGGAGCGCAATCAGCTCGCAGCCGAGTTGATGGTCAGCTGCATCTTCACGGCGACGAACGACCTCGATGCCGAGTTCCCGGCCGTCGCCGCCCGCCGGCTGGGACTGGACCGGGTCCCGTTGCTGTGCGCGCGGGAGGTGCCGGTTCCGGGCTCGATGCCGCGCGTCATCCGCGTGCTCGTGCACTACTACGCCGAGGATGATCACGTGCCCCGGCACGTGTACCTGGGCCACGCCCGGGCGCTGCGCTCAGACCTGGAGTCGGCACAATAGGCGTAGTGCCGATCGAGTTCGCCCAGCGCATCAACCGGATCCCGGTCTACCCGGTGGCTGCCGGCTACGACCTGGGCGCCGAGGTGGCCATGCTTGCCTCCAACGAATCATGCTTTGGGCCCTTGCCCGCGGTCGCCGACGCGGCCGGGCGCGTGCTGGGCAGCACGAATCGCTACCCGGACCCGGCCTACGTCCCGCTGCGCCGCGCTCTGTCGGACCGCTACGGCCTTGCGCCCGAGAGGATCGCCCTGGGCAACGGCTCGTGCGACATTCTGCTCGCCGCCGGCGAGGCACTGCTCGAACCGGGCGCGGAGGTCGTCTACGCCTGGCCCGCGTTCAGCGTCTATCCGCACCTCGCGGCCGCCTCAGGCGCGCGTGGGATCCAGGTCCCGCTCGACGCCGACGATCGCCATGACCTGGACGCGATGGCCACGGAGGTCACCGTCGCCACCCGGCTGGTGCTGATCTGCAACCCCAACAACCCGACCTCGACTGCCGTGGGCCTGGACGCGGTCGAGTCGTTCATGCAGCGGGTGCCGAGTCACGTCTGCGTGATCCTCGACGAGGCGTACTGCGAGTTCGCGCTCAGCCTTGGCGACACCTACGCCTCGATCGACTTGCTCCGGCGCCATCCGAACCTCGTCCTGCTGCGGACGTTCTCGAAGGTCTACGGGCTGGCCGGACTTCGCGTCGGGTACGCGCTGTGCGGATCTCCGGACTTCCGCGTCGCGGTCGACCAGGTCCGCCAGCCCTTCTATCTGAACTCCGCTGCCCAGGCGGCCGCCGTCGAAGCTCTGCGCCACCAGGACGAGGTGGAGCGGCGCGTCACCTATACGATCGCGGCCCGGCTGGAGCTCGAGGAGGGAGTGCGTGCCCTCGGGCTGTGGACCGCGGAATCCGACGCCAACTTCATCTGGCTTGGACTGCCCACCGAAATCGACGAGGCCTGGGTGCTGAGCGGACTGCGAGAGCGCGGGGTGCTCGTCCGCGCAGGGGGCTCGCTCGGACGCCCGGGGGCCTTGCGAGTGACGGTCGGCACCGAATCTGAGAACGCCCGGTTCCTTGCGGGCCTGCAGGAGCTGTGCGACAATCCGCCCAGCGCATGAGCTACGCCAGCGACACCCACGGACGTACCCTCGCCGGCTGCTCCTGCACGCCTTCCTATCTCTGGCGATTTAGCTAGGCGCTCGGCCTCCGCTGGAGTGACGGCTCCAGCGGACACGACCGAAGCCCGCGACGCCGCGGGCACGCGTTGTGGCTGAGCGCCGGGACCGCGGGTCGCTGAGCGGCCCGATCCTCGCCCGCGAGGGCGGCGCGACCTCACCGGTCGCCCGCGACGGCGGCGCAACCCCTCGCCGCGCGAGGGCCTTCCGTAGAGTCTTTGAGAGCCGAAAGGAACAGTGGGATGACGATCATGACGAGACCAACAGCGCAGGTGCTGGAGATCGCGGGCCGGAAGCTCGGCGGCGAGCACTTTGCGCTGATCGCCGGGCCGTGCACCGTCGAGTCCCGCGCGCAGACGCTGGAGTGCGCACTCGCAGTCCGCTGCTGCGGAGCGACGATGTTCCGAGGCGGCGCGTACAAACCGCGCACCTCGCCCTACGCCTTCCAGGGGCTGGGGCAGGAGGGGCTGCGCATGCTGGCCGACGCGAAGGCCCAGACAGGACTCCCGATCGTCACGGAATGCATGGACCTACGCGACCTTGATGACGTGCTGGAAGTGGCCGACGTGATCCAGATCGGCGCCCGCAACATGCAGAACTACGCGCTCCTGACCGAGGTCGGCCGTTCGGGACGTCCGGTACTGATCAAGCGGGGCCTCTCGAGCACGCTGGACGAGCTGCTGTCCGCGGCCGAGTACGTGCTCAAGGAGGGCAACGAGGCGGTGATCCTGTGCGAGCGGGGAATCCGCACGTTCGAGACGTCCTATCGCTTCACGCTTGATCTCACGGCGGTGCCGGTCCTAAAGGAGCGCACGCACCTGCCGGTGATCGTCGATCCGAGCCATGCGGCCGGGCGCCGAGAGCTCGTCGGGCCGCTGTCGCTCGCTGCCGCCGCAGTCGGGGCGGACGGCATCATTGTCGAGGTGCATCCGCAGCCCGACGAAGCGATCTGCGACGGGCGGCAATCGCTGGCCACGGCCGAGCTCGGCGATTTCGTGGAGCGTGTGAGTGCGGCCGCCGCGCTGTGCGGCAAGTCCCTCTCAGATCCACAGCTCGTATCCGCGGCCGCCGCCTGAGCATGTCGACCGCGCCGCCCAGACGCCAGGAGGCAGTCCGTGACCAGCGGATCGAGCGGCTTGAGCCGCTGATCGCCCCGCACGGGTTGCTCGGTGAGCTCCCGCTCACCGACGCCCAGGTCGAGGTGGTGCTGCGGGGGCGCGAGCAGATCCACGCGATCCTCGACGGTGAAGACGATCGGTTGTTGGTGGTGGTCGGCCCGTGCAGCGTTCACGACGTCCAGGCCACGCTCGAATACGCGCGGCGACTGAGCGAGCAGGCACAGCGCCTGCAGGAGGACATCTGCATCGCGATGCGGGTGTACTTCGAGAAGCCGCGCACGACCACGGGCTGGAAGGGCTTGATCAACGATCCCCACCTGGACGGGTCCGGGGACGTCAACACCGGGCTGAGGATGGCGAGGAGCTTGTTGCTCGACGTGCTCGGGCTCGGCCTGCCGGTCGGCTGCGAGTTCCTGGATCCGATCATTCCGCAGTACATCTCCGATGCGGTCAGTTGGGGTGCGATCGGTGCTCGGACGGCCGAGAGCCAGATCCATCGCCAGCTCGGATCCGGTCTGTCGATGCCGGTCGGGTTCAAGAACCGCACCGACGGCAATGTCCAGGTTGCCGTGGACGCGGTCCGGGCCGCCGCCGTGCCGCACGCGTTCGCCGGGATTGACATGGACGGACGCTCGGCGATCATGCACACCCGCGGCAACCGCGACTGCCACGTGATCCTCCGTGGGGGTATGTCCGCGCCGAACTACAGCGCGCGGGACGTGGCGCGAACGCTCGCGCTGCTGGCGCACGCGGCGCTTGCGCAGCGGGTGATGATCGACCTCTCGCACGACAACAGCGGCAAACAGCCTGAGCGTCAGCCGGCCGTGGCGGAGGACCTGTCCACTCAGCTCGCCGCCGGCAGCCGGGCCGTCGTCGGCACGATGGTCGAGTCTTTCCTCGTCGGCGGACGCCAGGACCTCACCCCGGGAACCCCGCTCACCTACGGTCAGTCGATTACCGACGGATGCCTCGGCTGGGACACGACCGTGCAGGTGCTCGATCAGCTGGCCGCCGCGGTGAGGGCACGACGCGGCGCGGCGTCCACGTAGCGGCGATGCACATCGCCGTGGTGGGCGTGGGGCTGATTGGAGGCTCGGTGGCGCGGGCGGCCCGCGAGCGCCTGGGATCGTCGGTATCCGGGTTTGACGCCGATGCGAACGCGTTGGCGCGGGGCCTGAACCTGGGCGTGATCGACCGAGCCGCCGAGAGCGTGGAGGACGCAGTGTCCGGCGCCGACGCGGTGTTCGTCGCGGTCCCCATCGGCGCCTTGGTCCCGGCGATCGATGCGGCTCTGCGCT
This sequence comes from uncultured Solirubrobacterales bacterium, assembly GCA_963757165.1. Classification (GTDB taxonomy): domain Bacteria; phylum Actinomycetota; class Thermoleophilia; order Solirubrobacterales; family Solirubrobacteraceae; genus Palsa-465. Next base: position 337,859 of record CAVWQO010000002.1, read on the forward strand.
ACGCCTCGCCCGACTGCGTGGTCACCGACGTGGGCTCGACCAAGCGAGCTGTGGTCGCCGCCATCGATGACCCGCGGTTCGTCGGCGGACACCCGCTGGCCGGCGCCGAGACCTCTGGCGTGGAGCATGCACGGGCTGATCTGTTCGAAGACGCGACGTGGTATCTCACGCCGACCACTGAAACCAGTGGGGTGCTCTACGAGCGCCTGCACCGGCTGCTGTACGGCTTCGGCGCGCGTCCCTGTGCGATCGACGCCCAGACCCACGACCGGATCCTGGCCAGCGTGTCCCATCTCCCGCACGTGTTGGCCAACGTGCTCGTCGCCTCGGCGGCGGGGGCGCTCGGCGAGGAAGGGGAGCGCTTGCCGGCGACCGGTCCCAGCTTTCGTGACGCAACGCGCGTGGCCGGTGCCCCGAGCGACATCTGGACTGACATCTACCTGTCCAACCGGGATGCCCTGTCGGCCGAGATCGATGCGACGATCGAGCGCCTGGCGAGTGTGCGTGAAGCGCTGCGTGACGCCGATCCCGAGCGCCTCACGGCCTGGAACGAGTCCGCGGCCGGGCAGCGGCGGCGGCTACAGGAGGCGGGCATGGCGGCCGCGCCACTGATCGAGCTGCGGGCGGCGGTGCCGAACCGTCCGGGCGTAATCGCGGAGCTCGCACTCGAGCTGGGCCGCGCCGGCGTCAACATCGCCGACATGGCGCTCTACCCTGCGCCGGATATGAGCGAAGGTGTGGTCGCACTATGGGTTGGAGGCGAGGAAGACGCCGCTCGCGCGCTGGATCTCGTCGGCAAGCTCGGGTTCCCGGTGGCGCGCGCGTGAGGATCGGGAGCTCAGGGTGAACACCCGGTTTGAACCCTCCGGCGCGTTGCGCGGACAGCTCCGCGTGGCCGGCGACAAGTCCGTCTCGCACCGGGCGGCGATCCTCGGGGCGATGGCCTCGGAGCCGGTCCGGATCTGCAATTACCTCGGCGCGGCGGACACCGGGTCGACCCTGGCCGCGCTGCGTGAGCTCGGGGCGATCGTCCAGGAGCGGGGCGATGAAGTGCTGATGCGCGGGTCCGGGCTGCGCAACGCCCAAGTTCCCCCCGGACCGATCGACGTGGGCAATGCCGGCACCCTCATGCGGCTGCTCCCCGGCTGGCTGGCCTTCCAGCCCGACGGCAGCTTCACCATCGACGGCGACAGCTCGATACGCCGGCGCCCGATCGATCGCATCGCCGAGCCGCTACGCCTGATGGGGGCCAGTATCGAGGCCACCAATGGGCGATTTCCCCCCTTCACGGTCCACGGTTCGGCGCTGCACGGAATCGAGTACGAGCTTCCGGTGGCCAGCGCTCAGGTCAAGTCATGCGTGCTGCTCGCTGGTCTGGTGACCGAGGCAACGACTGTGCGCGAACCGGTGCCGACGCGGGATCACACGGAGCGGATGTTGCTCGCGGCGGGCGCGACGGTGCAGCGCAGTGGCGACGCGGCAGCCGGCTACCGAACGACCGTCAGCAGCGCCGACGAGCTGGAGCTGGACACGATCCACGTGCCCGGCGACCTCTCCTCGGCAGCGTTCCTGATCACCGCCGGCGTACTGGTCAAGGGCTCGCGACTGGTCTTGGAGAACGTCGGCGTCAACTGGACACGCGCGGGCTTTCTGCGCATCCTTGAGCGGATGGGGGCGATCGTCCTGGGAGCGCTGGAACCGGTCGGCGCGTTCGGCCCCGAGGAGCCGGTGGCCGATCTCGACGTCCGCAGCGCCCCGATCGAAGGAACCACCGTCGAGGCCCACGAGGTGCCTCTGGCCATCGACGAGCTGCCGCTGGTCGCCCTGCTCGGCTGCTTCGCCGACGGCCAGACGGTGGTGCGCGGTGCGGGCGAGCTGAGAGTCAAGGAATCAGACCGGATCGCCACAGTGGTCGACGGTCTGCGCGGGTTGGGCGGCGACCTTGAGGCCACCGAGGACGGGTTCGTCGTCCGCGGCACCGGGGGCCTGCGCGGCGGGCAGATCGACGCCCAGGGCGATCACCGCCTGGCGCTTTTGGGAGCGGTGGCAGGGCTCGCCTCCGAGGAGGGCGTGGAAGTCGTGGGAATGGAGGCGGCGGCGGTCTCCTATCCCGGGTTCGTGGACGACATCAGTTCGTTGGTTGGGTAGGTCGTGTCGCGACTCGGCGTCCAGCCGCGCAGTTTCGTCCGCATACCGGATGAAACTGTGCGTCCGTCGCCCGCGGGCACCCCATGGTCGTAGCCATCGACGGTCCCGCGGGGGCGGGCAAGTCAAGCGTGGCCCGGGCGGTGGCCACGGAGCTCGGCTTCACCTACCTCGACTCCGGGGCGATGTATCGAGCGGTGGCGCTGACGGCCCTGCGTTCGGGCGACGAACCGGCAGACGTCGCCGACAAGGCGAAGATCGATCTTTCCGAGGACAGCCTGTTGCTCAACGGGGAGGACGTCAGCTCGGAGATCCGCACACCGGAGGTCTCCGAGGCAGCGTCGCAGGCGGCCAGCAATCCCGTCGTGCGTGAGGCGATGGTGGCGCAGCAGCGGCGGATGCTCAGCCACGGCGACTGGGTCGCCGAGGGGCGTGACATCGGGACCGTGGTCGCTCCGGAGGCGGAGGTCAAGGTGTTCCTCACCGCTGATCCGCAGAAGCGGGCCGAGCGCCGCGCGGCTGAGCTCGGGGCGGACGCCTCGGTCGTGCTGGCCGAGCAGCAGATCCGCGACCAGCGTGACAGCACGCGCGAGATCTCGCCGTTGGCCCCGGCACCGGGCGCGACGGTCATCGACACCACCGATCTGAGCCTAGATCAGGTTGTGGCGGCCGTCGTCGCGCTCGTGCGCGCTCGTCGACGCTAGCGACCAGCTTCGCGGGCTCCCGCGCTCGTCGGCGGTAGCGATCAGCTTGGCCGATCCTGCGCTCGTCGGCGGTAGCGATCAGGTTGGCCGACCCCGCGCTCGTCGGCGGTAGCGACCAGCTTGGCCGATCCCGCGCTCGTTGACGCTAGCGACTAGCCTCGGAACGACATGAAAGTGGCAATCGTCGGATATCCCAACGTCGGCAAGTCCTCGCTCGTCAACCGCCTGACCGGATCTCGGGAGGCGGTGGTGCACGAGCGGGCCGGGATCACGCGTGACCGCAAGGAGCTGCAGACCGACTGGAACGGGCGGGCGCTCACCCTGATCGACACGGGCGGCGTCGATCTCGACGATCGTGACGAGCTGGCGCGGCAGATCCAGTCTCAGGCCCACGCAGCCCTGGCCGAGGCCGCGGTGGTGGTGTTCGTCGTCGATGCACGCGCCGGCCTGCGCCCGGGCGACGGTGAGTTGGCCGATCTGCTGCGGCGCGGCAACTTGCCGGTCGTGGTGGCTGCCAACAAGATCGACACGGTTGCGGATCTGCCGCTGAGCGCCGAGTTTCACTCGCTCGGCTTCGGCGAGCCCGTCGCCGTCTCGGCCGCCCAGGGCCTCGGCACGGGGGATCTGCTGGACCGGATCGTGGAGCTCGGCCCCGACGAGGACGAAGCGCCGGAGCCCGGCGACGCCATCCGCCTGGCGTTGATCGGCCGCCCCAACGTCGGCAAGTCCTCCCTGGTGAACCGGTTTCTCGGCTCCGAGCGGGTGATCGTCTCACCGGTCGCCGGCACCACCCGGGACGCGATCGACCTGCCGATGCGCTTCGAGGGACAGGATTTGATCCTCGTCGACACCGCGGGCCTGCGTCGACAGGCGAAGGTCGACGAATCGGTCGAGTACTACACGGCACTGCGCTCACGCCGAGCTGCTGAGCGCGCGGACGTCGCCCTGGTCGTCTGTGACGCCACCGACGGGATCACCGCCCAGGACCTGCGCGTGGCCGAGCTGGCGATGAAGACCGGTTGCGCGACCGCATTGGTGCTGAACAAATGGGACCTGACCGACGAATTCGATCTTGACCACGAGCGCGCCCACGCGCATCGCAAGCTGCGCCTGCGCCCACGGGTGCTGACCGCCAGTGCCGCGACGGGGCGCCATGTCGAGCGGCTGCTCGTCGAAGCGGTTGGGCTGGGGGAGCGCAGCCGCAGCCGGATCCCCACACCGCAGCTGAACCGATTCCTGTCCGAGGTGGTGGCCGCCCGGCAGCCGCCATCGGCCAGCGGCCGGCGGCGCAACGGCAGCCGCCTGAAGATGCTGTTCATGACCCAGACCGGCGAGCGCCCGCCGCGTTTCTCGATTCAGGTCAACTCGCACGCACTGGTCACCCGGGACTATGCCTACTACGTCGAAAATCGGATGCGCGAGCGCTACCGGCTCGAGGGCATCCCGCTGATCATCGACTTCGTCGAGCGCAACGAGCGCCGCGGCGCCGTGTCCGCCGCGAGCCGCCGCCCGGCCGCCTAAAGGCCGCGTGCGGGCCGCCGTCCGGCCGCCCAAGGCTGCGTGCGGGCCGCCGTCCGGCCGCCCAAAGCCGCGGGCGGGCCGCCTGATTTGAGCGCGCCCGCCCTGGCGCCGGTGGCCCCCAGCGCCCAAAGTGCGACAACCGCGGGGACCGCGGGATCCGAGATGCGCACTTTGGTCGAATAGCGGCGATAGCGCTACATCCGTTCGGGCGCAGCGCGGCCGATGTAGCACTTTGGTCGTGTGAGCGGACACGCCGCAGCCAATCGCACTCCGCTCTGAGCGCCAAATGTTGCAGGCTCGCCGATGACCGTGACCCGCCTGGCGACCCCGGCCTGCGGCGGCGACGGCGGCGGGGACCGTCGGAGGGGGTCCAGCGGGCGGGGAACCGAGTTGCGCACCGGACGCCGCTCTCGAAAGCCCGCAATCTTCGGCACGTACGCGATTCGCCGCCACCGTCGGTGTGCTCAACCAGGGCGACCCCGCTACTCTTTCACCCGTTCAAGCCAGCTCCTCAACCTCGGCGAGCAGTCGGGACTGACACAGAGGGTGCGCCAAAGCGTGCCCCGCGCGGATCGCCGAAGACACGCGCGAGTGGTCTCGAATCGACGGGTGGGGAGGCCGAATCGACCGTGGAGCTGTTGCGCCAAATCTCATGACCACGCTTTCCGACAACGAGTATCTGTTCACCTCCGAGTCCGTGACCGAGGGCCATCCGGACAAGATCGCCGACCAGATCTCCGACGGCGTCCTTGACGCCGTGCTGCGCGACGACCCCACGGGACGCGTGGCTTGCGAGACGCTGGTCAACACCGGACTCGTGGTCGTCTCTGGCGAGATCACCACCGACACTTACGTGGACATTCAGGAGATCGCCCGCGAGACGGTCAAGAAGATCGGCTACACGAACGCCGAGATGGGCTTTGACTGTCACACGTGCGCGGTCATCAACGCGATCGACAAGCAGTCGCCGGACATCGCCCAGGGTGTCAACCAGGCCTACGAGGCCCGCACCGATCCGGGCGACGACGATGAGCTGGACATCGCCGGCGCCGGCGACCAGGGCATGATGTTCGGCTACGCCAGCAACGAGACCGACGAGCTGATGCCACTGCCGATCGCGCTGGCCCACAAGCTGGCCAAGCGCCTGGCCGACGTGCGCAAGGCGGAGATCGTGCCCTACCTGCGCCCGGACGGCAAGACCCAGGTGTCGGTCCGTTACGTCGACGGGCGTCCCGTGGAGATCGAGAAGCTGTTGATCTCGACTCAGCACAAGGAGGGCGCCGAGTCGCTGATCAAAGACGATCTGTGGGAGCACGTGATCGAACCGGTGCTGCCCAGCGATCTCTACGACGAGCGCAAGCTGCACAAGGGCTTCCTCGTCAATCCGACCGGCCGGTTTGTGATCGGTGGCCCGATGGGCGACTGCGGACTGACCGGGCGCAAGATCATCGTCGACACCTACGGCGGTATGGCCCGCCACGGCGGCGGCGCCTTCTCCGGCAAGGATCCGTCGAAGGTCGACCGCTCAGCGGCCTACGCGGCGCGTTATGTGGCCAAGAACGTGGTGGCCGCGGGGCTGGCCGACCGGGCCGAGGTCCAGGTCGCCTACGCGATCGGCGTCGCCCACCCGGTTTCGGTGATGGTCGAGACGTTCGGGACCGAGAAGATCGGTCGTGGACGGATCCTCGAGCTGATCTCCGAGCACTTCGACCTTCGCCCCGGAGCCTTCCGCGAGTACCTGAAGCTGCACCGCCCGATCTACCAGAAGACCGCGGCGTACGGGCACTTCGGCCGCGACGACCACGATTTCACGTGGGAGCGCACCGACAAGGCGGACGCGCTGCGGGCGGCGGCCGGGCTCGGCGGCGCCGTCCAGGCCTGAGCGCCGGGCGCGCCGTCCACGCCTGAGCATTACGCTCCGTTTAGGCCTGAGCGCCGTCGCTACAGCTGCTGCGGACTCTGCTGGAGCTCGCGGATCGCCTGGTCGACCGTGCGGACGATCGCATGCGGGTTCGACACGCCTCGGAAGGCGAAGTCGAAGCCGGCCTCCGCGGCGGTATCGAAGTCGACGGTTCCGACGCGCAGGATGCGGTCCATCAGCGACTGCTTGGTGCCGACGTTCTGGACCCGTGCGAGCCGCGTCTCGTGGAGCTCACGGGAGAAGATCCCGGCGTCGATGGTCAGGCGCCGGTTGGTGATCGTGTAGGTGGTCTGAATCCGCTTGATCAAGCCGACGATCAGCACGAGCACGAAGCAGACGACCACGGTGATCACGACTGCTGCGACCGACACGTGCTTGGAGCTGACACGGGTAATCACGCCGACCAGCGCACCCAGGAGCACGCTGGCGAGCAGTCCCTTGACGTAGAAGCCGAGGATCGACCGCCAGCTCGGGTGGCCGTGGAAGAAGAGTTCCTCGCCGGGCTCCGGATCCATCGTGGTGAGACTATCCGCCGCGGTTGATGTCGGCGACTCAGAGCCCGAGCCCGAGCACGAGCAGTGAAACACCGGTGAGCGCTATCGCGAGCACCGAGAGCAGGCCGGCCAGCGGAGCGGGATCGACGCCGACGGGGCCATCGGAGTCAAACAGCGTGAACACCGCCACGCCCGGGCTTCCCGCGATCGCACATGCCCAGGCCGCTCGGGCTGCGCCTGCCCGCCGGGCGGCGACCGTGCCGAGGATCCGCGCGCAGGCGTCGATCGCGAGGCCCAATGCCAGTCCCCACAGGCCGCTGTCCATGCCCAGACGCGCGATGCCGAAGTACAGCTCGGCCGCGACGATCCCGCTGAGCACGAGTCCCAGTCCGAGGGCCGGTGCCGCCAGACCGGCAGGCGCTGGGACGGAGACGGCGACGGCGCCCAGCGCGGGCCGAGGGCGTCGGCTGGGCGGCGCGCGGTGGGTCAAGCGCGGTACCGCCCGCGGCGAGCGCGGCGTCCCCCGCGGCACCGGCCGCGTCGGCCTCTCCGGCCTCGGACGCGTCTGCGTCGGGCGCACCGGCGCGGGCGCCCGGACGGCGAGCACCCGAGCCGCGCGCTGGGCGGCGGCGGCCTGCAAGGGCCGGATCGGTCGTACTGGCGGCGCGGGCGCCGCGGCTTGGGCGAACGAGGCGGCCACGCGGGCGAACGCGTCCTCCAGGCGCACTGCCGTCCGTGCCGGCGCCTCCGAGGCTCCGGTTGGCCGCTCCGGCAGATTCAGCGAGTCGATCATCCGTTGCAGGGCGGGCTCGGCCGCCGAGCGGTCCGGTCCGAGGTCTCCCGTGGACACCTCCAGCAGCTGAAGTCCGTGCTGAGGGATCAGCTCCGCGCACAGTTCGGCGAGCGGTTCGGTGGTGTCGAGGATGACGACCAGGCGGCGGCCAGGGTAATAGGCGTCAACGGCAAGCCACTCTCCGGGACCGGCGCCGGGGGCCACCAGCCAGGCGAATCGATGCTCTCGACGGCCCACTTCGCCGAGGATGCGGTCGCATAGCTCCAGGATGTCCGTGGACATCATCGGCGCAATCTACTCTGCGACAACCCTCATGAACACTCTTAATTCATGCGCTCCGGGCCGTTGATCGCCCGGGTCGAGCCGCTGACCTCGACACGCGCGGTACGGGGGCCGTTCGACTATCGCCTTCGACCCGACCAGGCGCACGTCGAGGTCGGGTCCCTGCTGCGTGTCCCGTTTGGCGGCCGCCAGACGTTTGGCGTCGTGGTCGCTCTCGCGGAGCGCTCCGAGCTCGCCCCGGAGCGGCTGGCCGAGCCCGATGCTGTCATGCCGGTCGGGATCCCGGCCGACCTGCTCACGCTGGCGAGGTGGATGGCCCACGAATATTGCTCGACCTTCTCCCGCGCGCTGTCGCTCGTCCTCGCCCCTGGGGCCACGACCGGCGCCAGGCCGAAACGGTCGCTCGTCGCCGAGCTAACCGAGGCAGGTGCGGACGCACTGGCCGACGGAGTCGCCCTGACAGATCGCCAGCGGACCCTCCTGGCCGACCTACAGCGACTCGGGCCGACCGTGGCTGGCGAGCTGGGGACCGCCGCGCTGAGGCGACTGGAGAGCCGCGGACTGGTGGCGCTGGCCACGCAGGTGACGTGGCGCCGGCCTGCCCGCCACCAGCTGGCCGGAACGAGCGCCTCCGCGCCGGTCCTCAACCACGAACAGGAGCAAGCGCTGGCGCCGATCCTCGCCGCCCTGGCGGGCCAGCGTGGCCAATCGCGCGAGTTCCTCCTGCACGGCGTGACCGGCTCGGGTAAGACCGAGATCTATCTGCACGCCGTCGCTGCGGCACTGGCCGCAGGCGCGGGCGCGATCGTCCTCGTGCCAGAGATCTCGCTCACACCGCAGGCGCTGGCTAGATTTCAGGCCCGGCTCGGCGACGTAGTGGCGGTGATGCACTCCGGCATGAGTACCGGTGCGCGCCACGACGAATGGCGGCGACTGCGCAGCGGCGACGCACGGGTCTGCGTTGGACCGCGTTCGGCCGTGTTCGCTCCCCTGGAGCGAATCGGTCTGGTGGTCGTCGACGAGGAGCACGAGGGCTCCTACAAGCACGAGGGGGATCCTCGCTACGACGCTCGGACGATCGCCGCGCACCGAGCTCACGAGCACGGGGCGGTGCTGCTCGTGGGCAGCGCCACGCCTCGCCCGGAGAGCGTCCTCTCGCTGCCGCGGTTGCGGCTGCGCGGCCGCATCGACGGGCTTGCGCTGCCGCCGGTGGAGATTCTCGACATGCGCGGCCAGCACCATCCCTTGCACCCCGAGACCCGGATGGCCCTGGCTGACATCCGCCGATCGCGCGGCAAGGCGGTGGTCCTCCTCAATCGCCGCGGCTGGTCGAATTTCCTCTCCTGCCGGTCCTGTGGGCGGGTGTGGATGTGTCCGAACTGCGAGGTGGCGCTCGTGCTCCATCGCAGGGGCAATGCCGTCACCTGCCACCACTGCGGGCATCGGGAGGCGATTCCCAGCCGTTGCCCGGATTGCGCCTCGGTCGCGCTCGCCCGGCACGGGGCGGGAACGGAGCGAATCGAGCAGGAGCTGGCCGGCGCGCTCGGCCAGGAGGACTTTCCCGTGCTTCGCCTCGACGCCGATGCGAGCGGCCTCCAGCAGCGTGCGCAGACGCTGGAGCGTTTCGCTGCGGCCCCGGCCGGGGTTCTCGTCGGGACGCAGATGGTGGCCAAGGGACACGACTTTCCCGATGTCGGCCTCGGCGTCGTCCTGGACGCCGACCAGACGCTTCGGTTTCCGGACTTCCGCGCCGAGGAGCGAACGTTCGCCCTCATCACCCAGCTGGCCGGCCGTGCGGGCCGCGGCGCTTCAGGTGGGCGCGTGCTGGTCCAGACGACAGCGCCGGACGCCCGGTCTATCCGCTTCGCCTCCCGTCACGACTCGGAAGGCTTCATTCGTGACGAGCTGGCCCGTCGTGAGGCGCTCAGCTACCCGCCGTTTGCGTCGCTGATACGCGTGGTCTGCTCCGCCGAAGGCGCCGCGGATGCCCTGGCCGTGGCGAGCGAGTTGCGAGAGCTAATCGCGGCGGCGCCGGGCGCCGTCCTGGGTCCGGCCCCATTGTTTCGCCTCCGTGGCCGCGCTCGGACCCAGCTTGTGATCAAAGCGCGCGAGCGCACGGCGGCGATCGACGCTGTCGGGATCGCCGTTGACACGATCGCTCGCTCCGCCGCCCGGCGGAGCGTCCATGTGAGCGTGGATGTGGATCCGCAGTAGGCCACGGCGGTCCCAGGTGGGGCGCGCACACGTCCTAAACTGGGCAATGTGACAGAGCAAGCATGGAGCGCCGAGGCGGACGAGGCACAGCCTGAGGACGCGGCGCCGGATACCCAGGAGCTCGATACCGAGCTCGACCCAGAGACACTGGCCCGCCGATCGGCAGCGTTGGCTCACGTGCGGAAGTTCGGCGACCCGGTGCTGCGCACCAAGGCGCGGCCGGTCGAGCAGATTGACGACGCGCTGCGATCGGAGATCTCGAGGATGGGTGAGCTGATGAACGACGCGCTCGGCGTCGGTCTGGCGGCGACCCAGGTCGGCGTGCTCCACCGGCTGCTCGTCTACAGAGTCTTGCCGGACGCCCCCTTGGCCGCCCTGATCAACCCGGAAATCGAGTGGCGGGGCGGCGAGAAGGAGATCGGCGAGGAGGGTTGCCTCAGCCTCCCGTCCGTTCTAGTCGACGTTGAGCGACCCGTGCACGTCCGCGTGCAGGCGGTCAACGAGCACGGCGATCCGATCACGGTCGAAGCGTCGGGGCTCGAGGCGCGGGTGATCCAGCACGAGATAGATCACCTCGACGGCGTGCTGATCCTCGATCGCACAACGCGCGAGCAGCGCAAGGAGGCCATGCGGGCACTGCGAGAAGCCCAGGCCGCCTGAGTGCTCGCCTCCGGCGGAGCCCACTAGGTGCGGACGGTCTACCTCGGAACATCAGAGTTCGCCGGCGTCATCTTGCGGCGGCTAGCGGAGTCCCCTCATCGTCCCGAGCTCGTCATAACCCGCCCGGATCGACCACGAGGTCGCGGCCGAAAGCTGGCGGCGCCCCCGGTTGCGCAGCTGGCCCGAGAGCTGGGGATCGATCTCGCCCAACCCGAGTCGGTCAACCACCAGAGCGCCCTGGCTCGGATCGCCGCCGCTCGCCCCGATGTCCTCTGCGTTTGCGCCTTCGGCGCCCTGATCAAGGAGCCCCTGCTCTCGAGTTATCCGATCCTCAACGTGCATCCGTCACTGCTACCGCGGTGGCGCGGAGCTGCGCCGATCGAACGAGCAATCATGGCCGGTGACCCGCAGACCGGCGCCTCGATCATGCAGCTGACGGCGGGACTGGACAGCGGTCCGGTGTGCTCGCGGGCCGTCGAACCGATCCGTCCAGCGGATACCTACGGCACCCTCTCCGAGCGTCTGGCCAAGGTGGGGGGGGAGTTGCTGGTTTCCGCACTGGAGGAGCCCGGTCCTTGCGTCGAGCAGGACGAGACGCTCGTCACGTACGCCGAGAAGATCACGCCGGAGGATCGTCGGCTTGATCCTGAGCGGCCGGCAGCCGAGCTGGAACGAGTCGTGAGGTCCCTCACACCGCACATCGGCGCCTTTGTGATGCTCGCAGGAGACCACCGCCTCATCGTTCGCGAAGCCCGCGTCGTTGCGCATGGCTTCGGACCGGGCATTCGCTTGGAACCGCCGGTTCCCGTGCTCGGCACGGTCGACGGCGCGCTTGAGTTGCCCGTCGTCCAGCCTCCCGGCGGACGACCGATGCGTGGTGAGGACTACCTGCGCGGACGCGCTCGGTGAGCCCGCGCGCAGCTGTCGGCAGCCCAGCGCGGGTATCGCCTGCGCGAACCTGCGCCTTTGCTGTGCTTCGCCGCGTGTTTGAGCATGACGCCTATACAGATCGCGCCCTCACGGCTGAGGCCGCAGGCCTCCAGGCGCGAGAACGCGCGCTGGCCACCGTGCTCGCATACGGGACCGTCCAGCGACGGATGACACTCGACCACCTCGCGGGCCGGCTCTGCTCCCGTCCGCTGGCGGACCTCGACCCCCCGGTGCTGGCGGCGCTGCGACTGGGTCTGTTCCAGCTGCTGTTCCTGGGGGGAGTGGCAGACCACGCGGCAGTCAATGAGAGCGTTGAGCTGGTCAAGGGCATCGGGCACGGCGGAACGTCGCTCGTCAATGCCGTGCTCCGGCGGGCCACGCGCGAGGGTGCGGCGATGCTCGCGCAGCTCGACGACCGCACCGCTGCCGAGGCCGCAGTCCTCCATTCGGTTCCCGTATGGCTCGCGGAGAAGTGGTGGGGTGAGCTCGGGCCGGCGCAGGCCCGGGCACTGTTGCTCGCCATCAACCATCCCGCGGAGGCGGCAATCCGGGTCAACGAGCTCATGGTGACCGCGGATGAGGTCAGCTCACGCCTCCCGGTGCGCTCACGACGGGACCCGGTGCTGCCGGAGGCACTGGTCCTCGAGGAGGCCTTCGACGTCCACGGCTCCGAACGGTTCGCTGCGGGGGCGATAACCCCGCAGTCACGAGCCTCGATGCTGGTCGGGCGGGTGCTGGGTCCAATGGCCGGTGCCCGCGTGCTCGACCTGTGCGCGGCGCCTGGCGGCAAGACGACTCATCTCGCCGCGCTGATGGGAGATGAGGGGACGATCGTGGCGATCGAGCGCCATCCCGGACGTGCGGCCGCGCTCGCCCGCACGTGCGACCGTGTCCATGCTAGCTGCGTCGAGATTCAGGTCGCGGACGCCGCCGAGCCCCGACCCGGGGCCGGCTATGACCACGTCCTCGTGGATCCCCCTTGCAGCGGCCTTGGCACCCTGCAATCGCGGCCCGATCGCCGCTGGCGGGCCAGCCCCGATGCGATTACAGAGCTCGCCCATTTACAGGCCCGGATGCTCGCGGCCGCGGGTGCGGCCACGGCCCCGGGGGGTGTGCTCGTTTATTCCGTGTGCACGATCTCTCGGGAGGAGGGCGAGGCTGTGGTGGATGCGTTCTTGCGGGATCACCATGACTTCCAAGCGGACGACCTGCAAGCGGAATATCCACAGTGGCGGCACCCGAACGCCGGCTCGTACCTGCAGCTGATGCCGCACCGGGATGGGACCGACGGGTTCTTCCTGGCCCGACTGCGGCGTGGGTGAGATCGCCCCGCCTGGTTAACCTTCAGGGTCGCTTGTGAGCGATCTACCGATCAAGCTTGGTCCCGAATGCCCCAGTTGCGGCGAGCCGTGGCTGCGTCCGACCGCGGTCCCCGGCCGCTACCGGTGTGTCTACTGCCTGCAGCGCTTCGAGCTTGTGTCGGTATGCCCGAATTGCGGCGAGCACTCGACGATCGTGCGGATGTCAAGCACGGCGATCGTGGCCTGCAACCACTGTCAGGGCAGCATGCTGCGGGCGGTGTAGCCAATGAGCGTCGCTCTGCTCACCGAGCTCCAGGTGGCTCCGTCGATCCTCTCGGCGGACTTCTCCAAATTGGGTTCGCAGGTCGACGAGGTGCTGGCAGCCGGCGCGAGGGTCATCCACGTCGACGTGATGGACGGTCATTTCGTGCCGCCGATCACCTTCGGAGTGCCCGTGGTCAGCGCCCTGGCCGATCGGATCCACGCGGCGGGGGGGATCATCGACGTGCATTTGATGATCGAGCGTCCCGAGCGGCAGGTGGCGGAGTTCGCCCGGGCCGGCGCCGACAGCATCACCGTGCACGCAGAGGCGACTCCCCATCTGCACTACGCCCTGTCAGCCATCCGCGAGGCAGGCTGTACCGCCGGTGCCGCCGTCAGTCCCGGGACGCCGGCCGACAGCCTGTACGAGGTAGCCGAGGAATCTCTCGATCTGGCGCTGTGCATGAGCGTTAATCCCGGATGGGGTGCGCAACAGCTGATCCCGGCTTCGTTGGGGAAGCTTCAGCGGATGCGGGCCGCACTTCCCGAGTGGGTCGCGCTCGAGGTCGACGGTGGCGTCCATGCTGAGACGGCCGGCTCTGTGGTCACCGCCGGAGCGAACCTGCTCGTCACCGGCTCGGCCGTGTTCAGCTCGGACGATCCGGCGGCCGCCTTCCAGGAGATCGTGGAAGCTGCAGTCAGGGCCAGGGCGCAGTAGATCCCGGCCGAGTGTCCACGCTTTGCTGTACGGTCCCGCGCCATGCTTCTGGGAAGAAGGACCTCAACTGTCTGTGGCGTGCTCGCAACCTCGGTTGCGCTGAGCGCCTGCGGGGGCTCAAGTAGCTCATCCGGGACCAGTCCCGCCGCGTACGTGAAGTCGATCTGCAATGCCGTCGGTCCGTTTGAGAAGGACGTTCAGACTCGCAGCACGTCTCTGAATCTCGGCAAGATCAAGAGTGCCGCCGAGGGCAAGACCGCTTTGCAGGGTTTCCTCAGCGCGGTCGCTGCCGACACCGACACGGCTGTCAGCAAACTGAAGGCCGCCGGGTCACCGGATGTCAGTAACGGTAAGCAGATCTCGACCGCGATCGTGGGCGCGTTCACGCAGCTCAAGACCGCGCTCGGTTCCGCCGCGAGCCAGGCCGGCTCGCTGCCGACGACGAGCCCGGCTGCGTTCAAGACCGCGGCCAACACACTCGGAACCAACGTCCGCACTTCGATGAGCGGCATCGGCTCCAGCCTCAGCGGCCTCAAGAGCCCAGCGCTCGAGAGTGCGGCCAAGAAGGAACCCGCCTGTCAGCACTTGGGCGCCTAGGCGCCTAGGTCGTATCCCAGCCCCGGTTCGCGAGCTCGGCTTGCGAGCCGGGGTTTGCGCTGCCGGTCAGCTTTGCCGGTCCGCGTCGGTAGACCGCCCACAACAGACCGCACAGGACCAGAGCGGCAACGAAGTAACCAACCTCGACGCGAGTCACCTCAGAGCTGATCGTGGGAGTGGCCACGAAGATGACGAACAGGACCGCGGAGACGAGCCAGCCGGCGGCGGCCATCGGAGCCCGCCCACGGGCGAGCGCGGCTTGGTTGAGGGTGCCGGCCACGAGGTGCAGGCCCATCCCGAGGGCCACGACGGCCAAGCCGAACCGGCCGTAGTGGAAGCCCTTGTTGCCGAGCAGGGCCGTCATCACGAACGGCCCGACAGCGAGCAAACCGATCGCCACTGCCCCCGCAAAGGCGGTGATGGCCATCACGGTGAGGCGAATCGCGCGGTGAAAGGCTTCAGCGCTCTCTTTGGCCTCGAGCCCGGCGAGATGGGGGAGGATCGAGGTCTGAATGGCCTGGAAAAGCTGGAGCGGCGCACGGACGATCAGCAGCACGTTGAACACGAAACCGGCCAGCGCGTGACCGGAGTCGTGGTTGACGATCAGCACGGCGGCGTTCATCAGCGTCTGCTCGGCCAGCATGATCCCCACCACCGAGACGGCGAAGCGGGTCCCATGGCTCAGTGAGAGGTCTGCCGAGGCCTCCTCGACGGCGGCGTGGGCGGGACCCTCGGAGGCGGCGTCGGCGAAGGGCATCCCGGCCGGCGCGTTGTGCTTGACCCGGGAGAAGGCAAACGGGATCACCGACAACGACACGAACGGCGCCACCGCCATGCCCAGACCGACGATTCCCTGGCCTGAGCCGATCCCGACCGCGACCGCGAGCGGGAACAGAAACCGCGACGTCGACTCCAGGAACACCAGGCCGCCGTAGAGCGCGAAGCGCTGGTGGCCGGCCAGCCAGCCGCGGGCGAAGTAGCTCGCCCCGTAGGCGAGCACGCCGATGACCAGAATCCAGTAGAGCGCGCTCGAGCCGTCGAACAGGTTGCGTTCGATCTCGCGGCGCAGGACCAGCGCCGCGACGAGGAACACCAGCGCGAAGCCCAGCTGGATCAATGCGGGCACGCGGAGCGAGTGACCTTCGAGCCCGCGTGCGCGCCGGTCAGCGATGGTCCGCGAGAGCAGCTGCTCCACCGGCCGGTAGATCACCGACAGGATCACGAACATGATCGACCAGCACAGGGATATGCGCCCGTACGCGCTCTGGCTGAGTACGTGACTGGCGCTCGCCAGATAGGCAAAGGTGAAGATGCCGGTTGAGGCGATCCCGATCGACAGGACCCGAGCGCCGGACGCGTAGGAGCTTCCGTCCCCCTCTGGCGCACCGCCGTTGGGCGAGTCGACCACCTGTCCTTCCGCGCGTGCTGCGGCGCGAGCCGTCCGCGGCTCGCGACCTCCGGCTCTGCGCATCAGCGCACTCGCACCAACAGCATCGTCCACGGAAACGGCGACCGGGCCTCGGCAACCTCGCCATGTTGCTCGAGCAGCTCGATGAAGGCGCGCTTTGACCAGTGGTTGATGTGGCCTGGCGTGTTGCCAAGCTCACGTACGTAAGCGCCGCGAGCCAGGTTGAGAATCCGCCACAGCGGCTCATGCGGCACCGAGACGAGCAGATGCCCGCTGGCCACCCGGGCCATCTCGGCAACCGTGCGCTCGGGGTCGGGGATGTGCTCTAGGGCCTCGATCGCGGCCACCAGATCGAACTCCCCATCCGAGAACGGAAGTCGCTGATCGGCGACGGTAACGAATTCGAGGTTGGGGCGGGCGCGCGTCCCCCACTCGGCGCGCAGCTTGGGGTCCTCCAGATCTAGCCCCACCACACGCTTCTCGTCCAGCCGCTCTGCCCACCGTGCGGTTAGAACCCCCTCGCCGCAGCCGACATCGAGGATCGAGCTCGGCGCCGAGCGCGTGAATAACTCGTCCAGCGTGGCCTCGAACCGAGCCATCAGCCTGCGCACGACCGGGTTGTTCGAGCCGTACTTGTCGAACGTGTTCCCGGTTGGAACCTCCGGATGCCCGGCCGCGACGCCGCCGGCCGACGTCATACCTCGAGCGTCTCCCGGTCTGATCCTTCGCGCGCGCTTCCGGGTTCGTAATGCGAGGGCTCGACGCCGAGCTGGAGCTCGATCCGCCGCACCCGCTCGAGCGTTCGCTGGGACAGCGTCCGCTGGGCATCAAGCAGGTCACCGATCACGCCCAGCGACCCGAGCAGCATTGCCGCGTTGAACAGCACGGCGCCGAGGATCAGGGACTGGATGTGGCCCCGCCCATTGCCCTCGATGAAGTACACGAGAAAGCGCAGGAAGACCACCAGCGCGGCCACGCCCACCACGGCCGCCCCTGCCCAGAAGACCTTCAGCGGCTCGTACTGCGAGTAGATCCGGAAGATCGAGAGCGCATTCCGCCGCACATAACTCGCCGTCGAGGGAAACAGTCGGGACTCACGCGTCTTCGGATTCGTGCGGATCGGGACGTGGTCAAGGGCAACCAGCAGCTTGCCCGCCTGAATGATCGTCTCCAGGGTGTAGGTGAATTTCGACACCGCCTGCATCTGCAGCGCGGCCTCGCGGTTATAGGCGCGGAACCCCGAGGTGGTGTCGGGGATCTCCGTTCGAGATGCCTGGCGGACCACCCATGAGCCCAGCCGCTGGAGCAGCTTCTTGCGAGCGGAGAAGTGCGCGATCGTGTCGACCTGCCGATCGCCGACCACCATGTCCGCCTCGCCGCGCAGAATCGGGGCCACGAGCTTGGGTATGTCGTTGCCCTCATATTGGTTGTCCGCATCGGTGTTGACGATCACGTCGGCGCCCAACTTCAATCCGGCGTCCAGGCCGGCCTGGAACCCGGCGGCCAGACCCTTGTGGTTCGTCAGCCGGACGATGTGATCAACTCCGTTGGCCCGCGCGACCTCGATCGTGCGGTCGGTCGAGCCGTCGTCGATGATCAGCCACTCGACGGTCTCGAATCCAGACACCTGCCGGGGAAGGTGGCTGAGCGTCAGCGGTAGCTGCGCCTCCTCGTTGAAACACGGAATCTGGATGATCAGCTTCATGGAATCGATCCCGCTCACCCGGCTGAGCAACGGCCGCTCGGCACGCTGGAGCGACCTCTGGCGAGCGCTGTCAACCACACGGTAGCGGGATACTCGTACAGAACATGGACACGGCCACCGTCACCCGCCCAGGGCCCGCGCGTCCTCTCATGGCCCGTGCGGCGCCGCCGTCGCGCTCGGGGCGCGGTCGGGGCGCGGCGGCGCGCGCCCGTGCCCGTCACCTGCACCGACCGGCGCTGGTGATCCTGCTCCTGAGCACGTTCCTGTTGCGTCTTTGGGGAATCAAGCAGGGATTGCCCTACAGCTACAACGTCGACGAAGCAACGCATTTCGTTCCGCGGGCTGTGGCGTTCTTCTCGCACGACCTGAACCCGCATTACTTCCTCAACCCGCCGGCGTATTCCTACCTCCTGCACATCGTCTTCGAGCTGTGGTTCGGGGGTTCGGACGCGGTCACCCGCGCCTACGCCACGCACCCGAGCGAGGTCTACATCGTGGCCAGAGTGGTGGCCGCAGTGCTCGGCACCGCCGCGGTGGGGCTGACCTATCTGGCGGGCTCGCGGTTTTTCAACAGCACCGTCGGGTTGGTCGCCGCG
Source organism: uncultured Solirubrobacterales bacterium (assembly GCA_963757165.1). GTDB lineage: Bacteria > Actinomycetota > Thermoleophilia > Solirubrobacterales > Solirubrobacteraceae > Palsa-465. Next base: position 356,109 of record CAVWQO010000002.1, read on the forward strand.
GCCATCTTCGGGTTCTCGTTCCTGCCGATCTTCTACAGCCACCTCGCGCTCAACGACGTGCCCACGCTTGCCCCTGTCGCGCTGTCCCTGTACGGCATCGCGGGCGTCATGCGCCGAGGGCGCTGGCGGGACTACGTCGTGGCCGGGGTTGGCGTCGGCCTGGCCGCGGCGACGAAGTACACGGGCGGGATCACGCTGCTGTGTCTCGTGGCCGCCTTCGTGTGCGACGGCGCCGGCGGTGGCTTCTGGATCGCCGCACGGCGGTTCGCGGTGGCGCTGGTGCTGGCGCTGGCCGCCTTCCTCGTGGCCAACCCCTACGCCGTACTTGACTTCTCCTCGTTCCAGTACGGCGTCTCCTCACAGGCCTCGCTGGCGGCGGGCCAGGACCCGGTTAAGCTCGGGACCGTTCCCGGCAGTGGCATCGGCTACTACCTATGGACCTTGACGTGGGGGCTCGGGTGGGGGCCGAGCCTGGCCGCGCTGGGCGGCTCGGTGCTCCTGCTGGTGCGGCGCCGAGTGGCCATGGGGCTGGTCCTGCTCCCCGCGCCGATCGCCTTCGTCATCTTCATGGGCGGCCAGCAGCGCTTCTTCGGCCGGTGGCTGATGCCGATCTTTCCGATCGTGGCCATCCTCGGCGCCTACGGCGCCGTTGAGCTCGCTCGCTGGCTCGTGCGAGCCCGCAAAGTCCCTGCTGCGCTGGCGGCGCTGCTGATCGCAACGCTCCTGCTGGCTCAGAGCCTCGTCGCGGTCATTCACGACGACGCCGCCCTTTCACGGCCGGATACGAGGAATCTTGCGCGGGCTTGGATGGTGGGCCACGTTCCCGCTGGGGCCAAGGTGGTCATCGAGCCGGTCGTGGCCGACAACTGGGCCACTGACGTCGGAGTTTCCCTCCCGTGGACGCCGAGCGGTGACCGCTGGTATCGCTACGCCACCTGGCTGACCGACGTCGACACCCATGGCAACCTGCTGCCCGCAGGCCAGCGGCGATACGTCGTCGTCGACCAATATGAGCGGACGCTGCGACCCGCTCTGTTGGACGAATACGTCGCCAACGGATTCTGCTGGCTGGTCGTCGGATCGCTGCAGGCCGGGCGGGCGTTTGCCCAGCCGCAGGCCGCGCCGTCGGCCGTGGCCTACTACGCCGAGCTGGCCCGCCGCGCGCGGCTGGTGTACCACGTGAGCCCGTTTTCGAGTGGGACGCGGCCGGTGCCGTTCAACTTCGACTGGTCGATTGACTACTTCCCGCGCCAGTACCACCGGCCGGGTCCGGAGATGAGTGTCTACCGCCTCTCCGGCGGCAAGTGCGGAAGCGGCTGATGCCTTCCGATGCTGAAGCCCCCGCCGGTTCGTAGCCCGGTTGTTGCGCCCTATGCTCTGATTAGCCCATGGCATTGAAGACCGATATCGATCGCCGGCTGCTGGCCCGCGCGGTGAAGATCGCTGAAGGCGGCCGCGGCCGGGTCAGCCCGAACCCGCTCGTTGGGGCCGTCGTTGCGTGCGACGACGAACTCGTGGGCGAAGGCTTTCACCGTGAAATCGGCGGACCTCACGCCGAGGTTGAGGCGATCCGTGCGGCCGATCGGGACCTGAGCGGAGCGACTCTGTACGTGTCTCTGGAACCGTGCTGTCATCACGGACTAACTCCGCCCTGTACCGACGCGATCCGCAGCGCCGGCATTGAGCGGGTGGTTGTCGCCTCCGAGGATCCGTCCGAGCACGCTGCCGGCCGCGGGCTGGGGATACTCCGGGACGAGGGCATCGAGGTGGTGATGGCCGACGGAGAGATCGCGACTGCGGCCAGACTGCTCAATCAGCCGTTTCGAAAGCACGCTCGCACGGGCCGACCGTGGGTGCTGTTCAAGTCGGCGATGTCGCTGGACGGGAAGGTCGCCACACGCGGCGGCGACTCGAAGTGGATCTCCGGCGAGGCCAGCCGTGAGCTGGCCCACCATTGGCGCGCCGAGTGCGACGCCGTGGCCGTGGGCATCGGCACGGCACTGGCTGACGACCCGCTGCTCACCGCCCGCGTGCCGGGCGTGAGCCGCCAGCCCCGGCGGATCGTCTTTGACTCGCTGGCCCGGCTGCCGCTGGATGCCAACCTGGTGGCGGACGCGCGGAGGATTCCCCTCACCGTCGTCGTCTCCCGCGCGGCCCCGCGCACCGCCACCGATGCCCTTGAGACCCATGGGGTCGAGGTGATCGTCGCTCCGGGTGAAAATGAACCTGCCCGCGTCCGCTCCGCGCTGGAGCAGCTCGGCGCCGCGGGCGTCACTTCGATTCTGCTCGAGGGTGGGCCGCACCTCGCCGGCGGGTTCCTCGACGCCGATGAGGTGGACGAAATTCGGTTGTTCCTGGCTCCGCTCGTGCTCGGCGGCCGCACCGCGCGTGACCCGCTGGAGGGCGAGGGTGTCGAGGCCATCGCGGATGCCGTCCGTGCGCTCACGCTCGACTGCGAACGCCACGGCGAGGATCTCCTGATCTCCGCTCGGCTCAAGGAGTGGTAGATGTTCACCGGGCTCGTGGCTGGCCTCGGAGACGTGCTCGCCTGCGAGCGCTCTGAGCAGGGTGTGCGTCTACAGATCGCCTCCTCGCTGATCGGAGAGGTGCGCGAGGGTGATTCCGTCGCGGTCAACGGTGTCTGCCTCACCGCGACGGCCGTGACCGCGGAGCAGTTCACCGCGGACGTAATGAACGAGACACTGCAGCGCTCCTCACTCCAGGAGGTCGACGCCGGCGATGAGGTCAACCTAGAGCTGCCGCTGCGGCCGGCGGACCGCCTCGGCGGGCACATCATGCAAGGCCACGTCGACGGCACGGGCACGATCGCCGGGCTCCAGGACGACGGTTTCGCGCGGCGCGTCCAGATCAACGCCTCCGAGGACGTGCTGCGCTATGTCGTCGAGAAGGGGTCGATCGCAGTGGACGGCGTCTCATTGACCGTGGCGGCGATCGACGACCGATCCTTTACCGTTTCTCTGATTCCCGAGACATTGCAGCGGACAAACCTCGGCAAGGCGCAGACGGGCGACAAAGTGAACTTGGAGGTCGACGTGCTGGCTAAATATGTAGAGAAGCTGGTGAGACGATGAGTGTGACCAAGACACCTTTTGCGACGATCGAGGACGCGATCGAGGACATCCGCCAGGGCAAGATGGTCGTCGTCTGCGACGACGAGAATCGAGAGAACGAGGGCGATCTGACGATGGCTGCCCAGTTCGTCACACCCGAGGCGATCAACTTCATGCGCAAGGAGGGCGGCGGACTGATCTGTCTGGCTCTGACTCCGGAGCGCTGCGACGAGCTCGGCCTGGATCTGATGGCGGCCAAGAACGAATCAGCCTTTGAGACCGCGTTCACAGTGTCAATCGAGGCACGAACAGGGGTCAGCACCGGCATCTCAGCTGCTGACCGGGCGCGGACGATACAAGTCGCGATCGACCCGGCCGCGAGCCCACGTGAGCTGGTCCAGCCCGGCCACATCTTTCCCCTCAAAGCCAAGGCGGGCGGGGTCCTCGAGCGCGTCGGACAGACGGAGGCGGGCGTTGATCTCTCGCGGCTGGCGGGCCTGAATCCGGCCAGCGTGATCTGCGAGATCATGAACGACGACGGGTCGATGGCGCGGGTGCCTGACCTCGAGCCGTACTGCCGCCGCCACGGTCTGAAGATGGTCACGGTGGCCGACCTTGTGGCCTACCGCCGTCGCAAGGAGAAGCTCGTCGAGCGTGTCGTCGACACCAAGCTTCCCACGGCGTTCGGCGAGTTCGTCGCCGTTGGCTATCGGTCGCTGGTCGACAACAAGCATCACGTCGCACTCGTGAAGGGTGAGGTCAACGGCGTTGACGATGTGCTCGTGCGTGTCCACTCGGAGTGCCTCACCGGTGACGTGTTCCATTCGTTGCGCTGCGACTGCGGGGAGCAGCTGGAGTCCGCGCTGGCGATGATCGAGCACGAGGGACGCGGAGTGCTGCTGTATCTGAGCCAGGAGGGGCGCGGTATCGGACTGCTCAACAAGCTTCGCGCCTACAAGCTGCAGGAGGAGGGCCTGGACACGGTGGACGCCAACATCCGTCTGGGTCTGCCGGCTGACCTGCGCGACTACGGCATCGGCGCCCAGATCCTGGTCGATCTTGGACTGACCAGCATCCGGATCCTGACCAACAATCCCAAGAAGATCTCCGGGCTGGCCGGTTATGGACTTTCGGTCAGCGACCAGCTTCCGATTGAGCACGTCTCAAATCCGCACAACGTGGCCTACCTGCGGGCCAAACGCGAGCGGATGGGTCACACGCTGCACCACCAGGGCCTCGCGCTTGACGAGGAGATGCTGCGTGAGGAGCAGGAGCACGACCGGGCGCTTCACGACGAGCAGCAGCAAGACCGGGCCCGCGATGACGGTTGAGGGCCGCGTCGCTCTGTGCGTGGCGCGCTTCTACGTCGAGTTGGCCGACAAGCTGGAGTCCGGAGCCCGCGGCGTGTTGTCCGGGGCGGGGATCGAGGACGTCGACCGCTATGACGTACCGGGTGCGTTTGAGCTGCCGCTGGCGGCGAAGTACGCCGCGCAGTCGGGACGCTACGTGGCCGTCGTGTGTCTCGGCGCGGTGATCCGCGGTGAGACCGACCACTACGAGTACGTATGTGGAGAAGCGGCCCGCGGCATCCAGCAGGTCCAGCTTGAGACAGGGATCCCGTGTGGCTTTGGGGTGTTGACGGTGGACACGATGGAGCAGGCCCTCGACCGCGTCGCCGGGGGCTCCAAGCGCGACACGGGCGCCCATGCGGCCGAGGCGGTGCTGGCGAGCCTGAAGGTCAAGCAGGAACTGACCTCACGCCGCGCGCGGACTGGCTTCGCCGTCTGATGGCCGGCGCGTACGGCTCAGTCGCCGTTGGCGCCCTGGCGGTTACCGCCTCCGCCTGCGCCATTGCCCCCGGCGCTGCCCGCGCCAGCGAAGCCGCCCCCGGCGCGCTGACCGGCGCCCGCGCCCGAGGAGTTGACCTGCGCCCCGATGGCACGAAGTGCGAGCTGGAGCTCCTGACGGACCACGTCGGTCTGGTTGGGAATCTGTAGCCGCCGCTGGAGCACCACGGCAGCGTCCCTGGGGTCGCCGGCCAGGCGCAATGAGCGTCCGAGGTCGTAGAGCGCGTAGGCGTAGGTGAGGCCCGCGGACGGGCCCGCCGCGACGGCCTGGCGGAGCATTCTCACCGCTGAGTTGTAGTCGCCGTTCAGCATCAGCTGATGGCCCCGCGCCTGGAGCGTCGCGGGACTCCTGGTGGAGGTACCGCCGGACAGTGACGGGGTGCGCGGAGCGGCAGGAACCGCAGTGGTTGACGTCGACGCCGCCGCTGGAGCGGTGGCGGCGGCCTTGGCTCCGGCGGGGTGCTGTTTGGCCACCGACTTGGCCTGGTGCCGGCTACTGGGCGCCTTCGCCGAGCTCGTTCCGGCACGAGCGCTCCGAACCGAAGTGGGGGAGCCTCCGATTCCCGTTATGGCTGCGGCGGCCACTGCGAGGGCGACCACGGCGAGGGCAGCCACCGCGATGGCGCGTGGCCGTCGCCTGGGCCCGGCCGAAGCGCGGTGAGTTGTGAATCGCGGCAGCACCGGTTCCGCGCTCACCGCCGGCGTCAGGACTCGTTCAGGGCGGGTCTGCATCGCGGCGGCGACCGCTTCGGCAAACGCGCGGGCCGAGGCCCAGCGTCCCTGCGCCGACTTGGCCATCCCGCGGGCCAGCACGGCATCCAGCGCCCCGGGCAGCGCCGGATTGCGCTCGCTGGCGGCGGGCGGTTCGGCGTCCACGTGTTGGCGGGCTTGCGCGGCGAAGCTCTCAGCTTTGAACGGCCGCTCGCCGACCAGCAGCTCGTACGCGACGACGGCCAGGGAGTACCGGTCGCTGGCCGCGCTGGCGGGGCGGCCCATCGCCTGCTCCGGGGACAGGTAGGCAGCGGTCCCGAACAGCTGCCCGGCTGAGGTGATCGGATCCTCGGTGCCCACGCGGGCGATGCCGAAGTCTGCGACGTGCAGCACGCGACGGCCGTCGAGCAGCAGGTTGGCGGGCTTGATGTCACGGTGGATGACCCCGCTGCCGTGGGCGTAATCGAGCGCCTCGGCGGCCTGTTGAAGCCATCGGAGCGCGTCGTCGCGGCTGACCTTGCCCGCCCGCAGGGCGTCGGCGACCGTGCCCCCGGACAGGCGCTCCATGACGATGAACGGGCGTCCGCTTTCCTCATCTCCGCGAGGCTCGGTCTGGCCGACGTCGAAGATCGTGACCACGTTCGCGTGGCCGGAGAGCCGGGCGGCGGCGCGTGCCTCGCGCTGGAAGCGGTGAACCGCGCTCGGGTCGTGCAGGAACTGCTCGGACAGCAGTTTGATCGCCACCTTACGACCCAGCACACGGTCCTCGGCGCACCAGACCGAGGCCATGCCTCCCCGGGCAATGCGCCGGAGGACCCGGTAGCGCTCAGGGAGGCCGATGTCTGAGAGCAGCCGTCCCTGCTCTTGGGTACGTGCGCCCATTTGGAGGCTTTTGTACCCCACCTGACACGATCTGAACCGTCTGCCGGATATCCGTCCGGCCGGGCCACCCAGCGGGTGTCTATACTCGCCCGCCATGCCAAAGGTCTGCCATTCCTGCGCCAAGGGACCCTCGTTCGGTCACAGCCGCAGCCACTCCATGGTCGCGACGAAGCGGCGCTTCGAGCCTAACCTTCAACGTGTGCGAATCGATGACTCAGGGACCCCACGCCGGGTCTACGTGTGCACGCGGTGCCTGAAGGCGGGCAAGGTCACCAAGGCGCGCTGACCGGCTTGCGCGTTGCGCGCCGAGATCACTGACCGTCGGCCGGTGTCCGATCCCAGCATCGTCCGCTTCCGCGCGATCGTCGAGGCCGGCCTCGCTGCGTTGGAGGCACGCCGTGAAGAGGTAAACGACCTCAACGTGTTCCCGGTCGCCGACGGTGACACGGGCGACAACATGGTGCTGACGCTGCGCGCCGTCGTCCAAGAACTCGACCGCCTCACCGGCGCCTCCGAGGAACGCGCCATCGATGACATCAACCGTGACGAGATCGTTGCCTCAGTCGCTCGGGCCGCGCTGCTGGGGGCCCGGGGCAACTCTGGTGTGATCCTCTCCCAGCTGATCCGCGGGGCGGCCGAGGAGCTGGCCAGCCGGCCCGGGGAGCTCGTGGACCCCGTGCTCATCAGCGCGGCGCTCGCGCGCGCCGCCGATCAGGCCTACGGCTCGGTGCGTGAGCCGGCCGAGGGCACGATCTTGACCGTGGTTCGGGAGATGGCTGTCCAGGTGGCCTCCGACCTCGCGCACATGAGCGAGGCTCGGCTCGGCACCGACGCTACAGCCGAGGAGCAGAACGCGGTAATCGCTCAGGTGATCGAACGCGCGCTGGACGCCGGTCAGGATTCGGTCCGGCGCGGCCCGGATCTGCTGCCCGTGCTTCGTGATGCCGGGGTCGTGGACGCCGGTGGATACGCGCTCACGGTGCTACTGGCCGGAATCGTCGGAGCGCTGCGCGGAAGTGAGCCGCCGGCGCTGGAGCACCACGCCGCTGCGCGCGTCACCCATCCGCAGCATTCCTCCAGCACGTATCGCTACTGCACCAACTTCGCCGTCACCGGCACCGATCTCGAACAGCGCCGGTTCATCCATGAGCTGGAGCAGCTTGGCGACTCCGTTCTCGTCGTCGGCGACCCGACGACGCTGAAGATCCACGTCCATACCGACGATCCCGATGCCGCCACCGCCCTGTTTGCCGATGCCGGCGTGGTCTCCCACCTCGACGTCGCCGACATGCACGAACAGGTCCAGCAACGAGACGAACGTCTGGCGGCACCCGATCGCCACCAGTCTGCGGTGTGTGGGGCGTTAGCCGTCGTGACCGGGAACGGCATGCACGCGTTGTTCGAGAGTCTCGGCGTTCGCGTGCTCGACGGAGGGCCGACGCTCAATCCCTCCACCTACGATCTTCTGGCTGCGATCCACGGTGTTCCGGCCGAGCAGGTGGTGGTCCTGCCGAACAGCCCGAACGTCGTGATGGCCGCCGAGCGGGCGGCCGAGCTGTCGGACAAGACAGTTCACGTTGTCATGTCACGCTCGCCTCAGGCCGGGCTGGCCGCGGCCGTGAGCCTCGATCCTGCTCGCACCGCTGAGGAGAACTGTCGTGCCATGACCGAGACGGTGCAACGGGTCAGGACCGGTGCGGTCGCGCCCGCCGCGCGCGACGATGCACAGGGCCGCTTCCGCGAGGGCGACGCCGTCGGCTTCGTCGAGGAGCAGATCGTCGTCTGGGGCAAGCCGCGTGAGACGCTGCGCGGCGTGCTCGAGCAGCTGGCCGAGAACGCGGAGCTGATCACGTGCCTGCGTGGCGCCGAAGCGCCGCTGGACGACGACGCCGTGCACGCCCTGGCCGCCGGGGAGGTCGAGTTCGAGCTCTCCGACGGTGGCCAGCAGAGCTACTGGTGGTTGCTGTCGGCTGAGTGAGGGTGCCGCCGCACGGGACGGATGCCGATCGCGACCGCCGCCGCGGTCATCATCCTGGCCAGGATGACGCCCACGACGTTTGCCGGCGCGCGCGCGCTTGACCACGACGAGCTGCGGGCCGCGCCAGTGCGCTACCCGCGGCCTTCCCGCCTACAGGCACCGCTGCGGCTGTCCGGGCCGAAGGCCGAGCACGCCGCGCAGACGCTCGGGCTGCTCAGCGTGGGTGACCTGCTGGAGCACCTTCCGCGGGATCGGCGCGAGGCCCGCGCGGTGGCTGAGCTGGTCCCCGGAGAGACGGCCACCGTCGTGGCTGAGGTGCGGAGCATCTCGTCGCGCTCGGTGCGACGACGCGGCATGCGCCCGCTGGTGGAGGCGACCGTGGCTGACGGCAGCGGGTCGATGAAGGTGACGTTCTTCAACCAGCCGTGGCTGGCGCAGAGATATCCGCCGGGAACCCGGCTGGTCCTCCACGGCAAGTTCGAAGCTCGCAATCGCTTCCGCGTCCAAGGTCATGCGGCGACCGCGCACGCAACCACGGGCGATGCTGTGGCGCACTACCCGGCCACCGAAGGCTTGTCTTCGACGCAGATCCTCGCGCTCGTCCGCGAGCACGCCGCAGCGGTAGCGGATCTGCTGGACCCGCTGCACGCTTCCCTGCGGGTCCGTGAGCGCATGCCGGGTCGAGCCGCGGCGGTCCTGGCTGCGCATTTTCCAGACCGGGAGGGCGAACAGGAGCTGGGACGACGGCGCATCGTCTTCGACGAGTTGCTGATGGTGCAGCTGGCGCTGCTGCGGCGCCGACGGACGCGGCGAGCGGCGAGCGCGGCACCCGTGCTCGACGGCTCCCGGGAGCTGAGTGGACGCTGGCTTCAGACGATGTTGCCGTTTCCGCTCACCGGCGATCAGGAGCACGCCCTCAGCGCCGTCGACCATGACATCGCCCAGCCGCGTCCGATGCAGCGTCTGCTGATGGGGGAGGTCGGTTCCGGGAAGACGGTGGTCGCCCTGTACGCGATGCTGCGGGCTGTGGATCACGACTTCCAGGCCGCGATGATGGCGCCGACGGAGACCCTGGCCGAACAGCATTTCGCCACCTTGCAGTCGCTGATGCCGGGCGAGGCCGTCCGTGCCGGGCTGCTGACCGGATCGACCCCCGCGCGGCGGCGCGCTGACCTGCTCGCCAAGCTGGCCAGCGGAGAGCTTTCGCTGATCGTGGGTACCCACGCGCTGATCGAGGCCGGCGTTCAGTTCTCCCGTCTGGGCGTGGCGGTGATCGACGAGCAGCACCGCTTCGGCGTGCGCCAGCGCGCGGCGCTGGATGCCAAGGGCCGCGAGGGGGAGAACCCGCACGTTCTGCACATGACGGCAACACCGATCCCGCGCACGCTGGCCCTGAGCAACTATGGGGACCTCGACTTCACGGTGCTGCGGGAGCTCCCGCGGGGACGCCAGCCGATTCAGACATTCGTGTGCTCAACCGAGGCTGAGCGCGCCCGCGCGTACGACCGCCTACGCGAGGAGCTCCGTGCCGGTCGTCAGGCGTTCGTCGTCTGCCCGCTGGTCGAGGAATCCGAGGTGCTTCAGGCGCGGGCGGCCACGGCGGAGTTCGAGCGGCTGCGGACGGGTGAGCTGAAGGATTTCAGCGTTGTGCTCCTGCACGGTCAGATGCGCCCGGCGGCCAAGCAGGCCGCGATGGCCGAGTTCGCCGCCGGAGGCTCCGATGTCCTCGTTGCCACCTCGGTGATCGAGGTGGGGATCGACGTGCCCAACGCGACCGTGATGCTGGTGGAGGACGCCGACCGCTACGGAATCTCGCAGCTGCATCAGCTGCGGGGGCGGATCGGCCGAGGCCAGCATGCGTCGCTCTGCCTGCTCTTCGGGGCCAAGGATTCGCCGCGCCTGCGGGCAGTGGCCCGCGAGACGGATGGGTTTGCGCTCGCCGAAGTCGACCTCGAACTGCGCGGTGAGGGCGAGCTGATCGGCACCCGCCAGCACGGGCTGGCCCAGTACAAGGTGGCTGAGCTGCCCCGTGATGCGGAGCTGTTGGAGCGAGCACGGTTGCATGCAGAGCGCATCACCGATGAAGACCCCGAGCTGGGCCAGCCTGAGCATGCTCTGCTCGCCGACGCCCTCAGCGCCCTGTACGGCGTCGAGGCGGCGGCGCCGATCCGAGCGTGACGCCGTGCGCGTGACCGCGGGCTCACGGCGAGGCGTGACGTCGTGCGCGTGATCGCGGGCTCACGGCGGGGCGCGACGCTGTTCGCGCCTCGCGGTCCGCACACCAGGCCGACGAGCGACCGCGTGCGCGAAGCGGTGTTCTCGATCCTGGGTGACCTCTCCGGGGTGCGGGCGCTCGACCTGTTCGCCGGGTCGGGGGCGCTGGCGATCGAGGCGCTCTCACGGGGGGCCTCCGAGGCCACGTTGGTCGACACATCGGCTGCTGCTCTGGCGGCGATCCAGCGGAACCTCAAGACGCTCGCGTTGGAGGCCGAGATCAGCCGCGCGCCGGCGCTCCGGTTCCTCGAGCGCGCACGGGCGGCCGCTCGTCAATACGATCTGGTGTTCCTCGATCCCCCATACCGTCACGCGAGCACGCTAGGAGCGAAGCTCGGCGACGCGCTGATCCCGGTGCTGGCACCGGATGCCCGCGTCGTCGCCGAAAGCGACCGCCGAAGCCCGCTCCAGCTTGATCTGCCGCTGCACGACGAGCGGCGCTACGGCGACACACTGATCCGCATTCATGGCCCCCGATAACCGCACAGCCGTCTGCCCCGGCTCCTACGACCCAATCACCTACGGACATCTCGACGTGATTTCTCGCGCCGCGAAAATGTTCGACAGGGTGATCGTTGCCGTCGTCAACCTCCCAGTGCGCAAGGGGAACACGCTGTTCAGCGCCGAGGAGCGGGTGGCCTTCGTGGAGCATGCGACGTCGGGGTTGGACAACGTCACCGTGGAGCCGTTCAGCATCCTGGTGGTCGAGTTTGCGCACCAGCGCGGAGCCAAGGCGATCGTCAAGGGACTGCGCGCGATCTCGGACTTCGAGTACGAGCTGGAGATGAATCAGCTCAACCACCGACAGGCCCCTGACATCGAGTCCGTGTACCTGATGGCCTCGGCCAAGTACAGTTTCGTCAGATCTAGCGGTGTCAAGGAGCTCGCCACGTTCGGCGGCAACATCGAGGACATGGTGCCCGATGAGGTTGCCGCCGCTTTGAAGGAACGACTCGGCCGCTGACGAAGATAAGGAAACTGCGCGATGGACGTCCTGGTACTCATCGACAAGCTGGACGATCTCGTCCACAACGCGAAGCCGGTTCCGCTTACCGATCAGGTACGCGTGGACAAAGAGGAGATCTACGACATCCTCGACCAGATGCGGGCGACGATTCCCGAGGAGATCAAGCAGGCTCGGTGGATCGTCAAGGAGCGTCAGGAGATGCTCGCCGAAGCCAAGCGCGAGGCCGAGCGGATCGTCAAGGAGGCGCGCGAGCGTCAGGAGCGGCTGGTCTCCGATGAGGAGATCACCAAGCAGGCCGAGCGCGCCGCCGAGGACATCATCGAGGATGCCCGTGGCCGCGAGCGTGAGATCCGGCTCGGTGCCGAGGACTACGCGGACGAGATCCTGGGCACGCTCGAAGTCAACCTGACCAAGTTTGTTGCGGCCGTTCAGCGCGGGCGAGATCGTCTTGCCGGCAAGGACGAACCGGCCGAGGTTTCCTGAGTCCGCAATCCTTCCATGACGGATGCCACGCTTTCGCGACGCATCCGTAGTGGACGAGCTTGCGAACTATTCGTGGCGCGTCCAGCGTGATTGAAGTCCTCGACGCTGACATCACCTCTTTGGAGGTCGATGCCATTGCCAATGCCGCCAACACGCGGCTCTTGCACGGTGGCGGCGTCGCGGGCGCAATTTCTCGCGCCGGTGGGCCCGCGATTGATCGCGAGAGTGCTCTGAAGTCCCCGATCGGGCTCGGCGAAGCAGTGGAGACGAGCGGTGGGGAGATGCCGTGCCGGTGGGTGATCCATGCCGCCACGATGGAGCTGGGTGGGCCGACCTCGGCGGAGATCATCCAGCGGGCGACGGCGAACACGTTGGCGCTGGCTGACGCCTTGGGTGCTCGGTCCTTGGCGCTGGTGGCGTTCGGCACGGGTGTCGGGGGGTTTTCGGTGCAGGAGGCGGCTTGGATCGAGGTTGAGGAGGTACGCCGGCATCTCGGCTCGGGCAGCGCGCTGGAGCGGGTCGTCTTCGCCGTTCGGGGCGCCGCGGCGTACCAGGCGTTCAGCGCAGCGGTCGCAAGCTGAGCGTTTGCGAACCGTCTCGCACACGGTGTTCGGTACCGCGGACGTGGAGGTGGAGCGGCTGTTCGACGTCGTCGTGGCCGAGGAGGTCCTGCCGCACGTCCTGCACCGCTGGGGTCCGATCCCGGGAGTGAGCGGCACCCGGGAGCTGAGCGGTCCCTGGAACCGCCCGGGGTCCGAACGGACAGTAGTGCTGTCTGACGGCAACACGGCTCGGGAACGGGTTCTCATTTGGGAGCGCCCCAACCGCTTCGAGTATCGGGTCGGTCGGCTCAGCGGGTGCTTCGGTCGACTGTTTGACCACGCGATCGGATCCTGGAGCTTTGCCGCGACTGGCACCGGGCAATCCCGCCTGCGATGGACCTACACGTTCTATGTACCGGGGGTGGTCGCGGCTGGGCTGATGCAGGTCCTCGCGCGGACAGCCTGGGCTCGTTACATGGAGCAGTGCGCCGATCTGTGCATTGCGCGATCCGAGCTCAGCGAACCTCGAATCCAATAAGTCCTTCGGGCTCCTCCTCCGCGACCTCGACACGGCGGACCTCGGCGCTCGGTGGCCCGCCGCGAGAGAACTCGAGCATCTGCTCGACTGCGCTCGGCTCTCCCTCGAAGACCGCTTCGACGCTGCCATCGTCGCAGTTGCGTACCCAGCCGGAGACGCCGGTGCTCCGCGCGCGCTCGCGGGTGGAGTCGCGAAAGAACACTCCCTGGACCTGTCCATGGACACGGACCCGGCGGCGTACAGATTCACCATCAGTCATCGCAACGATTCTTGCAATTGCGCGCCAGACCCGGCGCACGCTGGAGATTCCTGCCTGAAGGCGCGGGTTCCGTCCGCGCCGACGGCCATCCTCAGCTCCATCCAAGGACTTTGGCTTCTCATCGGTCTGGTCGTCGGCGCCACCGGCGCGGTGCTCATGCTGCGCGCGCGCCTGCAGGCGCTCGATCACGAGGCGGCCCGGGCCGGGGAGCTCGAGCGAGAGCTCGTCCGTGCGCACGCCGATCTCGAGCACGAGCGCTCCCGCGCGGAAGAGCGCCTGGCCACGCTCAGGGATGCCCAGGCCGGGATGTCGGACTCCTTCAAGGCGCTGAGCGCCGAGGCGCTGCAATCGAGCATGACGCAGCTGACCCAGCTTGCGCGCTCGCAGCTGCAGACGGCCCAGGCGGAGGCCAAGGGCGATCTGGAGAAGCGCCAGCAGGCGGTCGAGCAGCTCGTGGCCCCGCTGCGGGAACAGCTCGGGCGGGTCGACAAACAGCTCGTGGCGCTGGATCAGGAGCGGCGGGAGATGCGCGGAAGCATGGACTCGCAGCTGAAGACGCTGGCGGAGACCGGCGAGAGGCTGCGCACTGAGACGGGAGCGCTGGTCACCGCGCTGCGTAAGCCCAACGCCCGCGGCCAGTGGGGCCAGATGCAGCTGCGCAACGTGGTCGAGCTGGCCGGGATGCTGCGGCACTGCGATTTCACCGAGCAGGTCGCCCTGGGCAGCGCGGACTCGTCGCTGCGGCCGGACTTGGTGGTCAGCATGCCGGGGGGCAAGCACGTCGTGGTGGACGCCAAAGCCCCCTTGCAGGGTGTCCTTGACGCCTACGAGGCTCGGGACGAGGACGCGCGCGCGCGCCATTTGCGTGATCACGCTCGGCTGATGCGCAAGCACGTCAAGGCCCTGTCCGACAAGGCGTATTGGAACGAGCTGGAGTCAGCTCCGGACTTCGTGGTCATGTTTCTACCCGGTGAGCACCTCTACGGTGCCGCGCTCGAGGCCGACCCAGCCCTGCTCGAGGACGCGATGGCGCAGCATGTCCTGATCGCCACTCCGACGACCTTGTTGGCGATGCTGCGTTCAGTCGCCTACGGCTGGCAGCAGGAGCGCGTCGCCGAATCCGCACAGGCGATCTCCGACCTCGGGCGGGACCTCCACGGCCGCCTGATCAAGCTCTCCGGGCTGATGGCCACGCTCGGTAACCGGCTCAACAGCACCGTCCGCGCCTACAACGAGACCGTCGGGTCCTACGAGGCCAGGGTGCTCCCCGGGGCTCGACGCTTCGCCGAACACGGGGCAGTGGCTGAGGGGCGGGAGCTTCCACAGCTCGAGCAGGTCACCGTGAGCGCCCGCGCAGTGCATGCGGCCGAGGTCGAGCCTCTGGTGCCGCGAACGCCTCCCGCCGCCGACGTGGCGCAGCTGAGCGTCGAGGACGAAATCAGCGCCCGCCGCCTACGGGCCGCCGAGTAGCTCCTCAGCGTCTTCTGGGTCACGCCCCGGTTGGTCGGCGTTCTGTGGCTCGTCGGAGGCCTGGTTGCGGGCGGTCCACCAGCGCTGCAGGTCCTCCCGCTGATGCGCCAGCGGCGCGGCCGACGGCTTGCGCTGCTGGACGAAATCGAGCGCCTCGTCGACGCCGAGGCCCTGCCGCAGCGCCACCACGCCGGCGGCCACAATGGCCGAGCGCTGCTGGCCCGCCCGGCAATGAAGATAGGTCCGATGGCCTTCCCGCAAACTCTGGCAAACCTCCTGGACAGCGGCTTCCAGTCCCTGCGCCGGCAGATTGCCGAAGTCGGTGAATTTGATGCGCCGCTCACTGATCGTGGCTGCGGCCAGGGCCGCCACGACGGCCTCTCGATCCCCCTCGCGGTACTCCTCGTCCTGGACCAGGTTGACCACGCGGTCGACCGTGAGCCACGCGAGCATCGCCACGTCCTCGGCGTCCACCGGGAAGGCGCCGATCAGGAGATCGTCGAGGATCTCCGCGAATCCGTACGTGCGAAACCAGAGCGACATGCCGAAATGATCGCGTGCCGGCGCTCGCGCTGCGGGGCGGCCGGCCAGCCTGACTGATTGGATACCCGACCGTGCCCGGCCTACTCGCCGACAGTGTCTTCGTCGCCCGCACGCTCATCGGGGCGGGCGTCGCCCGTCCGAGCCGCCCTGACCGGGTGGCTCGCGCGCTGGCCGGTCTGCATCGCTGGGGCCCCACGCTGGCTGCCGGGTATCTCGGCGCCGCCGCTCGCTATCCAGACGCCCAGGCCGTTCGTGACGAGCTCGGCGGGCTCAGCTTCGCGGAGGTGCACGATCGCACCAACGCGCTCGCACGCGGCCTGGCGCAGTGCGGTGTGCGCGAAGGCGGCGGCGTCGCGATCATGTGCCGCAACCACCGCGGCTTCATCGAGACCAGCGTCGCCTGCTCGAAGCTCGGAGCCCACGCGTTGTATCTGAACACGTCCTTCGCCGGCCCCCAGGTGAGCGAGGTCATTGCACGCGAGAAGCCGCTCGCGATCGTCTATGACCAGGAGTTCGCCGACGTGACTGAACAGGCCCGCCGGGGGCGGCCCGCTTTCGTCGCATGGCGCGATGACCCCGCCTTCGCAGTCGATCAGTCACTGGAGGACCTGATCGCGACCTCGGATGACTCCACGCTGGGGCCCCCGTCAGCACCCGGGCGGACCGTGATCCTCACCTCCGGGACGACGGGCCCGCCCAAGGGCGCGAAGCGTGCCAGTCCGAGCTCGCTGGCGCCGGCCGCTGCGCTTCTGTCCCGGATCCCGCTCAAGGCCCGTGAACCAACGATGATCGCCGCGCCGCTCTTTCATTCCTGGGGTTTCGCCCACCTGTTCCTGAGCACCGCGCTGGCGTCGACGCTCGTGCTCCGGCGCCGCTTCGACCCACTCCAGACGCTGGGCGCCATCGCTGGCGAGCGGGCTAGCGCGCTGATCGTGGTTCCGATCATGCTCCAGCGGCTGCTCGAGCTCGGGGAGGCCGGACTCGCCGCGCATGACACCGCCTCGCTGCGAGTGATCGCCTCGAGTGGCTCAGCGCTTCCCGGGCCACTGGCTCAGCGGGTGATGGATGCTTTCGGGGACAAGCTCTACAACCTGTACGGCTCCACCGAGGTTGCGTGGGCGACGATCGCCACGCCCGCGGACCTCCGCCTCGCTCCGGGCACCGCGGGGCGGCCACCCCGGGGAACCGTGGTGAAGATCCTGGACCCGGACTGGCGTGAGCTGCCGGCCCCCCAGCGCGGACGGATCTTCGTCGGCAACGAGCTGCTGTTCGACGGCTATACAGGGGGCGAAGACAGGGCGCGCTTCGGAAGCCTGATGGCGACCGGAGATCTCGGACATTTCGACGGTGAGGGCCGGCTGTTCGTCGACGGCCGGGACGACGACATGATCGTCTCGGGGGGCGAGAACGTGTTTCCGGGCGAGGTCGAGGAGGTGCTCGCTGCGGTGCCCGGGGTCCGTGAAGTGGCGGTCATCGGAGTGCCCGATGAGCGGTTCGGCCAACGGCTGCGCGCGTTCGTCACGCTGACCGCGGGAGCCTCACTGACCGAGCGGGAGCTCCAGGATTCGGTGCGCTTGCGACTGGCCGGTTTCAAGGTCCCCCGAGAGGTGTGGTTTGTCGATGCGCTGCCGCGTAATGCCACGGGCAAGATCCTCAAGCGGGAACTGGCGCAGCAGTAATCGCGCCCAACCCTCCCGCTACCCTCAGGCTCATGGCCCTGCAGACTCATCTGTTCGATCTGGGGGCGCTTCGCCTCGCCTCCGGCGAGGGCCGTCGGGTCGAGTTGTGGGTGGGGATCGAGCCGTTCACGCTCGGAGACGAGCAATACTCTCTGGACCCGGCTGTCGTCCCGGTGAAGCTCGACATTTCGCGCACAACCGGTGACGGCTACGCCTTGCGCCTGCGCTTCTCGGGCTCGCTCGCCGGACCGTGCATGCGCTGTCTGGAGCCGGCAGCACCTGGCTACGAGATCGATGCGCGGGAAATTTCGCAGCCCGGGGAAGGCGACGAGCTGGACTCCCCCTACGTCGAGCGTGGCGTGCTGGACCTCCACGCCTGGGCTCGCGACGCTGTGGCCCTCGCCTTGCCCGCCAAGGTCCTTTGCCGCGAGGACTGTGCGGGCCTGTGTCCGCGCTGCGGAATCGACCTGAACGCCGCCGGGTCCGATCACCATCACGAGCGCGAGCCCGACCCTCGCTGGGCGAAGCTGTCCGAGCTGCGCTTCGACTAAGCGCGAGGTCGGCGCCACCGGCGTCACGGACCGCGCCCCTGCTAGCCTCCGGCGCCATGGCTGTCCCCAAGCAGAAGCAGTCGCACGCCCGCACCGCTCAGCGCCGCGCTCAGCACAAGCTGACGAAGCCGGCCTACAACGCTTGCCCTACGTGCCACAGTCCGCGGCTCCCGCATCGGGTCTGCCCGACGTGCGGAAGCTACAAGGGCCGCGAGGTCATCGCGCCGGCCGCCGAGCAAGCCGACTGATTCCTCGCACATGGTCACGGTTGCCGTCGATGCTGGCGGAGCGGATCTCGGTCCCGCTGAGGTAGCGGCGGGAGCGCTCGCCGCAGCTGGGTCTGGCGAGATCAAGGTGATCCTGTTCGGTCCGGCCGGGGAGATCGGCTCGGTATCGGGGCACGTCGAGGTCGTGGACGCTCCGATCTCGATCGCCAAGGCGGCTGATCCGGCGTTCGCCGTGCGGTCCACCCCGGACGCGTCGATCGTCCAGGCCGCCCGTGCCGTGGCTGAGGGCCGTGCCCAGGCGCTGGTCTCCGGCGGCTCGACCGGCTCGGCCCTCGCGGCCGGTCTGTTCAACCTCCGTCGCGACCGCGGGATCTACCGGCCCGCACTCGCCCTTCCGGTCCCGATGCCCGGCTCCTCACCGGTGCTGCTGCTCGACGTTGGGGCCAATGTCACCTGTCGTCCCGAGCACCTGGTGCAGTTCGCCCACATGGGATCCGCCTTCGCGCACGCGGTGATGGGCACGAAGTCCCCCCGCGTGGCCCTGCTCTCCAACGGAGAGGAGCCGGCTAAGGGAACCCCCGAGCTGGTAGCCGTGCACGAGCAGCTGGCCGGCGAAGGGGGAACCGGCCTGAACTTCATCGGCAACATCGAGGGCACCCAGGTCACTGACGGGGTGGCCGACGTCGTCGTGATGGACGGCTTCACCGGCAACATCACCCTGAAGTTGATCGAGGGCGTCTCGGGCCGGACGCTCGCCGCGATTCGCGACGCCGCGATGAGCTCCCCCCGCGCCAAGCTCGGAGGCCTACTGCTCGGCCCGGCCGTGCGCCGGCTGCGCCATGAGATCGACCCCGAGGGGCCGGGCGGGGCATACATGCTCGGACTACGCCAGCTCGGAGTTGTCGCCCACGGGCGGTTCACGCGGCGTGGCTTTCAACGCGCGATCGAGGTGGCGGCCAAGGGGATCCAGGAGGACGTGATCGCGCGGACCCGAGCGGCGCTTGAGCAGGCCGGAGCGCTCCGCCCTCCGCGTGGGGGCGCCGAGGGCGAGCCGACCCCCGGCACGTCCGAACCGACGGCTACGGTGTCCGGTCAATGAACCGCGAGCAGGTCTTCTCATTGATCCAGGCGCACCTGGCCGACGAGCTCGAGGTGGACCCCGGGAGAATTCAGGAGTCCACGCGCTTTCGGGAAGATCTGGAAGCCGATTCTCTCGATCTATACACGCTGGTCCAGGAGCTGGAAGACAGCTACGGCGTGAAGATCTCCGATGAAGAGGCAGCAAAGATCTTGACTGTCGGTCAGGCGGTCGAGTTCGTGCTCGCGAGTGGCGCGCCGCAGCGCCAATCTGCGATCGCGAACCAGGGCCCCGACCCTGAGTGAGCGAAGAACGGGAGCTGGCCGGCGCGGAGCCGGGGCTGGCCCGCAGCAGTCGCGACCCGCGGCGGGCTGCTGGTCGGGGGGAGAAGAGGCTGAACGACCTGATGGAACGGCTCCCACCGGAACTCGCTGCTTCGGTCTTCACGCATGCCTCCTGGACGGCGCGGCGCTCGGACTCCTACGAGCGTCTGGCTTTCCTGGGCGACAGCGTCCTGGCCCTCGCGATCACCGCCCATCTGTATCCCCGGCTCGAGGCCGATCGCTTCGGCGCCGGGAGGCTGACCAAGATCCGGGCCCAGGCGGTGTCCGGCCGCTCGTGCCGGGCTGTGGCGGACCGCCTTGGATTACCGGAGCGCCTGCGGGCGGCCGCGCCCGCCAGCGCAGCCTCCAGCGTGTCCGGCCTGATCAGCACCGAACGGGTGCTGGCCTCGGTGATCGAGGCCGTGATCGGCGCCTGCTATCTCGAGTTCGGCTACGAGCCCAGCGCCGCCGCGGTGGTGGATGCCTTCGCCCCGGAGATCGAAGACGCGCTGGAGAATCCGGTCGACTTCAAGTCGGCGCTCCAGGAGCGGCTGGCCCGCCGAGGAGCGCTGGTCAGCTACGCGGTGCTGGAGGAGCACGGGCCACCGCACGACCGTACGTTCTCGATCATCGCGACGATCGACGGCAGCGAAATCGGACGTGGCACGGGACGCAGCAAGAAGGACGCCGAGCAGGAGGCTGCGCAGGCAGCGCTCGAGGCACTCGAGTGAACGCATTTATGGGCAGGCGCGGATCTTGTATCTGAAGTCGATCACCCTCAAGGGCTTCAAGTCGTTTCCCGACCGGACTCGCCTCGAGTTCGGCCGCGGCGTCAGCGTGATCGTCGGCCCGAACGGCTCCGGCAAGTCGAACGTGACCGATGCGGTGCTGTGGGCGCTCGGAGAGCAGTCGCCGATGGCCGTGCGCGGCCAGTCGATGCAGGACGTGATCTTCGGGGGAGCACCCGGGCGCCAGGCCGGGCGCAGCGCCGAGGTCGAGCTGGTCCTCGACGACAGCGAGGGAACCCTGAATCTCGGCACGCCGGAGGTCTCGATCTTCCGGCGGCTGGATCGAAACGGGGACGGGGAATACCGCCTGGCCGGCGCGCGCTGCCGGTTGGTCGACGTGATCGAGGTGCTCTCGGACACGGGACTGGGCAAGGAGATGCACTCGGTCATCTCCCAGGGACGGGTCGAGGCGATCGTGACCTCCAAGCCACGTGACCGGAGATTGCTGATCGAGGAAGCAGCCGGGCTCGGCAAGCACCGCAAACGCCGGCGGCGCGCGCAACTGAAGCTCGCCCGGACCCAGGACAACCTGGATCGCGCTCTCGATGTCGAGCGGGAGGCACGCTCGCGGTTGCGGCCGCTCAAGCGTCAGGCGGAGGCTGCTGAGCTGCATGCCCGCCTCGAGCGCCAGACCCTCGAGGTCCGCTGGGAGCTGGCCCGTGAGGAGCTCCGTGCGCACCTGGCTGCGCTTGAGCAGGCGCAGGCCGAGGTGAGCCGCACGCGTGAGCGGCGCGCGGAGCTGGAGGGTCAGCTCCAAGCGGTCGCCGGACGCCGAGAGCGGGCTGAGGAGGCGCTCGCGGAGCGCAGTGCCCTGCGTGAGGAGCTCTCACGCCGTTGCTTCGTCGCCGAGTCGGCCGGCGAGCGAGTCGCCTACCGGGCGGAGGCTGTACGAGCCGCCACCGACGGCCTCGAGGGTCGGCTGGCCGCGCGGCGGGCCACCCTGTCCCAGCTTCAGGGCCAGCAGGACGGCGATGCTCCCGATCCCCAGGTCACAGAGCGGATCGCGGCGCTACAGACCGAG
The DNA here is from genome assembly GCA_963757165.1 of uncultured Solirubrobacterales bacterium. Lineage (GTDB taxonomy): Bacteria > Actinomycetota > Thermoleophilia > Solirubrobacterales > Solirubrobacteraceae > Palsa-465. The sequence continues at coordinate 377,341 of CAVWQO010000002.1, forward strand.
ATCGAGGCGCTGGATCATGATCGTGACGCGGAGCTGGCGCGCCAGCTCGCCGAACTGGAGCAGCAGCTGGCTGCCGCCGGCGAGCTGCGTACCGAACGGACGGAGGCCGCCGAGCACACTCGGCGCACCCGTGAGGAGAGCGAGGCGCTCGCGGACCAGGCCCGGCGGTCGGTACGTGAGGCAGAGCGAGCGGTCGAGGCGGCCCGGCGTGAAGCGGCCCGCGTGGGTGGTGAGCTTGCAGCCGTCAATCAGTTCCTGCGTGCGCAATCGATCGCCCCGGGTGGCGCCGCCACGCTGGCGGACGAGCTTGACGTCGATCCGGGTTACGAATTGGCGCTGGCGGCGGCCCTGGATGGGCGCCTGAGCGCTGCGATCGTCTCCGACCGCGGCGCGGCAGCCGAACTGCTCGATCGTGCCGGCGCTGACGGCGGCAGGGCGCTGGTCAGCGCGGAGGCGGACGATTCCGGCTCTGAAGCGCCGGCTCCGCTCGCCGGGGCCGAGCGGCTGCTTGACCACGTGAGCGGCCGCGGTGATTCGCTGCAGCTCGCGCGCCTGCTCCTGGCCGACGCCTGGGTGGTCGAGGCGGTCGATGCCGTTCCGCCATCCTTCCGCGGCCTTGCCGTGACCGCATCGGGGCGGGTCTGGGCGGCCGCCAGCCGGGAGCTGCGCCAAGCGGCCGCCGTCGGAGAAGAGCGCGTGCTGGCCGAACGCAATCGGCGCGAGGAGCTCGTGCGGGCGAGCGAGCGCGCAATCCAGGCCGAGCAGACCGCGCGGCGGGCGCTTGAGCAGGTCACCGCGCACGTAGGCCAGCTCGATGCGGAGCACGAACGCTTGGTTTCGGCCGATCGCTCGGCGGTGCGGGCCCGTGATGAGGCGGCCGAGGACGAGCGCCGGATCGGATCACTGATCGAGCGCCGGCGCTCCGCTCCCGACGATGGGCCGAACGCCGGGCGCCGGGCCCAGCTGGCCGCCGAGCTCGCGGCGCAGCGGTCGATGCTTGAGCGCTCAGAACGCGAGCGAAACGAGCGGCAGGCCAGGATTCTGGGACTGCAGGCGACGATTGCCCGCGACGAGCAGTTCGGGCCAATCGTCGACACCGTGCTCGACGCTCTGGGTCAGGCTGCAGCGGCGATCTCGGAACGGCTGGCCGGCTTCCGGGACGCGCTCGCTGCCGATCGCGAGGCGGGAGAGCATGTCGCCGCCGAGTTGCGGGCATGCGCTCAGGAGGAGGCGACGCTCCATGGACAGCTGCACGCCGCGAACGAGGGATTGACCACCCACGAGGTCCGCGCGCAGCGCGTGCGGGATCAGGTCGCCGATGCCACGCGGGAGTTGCAGGACGTTGCCTCGCGCCTTGAACTCGAGGCCGGGCCCGCCGAGTCGGTGCTGGGAGATGAGGAGCGAGAGACGCTGAGGACGAGGCTCGAGCGCCTCAACCGCCGGCGTGAGCAGCTCGGCCCGGTCAACCCGCTGGCCCAGGAGGAATACGCCGAGGCCGTTGACCACGTCGAGGAGCTCGAGCGCCAGCGTGCGGATCTGGAGACGGCCCTGCGCGAGCTCGAGAGGCTGATCGCCGACACCGACAAGCAGATCAAGGAGACGTTCGAAGAGACCTTCGAGGCCGCTGCACGCAACTTCGAGGAGCTCTCCGAGCAGCTGTTTCCTGGAGGCAAGGGGCGGCTGCGGCTGGTCTCAGAGCGAGGAGGTCCGGCGCCGGTGCTCGGTGGCCAGCCCGCGCCGAGCGCGGAGGGCGAGGATTCCGACGCCGACTCAGACGAGATCGACGCGGGCGAGGGAACCCCGGAGGAGGATCTGCTCGGGGTGGAGATCGAGATCACGCCGGCCGGCAAGGCGATGAAGCGGCTCTCGCTGCTCTCCGGCGGTGAGAAGTCGATGACCGCCCTCGCCTTCCTGTTCTCGGTGTTCCTGGCCAAGCCGTGCCCGTTCTACATCCTCGATGAGGTCGAGGCGGCGCTGGACGATCTCAACATCGACCGCTTCCTCGCCCTTCTCGGCCAGTACTCCCAGCGCGCCCAGTTCATCGTGGTAACCCATCAGAAGCGAACCATGGAGGCCGCGGACTCGCTCTACGGCGTCTCGATGGGCAGCGACGGGATCTCAAAGGTGATCTCGCGCCGGCTGCCTCCGGCGGCCGAAGCCGCTTAGTCGCGCCCGCGGGGCGTGTGCCCGGTCAGCCGGGGCGTGTGCGCGGGCGGCCACCCTGCGGCGCCCTCCGTCGCCCCGGCGGCCCTCCGTCGTCCCGCGGCGGCCCTCCGTCGTCCCGCGGCGGCCCTCGGCCACCCTGCGGCGGCCCTCCGTCGTCCCGCGGCGGCCCTCGGCCACCCTGCGGCGGCCCTCCGTCGTCCCGCGGCGGCCCTCGGCCACCCTGCGGCGGCCTCCGTCGCCCTCCGCGGCCCTCCGCCGCCCCGGCGGCCCCCGGCCACCCCGATCCCCACCGCGCTCGGCGTCAGAATCAGAGGTGGTGGCAATAGCGCACCGTATGCGGCGTTAGAGCCACCGCGTCGCGGCGGGACGCGCTCCCGCGTCGCGGCGGCACGCGCGCCCGCGCCGCCGCCACGCCCACCCGCGCCCCACGCCCACCCGCGCCGCCGCGCGCCACGCCCACCCGCGCCCCACGCCCACCCGCGCCGCCGCGGGCCACGCCCACCCGCGCCCCACGCCCACCCGCGCCGCCGCCGTCTGCACACCCCGCTGGTAACGTCGCGCGCCGATGGCTCGCGACTGGCAGGACCTGATCCTCGTCAACGGCACGCCCGGTGCGGGCGGGCCGACCGAGACCGACGCCGAAGGCTCCGAGGAGCGACGTGTAGGTCGCTTCCGCAAGCTCCGGGAAAGCATGCGCAAGACCCGGCAAGCGCTGACCAGCGAGATCCAGGCGACGCTGTTCGAGGATCTCAGCGAGGAGACCTGGGAGCGGCTGGAGGAAGCGCTGATCTATGCCGACGTCGGCGCGCGGACGACTGCGCAGGTGGTGGAGCAGCTGGAGCGCGAGGCCTCCGGCGGGGAGATCGCCGGCGGGCAGGCGCTGACCGACCGTCTGGTCCAGCTGCTGGCGGAGATCGCCAAGACCGGAGAGGACAGAATCGACTTGACTCCGCAACCGAGTGTGATCCTGATGGCGGGCGTCAACGGCACCGGGAAGACCACAACGGTGGGGAAGCTGGCCTGGCACCTGCGCAAGGAGCTCGGGCTCAAGGTCGTGCTTGGAGCCGCGGACACCTTCCGCGCCGCGGGCGTGGAGCAGCTCGAGCAATGGGCCCAGCGCGCCGACGTTGGCTTCATCAAGGGCCCTCCGGGCGCGGATCCGGGGTCGGTGGCCTACGACGCGATCGCCGCCGGGCGCCGTGACGGCGCCGACGTGGTGATCATCGACACGGCCGGCCGCCTGCACACCCAGGATGACCTGATGGCCGAGTTGGGGAAGGTGCGACGGGTGATCGCCAAACAGATTCCCGACGCTCCGCACGAGACGCTGCTGACCGTCGATGCCACGACGGGGCAGAACGGGCTGCGCCAAGCCAAGCTGTTCTCCGAGACCGTCGAGGTCAACGGTCTGGTGCTGACGAAGCTCGACGGCACGGCTAAGGGCGGGATCGCGCTGGCCATAGCCCACGAGCTCGGCATTCCGGTCAAACTCATCGGGGTGGGGGAGAAGCTTGAGGATCTGCGCCCCTTTGAGGCCGAGGAGTTCGCCCGCGCCCTGGTCAGCTGAGTCCGCGCATCGATGGCCACGGGGTCCCCGCAGCGATAAGCTCGGAGCCACATGTCGGGATGGGTTTTGTGGGTGGTCGCCGCCGGGGTGTTCGGTGTCGGTGAGATGCTCACCACGAGCTTCTTCCTGGCTCCGTTCGCCATCGGAGCGGGCCTCGCCGCGATCGCCGAGGCGGCGAGCGCCGGGGAGCTCGTGGCCTGGGTCGTGTTCGTGCTCGCCTCGCTGCTGAGCTTGGCGGTGCTGCGGCCGATCGCGCGGTCACACATGCAGACCCCGCCTCACATCAGGACTGGCTCGGCGGCTCTCGTGGGGCACGACGCGACGGTGCTCGAGCGGATCGTCAACGCCGAGGGCGTTGGATGCGTGAAGATAGGCGGCGAGGTCTGGACCGCCCGGTCTTATGACGACGATCAGGTGATCGAGGCCGGCACGCGCGTACAGGTCGTGCAGATCAAGGGCGCCACGGCGCTCGTCAGCGAATAAGAGGAGGGGGCATGGCCGGAGCAATCGTTGCCATCGTCGTAGTCGTTTTCCTGTTGATCATGTTTGCTCGCACGGTGCGGATCGTCCCGCAGGCGCGGGCGGGCGTGGTTGAGCGCCTCGGCCGCTACAGCCGGACGCTGAACCCCGGCCTGGCGATCCTGGTGCCGTTCATGGATCGTCTGAAGCCGCTGATCGATCTCCGTGAGCAGGTCGTCTCGTTTCCGCCGCAGCCGGTAATCACCGAGGACAACCTCGTCGTCCAGATCGACACGGTCTTGTACTTCACGGTGACCGACCCGAAGTCCGCCACCTACGAAATCGCCAATCCGCTGCAGGGAATTGAGCAGATCACGGTGACGACGCTTCGTAACGTCGTTGGCGGCATGTCGCTGGAGGTGGCGCTGACCAGTCGCGACCATGTCAACGCAACGCTCCGCGGCGTGCTCGACGAGGCCACCGGGAAGTGGGGCATCCGCGTCAACCGAGTCGAGATCAAATCGATCGATCCTCCCGGCACGATCCAGGAAGCGATGGAGAAGCAGATGCGCGCCGAGCGCGACAAGCGTGCCGCGATCCTCACCGCCGAGGGTTTCAAGCAGTCGCAGATCCTCACCGCCGAGGGGGAGAAGCAGTCGGCGGTGCTCAAGGCCGAAGGCGCCAAGCAGGCGGCGATCCTCCGGGCCGAGGGCGACGCCAAAGCGATTGGCACGGTGTTCGAGGCCATTCACGAGGGCAAGCCAGACCAGGCCTTGCTCAGCTATCAGTACCTGCAGATGCTCCCCCAGCTCGGACAGGGCGCCGCCAACAAGGTGTTCGTGATCCCCTCGGAGTTCACGGAGGCGTTCAGCGGCCTGGGTAAGGCGCTCAACGCTCACGCGGAGACAGCTCAGGAGGCGGACAAGCCGACCCCCGGGCTCAACGATGCCGACAGACCGCGGGGTCTGCCGCAGTAGCCTGGACAGGAAGGCATGTTCGACTCACTGGCAGAAAAGCTCCAGGCCACGCTTTCGGAGGTCCGGGGGCGCGGCACGCTGACCGAGGATGACATCTCCGCGGCGATGCGAGAGATCCGCCTCGCGCTGCTCGAGGCGGACGTCAACTTCAAGGTGGTCAAGAGCTTCACCAACGCCGTCAAGGAGCGCGCGCTCGGCGCCGACCTGATCGGGAAGCTCAACCCAGGCCAGCAGGTGGTGAAAATCGTCAGCGACGAGCTGACCGAGCTGATGGGTGGCGCGGCACGCGAGCTTGTGTTCTCCCCCCGGCCACCGACGGTTGTGCTGATGGCCGGCCTCCAGGGCTCAGGAAAGACCACCGCCACCGGCAAGCTGGCCAAGTACCTCCGCGAACAGGGCTCCTCGGTCGCCGTCGCTGCCTGCGACGTATACCGCCCGGCCGCCGTTGAGCAGCTGATCAAGGTCGGCGCGCAGGCCGGCGTCGATGTCTACGAGCAGGGCACAGATCGCGATCCGGTCAAGATCGCCGCGTGGGCCAGAGACCGAGCGCAGTCCGAGGGCAAGGATGTGCTGATCATCGATACCAGCGGCCGCCTACACGTAGACCAGGAGCTGATGGCCGAGCTGGCGAACATCAAGAAGGCCACTCAGCCGCACGACGTCCTGCTCGTCGTCGACTCGATGACGGGTCAGGACGCGGTCAATGTCGCTGAGCAGTTTGCGGAGACCGTGCAGTTCGACGGCGTGGTGATGACCAAGCTCGACGGCGATGCCCGCGGCGGCGCTGCGCTGTCAGTCAAGGCGGTAACCGGCAAGCCGATCATGTTCGCCTCCACCGGGGAGAAGCTTGACCAGTTCGAGCGCTTCCACCCCGACCGGATGGCCCAGCGCATCCTCGGGATGGGCGATGTGATGACGCTGATCGAGAAGGCAGAGGCAAGCTATGACGAAGATCAGGCGGCGGAGCTCGAACGCAAGTTCCGCAAGCAGGAGTTCGGGCTCGACGACTTCCTGGACCAGATGAAGCAGGTGCGGCGGCTGGGTCCGCTGCAGAACCTGCTCGGCATGATCCCCGGTGTCGGCAAGGAGCTGCGGGGGGTCAAGGTCGACGAGCGTGAGTTCGACCGAATCCAGGCGATCATCCTGGCCATGACGCCGCAGGAGCGCCGGCACCCGGAGCTGATCAAGGGCTCGCGGCGTCTGCGCATCGCCCGCGGGTCGGGAACCAACGTGCAGGCCGTGAAGGCGCTGATCAAGCAGTTCGAGCAGATGCGGAAGGTCATGCGCCAGGTCTCGCAAGGCCGGATGCCCGACCTCGGGGCGTTGATGCGCGGAGCTCGCTAAGGCGCCCGCTGAGCGTGCTTCCAGAGCGCGCACGTCATCCGGTTGGCAAGCCCGCTAACCTCGTCTCGTCATGGCAGTAAGACTCAGACTCACTCGCATCGGCTCTCGCAAGAATCCGATTTGGCGCGTCGTCGTAGCGGACCAGCGCAGCAAGCGCGATGGTCGCGTGATCGAGACGGTCGGGCAGTACAACGCCCAGACCAACCCCTCGACCATCGTGCTCGATGAGGAGCGCATCCGCGACTGGCTCGCCCGCGGCGCGCAGCCGACCGATACGGTCCGCAAGCTGCTGCGCATCCAGGGCATCAACTAGTCCGCCCAGCTTGATGAAGGACCTGCTCGAGTACCTGGCGCGGGGTCTAGTCGAGAAACCCGACGCGGTGTCGGTCAACGAGGTGCACGAGGACGACGGCACGATCGTGCTCGAGCTCTCGGTGGCCGGAGACGACTACGGCAACGTGATCGGCCGCGGTGGCCGGACCGCCGCGGCGCTGCGCACGATCATCAAGAGTGCTGCCGTCAAAGACAAGCGCCGCGTGTTCGTGGACATCGTCGACTCCTGATGAGTGATGACCGCGGATGGCTGCGAGCCGGCGCGGTAGGCAGTCCTCACGGGCTGGACGGTAGCTTCTACGTCAATCAGCCCAACGCCCAGCTGCTCGTGGTCGATGCGACAGTGACCGTGGACGGCGCGGAGCGCAAGATCACGCGCCGGGCAGGTACCGACCTGCGCCCGATTGTGCGGCTGGCAGGCTACGAAGACCGCGGGGCCGCGAGTGCACTGCGGGGACAGGAGCTGCTCGCGCCTCGTAGCCAGGCGCCCGAGCTGGGACCGGAGGAGTGGTGGGTTGAGGACCTGGAGGGCTGCACCGTCCGCGACTCCGGGCGGGAGCTCGGCACGGTTCGCCGGGTGCTCGCGCTTCCATCCTGCGAGGTGCTCGAGGTCGTTCTCGCCGACGGCGGCGGGGAGCTGCTCGTGCCGCTGGTCAGTGACGCGGTGCAGACAGTGGACATCGAGCGACGGGAGATCATGGTCGATGTGCAGTTTCTCGGGCCAGACTGATGGAGATCGACATGTTCACCCTGTTTCCCGATGCGTTCGGCTGGTTTGAGCGCCAGCGTCACGTCGAGAACGCGCTGGCCCGGGGCCACCGGCTCAACTACATCAACTATCGCGAGCACACGCCGCTCACCGCCGGGCAGGTGGATGACACCCCGTTTGGTGGCGGCGCGGGGATGGTGCTGCGGATCGACGTCGTCGAGGCGGCGCTCCGCGCCCGCTACGACGCTGACCCGTCTCAGCTGCGAGACCAACGTCGGATCATCGCGCTGACCCCGGGTGGCCGGCTCCTCGATGACGGGCTGGTCGACGAGCTGGTCGCCGAAGACCGTCTCACGCTGCTTTGCGGTCGCTACGAGGGCTTTGACCAGCGGATTCTTGATCACTTCGCCAGCGATGAGATCTCGATCGGGCGCTATGTCCTGGCCGGTGGTGAGCTCCCCGCGATGGTGCTCTCTGACGCCGTGCTGCGGAAGCTTCCCGGTGCACTGGGCGACGACGACTCGGCCCTGGAGGAGTCCTACAGCCAGGCGCTGGCCGGAGCGCCCGAGTATCCGCATTACACAAGGCCGGCCGAGTACCGCGGCTGGCGCGTGCCGGACGTACTGCTCTCAGGTCACCACGCCCGCATCCGGGAATGGCGGCTAGCCCAGAGCCAATCGCGCGCAGACGCTGGTTCGCTACCATAGGCCGCCCCGCGCGGATGGGGCCACTCGCCATGCTGGCGTGAAGGCCCCAGGACCGGCATCAGCCGGTACGGCGGGCGCGTTTACTTGCCATGAGCACCGTGATCGACAGCCTGGAGCGAGCTCAGCTTCGCCGAGTGCCCGCCTTTGACGCCGGGGACCGGCTCCGCGTCCACTTCCAGGTCATCGAGGGCACGCGCCGCCGTACTCAGGTGTTCGAGGGTGTAGTCATCAAGCGTCAGGGTCATGGAGCGCGGGAGACATTCACCGTGCGCAAGCAGTCCTTCGGCGTCGGCGTCGAGCGAACCTTCCCGCTCCACTCGCCCAAGATCGAACGGATCGAAATCGCTGCTCGCGGTGACGTTCGGCGCGCCAAGCTCTACTACCTTCGCGACCGCGTCGGCAAGCGGGCCCGTGTCCGCGAGCGTCGCTCGTCACGTCCGGAAGAAGTCATTGAGCGCGAACTGCTCCACGCGCCCGAGCCGGTGGCGCCAGAGCCGGTGGCGGCCGAGCCGGAGGCCGACGCAGCAGAGGTTCCGGCCGAGGTCGCGGCGGTCCCTGCCGAGGTCGGCGCGCCTGCAGCCGACGCCACGGAGGATCCGTCGGCCGCGGAGGCACCCGCTGGCGACCAGCCGGAGTGACCGCGAGGAAGCGCTCGCCGCTCGGCTCGCTCGTCGAGCTGCTGCTGATCGTCGCCACGGCCCTCGGACTCGCGCTCGCCATCCAGGCCTTCGTCCTGAAGCCCTACCGGATTCCGAGTGGTTCGATGCTGCCGACGTTGCACATCAACCAGCGCGTGCTGGTGAACCGGATCGGAACCCATTTCTCAACTCCTCACGTGGGCGACATCCTCGTCTTCCATCCGCCCAAGGACTACTCCAACTGCGCCGATCCGCATGCAGGGCAGAACGGCGTCGGCCTGAACAGCGCGCGGGCCTGCGATCAAGCGCAGACGCAGGTCTCCTCGGAGACCTTCATCAAGCGGGTCGTGGGCGTCGGGGGAGACCGGATCTCCATCCGCAACGGCCACGTGATCCGCAACGGCTCACCGGAGAAGGACCCGTACACCGTCCCATGCCTGGGCGGAGGAGCGTGTGATTTTCCCGGCACGATCACGATCCCGCACGGCGACTACTACATGATGGGCGACAACCGTCCCGATTCGGAGGACAGCCGCTACTGGGGCCCGGTCCCGAAGGCTTGGATCATCGGCGAGGCGTTCTTCACCTACTGGCCCCCGGGTCGACTGGGATTCCTCTGATGCCTGGTGCGAAGTCCAGCTCGTCCCGTTCGGGGATCAAGGGGCTGATCGAGCTCGTGATAACCGTGGCCGTGGCCGTGGGACTGGCGCTGCTGATCCAGGCCTTCGTGGTCAAGCCCTACCGCATTCCCAGCGGCTCGATGCTCCCCACGCTCCACATCAACCAGCGGGTGCTCACCAACCGCCTGATCAGCCACCCGAGCGTCGGGGACATCGTCGTATTCCATCCGCCGCACGGTGCGGACCTGGGCAACGGCATCTGTGCGGACCCCAACGCAGGCGGAGGTCATTCCGCCGCCTGCGATGCCTCGACGCCCACCCAGTCCAGCCAGACCTTCATCAAGCGCGTCGTCGGCGGCCCCGGGGACCGGATCTCGATCGCGGGCGGCCACGTCACTCGCAACGGCGTCAGGGAGAAAGACCCGTACATCATCGACTGCGGCGGCGGCCCTAATTGCAATTTCCGGAAAACCATCGTGGTTCCGCCCGGCGATTACTTCATGATGGGGGACAACCGTGGCGCCTCCGACGACAGCCGTTTCTGGGGTCCCGTCCCCAACCAGTGGGTCATCGGCGTCGCCTTCTTCACCTACTGGCCCCCCGACCGCATCGGCTTCCTCTAAGCGCCGCAAGCGACCAGCCAGCCGTGCCGCGCGACGGCTGTTCGCCTTTGACCGACAGTTTGGAGTCCGGTTTGTGGCCGGAGCGGACGAAGCGGGGCGCGGGTGCCTGGCTGGGCCGCTGGTGGCCGCGGGCGTGCGCTTTGACCTGGATCGGCTGCGACCAGCCGACATCCGAGCGCTGAACGCGCTCAACGACTCAAAGCAGCAGACCCCGGCCGCACGGGCCGCGCTGTTCCCGGTGATCCTCCGGGTCGCCGACCGCGTCTCGATCATCTCCCGCTGCGCCCCGGGGATCGATGCCCGCGGACTGCATGTGACCAATCTGGCCGCTCTGCGTGATGCGCTGTGCCGGATCGCCTGCGAAGACTGCATCTGTTTGAGCGACGGGTTCCCCGTGGCGGCGCTGGGCCACCAGCAGCAGGCCGTGATCGGTGGCGACGCCAAGAGCGCTGCCATCGCCGCGGCGTCAGTCATCGCCAAGGAGACGCGTGATCGGTACATGCGGCGGGCGGACGCCGCCCACCCCGGCTGGGAGTTCGCTCAGCACGTCGGCTACGCCACGCCTGAACATCGGGACGCGATCGAGCGACTGGGCGTCTCGCCGCTGCACCGCCTGTCCTTTCAGTCGGCCGCATATCAGCAGTTGGGTTTAGAAGGCGCCTTCGAGGTGCTCGATGCCCGCCAGAGTGCCTGAGCGGTCGAACGTGACGCCGATGGCGTCGAAGCGCAGCGACTGGGCGTAGGGCCGCTCCGTCCGCTCAATCAGCCAGCGACCGGCCATCTGGCGCACCCGTGAGCGCTTCAGCGTTCCCACCGCATCAAGCGGGTTCATCTCCCAGCCGGTCATCCGCCGGGCCTTGACCTCGCAGAAGGCCAGCGTGCTTCCGTCGAAGGCGACGATGTCCAGCTCTCCCCAGCGGGTGCGGAAGTTGCGCTCAATGATCTGAAAGCCTCGGCGCTCCAGGTGCTCGGCCGCGAGGCGCTCGCCGAGTTGCCCAAGTTGGTGACGCGCGTCCTCGCTCATGGCCGAGGACGCTACGCCGGCGCGGGCAACGTGTGGGTGCCACGGCGTGTCAACTCTCCGCAGTTCCCGGGCGCGTGCCTGCGCTGAATTGGCACACGGCGTCACCCACGTGTGACGCGACGCGGCGTAGGTTCGGGACGTGCTCGCGCGGGTCACGACATTCGCCATCGACGGGGTCGACCCACGGCGGGTGTGGGTCGAGGTCGACATCCGCCCGGGGCTCCCCGCGTTCACGATCGTCGGCCTGGGAGACGCGGCGGTCCGGGAGTCACGTGATCGCGTGCGTGCGGCCATCCTGAATTCCGAGTTCAGGTTTCCCGACCGGCGGATCACGGCCAATCTGGCCCCCGCCTTCCTGCGCAAGATCGGGCCGGGATTCGATGCCGCACTGGCCCTCGCGGTGCTCGCTGCAAGCCACCAGATCCCGCCTGAGGCGGCGGCCTCCTATGCCGTGTTCGGAGAGCTGTCGCTCGGCGGTGAGCTGCGCGACTCTCCGGGCGCCCTGGCGGTGGCCGAGGGGACTCGCCGAGTGGGTTTGCGTCGTCTCATCGTTCCACGGGAGCGCGCGCGGGAAGCCGCCCTCGTTGAGGGCATCGAGGTGGCCGGCGTATCAACGCTGCGGGCCGCCGCCGAGGTGCTCTCCGGGAGACGCTCACCGCCGCCACCGCCTCAAGGCCCGGCCGGTCCGCCGACACGGCGCGGGTTGACTGCGCCCGACCTCCGCGATGTGCGCGGTCATGCGGTGCCGCTGCTGGCCCTGCAGATCGCGGCGGCCGGCGGGCACAACCTGCTCTTGGAGGGCGCACCCGGAACCGGCAAGACGATGCTCGCCCGGCGGCTGCCGTCGATCCTCCCGGCGATGACGCGCGCCGAGGCGATTGAGGTGACGAGGATCCACAGCGTGGCCGGGACGTCCACCGATGGTCTCCTGAGCACGAGGCCGTTCCGAGCCCCGCACCACACGATCTCCCCGGCGGGACTGGTCGGTGGCGGCGCCACGCCCCGGCCGGGCGAAGCCTCGCTGGCCCATCACGGCGTGCTGTTCCTCGACGAGCTCTCGGAGTTTCAGCGCTCGAGCCTGGATGCGCTCAGGCAGCCGCTCGAGGATGGCAAGGTGACGATCGTGCGCGGCCAGCGCGCGCTCGTCTTCCCGACTCGCTTCATGCTCGTCGCAGCCACCAATCCCTGTCCGTGCGGGTTCGCGGGCATCGAGGATCGGTGCGTGTGCGGGGAGAGCGATCTGCGCCGGCACCGCCGCCGTCTCAGCGGCCCGCTGCTGGATCGGATGGACCTCCTCGTCACGGTCGATCGGCCCTCAGAGCGCGATCTGCGAGCTCGGCCAGCGATTGACTCGGAGACAGCCGGCGCGCGGGTGGCCGTGGCCCGGGAGCGACAGCTGCGGCGGCTCGAAGGGTCCGGGGCGCGCTGCAACGGCGAGATGGACGGGCGGCTGGTCCGCCGACACGTGATCCTCGAGGAAGCGGCGTCGGACACGCTCGGTCGTGCCTACGCGATTGGGGCGCTGAGCGCGCGGGGTCGCCACCGAGTGCAGCGAGTCGCTCGGACGATCGCTGATCTCGACCGCCGGGACCTCGTCACCCAGAGCGACGTACTGACCGCGCTGAGTCTGCGACAGCGCGGCAACGACGCTCTGGCCATGGCGGCATGAGTCTGGCCTGCGAGCGGTGTCTGACCCGAGCGTGGCTGCTGGCGCGGCTGGCCTCGCATCTGGAGCCGGTGCGCAGCCGGATCCTCGAGCTGCTGGCGCTGCCGGACGAGGCGCTGATTGCCGCTGTGGCCGGTCAAGATCAGATTTCGGTCCTGCGTGAGCTGGCGGGCTTTGATGCCTTTGCGGCGAGGGCCCGGTGCCGTGACGCGGGAGTCGCCGCCCTCTGCCGCTGCGAGGACCGGTATCCCGCCCGGCTGCGGGACCTGGAGGCGCCGCCGGCGGTGCTTCACGTCGCCGGCGGGCTCGAGCGTCTGCTGATGCTCTTGGGAGAAGAACCGGTCGCCGTGGTGGGGGCACGCCGAGCAACGCCCTACGGGCTGGAGGTGGCCCGCTCGCTGGCGCAGAAGCTCTCGACGGCCGGCGTCACGGTGATCAGCGGGATGGCGCTGGGCGTGGACTCGGCGGCCCACGCGGGCGCGCTGGAGGGGGCGGCGGGAACGGTGGCCGTCCTCCCTGCTGGGGCGCAGCGGCCCTATCCGGCGGCCAAGCGAGCGCTTTATCGGAAGATCCAAGCCACCGGCGCGGTCGTCTCCGAACTCCCGCCGCAGGTGCCGGTGTGGCGATGGATGTTCCCCGCTCGCAACCGGCTTGTAGCTGCCCTGGCGGCGATGGTCGTGGTCGTCGAGGCGCGCGAGCGCTCGGGAGCGCTGCTGACCGCTCGCTCGGCGCGCGCCCTGCACCGGCCGCTGGGCGCCGTTCCCGGCCGGGTGAACAGCCCGCAGGCCGCCGGACCGAACGCCCTGCTGGCCGAAGGGGCCCACGTCGTGCGAGGCGCCCAGGATGTGCTCGACGTGCTCTACGGCGCCGGCACACGGAAGCTGGAGGTGGCGCGGCGTGCCGATCTGGCACCGGAGCTTCGAGCACTGTTGCGGGCGATCGCCGACGGCCACGACACGGTGGGGGCGCTGACGCAGGCCGGGATTCCGGCGGATCAGGGGCTGGCCGCCGTGGCCGCGCTCGAGCTCGCAGGTTACGTCCGGCGCGAGGCCGGAGGGAGGTTCTCGGTGACCTCGTAACCTCGTGCCCGATGACCAGCCCACCCCGGATCCCCCGCGTGCTCTCGATCGCCGGCTCGGACTCGGGCGGCGGCGCAGGCATCCAGGCCGACCTGAAGGCCTTTGCCGCGTGTCGCGTGCACGGGATGACCGCGGTCACCGCGCTGACGGCGCAGAACACCGTCGAGGTGACCAAGATCCATCAGGTCCCCCCGGAGATGATCCTGGCCCAGATTCGGGCGGTCAGCGAGGACATCGGCGTCGATGCGGTCAAAATCGGCATGCTGGGCGACGTCCGCACGATCGAGACCGTCGCCCGGGGACTTGACGAGTTGCCGGTTGGGACCCCTGTGGTGCTTGATCCGGTGATGGTCGCGGAATCCGGCGCCACGCTGCTCGATCCGGCGGCTCAGAGCTCGCTGGTCGAGCTGCTGCTGCCGCGAGCGACGGTGATCACCCCGAACCTTCCCGAGGCCCGGGTCCTCCTGGCCGCCAGCGCGCGCGGCGGCGGGGAGGCGTCCGGCGACGCGCAGGCGTCCGGCGGCGGGGAGGCGTCGGGCGAGGCGCGGGCGTCCGGCGGCCGGGAGGCGTCGGGCGAGGAGCAGGCGTCCGACGGGGCGCACGCGTCGGCCGCCGCGGACGCCGAAATCGCCGACCTCACGCGGGCGCTACATGAGCTCGGCCCGCGATTCGTGGTGGTCACCGGTGGACACCGCCAGCAAGCGGTCGACGTCTTCTTCGATGGGCAGGAGGTGACCGAGATTGTCGGTGAGCTGTACCCCGGCGCAGCTGCACACGGGTCAGGCTGCACCCACTCATCGGTCCTTGCGGCACGGCTGGCGTGGGGCGATACCCCCCTACTTGCGGCCAGGGTGGCCAAGGAGCTCGCGGCCCGGGGGGTCAAGAACGGGCTGCGCGGGCTCGGAGCCGGGCCCGGTCCAGTTGACGTGCTGGGGCTGCGCTCTTTGACATAATCGCCCCTGTGCGCTTTCTGCGGATGAAGCCAGGACACGGTGAAGTGCTGATCGCGGAAGGTGACGTCGAGCAGGCCGAGGACGAACGTCGCCTTGTGGAGGAGTTCCGGCGCCAGCTTGACGCGGGCCTGTGGGCAGCCGTGCCCGTCGCTCGTAGCGACGGCCGCCGGCAAGCGCAGATGGTCCGCTCCTTCACCGAAGTGCCGCGGGATGCTGAGCGTGTGATCTTCTTCCCGCGCGCAGCGGGCGGCCGGTAGGCCCAGGCGACACCGTGCTGCTGGCGCTCGCAGCGACCACCCTGGTGGCGCTGGCGCTGCTCTCGGACCTGATCGTCCCGCGCCTCGAGGACACCTGGGCCCGCTACCGCGCGCATCGGCGACGGGCGCCGACGCCGATGTTCGATCCCGGGCGTGAGCGACGCGCCGAGCAGCGCGCGCGGGAATTGCTGCGCTCATGTGTCAACGAGGAGGAGTGGGCGATGTACCGCGATCTGGGCTTCGTCCGGGTCTGGGGATCGCAGACCGACGGACCCGCCGTGGGCGGAGCGACCGGCGGCGCCCCCTACGCCTACCTGATCTATCCGCACAAGCCTGTCATCGCCTATCTGGCCCAGACGCACCGTCTGCTCAGCGAATACTGCGTTGAATTTCCCGATGAGACGCGACCTTATGGGAGTGCGCGGCTCCCGGATTCCGACGATGTTCTGGCCAAGTGGATGGCTCTGACCGGAGATGAGCGGAGGTTGATCTCCACCGCCAACATGCACTTGCCTGGGCGCCAGCTCGACCCTGCCCAGGTGAGTAAGGATTTGTGGCGCCTCTCTCAGTGGGAGCGCGGCCGCATGCGGGACGCGGCGGGCGGCACGTCCGCGCAGCGGATCGACGCCGCCGGCTGACCCACCACGACCTCGGTTCCAAACGGCCGCCCGGGCGATGGCGCGGTGGTCCGGCACGTAAAACGCCGGGCCCCATGACCCTCAGCCCGACCCACTAAAGTCACCGCCCGATGGCCGAACCGTTCGACCTCAAACATCGCAGCCGCGCCTTGACCGAGGGACCGGAGCGCGCGCCCGCGCGCGCGTACCTGAAGGGCATCGGCTACGACGACGAGGCGCTCAGCAAACCGTTGATCGCCGTGGCCAACACGTGGATCGAGACGATGCCGTGCAACTTCCACCTACGCGCGCTGTCCGCCAAGGTCAAGGACGGCATCCGGGCAGCCGGCGGCACGCCGATGGAGCTGAACACGATCGCCATCTCCGACGGCATCACCATGGGCACTCCGGGGATGCGCGCCTCGCTGGTCAGCCGGGAAGTGATCGCCGACTCAATCGAGCTCGTTTGCGACGCCCACATGTTTGACGCGGTGATCACGATCAGCGGTTGCGACAAGACGATTCCCGGCACCGTGATGGCGCTGTGCCGGCTCAACGTGCCCAGCCTGATGCTCTATGGAGGCTCGATCCTGCCCGGACACCTCAACGGCGAGCAGGTGACGATTCAGGAGGTGTTCGAGGCGGTCGGCGCTCATGCCGCCGGCACGATCACCGATCAGCAGCTGACCGAGGTCGAGGATGCCGCCTCGCCAGGCGCAGGCGCTTGCGGGGGCCAGTTCACCGCCAACACGATGGCCATGGCCTTCGAGGTGATGGGCATCTCACCGGCCGGCTTCTCGATGGTCCCAGCGGTCGACCCGCGCAAGGCCGATGTCGCCCGCCGAGCCGGAGCGCTGGTCATGGATGTGCTGACCCGCGGTCAGCGACCGAGCGACATCATCACCCGTGACAGCCTGGAGAACGCGATTGCCGCAATCGCGTGCAGCGGCGGATCCACCAACGGCGTCCTGCATCTCCTGGCTGTGGCCAAGGAAATGGGGGTTGAGCTCTCGATCGATGACTTCGACCGGATCAGCGAGCGCACGCCGCTGCTGTGCGACCTGAAGCCCGGAGGGCAGTACGTGGCTCCCGACCTCTACCGGGCAGGCGGGGTTCCCCTGGTGATGAAGCGGTTGAGTGAGGCCGGTCTGCTTCACGGCAGTGCCCAGACCGTGACCGGCCAGACGGTGGGGGAGATCGCCGATGCGGCTGAGGAGGAAGCGGGCCAGCGCGTCGTGCGAGCACTTGATGACCCGATCAAGGAGACCGGCGGGCTGGCCATCCTGCGTGGCAACATCGCGCCCGAGGGTTGCGTGGTCAAGCTGGCGGGCTACGAGCGGCGCAAGCAGTCCGGGCCGGCGCGGGTCTTCGAGTCCGAGGAGGACGCGATGCACGCGGTCACCGCCGGCGAGATCAACGCCGGAGACATCGTGGTCATCCGCAACGAGGGTCCGGCGGGCGGTCCCGGGATGCGGGAGATGCTGGCCGTGACCGCAGCGCTCGTAGGTCAGGGTCTGGGCGAACACGTCGCTCTGCTCACCGATGGCCGCTTCTCCGGCGCTACCCGCGGGCTGATGGCCGGGCATGTCGCTCCCGAGGCGGCGCGCGGCGGGCCGATCGCCGCGCTGCGCGACGGCGACGAGATCACCCTCGATGTGGAGACCCGGCGCTTGGATGTCGCCCTTTCCGACGAGGAGATCGCCACTCGCGTTCGGGCATATCAGTCTCCCGAGCAGCCTTACCCGGGCCCGGCCCTGGCCAAGTACGCCCGTCTGGTGTCAAGCGCTGCCGAGGGCGCTGTCACGCGGTAGCGCGTGGGCATCGCGGGCTCCACTTGGACCCGCCGCCCTGCCTAACACGATGTTCAGCTGGCTGGGGTTAGCCTTGCACCGGAAACCAGTGGGCGCGGCGTCGGGGCCGGCCCCGAAATAGGAGGGATACTCGTGAGACTCACTCGACTGACCGTCGGCGCCAGCGCCGCGATGGCCGTTGCCGCCGGGTCTGTGCTGGCCGCCGGCGCCGTCGGAGCCAAGAGCGCCGGGAGGCCGGATACGGGCACCGCGTACGTCGCGAACACGCCCAAGAAGGGCAGCTACGTCTACGCCGCGGGCTATAACCAGGACAAGATCCTCGGTAACGGATCGATTCTGTACGTGATCAAGGCGACTCCGTCCACGCCCGGCACGATCTCCGTCAAAACCAAGTCGGTGACGCTCTACACCGCCACGGGCTCGCTCTCCGGCACGGCCACGGCGACGCTGACGCAGGCGGCGAACGGCAGCTCGACCATTTCGGCCGGCAAACTGTCCCTCACCAAGGGGGCTGGCTCGCTCAAGGGTCACAGCCTGGTGGGCACGTTTACTGGCAAGGGCAACATCACCACGCTGGCGTTCGTGTTCACGTACAAGGCGACCTACAAGTAGCTCGCGGACTGTGGGCGGGGCGCGCGGAGCAGCGTCCCGCCCCCAGCGGCACGCCCCCGGACGCTTCCCGCCCCACCGGCCTGCCCCAGGCCCGTCCTGCCTGCCCCAACGCGTCGCGGGTGCCAGAATCGCCGCGATGGAGGATTCTGAGGCGAACGATTCGCAGACCGGAAGGGATCCGGAGACGGGCGCGACGGTCGAATTCTCACTCCCGGCGGCCCCCGACGGACGTCTGCCGGCCCGGATCGAGGACCTACGCGAGCAGCTGCCCGGGCTCGAGCCCGACCGGCAGGTGACCGATTGGGGTCGCTCCGAGCGTCTGGAGAGTGCGGTTGACCGGACCGTCTATGACTTTCTCTACCACCTGTGGTTCCGCGTAGAGGTTGAGGGAATCGAAAACCTCCCTGAGGACGGCGGTGCGCTGCTGGTGGCGAACCATTCCGGAATCGTGCCCTCCGACGGCGCGATGATCGCCAAGGCCGTTCGTGAGGAGCATCCTCGCTCACGGTCGGTGCACGTGAGCACCGACGGATCCCTGACTGGAATCCCCGGGCTCGGCATGCTCGCGACCAAGCTGGGCGCCGTGGCCGGACACCCGGCCAACCTGCATCGCCTTCTCTACGACGAGCGGGCGCTCGTCCTCACGTTCCCCGAGGGGCCCCCGGGCGCCCGCAAGCCGATCAGGCAGCGCTACCTGCTTCGTTCCTTCCAGGAGTCCGGGTTCGTAAGCACCGCGATGCGTGCGAGTGTCCCGATCGTGCCGATCGCCGTGCTCGGGGCTGAGGAGGCCTCGCCCGTGTTCGCCCGGTTCGGCCCGCTACGGCGCCTGACTGGGCTGCCTGGCCTGCCTGTCGGGCCCGGGTTCCCCTTGCCGGCGAAGTTCAGGATCAGGTTCCTGGAACCGGTGCGCAGCTGGGACCCCGCGGACGAGCCCTGGCGGGACGGACAGATGGTGCAGTCGCTCGGCGCCGACGTGAGGGCGCTGATCCAGGAGAACCTGCTCGAGATGGTGGGAGCGCGTCGCAGTGTCTGGCTCGGGTAGCGCAACGCACGGCTTGGGTAGCCGTCTGCACGACCGACCATGACCTCACGACGAATTCTCATCACCGGAGTCTCATCCCAGTTGGGAGGACGCCTCGCCCAAGCCCTCGAGCGCGATCCGGCTGTGGAGGCCATCGTCGGCGTGGACGCCACCGATCCGCGTCATGAGCTCCAGCGGACCGAGTTCGTCAGGTTGGAGACCGACCCCGCGCTACTGCGTCGGATCCTGAGTGCCGCGGCGATTGACACCGTGATCGACACCCGGTTGGTGTCCGATCCCCTGCTCGCCCCGCTGAGCCAAGCCCGTGAGATCAACGTGATCGGTACGCGGAGGATCCTCGCCGCCTGTGCCGCGGAGGGGTCTTCGGTACGGAAGGTGGTGTTCAAGTCCTCGGCTCACCTGTACGGCTGCGACCCCGGTGACCCAGCCTTCCTGACCGAAGCGATGTCTGATCGTCGCGCGCCGCAGACCGCCCTGGAGCGGGACGTCCTCGACGCCGAGGCGGAATTGTCGGCCTTCACGAGCTCTCGTCCCCAGGTGACGGTGACGATTCTCCGGTTCGCCGACGCCATCGGGGGTGAGCTGCATTCGTCGTATCTGTCGCTGCTGAACCTGCCCATGGTCCCGTCGATCCTCGGGTTCGACCCGCGGTGCCAGTTCATTCATCAGGACGACGTCGTCGCGGCGCTGGCCCACGCGGCCAGGCTGGAGTTGCCGGGCGTGTACAACGCGGCCGCCGACGGGGTGCTGGCGTTCTCGGAGGTGGTGTCACTGCTGGGAAAGCGGTTGCTACCGGTGCTGCCGCCATGGGGGACGGTGTTCGCGGCCGCCCAGCTGCGCCGCCTCGGCCTGCCTGTCCCGCTTGAGATGCTCCGCCAACTGCGCTCCGGCCGCGGGCTGGACAACCGCCGACTGAAGGCCACCGGGTTCTTGTATCGGTACACGACGCGTGAAGCGGTACTGAAGCTCCGCGCCCATCAACGGCTGCGGCCACTGCTCGGCAGCGGCGACGGCGCCTACCGCTACGAGCGAGAAGTGGAGGAGTTCCTCCGTCGGAGCCCGAGTGTCCAGCCGCGGGCGGCGGACCCGCGGGCAGACGGGACCCGCGGGGGTGTCGACGGGCGTGGCGGCGATCACCGATCACAGCAGGCGGGCCTGTACGACGATTTGAGCGAGGCGGAGCTGATCGAGATCATCTCCTCGTTGGAGACCGAGGCACTCATGCGCCTGCGCCATTACGAGACGCGGCATGGCGGTCGGCGCGGGGTCCTCCAAGCCCTCGATCGCAACCTCGCCCGGCGGGAGAGCGATCGGCAAAGCTGAGCAGGATTGCAGCCTGAGCGGGTGAAAGACATCTTGCAGACCCCCGGAATCCGTCCGAGGCGATGCTTGATCGATCGAGCACCGGTTACCATCCGCAAGCTGAGGAGCTCTGTCAGTGGCGCGTGTCTCATACCTTCGCCCTGCGGTCAAACCGGAACGGTCGGCACTGAAGCCCCGGGACTGGTTGACCGGGGCAACCAGCCCAAGCCGGCGTGGACGCTTCGCGGCCGGAGGCGCCCTGCTGCTCGTGCTGATCCTGGGTGCCGGCGCGGCGCTGGTGTTCACCTCCGCGCACGCCAGCATCAGCTCCGACCCTGAGGCGCTGGCCCGCATCAGCATGCCGCTGGGAGGAGGAACGATCACCCGGGTGAGCGTGGTCACGGGACCGCACAGCCGCCAGATTCCGGTGGATCTCCGCGGCCATCAGATCTGGCCCCGCAAGCTGATCCCGGCTCACCAGCTGCTGCTCATCGACGTGATCGTCAAGCGCCCGGGCTGGATCGCCTGGCTGGCCGGCAAGAACGAGCATCTGCATCTGACACTGATGACGCCGAGCGCCAGCCTGCGTCAGCACTACCTCACCCTCAGACCCGGTGCGCCGGTGCTCCTGAGGTTCAAAGCGCCGGTGCAGGCGATCTCCTATGGGCTCCCTGGGCAGCTCGTACGACGCGTCCTGGCCAAGCCGCTGACTGAGATCCGGCTGCACCGCACGGGGGTGGCGGGCACGATCTCCGTCGCGGCCGTCCCACGGCGTTGGGAGACATCAGCACCAGCGGTGGTCAGCTGGTTCCCCGCGGGTGCGGCCGCAGCCGCCGTGGCCACTCCCGCTCCCGGCACGCCGATTCTCCCGCACACCAAGATCACCCTGACCTTCTCGAAGTCCGTGCAGAAGGCACTCGGCAGCAGCCGTCCGCCCGTCTCACCGGCTACCCCCGGGGCCTGGCATCCGGTCAACAGCCACACCATCAGCTTCGTGCCTGGAGGCAGTGGCTACGGCTTGGGGGCCACCGTCAGCATCGCGTTGCCGGGCGGCGTCCGGCTCGTCGGGGGCCAGCAGGCCGGGGCCAACGCGAGCGGGTCCTGGAAAGTCCCCGGCGGAACGACGGCCCGCCTGCAGCAGCTGCTGTCCGGGCTGGGCTACCTGCCGCTGAAATTCGTCTCCACGACTAGCGTGCCGTTGACCGTGGACGCCCAGGAGACAGCCGCGATTCATCCCCCCTCGGGACACTTTGACTGGCGCTACGGCAACGTCCCGGATTCGCTGCGCAGCCAGTGGTCACCCGGCACCGACGGTGTCATGACCAAGGGCGCCCTGATGGCCTTTCAGAACGACCACGGCCTGGCCACCGACGGCGTCGCGGGGACGACGGTTTGGCGCTCGCTGATTCAGGCGACGGTGGACGGCAAGGGCTCGACGTTTGGCTACTCGTACGTCAGTGTCAGCCTGGCCGGCCAGCACCTCAGCGTCTGGCACAGCGGTCGCACCGTGGCCACGGCAGCGGTCAACACGGGAATCTCCTCGGCGCCCACCGCCAGCGGCACGTATCCCGTGTTCGAGCACATCCCCTCAGGGACGATGAGCGGCACCAACCCCGACGGCAGCCACTACAACGATCCTGGCATCCAGTACATCAGCTACTTCAACGGCGGCGACGCGCTGCACGCCTTCACGCGGGCGCAGTACGGTTTTCCGCAGAGCCTCGGCTGCGTGGAAATGGCCCTCGGACCCGCCGGGCAGGTGTACCCGTACACCCCAATTGGAACGCTGGTTCACGTCGCTTAGTGGGTCGCGGCGCGCAACACTCCGGTGGGGCTCGCTGAAAAGTGCGTAGCCGGTCGTTTGTCGCCGTCGCCCTGACGCTGTTTCTCTTGCTCGCCGGTGGGGCCGCGGTGCTGGCCTATGACTCCGCTCAGCGAGACAAGATCGCCAGCGGGATCAGGATCGGCGGTCTCGACGTCGGCGGGCTGAGCGCAGCGCAGGCGCGGACCCGCCTGCGGACGGTGTTCCAGTCCCGCCTGCACCGGAAGATCGTGCTGCGCTACGGCGCGCAGCGCTTCGTGCTGCGCGCGGAAGCGGCGAGAGTCAAGCTCGACTTTCGCGGCGCCGTCGGACAGGCCCTGCAGCGCAGCCGCGACGGCAACCTGCTGAGCCGCGTGGCGCGCGGGTTGACCGGCGGAGACGTCCACGCCAGCTTCGAACCGCAGGTTCACTTTTCGACCTCCGCGGTAGCCCGGTTCACTGCCCGCATCGCCCGCGCGATCGACCAGCCGGCCCGCAGCGCAGCGATCTCCTTCTCCGCGTCGAGCCTTGGTGTCGTTTCCTCCCAACGCGGGCGAATGGTGCGTTCCGGTGAATTGCAGAGCCGGATCGAGGCGGCGCTCGGGAACTCCTTCGGCCCGAGCACGCTCCGGGTGCCGGTCACGGTGACGATCCCGACGGTCAGCACCCAGACGCTCGCCGTGCAGTATCCGACCGTGATCACCGTCGACCGAAGCGCGTTCACGTTGCGTCTGTTCAAGCACCTGCGACTCGTCAAGAGCTACCGGATCGCCGTGGGGATGGCCGGCTTGGACACGCCGGCCGGTCTGTACCACATCCAGGACAAGCAGATCGATCCGTCCTGGCACGTGCCCAACAGCGCGTGGGCCGGATCGCTGGCCGGCCAGACCATCCCTCCCGGCCCGGCGGACCCGCTCAAGGCACGGTGGATGGGCATCTTCAACGGCGCCGGGATCCACGGGACGGACGCGCTGAGCTCGCTTGGCTCGGCGGCGTCGCACGGCTGCATCAGGATGGCGATTCCAGACGTCATCGAGCTCTATTCGCAGACTCCGCTCGGCGCGCCGGTCTACATCATCTGAAGGTTGGCGCCGGCCGGCGCCGAATAGCGAGAGGCTGATGCCCGCAGCGCAAGCCACTCCTGCCCCGTCGCGACCAATCGCCGAGCCGTGGCGTTCGGTGCTGACCGACTTCGACCAGGACCTGCGCCGGCGTGCCGTAGCGGAGAAGACCCGGCGCGCCTACGGGATCGACGCGGGCCAGTTCGCCGCCTGGGCGACGGCTGAAAACGTCGAGCCGGCTGCGGTGAACGTGCGCATCCTGCGCCGCTACGCCGCCGGCCTGTCCGAGCACGGTCACGCGCCCTCGACGGTCGCGCGCAAGCTTGCTGCGTTGCGCGGGCTGTTCCGGACACAGGTGGAGCTCGGGGTGCGGGGCGACAATCCCGCAGATTTGCTCACTTCGCCTAAGCGGCCGCAGCGTCTGCCGCGGGTCCTGCGCGCGGAGGAGGTGACCGCGCTTCTGGACCGGATCCCGGCGAGCACGCCGCTGGAGTTGCGTGACCGCGCCCTGTTCGAACTGGCCTACGCCTCGGGCCTGCGAGCCGAAGAACTCGTGTCGCTCGACCTCGAGTCCGTGGACTTCGACTCGGAGAGCGTGCGCGTGGAAGGCAAGGGTCAGAAGACGCGGATCGTGCCGGTCGGAGAGCACGCGTTGCGCGCTATCGAGCGTTACCTGGCCCGCGCGCGCTCAGCGCTCGACGACGCGGGAGCGGGCTCCCGGGCACTGTTTCTGTCGAAGTCCGGGCGGCGGCTCGGAACTTCCGACGTCAGACGCCGGTTGCGTACGTGGGCCAGACACGCGGTGGTGCATGCGCCCGCACTCGCCGATGCCCATCCCCACGCGCTCCGGCATTCGTTCGCCACGCATCTACTCGAAGGAGGCGCCGACTTGCGAGCGATTCAAGAGCTCCTCGGCCACGCAACCATCTCCACTACGCAGGTCTACACTCGGGTAGAGTCGGCGCGCCTGAAGTCAGCCTACGCAAACGCGCACCCACGCGCGTAGCGAGGGCCCTGGGGGACACACTGAAAACCAACGTCAAAGCGATCGAGCTCCAAGACCTGTGGAGGCGGTACAAGACCGCGGGGGAGGAGCGTGCGCGCGAACGGCTGGTGGTGGCCTACTCCCCGCTGGTCAAATACGTTGCCGGTCGCATGAGCTCAGGCCTGCCCGCGCATGTCGAGGAGGCGGATCTCATCTCCTACGGACTCGGCGGCTTGATCTCCGCGATCGAGCGCTTCGAACTCGAACGCGAGATCAAGTTCGAGACCTACGCGATCACGCGCATCCGCGGCGCGATCATCGACGAGCTGCGCACACTCGACTGGGTGCCGCGGTCGGTCCGAGCGCGCGCTCGAGAGATCGAACGCGTGAACATGAAGCTCGAGGCAAAGCTGCAGCGTGCGCCGACGGATGAGGAGATGTCCGGAGCGTTGGAGATGAGCATGGAGGAGTTCCACGAGGCGCTGCTCCAGATCTCCAACTCCACGATCGTTGCGCTCGACGAGCTCTGGAGCGTTTCGGACTCCTCCGGAGACCAGGTCTCCCTGCTCGACACGCTGCCCGACCGCGGCGCGCCGGATCCTCAGGCGCTGGTCGACCAGGGCGAGCTGCGCGACCGCATCGCCGACGCCATCGCCGCGCTTCCCGAGCGGGAGAAGCTGGTGATCGCGCTCTACTACTACGAGAACCTGACCCTTCGTGAGATCGGCGAAGTCCTCGGCGTGACCGAGTCCCGCGTCTCTCAGCTGCACACGAAGGCCGTGCTGCGGCTGCGCTCCAAGCTCCAGGGCGAGTTCGACTAGCGGCGGGTCCGCGGTCGGCAACCCGTCCCGCCAGAACCCGTCGCGCATACGACCCCCAAGCGGTAAGGTCGCGTCTTCGGCGTCCGAACAGAGAGGAGTCTGGTATGCACAAGCCCGCGGATCGCATCCGCAACGTGGCGCTGGTCGGCCACCGGGGGAGTGGCAAGACGTCGTTGCACGAGGCGCTTCTGTTCGAGGCCGGCGTGGTCAACCGGCTTGGGTCGGTGCTCGACGGCACGACGGTGTCCGACGCGGACGCCGACGAAAAGGCGCGCCAGATGTCGATCTCCGCGGCGATGTCCTCGTTCGAGTGGCAGGACCGCAAGGTCAACCTGATCGACACGCCGGGGGATTCCAGTTTCATCGCCGACGCTCTGGGAGCCCTGCGGGTCTGCGAGTCGGCCGTGTTCGTCGTCAACGCCGTGATGGGCGTGGAGGTCCACACCACGCGCCTGTGGCAACGGGCCGCCGAGCTTGATCTCGCCCGCCTGATCTTCGTCAACATGCTCGACCGCGAGCGCGCCGACTTCTTCAGAACATTGGACGCGCTGAAGGCAGCCTTCGGCCAGCACGTCGTGGCGACCGAGATTCCGATCGGCTCTGAGCATGAGGTCACGGGGGTGATCGACCTTGTTGACATGAAGGCCTACAGCTACGACGGCGCCAGCCGCGAAAACTGCACCGAGATCCCGATCCCCGACGACATGCAGGCCCAGGCCGAGGAATACCGTGAGAAGCTGATGGATGAGGTCGCCGAGGCCTCAGACGCGCTGATGGAGCGCTACCTCGAGGGCGAGGAAATCTCCCACGAGGAGATCGTCACCGCGCTCAAGGACGGCACCAATCATGGTGCGATGTTCCCGGTCACCTGCGGGATCGCCACGCGCAACCTGGCCACCAACCGCCTGCTTGACGCGATCGTCGAAGACCTCCCGTCTCCGGTCAAGCACGGTGGCCTAGAGGTTGGCGAGATGACGCTCGAGCCGGTCGAGGACAAACCGCTCTACGCCTACGTGTTCAAGACCCGAGCCGATCCGTTCGCCGGCCGCATCAACCTGTTCCGCGTGTATCAGGGCGTGATGAAGCAGGACTCCCAAGTGCTGAACACTCGCGCCCACAGCAAGGAGCGGATCGGTCAGCTGGTCACCTTCGACGGCGCCCAGACCGGCCACACGACGGAATTCGGCCCCGGGGACATCGGTGCCGTGGCCAAGCTCAAGGAGACCCGCGCCGGGGACTGGCTGGCGGCACGCGACGAGCCGATCCAGATGCCCAGCATCAAGCTGCCCTCACCCGTGATGGCGTTCGCCGTCGAGCCGAAGAGCAAGGGCGACGAGGACAAGGTGTTCACCGCCTTGCGTCGCCTCCAGGAGGAGGACCCGACGATCGACCTGCATCGTGATTCGCAAACCGGCGAGCAGATCGTGGCCGGGCTCTCACAGGTACATGTCGAGGTGATCGTCGAGCGCTGCAAGGCGCGCTTCGGGGCGGAGCTGAACCTCAAGCCACCCCGCGTGCCTTACCAGGAGACGATTCGCAAGCCCGCCCGGGCCCATGGACGCCACAAGAAGCAGACCGGCGGCCGCGGCCAGTTCGGCGACTGCCACATCGAGATCGAGCCGCTGGAGCCCGGCGCGGGCTTTGAGTTCGTCAACGCGATCAAGGGCGGCGTGATCCCCTCCGGCTTCATTCCTGCGGTCGAGAAGGGAATCCTCGAGGCGATGACCGCGGGCGCGGTGGCCGGCTACCCGGTCAAGGACGTCCGTGTGCGTGTCTACGACGGCTCCTACCACACCGTCGACTCCTCGGAGATGGCCTTCAAGGTCGCCGGCATGCTGGCCATGAAGGACGCGCTCGAGCAGGCTGGACCAGTGCTCCTGGAACCGATCATGCAGGTAACGGTCAGCGTCCCGGAGGAGTCTGTGGGCGACGTCATCGGTGACCTCAACTCCCGCCGCGGCCGTCCCCTGGGGATGGAGCCGGCGGCCGGAGGGATGACCGAGGTCAAGGCGGAGGTGCCGATGTCCGAGATGCTGTCCTACGCCCCGGATCTGCGCTCGATCACCGGTGGCCAGGGCGAGTTCACGATGGAATTTCTCCGCTATGAGGAGATACCCGGGCATCTCGCCGGCAAGGTGGTGGACGAGGCGAAGGCGGAGCGGGAGGCGGTCAAGGCCTAGTTCTACGGCTGGGCGCCGGTGGGAAAACCCCTGGTACGCTCGGATGAGTGGCGACCAGGGAAATCCGAACATCCAGTCAGGACACCATCTGCGACGTGTGCGGCAGGACATTGCTGCGCGGCGAGCAGGCCGATGTCTACCTCAACGGAGGCACCCGCCGCGCGGTCTGCGAGCTCTGTAAGGACCGCGCTCTGCACGAGGGCTGGGTCCGGGAGGGGACTGTGCCCGCGTTTCAGGACAGCGAATCCTCGGCTGATCGCCGGCGCTCCCTGTTCGGCAAGCTGCGCGGGCGGCGTGAAGGCTCCCCTCCGTCGAGTTCGGCGCCGACCCTCCGGGATGAGCTGGACAGCCGCTCGTGGTCGGAGACGAGCTTCAGCGGTTCCCCGGAGCCGGCGCTCACCCCGCGTGAGGCGCCGCCGATCCGAGAACCTCGCCACGTTCGGGCCGTGCCGACCAGCAGCGAACAGAAGGCGGCCAGCGCGGTCGAACTGTTCAATGGCTCCGAGCACCGTCGCACGGTGGCCGGGGTCGCCCGCTCGTTGGGCGCTCCGGGGGTCTCGGTGGCTCCCTCCGGCGCTCGGCCGAGCCTCGTCAACGTGGTGGTGTCGTGGGAGTTGTGCTGGTATCGCTACGAGGTGGACCTCTCCGACGACCAGCCGAGCATCCGTGTCGCCGGCCAAGGCTACGAGCTCGCCGAGCTCACGCCGGAGGAGACCCACGCCAACGCGGTCGCCGACGAGCAGGGCACGCTAACCCTGCGCTAGCCGTGCGCTGGCAGGCGCAAGTCGTGCGCAAGTCGTGCGCAGTCCTGCGCTGACTCGGTGCGTGGCGACGGCGCCGTCGAATAGCATCTACGCCGTGATCTACTGCGTCGTCCCCGAGGAGCTGTCCGACGAGCTGTTCGAAAAGCTGACGGCCTATTACGCCGAGGACCCGAACGTCACGGTGATCGTGGACCGGCGCAAGTCCTCTCGCCGCGAGCCTGGCTCGTCCGCCGGCGGAAAGCGGGAAACGCGTGATCGCCGCCGCCCCCGCGTTCCTGGCGAGCTGCCCGAGCTCGCGACCGATTGACCGAAGCGCCCAGCAAGGTCATCGTCCACGTTGACGGTGGCGCACGGGGCAATCCGGGCCCGGCGGCAATCGGGGTGGTCGTCTCCGCGCCTGGCGGTGAGGTGCTGGCGGAGCTCGCCGAGCGAATCGGGGTCGCGACCAACAACGTGGCCGAATACCGGGCCCTGATAGAGGGGCTCGAACGGGCGGCCGCGCTGGGCGCCAGCGAGGTCGAGGTGGTCAATGACTCTGAGCTCGTGGCCAAGCAGCTCAACGGCGCCTACAAGGTCAAGCACCCTGCAATGAAGCCGCTGTTTCTCGAGGCCATCGAGGCGCTGAGGCAGTTCCAGAGCTGGGAGATTCGCAGCGTGCCCCGCGCCCAGAACGCCCACGCGGACGCGCTCGTCAACGCCGCTCTTGACGGCGAGCGCTGAGTATCTGTCGACGGCGGCGAGCCCCCAAAGCCGGGATTCCGCCACCCGAACCACCGCCCGCGCTACTCTCAACCTGTGACCGACGCCCTGATCGAGCTCAGCGGGCGCCTGCAAGAGACCGCCGAGCGCTTGCGTTCTGGGGATCTCGAGCCAGATGCCGCCTTGGCGGTGATCGAAGAATGCGCGCGCCTGGCCTCGGAGGTCAGCTCGCAGGTCGATCAGCGTGGCCGGGCCGCACTCGAGCCGCTGCCGGACTTCCCCGGGCAGCTGCCGCTCCCGGCCGCGTAGCCATCCCAGCGGTGTCTACCGTCCGCAGCGCGCCCGCCTATCCCGAACACCTGCAGGTGAAGGTCGAGCGCTACCTGGAGCAGCTGCATTTCTCCGCCGAGCCCGCCTCGGCGGGTCTCGATGAGGCGATGCGGTATTCGCTCTTGGCCGGAGGCAAGCGCATCCGGCCCGTGCTCACGCTGGCCACCGCTGAGGCGATCGGCCTGCAACCGGACAGCGTGCTCGCGCTCGCCGCGGCGGTGGAGCTGATCCACACCTATTCCCTGATTCACGACGATCTGCCGGCGATGGACGACGACGATCTTCGGCGCGGGCGCCCGACCTGCCACCGCGCTTTCGGCGAGGACGTGGCGATCCTCGCCGGAGACGGTCTCTACGCCGAGGCGTTCCGGCTGCTGCTCTCAGAGCAGGAGGGCGAGCCGGCAGATCTGCTGGCTGCGGCAGCCGAGCTGGCGGCGGCCACGGGCGTACAAGGCATGGTCGGAGGGCAGTATCTCGATGTGGCTGCCACCGCACCGTCAGGACCCGAGGGGCTGCGTCGCCTGCACGAGCTCAAGACCGGCCGGCTGATCGCCGCGAGCATCGAGTGCGTACTCCTACTGGGAGGCCCACACAAACGTGCCACAATCCCCGTGTTCCGAACCTTTGCCAGCGAACTAGGCGTGCTCTTCCAGATCGTCGACGACATCCTCGACGTGACCGGTTCCCAGGAGTCGCTCGGTAAGCAGCAGGGCAGCGACGAACGGCTCGGCAAGCGCACCTACGTCTCCGAATTCGGTCTCGACGGGGCGCGGAGCCTGGCCCGGGAATCGCACGAACGAGCCCGCGCCGCCCTCATGCAAGCCGCGCCGGCCGGGGCGGAGCAGCTCGAGCAAATCACCGATTTCATCGCCACCCGAACCTATTGATGACGCCCAAGCTTCTAGACCACATAACCGGACCCCAGGACCTGCACGGACTCACCGACGAGGAGCTTCAGACGCTCGCTCAGGAGGTCCGCGAGCACATCATCGACACCGTCGGCGAGATCGGCGGCCATTTCGGCGCCAACCTCGGGACCTGCGAGATCGCCGTGGCGCTGCACTCCGTGCTCAATTCCCCACGGGACAAGGTGTTGTGGGACGTCGGCCATCAGGCCTACCCACACAAGATTCTGACCGGGCGACGAGACCAGCTCACGACGATCCGCAAGTACGGCGGCCTCGCCCCGTTCTGTTCGATCGGCGAGTCCGAGCACGACATCATGGGCGCTGGGCACGCGTCGACCTCGATCGGCTACGCCGTCGGCATCAAGGAGGCCATGCGCCTCGGCCACGGTGAGAACGGCAACGTCGTCGCCGTGGTGGGCGACGGCGCGATGACCGGGGGCGTCGCCTTCGAAGCCGTCCACCAGGCCGGCGGGAGCGGCACCCCGATCGTCGTCCTGCTCAACGACAACGGGATGTCGATCGCTCCCAACGTCGGAGCCCTCTCCCGGTACTTCAATCGCGTGCGCCTGAACCCGAAGCTGTGGCACGCCCGCGAGGAGGTCGAGGGCGGTCTGACCAAGCTGCCGGCCGGCATCGGTGCGGCGTTCGAGCGGATTGGGCCCCATTTCAAGGAGTCGATCAAGGCTTTCTGGGCCCCCGGGATGTTCTGGGAGGAGCTCGACTTCGCCTACATGGGGGTGATCGACGGTCATGACGTCCGTGCTCTGCGCCGGGCGCTAAAGGAAGCCCTGGCCGCCGAGCGTCCCGTGGTGGTCCACTGTGCCACCGTCAAGGGCAAGGGCTTCGGCCCGGCTGAGAACGGCGGGCTCGAGGGCATGGAGGAATGGCACGCGGCGAAGCCGAACTCGATCGCCCACCGGCTTCCGGCGGTCAAGCCGGTCGGCGGCGGACCCGCCACCGCGGCACCGCCCCAGTACACGAAGGTGTTCGGCGAGGCGCTCGTGCGAGAGTGCCGGCGCGATGACCGGGTGATCGGGATCACCGCGGCGATGAACTCCGGGACCGGGCTCAGCATCCTCCAGAAGGAGCTCCCGGAGCGCTACTTCGACGTTGGCATCGCCGAGCAGCAGGCCATTCTCTTTGCCTCTGGTCTGGCCCTGCAGGGCTGCAAGCCGGTCGCCGCGATCTATTCGACCTTCCTGCAGCGCGCCTATGACCAGATCGTTCACGACGTCTGCCTGCAGAAGCTGAACGTGGTCTTCGCGATGGACCGTGCGGGCCTGGTGGGCGACGACGGCCCGACCCATCACGGCGTGTTCGATATTGCTTACCTGCGCTGCCTGCCCAACATCGTGTTGATGGCCCCGCGTGACGAGGCGATGCTCGTGCACATGCTCCACACCGCGTTGCGCTACGACGACGGACCGGTCGCGCTGCGTTACCCGCGTGGAGAGGGGGTCGGTGTTCCGCTCCCCAGTCAGCCTCAGACGTTGGAAATCGGCACCGGGGAGATCCTGCGCGAAGGCGCGCGGGTGGCGCTGCTCGGCTACGGATCCGGCGTCGGCAAGGCGCTCGAGGCGGCCGAGCTGTTGGCCGAGCGCGGCATCGAGGTCACGGTCGCCGACGCCCGCTTCGCCAAGCCGATCGACGCCGGCCTCGTCGCCCAGCTGGCCGCCGAGCACGATCTGCTGGTCACCGTCGAGGAGGGCGTTCTGGCCGGCGGCTTTGGCTCCGCCGTGTGGGAGACGCTCTCCGACGCAGGCCTGAACGCCCGGATCCTCCGCGTCGGCCTCCCTGACGAGTACGTCACCCACGGCGCGCCCAAGCTGCTGCACGAGGAGGTCGGCTTCACCGGCCAGCGCATCGCCGAGCGAATCGAAGCCGCGGTGGATGATCAGCCGGATGACTCGCGCGCCGCGTCACCGGGCGAGGCTGGAAGCCCAGCGAGCAGCTAGCGCGGGGAGCAACGCAGCGGCAGGGTTAAAAGGGAACGGCCCACCTGTTGGCGAGCCGTTCCCGGGAGGAGAGAGATGTTTCTGCGTTTGATCGCTGGGAGGAAGTCTGCCGAGAGGCTGCCCGAGATTGCTCAAAATCAGTGTGAGCTTGATCACGTACCGTTTCACCGCGTGAAGCGAGTTCGAATCGACACCCTGCTCTCAGACCGGGGCATGTTCGCCTCCCGCTCGCGCGCCGCCGCGTCCGTCCTGGCCGGTGACGTGCTGCTGCTGCCCGAGCGCCGCCGGGCCGAGAAGCCGGGTCAACTCGTGCCCGAGGACGTCGAGATCGAACTCCTCGCCCCGCCTCCGTACGTCTCCCGCGGCGGGGTGAAGCTGGCTAACGCCCTGTCCGCCTTCGCGATTGATGTGAGGGGCGCGCAGGCACTCGATGTCGGCGCGTCGACCGGGGGGTTCACCGACTGCCTGCTCCAGAACGGGGCGCAGCGCGTCGTCGCGGTCGACGTCGCCTACGGGGAGCTCGCCTGGCGCTTGCGCTCAGATGAGCGCGTGACCGTGATCGAGCGCACCAACGCCCGCGCGCTGACACCGGACGCCCTTCCCTATCGGCCGGAGCTGATCGTCATCGATGTCTCGTTCATCTCCCTGGCCAAGGTGCTGCCGGCCGTGCTCGACTGCGCGGCGCAGCGGTTTGACTGCGTGGCCCTGATCAAACCCCAGTTCGAGGTCGGCCGGGGGCTGCTGGGCAAGGGCGGCGTGGTCCGTGACGGGGCCGCACGCCGGCAGGCGCTGGTGGACGTCGGCCGTGCCGCGCAGTCCCTCGGCGCGTCGGTCCTCGGCTACGCGAGCTCCGGGCTGCCCGGACCCAAGGGCAACCTGGAATCGTTCGTCTGGCTGGCCGAGCAGGGGAGGGGTGGCGTGGCGGACCTTGAGCGAGCGGCTCGCGAGGTGGAGCCGTGAAGAAGATCCGAACCGCAACGGTTTTCACCCATCGGCGCCCAGGCGAGACCGCACCTGCGGTGGCAAGCCTGCTCGCACTGGCCCGGGAGGCGCGAGCAGTGCTTCGCTTCGACCACGAGGAGACGCGCAAGCATGGCCTGCAGCCGGCGCCCGGGCTGGAGCTCGATGCACCGTCCTCCCCGGAGGTGGACATCTGCTTCGCGCTCGGTGGCGATGGCACGATCCTGACTGCGTTGCGTACCTACGCGGGGACGGGAGTGCCCGTGTTCGCGGTCAACTTCGGCGAGATCGGCTTTCTCGCCACCGTCGACCGTGAGGGCGCAGAGGCCAGCTTCAAGAAGGCGTTCGCCGGTGACTTCGACGTCCTCTCACTGCCCGGGATCGCGCTCGCGGGCGGCCGGGGCGAGTGGCTGGCCATCAACGACGTGTCGATGCACCGCCAACCGGGCAAGCGCGTCGCGGACCTCTCCTATGCCGTTGGGCCCGATGAGATCGGCCGGGTGCGCTGCGACGGCCTCGTCGTCGCCAGCCCCGCCGGCTCGACGGGCTACAACTTGGCCAACGGCGGGCCGGTGATGGCCTGGGGGGTGTCGGGATTCGTCGTCTCATTCATCGCGCCACACTCGCTGACCGCACGCGCGCTAGTGGCCGCGCCGAGTGACGTGCTGCGGATCGGGAACCGATCCCGCGAGGAACCGGTGGACGTGACGGTCGACGGTCGTCCCGTCTGCGTGCTGCCCCCCGGAGAGGAGATATCCGCGCGGTTCGTCGACGATCAGGGCCACCTGGCGCAGATCGCGGGAACGACGTTCTACCACCGTCTGCGGGAGAAGTTCGGGAGGCTGGCCACCGCTCAGTGAGGGCTCCTCGACGGCCGGATTCCGTCCCAGGCCCCTGCTAAACCGTGATCCATGCTGCATGAGCTGCGCGTGGAGAATCTGCTGCTGATGGAGCGGGCCGAACTGCGGATGGCGCCCGGCCTGAACGTGGTCACGGGGGAGACGGGCGCGGGCAAGACCCTGCTCGCCCATGCCCTCGACCTCCTGCTGGGCGGCAAGGCGCGGCACGGGATCGTCCGTGAGGGCGCGGCCGAGGCCTACGTCGAGGGAGTGTTTGCCATGCCCCGGGAGATCGATCCCGAGCTGAGCGAACGTCTCCCGGACGGTGCCGAGGAGATCGTGCTGGCCCGCCGGGTGTGGCCAGACGGGCGCACCAGAGCTTATGTCTGCGGACGCTCGGCCACCGTCGCGGATCTGCGGGAGCTGGGCGGGCGCCTGCTCGCGTTCTACGGCCAGCACGAGCACCGCAAGCTGATGCTCGGGGCAGCGCAGCTGGAAATCCTCGACGCACACTGCGGGACGGCGCAGCTGACGATCCGCGGCCGGATCGCGGAGACCTATGAGACGGTCTGCCGGACGCAGGCGCGCGTTGAGGAGCTACGCGGCATCGCCGGCGGGCGCGACCGGGAGCTGGATCTGGTCGCGTTCGAGCTCGAGGAGATCGAGGCCGTCGCGCCCAGCGAGGAGGAGGAGAACGAGCTCACCCTCGAGCGAGAGCGTCTGCGCCATCTCGAGGCGCTGCGTCAGGCCGCGGGCGCCGGGGCTGAGGCGATCGCGCCAGAAGTGGGTAACGGAGCCGCCGAGCTCATCTCCGGGGCCGGGCAGCAGCTTGAGCAGGCCGCGGCGATCGACCCCGTTCTCGCCCCGCTGGCCGAGCGCCTGCAGGCACTGCGCTTCGAAGCCGAGGACCTGGCGGGTGAGCTGAAGGGCTACCTCGCCAGGATCGAGGCGGCTCCGGGACGACTGGAGGAAGTGGAAGAGCGGCTGGCCCTATTCGCGCGCCTGGAGCGCAAGCATGGGGGCTCCGTCACCGATGTGCTGGCGCACGCCGAGCGCTGCCGCGTACGCCGGGACGAGCTGGCGAACGCCGACGTCGCGCTGGAGGAGGCCGAGCGCGAGCTGGCTGCCGTGCGCGCTGAGCTGGAACAGCTGGCGGCCAAGCTGACGAAGAATCGGCGCGCCGCCGCGGGCCAGCTGGCCTCGGCGGTCCGGAGCCGGCTGGCCGAGCTCGCCATGCCCGAGGCGGTGTTCGACGTCGAGGTCCGACCGCGTGCGGACGGCTGCGGACCGCGCGGGGCGGACACCGTCGAGTTCTCGATTGCCCCCAACGCCGGACTGCCGGCCGGGCCGCTGCGTGAGGTGGCTTCCGGCGGTGAGCTCTCACGCGTGATGCTGGCGCTGCTGAGTGTCGCTCACGGGGGCGCGGGCGCCGATCCAGTGCCCGGCGGACCGGAGCAGGCCCAGCCCCTGCTGGTCTTCGACGAGATCGACGCCGGCATCGGCGGTCACACCGCCCGCGCGGTCGGCGAGCACCTACGTCAGCTCGCAAACGGTCGACAGGTCCTGTGCATCACGCACCTGCCCCAGGTGGCGGCGTTGGGCGAACGCCACTTCACGATCGTCAAGGATGGATCTGCCGTCCCCGCCCGGACCACGGTCAGCCTCCTTGAAGACAACGAGCTGGTGGGTGAGCTGGTCCGGATGCTGGGCGCCGGCGACGGCGACCGCGCGGCCAGCCAACACGCCCGCCAGCTGCTGCGCGCCGCGTGAGGTCAGCGGCCGCGGCGCCAGCACGCTCGCCGGCAGTCGCGCGCCGCGTGAGGCCCTTGCCACGGGCCTGACTTCTCGTCCGCCCGCGTCGCTACCTTGGGCGGGTCCACTACACTCAAGGATCAATCGATGGCTCAAGACCCGCGACGCCCCGCGACCAACTCCAACGGGGAAACCCGTTTCATCTTCATCACCGGCGGGGTCGTCTCCTCGCTGGGTAAGGGCATCGCCGCCGCCTCGATTGGACGCCTGTTGGTGGCACGCGGGCTGAGCGTCCAGCTGCAGAAGTTCGATCCGTACATCAACGTCGATCCGGGAACCATGTCGCCGTATCAGCACGGCGAGGTCTTCGTCACCGAGGATGGCGCCGAAACCGACTTGGACCTAGGTCATTACGAGCGCTTCACCGACGCGAACACCAGCCGGGCCTCGAACGTGACTGCCGGCGGCATCTACAACACGGTGATCCGCCGCGAGCGTCGGGGCGACTATCTCGGGGCGACCGTGCAGGTCGTGCCCCACATCACAGACGAGATCAAGCAGCGGATCAAGCTGATGGCCGAATCCAGCGACGTCGACTTCGTGATCACCGAGATCGGCGGCACGGTGGGCGACATCGAGTCGCTCCCGTTCCTGGAGGCGATCCGCCAGTTCCCCGTCGACGTCGGGCGGCGACGGTGCATGTTCATCCATCTGACCCTCGTGCCCTACATCGGCCACGCCGGTGAGCTGAAGACCAAGCCGACTCAGCACTCGGTCAACGAGCTGCGGCGCATCGGGATCGCCCCGGACATGGTCGTCGCGCGCTCGGAGTCTCAGCTCTCGACCGAGATCCGGCGCAAGATCGCGCTGTTCGCCAGCCTGCCCGAAGAGGCCGTCGTCTCGGCCTATGACGTTCCCGACATCTACCGGGTGCCACTGGTCTTCCGGACCGAGCGCGTGGACGATTACATCCTGCGTGAGCACTTCGGTTTGGAGACCGAGGAACCCGACCTGACCGGCTGGGCGGAGATCGCTCGCAAGGCCAGCGAGGCCACCACGAATCTCCGCATCGCTCTGGTCGGCAAGTACGTGAAGCTTGAGGACGCGTATCTGTCGGTCGCCGAATCGCTCAAGCACGCGGGTATTCACCAGGGCTGCCGGATCGAGATCGATTGGGTGGATTCAGAGACCGTCACCGACCCCGCCGTCTCGGCCCGGCTCGAACGGGCCGACGGAATCCTCATCCCTGGAGGGTTTGGCGGGCGCGGGTTTGAAGGCAAGATCCGCGCGGCCCAGATTGCGCGTGAGCAGGGCATCCCCTATCTCGGGATCTGCCTGGGCATGCACGTCGCCGTGAGCGAGTTCGCGCGTCACGTCGCCGGCATGGAAGGGGCCAACTCGACCGAGATGGACCCCGAGACGCCGTTTCCGGTGATCGACCTGCTGCCTGAGCAGAAGGAGATCGCCGACATGGGCGGCACGATGCGTCTGGGCGCGGACCCGGTCAAGTTGCACGACGGCACGCTGGTCCGGTCGCTATACGGGGAATCAGTGGTCTACGAGCGCCACCGCCACCGTTATGAGGTCAACAACCATCTGCGCAAGCGGATGGAGGCGGTCGGTCTGGTCTGCTCCGGCACCTCCCCGGATGACCGCTTGGTCGAGGTGATCGAACTCCAACGCGGGACGCACCCGTTCTTCGTGGCCTCCCAGTACCACCCGGAGTTCAAGTCGCGCCCGGAACGGCCGGCCCCGCTGTTTCGTGAGTTCGTGGGCGCAGCCCTTGGCCGCAGCGGGACTGCCGCTACTGATCGAGCGGATGCCCTGCACAGGGACGCCGCAGAACCGGCGGACGTGCAGCAGAGTGCCGCCGCGCCGTGAGGCGGGCCACCGACGCCGAGCGCGCGCAGCTGCACGATACATTCGCCTCCCTCTGCCGAATCGAGAGCCCGTCCGGTCACGAGCGACCGTGCGCCGATCACGTAGCCGCCGAGCTCGAGCGGATGGGGGTGAGGGCCGAAGAGGACGACGCGGGCCCGCCGGCGGGTGCCGACGCCGGCAACCTGCTCGCCAGGATCCCCGGGCGAGCAGCAGGGACGATCATGCTGTGCGCGCACCTCGACACGGTGCCGCCGACCGCACCGATCGAGCCGGAGCTGGTCGACGGCGGCTGGCGCAACGCCAACGCCGGAATTCTCGGCGCCGACAACAAGGCCGCGGTCGCCGTGATGCTGGAGCTGGCTCGGCGCCTGACCCGCGGCGCCCAGAGCAGCGAAACCGGTATCGAGCTGTTGTTCACGGTCTCCGAGGAAAACGGTCTCCACGGGGCGAAGGCCTTCGACATCTCAAAGCTGCGCAGTCCGTTTGGGTTCGTGTTCGATCATGCCTCGCCGATCGGCGAGATCGTGCTCGCGTCGCCGACCCACCAGAAGATCACCGCGGACCTCCACGGGCGTGCGGCACACGCCGGGCTGCGTCCCGAGGACGGTCGCAGTGCCATCCTCGCGGCCGCCCGGGCCATCGCGGCAATGCCGCTCGGGCGCCTCGACGCTGACACCACCTCCAATGTCGGGACGATCGCCGGCGGAACCGCCACCAACGTCGTAGCCGAGCGCTGTCGCGTCGAGTGCGAGGTCCGCGGGCTCGCCGACGAGCGGGTCGAGTTGGTGCTGACCGAGATCATCGACTGCCTCCAGGACGCCGCGGATGCGTCCGAATGCGATCTCGACGTCACCGTCCAGCGGATGTTCCGCAGTTACCGAACCAAGCCGCGGGCAGCGCACGTGGCGCTGGCCGAGCGCGCGCTGACGGTCTGTGGATACCAACCGCGTCTGATCCAATCCGGCGGCGGTTCGGACGTGAACGCGTTCGAGGTCGCCGGGTTTCCATGCGTCAATCTGGCCAACGGGACTGAGCGGGCTCACCAACCGGATGAGCGCGTCAGCGTCGATGCCCTGGAGGGGATGCTGGAGGTGGCGATCGCGCTGGTAGAGGAGGGTGGTCGCAGGGCAGAACCGCAGTTATGACTCCCGCCTTTGAACATCTCGACTCGGAGGTTTCGTTCCGCGGCAAGATCATCCAGGCCGGAACCGAGCGCTTGCGCCACGAAGACGGCGAGGAGGTCACGCGCGACAAGGTCTGGCACCCCGGGGCGGTGGGAATCGTGGCCGTCGACGACGAGCACGTATGGCTGACCCGCCAGCCGCGGGAGGCGGCCGGCGTGCCTGAGTCGCTTGAGGTTCCCGCCGGCAAGCTTGACGTGCCCGGCGAGCTCCCGCTGGCCACCGCCCAGCGGGAGCTGGCCGAGGAGATTGGCAAGCATGCCCGCTCGTGGAAGGAGCTGTTCTGCTTCTACACCAGCCCGGGGTTCACCGACGAGCGTGTCTGGCTGTACCTGGCCACCGAGTTGTCGGACAGCGCCGAGACGGCGGAGGCCGAGGAGAACGAGCGGATCGAGATCGTCCCGTGGCCGCTGACCCGCCTGGACCAGGCGATTGCCGAGTGTGCCGACTCCAAGTCGCTGATCGGCCTGCTCTGGCTGGCCTACAGGCGCGCCGCGGGCTGAACGCGCGTCGCGCCGACTGAGCCGGGCGCCGCGGGTCGACGCCCGCGGCGCAAGTCGACGCCTGCGCCGCGAGTCAACACCTGCGCCGCGGGTCGATGCCCGCGGCGCAGGGTCGCCACCACTAGGTCGTCGTACTCGAGGTCGTGCTGGTGGTCGTGGTCGTGTTGTTGTCTGCGAGCTTGCAGAACAGGTCGCCAAGCGCGCCACCGCCGCGTGTTGCGGTCACAGTCAGGTGCACGCGGTTGAGGTCGACGACGAGCCCCAGGAGTTGGAGGTTCAACGGGCCGACCACCAGGTCGAGCACGGGGCAGGTCGTGTTCGCGGCTGTCGTGCTGGCAACCGCCGGGTTCAGATATGCCGTGAAGCGCAGCGCGTGGCCGCGGTTGTGGCTGATGCCATGGTTCAGGGCCCGGGCCGCCGAGGCGCGGGCGGCAGACGCGATCTTGGCGCGTGCGAGCTTGCAGAACAGCGACCCGAGCACCCCGCCTGAGGGGTTCCCGGTGACGTCGAGCTGCACCTTGTCCAAATGGGCATGCAGACCGAGCAGATCAAGCGAGAGCTCATTGAGAAACAGGTGCAAGACCCGACAGTTGCCGCCGGCCGCGGCGGTCAGGGCGACGCGGCTGCTGACGGTCTTGACGTGGCCGGCGTTGTCGGTCAGCCGGGCTGTGACCAGTCCGGTCGCTGTCAGCGAGCGGCCGGAGGCGGCGAAGCGAAGCACCTCGACCCCGACGCTGAGACGGCTGGCGCGCGTGGTGGGCTGGGCGGCAGGTGCCGCCACGGAGGCGAGCGTGAGCGCTGCAACCACGGCCACGATGG
This sequence comes from uncultured Solirubrobacterales bacterium, assembly GCA_963757165.1. Classification (GTDB taxonomy): domain Bacteria; phylum Actinomycetota; class Thermoleophilia; order Solirubrobacterales; family Solirubrobacteraceae; genus Palsa-465. The sequence continues at coordinate 417,286 of CAVWQO010000002.1, forward strand.
CCAGCAAAGGCAGCATTAAGCGGAAACGGCGGGCATGCATAGGGACTCCTTCAGATCGAACCCAGTCTCGGTGAGTCCGCAACTCCCCTGTCACGCCGATCTCCAAACTAAAGGAGCGCTGGCCGGCGGCCGCGAATAACAGCTCATGGCCACCACCGAGGCGCCCGCGCCCGCCCGCCGCCTGACCGAGCTGACCCTCGACTTCATCGCGTATCTGGAGCTTGAGCGCGGGCTGTCCCGCAACACGCTCGAGGCGTACAGATCCGACCTGCAGCAGTACGGTCAATTTCTGCAGCAGCGGGAGCTAGACCCTCTCGCCGTGCGAGCGGTCGACCTCGCCGCGTTCGTGTCAGAGCTGGCGGCAGGCCGGGAGGGCAAGCCAGCACTGGCACCGGCGACACTGCAACGCAAAATCGCCTGCCTACGCTCCTTCTACCGCCACCTGCGCCGGGATGGGATCTTGGACGGCGACCCGACGACCGAACTGCGACCGCCGAAGTCCAGCGCCCGGCTGCCGAAGGTGCTCAGTCGCGACGAGGTGAGCAGATTGCTCGCCCAGCCGCAGGGGCAAGGTGTCGCGGCGCTCCGCGATCGTGCCCTCCTGGAAACGATGTACGCCTGCGGGCTACGCGCCTCGGAAGCGATTGAGCTGACGCTGGCCAACCTCGACCTCGACGCCGGGGTCCTCCGCACGCGCGGCAAGGGTTCCAAGGAGCGAATTGTGCCGATCGGCAGCCAGGCCGTCAGCACTCTGCGCGCCTACATCACCCGGGCTCGGGCGCGCCTCGTGGGCCTGAGCGACGAGCCGCGGGTGTTTGTCAACCTCCGCGGCGGCGCGCTCTCACGGCAGGGGCTCTACAAGATCGTTCAGGGTCATGCCCGCAGCGCCGGACTAGAGCACCGGATGAGCCCGCACACGCTCCGTCATACGTTCGCCACGCACCTGCTTGCGGGGGGCTGTGACCTGCGCTCACTTCAGGAGATGCTCGGGCACGCGGACATCGGCACCACGCAGATCTACACGCACCTGTCTGCCGATCGGCTTCGGGACGTGTACTTCGACGCCCACCCGCGCGCGCAGATCGAACGCGGAACGTAAAGTCCCCGAGGATGGGGATCACCCACCTCGATCAGGCCAAGTCGCGCGAATGGGACCTCGGGCATCTGCGCTCGCGCTGGACGTTCCTCGGCGAGGCCGCCAAAAGTGTCAATGTCGGCCTGCGACGGATCGAGATTGCTCCCGGCGCGTGGTCGACACCTGCCCACGAGCATGGCCGTGAGGAGGAGATCTTCTACGTGCGCGCCGGTCACGGGCTGTCATGGCAGAGCGGCAAGACGGCGCCGGTGGCCGCGGGTGACTGCATCGTTTACCTCGCAGGGCGTGGAGCCCACAGCCTGCGCGCCGGCGACGAAGGACTTGACGTCCTCGCCTTTGGCCCGCGCGAGGCGGCCGAGGTGATCGGGCTCCCGCGGGTGCAGCTCTCGCTCCTCGGCAGTCGTGCGCTGGCCTCCGAACCGGGGCTGATCGACGGAGTCCCGGTCCAATTCATCCGCGAGGCCGAGCTGGGCCCGCCGGAGCTTCCACCCCAACCGGGCGCACGGCCTCGGACAATCGTCAACCTGGACGACGTGCCACCGGACCCACTGGCCCGCCCGCGGGTCCAGCGCATCCGCCGGAACCTCGGCCGCGCCGTGGGCTCCGCGGACACCGGCCTGCAGCACGTCGAGGTCGCTCCGGGCAAGTATTCGACCGCCCAGCACTGCCACTCGCTTGAGGAAGAGCTGTTCGTGATCCTCGCCGGGGACGGTGTCCTCGTGCTGGGCGAGAACGATGAGACCCCGGTGCAGGCCGGCAGCGTGGTCTCCCGGCCGGCCGGAACCGGCGTGGCCCACGTATTTCGCGCCGGGACGACGGGCATGACCTACCTCGCCTACGGCACCAGGGAGTCCGGGGACGTGTGCTACTACCCCCGCTCGAACAAGGTGGCCTTTCGGGGTGTGAATCTGATCGGACGTCTGGAGGCGCTCGACTACTGGGACGGGGAGGACTAGCTTTCCCGTGCGCCGCGCAGCGCTGACCGTGTCGTGCTCGCTCGCCGTGCTCTTCGCCCTGGCTGGATGCGGCAACTCACGCACGCCGGTCCCGAGTCTGACCGCGCCGGTTTCCCCGGGAGCCCCGCAGGCGCTCAGCTTCCCGGCCTACGGGATCCAGCTCAAGGCCCCGCGTAACTGGCAGAACAGCTCCGCGCGCCCGCCACTGGTCACGACGATCAGCCTGTCCAGCGCAGTGGCCGCGCTGTGGAGCTATCCACGGAGCACGTCGGCGCCCTCAGGGGCACCGGCACTGGCTGCCGCCCAGGCCAGGCTGATCGCCGCCGCCCAGCACAAGGATCCCTCGTTTCGCCTGATCAGGGCCAACGTGTCACTCGTCGATGGCTACCCGGCGATCGAGCTCGACGCCTTCGAGCGGATCAACGGAAGTCCGCGGCGGGTCCGCTCCACGCACGTGTTCACCGGCAGCTCGGAGGTCGTGCTCGACGAGTACGCGCCGGCAGCGTTGTTCCATGCGGTCGACCACGCCGTCTTTTCGCCGCTCAAGCGCTCGCTGCGACTCTCCCCGGCAGTCACCGGGTGAGACGCGCCTTCGTCGTCGTCCTGGACGCCTGCGGCGTCGGCGCCCTTCCCGATGCCGAGGCCTACGGCGATTCTGGGTCCAACACACTCGGGCACCTGAGCCAAGCGGCCGGAGGCCTCAGGCTGCCCACCCTGGAGGGGCTCGGCCTGGGATCGATTCTCACCCTCCAGGGCGTCCCCCCTGCGCCCGCGCCCGTATTCCACGGCCGCCTGCACGCCCTTGGCCCAGGCAAGGATTCAACAGCCGGGCACTGGGAGCTGATGGGGGTGGTCTCGTCGCGGCCGATGCCCACGTATCCGGGCGGCTTTCCGGAGCCGGTGATCGACCTCGTGCGTGCTGCTGCAGAACGGGACGTGGTCTGCAACCGTCCGTATAACGGCCTTGAGGCGATCGCCGACTTCGGCACCGAGCACCTCAACAGCGGGGCACTGATCGTCTACACGAGCCAGGACTCAGTGCTTCAGATCGCCGCTCATGAGCAGGTCATCCCGGTGGCTGAGCTGTATGAGATCTGTCGCCGTGTGCGCACCGGCCTGTCCGAGGAGCATGCCGTCGGGCGCGTTATCGCGCGGCCGTTCCGGGGCGCGCCCGGAAGCTTTCTGCGCACCGATGGGCGTCGGGACTATTCGCTGCCGCCCCCGACCCGCAGCTACCTGCAGGAGCTTCAGGCTGCGCAGGTTCCCGTGCACACGGTTGGCAAAGTGGGACAGCTGTTCGACGGGATCGGCATCGACGAACAGCACCCGGGGGCGACCAACGAGCGGGCCTTGGAACAGACCACGGCATTGATCGCGGAGCTCTCGCACGGCTTCGTATTCACGAACCTGGTCGACACCGATCAGGTCTACGGCCATCGCCACGATGTCGCCGGGTTTCATCGCGCGCTCGCGCAGATCGACAGCCAGGTAGGGAAGTGGCTGGACCTCCTGGGAACCGAGGATCTGCTGGTGCTGACCGCCGACCACGGCTGCGATCCCACCGGCCCTCACACCGACCACACCCGCGAGCACGTTCCGCTGCTGGCCTGCTTCGACGGACACGGCTCCCGCTATCACGATGGCCCGATGGCTGACGTCGGAGCGAGCGCGCTGATGTGGCTGACCGGGCGGCAGACCGGGTCGTTGCCCGGGACGTCGTTTGTGGGGCAGAAATCGGAGCCGTCCCGTGCCTGAGCTGCCTGAGGTCGAGACGATCCGCCGCCAGCTCGCGCCCCATCTGGAGGGGCGAACCATCAAGTTGGCGGAGATTCTCGACGCGCGCTGGACGCGCCCCGACCCCCCGGAGCCAGTGCAGGCGGCGCTGGCCGGAGCGCGAATCGAGCGCGTGGCCCGGGCGGGCAAGTATCTGATCTGGGAGCTCTCCGAGGATCGTCACCTGCTGATCCATCTACGGATGACCGGCTCGCTGCTGTTCGATCCGCGGGTTGATCCACCGCACACCCGGGTTCGCTTTGAGTTCGACCTGGGGCACCACCTCGCCTACGTCGACCCGCGACGCTTCGGCACGGGCCATCTGCTGCTCGGCAGGGCTCAGCGGGATGCCTACCTGGCTGCCCGGCTCGGCCCCGAGCCGTTCACGACCGCATTCACCGGCTCATATCTGCGCCGAGCCGCTCGCGGCCGGATCGCGCCGGTGAAGGCGTTCGTGCTCGACCAGCGGCGGATCGCCGGCGTGGGGAACATCTATGCCGACGAGGCACTGTTCGGTGCCGGGATCCATCCGCTGCGCCCGGCGGGCCGGCTGACGCTCGCTCAGTGGGAGCGGCTGCGGGAGACGATCGAGCAGGCCCTGGCGGCGGGGATCGACGCCAAAGGGGCGAGCATCGACGACTTCCGTCACGTCGACGGCGCCCGTGGCTCATTCCAGGACCGGTTTCAGATCCACCTGCGGGAGGGCAAGCCTTGCGTGCGGTGCGGCGGGCCAGTCCGCAAGATCGTCGTCGGCGGGCGCGGCACGTACGTGTGCGAGCACTGCCAGCCTAAGCCGCGCTCACGAAGACACGCGCGCGGAGCGAGGGTCGCGAGCGGCTAAGCCGCGCGCAGGCCGTGCAAGCGGCCGCTGCGATCGGCGGCGACCAGCTCCTCAAGCCCGCCCAAGGTCTCGCCCTCGATCATGATCTGGGGGAAGGTGACCATTCCGGTCTGACGTGAGAGCTCGGCACGGCCGTCCGGGTCCTTTGCCAGATTGATTTCCTGGTAGCCGATTCCGCGCTTGGCGAGCAGCGCCTTTGCCGTCACGCAGCGTGAACAGGCGTCGGTCGTATAAACGGTTACGGCACTCATGACTTCACAAAGGATAGCCCGAAGGTACCCATGCCTAAACCGCTGAGGACCGAGGCGATCGTCCTGCGGTCGATCCGCTACGGGGAAGCCGACCGGATCCTGCACATATACACGCCCGAGCATGGCCGGCTGAGCGCCATCGCCAAGGGGGTGCGTCGTTCACGCAGCCGGTTCGGGGCGCGGTTGGAGCCGTTCTTTCACGTCCGGGCGATGCTCCACGAGGGCCGTGGCGAGTTGTTCACCGTCTCCGGCGTAGACACCATCGCCACCCACGGCGCGCTGCGTGAGCACGCGGCCTCGCTGGATGCCGCAGCCCGCGCCTGCGACGCCGTCACGCGCCTGTTCGAGACCACCGACCCTCATCCGGGGGTGTTCCGGCTGCTGGCCAACGAGCTCGCCCTGCTGAGCGGCGACGTCGCCCACGCCCGTCCTGGGAACGGTCTCGCCTTCCGAATCAAGCTGCTGCTGGCGGTGGGGATCGTGCCTCAGCTGGCCGCCTGCGCCGCCTGTGGGGAGCCCGAGCACCTCCAGGGCTTCTCGGCCGCGGCCGGCGGCGTGGTCTGCAGCTCGTGCGAAGCGGCGGCGTTCGCCCTCGATGAGGAGGCCTACCGGTTCCTCGTCGACGCCCTGGGTAACCCGCTGGCCCGTGCCCCCGACGCCTCCAATCGGGCGCTCCGCCAAGCCGAGCGTGCCATCACCGAGACCGCGGAGCACCACGCCCACGTACGGCTGCGGCCGCTGATCCGCGGGGGGTGACGGACCGCCTAGGCGCCGCTCAGAGCCCGTCGGGCATCCGTTGCCCGCGCCACGGCGCAGGCGCGGGCTCCCAGTTCTGCAACACGTCGCGCGCGATCGCGAACAGCAGCGCGTCGTTGGCTCCCTCGCCGATCTGGGTCTGCGGGGCGTCGCGCCGCAGACGCGCCAACTCATCGCCGGCGGCGTACGAGCGGCTGGCGGCAAGCCGGGCCGCAGGCTCTATCGCCGCCACCGCGGTGTCGGAGGCGAACACCTTGGCAGCGATCGACAGCGCTTGTGCGTTGTCGGCGCGAGCGTCCACAGCGGCGGCCGCGCGCTGGGCCAGCGACTCCGCGGCCAACATCCGAACGTGCATCTCCCCGATCCGCAGCTGCGTGTGAGTGTGGTCACCCAGCACGCCCTCGCCGATCTCACGCTCAAGCGCCTCGCCGGCCGCCGTGGCGGAAATCCGGTCAAGGATCCCCAGGGCCCGGCATGCCACGTTGATGCGCCCGACGTCGAGCGCGTCCAGCATCTGGGCCGCGCCGTGGCCGGCGCCGTCCGAACCGCCGAGGATTTCGGCGTCAGGGGCGACGAAGTCGTCGAATCTGTACTGGGCCGATTCGACTCCGCGGTAGCCCACCTTGTCGAGACTCTCGGCTCGCCAACCGGCGCCACCCCGTCCCGCGGCCGGGAGGATCACACACGATGGCTTATCGGTTCCCTCCAACAGGACCAGCATGAAGATCACCTCGGCCGAGGCGCCGCCGGCGACCCAGCGCTTGGTGCCACTGAGGCGCAGCCCGCCATCACGGACCGGCGCAGCCTCGGTCTCCAACCGCTTGAGATCGCTGCCGGCTTGGGGTTCCGTGATGGAGAATGCAGCGATGATCTCGCCGCGCGCAAGTTGCGGGAGCCACCGCTGGCGCTGCTTCTCGCTGCCGTGGCGCGTAAGCAGGGCAGTGGCCAGTCCGGACGGATTGACCGCCCCGGTGAGCGAGATCCAGCCCTGCGAGAGCGTGCGCCAGATCGGCACCATCTCGAGCACCGAGTAGCCCGGGCCGCCATACTCTGGTGGGACCAAGGCACCCGCCAGCCCCAGGCCGATCAGGCGCTGATGTACGTGATCCGGAAGGCGGTCCTCGCGGTCCCACGCCTCGACGTTCGGCAGCACCTCCTCGGCGACGAACCACCGCACAGCCGCCAGCAGCGCCTCTGCGTCGGGGGGATGAGACATCAATGGCCTCTAGCGGAAGCTCGTCAGGAAACGTCGGGTCTGACGCCGGCTTCTAACCAGCCGGCCCTCGGCGATCCCGACCTCCTCGATCACGCCGCGGCGGACCTTCAGCACTCCGCGGACCGAGCGGCCTGCGGTGAGGTACCACGTGTTGCGACCGATCACAAACGGAGCGCTGAGCCTGAGCCGGCGCGCGCTTGGCAGCCGCGCGCCGGGCCTGATGCCCCGCAGCGCGTAATAGTGGTTGGCGGTCAGAGCCACGACGACGCGCCCGCGGGCATACTCGGCGCGGATACCGCTCCCGGACAGGCAGAAGAAGTCCATCTCGCGCCGCCCGCGGGTCGAGCTCTGTACGAACGCCGCCCGGGATTGAACGCGGGTCATCCCGAGGCTGACCGGTCCGAGGCTTCGTCCGCTCAAGCTACCGCTCGCGGCGGGGCATCCGAGCGGCGAAGAGCCGACCGGCTGCAGCCCGCCGGGCCGGCCCGGGGCGGCGGGGACCAGGGGCAGCTCAACGCTCGATGGATAGCGCGCGGAATGCTGCAATGCGTAGATGCCGCCGAGCAGACCCGGCAGCTGCGTGACCGACGGCAGAGCGTGAGGGAAGTCCGAAGTCGCCACAGTGACGCGCAGCCGATGTCCCGGCGCGAGCGTGTCGACGGTGGGGAACACCTCGACGTCGTAGCGGTTCACCTGTCCCGGCGTTGCCGGGGTCTGGGACGCCTTCGTGTAGGGGTGATAGGGAAGCAGCGGTTTGCCGTCGCCGGCAAACCAGCTGCGCGAGGCATCGAGGGCCCGCTGGTTGCCCTCGAGCAGTCCTGAGGTCAGGGCGGTCGCGTTTCCGTCGGGCGCGACGTCGGAGAGTTGGAGAACCCATTCGCTGTCGGCCGTGGTGCTCGCGGCATATAGCGTGGCCCCGATCGGACCGGCCAGGGTGACCGGCATGCTGAACGGGGCGGTCGTGTAGCTCTGCGTGCCCGGCCCGAGCTGGGACAGGTTCACACTCTGCGTGCAGGGATCGTTCAGCTTGAAGAACGACAGCGGCCAGCGCTCCGAGTCCGGCGGCCCACTGCTCGGTTGAGCTTGTGCACGGGACCTGGGTACCCGTGAACACGAGCGGATCGGACGAGGCTGCAGCCGGCGGAGCCGTCGTCGCCAGCCCCCCGGAGGGACGTAGGTAGTAGGTGGTGGGCTTGGCCTGGTCCAGCGGGTAGCGCGACGCTTCGGCGTATCTGCCCGTGGCCAGGTCCTCGAGGTGCATCGGTGTGGAGGTATCGGTTATCCCGGTGTCGATCCCCTTGAGCCAGTGGTCAAACCAGGCCAGCTCGACACCGGGCAGGTCTAGACCGTGGTAGCTGAGGCCCATCCCGGCGGTGACGTGGTACCACGGGCCCTGGATCAGCTGGTAGCGGGGCGTGACGGGCTGCCGCGGGGTCATCGCCGCCAGCACGGGGCGGTGCACGTAGGCGTTCTGGAAGCCCGAGTAATTCAGGAGCTCGCCGCGCTGAAACAGGTCGTACCACCCGCCGACCAGGAAGGCGGGAATCCGATCACGGACGATCGCCTCGATCAGCCCCACCGGATTACGGGCCCCCCAGTACGCCTGGTCGTAGGCCTGATCGCCGCCGGTCTCGACGCCGGCCACGAGCGCTGCATCGAACGTCGAGAGGTCATGGACGTGCTCGGCCAGCGCCTTGGCCAGATCGGGATTGTGCTCCTGCGCCGGGAGCAGCAGATTCAGGCCGGCCGTCATACCCAGGTACAGGCCGGAGAACTCGATGTCCGGAAAGCCCCCGGCGAACGCCGTGTCGCGGTACAGGTCGTTGCCGGAGATGATCGGGAACATCGCTTTGACGTGGGTGGGGCCGGCATCGACGGCGGTGGCGAACTGGTTGATCCCGAGGTAGGAGGGGCCGAACAGGCCGACCTTGCCGTCGGAGTGCGGCAACCTGGCCGCCCAGGAGACGAGCGTGGCGCCGTCATGGCCCTGGACGGGATCAAACAGGCCCCACTCGCCCTGCGAGCCACCCGTGCCCCGCACGTCCGCGACCACGTCGATGTAGCCGCGCTTGACCAGGTAATCATTCTCTCCCGCCCCGAGCGCGCCCGAGAACGCGCCGTTGTCCTTGCCGTAGGGGGTCTGGGTCAGGATCACCGGGAAGGGCCCCGGGGCCGCTCTACCGGACCTGTCGGTTGGGTAGTAGACATTCGCGCGGAGTACCGTGCCGTCCGCGGCCCGCACGGCGAAGTTGGTCTGCGAGCCGACGCCGTAGCTCGCCGGCTGTGGCTGCCAGGCCTCCGCCGCGGGGACGCCCAGCGCACACACGAGCAGCGAAGCGATGAGTGCTCCGAGCCACCGAACCGGTTTCACCGTGACGCGACCATCCTCCCGTGCGCGGGCAGTCTAGCCCTACAGCTTCGTCACAGCTCCAGCGGCCGGAACGCCCTGGTGTCAGAATCGGTGGACGATGAGCGACGAGGCGATCACGATCGGCTACGAGCACCCCACCGGAGCGGTGGCGGAGGCCTTCGCGGAGCGGATCCGGGCGCGGGAGGAGCGGGAGCTCGTGCCCGCAGCGACCCCCTCGTACCCCGCGCACCGCGTTATCGATGAGCCGGACTGCGGGCTGCGCACTCCCTTCCAGCGCGACCGCGATCGGATCGTCCACTCCAAGGCGTTTCGGCGCCTGAAGCACAAGACGCAGGTGTTCGTGTCTCCGGTCGGGGATCACTACCGCACTCGCCTGACCCACACGCTTGAGGTGACGCAGGTCTCCCGTACCGTCGCACGGGCCCTGGCCCTCAACGAGGATCTCGTCGAGGCGATCGGCCTCGGTCACGATCTCGGCCATCCGCCGTTCGGTCACATCGGCGAAGACGCATTGCACCGCTGCCTGGGGGAGCGCTTCGGCGCCTCGTTCCTGCACCACGAGCATTCACTGCGGGTGGTCGACACGCTCGAACGCGACGGGCAGGGCCTCAACCTGACCCTGCCCGTCCGCGATGGCATCCTCGGCCACTCAGGACGCGCACCTCAGCCCGCGACGCTGGAGGGCAAGATCGTCCGGCTCGTCGACCGGATCGCCTATATCAACCATGACATCGATGACGCGCTGCGAGCGGGGGCGATCGCGGCGGCCGACCTGCCACAAGGGCCGATCGAGATCCTGGGGGGGACGGGCCCGCGCCGCATCGACACGCTCGTTCACGATCTCGTCGAGCACTCCGAGTCGGCCGGAGACATCGTCCAGAGCGAGCGTGTCGGCGGCGCGATGTCCGAACTGCGCCGGTTCATGTTCGAGCGCGTCTACCTCGGTCCGGAGGCCACCCGTGAAGGCGAGAAGATCGAGATCGTCGTCCGAACCCTGTTCGAGCACCTGTGCGCTCACCCGGAGGAGATCCCGGCCTCGATCCCCGACGGCGAGTTGCCGAGGCGGGTCACCGATTATCTGGCCGGCATGACCGACCGCTTCTGCATTCAGGAGTTCCAAGCCCTGACCGTCCCGGTCGCCTTCGCGCCGTGAGCCGCTACACCGCTGACTCACGTGACCGCGTCGTCGATGCGGTCGACATGCTGGCGCTGATCGGGACGCGCGTCGACCTTCGTCGCGCCGGCGTCGACAGCTACTTCGGTAACTGTCCGTTCCACGACGAGCGCACCGGGTCGTTTCACGTGCGCCCGGAGCAGAAGCACTACTACTGCTTCGGTTGTCATGTCTCCGGGGATCCGTTCACGTTCGTCATGGAGACCGAGGGCCTGGACTTCAAGGGCGCGCTTGAGTCGCTGGCCGACCGTTTCGGGGTGCGGCTGGAGACCGAGGACGAGGACCCGGCCGCAGCGTCCAAGCGCGAGCGCCGTGAGCGTCTGTACAGCCTCCTCGGCCGCGCGGCCACCTACTACGCGCGGTATCTGTGGGAGGCCCAAGAAGCGGCGCCGGCCCGCGAGTATCTGCTCGGCCGCGGTCTGACCGAGGAAACGCTGCGCGAGTTCCGGGTCGGCTACGCGCCGAGCGCCTGGGACCGGATCCTGCGCGCCTCGCGCAGTTCCGGGTTCAGCGACGAGGACCTGCTGGCGGCTGGACTGGTCCAGCGCTCCAAAGCCCGCCAGGGCCAGGTGTATGACCGCTTCCGCGAGCGGATCATGTTCCCCTCCGCCGACTCACGCGGACGCGTGCGCGGCTTCGGCGCCCGCGCGATGCGGGACAACCAGCGCCCGAAGTACCTCAACACTTCCGACAGCGACCTGTACCACAAGCGCAGCCAGTTGTTCGGTATCGACCTCGCACGCTCGACCGCCGCCCGCGCCGGCCGGATGATCCTCGTCGAGGGCTACACCGACGTGCTGGCTTTGCACCAGGCGGGACTACGCAACGCGGTGGGAATCATGGGCACCGCCCTGACCGAGGAGCAGGTCCGTGAGCTCGAGCGGGTGGTTCAGGTGCTCGTGCTGTGCCTGGATGCCGATCGCGCCGGGCAGGAGGCGATGCTGCGGGCCGCGCGGCTGGCCGCCGGCAGCAAGCTGGAGCTCCGGGTCGTGCCGCTGCCTGACGGGACGGATCCCGCCGAACTGGTCGAGCGTGAAGGAGCTGACGCGCTGAAAGCGCTTGTTGAGAGGTCGGTCCCGTTCGTGGTCTTCCACGTTGAGCGGATCCTCGAGCGGGCGGACCTGGGCAGCGCAGAGGGGCGGGGTCGCGCGCTGGAAGAGCTACGTCCGGTGCTGGCCGAGGTTCCGGCCGGGGTGCTGCGTGACGAGCTGGCCCGGCAGGTGGCCGGCCGCCTGGAGTTGAGCGAGGCTCGCCTGGCCTCGCTGCTCGATGGCGCTCCGGCCCCGGCCCGTGCGGGCGCGGGCGGCGCGGGGGGCCCGGCAGGGGCAGGGGCGAGAGCCGGGGCAGCGGATCGGACTCCCACGGCGCCAGCGATTGACCAGAGCCTCCGCGCGGAGCGGGACTTCCTGGCCCTGTGCATCGCCCTGCCGCAGGCGGGAGGCGAGATGCTGGCCGCGATCGACCCCGATGAGCTGCTGACCAGCGAGGTGCTGCGCCGCGCCGCCCGGCACCTGCGTGAGCGGATCGATGCGCCGCTGTCCGAGTTGCCGCCCGACGACGACGCTCTGGCCAGGTCGGTGGCCGACCTGGTCGCCCTTGCCGGACGCGGCCGCGGCCCGAGCCCCGAGCGCCTGGAGCACGCCCAGCTCGTGCTGGAGCGAGCTCGGATCGATCGTGCCATTGCTCGCGGCCGCGTGCGGGGCGGCTCTGGCATCAGCGAGCTGGCCCACGTGCGTGAGCAGATCCTGAAGCGGATTCACGATGTCGTGGCCCGCCTGGAGGGCGCGTTGTAGTCGCCTTGGCGTAGCGGACCATGCGATGATCCGTCCGGTCAGGATGCGAACATACGTTCGTGACGAATCAAGAGGAAGGGAGCCACGGCGATAGCTTTAGCCGCGTAGGGATCGAGCGAGAGCGAATGGAGACGCTCGTCGCGGAAGGGCGGAGCATCGCGGAGATCGCGGCCGAACTGGATCGGTCCAAAGCGACGATCAGATACTGGCTGCGGAAGTGGGATCTGAAGACGCTCCGGGCGCGGCGCCACGAGGCCATCCGTGACGGCCTCCTCGAAAGCGAGTTTCATCCGCGGCGCCGGGTCATGATCTGCCAAAAGCATGGGCAGGCAATGTTCGCGCTGGAGGGCCGGGGCTACTACCGATGCGTTCGTTGCCGCTCTGAATCTGTAGCGGAGCATCGACGACGGGTCAAAGAGACCCTGGTTGCTGAGGCGGGAGGTCGGTGCGCAGCGTGCGGCTACGACCGCCACTTACGCGCGCTGGAGTTTCACCACCTTGACCCGCGGGAGAAGCGTCTCGGGCTGAGTGCCGGGGGTGTGACGCTTTCGCTCCAGGCACTTCGAGCAGAGGCCGCGAAATGCGTGCTGCTGTGCTCGAACTGTCATGCGGAAGTCGAAGACGGAGTGATCACGCTCCCGATACAGTGGGCGGCAGGTTCACCGGAACCCTGATGGATCGATCCGGGGTAGCTCAATGGCAGAGCGAACGGCTGTTAACCGTTAGGTTGTGGGTTCGAGTCCCACCCCCGGAGCTTCACGAGTCCTGCCCTCGCCTGCCCGGCAGCCCGGCAGCACCCGCACGGCCGGCGCCCGGTAGGGTTCGCGGCGATGAAGCTCTACGTCTGTTACGGAACCTGGAAGCCGGCACCTCGGCCGGGTGGGCACCCTTGTGGCACCGCTTACCACGCGCTGGTCGACGCGGGCCACCGGCCTGAGGTGATCCGCACCTACGGCCTGGGCATCCTGCCCGAAGCCCTGAACTTCACCCCCGGTCGGCGGGAGGTCAAACGGCTGACCGGCAACCAATGGGTTCCCGTGCTGGTGACCGACGACCAGCAGGTCGTGCAGGGCTCACGGAAGATTGCGGACTGGGCTCAGGCGCATCCGGCGTGAGAGCGGGGCTGACCACCGCTGAGTTGCAGCGCTGGGAGGAACATGGCGGCACCTGGCGCGTCACGGAGATCACCGATCAACGGGTCCAGGTTGAGCTTTGCAGCTGTTACGGGGAGCCCGTCGACATGAGGGCCGGCGAGTCCGCGGAGGTCATCGAGTACGTGCGACGTGCTCAGCCCGTCTGAGCCAGCTTCTCCACTAGCTGGGCGGCGCGGGTGGCGCCGTCGTTGACCTCGGCCCAGGTCTCGAGGGCCCCCGCACGGGCCATCAACGCTGGATCCTCCAGCACGCGCTGGAGCGCGAGTCGTAACGTAGCCGGTCCCAGCAGCCGCCACGGCAGTCTGACTCCTACGCCGGCCCAATCGACCCGGGCCGCGTTCTCGCCCATGTCGCCGGAATGCGGGATCGCCAACACGGGCGCGCCGGAGGCGAGCGCCCGTACGACCGTCCCGTGACCGGCGTGGCTGATGACGGCGGCGCACCGCGGCATCGTGCGCGAGTAGGAGATCCAGTCGACCAGCTTGACGTTCGCGGGCACGGAGGCCGGGCGCTTCAGCGGCTTGCGGTTCGTGGCCGCCAGGACGCGGACGGGCGCTCTGCCCAAGCCCAGGAGAGCTGTTCGCAGGAGCTCGTGGTCGGGATCCTGGGCGGTCGAAACGGCCACCAGCACCAGCGGCTCATCGCCCGGCGGCGGCTCGGTGTCCTCGTAGGGCGGTTCCCACAGCAGCGGTCCGACGATGTTGACCTCCGGCGGCCATTCACGCGGGTATTCGAGCTGCGGAAACGTGGCGACGAGACACAGCCGGTCGCTGAGGCCGCCGTGCAGACGCGTCACGGGCGGGAGCCCGAGTTGGGCGCGGGTGTCGTTGAGTTCCGCCCGCCCCCGGCGCAGTCCGGCCTCGACCGGCCGCTCCAGCGCTCGCCAGAGAATCCGGCCCGCGGCGGACCGCGGCATCCGGGCGCCGAACGCATACGGAGGCGATCCGGGCGCGCTGGAGGGATGCACATGGGGGATCAGCGTCGCCACCGGGATCCCTTCCAACTCCCCGGCCATCGCCGGTGCGAGCGTGAGGATGTCGTGGACCACGACCTGGGGCGCTGCCGCTCGCACCGCGGTACGGGTCTGCGAGGTGGCCAGCACCACCGCCTCGTAAGGCTTCAGCGGTCGCTCGCGGGTTGGGAACACCGGGTACTCCGGCGCGGCGACGAAGCTCATACCCGCGTTCTCGACGTGCTCGCGCCAGCGCTTCCACGTCTCGAAGGTGACCTCGTGGCCGCGGGCGACCAGTCGCGTCCCCAGGGCGAGCATCGGGAACGCGTGCCCGGGGTCGCCGAAGGCCCCGAGGAAGATTCGCAGCGGAGCCGCAGCGCTGCTCAAGCCGCGAGCTCAGCCACCGCCCGCAGCTGCCCGATCCGATCCTCGGCGGTGAAGGCCATCGGGGTGACCATCAGCGTGCCGACCCCGGCATCACGGAAGGCGGCCAGCCGGTCGCGCACGACATCACGCGGCCCGCACAACGAGACCATGTCGATCAACTCGTCCGGGATCGCCTCGCCGGCCTCGGCCTTCTTGCCGTCCAGGTACAGGTTCTGGATCTCACCGGCCGCCTCCTCGAACCCGTATCGCTGGACCAGGTTGTTGTAGAAGTTCTGCTTGCGGGAGCCCATGCCGCCGATGTAGAGCGCCAGCACCGGGCGCATCAGGTTGCGCGCCAGCTCGCGGTCGTCGGAGATGTAGGCATTGACGGTCGGGGCGATGTCGAACTGCTCGAGCGTTCGTCCGGACTGGGCCGCCCCTTCCTGCAGCAGCTTGCGGAACTCGGATACGTATTCCGGGGAGAAGAAGGTCGGAATCCAGCCGTCGGCGATCTCGCCCGCCAGTGCGGTGTTCTTCGGGCCGATCGCGGCCAGGTAGATCGGGATCCGCTCCTGCTTGGGGCTGATCATCAGCTTCAGCGGCTTGCCTGGCCCGTCCGGCAGTGGCAGCTCGAGCGTGTCGCCGTGAAACTCCACGCGCTCGCGCGCCAGCGCCATCCGCACGACCTCCACGTATTCACGCGTGCGTTGCAATTGCTTGGCGAAGGGCTGACCGTGCCAGCCCTCGGCAACCTGCGGGCCCGAGGAGCCGATGCCGAGGACCATCCGTCCGTCGGACAGCTCGTCGATCGTGGCGGCCGTCATCGCCGTCATCGCCGGGCTACGCCCCGGCATCTGGAAGATCGCGGAGCCGAGCTTGATCTTCGAGGTCCCGGCGGCGAGCCAGGCGAGCACGGTGGCGGCATCCGAGCCGTAGGCCTCGGCGGCCCAGACCGAGTCGAAGCCGAGTCGCTCAGCTTCCTGCACGACCTCCAGCTGTTCCTGAGGCCCCATGCCAAGACCCCAGTAGCCGACGTGTACTCCGAGCTTCATGTGCAAGGTTCCTTTCGCGGAAGGAGATCGCTTGAGCGGTGCGACGGCCGCCGATAAGGTGACCGCGCCGCCTGTGGGAGGCGATGAACCCTATGCGAGAACGATCCCGAGCGACGATCAGCGAGCTGCGCACCACGATTGCCTGCCTCCCGCGGAGCACCCGGCTGGCGATGTTGGACGGAATCACGCGCAACGAGATCATCGTCGGGGCCTATACGCACGAGGACGGGATCTGCCCGATGCTCGCCGCCCATCGGGCCGGCGGCCGGACCAACTTCATCGCGTTCGCCAAGGCGTGGGACCGCTTCGCCTTCGGCAACGGGAAGCGCGGCAGGGCACGGCGCGCCACCGAACGGGAGCTGCTGATCCTGCGCACGCATCTCGAGGCGAGCTTGCTGGAGGACGAAGGTCCAGCGCCGCAGCTGCGTGAGGCGATCGCTGAGCACAATGAGCTGATGGCTCGTAGCCAGGAACGCGCATCCGAGCCGGTACGGCCCGGCGACCGTGACCGCGGCCGTGAGCTGCGAGGCCGTCCCGGTTGGTCCTGGATGCGCGTGGTCCGCCGCTACGACGACTACCAGCGCGCACTGGCCCGGCTAGAGCAGGAGCAGGCCAACCTGCGCGAGCCCGCGCACGCCTGACCCGCAGGCGCCGACGACGGCTGGAAGACTCCAGTCCGTGACCGAGCTCACTGTGCGTAACAGTGGCGGCATGGGAGAGGAGCGGCGAACCAGCCCATTGGAGCTCCTCTGGGATCTCGTCTTCGTGTTCGCGGTGACCCAGGTCACCGCGCTGCTGTCGGCCGATCTGAGCTGGCGTGGCTTCGGCCAGTCGATGCTCGTGCTGGCCCTGGTGTGGTGGGCATGGTCGGCGTTCGTCTGGGCAGCCAACGCCCAAGCGAGTAACTCGCCCTCGCTACGGGTCGGGCTGCTGATCGCGACGTTGTCGATCTTCATCGCGGGCCTCGCGGTGCCGAGGGTCTTCCACGGCGGGGGCACTCTGTTTGCGGTCGCTTACACCGTGGTGCGCCTCCTGCACCTGGCGCTTTACGCGGACGCCTCCCGGCGCGGAGATGCCGCTTGGTCAGCGATCGCCGGGTTTGCCCTCACCGTGGTGCTCGGGATGGCGCTGCTGATCGCCGGGTCGCTGTTTCACGGCGGCACCCGGGTGCTGCTCTGGGTGCTCGCCGCGGCGATCGACTACGCCGGTCCGGCATGGCTGACCCGAGAGCGGTTGCGGGGCCTGCAGCGCGTGGCCGTGGCGCACTTCGCGGAGCGCTACAGCCTGTTCGTGATCATCTGTCTCGGGGAGTCGATTGTGACCATTGGCGTAGGAGCGCGTCACGAGGCGCTGAGCTTCGCAGTCGTGGCTGCGGTGTCGCTGGGTCTGCTGATCACGGTCGGCCTGTGGTGGACGTACTTCGACCGGTCGGCCGACGCCGCGGAGCAGCGGCTGCGAGAGCATCACGATCCGGTCCTGGCGGCCGCTGACGCTTATAGCTACCTGCACCTGGTGATCGTCGCGGGGATCATCATCTTCGCGGTCGGAGTCAGCGGAGCCGTGCACGCGGTCAGCGAGCCGCTGAGAACTGGGGCGAGGCTGGCGCTGTGCGGCGGTGTGGCGATCTATCTGCTCGGCCACGTGGCCTTTCGCCTGCGTCTCATGGCCGAGCTGGGACGCGGGAAGCTCCTCGTCGCGCTGGCCCTGATCGTGCTCGCGGCGGTCGGCACCTCGCTCCCGGCCTGGGCGGTGGCGGCGGTGGTCAGCGGGCTCCTAACCGCGCTGTGCGTCGGCGAGACCGTGGCGAGCACCGCGTGAGCGTACGTCCCGCAGTGTCGGTGATCGTTCCCTTCGCCGGCTCCCGGGAGCAGCTGCGGCGTGCGATCAACGCGTTGGAGCAGCTCGAGCTGGGGGATGAGGACGAGGTGCTGGTCGCGCTCAACCGTCCCGTGGCGCGGATCGAGCCGGGCCCCGGCCGCGTCCAGATCATCCCGGCCTGGGGCATCCGTTCGCCCGGCTTCGCCCGTAACCGAGCTGCCGCCCTGGCTCACCGCGGCGAATGGCTGCTGTTCCTCGACGCCGACACGTGGCCGCGGCGATCGCTGATCGGCGATCTGTTTCACCGTCCGCCGGCGCCCGACACGGCGGTTCTGGCCGGCGAGATCATTGACGCCGCGGACTCGGCCGGTCTCGTGTCTGCGCATGCGGTCGCACGCCGGCAGATGAGCCACACCAACACGCTCAGTCGGGGCCGGTTCGCCTATGCGCAGACGGCGAACTGTGCGGTCCGCAGCGAGGCATTCGCGGAGGTCGGCGGTTTTGACCCCGAGGCGCGCACGGCCGAGGACGCCGATCTCTGCTTCAGGCTGGCCGCGGCCGGCTGGGGCATCGAGCACCGGCCAGGGGCGCAGGTCGCCCACAGCGGCCGGACCACGGTTCCAGCTTGGGTGGGCCAGCTGCTCCGCCACGGGGCGGGGGCGGCCTGGCTTGAGCGCCGCTACCCGGGAGCGCTCCCCGCCCCGGGCTTCGTCGCACTGACCCGGCGTCTGCTGAGCGGCTTCCGGGACGCCGCGGGTGGCCTGATCGGAGGCGATCGGGATGCGGTGGCGTTTGCCCTGCTGGACGTGGTCGGAGCGCTGGCCTTCGAATCCGGGCGTCTGCTACCGAATACGCCGCGACGCGAGCCAGGTTTTGCCGCGTCGATCCCTGGGGAGCCCACACCTGAAAGGATGGCTTGACTTATGGCAACCCACGCCAGTCTGGAACTGCGCGGAGCGATCGAGGCAGGCTTCGACGAGGTTCTGACGCCTGATGCGCTGGACTTTGTGGCCAAGCTGCAACGCGAATTTGGAGAGCGCAGGCGCGAGCTGCTGCAGGCGCGGGCCGAGCGTCGCGCGCGCCTGGCGGCCGGTGAGAATCTCGATTTCCTACCGGACACGGTCGACGTCCGTGAGGGCGACTGGCAAGTCGCCCCTGCCCCGCCCGATATGCGGCAGCGCTGGATCGAGATCACCGGCCCGACGGACCGGAAGCTGGTCATCAACGCGCTGAATTCGGGAGCGGACGGCTTCATGGCCGACTTCGAAGATGCCAACGCGCCCACCTGGCACAACCTGGTCGACGGTCACATCAACCTACGCGATGCGATCGACCGCACGATCACCTACGAGGGCTCCGATGGTCGTCACTACGAATTGGTCGAGGACCCTGCGACCCTGCTGGTGAGGCCGCGTGGCTGGCACCTGCCCGAGCGGCACATACTTGTCGACGGCGAGCCGATCGCCGGGGCGCTGATGGATTTCGGGCTGTACTTCTTCCACTGCGCCCCCCGGCTGCTGGCCAGCGGATCGGGGCCGTACTTCTACCTGCCCAAACTCGAATCGCATCTCGAGGCACGCCTCTGGAATGACGTGTTCCGCTTGGCTCAGGACGCGCTCGGAGTTGAGCAAGGGACGATCAAGGCGACGGTGCTGATCGAGACGCTGCCCGCGGCGTTCGAGATGGACGAGATCCTCTACGAGCTCCGTGATCACTCGGCGGGACTCAACGCCGGGCGCTGGGACTACATCTTCTCAGCGATCAAGTGCTTCCCGGACCGACGAGAGATGGTCCTGCCGGATCGCAGCGCGGTCACGATGACGGTGCCGTTCATGCGGGCCTACGCTGACCTGCTGGCCAAGACGTGCCATCGCCGTGGGGCGCACGCGATCGGTGGGATGGCGGCGCTGATCCCCTCGCGCAAGGACGAGGAGGCAAATGCCAAGGCGCTGGAGGGCGTGCGGGCCGATAAGCAGCGGGAGATCGAACAGGGCTACGACGGCAGCTGGGTCGCCCATCCGGATCTCGTCCCGGTAGCGCGAGACGTGTTCGAGCAGGGGCTGGACGGCGCCCCCAACCAGCTCGAGCGCCAACGTGACGAGGTCGAGGTAACCGCCGCACAACTGCTCGATCTCGCCTCAACCCCGGGTGGGATCACCGAAGCCGGCCTGCGTACCGACGCGAGTGTCGGCTTCCAGTACATCTCCTTCTGGCTCGGGGGCCGCGGCGCCGCGGCGATCAACTCGTTGATGGAGGACGCCGCGACGGCCGAGATCTCCCGCACCCAGATCTGGCAGTGGGTCCACCACGGTGTCCAGCTTCAGGACGGACACACGGTGACCCGAGAGCTGGTGCGGCAGATCCTGGACGAGGAAACGGCGCGGATCCGTGAAGGCGTGGGCGAGGAAACCTGGCGTGCCGGCCGCCCCGCGGAGACACGTGAGATCTTCGAACAGGTCGCGCTGTCAGAGGAACTCACCGAGTTCCTGACCCTCCCCGCGTACGAGTATCTGAAATAGAGCCGGCCCGGGCATGCGGCTCGGATGAGGCCACCGCGTCGGCCGGGCCGGCATGGCTGGCTCAGCGAGTGTTCTTCTTGACCGCGCTTCGCGCCTTCCCGATCGCGTTGCGGGCCTTGCCCTTGAGCTCCTCGCCCGCTCCGCGCGCCTCGGTGCCGGGCCGGCCGGTCTCGGCGCCGGCCTGACGCTTGGTGGCGCCCTTCAGTTCCTCCGCTTTGCCCTTCACCCTTTGCATTCGGTCACCCATGGGGCTCCTCTCGACGCTGCTGTGGGGTCCTTGACGGTACTACCCAGCTTCAGCCTGGGCTCAAAACTCCGCGCGAGGCGTCGGCTGGTCACAGCGGCTCATTGGACGTAGGCAGCGCGGCTCACGGGACCATCCCCGACAGAGCCCCTGATTGCAGGAGCACGAGCACCGCCATCACCAGCACGAGCACGATGCTCCAGCCGATGACCTTGCGGAAAATGTCGCCCTCGTGACCGGCGAGGCCCACCGCGGCGGCGCCGATAGCCAGATTCTGAGGGGAGACCATCTTCGCCAGCACGCCGCCGGAGCTGTTGGCGGCCGCGAGCAGCGTGGGGGAGAGGCCAGACTTGTGCGCGGCGGCCACCTGGAGCGCGCCGAACAGCGAGTTCGTCGAGGTGTCCGAGCCCGTGACCGCGGTGCCGAACCACCCGATCAGCGGTGACAGGAACGCGAAGAAGCCGCCGGCCCCCGCGGCCCAGGTGCCGAGCGTGATCGTCTGGCCGGACAGGTTCATCACGTAGGCGACGGCAAGCACCGAGCAGACCGTGACCAGCGCCCACTTGAGCTGCTCGAGCGTGCGGAGATAGATCTTCAGCGCCTGCGCCGGACGGACCCGGAGCGCCAGCATCGTGAAAACGCCGGAGACGAACAGCCAGGTGCCGGCCGCGGTCAGCCAGTTGAGCTTGAACGTCTCACTCGTCGGCGGTTTGCCCTTGCTGTTGAGCACGTGCAGGCCAGGCCAGCTGAAGGCGTTCGTTGCCTTGTCAAGTTGGGCCTGGACCCCATGCAGGCTGGTCACACCCAGGACCACGATGATGATGATGTAGGGCGCAAAGGCGCGAAGCATCTCCCCGGCGCTCGGAGGACCGCCGCGCTCGGCCTGCACGCGGCGCTCGAATTCGACGTCGGCCGTTGCGCCCCCTGCGATGGCAGGCCGGCCAACCGTCCGTGTCGGTGCGCCCGGTGCACGCGGCGACCAGACTCGGAGCAGGGCGACCAGGGCGCCGGCGGAGACGAGCGCGGCAATGATGTCGGTCAGCTGCGTCGAGACATAGTTTGAGACGACGAACTGCAGGACGGCGAACACGGCACCGGCGGTAAGCGCGGCCGGCCATGCCTCACGTAGGCCCCGGCGTCCGTCGACCATGAACACCAGCACGAAGGGCACGACCAGGGCCAGGAACGGAGTCTGGCGGCCGACCATCTGGCTGAGGTGGTGAATCGGTAGCCCGGTGACCTGCGCCAGGGTGGTGATGGGGATCGCGATCGCGCCGAAGGCGACTGGTGCGGTGTCAGCGACCAGCGCAACGGCGGCTGCCTGCACCGGCTTCAGTCCCAGCCCGACCAGCATCACGCCGCAAATCGCCACCGGAGTGCCGAAGCCGGCGAGTGCCTCAAGCAGGGCGCCGAAGCAGAATGCAATCACCACGACCTGCACGCGTTGATCGTCCGAGACGGTGCTGAAGGCCCGGCGCAGTACGGCGAAGTTGCCGGTGGCCTCGGTCATGTTGAAGATCCACAAGGCATTGATGACGATCCACATGATCGGCCAGAAGCCGAACGCAGCGCCCTCCAACGCAGCGTCTCCGGCCTGTCCGACCGGCATCGAATAGACGATCAGGGCGACCAATATCGCGACCCCGAGCGTCAGCAGAGCGGCCCACTGCGCCTTCATCCGCAGCACACCCAGCAGCACGAAAAGCACCAACAGCGGCAGCACAGCGAAGATCGACGTGACTCCCAGCGAGTGGGAAACCGGATCTAGAACCTGCTTGTACATCGAGACCTCCCTCTCCTGGAGCGCCAGCCAAAACGGCGAACTCAGGTTTGTTCACTACCCGCGCCGGTGAAAGTCATGCCTGTACATCGCGTCGGGGGCGGCACGCCCCGGCGGCACGCGATAATCGCCCCGGCAATGGCGGTGGCTCCCAGCAGCACATTCAGCGGCAAGACCGCATGGGCGCGCAATCTCGCTTCACCGGTCCGCGACTTTCTCGCCACGGAGACGGGCAGCGCCAGCGTGCTGCTGATCGCCACCGTGGCCGCGCTCGTCTGGGCCAACTCACCGTGGTCGCACTCCTATCAGTCCGTGTGGGACACAAAGCTCTCGATTCGCCTTGGCGGGAGCTCCGTCTCCGCCGACCTGCGCCACTGGGTCAACGAGGGGCTGATGACCTTTTTCTTTCTCGTGGTGGGTCTGGAGGCCAAGCGCGAGCTTGACGTCGGAGAGCTGCGCCAGCGGCAGCGGCTGACCGTGCCGGCGCTTGCTGCGATCGGAGGGATGATCGTCCCGGTGGCGATCTACCTCGCCTTCAACGCCGGCGGCCGAGGAGCCCACGGCTGGGGAACGGCGATGTCGACCGACACGGCATTCGCGCTCGGTGCGCTCGCCCTGCTGACTCCGAGCTCCGCGACCCGCCTGCGCGTGTTCCTGCTCTCGCTGGCCGTCGTCGACGACCTCGGTGCCCTGCTGGTCATCGCTTTCGCCTATACCGACCGCGTCTCCCCGGTGGCGCTGGTGGTCTCCGTGGCGTTGTTCGCGCTCCTGCTCGCGGTCCGCTTTGCCCCGGTCGGGCGCCGTCCGCTGGCGGTCGGGGTGGGCATCGCGATGTGGGTGGCCATGTTCAAGTCCGGGATCGACCCGGTGATCTCGGGGCTTGCCGTGGGGCTGGTGACCAGTGCATACCCGCCCTCACGAGACGACCTTGAGCGGGTCACATCGCTCACGCGCTCCTTCCGAGAGCAGCCGACTCCGGAGCTGGCGCGGTCCGCGCAGCTTGGAGTGCTGTCGGCGATCTCACCCAACGAACGGCTGCAATACGCCCTCCACCCGTGGACGGGGTACGTGGTCGTGCCCCTATTTGCGCTCGCCAATGCGGGCATTCACGTGACCGGCAACCTGCTCAGTCGGGCGATCACATCTCCGATCACGCTGGGCATCCTCCTCGCCTATGTGATCGGCAAGCCGGTCGGCATCCTCACCGCCTCCTGGATTGCCACCCGGCCGATTCTGCACGGTCCACGCTCGCTCCTGAGCTGGCCGGTGCTGGCCGGCGGAGCGGCAGTGGCCGGAATCGGCTTCACGGTCTCGCTGCTGATCGGCACGCTCGCGTTCACCGGCGAACGGCTGGACGAAGCTAAGCTTGGCGTGCTCGGATCAGCGATCGTGGCGCCGCTGCTGGGCTGGTTGGTGTTCCGCGTGGTTCAACGGATGCCGGCCAATGTCCGGGCACGCCAGATCGTCGGCACGGCCGAGGACATCCTGGACCTCGCCGATGAGGTCGATCCTTCCCGCGACCACGTGCGCGGGCCCGACGACGCCCCGGTGACCCTGATCGAATACGGGGACTTTGAGTGCCCGTACTGCGGACGGGCGGAGTCGGTGATCCGTGAGCTGCTGGGCAAGTTCGGCGATGAGCTGCGGTATGTGTGGCGGCATCTACCACTCAACGACGTCCATCCCCGGGCCCAGCTGGCTTCCGAGGCCGCCGAGGCAGCAGCCGCCCAGGGCCGGTTCTGGGAGATGCACGACCTTCTGCTGGATCATCAGGATCGGTTGAGTGCGCGGGACATCGGCAGTTACGCCGAGCAGCTTGGTCTCGACGTCGAGCGCTTCTGGGATGAGATCCGCCGTCACGAGTATTCGAATCGGGTGGCGGAGGACGTGGCCACCGCCGACACCAGCGGCGTTTCCGGAACGCCAAGTTTCTTCATCAACGGCCGTCGCTACCAAGGCGCTTACGACAGCCAAACGCTCGAGGCAGTGGTGCGGGCGGCACGAAACCGCGCACGGATTCTGGCTGAGAGCAGGGACGACACGACCGCGGCACCGTCGCGCTAGACCCGCTGAGTGGCGCGGCGAGCGGGCAGCCGATCAGGACAGCCGGCTGGGCAGCTCAAAGCGCCCGAACGCGGTCCGAAGTCGATCGGCATCGGTCGGCTCTTCGGTGAAGCGGACGTAGGCCTCGGGATCGGGAGACTCGGTCGAGCGCACGATGAACGCCGTCACGTCCTTGATCTGCTCGCCGCGGAACGAGAGCAGGTTGAGGGCAAACGGCAGGTAGGTCTCCTCGGCGTCGTCCCAGACGTAGAACGCCAGCGCTGTCTGGCCATTGGCCTGGGTCCGGATGCCCTTCCAGCGCCACATCCCGACCGCGTAAGCGGCGAGGAACTTACCGATTGGCTCGCGTCCGCTGAACCAGGTGCCCAGTGGCGGCATCGCGAAGCTGGCGTCCTCGGTGAGCATGTTGACCACCTTCTGCACGTCGCCCTGCTCCCAGGCGTTGACGTAGTCGTTGACCAGCTCGGTCAGGCGGGTGTCGCCGATCGCCCGCAGCGTCTCCTGCTGACTCGGATCAGGCAGTCGGTCGTCGACCGACTTGCGAGCCCGCTGCAGGGAGCTGTTCACCGACGCGACAGTGGTCTGCAGCGTGTCCGCGACCTCCTTGGCGGAGAAGCCGAGCACCTCCCGCAGGATCAGGACGGCGCGCTGATTCGGAACCAGGTGCTGAAGCGCCGCGACGAAGGCGAGTTCGACGCTCTCCCGCATCTCATAGCTGGCTTCCGGCGAAGCCGGACCGTCCCCGATACCGATCTGTCCGTCCGGATACGGCTCGACCCAGATCGACTCGGCGATCGGCTCGCCGGGCCCGGCGTGAGGATCGGTCGGCGGACCGTAATCGATCGGCAGCACGCGTTTGGGCCGCCGCGCGATCAGATTCAGCGACACGTTGGTGGCGATCGTGTACAGCCAGGAGCGCAGCGAGCTTCTACCTTCAAAGCGCCCGATCGCGCGCCAGGCCCGCAGAAGCGTCTCCTGCAGCGCATCCTCGGCGTCGTGGACCGAGCCGAGCATCCTGTAGCAGTGAGCGTGGAGCTCACCTCGATACTGGCCGACCACGGAGCCGAACGCGCCCTCGTCGCCTCCACGGGCGGCCGCCAGCAGCTCCTGCTCCAGTGCCGGTGAACCAGTGGACGAAGACACGAACACTGAGGTTAGACCCGCGCCCGCTGCGATGCTCTGACGCAGGACGATGAGTTTGCGCGCCCGCGACGGTCTACCCACCAGAGCGACGTGGCCCCAACGTTCAAACCAGTGGTGCACCTTGAGCTCCACACCGGCGACCTGGGCGGCGCAAACACGCTCTACGCCGAGTTGTGCGGCTGGCGGCTTGACCGCGTCCACACGCGGCACGGTTCCTACCAACCGCTCGACCTGGGGAGCGGGATCGGCGGCGGAGTGGTGCAGTGCGCCACCAAGCGGGCGCTATGGCTTCCCTACGTCGAGGTCTCCGAGATTGCCGAAGCCACCGAGCGGGCGCGGCAACTCGAGGCCCGAGTCCTGCTCGAGCCCCGCGAGGGTCCTGTCGGCTGGCGCAGCGTGATCAGCACCGAGAGCGGTGGAGAGATCGCGTTCTGGCAGCGAAAGCGATGAATTTGAGCGTTCACGCTTGAGCCGCGCCGGGCTTTGGTCGGGCCGTGTCGGCGTCGTATACCTGCTCGGCGGGGGAGGACATGACCCGCTCGGCCATATCGTCTTTAAGAGCGGTGAACCGGAGTTCCTCCGCGGGACTGCGCTCAAGCCGACGGGAGAGCTCGAGGAACTCGGGCGTGACGAACCCTGCCCGGAGTGTCAAGGTAGTGCTGTGCGCGCGATAGCAAAGCCGGAAAACGAAGCGCTCCCGCTCGCGTCCGAGCTCAGTGCGGACGAGGGTGGCCAGCACCCGGTAGCGCTCATCGGTGACCGCGCGGGTCACCAGCTCAAATCCGTCCCGCGCACCCGGGCCCGGAAACGCGGTCTCGACTTCGATTTCACGCCGCTCAACGGGACGGTCCCGGTCCAGCAGCGGCAATCCTCGTTCGAGCACCTTGAACGCATGCGCCACCCCGCCGGGAGATCCGCCACCGTGGTAGCGGATCATGTCCTCGTAGGTGAAGCGCAGGAGCCGGCCGTGGTCGCGCAGAACTATGGCCGTGACGCTCACCCGTCCCAGGCTAACCTCAGGCCCGTTCCGAGTCCGACGCCGTATGCGCGGGTAGGCAGGGCGCCAGAGAATTGATGCGTGCTCCTACCCCTCTGATTCGCTTCGTTCAAGGGCGTCCCGGCCGGTCGCAGGACACCATGCCTCCCCGAGTGCCTCCTGCCGCCGATGTCGCCGATGTCGCCGAGGCACCCCCAGGACCGGATGGCGCGGATCCCGACGGGTCAGGGACGCTGCTCAACCGGCGGCGGCTGACGATCGGCTTGGTGTTCGTCCTGGCGGCGCTGGGAGGGCTGTACTTCCTGCTGCCCAAGATCGCGGGGCTCAATCAGACCTGGGGGAAGCTTCGTCACGGAGATCCGTGGTGGCTGGCTCTCGGCGCGGTGCTCGAGCTGCTCTCCGTCGCAGGCTACGCGGTCCTGTTCCGGACAGTGTTCGGACGTGAGGCCCCGCGCGTGGACTGGCGCGCCAGCATCCAGATCCCGCTGGCCGGGATCGCTGCCATCAGACTCCTCGCAGCCGCTGGGGCCGGTGGTGTGGCGGTGACGGCCTGGGCACTGAACCGGGCCGGTATGTCCTCCCGAGTGATCGCTTGTCGGATGGTGGCCAGCTATGTGCTCCAGTACTCGGTGTACATGGGGGCACTGATCGTCTGCGGCGTGGGACTGCGCGCGGGTGTGCTCTCAGGCGAGGCGCCGTTCGTGTTGACGACGATTCCGGCGCTGCTGTGCTGCGGGATCGTTGCGCTGGTGGCCAGCATGGCGCTCGTGCCCCGGGACTTTGAGCGCCGGCTGAGCCGGCTGGCCACGCGGGCGGGGAGGCTCGGGCGCTTTGCGGCCAGATTCGCGACCGCACCGGCGACCGTTGGCTCCGGGGTGCGGACGGCACTCGAGCTGGTTCGCGAGCGGCGGGTTGGCCTGCTCGGCGCCGTTGCGTACTGGGCGTTTGACATCGCGGTCCTCGGCGTGTGCTTTCGCGCCTTCGGCACGGTCGTCCCGGTGGCGATTCTGATCATGTGTTACTTCCTGGGCACGCTGGGCAGCCTGCTTCCCCTGCCCGGCGGGATCGGTGGCGTGGAGGGCGGGATGATCGGAGCATTCGTTGCCTTCGGCATCTCGGCTCAGAGCGCGGTTATCGGCGTGCTGGCATACCGCGCGCTGTCGTTCTGGCTGCCAACGCTGCCCGGGATCGCGGGGTACCTTGCGCTACGAACCACCGTTCGGCGCTGGCGGACGGAGGATGAGTTCTCGCAGGCCGCACAGCCGCAGCCGCGTTGAACGCCCGCTGGCGGGACAATGTGGTGACTTACTACCGAGGAGAGCACTGCGATGGACTTCGAGCTGTCGGATCGAGCGAAGGATTTCCAAGAACGTCTGCAGGCGTTCATGGACGAGCGCGTGTATCCGGCAGAACCGATCTGGGCTGAACAGGTTCGCGAGGCGCGGACGCCGCACGTGCATGCGCCGATCATCGAAGAGCTCAAAGACGAGGCCAAGCGGCGCGGGCTGTGGAATCTGTTTCTGCCCAACGAGGAGCACGGCGCCGGCCTGTCGAACTGCGACTACGCCCCGCTGGCGGAGATCATGGGACGCACGAAGATCGCCTCGGAGGCCTGCAACTGCTCCGCGCCGGACACCGGCAACATGGAGGTCCTGCATCAATTCGGCACCGAGGAGCAGAAGGCGCGGTGGCTAGCGCCGCTGCTCGAGGGCGAGATCCGCTCGGCCTTCGCCATGACTGAGCCCGATGTTGCCTCGTCGGACGCAACCAAGATCGCCATGCGAATCGAGCGACGTGGCGACGAATACGTGCTCAACGGCCGCAAGTGGTGGACCACCAATGCGCTGCACCCCAATTTGGGGATCCTCATCGTCATGGGCAAAACCGATCCCGAGGCCGCAACGTACCAGCAGCAGTCGATGGTGCTGGTTCCGCTTCAGACGCCCGGACTGGAGGTCAAGCGCAGCCTTCCGGTGTTCGGCTACCACGACACCGAAGGTCACGGGGAGCTCGAGTTCACCGACGTGCGTGTGCCGACGGAGAACATCATCGCGGGGGAGGGGCAGGGCTTTCTGATTGCCCAGGCCCGGCTCGGTCCCGGACGGATTCACCACTGCATGCGCGCCATCGGCGCGGCCGAGCGCGCGCTGGGGCTGATGTGCGAGCGCGCCGACGCGCGGGAGACATTCGGTAAGCCCGTCTCGCACAACGCCAACATCCGCGATTGGATCGCGGAGTCGCGCATCGAGCTGGAGATGGCGCGTCTGCTGGTGATGAAGACCGCCTGGCTGATGGACACGATGGGCAACCAACATGCCCGGATCGAGATCTCAGGAATCAAGTTCGCGGTGCCGAACATCTGCCTGCGAATCGTCGACCGCGCGATTCAGGTGCACGGAGGCGGGGGCGTGTCCGACGACTTCCCGCTCGCCGCCATGTACGCGGGCCTGCGGACCCTGCGCCTGGCCGACGGGCCGGACGAGGTGCACAAGCTCTCCCTGGCTCGCCAGGAGCTCCGCCGCCAGCGCGAGCGACGGAGCGCCGGGGAGCCGGCGGCAACCACGTGAGCACCGAGCCGTCGCGACGCATCGGGCTGGCGGTCCATCCAACCAGGGACATCCACGACACGCTCCAGGCGCTGCACGAGTGGACCGACGCCCGCGATGTCGACGTAGTCCAGGTCCCGGTGCTCGGGCAGCAACAGGAAGTCGCCGAACCAGGCGAGGCAGCCGACTGTGACCTGATCGTGGCGATCGGCGGTGACGGAACCACGCTGGCCGCGATCCGCGCTGCCTCAGCGGTGGGACGACCCGTACTCGGCGTGGCGTGCGGAAGCCTGGGCGCGCTGACCACGGTGCCGGCAGACGATGTTGCGCTGGCACTCCAACGCTTCAACGACGGGGAGTGGACACCGAGGGAGATTCCGGCGCTCGAGATCCGTCTGAACGGCAGCGAGGAGCTGACCGCGTTCAACGATCTGGCGATCGTCCGCGACGGCGAAGGCCAGATCCGCACAACCGCCCATGTCGACGGGACCCTTTATGCCCGTCTGGCCGGGGATGGTTGCGTGGTCAGCACCGCGATCGGTTCAAGCGCATATTCTTTCGCTGCCGGCGGGCCGCTGCTCACCCCGGAGACCGGGGCATTTCTGTTCACGCCGCTCTCCACACACGGCGGCTCGTGCCCTCCACTCGTCGTGTCCACCGGTTCACGGCTGGAGCTCGGCGTCAGACCTGCGCTCGGAGGTGTGCGCCTGGAGGTAGACGGGAAGGTGGGCGACCACGACTTCGAAACCTTGACCGTCCAGTTGCGGGGCGGCGCCGCGACGCTTGTCGCCTTCGCCGGCCAGGAGCCGCTGCTGAGTGGGCTGCGGCGGCGGGGGATCATCTTCGACAGTCCGCGGATACTGGTTGAGGACATCCGCGCGCACGAGCACGACCAGGCCTGACGGGAGACGGCCGGCGTCCCGGCCGGTGGATACGCTCTGAGCGTGCCTTCGTTCTCCGAGATGCTGAGCCAGCGCGGCGTGCTGTTGGCCGACGGCGCGACTGGGACGAACTATCAGGACATGGGCATCGAGCCGGGCGTGGCCCCGGAGGAATGGGTCGTGGATGCGCCGGAGCGGGTCGGCGCGCTACACCGGCGCTTTGCGCAGGCCGGGTCCGACCTCGTGCTGACCTGCAGCTTCGGCGCGACCACGCTCCGGCTGGCCGATGGGCCGCTGGCGGGCCGGACCAGAGAAGTGAACGTCCGCGCGGCTGAGATCGCTCGTGAGGCGGTTGGGGAAAACAGGTTGGTGGCGGGATCGATGGGCCCGACCGGGCAGCTGGTCGAGCCGTTCGGGACGTTGACGCACGACGGCGCCGTGGAGGCGTACGCCGAGCAGGCACAGGCGTTGGCCGACGGTGGGGTCGACCTGCTCGTGCTCGAGACGTTCTTTGCGCTCGATGAGGCGATCTGGGCCGCTGAGGGGGCGAGGAGCGTCAGCGATCTCCCCCTGGTGGCGTCGTTCAGCTTCGATCAGGGCACGCGCACGATGATGGGACTCGGAGCCGCCGATGTCGTCGCGGCGATCGAACCATTGGGGGTCGCGGCGCTGGGCGCGAACTGCGGGCGCTCACTGGAGGACACCGAGGTGATCGTCTCGGAGTTCCTCGACGCGGCGCCATCGGTTCCCCTGTGGATCAAGCCGAACGCCGGCGTTCCGAAGGTGGTCGGAGACACCGTCGTGTACGAGGCGGATCCGGAAATGCTGGCCGAGCGTGTGGCGGCCTTCGCCTCGCGCGGGGCGCGGATTGTTGGCGGCTGTTGCGGCTCGACGCCTGATCACATCGCCGCCATCGCCCGCGCGCTCGGCCGAAGCGATGAGTTTCCCGCCACACCCAGATCCTAGAAGCATGAACAGAGTCACTTGCCAGATTTCCATATCCCTCGACGGCTTTGTCGCCGGCCCGAACCAGAGCCCCGAGAACCCGATCGGTGAAGGCGGCATGCGCCTTCACGACTGGGCCTTCGCAACTCAGAGCTGGCGCACTCGGCACGGCGTCGAGGGCGGAGAGCAATCCGTTGACGCCGAGGTCATCGATCAATCCACCCGAGGCATCGGCGCATACATCATGGGACGCAAGATGTTCGGAGGCGGCGAGGGCCCGTGGGACGAAGGTTGGAAAGGCTGGTGGGGTGAGGACCCGCCCTACCACGTTCCCGTGTTCGTGCTCACCCACCACGCCCGCGCGCCGCTCGCGATGCAGGGCGGTACCAGCTTCACCTTTGTGACGGACGGGATCGAGTCGGCCTTGGAGCAGGCCCGTGAGGCGGCCGGGGATGATGACATCGCCATCGCCGGCGGCGCCAGCGCGGTCCAGCAGTACCTCGCCGCCGGGCTACTCGACGAGCTCCACCTCCACATCGTGCCAATCGTGCTCGGTGCCGGGGAGCGACTGCTCGACGGCGTCGGCGATCCACAGTTGGAGCCCGTGGAGGTCATCGCATCGCCGGCGGTCACACACGTTCGCTACCGCGTTCACCGCTGAGCCAGGCAGTCCCAGCGCTGCACGAGCTTAGGCGCGTGACATCGCCGAGTCGCCGACCTGCTGGGATTCGGGCATCTCGGTTGGCGCACCCTGCACGGGTGCCTTGCGCAGGAGCGCCAGCCCGAGTCCTGCGGCCAGAGCCGCGAACACAGCGCCGACCAGGAAGGCGGCCTGATAGCCACCGTTGAGCGCGCTCAGGGCGCTGTGCCCCGCGTTCTGGAGGCTCTTCGTGCGCGACGCGGCAAGGCTGGCCAGCACCGCAAGGCCGAGCGCTCCGCCCATCATGAAAGACGTGTTGACGATTCCGGACGCGAGACCGGAGTCCTCTGGCCTGACGTCTCCCATCGCGGCCAGCAGCAGTGGGTTGAACGCCATTCCTGCCCCAAAGCCGAGCAGGATCATGCTGGGCAGCACGTCGACCAGAAACCGGCCATGTACTGGCGCACGCGTGAACAAGGCCAGGCCGGCTGCAGCCAGAACGAGACCGGTTCCCAGCGGCGCCTTGAGGCCGAAGCGCATGACCAGTTTCGCCGAAAGTCCCAGCGAGAAGGCCCCCATGATCAGGTTGGCGGGCAGAAATGCCAGCCCAACCTGCAGCGGGCTGTAGTGCAGTACCAGCTGGAGATACAGCGCGGAGAGGAAGAACCAGGCGAACATCGCACTTGCCCACAGCAGACCGACGGCATTCGCGGTCGACAAATTGCGCTGGCGGAACAGGCTGAGCGGCATCAGCGGTGAGTCGATCCGGGACTCGATCATCAGGAAGGCCGCAAACAAGGCCAGTGCGCCGAGGAGCATCGCCACGGTCTGCCCGGACAGCCATCCAACGTGATTCCCGTTGACGATCGCGTACACGGCCAGCATCAGGGCCAGCGTGACGGTCACCGCACCGGCAATGTCGATGCGCCCCCGCCGGCGCGCCGCCGAGCCCGAAGGAAGGACTCGGACGGCAAGTGCGCAGACGATTACCCCGATCGGCACGTTGACCAGGAAGATCCAGTGCCAGTTCAGCAGATCGGTGAGGACACCACCTAACAGCACGCCGATGCTGCCCCCGCCGGCGGCGACGAAGCCGAACAGTCCCATCGCCTTCGCTCGCTCCGCGGGCTCGACGAACAGGGACATCATCAGCGACAGCGACACCGCCGAGACCACGGCTCCGCCGAAGCCCTGGATCACCCGGGCGGCCACCAACACGCCTTGGCTGGGGGAGAGCCCGCATGCCAACGAGGCGACCGTGAACAACGAGAGCCCGGCCAGGAACAGCCGCTGGTGTCCGTACACGTCTCCGAGTCGACCTCCCAGCAGCAGGAAGCCGCCGAAGGTGAGCAGGTAACCGTTGACTACCCAGGCGAGTGAGGTCTGTGAGAAGCCAAGGTCGCGCTTGATCGAGGGCAGGGCTACGTTCACGATCGTGCTGTCGAGCACGATCATCAGTGAGCCCAGGCAGAGCACGATCAGGGCGATCCAGCGGGAGCGTGTTTCGGCTGTCGTTTCAGTCATTCGTTGTCTTCAAACCCTTCTGGCGGACCGATCGTTGCTGCCTCGGGACCGAACCGCTGAACATATTCGTGGTTGACGTCTCGCCAGGCGCCCAGCTTCGCGCGGGGCCCCTGGGTGCCCGCCAACTCGGCTTCCAGCGCGTCCAGACAGGTGTGCCATCCGGCTCCGTCGCGCGCCGCTTTGCCGCGCTCGTCGAGCGTATCGAGCAGCCGCAGCTCCGTGCCGTCCGGCACCTGCCTGAGTTCGAGGCGGAGGACATCGTCACCCCAGCGGATCTCGAATGCGGAGCCCTCCTCGTAGGCCAGCACCTCGCCGGTGAACGGCTCAGCCTGGCCTTGCGGGAACGAGAACCGCAGCGGCGCGCCGACCGCGCGTTCGCCCTCGATGGTGGTGGGAAACCAGCAAGCCAGCTGCTCCGGCTCGGTGATCGCGCGCCAGACCTTCTCCGGGGAGTGCCGAAGCGTGCGGGTGAACCGCAGCCGCCACCGCCCGTCGCGGAGTTGTTCTAGTTCTCCGAACGTGATGCCTCCTATCGAGCGGGGTTGTCGTCGATCGAGTCGAGGTGGTCTCCCAGGCGATCAAGACTCGCGGCCCACATCACTCGGTAGGGCTCGAGCCAGTCGTCGATTGCGCGCAAAGGCTCAGGACGGACGCTGTATAGGCGCCGCTGGGCGTCTCCACGGGCTTCGACGAGTCGCGCGTCCCGCAGGATTCGCAGGTGTTTGGAAACTGCGGGCTGGCTGAGCTCCAGGTGCTGCACGAGCTCGCCGACCGGCCGCTCGGCGGCGGCCAGCAGGTCGAGGATACGCCTGCGATTCGGTTCCACGAGGACTTCGAAGATCGTCATTCAACTAATATAGCTAATACGGTATATAGCTGAAGAGAGATGATTCCGGCGTACAACGGGCGGCTAGGATCGCTTCATGCCCCAGGCTGAACGTTTCCGCTTTGCCTTCGACCCCGCATATCGGCGCGCAGCCCGCCCCTTTGGTGTCACCGACGACAACGCATGGGTCGACGTCAGCGAGGACGCCATTGACGCCCGGTTCGGGCGCTGGCGCGTGAACACGCCACTGTCCAACGTCAAGGACGTGGCCGTGACCGGTCCCTACCGGTTCGTCAAGACCGCCGGCCCGGCCCGCCTGGCAGTGACCGACCGGGGACTGACTTTCGCGAGCAACGGCCGGCGGGGGCTACGTGTGAGCTTTCACACCCCGGTGCACGGGCTCGACCCGCTCGGACTGATCAGCCACCCGGAGCTCACCGTGACCGTCGCCGACGTGGACCGGCTGGCCGCGCGACTCAGCCGGGCTTGAGCGCCTGCAGGGTGTAGGTGTGCGGCAGGCGCCAGGGTCGATCCTGCAAGCGCCACTCATCGAGCCCGATCTGCTCCATTTGCCCCGGTAGCGCGTTCCAGGGGACACTGTCGTGCTCGACCAGCATCGTCACCTGCAGCCCGGCGTCCTGCACGGCGGTGAAGGTCTCGCCCAAACCGTGGTTCCACACGTGGGTGACGTTCTTCTCAAACGACACATCGGTCTCCACGTAGGTTCCGTTCTCTTCCCACACCAGCGGTTCCGGGCACTCGAAGTACGGATACTCGGCCACCAGCAGGGAGTCAGGTCGGCGCTCGTCGAGCGCCCAGAGCATCGGATGGCCTTCGCGGATGAACAGGCGCCCCCCCGGGGCCAGCAACTGCGAAACGACTTCCGCCCAGCCGCGGATCGACGGCAGCCAGCACAGCGCGCCGATTCCCGTGTACACGAGGTCAAAGGTTCCTCCACCCAGTACCGACGGTGCCTCGTACAACTCGGCCTCGACGAACTCCACGCTCGTTCCGGCCAGCTCGCCCAGCCGCCGTGCCTGGGCCAACGCCGCGGGGGAGAAGTCCAAGCCCGTCATCCGCGCTCCGAGTCGGGCCAGCGAGACCGTATCCGTGCCGATGTGGCACTGCAGGTGCACGCCGCGCAGCCCGCGTATGTCGCCCAGGCGTTCGATGTCAAACCGGACCACCGCGCTTAGGTAGTCGGGATCCTCGCTGAACCGGTGGAACGCATAGTCGGCCGACGCGGCATGAGCTGGCGCCCGCTCATCCCAGCTGGCCCGGTTGGCCGCGAGGTGGTCCATCACGGGCGGCGCGGCACGCCGGTCCCCGCACGAAGGGCCGCGTCCAGAGCGAACGTGGGCGTCAACTTGGCAGCCACGGCCTGGATCCGTGGTGCCCTGCCCACGACGTAGCGGGCGCTTGGACGGCGGACCGTCAGGGCACGCTCGACGACCGCGGCAGCGCCGTCGGCCGAGGTCGCCATCCGCTGTGAGCGCGGAATGCTCTTGCGAAAGCCGGCGATGTGCTTGGCGTAGAGGTCGCGGTGCTCTCGTGAGAGCGAGGCCACCGTCCGCTCAAGGTCCGCCTCCGCCTTGCGCCACATGTCGGTGTCGGTTTGTGCCGGCTCGACGAGGATGACGCGGATGCCCCACGGGGCCACCTCCATGCGCAGTGAGTCGGCCATCGCCTCGAGGGCAAATTTCGAAGCGTTGTAGGGGCCGGTCATCGGCGTGGCAATGAGTCCGCTGACCGACGAGATGAAGACGACGCGTCCGCGTGAGCGCCGCAGCCTTGGCAGCACGGCCTGTGTGACCGCGGCCTGTCCGACGACGTTCACCTCAAGCTGGCGTCGCAGCTCCGACAGCTGGACGCCCTCGATGGGGCCGCCCACGACTACTCCGGCATTGTTGACCACGGCATCGAGCTGATGTGGAAGCGTGCCCTCGAGCGCCGCGAGGTGGGTGGCGTTGGTGATGTCCAGCACCAGAGGCGTGATGCGATCGGCGGCCAGCGGCGCTCCGTCAGCGACGTTGCGGACCCCGGCGAGGACATCCCAGCCGGTGGTGGCCAAGCGGACGGCCGTCGCCCGGCCGATCCCGCGGGCTGCACCAGTGACCAACACCGTCGGCATGACCGAGAAACATAATCGATGTACTAAGTCTGGCCGCCGCGGATATGCTCAGGTCACCGTGACCACGGCCGACCCTGAGGTCAACTTGCCCGAGAAGCCAGTTCTTTACGTATGCCACGGCGACGACGGTGGTCCCAAGATGCACCCGTGTCGCCGTGTGCAAGAGGCGCTGCGTACTGCGAGCATCGACTACGACAAGGTGGTTGCCGCCCATGGCAATCCGATTCCGTTTCTGCGCAAGGGCTCCCGGGAGGAACTACGAGCGGCCACCGGCGCAACCAAGCTGCCGTCGCTGAAGCTTCCCGACGGCACCGTGCTCCATCATTCGCGGGAGATCATCAAATGGGTGGGCGATCAGCCGAGTTGATTCGGTCAGTCGTTGAGGCAGGACGACGCCGCGAAAATCAACTGATGGTTCTCAGTCTTCGAGTGATCTGAGGTCGGTGGGCACGTCGACGGCGTGCTCGGAGAGCACCTCGAGCGAGACGATCTGCAATGCCCGCTCGTGAGTACTGGCCAGCACGACGAACGCCGCGGCACCGTCCTCGTGGGCTCGCAGCCAGTTGATCGCGGTGACGCACCAGCGATCGCCGGGAACCAGGCCCGGGAACGCGTATTGGGGAACCGGCGTGATGAGATCGTTGCCGATGCTCTGTTGATGCTCGAGGAACTGAGCCGTCACCACCGCGCAGATCGTGTGACTCCCGAGATCCTCCGGGCCGGTCCGGCAGCAGCCATCGCGGTAGAACCCGGTGAGCGGTTCCTCGCTACAGCTCTCGAGCTCTCCTCCGAGGACGTTGCGATCGCCCATCAGCTCAGCAGTTCGTCAGCGGGCGCATGCGAGCGAGCGATCATAAGCCCTGCCGGTCAGAGAACCGGCGGACGGTGCGACAATCGGACGATGGCCGGCGAAGCCCAGCTGCTGCCAGCACCCGGAGCCTGATGCCCTCCGTCTGGCCCTCGGTCTCCTATGAGCCCTGGGCCGATACGTGCGACACGCTGCATGCCCACACTCAAGTTCTAGGCAAGCTCGCGGTGGCGCTCGCGCCGTCGGAACCCCAGCTTCAGCACGCTGCGCTGCGTCTGACTCCGCGCGGTTGGGAGACGGCCCCGCTGCCGGCCCCCGACGGCTCGGGCGCCATCGTGGCCGCGCTCGATCTCCGCACCCACGAGGCGGTCGTTGAGCACAGCGATGGTCGCTCTCGGAGAGTTCCGCTAACCGCCAACCGGCCGGTGGGAGAGGTCACGCGGGAGCTGCTCGGGGGGATCCGCGACCTCGCCGGGGACGTGCGGATCGACCCGACGCCGCAGGAAGTCTCGTGGACCGTTCCGCTTGACGAAGACGAGGAGCACGCACGCTACGAGGAGGATCACGTCGCCTCGTACTTCGCCGGTGCGACCCAGGCTGCGCTTGTGCTCGCCGCCTTCCGGGCGCCCTACCGGGGACGCTCAACCCCGGTAAACGCTTGGTGGGGATCGTTCGACCTCGCGGTGAGTCTCTTCTCCGGCTTACCTGCCAGCCCGCCTTCGGATGACTTCATCATGCGCAACGCGATGGACGCCCAGGAGATCGCCGTCGGGTGGTGGCCAGGCGATACGCGCTACGGGCGCGCGGCTTTCTACGCTTACGCTCACCCGGCCCCGGATGGCTTCGCGGAGGTTGAGCTCGCTCCGCCCGCGCGCTGGGACGCTGAACTCGGTGAGTTCGTGCTCGACTGGGACGATGTCATCGCTGCTGCCGATCCGCGCGCGACCGCGCTGGCCTTCATCCGCTCGGCCTTCCGGCAGGCCTGTCTGGTTTGTGACTGGGACCCGGCCTTGACGGCAAGTGCGGAGGGGAATCCTCCGCCAGTCCGCTAGGTCGTTTTGATGAGGTCGCCATCGATGACGTAGTTGACCCCGCTTATCTCCTACTGGCCCCGCAGCGCCAGCTCGTCTGCATATGCAATGCTCCAGCAAAATTGGAGGAGGAATGCATATGAGGCATCGGTGGCTTGGCGCAATGCTCAGTGTTGGCGCACTTGCGTTCACCGGCTGCGCAAGCAGCAGCAGCTCGACCGCGGTGGGCGCCGGCGGCACTGCCACGAGCACCCAGAGCTCACCGGCGAGCACGGGAAAGCCGGATCTGACCGTGGCGGCGGCGGCTTCGTTGAAGGCCGCGTTCACGCAGTACGGGCAGCAGTTCCCGGCGGCTAAGGCCCGGTTCTCGTTCGCCGGGTCGGACATCCTTGCCGCGCAGATCCAGCAGGGCGTCAAGCCAGATGTGTTCGCCTCGGCAAACACGAAACTCCCGAAACTGCTCTTCGCCAAGGGACTGGTCGCAAAGCCCGTGACGTTCGCCGCCAACAGGCTCGTGCTCGCCGTGCCGGCCGGCTCCTCGAGGGTCAAGAGCCTCGCTGACATCGAGGAGCCAGGTGTCACGCTGGCGATCGGCTCCGCGACGGTGCCGATCGGGGCCTACACGCGCAAGGTGTTGGCCAAGCTCGGACCAGTGAGCGCAAGGGTTCTGGCCAACGTCCGATCCAACGAGCCTGACGTGACCGGAATCGTCGGGAAGCTCAGTCAGGGCGCGGTCGACGCCGGCTTCACCTACGTCACGGACGTGCAGGCCGCCAAGGGCAAGCTCAGGGCGATCACGCTGCCGGCGAGCCTGCAGCCCGTGGTCGCTTACGGAGTGGCGATCGTGAACGGAAGTGCTCACCTGACGCAAGCTCGAGAATTCATCCGTGGGCTTCTCAGCGGCCCCGGCCGGGCTGATCTCCTCCGGGCCGGGTTCTTGCCACCGCCGGCGAAGTGAGCCGCCAGGCGTGGTTTCGACTGTGGTTGGGGGCTGCGCTGGCCGTGGCTGTCGCGTTTCTGGTCCTCCCCGTGGTCGCGATCTTCGCGGACACGGGGCCCGGGCGGCTGATCGACAGTCTTGGCGATCCCGCTGCGACCGATGCACTGAAGCTGAGCCTGGAGACGACGGGGATCGCGCTTGCCGTGATCGTTATTGCCGGAACGCCGGCGGCTTTCTTTCTGGCCACCCGCTCCTTTCGGGGGCGCCGGGTAGTCATCACGCTGATCGAACTCCCGCTGGTGCTGCCTCCCGCCGCCGCCGGAATCGGCTTATTGGCTGCGCTGGGCCCCGACGGAATCCTCGGCGGGGTCCTGCGTGGCGCGCACATCCAGCTGGTTCTCCAGACCGCGGGGGTCGTCGTGGCTTTGACTTTCGTGGCTGCTCCGTTCTTCTTGCGTCAGGCGCAGTCTTCGTTCGAGGCGGTAGACCGCTCGCTGATGGATGCGTCGCGGACACTGGGATCCAGCGAGGCGGCGACCTTTGTCCGCGTCGCCGTGCCGGTCGCGCTGCCTGGTCTTGCCGCGGGGATGGCACTGGCGTGGGCGCGCGCGCTCGGAGAGTTCGGGGCGACGCTGATGTTCGCTGGATCGTTCCGTGGGATCACACAGACGGTGCCGCTGGCGATCTACGACCGGTTCGCGACTGACTTCCCCGGGGCGCTGGCGCTGTCGGCCGTTCTCGTTGCCATCTCCGCGGGTCTGCTGCTCGCGGTCAAGTTCATCCCAGGGGCGACCGGCGTTGGCAGCACTGGACGCTGAGCTCGCCCACGCGGTCGGCAGCATCGAGCTTGACGTCCAGTTCGATGTGCCGGCGGGAAGCTGCCTGTCGCTCGCCGGGCCTTCCGGTTCGGGGAAGACGACGGCCCTCCGCCTGCTCGCTGGCACCGCCCGGCCGGACCGCGGACGGATCAGGCACGGTGACGACGTGTGGGTGGACACGTTGCGGGGCATCTGCCGGCCCGCGGAGCGACGTCGCTGCGGCTACGTGTTCCAGGATTACGCGCTGTTCCCTCATCTGAGCGCGTGGCGCAACGTTGCCTACGGCTTGCACAAATCACCGCGCGGGGAACGCCGGGCGGCGGCGCTCGCGCTGCTGGATCGCTTCGGCATCGTCGAGCTCGCCGACGCGCGTCCCGGGACGCTGTCAGGCGGCGAGCGCCAGCGAGTCGCGCTCGCCAGGGCGCTGGCGCCGCGGCCGTCCGTGCTGCTGCTTGACGAACCTCTTTCCGCGCTGGATGCCCGGACGCGCACGACTGCCAGCCGCGAGCTCTCAGCGATTCTGCTGCCCCTCGACATTCCGGTGATACTCGTCACCCACGACTTCCACGAGGCGGCCCTGCTCGGTGATGAGGTCGGTGTGATCGACGATGGCAAGATCATTCAGCGCGGGAGCGCCACCGAGCTCGCGGCTGCACCCGCGACCGCATTCGTGGCCGACTTCACGGGAGCAATCGTGCTAACCGGGACTGTCTCCTCGGCGGGCGTGGAGCTGACGACCGTAGATCTGGATGGCGGCGGAGTGGCCAGCACGACCGACCGCGGTCACGGGCGAGTCGCGCTGAGCGTCTATCCGTGGGAGATCACACTCAGCCCTGCCTCCGCGAGCGCCGAGGAGTCGGCCCAAAACCACATGCGTGCCCGGATCGCCTCGCTCACCGCCATTGGCAACCGCGTGCGGGTCGGCCTCGCCGCCGGACAGCCACTCGTCGCCGAGATCACGGCCAAAGCCGTCGCGGACCTTCAATTGGAGGTCGGGTCCGACGTGGTCGCCTCGTGGAAAGCAACAGCCACTCGTCTGAGCGCCCTCTGACCGGCCGCGCGGTGTAGCGTCTCGCTCTGATGACCAAGCATCTCTCGCTCGGTGAGGCGGCGGCGGCACTCGGCGTCAGCCTGGACACGCTGCGCCGTTGGGACCGCGCCGGCCGGCTGCAGACGGTGCGAGATTCCCGCAACCACCGGCTCGTCCCTGCCTCAGAGATCAGCCGGCTAAGTGAACGTGCTCTGCGTCACCGCACCGGAACGCCGCGGTCGGCTCGCAATCGCTTCACCGGTGTCGTCCGCTCGGTCGAGTCCGATGGGGTGATGGCGCTCGTCGAACTCGAAGCGGGACCCTTTCTGGTCACCGCGGCGATCACGCGCGACTCGGTCGAGGAGCTGGGGATCACGCCCGGGGTGGAGGCCACCGCCGTGGTCAAGGCCACGTCGGTCATGATCGAGCGCGACTGACCGCCACCACGCCGAGTCAGGAGGACAAGATGAAGCTCAGCGCGCGCAACCAGCTCCAGGGGACCGTGGTCAGCATCAGCCGGGGAGAGGCGATCGAGAACGTCGTCCTCGACGCGGCCGGGCAGCGCCGGGTCGCCTCGGTCATCGTGGACGCCGTTGAGGAGCTGGGGCTGGCCGGCTGATGCCCGACGGCGTCATCGTCGGCGAGGACGGCGTGGCGCGGTGCTCGTGGGCGGACTCCGCTCCGGAGTACCGGGCCTACCACGACCGCGAATGGGGCTTCCCGGTCGCCGATGACGTGCGACTGTTCGAGAAGCTGAGCTTGGAGGGTTTCCAGGCCGGCCTTTCCTGGCTGACCATTCTGCGCAAGCGGCCGGCCTTCCGCAGTGCATTTGCAGGCTTCGATTTCGAGCAAATCGCAGCTTTCGACCAGCGCGTCGTACAGCGCCTGCTCGGCGACGCCGGGATCATCCGCCACCGCGGGAAGATTGAGGCGGTGATCAACAATGCTCGCCGGGCGCTGGAGTTGGTGCGAACTGAGGGATCGCTGGCGCACTACGCGTGGAGCTTTGAACCTGAGGCGCGCGCCGGCCGAGCGGTGCGAGCAGAACAGCCGGTCTCGGAAACCGCGGAGTCGAAGGCATTGTCGAAAGACCTCAAACGCCGCGGATGGCGATTCGTCGGTCCAACGACCGCGTACGCGTTCATGCAGGCGATGGGCCTCGTGAACGACCACCGTGTTGGCTGCGATACGCGGGCGAGCGTTGCCCGTGCCCGGGAGCGGTTCACTCGGCCATAGAGCGTCAGCAGACCAACGGCAAGATCGTTCTCACGCCGTGAAGATCACAGGGGTTCGGGATGGCCCAGCGAACAGCACCGTGTCGGCGAGGACACGGAGAGCGAGGAGCATCATGCACGTATTCGACAGACGAGACGACACGATGGCAATGAGCCCGGTGTTCGACCAGGTGCTGCCGCGATTTCCGATCGCGCGGCAGGGCTATGACTGTGCCACCGTCGATGAGTACGTAGCCGGGCTTGAGCGGGAGCTTGGCGAGCTCGACGTAGAGCTCGCCACGCTGCGGGCGGCCACGCCGTCGAACGGCGAGGCGGCGGCGGAAATTGAGCGGCTCGGCCAACAGACGTCAGGCATCCTGTTGGCCGCGCATGACGGAGCTCAGGAGATCACGCGCACGGCTGAGGAACAGGCTGATCGCTGCCTCGCTGACGCTGCGTCGAACGCCCTGGCGATCACCCGCGAGGCGAACCAGCAGCTCACGGATCTGCAGGGCGAAATCGCATCTCTGTGCGATGAGCGAGAACGAATCCTCAAAGACGTCCGCAAGTCTGCGAATGCCCTGAAAAAACTGGCCGGTGATGTCCCGGACGCTCTCCCTTCGGAGGAGCCCGGTCGCACCACCTAGCCGGTCGCGTGCTCGCGCCTTAGGCGCTCGAGCACCACGGCCGATTTCGGATCGTGGTTCAGCACAAGCTCCCGCATCATCCCAGTGTCCAGTCGCGCCGGCTTGGTGTCCTCGAAGAAGTCCTGAAGCGTCCGCGCAAAGCGAAGCGGGTCATCGAGCTGGGGGAAATGCCCCGCTTCGTCGAATAGCTCGATCCGACTGCCGGGCATTCCGCGGTGGGTGGGTTCGGCATGGGTGACCGGGATGATCCGATCCCGCCGCCCCCAAATGATCATCGAGGGCATCTTCGAGGCCAGGTACAGGCGATCGGAGGCATTGATCCGCTGTCCGGTCGGGTCGATCACTCCCCGAAGGGTGTGAATGAACGCGCTGCGAGCCTCGGGGTTGGCCAGTGACTGGTAGCCCCGCGCCATCTCGCTGATGTCAGCCCGGGTGCGCAGGCCGATTCGACCGAGCGCCCGCGGAACCAGAGACGCGATCTCCAGCACGCGCGGATGGGCGAGAAGCGGCAGGACGATCTCAGATCCGGGCAACGTCGCGGCGCGCAGCAACGGCGAGACGTCCGCGCCGAGGCCACCACTGGCGACGAGCACGAGGCGCTCGCAGCGCTCGGGGAACTGGTAGGCAAACTGCATGGCGATGCCGCCGCCGAGCGAGTGGCCGACGATGCTCGCGCGCTCGATCCCGAGTCCGACCAGGAGGTCACGAATACCTGACGCGTGAGCCCCCAGCGAATAGTCGCCCCGGGGCTTTGCCGACTCTCCGTGACCCATCAGGTCCGGTGCGACGACGGTGTTGGTCTCCGCCAGCAGCTCGATTGTCTTGTCCCATTGCGCCGCGCGTCCGGCGATCCCGTGGATCAGGATCACCGGCGGTCCCTGACCGGCGATGGTGAACATCACGCGGTGGCCATGCAGCGAGACTTCGGCGCGCTCGATCCTCGGCATGGCACGGATCCCGCGCTCTCGCGGGCCGGATCCACGCCTGGCCGGCTTGGGGGGCGGTTGTTTGCGGGCTGGGGCAGTTGGCATGCGACCACGCTACCCGGTTTTGGGTCGGATCCCTCGCTCGGTTCTCAGCGGCGCTCGCCGGCTACCTTGACCGGCCGTGGCCGGGGCGGCGATCTCTCCGGGCTGCGGGTCCTCGGGTGCGCGCATCGGCAAACAGCGCCGCGAGCTGGGGCTCCATGTAGTAGTCCGTGCCCCCGTCGGCGCGCCCCTCGGTCGTGATCGGCAGCGTCCGGTCGAGGTGGCGGGAGTAGCGGCCGGGCCAAGCGAGGATGCCGGCGACCCCGTGCGCGCCCTTCTGCAATTCCAATTGCTTGGCCAGCTCCTCTCCGGCAAACCGCTCCCCCGGGGCGTCGATCAGCAGATCTAGAAGCCGCCTGGCCGGCGGGGCGAGCCTGCCGTACAGCCAGGCGGCCTGCTCAGCATCGTCTGCGGACCAGGATCGAGCTGCGCCATGGTGCCGCGACCCACCGGGGCCGCGGCGCCCATACCGCCCGAATGGCGGCGGAGTTCCAGGCTCGGCGGCAAGGAAGGCGGCGAACCAGGAGTAGAACTCCGGGACGCGCTCCTCGGGGACCGAGACCTTGACCTCCTTGTCAGCCATCAGACCTCGCTGATGTCGGACGGCTGCGTGATCGCCTGATCGTCCTCGAGACCTCCACGCCGCCCCGCGCAGTGGTGTCCACCGTGGCCGGTGTGCGGTCCGCCGTGGCGGCCGTGCGGTCCGCCGTGGCGGCGGCCCCGGCGTCTCCGGCCTGGTCCGCCGGCGAGAAAGCGCGCGAAGAACGCGTGGAACTCCGCGACTCGCTCCTCGGGGACATCGACAGTGACCGGCTGATACTTCGTGTTGGTTTGACTTGAACTGGATTCCATCTGTACTCCTCTTATTTGCTTACACGAAGCAGCTTATCACAAGTATTTACTTAAGTAAATAGTGAGCCAGGAGCTCGCGGGGAGCTATCGTTGCCGCTATGAAGACGGACGCGGGAGAAGCAGGGACGGCCGCCTGGCACCGTCGGCTGCATCACGTGGGTCACCACGACCTGAGCGAGGCGACGGCCCAGACTCCCGGGATGCGTCGATCGGAGGCGATTTCCGGCCAGCGCACGGGCTCGAGGAAGATCTGGATGGGCGAAAGCCACATCGGGCCCGGAATGATCTCCGGCGACCACCATCACGGCGACTCCGAGACGGGCATCTATGTCCTTCGTGGACACCCCGTGTTCGTGTTTTTGGAGAACGACTCCGAGCGTCGCGTGGAGACGAGCCCTGGAGACTATGTCTACGTGCCGCCCTTCGTTCCCCACCGCGAGGAGAATCCGTCCCCGGATGAGGAGGCGGTCGTCGTACTCGCCCGGAGCACGCAGGAAGGCATCGTAGTCAGCCTGCCGAGCCTACGAACTGCCGTGCCCGAGCTCGACCGCCTCGTCGGCGAGCTCGCCGAGCCAGAGCGTCTCTGACGTTGGATGCTCGGCGCCGAGCGCCTCGGGCCCCAGGTCGCCCTCACGGCTGCGCAAACGTGAGTGGGAAGACCGGAAGCGCTGTGGCCGAGCGCGCCGGATCGACGAGCGCTTCCTGCAGCCGTCGCGCCGCGTCCAGGTGATCCC
The DNA here is from genome assembly GCA_963757165.1 of uncultured Solirubrobacterales bacterium. Taxonomy (GTDB): domain Bacteria; phylum Actinomycetota; class Thermoleophilia; order Solirubrobacterales; family Solirubrobacteraceae; genus Palsa-465. The sequence goes on from CAVWQO010000002.1 coordinate 462,197, forward strand.
CGGTCCAGATCATCCGGGCCGCTGTCGCGCTGGCCCGGCCGTCCTCGCGGCGCAGATCGCGGCTCACCGCGTCGACCAGGCGGCCGTCCGAAGCGGCGTTATGCGGTAGCGGATCCGGTATCTCAGTGGGGCCGGCAAGGCCGGCCGCGAAGCGCTCGTACCAGTCGAGCAACCCGGCGCTGCTGGCCAGCAACTCCTGCCGGACCGCCGCGCGGTCTCCGCCCGTGCCGTCGTCGCGTTGCCACAGGTCGAGGACCGCGTCCCCCGCGAGTCGGAGCCCAACCACGCCGGTGAGAAGGCCGGTGACCTCAGCCAGCGGAATCCGCTTGGCGCCATTCTCGGCCAAGAATCCGCGAAAGGTGTCGTCGAGTCGGCGCGACGCTGCCGCCGCCCGAACCGCCTCCTCGGTGGGAGGCCGTCGCGACGGAGTGCTGCTGTCGCAACGTCCCATGCCGAACTCGACTGCGCTGGCCAGGTACCGGGCGCTGTCCGAGTAGGCCTCGGCGAGCGCCGTGCGCAGTGCAGCACCCGCGCCACGCGGCCAGAACAGCAGGCCGACGACAAGACTGAGCGCGCTCCCGAGCGCGACGTCCTCGATCCGCACCAGCCCGATCTTCCACCCCGCGGGAGCGAGAATGTTGAACAAGATCAACAGGGTCACGGTGAACGCCGCTTGACCGGCCGCGAACGAGATCGTGGCTGGGGCGAGCCCCGCGAGCAGGATCGCCGGCGGCAGCAAGAGCCAGAGCGCTGTCGTGTTGGTACCGATCAGCACCACCAGGGCCGCGCCGATAACGAAGCCCACGAGCGTGCCGAGTAACCCGCGAACGATGTTCTGGCCGGTGCTGAGCGCATTCGAGCGCAGCACCGAAAGGGTGCCCAGAACCACCCAGAACGAGTGCTGGACCCCCGTGCGCTTGGCGATCCAAACCGCAAGCCCCAGGGCGATTGCGCCGCGCACGCTGTTGTGCAACCAGACGGAGTGTCGCTGCACGTGTGCACCGGTACGCTCTTGGGCGGCGGTCAGTGTCCCGGCGATCCCGGCGGGCTGGTGACCCCGGACCCGCTCGAACCAGCTACGTCGCTCAGCCGCCGCGGCCAGCTCGATGTTGATCGCGATCTGGGACACGGCGAATCCCAGCTCCTGGGCGCGGAAGCCCGGATCGAGAGAGGTGATGAACGCGCTGATCCGGTCGCTGCCGTGCTCGGACTGGTCGGCGATCGGGCGGGTGGGCAGGATCAGCGTGTCACCTCGCTCGAGGTCAGCGAGTGCCTTCCGCAATTCCAGCAGCGCGCTGTGCAGAGCGTCGGTGGACTGACGCGGGGTGTCGAGCAGATCAGCCCCAGCTTCGAGCACCGACGCCGCCGTAACCCGCACCGCGCAGGCGCGACGACTGACCGGCTTGGCGTCGCCTCGGGGCGGGGACCCGACCGCGACCTCGTTCAGCCATTTGAGTTCGTCGACCAGGCGTACGATTAGACGGGTCGCCGTGCCCAGCCCGGTCGGACGGTAGGGCGTGGCCAGAAAGGCCTGGTGCAGCTCACTGACGGCGGCGTCGGCCCGCGTGATCGCCGCGTCGCGGGCGGCCTCCGAGATGCCGCTCTCGCCGCTCTCGCCGCCGAGCGCGTAGGCGACTTCTGATCGAAGGCGCGCGGCCACGGCCCGGCTGGCCGCGCTGGCCGGACCGCGCAGCGGATCGTGTTCGGGCTCTGGCCAGAGCAGGGCAATCGCCAGCAGCGATGCCCCGGCGGCCATTCCCCAACCAGCGAGCCGGTCCGGGATCGAGGACACCGGCCCTTCGAGCGAGACTGACAGGATGAAGGCCAGCAGCAGCGATGTCGCTGCACCGGCCAAGACCGAGCTGGCGACCCCGGCGAACAGCACGATGAAGGCCACGACGGTCATCACTCCGGCACCGAGCCAGGCCGAGCGGGATGTCAGAGTCCCCAGGCAGACGAACAACGCGCCAACGGCAGCAAGCGAGGCCTGAGCCTCCAGCCGCTCGCGTATCGATCCGCCGAAGCCGACCAGCAGCAGCATCGCGAAGGAGCCGAACGCGGCGAACGTGGCCACGATCGGATTGCCGATCACCTTGTCCGCCAGCGCGAACATAGCCGGCATGACAATCGCCGCGCGAGCGGCGCGGCGCGTGGCCGCCAGACTCCGGTCGCGTGACCGGAGCTGCGCCATCAAGCCACCAACCGAAAGCGAAGGCAGCGCGATGCTCACGCTGGGGAGCTTGCCTCGGCCCGCGTCTCCCGGTGTCGCGCTATTCGTCTACGGCGTCGATCACCTCGTACACGCCGGACACAGGCTCGTTGAGGACAAAAGCCGAAAGTTGGTCAACCCGGTGCATCTCCTGGGCGTCGGCTTCCTCGCGCCACTGGTGGTACTGATCCTTGGTCATGTCGAACAAGCCGAACGAGATCACCTCGTCCTCATCGCGGATGTTGCGCGCGTGATAGGCGCGCTGCAGGCCCGGCGGCTTGCTGTCTCCCGGATCCCATGCGCGGCGAAACTGTTCCCACGCGCCCGGCTTCAGGCGGCGGGCAGAGAACATGACAATCACGTCGATACCTCCTGGTTTGGGGACGGGGCTAGCCTACGCCTTCTGGACCAGCGCCCCGCGTGGAATTCGGGCGCAGGGCCCGCCTTCGCGGCGCCGAAGCTTAAGGGCGATGCCAGAGGCTTGGGTCTATCTGCTGCGATGTCGTGATGGCTCGCTCTACACCGGCTGGACAGTCGATCTCGAGCGCCGACTGGCGCGTCATGAGAGCGGTAAGGCGAGCCGCTACACGGCGAGCCGGTTACCGGTTGAGCTCCAGCTGGCGATGCCGATGGCCAGCCGCGCTGCCGCGCGACGTGAGGAGGCAAGGATCAAGCGCCTCCCGCGCGCGGCCAAGCTGGCCTTGCTCGGCTGAGCGCGTCGGCGGCCAGGCAAGCGGCAGGCCCCGGTAATCGAAAGTCGCCGAGCTCAGGGTTTCAACCTGCGTCCGCTATGGAAAAGCCAGGCGCTCCACCCGACCATCAGCGCCGAGAGCGCTGCGGTAATGCCGAGCGCGACACCGACGGGAACATCACTTGCGCCGAGGAATCCGTAGCGCACCGCCTGCACCAGGTAGAAGATCGGATTGGCGTGCGAGAGCTCGCGCCAGGGGGACGGAAGGACCGACACCGAGTAGAAGACCCCGCCTAGGAAGCTCAAGGGAACGATCAAGATGTTCTGGACGAAGCCGGCGTGATCCCAGCTCTTGGCGTAGATGCCCACGACCACCCCGAGCGATGCGAACAGAGTCAGTCCCAGGGCGACGCCCAAAACCAGCACCAAGGGCTCGCGTACGGGCACGTGTGTGACCGGCAGCGCCACCAGCAGAAGTCCGAGGCCGATCAGCAGGGCTCTCACCACTCCGCCGAGCGACAGGCCCAGGTTGATCTCCCAGTTACGCATCGGAGACGCCAGGACGTCATTGAGGTAGCGGTCAAAGCGCGCTTGGAACACCGATGAGGAGTTGTTCGCGTACGCCGCTTGGACCATCGCCATCGTGATCAGACCCGGGACGATGAAGACCCGGTAGTCGAAGCCTTCGACGTGACGAATGCGCCCGCTCAAGGACAGACCAAAGACGAGGATGAACAGGAATGAGGCGACAACCGGGGCGATGACCGTCTGCGTCCACAGCTTGAGCACGCGGAGGATCTCCCGTCCCGCAAGCGAGCGCAGACCGCGGCGGCGCACCAACAGGGCGCGTAACGCCGACTCCCGACGCTCGCCCATTCCTAGCGAGGCGCTCACGCAGCCATCGCCTTGACGTAGACGTCCGCCAGCGAGTCCGCGTCGAAGGACTCCAACAGCCCTGACGGGCTGTCCCGGGCGAGCAGGCGTCCGCCGCGGATCAGGGCGATGTCCTGGCAGAGCTCTTGCGCCTCCTCGAGGTAATGAGTGGTGAGCAGGATCGTCGTGCCCTGCTCATGCAGGCGACGGATGTACCGCCAGAGCTCGATCCGCAGCTCGAAGTCGACCCCTGCGGTGGGTTCGTCCAGGATCACCAATCTCGGCTCGTGCATCAGCGCCCGCGCCAGCAGTAGCCTCCGGCGCATCCCGCCTGAGAGCATTGGTGCCCGCACGCCGGCTTTGGCACGCAGGTCGAAGACATCCATCATCTCCCGCGCGCGGCGTGTGGCCTCAGGGCGGCTCATCCCGTAGTAGCCACCGTGGTAGACAAGGGTTTCCTCGACGTCGAGGAACCGGTCGAGATTCACATCCTGCTCGGCCAGACCCATCATCCGTCGCGCCTCTGGATCGTGGTGGGGCTGGCCGAAGATCCGGATCTCGCCCGCCGTCACGCGAATGAGATTGCATACGGCGCTGATCAACGTCGTCTTGCCCGCGCCGTTGGGCCCGAGCAGCCCGAAGAACTCACCGGCGGGGATCTCGAGGTCGAAACCCTCAAGGGCGATCAAGCCGCTGTCGTAGCGCTTGGTCAGCCCGCGCAGGGACAGAGCAGGGACGAGGGTCATCGGTACCGAGAGTAGTAGCCGCCGGTCGCCGGCTACCGCGGCGGGTTCAGCGTGGTCTCGATGTAATGCTGCGCGAGCCGCTTGGGCGCGCGGACAAGCCACGCCTCGACGATCACCTCATTGAGGTCCTCGATGGTGATCGCCTCCAGGCGCACGAGCACGGCTGCGTACCCGTCGAAATGCGGCGTGGTGAAGAAGACCTCCGGCGCGTCGCTGATCAGGGCCTCCTTGGCGCCCGTGTGCTCGACCCGGGCTCCGAGAATCGGACCGGCCGGGCCCTCGTCACCAAGCGCACGAAGGTCAGCTGGCCTTAGCGGCCGCTCCCAGACGAAGGCCTTGTCGCGTACCCGCCACGAGCGTGTGCCCCACTTGAGCGCTTCGCTGCTCTCCGGCAGTGCCAGCGCGATCCGCCGAACGTCTTCCCAGCTGACCATGGATTAAACGTACCGATGGCCCGTGGCGGTCAAGGCCCGAGCTCACCGCGGCGCCCGGCCTTACGGAGCTCCCGCTCTCGGCGGCGCTCGGCCTTGCTGAGCCGGCGGCCACGGCGCACACTCGAGCCGCCCATGATCGAGACCAGCCGGATGCGGATCTGCGGCGCTCCCGGCAGTGGTGAGGCGTCGCCAAGTCGCACGTCGTTGCCACCCATGAACGCGAATTTCGAAACGTGTACGTGAACGTCGTCGGGAACTCTGATCTCACTCCCGCCCATCAGCGCGAAGACGTTCACTTGGGTGACCTGATCGGATAGCTCGGCATCATTGAGATCAAGAGTGCTACCGCCCATGACATCGATCACGTTGACCCGCTTGGCGACTCGCCAGCGTCCGCTGCGATCATCGCCGCCCATGACCGAGATCACCCAGCGGCTGCCGCCTGGACCCTCTCGCAGCACCGGACCACTCGACCGTGCGGTGTCGATGGCGAGGCCGAGCGCGCCCGAATCCACGTCGGCAATCAGCGCCACCAGCTCGCCGCGTGTGCGGGCCGAATAGGCGGACGCGATCCGCTCCTCCAGTTCGTCGACGTCGAGCCTGCCGTCTGCGTTCGCCTGACGCAGCGCATTGACCGCGCGCTCGCGCTCGGCGTCTGAGGCGCGCAGGTCGGGCGGTCCCGGCTGGGCCGGCTCAGCGCCCCGATGACTCGGCGGCGGATCGCTCATCACCACCGATCCTAGCTGGCCGCTGCCCGATCCCGAGGACTTTGACTATGTCTCGTACGTCCAGCGCTCAGCTGAAGCTTATGTCCAAAACCATGGCTAGGATTTCGCTGATGCGCCGGCTCTCACTCGCGATCGTCCTCGCTGTCAGCCTGCTGAGCCCAGTTGCCGCCGCCGCCAGCATGTCGCTCCCCGGGCTGTTCGCCAAGCAGATCCGTGCCATCAACGCCGCGTCCCACGCGCCGGCGGTCCTGCTGCCGGGCTCGATGCCGCTGGACGCCAAGCATCTCTACGGGTCGGGCGGGCCCTCTGGCGCACGTTATGAGTTGTCTATCGGTGCTCTGCCTCATTGTGGGGGCGCGAACGCTTGCTTCGTCGCCGATTTCAGCGCCGAAAAGGCCAGCACGGTGTTCGGCAGGCGAGTCACGGTGCGCGGCGCCTCGACGGCCGGATACGTGCCCCTGTCCTGCGGCGCCTCATGCGCTCCTCCGCAGATCGACTACATCGTCCACGGCATTCGCTACACGATCCAGGCGAATTTGAAAACCTCGAAGGGCGATCGGGCGGCGCTCATCGCCGCGGCCGAGTCTGCGATCAGCGCCGGCCCGCGCTGATCGCTCGGAAGCACCGGGGCCCCCAGGATTCGGTAGCTCAGCGGGCTTTAGCGTCGAGATGCTGCAGGAGCTCGTGGGCCGCGAGCTCGATCTCCTTGTGGCGCCATTCCGCGGCTCGATATTGGCAAGCGATCAGCCCGATCCGGTGCACACGACGAAAGTCGCCGTAGACGAACGCGTATCTGGCCTTGGTGCCCTCCGGAGCGCCCTCGGTGAGCCCGAGATGCCACTTGGCGTACTCATCCCACGAGTGATTCTTCAGGTAGGCGTTCTCTTGGGCCGGCGAGGGCTGAACTTCGCCCCACTCGCTGCGGAGCACGTACTGGCGCGCATCGATCAGGCGCTGGGCATGTTCGACGGCCTGAGGGTTGACGGCGTAGGAGGCCACCGGGCCATTCTGCCCGTTCCAGCGGTCGCCCCGGAAGTGCCTCGGCGGGACTCGGTTAGGCTCACGGGTTGTGAAGGTGCTCGTCACCGGTGCGAGTGGGTTCGTCGGACATGCTGTCTGTGCGGAGCTGCTGGCCCGGGACGATTCTGTCGTCGCGCTGATCCGTCGGCCCGGCTCAAACCCACCGGGAACAAGCGCCGCCGCGGGTGGGCTCGGCGATCGCGGCGCGCTGCAACACACGCTGGAGACCGTGCGCCCGGACTGCGTGATCCACCTCGCGGCCGAGATCGCCACTCAGCGCGACCCGGCGAAGATCGACGAGGTCAACGTGGAGGGGACGCGCCGCCTGCTCGAGGCCTGCCAGAGCGTCGGCGGCACTAAGTTCGTGTTTGTCTCGACTGTGGTGACCGGCGACGCCGGCGGCGCCATCCTTGACGAGGAATCGTCGCTCCCGGTGGAGACCGCGTACGGACGCTCCAAGCTTGCCGGCGAGCAGCTCCTCCGGGACTCGGGCGTCCCTGGAGTGGTCATTCGCCCGAGCCATGTCTACGGCCCCGGCGGCTGGTACGCCGAGGAGATCGTCAAGCGCCTGCGCCAGCCGGGGCGCTTGACGGTGATCGGACGAGGCACGAACTGGTGGGACGTGGTCCGGGTCGAGGATCTCGCCAGCGCCTGCGCCGAGGCGGCCCACCGAGCTCCCGGTGGCGCCGTGTACCACGTGGTTGACGACGAGGCGATCACCTACTACGACTTTGTCGGCCTGACCGCGTCCGCTCTCGGGGTGGGCCCGCCGCGGCGTATCCCCACCTGGCTGGCCCGCCGCGTGGCGGGTGACGGCCCGGTCCGGGCGGTCGTTCGCTCGGCGCGCAGCTCCAACGCGCGGATCAAGCGCGAGCTGGGCTGGCAGCCTCGCTACCCGTCGGCACAGGTCGGCGTGCCCGACGCACTGGCGAAGATGGCCGAGTGATCCGGGGCGCCACTGGCTCCTCGATGGCCCCCGCGCACGGGCCGGCGCACCGCTCAGGCCGCAGGCTGGCCCTCGGGCGCAGGGAGGACGACGCCCAGCGAGCCGACATCAGCGATCCTCCGCCCGCGGCGGCCAGGAAGCCAGGCCGCAAAGCCCCCGAGCCCGGGCACCCAGATCGCAATCGCGTGATAGACGAGGACTGCCCCGATCGCCGCGCTCGGGCGCTCACCGTAGAGCACCAGCGTCGCGACCAGGCCGGTGTCGAGGACACCTACGCCGGCTGGTATCGGGATGAGCGTGGCGAGGTAGCCGATCTCGTAGGCGAGCACGACGGCCGGAAAGCCGACTGGGTGACCGGTCGCCGAGCAGGCCGCCCATAAGGCTGCCATGTCAAAACAAACGTACGCGGCGGCTCCGAGCAGCCGCCAGTGCGCCCGGCCGACCGCCTTCCAAGCCCCGTCGACGCCTTCTCCGATGGCCTGCAGAAACCGCGGGGAGCGCTCCCCCCGCAGGCGGATCAGCGCGCCACAGGCCCACATGAGCAGCAACAGCCCGGCGCAGACCGCGGTTGGGATGGCCGTGTGCTCGAGGTCATGCGGGCCGGAGACCAGATCGCCCAGCAACAACAGTCCGCAGCTGACGGCGGCCACGAGGTTGACGGCGATCAGCAAGCAGACCAGCGTCGAGCACCGGGTCAGCAGCTGGCGGTGGGACAGCCCGCTCCTGCGCAGCAGCCAGCCGGTCGCCGCGGCCGAGCAGAAGTTGCCACCCGGAAGGACGGCGCCGGCACCCATCCCAATCCAGGCCACCCGGCGTGCCGGGGATGCCGAGGGCTCGGGGAAGAGCCGGCGGAACACGAACACGTAGCCAAGGCAAGAGGCCAGCTCGAAGGCCACCGCGGCCGCCACCCAGATCAGACTCATGTCGCTGATCTGATCAAGCACCGCTCCGGGCGGCGCTACGTACATCAGCAGACCGGCGCAGGCGGCGGTGATCAGCAGCGTTGCCAGCAGCCGGTGGCGCTGGAGCAGGGTGGAGAGAGGACGAAAAGCCGTCCAACGAGCATACGGGCAGCGGCGTCGGGGTCATGGCACCCGACGTGTATCTGGTACATCCGGCCCGGGTCGGCCGGGTCGGCCGGGCACCCCCGGGCGCCGTTTACGCTGGCTTACTGGCCTCCAGCCAGCGGCCAAGCGCGCTGTGACCAACCAGCGTGACGTCTCCGTTGGCGTCGATCCAGTCACGAGCGCGAAGTTCGCCGACGACCCCGACCGCGTCTTCGGGCGCGGGCCCCTCGCCGTGCGCCACTAGCAGGTTGCTTCCAGGCTCGACCGTCCAGCGACCGGAATCCAACGCACTGAGTGCCAGACCTTGCCCTGCCGTGGGAATGTCAAGCGGATGCGGTCCTGCTCCGCGCGGGGCATCGTCCTGGGCGGCCGGGGGTCCGAAGTCAACGTCCTCGAACGGGCCATCACTACGAAAGGTCTCGGCATAGGCGCTGAACCATCGGCCGGCCGTGTCAGCGAGGCCTCTGGCTCGCTCGGCATCGACCCCGATCGTCCTGGCGACCTCGTCCATGTCCATCGCAGCCAGGCGCTCGACGGACCGGCTCACCTCTCGCGCGATGGCGCGGACTCTGTCTTCGAAGCTTTCGTTGTCTTCGCTCATTGGTTCATGATGACAGCCGGAGGTGCTCGGCTTGACGGAACTCCTGAAATCGTGTGCGCGCTGACGCGGAGCGCCCCGTGGGCGGTTGCTGCGTGAGCGTCTACGTCGATGACGCGTTCGTGGCCGGCGACTGGGGTTTCTGGACCGGGGGCGGGCACATGCAGGCCGACACACTCGAGGAGCTGCACGCGATGGCCGAGAGGCTGGGCCTCAGGCGTGCCTGGTTTCAATCCAAACCCGGCCGGCCGTGGCATGACCACTACGACCTGACTCGCCGCCATCGCGCCGAGGCCGCACGGCTGGGAGCCATCCTCGTCACCTCACGGGAGGCGGTTCAGCGCAACCGGGAGGTCCGCCTCGCCCACAGGGCAGGCTCGGGAAGGCGTGAGCAGCGGTGATCCGCGTCGGCGACCCGCCAGAGGCTCCTATCCTTCCGGTCATGGACACCGCGGCCGAACGCGTGACTCAATTCATGTTGTCGCTCGATGGTGAGGTTCGTGAGCTCGCGCCCGGCCAGTGGGGTCTCGTACTCGACGCGGCCGGATACGTGCTGGATGTCGGTGTGGCCCTTCGAGGCCCGTTGCTACGAGCCCAGGCGGCTGTGCTCCCGGCTGGTGTGATCGATCCGCACCAACTCCTGTACTGGAACCGCCAGGCGCCGCTGGTGTGCTTCGCTGAAAACGCGGCTGGCGAGGTGTTCGTCTGCGGCGAGCTGCCGTTGGAATCACTGGACTCCGACACGCTGGATCGATTCCTGGGGCTGCTGCTCGCGAGCGCCACCCGCGCGCGTGAGTTCGCGATTCAGAACGCCGCCTGAGACGGTCGCAACCGCGGACCGAGGCGATCGCGGCACCGAAGCTGCTATCACGTCCCGCATGGCCCAACGACACACGGTCAGCATGCTGTTGCTGCACGAGGGCTCGCCACGGGATCTGACGGCTTTGGAGCAACTTAGGGCCGTGCTACCTGACGCTCGGATCACCGTCCCCGACGATGTTGGCGTGTTCGACATCGCGCTAGGTGCCGAGGATCAAGAGCAGGCTCTGGACCGGGTCTGGGACGCTGTCGCCGCGGCGGGTGTCGATGATCACATCGCCTTCCTCGAGCATCCCGATCTACCTGAGCACTGGCGACACCGCAGCCGGCGCCCGGCCGGCTGATCGCCGCCCGCGCCGTTGGCCAGAACGGGTTTGCCCGCGAGCGAAGGGCAGGTGCTCGATCGCAGTGTCTTCGCTCAGTGCGATGATCGGCCTCGCATCCACAATCTCACGAGGGGAGAGACATGACGCAGAGGATCAGCAAACGCACCTTGGCGGTGTTGACCGGTGTTTTGATCGCGGTGCCCGGCGCTCTCGCCGGGACATCCAGCGCTCGCAATAGCAGTCGCGCTAGCGCCCGCGTGAGCGCGACCGGGGCGGTGAGCAGAACCTTCTCGTTCATCGGAAAGCCGAACTCCAAGACCTCGACCGTGGTCAACATCGACTCGCTACTGATCAACGCGCGCTGCGACTCCCGAGGTGAGCCAGTGATCTTCGCCTTCTCCTCGGCCACGGCCGCGGATCTCTTCGGCCGCGTGTTCGACGGGCTGGGCCGCGTTCACATCATCCACAACAGCTCCTTCACCAAGCAGGGGAAGGGAGTACGGCTGTCCGTCACGAGTGGAGACTTCGACTCGACCGGAACCGTGCTATTCGAGACCTCCGCCGGCCAGGTCGTCTCGGTCAACTTCGCCTTTGACAACAGCACGACGCTGGCCAAGCAGAATGTCTGCACGGTCTATGGATCGCTGCTCGCGAGCTGATCCCGCGTCAACTCCGCGCCGGCAGCTTCACAACCTCGAGCGCGAGCGGCTGGCAGAGCATTCCGGGATGAGCCGCACGGGCCAGCTTGCGGCGCAGCATCACAAACGCGGGCGCACCGAGCACCGCCGGTACCACGAGCTGGAACAGACGGTACGCGAGCACCGCCGCTGCGGCGTGAGTCAGGTTGACGCCATACAGCACAAAGACGCCGATCAGTGCCCCTTCGGTGCCCCCGACCCCGCCGGGAAGCGGGATCAGGTTTCCGAGTTGGCCGATCAGGTAGCCGAGCACAAGCGTGCCGAAGGCCGGCACGTTTCCAGTGGCCGCGAAACCGAACCCCAACGCGGCGACGTCAAATGCCATGTAGGAGAACGAGCCAATGATCACGCCGACGCTGTGCGAGCGCAGTAGTGAGATCGCCTGCTCCACGCCGTCAGCCACCGCCGCCAGCGATCTGCGAAGGGGGACACGGAGGCGCCCAAGCCAGCCTTGGTTCTCAGCGCCCGTGCCGCGCTCCCCCAGCGCGCGGAGAAGAGTGGGGCTCAGCAGGACGAGGATCGCTCCGAGGGCCGTGATCAGTGCGGGCACAAGCGTGAGCACGGCCGAAGCTGAGCCCGCCACGAGACCGACATAGACCCCGATTCCCACCAGCACGAGGGTGACGAAGTTCGCTGAGCTGGTGACGACGAAAAAAGCGACCGTGCGACGCGCGACCTGACTCGTGGGCATGCCGGCCTGGCGTAGCGCCCACACACCAAGCGCGAGTCCGCCGGCGCCGCCGGCGGGTAGCAGGGAGTTGGCCGCCAGCTCGGCCATCGCGATGTCGTAGCTGAGGTTCCATGGCATCCGAGCACAGAACGTGGAGCGAAACGCGAGCAGGTAGCCCAGGCACGAACCCAGTTCGGCCACCGTCAGCGCCGCGATCCAGACCGGATCCGCGCCGGCCAGACGCGCGCGCACCTCGTCGAGACCCGGCAGGGCGCTGATCGCGATTGCCACCAAGCCCGCTACGGCCGCCAATTCCGCAACGCGGACGACGAGATGCCGAGGGCTCAGCTCGTCCGGCATCGCCCCTGCCCCGGGTCTGGGAGCGGCAGCGGCCGAACCGCTGGTCTCAGCGGGAGTCATCGTCCGCAAAGGTCTCGGAACCCGGCCGCGTCACCGCGGGTCAGCTTACGCCGTCGCATTCGTCGCCGGATTGAGGGCAAGCTAGGCAGAGGTTGCGCTGAGTTAGAGTGCCGCGCATGCGAGCTTTCGTGACGGGCGGAACCGGATTCATCGGCCGCCATCTCGTGCGCAAACTCCGCGAGCGGGGAGATGAGGTCGCCGTGCTCGTCCGAACCGTGAGCAAGGCCGAGGACCTGCGAGTCCTGGGGTGCGAGATCATCGAAGGTGATCTTTCCGACGTCGAAGCGATTCGTCGCGGCGTGCGCGGCCGCGACACCGTGTTCCACGTCGGCGCGACCTACAAGGTGGGGATCCCCAAGTCCGAACACCTCGCCATGCGTAACGCGAACGTCGGTGGTACCGAACGAGTCCTCGATGCCGCGATCGAGGCCGGCGTGCCCCGCACGGTGTACGTGTCGACCGGCAATGTGTACGGCAACACGAAAGGCCGGGTCGTCGACGAGACCTACGTGCGACCACAGCCGCCTGAGTTCCTGTCCTACTACGACCAGACGAAGTACGAGGCTCATCAGGCGGCACTCGAGCGGATCTCCGCCGGCGCTGCGGTCGTGATCGTGCAGCCGGGCGGTGTCTACGGACCGGAGGATCCCTCTGAACTGGGCAACATGATCGACCAGACTCGGACCGGCAAGCTGAGGCTACGGATGTTTCCCGATGCGGGGTTCAACTTCATCCACGTCGAGGATGTGGCCGAGGGAATTCTGCTTGCTTACGACAAGGGCCGGATTGGCGAGAGCTACAACCTGGCCGGCGAGAAGGCCACGATGGGCGACTTGGTCGACAAGACGGCGGCGCTCTCGTCTCGCAAGGCGCCCCGGGTCAAGATGCCGGCGGCATTGATGAAGCTGGCCATCCCAATCGGCCCGCTCGTCGGGAAGGTGATGGGGTTTCCCCCGAACCTCGCGGAGCTGATCCGCACCTCGGACGGGGTCACCTTCTGGATGACCGACGAGAAGGCACGTCAGGAGCTGGGCCTCCAAACACGCGCGCTCGAACCCGGGCTCAGGCAGACGCTCGGCATCGGCCCGTAGCGACAAGGAGTTACGGCGATCGTGGCCGGCAGCTCGGGGTCGCGATTCCCGGGTCGCGCTGTGGGCGCACGTCTACTCTGAAAGGGATGGACCGAACTCACAGCCGTCAGGTCGAGGCGCTGCTGAGCGATGCCGCTTCCGAGCGCGCGAGCCTGATGGCCCAGCTCCCGCCTGACGTGCAGGCCTCACTTCCCGTCGACGCTCAGGGTGCTACGCGGGCGATCGACTATCTCGGCGCTGCGGCAGGTCTGTCCGAGGCCGAGCGCCGGGCGCTGATTCGGCCTCACGCCATCAATCCGGCCGTACTGCACGCCCGCGTGTTCGGGGGTGCGCCGCTGGCCAGGGAGACCGTGATCGGTTCGTTCGTCGAGGGCGCGCGAGTGCGGGCGGACGCCCTCGGCGCCCTGGCCGACGCGATCGGCGGTGAGCCGCTGGGCGCAGCCGTGCGTCGGCTGCTCGTCGCGCATCCCCCGCCCGTTGAGGCCGACGGTCACGATGTGGTGCCAGCCCTCCGCGCCACCTACGCCGCACACGAACGCGCGGTCATCCTCATCGCGTCAAGCCTGGACGCGGCATGATCCGCGGGCCGGCATCGTCGCGGCCCGTGCGAATCATCCCAAACGGACCCATCCGATCGGAGTAGGTTTGTGGTGCTCCTGCGGCCAGGCTCCACCAGCCGACGGCGCAGCGTGCGCCACGAGGCTGAGCGCGGGGCAACGGACCCTGACCGCAGGTCCGGGGGCCTCGCCTCTGAGGCCACGTTTCGCCTCCTATGCCACTACAGAAACCGGCGCCAGCTCGGATATAAGTCCGGGCAGGCCCTTCGGGGCGGGCGGATAGGAACGCGCCGCCGGTAGTCCCGACGGCTTGCTACTGGTCCATCCGCCGGAGCTCGTTCGCGACGGCATCGACTGACAGTCCGTCGCCAACCTCGTTCTCACCCCGTTGGCGAAGCACCCGCACGGCCCATTCGATGTGTGAGCCGGGCTCATCGTTCGGCTTGGGGTGCTCGGTCAGGAACGCGCTCACATGCTTCGGATCAAGTTCTGGTGCGTGGTCGCGGACGTAATCCGCCACTTGCTCGTCGTTCACGGCCACCACGGTACAGCGCTAGCTCGTAGGAGGCAGGCCGCAACAGGCCGACGGCGATGCCCCGGGTCCTTGGACGGCGTCGGCGATCGATCTTCGGCGGACGGTGGAAATCTCATTGGTGTCGAATGGCGACCTGCGACAGTTCGGTGCCGCGGTCTGCGAGCTTAACCCTGATCCAGTTCGTGCCTCGGGGTAGCGCCTGGCCGGGGAGGAGCTCGGCGAGGTACCACCCGCCGCCGCCGAGGGCCGGGGCCGGGTGCGTTGACTCCAGGGCGATGGGCGACCACGTCTTTGCGTCCGCCGAGCCATAGGCGGTGAGGCCCGGGCGCCTGCGGTAGTAGGCCTTCAGCTCGAAGCTCGTCATGTTGCTCGCGCGATAGGTCAGATACTGTGCGGGCGCTTTCTTCGGCGTCGCGCGCGATTGGTCGTCGTTGAAACTTGCCGGCGTTCGATGGTCCAGCGTCAGACCGTTGCTGTGGGAGTAGGCGGTGTGCCAGCTATTGAGATTGTCCAGCAGCAGGCTGGTTCCATCGTTCAAGCTCGTCGCCGTATGGGATCCGAGGGAGCTCAGCACGATGAAACCACGGGAAGGCAGCCGTAGCGTGAGGCCGGCGGACAGCGCCACGTCATGGAGAACGTTCGCCGGGACCGGCAGTCCGGCGGCGTCGGCGGGACGGTTTCCGGCGAAGTAGTCGTAGCGGGCGAGCGTGAGGGGTCCGATGGCCGACGGCACGGACAGCGTGATCGAGCGTGCGGCGTCCGAGTCATTGACCACGGCAAACGACATGTCATATCGGCCTGCGTTCGGGATCTTCGCCGCGGCGACCTGCAATCCGGGCACGCCAGAGCTTGGGATCACCAACGCCTGGCTGCCGGCCGGAAAGCTCCTCGCCAGGACGGACCAGGGGTAGTACCACGGACGCAGCTGTAAATCGGTGGTGGGGTAGCCGTCCTGGCCGCCGAGGGAGTTCCAAAAGCCCCATTGCTTGAGATTCCGGCTGCCGTACTGCCCGCCGACGTGCATCGCGTCGTCGAGATCCCACGCGCTCGCACCTGCCATTCCGGCGTCGATTCCCTGGGTCACCATGTCCGCCATCCAGACGCCGTAGCCGAATTCTCGGATATGCGGCTGGCTGTCGACGAACGGGCTCGCCGCGACCACCGCGCTCGGATCGATCAGCGGTGCCAGCAGGCGCGCCGTACTGCGGTCGGCGAGCATGGAAAACGGATCGACCTGCCTTGCCGTGAGCCCGACCTCGCCGGCAAAGTACGGCTTGTTTGGCGAGTCGAGGTTGTTGATCTCCTCCCGGCGTGCGCGCATCTGGTCTGCGTACACGCCGTTCTCAAGTCCCCAGATCGTCGAGTAACGGTGGGAGTCATACGCTCCGATCAAATCCGGGATCGCTCGGAGCGTGCTGGTGACCCACGAGTCACCGCCGATCGGGTTGTCCGTTTCCAGTCCGGAGGTTCTGTCGAGCGCCTGGGCACCGGGCGTGTCGTCCCACGAGTTGGCGTTATCGGGTCCCACCAGTCTCAGCCACTTGCTCAACCCAGCTGTGGCGAATTCGCTCGACAACGTCCTGACCACGCCCGTCCAGCAACCGAAGGTGCAGCCGGCGAGGTAGTTCGGCTCGTTGATGAGGTTGTAATACCTGATGGTCGTATAGCCGTAGACATCGTGCAGCTGGGCGAGGAAGCCGGCCGGAATGCGCGGGTCGTGGTTGATCAGCGGGTTTGACCAGTCGCCGAGCACGACCGTGATCCCGCGGCTCTTTGCGTAACCAAGAATTCCGCGCAGTTGGATCAGATGGCGGGTGTTCCATCGATAAACCGGATTGTGTGAGGCGTCGTACCCGCCGAAGTAGTCGGACGCGGGCTCGACCACGCGGAGGAATCCGGGGTGCATGGAGTCCAAGCGCTGGAATGTCCGAGCCCAGTCTGCCGGCGTTGGCCGATACGAGTCATAGGGGTCCCACTGCACCCCAATGCCCATGAGCCTGGGGCCCGCGAGCTCCCCGGTGTGCAAGGTCAGCACGGGCGGCCCGGCTGCGGCACGAGCGGCGGGCGCAAGCAAACCGGTTCCGAAGGCCAGCATCAGCACCACCCACCAGGCAGCACGAGCCGGACGTCGCCCTCGTCCACGCATCCGCGAAGTCTAGAGCGCCCGGTGGCTGCACTGGCGCACACGACCTCCCGACGCCCCATGCCGGCGCGGCGCCTTGCGGCTCGGGGAGCGCAGCCGCAGCAGCATCGATACGCAGGTCCACTCCGTGCTCGTGTAACGACGCGACCTGGTCGTGGGGCGCGGTTATCGCCCCGTTATCTAGCGCTGCGGACCCCGAGTAAACATCACTGATCTCCGGGATGCGCGGGATCGCCGGCGGACCCAGAATTACGCCATGCCACCGTTGGAGATCTCGAACCAGCATGATGTGCGAGCGACTGAGCGCAAGCGCCTCGCGCTGGCCGAACCGGGCTCTGACCCGATGAGTCCGGCCGTGAGCACGCTCGATCTCGTGCCGGGAGTCCTGCTGCTCGACGAGACCGGTCGTGTGCGCGAGGCCACCGCACAGGCACGGAGGTTGCTCGCGCAGGTTCGGGCGCCCGGCGAGCTTCCGAGCGTGTTGTGCGGGCTGCGGGCTCGCGCGACGATGGCGGGCGAGGCTCGCTCGGCGGTGGCCGCCTTGCCGCTGCGCTGCGGTGGGCGAGTCACGCTGCGCGGCGCCCTGGCGGGGCGGCAACTCACCGTGGTCGTGCAGGCCGAGCCGGTCGCCGATGCGGCCGAGCTGGCCGTTCTGAGCGCCCGCGAGCGCGAGGTGGCCGGTCTGGTTGCCCAGGGACTGCCCACCAAGCGGATCGCCGCCTCTCTCGGGATCAGCCCATGGACGGTGTCCGATCATCTCAAGGCGGTGTTCTCGAAGACCGGGGTGAGCAGCCGCGCCGAGCTGATGGCATTGATGCTGACGCCCCGGCGGGCCAGCGCGTAGCAAGCGGCACGGGCCGCTGCACACTGAAGAACGCGCCATCTTGACGCTTCCGCGGAAGCGCCCCGAGGCCGCCACTTGCGGGCACGCCTCCGATCGCAGCTATGCGCCCACGGTCGCTCCCACGGCCTGCTCGATGCGCTCCCCGAGCTCCTGATCGATCTTCTTCCAGTACTCGAACGCCCTGGCCAGCACTTTCTCCGATACGCCGTCCGAGAGATGGCCGGCGACGTTGCTCACCAGCCGCTCGCGGGCTGCGTCGTCGAGCACCTGGCGCACCTGCGTGCCGGCCTGACCGAAGTCATCGTCGTCAGCCCGCGGCGTGTAGGCCGAGCGGACCATGTCGCCGTCGGCATACCACAGCCCCGCGCTGTCGGTTCGCGACGGGTCGGCCTCAGGGCCGCCGTAGGAGTTGGGCGCGTAGACGGGATCGGTGACGTTAACCGTTCGCATGACGCCGTCCTTGCTATAGCTGTGCACCGGCGCGGCTGGGGTGTTGACCGGGATCTGCTTGTAGTTGACCCCGAGCCTGGCCCGGTGGGCGTCGGCGTAGGAGAACCCGCGCGCCAGCAGCATCTTGTCCGGGCTCAGCCCGATCCCCCGCACGAGGTTGTTGGGCTCGAACGCGGCCTGTTCCATCTCGGTGTGGAAGTCGGTCAGGTTGCGATTGAGCGTCATCGTTCCCACCTTGATGAGCGGGTAGTCGCCGTGGGACCAGACCTTGGTCAAGTCGAACGGGTTGAACCGGTAGGTCTTGGCTTCCTCGAAGGGCATGATCTGCATGTACAGCGTCCAGCTGGGGAACTCGCCGTCCCGGATCGCCTCGAACAGGTCCTGCCGGTGGTAGTCGGGACTCTCGCCGGCGAGTCGGTCGGCCTCCTCCTGAGTGAGGAACTCGATTCCCTGATCGGTCTTGAAGTGGTACTTGACCCAGAACTTGTCGCCGCCGGCGTTGACCCACATGTAGGTGTGGCTTGAGTAGCCGTTCATGTTCCGCCAGGTCTTCGGGATTCCACGATCACCCATGAGCCACGTGACCTGATGCGCGGACTCGGGCGACAGCGTCCAGAAGTCCCACTGCATGTCGTGGTCGCGCAGGCCGTTGTCGGCGCGGCGCTTCTGGCTGCGGATGAAGTGCTGGAACTTCATCGGGTCACGGACGAAGAAGACCGGCGTGTTGTTGCCGACCATGTCGTAGTTGCCCTCGGGCGTATAGAACTTCAGCGCGAAGCCGCGGGGGTCCCGCCACGTGTCCGGGCTCCCGCTCTCGCCGGCCACGGTCGAGAACCGGGCGAGCATCTCGGTCCTGACGCCGGGCTGGAACAGCGTCGCCTCGGTGTAGGCGCTCACGTCCTCGGTCGTCTCGAACTGACCGAAGGCGCCTGAGCCCTTGGCGTGCGGCTGGCGCTCGGGAATCCGCTCGCGGTTAAAGTTGGCCATCTGCTCAATCAGGTACTGGTCTTGGAGCAGGATCGGGCCGTCCGGGCCGACGGTCAGCGAGAACTCGTCGCTGGCGACTGGAATCCCGGCATCGGTGGTGGTGGGGCGTGGCTTGTCGGTCATCTAACGCTCTCCTTCTCGTGGGATGTGGACGTTGTCTGGCCGTTGGGGACACACGCCAGAATGTGGCCTCGCCTCGTCGAGCAGGAAACCGCTCGCCTCAGCCGGAGGTTTGGGGCGGCCCAGGTCGACACCACTGGTCGGGTTCACAGCCCAAACGTACCCCTTTCAGAGTGATTCGACTTGGATCCACCTGGAGGATCTGACGGATCCGCTGGAGGTCGGGCACCCCCCCAAAGATCTGGGGTTGCTCAGGGGGAGTGCAAGCACGATGATCTCCCGGTCACGTCCACGTGCCCGGGAGGCAATCGTCGATGCGCGCTGTCAACGTCCGCCAATGTCTTCGCTTGTTCCGCGCCCTCGCGCCTGCCACCGGCGTGATCGGCGCTCTGGCGCTTGCGCCTTCCGTCCAGGCCGCCTCGCCCTGGTCGCAGTTGCCCGGTTCGTTCGTTCAGAGAACCGACACTGCCGCGGGATTCGTGCGACTCGCGGACGGATCGCTCCTGATCGCGTACCGCGTGCCGGGGGGCGACCCCACGAAGGAGGCAATGGCGACGGCGGTGATCAGCCCGACCGGCCACGTCAGCCCTGGCTCGCCGATCACCGGCGATTGGTCGAGTCTGGACAACCCGGCTCTGGTCCTGGATCCGGATGGCCTCCGGGCGTTCTGGGGCGGGATCCAGGACCCCACCGTCGACAGCCCCGTGCCGGGGCTCGAAACTGCGACGGCACCGGGCCCCGGGGGACCATGGACCCACCCGCTCGCCGGAATCGACGTAGCCAGCTGCGGTGACACCGATCTGACCTGCCCGCCCGGCTATCTCGCCGAGCTCTATACCTACGCCGCCACCCCCAGCGCCCTGACGATGGCCGACGGGATCACGCTCCAGGCGTGGCAGGCCGGGGCGCTCGGCGTGTACGCCCACCGTGGCACGTCCCCGGGACGCGACACCGACGGCGGCCAGTTGGATGATACGGGATCTGCCAACCCGCAGGGCCCCCCGGACGCTTCCGATGACGTGAACGCGTACAGCGGCGCTAATTTCCAGGATCAGCCGGGCTCGATCTCCGGCTGCTGCGGATATGACCCCAAGCTCGCGGCCGACGGGAGCACTGGACAGCCGAGCATCGCTTGGTTCTCAAATGCCCCCGGTTGGGACGGCGTCTACGTGCAGGAAGTTGACCCCCGCGGCAGCCCGATTGGTCACACCCCGTACCACGCGCCCGGATCGGAGGCCAACACCACGGGCCTACGCGGCCAGACGCCGTTGACCACGCGTCCGGGCCATTTTGGGGTCGTCACCGCGTTCACGACCGGCAGCCCGCCGAACAAGGTGCTCGTCTGGACCGCGCCCTACCACACCCCGAGTGGCGCGTTGTTCGACACCCCGAAACCGATCGTCGTCTCAACCGGTGCTGCCGAGGTGCGCAATCTCAACATCACCGCCGACAGCTCGGGCCGGTTGTGGGTGGTCTGGACCCGGGATGTCGGCGGACCGGTGCAGGTGTACGCGGCCCGATCCGATAACGGGAACGGGGAGATTCGCTTCGGCGCGCCGGTGTCGCTCACCGGCCCGAGCGGAACCGACAATTCCTTCGCCCTCAGCGCGAGCCCGAGCGGGAACGGGCTCGACATCCTCGGGACCTTCGGCTCGACCGCGGACTCCAACGCGGCCGTGTGGGAAGCCCATGTCGAGCCCGGCGAGTCGGTGTCCGCGAGGCCTGTCACGGTGGTGAGCGGGCGCAAGACGACCGTATCGGTCCACGTCGGCGACGCCGGCCATCCGCTCGCCGGCGCCACCGTGACAGTGGTTGGGCGGGCCTCAAACGCCCGCGCGCATCACTCCCGCACGATCTCCGCGCGGACCGACAGCAGTGGGGTCGCGCGACTACGAGTCGGGCCGTTCGCCCACGGCACGACGCTGAGGCTCCGGGTGACGAAGGCCGGCTACACGACTAGCACCCTTGGCATCCGGATCCGGGTCACGCGGTCGAAGCATCACAAGTGATGGATCATCACTCCCAGGTTCAGACCGTGGGATTGGCGGTCGCGAGCTTGGAGCGGACGAGCACGAGCGGCGCCTCCGGGTCATGCGGCTGAGGAATCGCCGTGAGTGAGAACTCGGCGATCACGCCCGGGCGAAAGACGAGACAGTGAGTCGAGCCGCCGAACTGGAAGTAACCGAGCTCCTCGCCCTTCTCGACTCGGTGGCCGGGCGTCAGCTTGGAGTCGATCAGGCATGAGGAGACCTCCGACATGCCGACCGGCACGAAGGCCATCAGTCCGATGACTGGATCGTCGGCTTCGATCAGGATGATCGCCCGAGCCGCAACGTGGGCGAGGTAGGACTGCGAGTTCATCGGCTCGACCGCGTCCTTGCCCTCTGAGTCGGCTTCGGAGTAGTAGGTGCCCGGCTGGACGTACGCCCGGACGATCGTGCCCGCCACGGGGGAGTGCCACCGGTGGTAGTTGGTCGCGCTCAGAAAGGCCTGATACACCGTCCCACCGACGAACTGGTCAACCGATTCATCATTGGCCAGCATGTCCTCCAGCGAGTAGGGCTGACTCTTGATCCAGAAGCGATCCTGCCGCTGAACGTCGGTGCTGATGCCGTAGGGGAGAGACTCGCAGGCGCTCACTATCACCTTGTCGTCGTCCGGTGAGTCCACCGGACGAGCGCCGTCCTTGAAGCGTCGCGTGAAGAAGTCGTTCCATGAGGCAAAGCCCCAGTGTTCGTCGTGCGGGTCGTATTCGAACTGCTCGATGCCCACTGCGCGCTGGGCCTCGGCGGACTTCCAGCCCGAAGGTGAGTCGTTGAGCACGTAGAGCGAGTCGCTGCTGCTGAGGAACTCGCACCAGACGGTCAGGATCTTCTTGAGCATCGCGTTGATTCGGGGGTCCCGGTAGGCCGCGAAGCCGGCCGGTGTCCCCATCGTCCAGTCGAGGATCGCGCCTAACGGGGTGGCCACCATCGCAGGGCCGAACTCGGGCGCCATCGTCAGCACCTCGTTGATCAGCCGCAACAGCTGGTCGACACTCTCCACATGCCGCTTGCGGTATGGCTTGGTGTCGGGCACCTGCGCGATCATCTGGTTGACGTACATCCGCACCACGGGATCGCTGTCAATCAGCCCTTGGAACTCGCTGATGACGTCGTGAAGCACAATCTGCTCACCTCGGGCCTCCACTCGCTGACGATGTCCGTCGAGCCAGGCTTCCAAGTCCCCCTGGTCGTCGGGCAACCATCCGGCCCGGCGCCGTACGTCGACTGCGTGGGGGAGAGACGTCACGGAGGCGAGCTACCCGCCTGCTCTCATCCCGAACGCGAGCTCCAAGCATTCGTATCTGACGACGATCGAACCCTCAGACTGGGGTGTGCCAAAGATTGGAGTGCTTCCAGGTCGCTCTCGCTAGAGTGCGGAACGACCAGTGGCGGCATTCGTTGACAAAGTTGCTCTGCTGCGCCAGCACGGCGTCCGAGTTACGGCCCAGCGCCTAGCTGTCCTGAGGGCGGTGGCGGAGCGGCCGCACAGCACCGCCTCCGACATCGAGACGTTGGTACGTGGGGAGATCGGTGCCGTCTCGCTTCAGGCGGTGTACGACGCCCTGGCCGTCCTCGCCGAGGCGGACATCATCCGGCGCATCCAGCCTGCGGGGTCGCCGGCGCGGTACGAGGACCGAGTGGGCGACAACCATCACCACCTAATCTGTCGCGCATGCGGCCGGATGGTCGATGTTGATTGCGCCGTGGCCTTCGCCCCTTGCCTGACGGCCTCAGAGCAGTCGGGCTACGAGATCGACGAGGCCGAGGTCATCTACTGGGGTCGATGTCCCGACTGCATCCAGGCGCCTGCTGTCGCATCCGCCCGGGGATTGCAGGCTCCCAGCGGGTAGAGCGACCTGCCCCTGGACTCGACACTATTGGGTAGCAGCGGCATCCGTCAAAACCGAACAGTGAACACGTAGGAGGAACCAAGTGGCCGACACCGTCAGCGAAACCGAGAACCCAGCGATCCCGTCTCCGACTCCCGCGCCGACGCGGCCCAGGACGAATCAGGACTGGTGGCCAAATCAGCCAAATCTGCAGGTTCTCCATAAGCACTCGCTGCCGGCCACGCCGTTGGGCAAGGACTTCAGCTACCGAGCAGAGTTCCGGTCGCTCGACCTCGAGGCGCTGAAGCAGGACATCTTCGACGTGATGACCACTTCGCAGGATTGGTGGCCGGCTGACTACGGTCATTACGGACCGCTCTTCATCCGGATGTCGTGGCACTCCGCGGGCACGTATCGCATTGCTGATGGTCGGGGTGGCGGGGGCGCCGGCGCCCAGCGGTTCGCCCCGCTCAACAGCTGGCCGGACAACGCGAGCTTGGACAAGGCCCGCCGGCTGCTCTGGCCGGTCAAGCAGAAGTATGGCCAAAAGGTTTCCTGGGCTGACCTACTCGTTTTCGCCGGCAACTGTGCCATGGAATCGATGGGGTTCAAGACGTTCGGCTTCGGCTTCGGACGGGAGGACATCTGGGAGCCCGAGGAGATGTTCTGGGGTGCCGAAGACACCTGGCTCGGCGATGAGCGCTACAGCGGCGATCGGGAGCTCGCCGATTCTCTGGGCGCGGTGCAGATGGGCCTGATCTACGTGAATCCGGAGGGTCCCAACGGGAACCCGGATCCATTGGCTGCCGCCAGGGATATTCGGGAGACGTTCGCTCGCATGGCGATGAACGACGAGGAAACGTTGGCCCTGATCGTCGGCGGCCACACGTTTGGCAAGACCCATGGTGCCGTCGATCCCAAATACATCGGCCCGGAACCCGAGGGCGCTCCAATCGAACAGCAGGGACTCGGCTGGAGGAACAGCTACGGAAGCGGCAGCGGTGCCGACACGCTTACCAGCGGGCTCGAGGGCGCCTGGACCAACGAGCCAACCAAATGGGACAACGGGTTTCTGGAGAACCTGTTCAACTACGACTGGGAGCTGACGACAAGCCCCGCCGGTGCCAAGCAGTGGACTCCCAAGAATGGTGAAGCTCAGGGCAGCGTGCCCGACGCTCACGATCCGTCGAAGCGGCACGCACCGATGATGCTCACGACGGACCTGGCGCTGAAGGTGGATCCGATCTACGCGCCGATCGCGAAGCGTTTCCACGAAAACCCGGACCAGCTCGCGGACGCGTTCGCCAAGGCGTGGTACAAGCTGCTGCACCGCGACATGGGACCGGTCTCACGCTACCTCGGACCGTGGGTTCCCGAGCCGCAGCTGTGGCAGGATCCCGTCCCGGAGGCAGAGCACCCCCTGATCGGCGAGGAGGACATCGCCGCTCTCAAGAGCAACATCCTCGCATCGGGACTGTCGATCTCCCAGCTGGTGGCCACCGGGTGGGCCGCAGCGGCGAGTTTTCGCGGCACCGACAAGCGTGGTGGGGCCAATGGGGCGCGGATTCGGCTTGCGCCACAGAAGGACTGGGAGGTAAACAATCCGTCCGAGCTGGCGAACGTGCTGCAGAGGCTGGAGCGGATCCAGCAGGACTTCAATGGCGCCGAATCCGGCGCAAAGAAGGTCTCGCTCGCTGACCTGATCGTTCTGGGCGGCTGCGCCGGCGTCGAGCAAGCGGCCAAGAACGCTGGGCACGACGTGACGGTTCCCTTCGCGCCGGGGCGCACGGATGCCTCACAGGATCAGACCGACGTGGAGTCCTTTGCGGTCCTTGAACCGACCGCCGACGGATTCCGCAACTACGTCCAAGCCGGTCAGACGTTGTCGCCCGAGACACTGCTGGTGGAGCGGGCGTACATGTTGACTCTGACAGCTCCCGAGATGACGGTTCTCGTTGGCGGTATGCGCGCGCTCAACGCCAATCACAAGCAGTCGAGGCATGGTGTTTTGACCGACCGGCCCGAGACGTTGACGAACGACTTCTTCACCAACCTGCTCGATATGGACACGGAATGGCAGGCGTCCTCGTCAGCCAACGGCTCGTCTGCAGAGGTGTTTGAGGGGCGCGATCGCGCCACAGGCGAGGTCAAATGGACTGGTACGACAGTTGACCTCGTATTCGGATCAAACTCGCAGCTGCGAGCCATCTCGGAGGTATACGCGTGCGCTGACGCGAACGAGCGGTTTGTCCGTGACTTCGTAGCCGCCTGGGACAAGGTCATGAGCCTTGATCGCTTCGACCTCGCCTGAGATTCGCGACGAGGGTGTTCGCGACAGTTGGCACATCACAGGGCGACCGCTCTTGATGCTCACGAAACGATCAGGGCCCCGATAAGAGAAAGAGCGAGCAGGAGCCGTCCATACGGCACGACCGCGTGTTCACTGGGCGAATGAAAAGGTCACGTTCGCGGCAGCCGGGCCATGGAAACTGACGGTGTAGATGCCGTGCGCGTTGCGGTAAGCGCCCGTGCCGCCGGTGATGGCCCCGGTGGCCGTGCCAGTGGCCTGCCCGGTCGGCTGCAGAACCTGGGTCGTGATCTCGCCGCCCTTGAGCGAGAACGTGATCAGGCACTGGTCCAGGCCGGACCTCGCGGTCGCATTGGTCACACGGGCGACGGTGCAAACACCGCCGTCGACGCCGATCTTCGCGCCACTGCGGCTCGTCAGAACGTCGTCGCTGAAGATGTCCTGATCGCCGAGACTGAACCCTGCTTGCCCGAGGTCAAGTAGGGCAGCCTGACGAAGCGAGGTATAGATCTTCAGAACCGTGGTCCGGCTCTTCGCGACCCGGCCGCGCTGAACCGGATTCGACGCACCGCTGGCGATAGCAGAACCAGCCACCACAGCCGCCACCGTGGCTACCAAGACGGTTCCCCTCAGCGATCTACGCATCAGCGCTCCTTTCGATTTGCGTCGTGCCAGCAACTACAGACGGTCTCCTCCGATGGCTCCGGCAATGCGGCCAGCGTCACCGATAGGTGACGTGCCCTTTCAGGGTGAATGTCTCGAACGAGTTTGCCGGCTTGGTCCCTGAGCCCGTGAACTTGCCGTGCGCGCCGGTGTAGTTGCCCGTTCCATCGGTGAATGTTCCGGTTCCGCGAACACCGAGGCTGCCGTCCGGGTTACTCGTGGTGGTTCCGTTGAGCGTGTATTTCAACGTTCCTGTCGCGTAGAACAGCGTGCCCATTGCGGTGAACTTCGTTGCGGAGACTTTGACGACGGCGCGCAGGGCCCCGTGTACGCTTGCGCCGCCGATCTTGCCTTCGCTCGTGCCGACATTTGTCAGGCTCGATCCGCTAGAGGAGAGGGTCGTGAGCCGCTGGGTCGCCTGGATCGCCTTCGCCTTCTGGGCGCTGGCCGCAGTCGCGAACGGTGCAGCGACGACGGCGAGGACGCAGCACCCGCCAACGAACCCTGCTCGCATCAGGTGCAACATCCCGTTCGGTCCTTTCCGGTGTGGGATGGAGCCCAGCCGATCGGTTTCCCACACTTACCCGAAACGATTTGTCGGTATGCCTCACCAGCAACACTCTGCGTCGCATCGCCGACGGCGCTACGGCTCGACGTCCGCGGTTAGCTTCGTGAGTGAGGGGGCCAATCCGGCGGCGTGATCTTCCGCCGCGACGAGGGCTGGAACGTCATCGGCGCGGATGTCGACGCGCACCCCCCGTCCGGCGGCACGAGGTGCACATCCGGGTTTCCTCTCGCGACTAGTAATCCGCGGTGACGGGCGGCTCGTCGAGAACCCGCGCGCCGATGCGCCGTGCGGCGGTCGCAGCAGTGCTGCCGATCGGCTCGGCACCCATCGCGGCTGCGAGCCCAGAAGGTGGCATGTTCCCGTAGATGACCTCGCGGTGGTCGCCGCTGACGCGGTAGGTCTCGTGCCAGATCCCGACGTCGCCCGAGCCGCCGACCGAGGCGTTGAAGGCCTTCCAGGCCGGTAGGTGTGGCGCATCGGGCGAGCGCGCGAACTGCTCCAGCTCCTCGAACGAGCGCCAGTACTGGGTGACCACCGGACTGAGCGGACTCCTGAGCGACAACTCGTAGTGCAACAACCCAGCCTGCGGGTGCGCGTCGAGCCACCGCAACATCCTCGGCATGGCCGTGAATACGGGCCACCACTGAGGCACCTTCCAGGGCTTGTTGATCCGCATCCCGATGAGGAAGACGACGATTTCATCCTCGCCGCTGACCGTCCAGCGTCCCCGATTGACTGCCATGCCGAGAGAATTGCAGCTACGGCGCGCGGACGCAACGAGTTGTCCTAACGGCCAGCGGTACGGCTTCCCGGTGCCTGCGGTCCGCGCTGGTTCTGCGACCGTCTCGGTTCTTCGGATGACAACGTGGCGCAGACTGGTTCGGCGATTGAGAAGCCAATCAGCGGCGAGCGGATCACCTGGGTCGCGATGGCGGATAGCACCGACGGAACGTCGGTGGTCGACACCGACGAGCATCCCGCCCAGTGGGTGGCCCGCGCGAGAAGGGTCCTCGCGTCACCGCATGAGCGGGCGGTTAGGTCTCTGAGCTCTGCCGAACCGCGTCGTCGGCGTGAGTCGGCTCATTGCCGGCTCCGGCCGCGCGTCTGGCGGGCGCCCGGGTACGGGGGCTCCGGCCGGACAGCTTCACGACTGCGAAGCAGACGACGGCTATGGCGAACAAGACCGCGAGGGCGTAGATGATGCCGATTACCGGGAGATTCCCGGCCGCCAGGTAGAGATTGGTCATCGTCACGATCGCTTTCTCAGGGCTGTAGCAAGAGCATCGGCTCGCGCGCGATGTCGCAAATGGGAGAGTCGCGAGCGCGATTTTCGCTCCGGGCGCGAGCGATGCGCAGGCCAACGCGGCGTTGGCGACGCTATCGCCGCACCGCCCGTGCGATTGCCTGGGCGTCGGGCCGCATCAGGCGCAACTGTCCGCTGAGGTCGTGCCGATAGCCGTTGAAGAACAGGCCTGGCGCTGACGGGTGCTGGTTTCCGCCGCTGACCAGCGGGACGCCGTCCTCGTCGAGCACGCCGAGCTGACCGAGCAGTGGCTCCAGTCCCCGCCGGTAGCCCGTCGCAGCAATCACTGCATCCGGCTGGATGCGGGTGCTGTCTGCGAGCATCACGTCGGGGCCGTCGAAGCCGGCAACCGCTGCGATGATCTTGATCCGTCCGGCCTTTAGGGCGGCCACGAAGCCATCGTCGTATACGGGCGTTTGGTGCCGTTGGTTGAGACTGGCGACTCCCTCTGGTGAACGTGGAAGCCCGTAGCGATCGAGGTTGCCGAACAGCATCCACTGCGACAGCCATCCAATCTGGTCCCCGAGGCGCAGTGGAAGGTGGTTGAGCGCGATCCCGGGGATGTTCACGGAAGCGCCCAGGAATTTGCGGGCCGTGAGGTTAGGAGGCCTCCGGCAGGCGACGCGCACATGCCCCGCGCCGCCTCTTGAGAGCAAGACCGCGATTTCCGAGCCAGTAGTGCCCGGTCCGACTACGAGCACGTCCCGGCCTCGGTAGGGCTCGGGATTTCGGTAGGCGGACGAATGGATCAAGTCGCCGGTGAAACCGTCTCGCCCGGGCCAGTCGGGGAGGTAGGGGTCGTGGTCGAACCCGGTCGCGACGACGACGACGCGCGCATGCAGTTCCCCGCGATCGGTACGAATGCGCCACCCTCCGTCCCCGGGGGCTACGCGCTGCACCTCGGTGCGGAAGCGCACATCGATGTGATGGTGCGCGGTGTAGCGCTCGAGGTACTCGATCCACGCGTCCCGAGAGGGGAACTCGCCGTAGCGGCGACGGCTCGCGCGGAACCCGGGCTGCGTGGACATCCAGCCCGGCGTATTGAGGCGCAACCCGTCATAGCGCCGCCGCCAGCTCGCACCGACCTGGTCGGTCCGCTCGAGCACAATCACGTCGACCCCAACCCCGCGGAGCGTCGCTGCCGCCGCGAGCCCGGCAGTGCCCGCCCCGAGCACGATCGCCTGCGCCATCACGCGATCATCTTCGGCATGGCGTGGCCACCCCTCAACAGATGGTTTCGGTGAACTGCTGGGCGATCTGCGCCTGCTGGTCATCGAGAGGGCAGGCTCCATGACACGGCAGTTGATGCACTCATCTGAGGCCTGCTCTCGTAGTGGGGTGATCGCGGCTGCGGTCGCGTCACGCGGACGCGGAGGCTCCGGTGATGTGGTCGATGACGTGTTGGAACTCGTCGGTGGGTGAGAAGTCGACGTATTCGCAGTCCTCGAGCGCTTCTGGCGCGTGTCCGGGTGCCCAGTAGAACGACTGGCCGGCCTCGTAGACCTCAGCGCCGTTGCGGGTGTGCATCTTCACGCGCCCCTTGAGCATGTAGCCCCAGTGCGGGCATTGGCAGAGATCGTCGGGCAGGCCCGTGGTCGCCGGGCGCAGATCGGCGCCGGCCGGCAGGCGCACGAAGCCGGCGCTGATGCCACCGCCGAGTTCCTGCAGTCGCAGTTCGACGCCTCCGCCTTCGATCGCGATCGGTGCCTGCGCCTTGGTTGTCGCCTTCATCGTTGCTCCAGTCGTTCGGTGGGTTGGAATTTGGAGGAGCTGAGCGTCGCGGACGCGTGTTCCTGAAACGTTCCTCGTATACGCTGCGGTTCGGGAGCGAGGAAATGACCTCAAAAGCGCACGACGACGCGATCCGGATCGAATTACTCGGCCGGTTCCGTGTCTGCACCGGCGAAGCGGACGCGGCGGCAGGCGGGTGGCCTGCTCGTCGCGCGGCCGAGCTCGTAGCGCTGCTCGCGCTCGCTGACGGGCATCGCCTGACGCGCGACGAGGTGATCGAGGCGTTGTGGCCGCGTCTGGATGTGAGGGCCGGCGCCGCGAACTTACGCAAGGCCGCCCATCACGCCAGGCAGGCGCTCGCGAGCGCCGACGCGGTCGCGCTCCGCGGCGGACAGGTCGTCTTGTTCGGGTCGCTGGCGGTCGAGACCGACGCCGCGCGCTTCGAGTCCCACGCTCGGGCGGCGCTGACCGGCGGCGACCCAGCGGCCTGCGCTCAGGTCGCCTCGAGCTACGCCGGCGATCTGCTGCCCGAGATGCTGTACGAGGTGTGGACTCAGGCACCGCGGGAGCGTCTGCGGTCATTGCGGCTGGGGCTTTTGCGCCGCAGCGGCCAGTGGGAGCGGCTGGTGGAGGTCGAGCCGACCGATGAGCCGGCCTGCCGGGAGTTGATGCGACGCGAGCTGGCGAGCGGCAGCCGCCCCGCCGCGATCCGCGCATACGGCCGTTTGCGCAGCGCTTTGCGGCGGGAGCTGGGGCTCCTGCCGAGCCCCGGCACACAGGCGATCTACGACGAGTGCGTCGCGGGGTTGGCGGTCGCCGAGCCCGATTTCGTCGGTCGCGAGCTCGAGCTCGCGAGGGCCACGGCGGTGCTGCGCCGCGAGCACGACCCGGCGCGCAGCGCGTTGGTGGTGCGCGGTGTCGCGGGGATCGGCAAAACAGCGTTCTGCCGGGAGCTGGCGATCGTGGCGCGCGCGGAGGGTTGGATGGTGATCGCGGTCGAGGCGAGCGAGGCCGCCGGCCCGTACGCGCCGATCGCGAGCGCTGTCGAGCAGCTGATCGCCGCCGACCGCGGGTTACTCGAGGCTGTCGGTGGCCACGGTCGCTCGGTGCTGGCCGAGTTGACCGCGGTGGCTGGACCAGCCGCCCGGCTGGAGCGGTCGCTGACGCGCCACGAGGTGATCGGCGCATTCCGCCGCCTGCTGTTGGCCGCGAGCGATGGCGCTCGCGTCGCCGTGATCGTCGATGACGCGCACCTAGCCGACGAAGCCACGATCGACTTGCTGCTGCACCTCGGTTCCCTCGGCGGGAGCGCGGTCCTGGCCGTGCTCGCCTACCGGCCGGAGCCGGCGCCCGAGGTCCTGGTCGGTGGGGTGCAGAGGCTGGCGCGTGGCGGCAGCGCTGTCGAGTTCGATCTCGGACCGCTCAAACGCGAGGACGCGGCCAGGCTGGTGGCGGCAGGCGCGGCGACGACGCGGACGCGTGAGGTGGTGGATCGGATCGTCGATCTCGCACAGGGCAACCCGTTCCTCACGCTTGAGCTTGCGCGCAGCGCCGTCGCGGGTGTTCCGGCGCTCTTGCCGACCGCCCGCGACGCGATCGCCTCGAGGTTCCTCGACCTCGACGAGAACACCACCGCGATGCTCAGGCGGCTCGCGCTCGCGGGCGACGCGCTCGACCCGGCCGGGGTCGTCGCGGTGACCGGCCTTCCCGAGATCGACGCGTTCGCGCTGCTCGACCGAGCGCTCGACGCCGGAATCCTGGTCGTCGCCGGCGGGCGCTACCGCTTCCGCCACGAGCTGGTCCGCCAAGCGCTCGTCGAGCAGCTCACGCCGCACCAGACGCTCACCGCCCATCGCGACACCGCGCACCGGCTGGCGGATGCCGGCACGGCGCCGGGTCTGATCGCCCACCATTGGCTTGCCGGCGGCCGCCCCGACGAAGCGAGCGGCTGGCTTTTGGCCGCCGCCCGCCAGGCTGTCGGACTCGGGGCGTATCGCGATGCGCTCGCCCACCTTGAACCGATGCTCGATCACGAGCCCCACCACGGCGAGGCGCTGTCGCTGCGGGCCGAAGCGCTCGACGCGATCGGCGACAGCGGGGCGCCCGCCGCGTATGCCGCCGCCGCCCGTGTCGCGGACCGGTCCGCAGCGCACGAGCTGCGCGCCAAGCAGGCGCTCGCCCAGATCAAGCTCGGCGATCCACCGGGTGGCCTGCAGATGCTCGAGGGCGTCGAGCCTGACACGGTCCAGGGGCGCCTGGCACTCGCGCTCGCGCTCTGCGGCGCCGCAGCACTCGGCTACGGCGATCCCGAGGTCGGCGCGGCGAAGGCCGCCGAGGCCCGCCGACTGGCGCTGCAGTCCGGCGACGCCGCCGCACTGGTAGTGGCCTCATGGGCCCACGCCGCCGCCGCGCACGCACGTGGCGATCTGCGCCACACCGTCGTCGCCGACCTCCACGACACCCACGGGCTACCCGAGTTGGCCGTCAGCGTGTTCGACGGTCAGCTGTGCATGACCCAGCGGCTCCTCTACGGCGCGCGGCCCTACACCGACGTGATCGCATTCGCGAGCTCACTAGCGACAGAGGCCGAGAGGCTCGGCGCCGCGCGCGGCCGCGCGTTTGCAATCACGATCCGCGGCGAGGCCAAGCTCCTCGCCGGACAGCTCGACGCCGCCGACCACGATCTCTCGGCGGGAGCAGAGCTCCACCACAAGATCGCCGCCGCCACCGGCGAGGCGTTCGCGCTGCAGCGCCGAGCCCAAATCGCCCTGTACCGCGGCCAGCAACCCCAGGCCGACGCGCTCTTGGACGAGGCGCTCGCGGTCGCCCGCGAATCGGACGTCGGATTTCACCTATTTGACCGCATCTACGGAACCCGCATCATCGCCGCCGCCGACCCGGAATCCGCACTCGCCGCCGTCGAGGAAGCCGAGGCCGCCGTGCGCGGCCCGATCGAGACCTGCCCCGGCTGCAGAATCACGCTCGCCGTGCCCGCCGCGATCGCCGCCGCCCGCGCCGGAGACCTCGAGCGCGCCGACCGATGGCAACAACTCTCCGAATACCTAGCCAGCGTCGTGATGCGCCTCCCCGCATGGGACGCGGCACTCGACGAAGTCAAAGGCCACCGTGCACAAGCCGACCGCGACACCCACGCCGCGATTGACCACTTCCGTGTGGCCGCGGCCGGCTTCGAAGCCGCCGGGCAGCCACTCGACCAGATCCGCTGCACAGCACTCGCGGCCGGCGTCGCGTCCCGCTGAGGCCGCGCCTGCCTCTCCGTGCATGCAGCAAACGCGGTTGCCCTCGTCGCTGCTTGGGAGGAGTTGCGACAGTCCGCGGGCCACCGCGGTCGACCCCTCCATCTGTGAGGGAGCAGCCAGCTCGCCGGTCGTCGCCTGGCTGCTGCTCGAGGCGTGATGGGCCGGGCCGCATACGGCCCGGGTCGAAGCCGCAGCACGCGCGTTTGCGTTGTCTGGCCCGATTGCCGCCGTGTGTGCGAGCCGCGACCAAGAGCGACTACTGTGCGGCGCCCCGTGCTGGCGCGCACGCGAGTGGGACGTGTCGGGCGTCTTGGCCAGGCCTATGGCCGGCGCTCACTGGACGGCTGGGGTGACGCGGCATGTTCCGATTTCATCGAAAGTGCGTGCAACGCGGGGCATGGCTGGCTAGGGTCGCGTTGTGGCTGCCGAGCCTGGATCGTTCTCGCTGCCGGAGGACCCTGCGCTGTCGGCTGTCGCTAGGGCGCTGGAGCAGCACGGGTTTGCGGGCGAGGTGTGGGACGCGAGCTGGCGGCTTGCATACCTGTCCAGCGAATATCGAACGCTAGTGTCGGCCGGGAGGCGAGACGCGCCGGTCGCGGGCCTCGGCGAACACGTTTTCTCGTCTGCAATGTCGGCGGCCCGTGAGAGCTGGCCGACCGGACCGACATTCGAGAGCTTCCTAGAGTCATTGCGAGATTGGGCTGGCTTCGTTATGGCCACGACCGCAGGCGGACGGGATGCGTTGGT
Source organism: uncultured Solirubrobacterales bacterium (assembly GCA_963757165.1). Taxonomy (GTDB): domain Bacteria; phylum Actinomycetota; class Thermoleophilia; order Solirubrobacterales; family Solirubrobacteraceae; genus Palsa-465. The sequence goes on from CAVWQO010000002.1 coordinate 495,623, forward strand.
GCAGGTCGCAGATCCACGTTTCAGCGGGTTGTTGGAGCGGATCGAACCGGTAGCGCCGCCACCACTCTGGGCCACCCGCGTAGATGTCAGATTCGGTAACGAGATCATTGGCAATGACGTGCTGCTGGCTTGCCTGCATTACGTCGACGGAGCTCGCGCCGGTTATGTCTCGGTGGCGAAGCCGGAGATTCGCGCTGTTGTATTGGGGATGCTCGCGCTCGGGGATGCACGGCTGTTCGAGCGAATGAGCATGCTCCTGCAGCCGGCCCGTCGCCCATCGGCCGTCTTGTTTGCAGATCTGGAAGCGTCGACGCTGCTAGCTAAGCGGCTCGCAACCCCGGCGTATTTCACCGTAATACGACGACTCGCCACCGCTGGTGACCGTGCCGTGGTTCAGGCCGGCGGGATCGTTGGCAAGCATGTCGGTGACGGGGTCACGGCCTTCTTCCTCGCTGAGGATGCCGGGACGGAATCATCGGCGGCGCGAGCCTCCATCGAAGCGATGCGTGCGATCCGTCAGGCAGCACGCACCGCGGCACAGCGCAGCGGTCTAGACCCGGCTGACCTGACGATGCGCTTCGGCCTTCACTGGGGTGCGACGCTGTACGTCGGACGACTGATGACCAGCGGCCGCGCGGAGGTGACCGCGCTCGGAGAGGAGGTCAACGAGACAGCCCGGATCGAGGCCTGCGCAACCGGCGGCCGTGCGCTTGCCTCCAAGGCACTCCTGGAGCGCCTCGATCCCGCGGACGCCCGCGCGCTCGACATTGACCCCGCGCAGGTCTCGTACACGCCGCTTGCCGGCCTCGCGACCGCAAGCGAGAAAGCACGACGCGACGCCCCTGCCATCGCCGTGTGCGAGCTGCAGACATCGCCCTAGGGCTACGGCGACGAGGCAAAAGGGGGCGCAAATCCTCAACCCCCTATCTGCGGCCATTTCCTCATGGCCCGGGCTGGACTCGAACCAGCGCGCGACGGATTATGAGTCCGCTGCTCTAACCAACTGAGCTACCGGGCCGGTGCTCGGAGGCGAAGCTACCACCGGCCCCGGGCCGTGTGGCACTTGGCGGGCTCGTCGGCGGACGCTTGCGATACGCTCCCGGGACATGCTGATCCCCGCAGATCACGCGCTTGGAATGACGCTCGCGCTGCTGGCCACCTTCCTCGGGATCGGTGTGGTGGTGAACCTGCTGATCGCCTTCATCATCGGCCAGGTGTTCGCTGAGCGCAGGCAGAACCAGGAACACACCGAACCCGGACAGTAGTTGCGGCGGGAGTTGCCCGGCGGCCTTGAGTTGGATGACGATCCGGACCGGATCGATGTTGATGCGGTCCACGACTATCTGAGCCGCGAGTCCTACTGGGCACGGGGTCGCCCGCGTGAATTGGTGCAGCGGAGTGTGCGCGAGGCCGCGCGCGTTGTCGGCCTCTACGACCGCGAGCGGCAGGTCGGATTCGCACGGGTTATCTCCGACGGGATTCACGTCGCGCATCTGTGCGACGTTTACGTGCTTGACGGCTACCGCGGACGCGGGCTGGGGGAGGAGATAGTGCGTGAGGCTGTCGACAATGGACCACAGGCACGCCTCAACTGGACGCTCGCCACCGAGGATGCTCACGGCCTGTATCGGCGCTTCGGATTCTCGTCTCCCAATGACCGATTCATGCAGCGTCGAGCGGATCCCTGAAGGAACGGTGGCGGCGGGCGTCGAATGAACGCCTGCCGATGAAGCAGACAACAACTCCCACTGCGACCGCCGAGACCCCGCACGGTCATCAGGCGCTGTCCTCGTATATTCGCGCCCGGTTCGACGAGTTCTCCCGGTCCCAGAAGGATGTCGCGCAGTACATCGTCGATCACCTCGACGAGGCCGCGTTCCAGACCGCCGAAGAGCTCGCCCGCCGCGCCAACACCTCGTCCAGCACCGTTGTGCGGTTCTCCCAAGCGCTTGGCTTTGATGGCTTCCCGGAGCTCCAGCAGGCTGCGCGCGACGAATATCGCCGGCGCCCGGCCGGCGTGAACGATCCGCTGGCCGGTGCGACGCCGCTGTTCTCCCTGGATCACACGGAGTTCGAAGCCGCGCTGGCGGCCGATCACGTCAACGTGGAGGACACCGCGCACAAGCTGTCCCGTTCCGATGTCGAAGCAGCGGTCGACGCGATCGTCTCCGCAGAGAAGGTGCTGATCGCCGGTACCGATCAAATGGCGTTCTTCGCCAGCTACCTGCGGCATCTCCTCATGCTGCTTGACCTCCGTGCGGAGATCGTGGCCAGTCCAAGCCAGGAGGCGCTCGGGCGCCTGAGCCGGATCGACGAGGGCACCCTGGTCATCGGGCTCTCCGCCGGCCGCCCTCACCCGCTGATCACTCGCACGATGAAGCTGGCCCGCCACCGCAAGGCGCCAACGCTGGCCATCACCGACGCAACTCTTTCCGAGGTTGCGCGGCTGGCGCGGATCCGCCTCTACTACTCGTCGAACACGCCGGCATTCGTTCGCTCGCACACCGCCCTGCTGTCTTTGATCCAGGCCCTCGCCTACGGCGTCTACTCGCGTGACGCCCAGCAGTACGACGTGCGCATCAAGGCCTTTCGCCTGAAGTAGCAGCCAGTCGGATGGCGCTCGTCCATCACGAGCTGTGCTTCGGCTGCGGGCGGACGAACCTGTTCGGGCTGCTGCTTGAGCTCGAGCGACGACCCAACGGTTCGCTGGCGGGGCGGTGCTTCATCAAGCAGGACCATCAGGGAGCAGTGCGCGGCTACGCCCATGACGGGATCGTGGCCGCGGCGCTGGCCGAGGCGATGTCGCTGGTCAGCGGTAGCGGCATGGTGGCCCAGGCGGTGACGGTGGGATACCTCGCAGGCGCGACGGTCGGCGAGTTCCTGCACGTCGAGGCGCAAATCGAGGAGCGCGTTGATGGCGTGCTCACGGCCACGGCCGCCGCGAGTGCCGGCGGAGAGCCCGTGGCGAAGGCCCGCGGCACGTACGCGCCCGAGAGCAGCTAACACCGGCGCCGCCTCGGTTAGCGTCGCCTCGTGTCGGGTACGGAGAAACCCAAGCGATGTCGCAGAACCTGACGCGCCAGATCCTCCAGGAACACCTCGTGGACGGTGAGCTCAAGCCCGGCACGCCGATCTCGTTGCGAATCGACCAGGCGCTTCTGCAGGACGCCACCGGAACGATGGCATTGATGCAGTACGAGGAGCTCGGCGAGCCGCGAGTGAAGCTCGACCGGGCGGTCCAATACGTCGACCACAACGTCGTCCAGCTCGACTACAAGAATCCAGACGACCACCGGATGTTGCAGGCGCTCGCGCGCAAGTACGGCCTGCACTTCTCACGGCCGGGCAACGGGATCAGTCACTACATCCACATGGAACGCTTCGGCAAGCCCGGGCAGACGATGCTGGGAGCGGACTCCCACACCACTCAGGGCGGCTGCCTGGGCATGATCGCGATCGGCGCGGGCGGCCTTGACGTAGCCGTGGTCCTTGGTGGCTACGAATACGAGATTGCCTGTCCGGAGGTCATCGAGGTGCGCCTGGAGAACACGCTCCAGCGCCCATGGGTGCAGGCCAAGGACATCATCCTCGAGCTTCTGCGCCGCCTCTCGGCCAGCGGCGGCAAGAACAAGGTGTTCGAGTTCACCGGTTCCGGCACCGCGGACCTCAGCATCCCGGAGCGCGCCACGATCGCCAATATGGTCGCCGACCTCGGCGCGACCGCCGGCGTCTTCGGACCGGACCAAAAGACTCGAGAGTGGCTCGAGCGCCAAGGCAGGGCCGAGGACTTCGCCGCGCTGAGCGTCGACGACGGAGCCGAGTACGACGATCGCCTGGAGATCGACCTGGCCGACCTGGGTCCGCTGGTGGCCAAGCCGCACAACCCCGACAACGTGGTCGGAGTCGAAGAGGTGGTGGGCACGCCGCTGGCTCAGGTATGCATCGGTTCGTCGGTCAACTCGGGCTACAACGACCTGGCGCTGCCCGGCGCGATTCTGGCTGATCGCGACGGCCAGATCGTGCACCCGAGCATGTCCGCGACGGCCACGCCGGGCTCACGGCAGATCCTTGCGGCCATCGCCGAATCCGGTGTCTACCGACAGCTCTCCGACGGGGGCGTGCGAATGCTCGAGCCGGTCTGCGGCCCGTGCGTGGGGATGGGCCAGGCGCCGCCGTCGGACGCAAACTCGCTGCGCACGTTCAACCGGAACTTCCCCGGCCGTTCCGGTACTCCCGAAGACTCGGTGTTCCTGTGCTCGCCGGCGGTCGCGGCGGTCTCGCTGCTCAGCGGCAAGATCGAAGACCCGCGGGAATATGGGGATCCGCCCCAGCTCCTGCCGATGCCCGAGCTGAAGCCCTACGTCGACGACGTGCATATCTTCCCCCCGGCCGATCCCGCAGAGGCGCAGAAGATCGAGATTCCGCGGGGTCCCAACATCAAGCGTCCGCCCAAGCACACGCCGCTCCCGGACGAGCTGAAGGCGAAGGTGGCCACCAAACAGCCCGACAACATCTCGACCGGCGACCTGGCCCCGGACGGGGTCGAAGTCATGGCCTACCGCTCGAACGTGCCGGCGATCGCGGAGTTCACACTGCGCCACCGCGATCCCGAGTTTCGCCAGCGGCTGAAGGAGTGGGGGAGCGGCTTGATCGTCGCCGGCCACAACTACGGCCAGGGTTCCTCACGTGAGCACGCTGCCTTGGCGCCGCTGCACCTGGGGGTGAAGGCCGTGATCGCCAAATCCTTCGCACGGATCCACCGCCGCAACCTGATCGCGCAGGGCATCGTCGCGCTCACCTTCCAGGACGAGAGCGATTATGACCAAGCGGAGGTTGAGCAGACCTGGGTTCTGTCCAAGATCCGTGAGAAGCTGGAGAGCGCATCGGACACGATCAGCGCTCGGATCGAGGACACCGGCACAGAGCTCACGCTCACGCACGACTTTTCCGAGCACGAGCGCGAGATCCTGGTTGCGGGCGGGCTGTTGTCGTATCTGCGCAACCGACCAGCGCGTTAGCGCGGCGCCACGAACAGCGCCTGGATCGCTCGCCCCACCCGTCCTGCGGAGTCGTACAAAACGCTTTCGCTGACGCCGATCCCGCCTTCGGCGATCGTGGTCCGCGCGTCGAGGCCGATCCATTCGCCCTGCGGCGCACGTTCGACGTACAGCGTCAGATCGGGGTTGATGAACAGGTACTCGTCCCAGTTCAACGGCGAGCTGATCCCGTTGCCGAAGTCCCCGGCCGCCGCGAGCCGCTGCAGCGGCGTTGTCAGTTCGCCGCTCACGAGTGGGACGCGCATTCGAAACCATGCGGTCGCCGGCCCGCGGGCGCGGAACTGGCCACCCACGAAACGGATCTCCATGGTGTCCGGCGCGAACATGGGGCGGTAGGGAGCCTTAAGGTCGTTCGGCGCCCCGCGCTCGGGCCCGGGCGGCGGTCGCTCGGCCGCCGTGGCCGGGGCCTCGGCCCGCTGCACCTGGAGTGCCCGCGCGCGGACCACCTCAACGCCCTCGTCAGTCCACAACGAGGCCTCCAGCAGCTGCACCCGGCGCCCACTACGCACCACCTCGGCACGGACCTCCAGCACACCGATCGGCACCGGTCGCACCAGCTCATAGGTCACCCGTGCGATTGAGAGTCGATCGGCAGCGGGCAGCTGCTCGAAGGCGCGCATCAGCAGAGCAGCCGGAGCGCCGCCGTGCTGGGCGCCCGGATCCCAGGGTCCGCGTGCGAGTTCGGTGGCGCGGAATCCTCCGTTACAGGGCTCGAAAACCGCGTCGGGCATGACCGCACAACCTACTGCCCGGCTACACTGGAAGCGGTATGAGCGCGCACAACGGAAGCGGCCGGGACGAGGCAACCTTCACCGTCAAGGCCGGGCTGGCCGAGATGCTCAAGGGCGGCGTGATCATGGATGTCGTCACCGCGGAGCAGGCGAAGATCGCCGAGGACGCCGGGGCCGCTGCAGTCATGGCGCTTGAGCGCGTGCCGGCCGACATCCGACGTGATGGCGGTGTCGCCCGGATGTCCGATCCCGAGATGATCAAGGGCATCCAGGACGCCGTCAGCATTCCTGTGATGGCGAAGGCACGCATCGGCCATTTCGTCGAGGCGCAGGTGCTGGAGGCTCTCGAGGTCGACTACATCGACGAATCCGAGGTCCTCACTCCGGCCGACGAGGCCAACCACATTGACAAGTGGGCGTTCAGGATCCCGTTCGTCTGCGGGGCCACCAACCTCGGCGAGGCCCTGCGCCGCATCGGGGAGGGGGCGGCGATGATCCGCTCCAAAGGGGAAGCCGGGACCGGCGACATCGTCGAGGCGGTCCGGCATCTGCGCAAGATCAACGGAGAGCTGAAGCGTCTGGGCACGCTCGAGGACTCGGAGTTGGCCACGACCGCCAAGGAGCTCGGCGCCCCGCTACATCTCGTCCGCCAGGTGGCAGCCGACGGCCGTCTGCCTGTCGTGCTGTTCTGCGCCGGCGGGATCGCCACGCCCGCGGACGCCGCACTCGTCATGCAGCTGGGGGCCGAGGGCGTGTTCGTTGGGTCGGGAATCTTCAAGTCCGAGGACCCGGAGCGCCGGGCGCGAGCGATCGTGGAGGCGACCACGCATTTTCAGGATCCGGCGCGGATCGCCGCGGCTTCCACCGGGCTGGGCCAGCCAATGGTCAGCCTCGAAACCTCCAAGCTGGAATCCGAGCAGCTGCTTTCTCCGCGCGGCTGGTAGCGCGTGGGAACGGGCGGCGGCGATCAGCCGCACGTGGCCGGTGACGGCAACGTACACGGAGCTGTGGTCGGGATCCTGGCCCTGCAGGGTGGGTTTGCGGCGCACGCGAAAGTCCTCCAGCGACTCGGGGCTCGTCCCCGAGAGGTCCGTGTGCCGGCGGATCTGGACGGCCTCGATGCGCTGATCCTTCCCGGCGGCGAGTCGACGGTGATGACGCTGGGGATCGAGCGCGAGGGACTGGCCGAGCCGCTGCGTGAGGTGGTCCGCAGCGGCATTCCCGTGCTCGGGACCTGCGCGGGCATGATCATGCTCGACCGTGATCACCTTGGCGTCCTGGACATCCACGCGCAGCGCAACGCGTTCGGTCGGCAGCTGCGCTCGTTTGAGTCAGAGGTGGACGTGCGCGGGGTGGAGGGAGGACCTCTGCGTGCCGTATTCATCCGGGCACCCTGGGTCGATGCTCACGGCGAAGGGGTCGACGTACTGGCTCAAATCGACGGGCATCCGGTTGCTGTCCGGCAGGGCAACGTGCTGGCGGTCTCCTTCCACCCGGAGCTGGCCGGCGACGGGCGACTGCACGCACTGCTGCTCGCGCTGATCTAGTCGACGCCGAGCGGATCAGGCCGGCGCTCGGCGTACTCGCGCAGCTGTGCTTCGAATTGCGCCCAATCGAGAATCGGCAGGCCATCCGGCTCCGGCGGGGGCTGCTCGTCGACCGGCTCCTCGCCGCCGGGCGGATCCTCAGAGTCACTCCCGCGTGACAGCCACGCCGCCAGCGCGCAGACGGCGATCCCGGCGGCGTAGACGAGGCCGGCTAGGGCGGGATGGTGGGTGATCGAGGCCAGTCCGCCGACTCCGTAGAGCGCGATCGCCGAGAGCACGAGGCGGCGCAGCTCAGCGCCGGGGACGGCGCGTCGCGGCGCACGGGCACGCAGGCTGACGATGATCGCGCCGGCCAGAGCGAGGGCCAACACCAGCTTCCACGCGGCTGAGGGCGGCACCACCATCGTCCGCGGATGATCGACCATCCTCGCGGAAAATCAACCCAATCTTCGCACGGGCTAAACGACTAGGCCATGACGAACTGTGTTCTCGGTCACCGCCCGGGGCTCGACGAACTGCAGCAGGTAGTCGGGGCCTCCGGCCTTCGATCCCGTGCCGGACAGGCGATTGCCGCCGAACGGCTGGCGCCCGACCATCGCGCCGGTGATTCCCCGGTTGACGTACAGGTTGCCCACCGGCGTCTGTGCGCGGACGAATCGCACCGTTGCCGGATCCCGGGCAAACAAACCGCCGGTGAGCGCGAACGGAAGCTGGTCCACGAGTTCGCAGGCCTGCGTGACGTCACGCACGCGCTGGATCGCCAGCAGCGGACCAAAGACCTCTTCGGAGAGCACGGGCGAGTCCGGGTCCAGATCGGCGGCCACGGTCGGCGCGCAGAACCAACCCGACCCGGGCCCGGGCTGAACCTGGGCCGCGATCTGCCCGTCTCGCTGCGCTCGCGCGATATAGCCTTGCACCCGCTCGCGGGCGGACTGCTCGATCACCGGCGGCACGTCGGTCCCCAGCTCGGAGGCTTGGCCGACAGCCAGTACGGCGGTCGCCCCAGCGATCCGGTCGATCAGCGCATCGGCGACGGCCTCGTGAACGAGGACGCGAGATGCCGCCGAGCACTTCTGACCGGCGTAGGTGAACGCCGAGGAGACGATCGCCGGCACTGCTTCGTCGAGGTCCGCGTCGGCGTCGACGATCACACAGTTCTTGCCGCCCAGCTCAGCGATCACACGCTTGATGTGCAGCTGCCCGGGTCTCACCTGGGCCGCGGCCTGCACAATCTCCAGCCCGACGGGCAGCGATCCAGTGAAGGCGATCGTCTGCACCCCCGGGTGCTTGACCAGCGCCGCGCCGATGTCGCCCTCCCCGGGCAGCAGACTGATCGCCGCCGGAGGCACGCCTCCGGCGCGCAGCGCCTCCAGCAGACGCTGCGCGCACGCCGGCGACTGCTCCGCCGGTTTCAGCACGACGGCGTTGCCGGTGGCCAGCGCGGCCGCGGTCATTCCACACGCGATGGCCAGCGGGAAGTTCCAGGGCGAGATCACCGCCGTGACTCCGCGAGGTACGTAGGACAGCTCGTTGCGCTCGCCGGGAACCTGAAGCAGCGGCCGCCCCGAGGCCAGCTCGCTCGCTCCCCGCGCGTAGTACTCCAAGAAGTCGATTGCCTCACACACATCAGCGTCGGCCTCCGGCCACGGTTTCGCGCACTCTCTGACCTCCAGCGCGGCGAGCTCAAGCCTGCGCTCACGCAACCAGTCGGCCGCGGAGATCAAGGCGGCGGCGCGCTCCGCGGCGGGCGTCGCGCCCCAGGAGCGTGCCCCTTCATGGGCCGCCGCCATCGCGGCATCCACATCAGCAGGCGCTGCTGCTGCTGCCAGCGCCACTACCCGTTCGGGCTCCCCTGGGTCAGTCGATACCAACCCCTCGCCGGTGCGCAGATCGGTTCCCACGGCGACCGAAACCGCGAGCGGGAGTTGGCCGTCAAGCGCCGACATCGCGTCCGCCAGCTGGCTTCGCACGGAGGCCCGACGGAGCTCCAGAATCGGCTCGTTTCGAAACGGCGGGAGCGGGGGCACGGTCGCTGCGACCCTAACATTCACCCGATGGCGGCGAACCCTGAACCCGCGGTCCGCCGCACGCTGATCAGCGTGATCATCCGCGCACGCAACGAGCAGTCCAGCATCGGTCGCTGCCTGGAGCTGATCAATCAGCAGCGCACTGCCGGCGAGGGGTGGGGTACCGAAGTCATCGTCGTCGACTCCGGGTCAGAGGACCGAACGGCCCAGCTCGCAGACGCTCACGGCGCGCGCCTGGTCGAGTTGCCGGCGAGCTCGTTCACTTTCGGGCGGGCGCTGAACCTTGGCGCGGCGAATGCGCGGGGCGAGATCCTGGTGGCGCTCTCAGCTCACGCCTTCGTCCGCGATGCGGGGTGGTTGGCCCGTCTGACGCAGCCGTTCGCAGATCCTGCCGTGGCCTGCGTCGCCGGCGATCGCTTCGATCCCGACGGCAGGCCGCTGCTCGCCCCGCTGCGCCAGGGCTTCGACCTCGCTCGGCGCCGGCCCGAGTGGGGCTACTCCAACGCCGCGGGAGCATTCCGCGCCACGCTGTGGCGCCGGCGCCCGTTCCGGGAAAACCTGCCTGGATGCGAGGACAAGGAGTGGGCCTGGTACTGGCTGCAGCGCGGCCATGTATGCGTGGTGGATCCGGCGTTGGTGGTCGACCACGACCACACGCACGACAGCCTCCGCAATATCTATCGGCGTGCCCGTCGTGAGGCACAGGCCTACGCCATGTTCGCTGAGCCCGCCCCATACGGGCCGCGGGAACTGGGGCGCGAGTGGTGGTCGGACCTGCGCTGGTACAGCTCCTCGGCCCGGGCCAGGCTGAGTCATCGCCGTGCCGCGCGACTGCTGGGGACCTACGCCGGCCGCCGCACGTCGGTCTGATCAGTCTCTAGAGACCGCGTTGCGCTGCGACGTGAGCGACGGTGCGCAGGAGGATCTTGATGTCGGTCCAGAGCGACCAGTTGGCCGCGTAGAGATAGTCGGTCTTGACCATCTCGCTCAGCGGCGGGCGGCGCGGGCCCAGCACCTGCCAGGGTCCGGTCATCCCGGGTGCGAACTGCAGCCGCTCGCGGTGGCGACCTTCGATCAGCCGGTCCTCGTCGAGGACCAGCGGCCGCGGGCCGACGAGACTCATGTTGCCCCGCAGGACGTTGATCAGCTGCGGCAGCTCGTCGATCGAGGTGCGACGCAGTAGCCGCCCGACTCGTGTCACTCGCGGGTCGTCGGTGAGCTTGAAGATCCCATCCGTCTCGTTGAGCGTCTCCAGTGCCGCCCGCTGCGCCTCGGCGCCACTGATCATGCTGCGGAACTTGATCATCCGGAAGGGGCGCCCGTCGCGTCCGACTCGGAGCTGGGCGAAGAACACCGGCCCCGGTGAGTCGAGCTTGACGGCAAGGGCAACCAGCGCTCCGAACGGCGCCAACACCAACAGGCCGATGGTCGAACCGATCAGGTCCATCGTCCGCTTGACCGCGCGTGAGGAGCGAGACAGCCCGGGGCGGCGAACGCCCAGCACGGTCACCCCTCCCACCGTGTCGAACTCGACGGCTGAGCCGACGACCTCGAACAGCCGAGGCACGATCGAGACCTTCACACCCAACGCGGTGGTAAGGCTCACTGCGTCAAGCAGCGTGTCGCTGTCTGCGCTGGTCGGGATCAGGAACACGCGGTCGACGCGTAGTTGGTGCACGAGCGAACCGAGATCGGAGAAGCTCAGCGCGCGGTGGCGTCGCGACCGCGGACCCCAATCGCTGACCACCTGCCGCTCATCCTCCAGTGGGAGATATCCGACGACTTCGGCGCGAGCGCCGGGGTCAGAGGCGAGCGAATGAGCGAGGCGTTCTCGCGCGGTCGCGCTACCGACGATCAGGACGCGCTCGAGCGGCGCCGACAGCTGGGCGACCGAGCGAGCGGTGGCCCGGGCGCACACGAGCAGCGCGCCCGTCGAACCCCAAAGGAGCGCCACACCGGCTCCGCCGAGCTGGAGGCTGTCGTGAGCAAAATAGGCAACCACCGACCAGGTCAGCGCAAACGCGCCGGCCAGCGCGAGCAGTGACGGAGTCTCGTCAAGTGTCGACTTGCGCAGAACCACCTCGTCGTGGTCGTAGCGTCCGGTCATCTTTGCGATGAGCACGATCAGCGGAATTGAAGCCAGCGATGCACCGCTGAAACCAGGCCCAACGATCAAACCGGTAACCGCCAGCCCGCCGCCGGCGGCGGCGAGGTCCGCGACCGCCAGCAGCCTCCGGAAGACCGCGTCACGGAGCGCCGGCAGGACCGGACGTGGAGCTGGCGCAACCGCCCTCGGGCGTTCCGCCGCTAGCGACGCGGTCGGCAGGGCAATCGGCGGCGCGGTGGCCGTAGTGCCGCGCATCGCTCGACTCGCGGTGAGTTGTGAGCCGGGCTCGTCGGGGGTCGTGACCGCATTACCTGACGGCGCCCTCACAGCCACGTCTCACATCTCGTCCGGCTGAACACCATTTCGCGTCATCAACCCCTGTCCTCTTGGGAGTGTCCGCACGGGAACGAGCTATCCCCTGGACGTCCACTGAAGGTTTGAAACCAACTGGGCGAGCCGGCTCCAAGCTGTTCCCGCTGTTTCCCGCTCGCTAACCCAGCACCAAAATACTGACCACCAGCCTGATTAGCAACCGACATACGTGAAGTGTCGGGCCCAGCGCGCAAGGAACCGGCGAATCTTTCTACATTCTGGACGAATGTTCTCGCCCCGAGGACTCAGCTAGGCCATCAGGGAGCTGCGAGCAGCTCGTCCAGCGGCACGCCGCTGGCCTGCTCGTGCAGAAACGATTCGTTGCTTGTGTTCTCGAGCAGGCGCCGGACGAGGTAGGCCATCCCGGCGACAAGGTCGCCGACCGGACAGTAGGCGCGGACCCGCAGACCGGACTGACTCAGCGCCTCACCGAGCTCGTCGCCGAGGCCGCGGAGAACCTGGAGCTCCAGGTCTCGATCTTCTCCGCTGACGGCGCGGCTGGCCGCGATCGCGTGGGCCACCGAGCGGAGGTTGTGCGAGGCAATCGCCACGCGCACGAGCGGTCGCGCCGCGACGAGCCTGCGGGTCAACAACTCGAAATTTCGATCGCAATCCGCCTTGACTTCGAACACCGGCGCGGTCCATCCGTGCTGGCGCGCTTCGACGAGCTCGTGATCCCAGTAGGCCCCTTTGACCAGCCGGACCTGCAGCGGCGGCGTGCGCTCGGCCGCTCGCGCCCAGGCGAGCACGGTCTCAAGTTGTTCGGGCGAATCTCGCAGGTAGGCCTGCAACACAACTCCGGCCGAAGGGCCGCTGCGAAACTGGTCTTCAGCCAGAACCGCGAGGACCAGGTCGAGCACGGTTTCGCGTGAGTCAAGCGACTCCATGTCGATGTGGACGTGCGCGCCGAGTTCCTGCGCTCGTCGCAACAGCGGCCGCAATCGACGCGCTGCATCCTCGCGCCCTCGCTCGGGCGCATCGGGTCGTAGCAGGGGTGTCAGCGCGGAGACCTTGACCGAGACGTTTGCGCGCGGTAGCGCTCCGCTGGAGTCACGCTCCAGAACGGGCCGCTCCGGCCAGCCGGCCGCCGAGCGTGAAAGGTCCTCCAGAGCCGCCGTGCATCGCGCTGCATAGCGGTCGGCCTCCTGCTCGGTGACGGTCGCCTCGCCCAGGAGATCGACCGAGCTGGCGACGCCGCGCTCCCACAATCCGCGCAACACGCCGAGCGCGGCACGGGGGGATTCGCCGACGATGAACCGATGGGCCATGTGCTTGACCCCGGCGGCAGCGGCGGTGCCGATCGCCGCGCGGCCGGCTCTCGACTGCCCGACGCGCATAGCCGCGGCGACCGGCGCGGGCGCGTCCGGCACGTCATCCAGGAAGCCGGTTAGGTGGCGAGCGACGTCATCCACCGAACGGCAGGCCGGCACCACGTCGACGAATCGAAACAGCGCCGCTTTGATCTCCTGATCCCGGGACGCGAGGTCCATCGCGCGGGCGTCCAGGGCCCGCAGCGGATGCCGCGCGACCGACGGAAAGGCAGCTGCCAGCTCGCCGCCGATCCGTCGGACCTCGTCGTCGTCCGGCGCATGGTGGGCGCTGGGAGGGCGGTCCACCGGTTCAGCCACCCAATATGTTGACCGCCCGGGCGACCACCAATCCGACTGTCACGAGCGCGGTGAGCGACTGACCGGTCATCAGCCACTTGGCGGTGTGGGTGAGCGGCATCGTGTCGGTCGGGCTGAACGCGGAGGCATTGGTGACCGAGACGTACATGTAGTCGACCAGCGTCGGCTTCCAATGCGGCGGCGCCCAGCGCGGATCGGCCATTTGCGGAAACAGGAAATCGGGCATCGTCTCCGCTTGCGCACGCTCCAGCGGACCGCCGGCGTCGAGCTCCCAGTACCACAGCCCAAAGAGCAGGACGTTGGTCACCCACAACACGATCCCCGCGAGGATCAGCGGGTGTCCGCCGGCTTTTCCGCCGCGGAGCAGGTAATGGCACAGCAGCACCACCGAGATGCTGTTGACCAGGCTGACCAGCCCAATCAGCGCCATCGCGAGCCGGCGCCTGACCGGGGAATGACGCATCTTGGGGTTGGGTGAGGCCAGCAGCAGCCCGACCAAGAGCAGGGCCTCGACGCTCGGTAGTAGCCAGGTTGGGCCGAGCGTCAGCTTTTCGGGCAACGAAAGATCGAGGGCGATTGCACCGGCCACGACGAGCTGCGGGGCCCAGAACGGGTCATAGCGCTCGAGCGCCTGCTTGGTGACCTGACTCCCCGAGGTCAGGTAGGTCGTGGGTCCACGTCGCTTGGGGCTTGGCTCAGTTTCCATGGGCGGGCTCGTGCAATCGTCGCACGCGCGCCACGAACGGCAGGAGCCGGACCCCGTCAGATCGAAAGAGGCGCTATGAGACGCACGCTCGCCGCCGCGCTGTTGATCGCCGGACTTGCCGTGTCTGCCTGCGGGAGCACGAAGGTTGTGACCGATACCCAGCCAGCCGCCTCAACCAGCTCCTCGACCGCGGGGGCGCCCTCGTCGACCGCTGCCACGAGTACATCCATGACCTCGAGCACGAGCACGTCCGCCACCGGCACAGCAACACCGCGCTGCGTAGCCGGCGATTTGGCTCTATCGGTCCTGGGTCAGCAGGGCGCGGCCGGTCACGGCGAGCTCGGCTTTGCGCTGCGCAACACCAGCGCTCATAGCTGCCACACCTTTGGCTATCCCGGGATCTTGTTCCTCAGCCGGGCCGGGTCTCCGCTGCCGACGGCGAGCACCCGCACCACCCACGATTTCTTCGGCTCGGCGCCCGAGGCGCCGCTTGTGCTCGCCTCGGGATCGAGCGCTTCGTTCCGGGTCGGGGTGACCCATGGGATCAGCTCGAGCGCCGGTTGCGTAACCGCCGCGGGCCTGCAAGCGATCCCGCCCGATGACACCGCGACGCTGCGCGTAACGATTCCCGGCGGGGCCTACGAATGCGGCAGCGCCACGGTGTCGCCGCTGCAAGCCGGCAACGTCGCGTACCGCTGAAGCAGGGCGGTGATCGAGCTCTCGCTCACCGGCCGTGAGAACCAATAACCCTGCGCGATGTCGCAGCCAAGCCGCCGCAAGACGTCGGCCTGGCGGGCGCTCTCCACGCCCTCGGCGATCACCTCGAGCGAAAGCGCTCTTGACATCGCGATGATCGCCTCGGTGATCGCGCTGTCTCGCGGCTTCACGCCTAGTCCGTCGACGAACGATCGGTCAACCTTGAGGGCGTCGAGCGGTAGATGGGTCAGATAGCTCAGCGACGAATAGCCGGTGCCGAAATCGTCGAGCAGCAGTCGGACACCCAGCCGTTTCAGCTTCTGAAGCACGTCAGTGAGGGTCTCGTCCTCATGCAACATCGAGCTTTCGGTGAGCTCGAGGTACAGACACCCAGGATCGAGCCCGGTCCGGTCGAGCGCCTCGGCGACGACGTCGGGGAAGCGGGGATTTGCGAGCTGAACCGGCGACAGATTGACCGAGATCGAGATCGGCGGCGCGTCGGGCCGCATGTGGTACCACTTTGCCGCCTGAGCGCAAGCTTGCTCCAGGACCCAGCGTCCGATCGGCTCGATCAGCCCGTTCTCCTCGGCTACGGGAATGAAGGCCAGTGGCGCGATCAGACCGCGTTCGGGGTGCCGCCAGCGAACCAGCGCCTCGACGGTGACGATCCGATCATCCCGCAGCGAAACCATGGGCTGGTAATGCAGCAACAACTCGTCGCGCTCGACAGCGCGACGTAGATCGTTCTCTACACGCAGACGGGAGATCGCCCGGCCTCGCATGACTTCGTCGAACAGCTCGTAGCGCGCGCGTCCGTGCTCTTTGGCCCGGTACATCGCGGCGTCGGCGTCGCGGATCAACTCCGCCGCCGATTCGTTCGCCTGGGCGAAGGCGATCCCGATGCTGGCAGTGACGAAGTGCTCGCGTCCGGCGAGTACGAACGGCCTGGTGAACACCGAGCCGATGCGCTCCGCCGTCTCGGTGGCCCGACGCTCATCGGTGATGTCCTCCAGCAGGACGCCGAATTCGTCTCCACCGAACCGGGCCACGGTGTCGCTGGCGCGCACGACCTGCTTGATCCTTGGAGCCGCGGCGGCCAGCAGCTCATCGCCGTGCTGATGCCCGAGGCTGTCGTTGACCAGCTTGAAATGGTCGAGATCGAGGAAGAGCACCGCCGTCAACGTGCCGCGCCGGCGCTTGCGCGCCAGCGCCTGCTCGATCCGATCGAGAAACAAGACCCGGTTTGGCAGTCCCGTCAGGGCATCGTGGAGCGCGCGGTGACGGATGTCGTTCTCGGTCGCCTGGCGAGCCAGCGCATCGGCGAGAACGTTGGCGATCGACTGGGCGAAGTCGACGTCGCCGGCCTTGAACTCGTGCAGCCGGGTGGACTGCACCCCGAGCATGCCGAACCTTCCCTCGCGACCCTCGATCGGGACGCTCATTCCGCTACGCGCGCCGATCGCCCGCAGCGATGGCGGCATCTCAAAGCGCTGTTCATGCTCCCAGTCGTTGACGACCACCGGGCCGGCCGCGAGCGTTGCGTATGTGGACTGGGAGTCCGGCCCGGCGCCGGAAGGAAGCGAGCTGACCAGCGATTCGGGCCAGCCGAACGCAGCTCGGAGCACCAGTGCACCGGACTCGGGCACCAGCTCGACCACGGCCGTCAGATCCACCTCCAGTATCTCCGCCACGGCGGCAACTGCCTCCTCCATCAGTTGCGAGGTGTCCATGCCCTCCAGGGCGCGCTCTCCGAGTCGGGCCACGGCCGCCTGTTGAGCCGCTCGCTGTTCGAGCTCGGCCTCCACCTGCTTGCGCGCGGTGATGTCCGACATGACCCCGTGCCAACGGACGTGGCCGGCGTCGTCAGAGACCAGCGCTGCTTCGTCGAGGATCCAGACCTCGTGACCGTCGCGGTGCAGCATCCGGTACTCCAGCGGGGTGGGGAGGGGATTGCCAGCCAGTGCGTCGGCTTCGACCTTGAGTACGCGCTCGCGGTCGGCAGGGTGAAGTTGTTGGGCCCACGCGCGGGGCTCGGCGCACCACTGGGCCGGGGTGAATCCGAGAATCTTTTCGATCTGGGGGCTGGCGTAGTTCCAGCGCGCCTCTCCGCCGACGTCGGCGATGTACAGAATGGCCGGGACCCTCGTCAGCATCCACAGCAGATCGGGCGGCATCGGCGCAGCGTCGTGGACCGTCCGCGTCTTGCGAACGTCAGTGGGCCCCCAGTTGCCCTCGCCCGGAAACATCGCCACGGAGAGTTATCGGCAGCTCGGCGCCTGGGCTAGAGCGTCAGGCAGCTACGGCCTGGAAGCGCACGACGTCGCCCTGCTCGAGCTCGCGTGCGTGTCCGTCCCGCACGAGCAGGTCCACGTGGCCGAGGACTTCGGAGATCGTCAGGTAGGCCTGGGTCACGGCCACGTTGCCCCACATCTGCACCGCGATCTCGTAGGCGGTGAGCGGAGCAGCTTCGATCAGCCGCAACATTCCCCGGGCTCGGCGCTCGTGCATCCTCAGCCGACTGTCGATCAGCGATACGTGGTCGGTGATCGGGTCTCCATGGCCGGGAAGCACCAGTTCGGCCGGGAGCTCGCGCGTCGCCCGCATCGACTCGATATACCCGATCAGCGCGTGCGGCCGCTCATCTGCCGTGGGCTCATGGCTGCTCGCCGGTCCGAGCGTGAGCGGCCGGGAGACGAGAGGGTTGGAGGAGATGTGGGGGAGCAGGTGATCGCCGGCGAGCAGGATCTGCCGTTCGGCGTCCCAGAAGGTCGTGTCCGATGGGCTGTGGCCGGGCCGATGCATCACCATCAGGGTGCGGTCACGCAGTGTGAGCTGCGCTCCGTCTTGCAGCTCGCGGGTTACCTGACCGCTTGAGCCGAACGCCCTGAACGCCGCGCCGACCGAGCCCAGCACGGTTGCCAGATCCTCCGGCACCCCGTGCCGGCGCATCACCGCTTGAGCAAATTCATCGTCGGCCGTCGCGCTGGCGCTGAAATCGGCCAGGTACGGCGCGAGCCGGTCGAGTGCTGCGATTTGGGCCCCCGAGCGCCGGGCCAGGATCTCCAGCAGCCCGAGGTGGTCCATGTGCTGATGGGTGATGACGATCAGCTCCAGGTCCTCGATAACGCGCTCGTGCCGGGCCAGCGCGCGCTCGAGCTCATCGAGCGACTTACCCGAGTTGGGGCCGGTGTCCACGAGCGTCAGCGGATCGTCCTCGATCAAGTAGCAGTTGACCCGTCCGACCAGAAACGGCGTGGGGACGGCGAGGCGATGGATCCCGGCATCCGCGGCCCGGGCCAGCGACTGCTCTGTCGCCGCGCCAGCGTCTGATGCTGCGCTCACGCCCGGATTACCGAGAGCACTTCGTCTCGCCGTCGCTCCATGTCCTCGGCGGACAGCAGCGACTCCAGACACAGGCGCAGCAACGGCTCGGTGTTCGACGGTCGGACGTTGAAATGCCAGTCGTCGTAGTCGACTGAGATTCCATCCAGGCGGCTCTGGCGGCCGTCGCTGTAACGCTCGGCCAGCTCGTCCATCTTCGCCTGCGGATCGCCGACCTCCGAGTTGATCTCCCCGGAGATGAAGTACCGCGAGCGGAACGGCTCGAGCAGCTCGGTCATGCTCCTGCCACTCGTGCCCAACAGCTCAAGCATCAGGAGCGCGGGAATCGTCCCCGAGTCCGCGCAGTAGAAGTCGCGGAAGTAGTAGTGCCCCGAAACTTCGCCGCCGAACACCGCCCGCTCATCGCGCATCCGTGTCTTGAAGAAAGCGTGCCCGACACGGTTGATCAACGCCCGGCCGCCGCCGTTCTCCACCGTCTCAGGGACGGCCCGGCTGGCGCGGACGTCGTAGAGGATCGTCGCACGCGCGTGCTTGCGCTGCATCGAGTCGGCCAGCAGCGCAGTGAGGAAATCACCGGCCACGAATTGACCCTGGTTGTCGATGAAGAAGCAGCGATCGGCATCGCCGTCCCAGGCGATACCCAGATCCGCCTCGCGCTCCACGACTTCGCGCATGATGAACTCGCGGTTCTCCTCCAGCATCGGATTGGGTTCGTGATCAGGGAAGTTGCCGTCAGGCTTCCAATAGGTCTCGATCAGCTCCAGTCCCAGGCTGTTGAGCAGCGGACCGACCATCGGGCCGGCCATGCCGTTGCCGCCATCCACGACCACGCGCAGTCGCCTGACGGCGTTTGGATCGATGAAGCGCAGCGCCGCCGCGTGAAATTCGTCGTAGAGCGAGACGTCCAGAACCGAGCCGCCGCCGGGCGCCGCGCCGAGGCCCTGCTCGATCTCGTCCCGGATATCGCCGATCCCGGCATCGCCGGAGAGCGCGATCGCGCCGCGCTTGACCAGTTTGGCACCCGTGTACTGCTTGGGATTGTGCGAGGCGGTGCACATCAATCCGCCATCGAGGTCACGGGAGCCGACCAGGAAATACAGCATCTCGGTCCCGACCTCGCCGGCGTCGATCACGGTGGCCCCCTCGGCGATCATGCCCGCGCGGTAGGCGGCGGCCATCTCCGGCGCGGTCAGCCGCATGTCGCGTCCCAGACCGAGCCTGAGCTCGCCGGCCGACTTGTCCTCGAGCTGGGCGATGACCCGGGTGAAGGCACGTCCGATCAGCTCGGCGATCTCGGAATCGAGCTCGGTCCCGTGGATCCCACGGATGTCGTAGGCCTTGAAGATCCCGGGGGTGGCGGTCGCGCTCATCGCCGCAGCGTCACTTGCTCACGATGATCGTCGCCTTCATGAACGGATGGATCGAGCAGATGTAGTGGATCGTTCCCGGCTGGGTGAGTCTCAACTTGAATGTGTCACCGGTGTTGAGCGTGGAGGAGGAGGTGAACTTTGGGCCGCTGACGTAAACGACGTTGTGCGGCGGCGTGTCCTGGTTGGTCCACTGCACGGTCTGGCCCACCTTGGCCTTGGTGCTGGCGGGAAGGAAGGCGAGACTCTTCATCGTCACGTGAACCGGGGATCCCGAGCTGGCGGGCGCGCCTTGGGTCGTGGTGGTGGCTGAGCTTGCCGCCGAGGTTGCGCTGCTCGTGCTGGGGCTGGAGCTTGAGCTGGAGCCGCAGCCGGCCAGGGCAATCAGCGCCAGCGGGAGGGCGAGAAGTATTGGGCGTGTCATGAGCGGCAGCGTACCGGTCTGACCCCGTTCGCCCGCGGCGCCGTCCTAGACTCTGTCGGGATGTCAGGACACTCCAAGTGGGCTTCGATCAAGCACAAGAAGGCGGTCGTCGACGCGCGGCGTGGTCAGCACTTCACCAAGCTGGCCCGCGCGATCACGGTGGCGGCACGGGAGGGGGGAGGCGATCCCACCGGTAATCCCGGCCTGTCCCTGGCCATCCAGAAGGCTCGCGATGCATCGATGCCGAAGGACAACATCGAGCGAGCGATCGCCAAAGGAACCGGTGAGGGCGTCGACGCGGACCAGATTGAGGCCGTCCTCTATGAGGGCTATGGCCCGGGCGGGGTTGCCCTGCTGATCGAGGCGCTGACCGACAATCGAAACCGCACCAGCGCCGACGTTCGCCACGCGCTGTCCAAGCACGGCGGGAACTTGGGCGAGCCGGGCTCGGTCTCGTACCTATTTGACAAGCAGGGAGTGATCGTGGTGGACGCGGGGCGCTACGACGAGGACGATCTGATCCCGGCAATAGACGCTGGCGCTCTGGACATCCTGCGTGACGAGGACGTGATCGAGGTGGTGACCGAGCCGGGCGACCTCGCGACGGTTCGGGACGCGCTGACCAAATCCGGCGTGGAGCTGGAGAGCGCTGACGTCAGTCAGCGGCCCAAGGTCCGGGTCCCGGTGGAGGAGGCCGACGCCGCCAAGCTGATGAAGCTGATCGATGCGCTCGAGGATTCCGACGACATCGGCTCGGTCCGTGCCAACTTCGACGTCGACGCCGCGATTCTGGAGCGGATCGCCGGCTGATCCCGATGATCCGGGGGCGACCGCGCCCGAGCGCCCGTCTCGCTACCCTCCGGCGTCCGATGCGACCGAATCGCCTTCTGACCCCGACTCTCGTGCTGCTGGCTGCCGGCCTCGGCGCCTGCGGCAGCTCCAAGGCACCCGGGGTGCAGCCCGCGCCCTCGGGAGGAGCAACCGCGCCCGCGGTAGCCGCCGCGCCGACCACGTCGACGACGTCATCGTCGACCGCGACGACGCCCACGGCAGCCACCCCGAAAACGGGTCCGCTCTCCAAGAAGCCGGTCGTCACGCCGCCGAAGGGGCCCGCGCCCACGGGACTGGTGACAAAGGATCTGATCAAGGGCGCCGGCGCTGTGGCCAAACCGGGAAGCAACGTCACGGTCAACTACGTCGGCGTGCTGTACAAGGGCGGGAAGGAGTTCGACTCGTCGTGGAAGCGGTCTACCCCAGCCCCCTTCCAGCTCAAGACCGGGCCCGGTGGCGTCATCAGCGGCTTCGCGAACGGCATTCCCGGAATGCGCGTCGGCGGCCGACGAGAGTTGATCATCCCGGCGAAGCTTGCCTACGGCTCGAGCCCAACTCCCGGGATTCCGCCTAACTCGCCGCTCGTTTTCGTCGTCGATCTGCTCGGCGCCTCTTAGCCCCAGACGACGCCCCGGCCTCGGCCGGCTCATGGTCCCCGGCCGGCTCGGCGACGCTGTCGGACTCCGCTTTGTGCCGAGCGCGGTGCAGCGCCACCGGCTCCGACAGGCCCTTGAGCCGGTGCCGGCCGGCGAACGACCACTCGTAGTCGTCCGGTGCGGCGTCGCGCACCTCCTGGGTGCCGAGGACACTTGCGGCCCGCGCGATCCCCGTGACGCGGCTGGCCAGGTTGACCGAGTGACCGTAGTAGTCGCCGGCCCGCTGCAGGGCCGGGCCCAGGGCGATGCCTGCGCGCAACGTCGGCAGCCCGGCTTCCTCGGACGCGTCCAACAGGTCCAGCGCCGCGGCGACCAGCGCTCCCGGATCGGGACTGACGAACATCGCTGCATCGCCGATCGTCTTGATCAGCCGGACCGGTTGCTTCGCCACGTCCGCGGCAAGCTCGGCCAGACGGCCGGCGACGTGGCCGAGCTCTTCGACGTCCACCTCGCCGCCCAAGCGGGTGAAACCGACGACGTCGGCAAAGCACACCGCGATCTCCTCCTGCCCGCCGATATGACCCGCCTCGCGTTCGGCGCGGCCGAGCATGCCCCGGCGCACGCTCTCACGCAAGTGCGCCTTGAACGTGGCCATGAACACCGGCGCGAGCGCAGGGGTCAGCGTCTCGGCCAGCTCGGCGAAGCGGATCGCCACCTCCTCCTCGGTGTCTCCGGGCTGCAGGAAGGCGTCAACGAACGTGGCGGCGGTCGTGGCGGCGATCCGGGCCATCGCCTCGCCGAGGACGCGCGTCATCTCCGAGATCGCCTGTTCGCTCAGGCCGGTCTCGAGAAACAGACGCGTGGATGTTGCCGCTTGGACGTCCTCATCGCCGAACACGCGGTCGTCCGGACCGGCCTCCGGCAGCCCCGTGAGACGACGGATCCGCAACATCAGCCCAGTTGGAACACCAGTGCGCTGCTCGATCTCTCGGGCGCTGTAGCGGCCGCCCAGAACGCGCTCCACGGGCAGCAGCGCCAGCCTGTCCTCCGCCACTGCGGCCTTCAGTTCGTCCAGTTGCGCGCCGCCGTCACGCAGCGTCTCCAGCAGGCGTTCGCGGGCCATGCGCTCGTCGCCCTCCAGCCCGTCGAGTAGTCCTTCGGCGCCAAAGTCCATACGCCATCCTCTAACAAAAGACGCGCGTTCGCTAGCATCGTCGATCCTCGCGGGTGGCCCTTCAGTTCGGCTCCCGCCCAGCCGACCCTTTCGACCGGAATTTCAGATGCTCTCGATCCTGATGCCCGTATACAACGAGCGCGAGCGCGTGGAGCGAGCGATCGCCGAGGTTCTGCAGACCGAACTGCCGGCCGAGTTCGAGTTGATCATCGTCAACGACGGATCAACCGACGGCACCAGTGAGATCCTCCGCAATGGGGACTGGGGTCCGCGCGTGCGGCTCTACGAACACGAGCACAACCAGGGCAAGGGCGCCGCGATCCGAACCGCGCTCGGCCACGCCCAGGGAGAGTTCTCGGCGATCTTCGACGCTGACCTCGAGTACGACCCCGCCGACCTGGCCTTGCTGATGCCGCCGCTGATGGACGGCCGCGCGAACGCCTGCTTCGGGGTCCGAGCGTTTGACGGCTACACGAGTCACTCGTTCCTGTTCGTGCTCGGCAACAAGGGCGTCACCCTGGCCTGCAACGTCCTGTTCAACGTGTACCTGCACGACATCATGACCTGCCACAAGATGATCCGGACCGACGTCTTCCGCGGCCTCCCGTTGCAGTCACCCGGCTTCGCGATCGAGCCCGAGATCACGGCCCGCCTCGTGCAGACCGGGGAGCGCATCTTCGAGGTTCCGGTCCACTACCGCGCGAGAGCCACCGACGAGGGTAAGAAGCTGACCGCGCTCGACGGTTTCCGGGTGATCGGCACGCTACTGCGCTGCCGCTTCTCACGGGCCTGAAACGGTGCTGGGGGACCGGGTGGCCACCGAGGATCCGCCTGCCGGGCCGGCGCGACCCGAAGCCGTGCCGGGCGCCCGTCCGTGGTTTCGCCGTTCGCCGTTTCTACTGGCGGCAGTCGCCTGCCTCGCCTTGGCTGCCTTATCAGGGGCGCTGTTCGCCACCGTCCCGAGCTATGACCCGTGGTCGTGGATCGTGTGGGGCCGTGAGGTCAGCGACCCGCATCTGAGCTTCACCGTCGGGGGCGGGCCATCCTGGAAGCCGCTCCCGTTCCTGTTCACGAGCGTGTTCGGGCTGTTCGGCAGCTCCGCGCCGACCCTGTGGGTGATCACCGCCCGTGCGGGTGGCCTGCTCGGACTCCTCGCCGCCTACCGGCTCGGCTCGCGGCTGGCTGCGCGGACCGCGGACGGAGCCCGCTGGGTGTCGGTGCTGGCCGGAGCGATCGCGGTGGTCGGGGTGGTGCTGACCCAGGAGTGGTCTTACTACATGCTCCGAGGCACCTCCGAGCCGATGCTCGTCGGGGCCGCTCTGTGGGCGGTCGACCGCCACCTTGACGGGCGCCACTGGGAGGCATTCGTCCTCGGCGTCGCGGCCGCCCTGATCCGCCCCGAAGCGTGGCCGTTCATCCTGCTCTACGCCGCTTGGCTGTGGCTGCGTGAGCCGCGTCTTCAGACCCGGTTGTTGATCCTGCTCGGATTGGCCGCCATCCCGGTCCTGTGGTTCGGCCCGCCGTGGGTTGGCTCCGGTCAGCCGTTTCTGGCCGCCTCGCACGCCAAGTCCTACAACGGGCACCTCGGCAGCAGTCCGTTTCTGGAGGTGCTGCGGCGCGGCGCTGACCTGCAGGTCCCACCGATTCTCGTGTTCGGGCTCGTGGCGGTGGCGATCGGCTGGTTCCGGGAACGGGACCGCGTGCTCCTCGGGCTGGGCGCTGCCGCGCTGGCCTGGTGGGTACTGGTCGTGGCGATGACGCTGGCCGGTTATCCGGGGCTCGAGCGGTTCTTTCTTCCCGCTGCGGGATTGACGAGCGTGCTGGCGGGAGTGGGGCTGGTTGGCCTCGCGCGCCTGGTGGCCGACGCCGTCGGCGCTCGCCGGCAGTCCGCCCCAGGCGGTTGGGCCCTGGTCGCCGGGGCGCTGGTGCTGCTGGCCATCTCGATCCCATTCACGTTCAATCGCGTGGACGAGGCGCGTGCCCAACCTGGCATTGCCGATCGCGCGGTGACCCGCCTGGACGAGCTCTCCGCGGCGGTCAAGGCGGTGGGCGGGCACGCTGCCGTGTTCCCCTGCCACTCGAGTTTTGCCGCCGTCAACCACGGAGTTCAGACCGCTCTGGCGTTCAAGCTCCACACCACGCTGACGCGCGTGGGCACCTCGATGCGCCATCAGGGTGTGATGTTCGTTGGCCCGCACGACTCGATCGACGGTGGTCCGGCGGCGATCAACCCAAAGCTGAATCAGAGGCAACTGCTGGCTTCGGTGGGCGTGTGGCGCGTCTACCGGGTCTGGAGTCAGGGCCACCTGAACTCCTGCGTTGGGCGCTAGGCCGCGCACGCCTCCTCAGCCGCGAGCACGCCTCCTCAGGCGCCGACTAGGCCCGCTTGGCGCTGTCCGTACAGATGGCCGATCAGGGCCGCGGTCACCTGCGGGTCGAACTGCGTCCCGGCACACCGAGTCAGCTCGTCGACGGCCTCGCTGTGTCCCCGGGCTGCGCGGTACGGGCGATCGGAGGTGATCGCGTGGTAGGTGTCGGCGGCGATGATGATGCGGGAACCGAGCGGAATCGCTTCCGCGGCCAGCCCGTCCGGATAACCGCGCCCGTCCCAGCGTTCGTGCTCGTGGCGGACGATTCGGGCCACGGTGCCAAGGCCCGGCAGCACTCTCAGGATGCGTTCGCCGATCACCGGATGTTCTTTCATCAGCACCCACTCCTCCTCGGTGAGCGGGCCAGGCTTGTGCAAAATCTCATCGGGAATCGCAACCTTGCCGATGTCGTGCAGCAGCGCCGCGGAGCGCACCTGCTCGACCTCCTGGGGGCTGCAGCCGAGGTTGCGAGCCACCGCGCTCGATATCTCGATGACCGCCTCGGAGTGCTCACCGGTGTAGCGATCACGCTCGAGCAGAGCGACCGCCAACGCCTCGATCGCTTCGCGCTGAGGTGCCTGCGTGTCGGTCTGCTCGGCGTCGTTGGCCGCCATCACCGCGCGTCCCCCGCCGCTGCCCTGCGCGTGTCGGCATGCGCTCCGCGCCCGCGCCAGCATGCCCTCGGCGCTCATCCCACGCTCGAGCGCGGCCACGCCCATCGATGCACCGGCTGCGCCGAGCGATCCGGCGGTGACGACCTCGAAATCCACCAGCAGGCGCTCCAGGGTGGGGAGCACCGAATGCGGCTCGATTTCGGGCAGCAGGAGTCCGAATTCGGCCGGCCCGGTGCGGCCGAGCAGATCGTGGGTCCGGGTCACGCCGCCGATCCGCGCGGCCGCGGCCACCAGCAACTCGTCTCCGGCCTTGAACCCGTGGCGAAGCTCGTGCGTGTCGAAATCGTCCAGCCCGATCACGGTCAGTGACAGCGCGCGTCCATAGCGGCGAGCGCGATCCACCTCTTCAGACAGGCGCGCACGGAATGCACGCGCGCTCAGCACGCCGGTGAGCCCATCGAAACGAAGGTGATGGGCGCGTTCGGCCTCGAGCTCGGCCACGCGTTCGCGGAGGGTGCCGATTTCCTGCAGCAGCTCTTCTTGACGGCCCTGACGGAACATGCCCTGGGCGTATCGGCAGCGGCGGGCGGACGCTGGAGTCCTGGAGTGGCGGCAGGCGTCCGGGTCTCGACGCAGAATGCTGTCCCAATGATCGTTCTCGGCATTGATCCAGGCACCGCCAGCACCGGCTACGGTGTGGTGCAGAGCCTCGGCTCAAGGCTGCGCGCGGTGGCGGAGGGCGTGATTCACACGCGACCGGGGCTTCCGCTGGAGCGCCGTCTGGCCGACATTCACGCGCAGGTCGGAGAGTTGCTTGACCAGCATGGCCCCGACGCGATGGCGATCGAGGAGCTGTACTTCGGGGCCAACGTGCGCACAGCGTTTGCCGTCGGACAGGCGCGCGGGGTGGTCCTGCTGGCCGCCGGTCAGCGCGGGGTTGCCTCGCGCTCGTTTACGCCCCAGCAGGTGAAGGCAGCCGTCTGCGGGAACGGCCGTGCCGACAAGGACCAGGTCGGACGGATGGTCGCGCGGCTACTCGGTCTCAGCGCTGTACCCACGCCCGATCACGCCTCCGACGCGCTCGCGGTGGCCATCTGCGAGCTCAACCGTGCCCCGCTGGCGCAGGCGGTGGCTCGAGCATGATTGCGCTCGTTTCCGGCGAGGTGGCCGTCCG
The DNA here is from genome assembly GCA_963757165.1 of uncultured Solirubrobacterales bacterium. Taxonomy (GTDB): domain Bacteria; phylum Actinomycetota; class Thermoleophilia; order Solirubrobacterales; family Solirubrobacteraceae; genus Palsa-465. Next base: position 522,385 of record CAVWQO010000002.1, read on the forward strand.
ACGCGCCGATCATGTGGTGATCAACTGCGGGGGGGTGGGATATCGCCTCGCCGTGTCCGCCGAGACCCTGCGCCACGTTCCCGCGGCCGGGCTCGGGGTGACGCTCCATGCTCACCTGGTCGTCCGCGATGACGCGCTCGCGCTGTATGGCTTCGCCACCGAGGAGGAGCGTGAGCTGTTCTTGATGCTGCTCGGCGTGCAGTCGGTGGGTCCAAAGGTGGCGCTGGCGGTTCTCTCTGGCGGTCCGCCTCGGGAGATTCTGTCCGCGCTGGCCGCCGGAGATGCAGCTCGCCTCCAGGCGGTGCCCGGCATCGGGAAGCGCACCGCCGAGCGGATCATCGTCGAGCTGCGGGAGAAGGTCGGCTCGTCGCTGCCCGAACCGTCGATCACGATCAGCCGCGCTGATGATCCTCGGACCCTGGCCCGGGAGGGACTGATCGGCCTTGGCTACAGCCTCCAGGAAGCCGATGAGCTGCTTGACACCGCCCGCGGAGAGCGGCCGGAGGATCTGATCGCCGACGCGCTGAGGGCGGCCCGCCGATGAGCCAGACGGAGCCAATGAACCAGCCCAAGTCCCGGATCCAGACCCCGGAGGCGCTGCCCGATGACGATCTGGATCGCTCACTGCGTCCGCGCCGGCTGGAGGACTTTGTCGGCCAGGACGCGTTGAAGGATCAACTGGCGGTCTCGATCGCGGCCGCAGCCACGCGCGGAGAGGCACTCGACCATGTCCTGTTGGCTGGGCCGCCGGGCCTGGGCAAGACCTCGCTGGCCCAGATCGTCGCCGCCGAGCTCGACGTCCCGTTCGTGCAGACGGCCGGTCCGGCGCTGGAGCGCAAAGGGGACATCGCCGCCTTTCTCACCGCGCTCGAGCCGCGCGCCGTGTTCTTCGTCGACGAGATCCATCGCCTTCCCCGGGCGCTGGAGGAGACGTTCTATCCGGCGATGGAGGACCGGACCCTGCCGATCACCGTCGGCCAGGGCGCTGGCGCACGCGTGGTGACGCTTGACCTGCCGCCGTTCACCCTGATCGGCGCAACCACCCGGTCGGGCCTCCTAACCACGCCGCTGCGGGATCGCTTCGGGATCCAGCACCGCCTCGAGCACTACGAGCCCGCTGACCTGGCGCGGATCGTCCGGCGCTCGGCGAGACTGCTTGAGGTGGCGATTGAGGACGGCGGCGCGATCGCCATCGCCGAGCGCAGCCGCGGCACGCCGCGCGTGGCCAACCGGCTGCTCAAGCGCGTGCGCGACTACGCCGAGGTCCGCGGTAACGGGGTCGTCACCGACCAGGCCGCGCGTGCGGCCCTTGATCTGCTGCAGGTCGACCACGAAGGCCTTGACCGGCTCGATCGGGAGATCCTCCGCGCGATCTGTGAGAAGTTCGGCGGAGGACCGGTGGGACTCTCGACGCTGGCCGTAGCTGTGGGAGAGGAACAGGACACGATCGAGGACGTCTACGAGCCGTATCTCCTCCAGCGCGGCTTGCTGGAGCGGACGCCGCGGGGACGGGTCGCCACCCGGCGCGCATTCGCGCATCTGAGCCTCGACGCGCCCGGTCCGCTGGCGCTGCTCTAGCGCTAATGCCCGGTACGACACTGGCTATCCTCAGGCCCGATGGCTCGCGAGCGCTACTTCATCTGCCCCCACTGCGGCAATCGATCGATGGGCACCGACCGCAACGCCGGTTTTCGGCGTGAGGCCAGGGGGTGCGAGAAGTGCGGCTTCGCCTACCTGTTCGAGCTCCTCGATGACTACTACCCGGCCCCCAACGCCGCGTTCTTCGCGTGCGACTCCGACGGCCGGATTGTCGACTGCGGGCGCGGCTCGTTCGAGTTGACCGGATTGAAAACCGAACAGGTGATGGGCCGAGCGGCCAAAGAGGTGCTGGGCTTGAACTTCGAGGATGGGACTGACCACGTCGGGACGGCGCTGGAATGGGAGGTGCGCGTGCAGGGTAAGCCGGTTCAGGTCAACGCCGAAGGCGATCTACCCGCCGCCGCGGTCGCCGACATCTTTCCTGCCTACGACGACGATGAGGGTGGCGTCCTGCTCGTGCTGACTCCCACCAACCACCGCGGGTGAGCTTCGCCGGACCAACCCGGCTGAGCCACCACGCAGCCACTAGCATCCGCAACCGCTGATGACCGATCGCCAGCGCAACGGCTTCATCCTGCTGCTCGTCGCCGGGCTCCTATTGGCTTCCCTGGTTGTGATTGCCGGTATCCCCGGCGCGCTCAAGCCACAGAAGACACGCCTGGGTCTGGATCTCAAGGGCGGGGTCGAGCTCGTCTACCAGGGCAAGCCCACGCCGCAAACGCCCGTCGTCACCCAGGACGCGCTCGCCCGCGCCGTGGACATCATGCGCCAGCGCGTCGACCAGCTCGGCGTGGCGGAGCCGCTGCTCCAGACGACCGGCACCGATCTGATCTCGGCCAGCCTGCCTGACGTCAGCAACGTCGCGCGGGCGGAAAAGCTGGTCGGGAGCACGGCTCGGCTGTACTTCTATGACTGGGAAGCGAACGCGATCACGCCCAACGGCAAGACCGTAGCCAGCCAGCTGCAGGCGCAGGATCCGAGCGCCATGACCATCAGCCGGGGCAGCCCGACCGGCCAGGGGAGCCCCGGGGCGCCGGGGCTGGGAAGCATGTCGCTCTACGACGCGGTCAAACTCGCGGCCAAGCAACCCGTGGTGGCGAGTCGCGACAACGCCCGCGACGGTCCGCAGTACTACCTGTTCGGGGCGCCCGGGAGCGCCGCCTGCGCGACTGCGGCCAAGGACCAGGGTAAGACTCCCGTGGCCGGGGCGCACTGCCTGCTCTCCGGACCTGCCGACAACCTCTCCGATCTGCAGTCCGGTGTGCCGGCCGGGGTCACGGCGGCGCAGGGTCAGCAGCTGACCGTGCCGCGCGGAACCGTTGTTCTGCTGGCCGTCCCGGCCAACTTCGCCCACCCGACGCCGATCAGCGACCCGACGGCCCAGTTCTACGTGCTGAAGGACCACGTTTCGCTGCTCGGCAGCGACATCAGCAATCCGCAGCAGAGCACCGACCAGAGCGGATCGCCGGACGTCTCGTTCGGGTTCAGCGCCAAGGGCAAGACCGAGTTCCAGAGCGTAACCGCCGCCATCGCCAAGCGCGGCAACCTGGTCAGCGGTCTGGGCAACTCGTTGAACCAGCATTTCGCCGTCTCGCTCGACAACCAGCTGATCACCGTCCCCTCGATCGACTACAAGCAGTTCCCGGACGGGATCCCCGCCGACACCGGCGCGGACATCACGGGCGGCTTCACGATCTCGACGGCCCAGGACCTGGCCACCCAGCTGCGCCTCGGGGCGCTCCCGATCAACCTGAAGTTGATCTCGGAATCTCAGGTTTCGGCCACGCTCGGAAAGCAAGCGCTCAACCAGGGACTGGTCGCCGGTCTGGTCGGGCTGGCGCTGGTGGCGATCTTCCTGATCGCCTTCTACCGCGTCCTCGGGTTGATCGCCACCGCGGGTCTGCTCGTCTACGGCATCTATTTCTACGCGCTGATCAAGCTGATCCCGATCACGCTCACCCTGCCTGGCATCGCCGGCCTGATCCTGACCATCGGTGTGGCCGCGGACGCCAACGTGGTGATCTTCGAGCGCGTCAAGGAGGAGATCAGGGACGGCCGCTCGATCCGGCAGGGGATCATCACCGGCTATCGCAAAGGCCTGACCGCGATCATCGACGCGAACGTGGTGACGATCATGACCGCGTTCATCCTGTTCGTGCTCGCCACTGCCGAGGTCAAGGGGTTCGCCTTCACACTGGGCATCGGCACGATCGTGTCGCTGTTCACCGCCGTCATGGCCACGCAGGCGATCCTCATGACGATGGGCAACTCGCGGACGATCTCCCGTCCGTCGGCCCTCGGCGCGGGCGGCAAGCAGCGGCACTGGCGCTTTGACTTCATGGGCGCCTCGAAGTACTTCTTCTCTTTGTCGGGCGTGATCCTGCTGGTCGGCGCGCTCGCCATCGGCGGCAAGGGACTCAACCTCGGGATCGACTTCACCTCTGGTACCCGGATCTCGGTTGGCCTCGTTCACCCCGCGAGCCAGCAGCAGGTGCAATCGATCTTCAACGCGGCCGGTGCGAACAACGCGACGGTGCAGGCGGTGACCGGGAACAAGGCGCTCGGCCACAACGGGTTCCAAATCTCGGCCAAGCAGCTGCAGCCGGACAAGGTCGCGAGCGTTCGCTCGGTCCTCAGGTCTCGCTTTGGCATCCTCAACAACGGCAACAACTTCAACAGCACCTCGGTCGGCCCGACGTTTGGGCAGACGGTGGCCAACAGCGCGGTGATCGCGATCATCGCCTCGTTGCTGGTGATCACGGCGTACGTCGCGCTGCGGTTCGAATGGAAGTTCGCCGTCCCGGTACTGATCGCACTCATGCACGACCTGCTGATCACCGCAGGCGTTTACTCGCTGACCGGCCGGGAGGTGACGACAGCGACCGTAGCCGCGCTGTTGACGATCTTGGGCTACTCGCTCTACGACACGATCATCGTCTTCGACCGGGTGAGGGAGAACATCCCGAGAATGCCCAGGGCTGCCTTCTCCCAGATCGTCAACCGCTCGATGTCCGAGGTCTTGACCCGGTCGATCGCGACCACGTCCTGCACCCTGGTGCCGATCATCGCGCTGTTGCTGTTCGGTGGCGCGACGCTCCAGGACTTCGCCTTCGCGCTGCTGATCGGCGTCGCGTCTGGTGCCTACTCGTCGATCTTCATCGCCTCTCCGGTGCTGACGCATTGGAAGGAGCGCGAGCAGCTCTACCGCACGCGCCGGCGCCGGATCGAGGAGGAGACCGGTCATGTGCCCGCCTACGCCACCCGGGCGGGCGACATCGAGCCGGAGGCCAAGCGCCCTCGCCGCGAGGGGCGGCTGACCGCGCCGGAGCCGGACACCGTGTCCGCGGCCGAGTTCGAGCGGATGAAGCGCGAGCTGGAGATCGAGCCCGAACTCTCGAGTCGACACACCTCGACCTTGACCAAGCGCCTCGCCCACAGCGAGGAGCCGACGGCGCCCGCGCCGTCCTCCTCCCGCCGCAAGCGCTCCGACACGGTCCCGGGCCCGACGCGACCCGCTGAGCCCCCTGCGGTCTCTCCCGGGGCGTCCCCCGCTGGCGAGCCCAAAGCCGCGCCGGAGTCCGGCTCACCCCCGGCGCCCGCGCCTGACGTTCCTGAGAACGACGGCATGGCTCCGATGCCCCCCAAGCCGAAGGCGCCGTCCAAGAACCGCTCTCGCAACCGCCGTCACGGGAGGCGACGCTGATGGGAATGCTCGCCTGGGTGATGATGGGCCTCGCGTTGTGGCACTTCACAATCTGGCTGCCGGACCGCTACTGGGGTGGCATCGTCGGCGCCTTCATCGGCGCCCTGATCGGCGCGGTCCTGTTCGGTCTGGCGGTCAACGGGTTTCACATCCCCGGTCGCCACGACACGCACCTCGCGACAGCGCTGGAGGCGATTCCCGGTGCCTTGATCGCGATGGCGCTGGTCTACGCCGAGGGCGTTCGTCGCGAGCGCGCCGGGCAGCAGGGCGGGATCGGGCTCACCTAGCGCGTACGACCAGGATCCGTCGGGGGCGGCACCTAGGCTGCCCGCATGTATCAGGCTGCTGTTCTTGCCGGCGAAACTCCGATCGCACCGGTCACGCTCGCGCCGCTGCGTGCCGTGGGCGGCGCCGCGGAGCACGCTAGCGCCGAGACAAGCCTGACCAGCGGGCCGACGCCAGCCCCGACCGGTCCCCGGCTTGAGATCCCCCGTTACGACCTTGCGGGCGCTCTAGCCCTGGAGCGCCAGCTCGGAATCGGGCACGTGCTCGCCCAGGTCCTGGTCCGCCGCGGGATGTCCGATCCGCAGGTCGTCCAGGAGTTCCTCGTGCCACAGGAGGCGCATGAACCCAGCGACTTCGCTGGCATCGACGAGGTCGTGGCCGCAGTCGAGCGTCACTGTCGGGGTGGCGGGAAAATCGTGGTACACGGCGACTACGACGTCGATGGGGTCTGCGCCACCGCGATCATGGTTCGCGCACTGCGCTCGGTGGGTGCGGACGTCGGCTGGTTTCTGCCCAGCCGAACCGAGGACGGCTACGGACTGTCGCTGGCCACGGTGCAGCGACTGTCGCAGCGGGGCACCCGGCTGCTGATCACCGTCGACTGCGGCATCACCGCCGTGGACGAGGTGGCGGCGGCGACGGCGGCCGGCCTGGATGTCGTGATCACCGACCATCACGCCCCCCGCGTCGACGGCCGGCTGCCTGCCTGCCCGATCCTGCACCCGTCGCTCAACGGCTACCCGTGTCCTGAGCTGTGCGGAACGGCCGTGGCGTTCAAGCTGGCCCAGGCGCTGGGCGCCGACAGCGCGGAAGAGGACCTCGAGCTGGTCGCGTTGGCCACCGTGGCCGACCTCGTGCCCTTGCGTGGTGAGAACCGGCGACTGGTACGGGAGGGCCTGGCCGCGATGGCCAATACCGGCCGCGCCGGCCTGCGGGCGTTGATGCGTGTCTCCCGCACCGACCCGAGCGCCATCGACGCGCAGGCGCTCGGCTTCAGGCTGGCGCCACGGATCAACGCGGCCGGCCGGCTGCGGCGGCCTGACGCCGGGCTGGAGCTGCTGCTCACCGGCGATTCGGAACGGGCCGCGGAGATCGCTTCGGAGCTGGACGCGATCAACGTCGAGCGGCGAGCGGTCGAGCAGCGCATCACCTGGGAGGCTGAGTCGCAGGTTGCGGCGCTGGGTGAGCGCAGCGCCTATGTTCTGGCCGGTCAGGACTGGCACCCCGGTGTGATCGGGATCGTCGCTTCACGGATCGTCGAGCGCCATCGCCGGCCAACCGTGATGATCGCGCTGGACGGCGACGGCCCCGCTCAGGGCTCAGGCCGCAGCATTCCCGGGTTCGACCTGCTCGGGGCGCTGCACGCGTGTGCCGACCGGATGATCCGCTACGGCGGTCACCGCGCGGCCGCCGGGCTGACCATCGAGGCCACTGAGGTGGAGGGTCTTCGAGCGGCGTTCGAGGAACATGCCGAGCGGATGCTGACGCCGGATCTGCTGCAGCCGACGGAGCGCGTCGACGCAATCGTCTCCGGATCCGAGCTCGGCTTGGCCCTGGCCGAGGAGCTCGCCCAGCTTGAGCCGTGCGGAATGGGGAACCCCCGGAGCGTCCTGCTCGTGCCGGGAGCTCGCTTTAGTGATGTGCGAACCATGGGGGAGGGGCGCCACGTGCGCTTTTCGGTCACCTCCGGCGGCGCGCGCGCACGGGCTGTGGCCTTCGGGTGCGACGGCAAGGTCCCCGGGGGCGAGGAGCTGCCGCTCGATGCCACCTTCCGGCTCGAGCGCAACGTCTGGAACGGCGCCGTCGAGCCGAGGCTGGTCCTCGCCAACGCACGGGACTGTGCGCCGGGGCCGATCACCGTTCTCGGTGAACCGAAGTGCTACCTCGAGGGGGTGTTCGCCGAGCTCGACGGCGGTCGTGAGGTCCACGGCGAGACGGCTGAGCCCCCGTCCCCTCGCGCGGCTGGGGCACGTACGGTGCTGGACCGGCGCGGACAGAGTCCGCTCGCCGTGCTCGCCGATGCCTTGGCCGCCGGCGGGCCGGTGCTCGCCGTGTGCGCTGACGTTCCCCGGCGGCTCCCGGGCCTCGCGGCCCGCACCGGAGGCTTTGCCCTCGCTTCGTATGCGGCCCTCGAGGCCGATCCGGGGCGCGCACTCACGTTTGCTCACCTGGTGGCGCTGGATCCGCCCTCTAGGGACGCGTTGCAGGCACTGCTCAGCGCGGGAGACGGCCATACTCATTTGTCCTGGGGCGAGGCTGAGCTACGCTTTGCAGAGCAGATGCACGAGTTGGAGTACGGACTTCGGACTTCGCTCGTTGCCCTGTATCGCAGCCTCAAGCTGCGACGCAGGGTGGCTGGTGAGGAGCTCGAGCCACTGCTTCGCGGGGACGGTCCGCATCCGCGACCGGCGCGGTTGGCCGGCCGGTTGATCAGAGTTCTCGCGGAGTTGGAGCTCGTCAGCCTCGACCGGGCACTGCCAGCCCTGGCGATTGCGAGCGAGTCGCAGACCGAACTCGCTCGCTCTCTCGCCTACCGGGTATACGCAGAGCGATATGAGGACGGCAGACGATTCCTGAGCAGCGCAAATCTCCGACCAAGCGGCTGAGCCGCTCCCGCCCCAAGGCAGATGGCGCCGGGGCTGCCGGTGACGGCGAGGTTGGCGCGCGCGCTGCCGGCGGCGGCAAACGGTCTGCGGGCAACGGACGCGGGGCGTCGGCAGCGCTGATCCCGTCCTCACGCCCGCCGGTAGACCGGCTCGAGCGCTCTGCGGTACAGGCGGCGATCAAGAACGCCGAGCTCACCGAGGCCGAGAGCCGGCTGCTCTCGGACGTCTTCGCGATCGTCGAAGAGCACTCCGCCCACGCGCCGGGGCGGATCGACCGCGCCCGGGTCGAGGAGGCGTTTGTGTACGCATGCGTGCACCACGCCGACCAGCGCCGCAAGAGCGGCGAGGATTTCATCATCCATCCCGTTGGTGTGGCGAAGATCTGCGCCGGAATGCGTCTGGACACCGAGACGCTGTGCGCGGCCCTCCTGCACGACACGGTCGAGGACACCTCGGCGTCGATCGAGGAGGTGCGCGAGGCGTTCGGTGACGAGATCGCCGGTCTCGTGGATGGCGTCACCAAGCTGACCGGGCTGACCTTCCAGTCCCGCGACGAGGCGCAGGCGGAGAACTATCGCAAGATGATGGTCGCGATGGCCTCGGATGTTCGAGTCATCCTCATCAAGCTGGCCGACCGGCTGCACAACATGCGCACGATCGGCGCGATGACCAAGCAGAAGCAGATCGAGAAGTCACGGGAGACGCTGGACATCTACGCGCCGATCGCTCACCGGCTGGGCATCCACGCGATCAAGTGGGAGCTCGAGGATCTCGCCTTCCAGACCCTGCATCCCCGCAAGTACAACGAGATCAAGGGGCTCGTGGCCCAGCAGCGGGCTGAGCGCGAGCGGTACGTCAACCAGGCCGGTGCCTACCTGGCCAAGGAGCTCGACGAGCTCTCGATCGAGGCCGAGATCTCCGGCCGCGCCAAGCACTTCTACTCGATCTATTCAAAGATGACCAAGAAGGGGCGGGAATTCAACGAGATCTACGACCTGACGGCAATGCGCGTGCAGGTGAACTCGGTCAAGGACTGCTACGGCGCGGTTGGCGTGATCCATTCGCTGTGGAAGCCGCTGCCCGGCCGCTTCAAGGACTTCATCGCGATGCCTAAATTCAACATGTACCAGTCGCTGCATACGACGGTGATCGGGCCGGAGGGCAGGCCCCTGGAGATCCAGATCCGCACCCGGGAGATGCACGATCTGGCGGAGTACGGAATCGCCGCCCACTGGATGTACAAGGAGGACGGCTCGCCCGCCGTCGGCGCGGCCGGCATGAAGGATTCCGACAGCAAGCTCAAGTGGCTGCGCTCGTTGCTGGACTGGCAGCAGGAGCTCTCCGACCCCGGCGAGTTCATGGAGACCCTCAAGGTTGACCTGTTCGAGGATGAGGTGTTCGTGTTCACGCCGAAGGGGGAGGTCAAGTCACTCGCGGCGGGCGCCACGCCGCTGGACTTCGCCTATGAGATCCACACCGACGTCGGCCACCGATGCGTCGGTGCAAAGGTCAACGGCAAGATCGTCCCGCTGTCCTACGTGCTGCGCTCCGGCGATATCGTCGAGGTCCTCACCTCCAAGCGCGAGCGCGGACCCTCGCGTGACTGGCTCGCCCTGGTGCGCACGACACGCGCGCGCAACAAGATCAAGGCCTGGTTCAAGGCTGAGTCCCGCAAGGACACCGAGCACACCGGGCGTGAGCTGCTCCAAGAGCACCTGAAGAAGCAGGGTCTGCCTTCGCAGAAGCTGGTCGGCTCGCCGCTGCTGGCCGACGTGATCCGTGAGATGGGCTTCCGCAAGGGCGACGACTTCTACATCGCCCTAGGCGCGGCCAAGATCTCGCCGAAGGTCGTCGTCAACAAGGTGATGCAGCGGCTCAAGCAGGGCGAGACAGCCGAGACTGAGCCGACCGCCACCGATGACCTCCTCCAGACCCGCCGTCGCCGCTCGCGGCCGACCAGCCTGTCGACTCGCTTCGGTATCGCCGTCGAGGGGATCGATGAGGTCATGCTGCGCTTGGCCAAGTGCTGCCGCCCGGTGCCCGGCGACCCGATCGTCGGCTACATCTCCCTCGGGCGCGGGATCACGATCCACCGGGAGGACTGTCCCAACGTGGCCGTCCTGCGCAAGGACCCGGACCGCTTCACACCCGTCAGCTGGGACGGCGACGCCGAGACCTCGTTCCGCGTCGAGATCCAGGTCGACGGCTGGGACCGCCACCGCCTGCTTGAGGACATGACGCGGACCTTCGCCGAGGCCGGGATCAACATCCTCGACGCCCATTGCACCGTCAACCACCCGATGGTCAAGAACCGGTTCGTGGTCGAGGTAGGGGACACCCGGACCCTGGACCAGGCGATCAACCGACTGCGGAACATCGACGCGGTGTTCGACGCTTACCGCGTGACCCCGGGCGCGGCGTAGCCGCGTCGCTCTAGCCGAATCGTCTCCGGGCGGCGTCGAGCTCACTGCCCGATGTCGGAGCGTGGTGGCGATATGCGACCAAACCGCGCAGGTCGGCGTCGGCGGCGCTCGCCGTTGTCGCACTTTGGTCGATATGCGACCAAACCGCGCAGGTCGGCGTCGGCGGCGCTCGCCGTTGTCGCACTTTGGTCGATATGCGACCAAACCGCGCAGGTCGCCGTCGGCGGCGCTCGCCGTTGTCGCACTTTGGTCGATATGCGACCAAACCGCGCAAGTCGCCGTCGGCGCGGTTCACCGTTGTCGCACTTTGGTCGCCATCAGATGAGCCCGTGCGGCAATTCGCGGTCGGCGGCGCTCGTCGTTGTCGCACTTTGGCGGTTACGCGGCGCCCGCGGCATACCGACCCGCTGGCCTTTCGCCGCGTCATTCTCGGTGGCTCTACGCCGGCTCACTCCAGCGCGGGCCCGCTGCGCTCCCGCGGCGGCGCAACGCGCAGCGTGCGGACCTGAGCGCTCGGAACTTTGGTGATCATCACCGCCTGACCTGTCTTCAGGGACTTGATCTCGTTGGGATGGACGATGAACTGCTCGACCTCGCGGCGGGTGCCGCGGCTGGTGTCGTAGCGGCCGAACGGACCGCGACCGATCTGGTAGGTCGACTCCCACACCCGGGCGGTGCCGGCCATTTGAGCAATCGTCTGAGCTGAGGCAGGCACGTCCTGGCGGTGGGCGATCTTGACCGCGGTGACGCCAAGCACCTGATCTCGCAAGCCGCGGCCGGCGCGGTCGAGGTCGGCCAGCTCCTGTGTGGCCAGGAGCACGCTGACTCCGGACTCGCGGCCGCGGGCCAGCAGCGCGATCACGTTGTCAGCGCCCAAGGCCGAGAACTCGTCGATCGCCACCAGCGCCTGAGGGCGCCGCGTGAGGCCATTTGTCTGGTCCAGGCGATGACCGGAAGCCGTCACAAGGTCCTGGATGGCCAGCGTTCCCAGTTGTGCTGAGAGCTTCCCGTAGATGCTTGAGTTGATGCTGAACAGCACCACTTGGCGGCCTTCGAGCGCGGCCTGGAGGTCGACTGTGCCGCCCGGGCGGCCGAGCGCGTCCGAGCTCCCACCGCAGTCGAGCGCGTCCGAGCTCCCACGGCGGCCGAGCTCCCACCGCAGTCGAGGGCGTCCGAGCTCCCACCGCAGTCGAGCGCGTCCGAGCTCCCACGGCGGCCGAACGCGGCCGAGCTCCCACCGCGCTCGAACCCGGCCGGGGCGCCTAAAGCGTCCAGAGCCGCCGAAGCCGGCTCCAGAAACGCGCCGGTATGCGACTCGCTGATGATCGCGAGACGGGTGCCGAGCCCGCGGACGGCGCTCAGTTGGTCAGGCGTGAGGCCAGCCAGGTACTCCTCGATGTGGGCCGCCCTTTCACCGGGAAGCTGACGGACCAACGCGGCCAGGCGTTGAGGCTCCAGCAGGCTGACCACCCCCGCGAGCGTCGGCGCCCGACCACGATCGGCCTCCTGGCGCGCCTGAAGCGCCAGCTGGACGTAGCGCTCGGCGGCCCGCTGGTAGTGCGGCTCGGTGAAGCGCTCGGTCGAGATCAGCTTGTCCTTGAGCTCAGTGGCGTTGCCGTGCTGAAGCGGGTTCCAGCGGGCGGGCCCCTCCGGGGTCCACATCCGGAACTCTCGCCCGGCTGCGGCGGCGGCGTGCGCGAGCGTCTGCGCGAACGCTGGGGAGCCTTTCATGTCGATCGCCACAACGGGCCGTCCCCGCCGGATGTGGTCGACGAGGATCGCCAGCAGGGTCGTCGACTTGCCCGCACCACTCGCGCCGAGGATCAGTCCGTGAGCGCTGAGCTGGCGATCGGCCAACACCACCGGTGCGCCGGCGCTGTCCGAGCCGAGCACAACTGCGCTTTCGTTCTGCGCCGCGGCTGTATGCCGGCGGCCTGCGCCGGCCGCCGCGCGCAGCAATACGGCGCTGGCCACGACGAGCGCTCCCGTCAGCACCGCGTCGGCGGTCCCGGATGGCAGCAGCAGGAGCGCAACCAAAGCCAGGAGCGCCCAGTAGGGACGCCGTGGTGCCGGGCGAAAAGCCGCGGGATTCACCGGCCGGCCTCAGCGACTTTGGCCGTCTGCGTGCGCGGACCGCTCGGCCGCGTCTGGGCCCGGTTCAAGTCTGCGCCCAAATGGCGGGCGAGCTTCTCCAGCGACGGCGTCCAGAGAAACGGTTGGACGTGCACAAGCTCGGATGTCCCAACTTTCCGCGCCGAAGCCGAGACGTTGCGAGCGACCTCAGGCCGGTTGACCAGATACACGACGGCGTCGATCTTTCGATCAGCTGCGTACCCCGACAGGATCTTCTCGCGCCGGGCTCGGCCCTTTCCCGTGAGCTCCAGCTCGATCGCGATCCGCTTGCCTGAGGGCGTGCGCAGCAGGAGGTCCGGATAGTGCAGCTGCTCGCGCCCGCGGGGCCCGAAGCCGAACATCCGCACGGCGAGCCGGTCCCGTTCACTCCCCGGCAGACCATCACGGGACCGCAGCTGCCGCTCGGACAGGACCTCGGCCACGGGGCCGAACTTCCCGGCCCGGGCCGACAACCAGAGCCACCCCAGACCAACGTCGTGCATGTAGGAGCGCAGGTCGATCCGCGGCCGCGGCAGGTCGCTGCCGATGGCCGACAGACCGCTCCGCGTGACCTGGTAACAGCCGGGCAGCTGATGAAACAGACGATGTTGGGTGAGGTAGCCGCCGCGTGAGAGGGCGCGCAGGCGAGCGCGCGTGACCGGGTCCGAGGTGCCCAGCAGTGCCTGGACTTGGCTCGCGAGCACCAACCGGTGGTCCGCGATAAAGGCCAACAGGGATCGATCGCGGTCGGTCAACTGAGCTGACGCTTGCTGATCCGAACGCGCCTGCGGGCCTCGCCGAGCAGTGTCCACAAAACAACAGAGCGCAATTGGCGCTCCGCTTCGCCCCCGGTGCGTGACCTCAGCGCGTGGGGTGCGCGAGCGCGCGGGTGTCCACGACCTCGAAGTCCTGTCCCCGGAGCCGGCCCAGAAGATGCAGGGCGTCGTTGTTCCAGCGGCGGTCCGGGGCGCCCGAGATGTACCACGGCGAACCGTTGTCGGCGAGAAGCATGCCGTAGCGCTTCAGCGCCACCGCGACCACTTCTGCCTGGCGCGGAAGGCCGGCCAGGCTGACGCTTGCCCTCAGGCGCACGCGCAGGCCCATCGGAGGTAGTGAGGGGTCGGTCGAACTCGAGGCAAAATGGCGCGCGGGGTAGATGTAGGCGGCGCGGGTGCGAGGCGCAGTGAAACGCAGGGCGTGGTCGATGACCCCTCGGGCCACCTCGTCGTAGCGGGCCAGGCCCGGGAGGATCGGTAGCCCGGCGGCGTCGGCCGACGTCCATCCCGCCGGTCGGAGCCGATCTGAATGCAGGTTGAAGATCGCACCCGAGCCCGCCGTCCATCGCAGCCCACCGTTCAATGGGATGGCCGAGAACAGCTCGTAGTCCACGCACGTCTCGCGATCGACGACGATGACGTGGCGATCGCCGGAACTGTTTGAGCCGCCTTCGATCGGCACATTCGGCGGAAGGGGATAGCGGTGGCCGTCAGATTCCGCGGCGTACGTGAAGTGGACCGGAACGCGCCGGGTGTGCCGGGACACGAGGGCGTAGGGGATGCCGATTGGAGCGCCGTTGTAGAGCCCGGAGCCGAAGTCCGGGTGCACTCCGGAGCTGGGCCCGATGGAGGCGATCAGCCGCTGCGAGTCGCTCGCCACCGGCGCCCGGTCGATGCGCTGGTTCCATGGGTTGTCGGCCGGGAGCACCTGGCAGTGGGTGCCGGCGAGGGTGTGGGCATGAGCGAGATTCGCTCCGATCGCGGCGACGGTGACGCAGACGAGCAACGCGGTGCGGCGCACGGCCCGATCATAGGTGCGCGGGGCCGAGCAGCCCGGCATGCCTGGACAAACGTTGCGTCTCAGGAGACGACGAGAAGCCCCCTCGGCTGCAGCTCGAATTCCGCCTCGGCCGTCTCGCCGATGTAGTCGCCGTCGACCTGCAGCGGCAGCGGGCGGTCATCGAGGGATCGGACCCGCAGGGCGGTGAGCTCGCTGAACGGATGCACGCGCCGGTGGCGGGAGAGCCGGGCGTGCTTCGACAGCGCACGCCAAGTGATGGTGGGGATGTCGATCGGGCTGGCCCGGGTCAGGACCACGCCTGAGAGGTCGCCACTGTCCAGGCTGGACCCTTCACCGAAGTCGACGCGGCGATTGCCGAAGAAGGTGTAGGGCGCAGCGTTTTGAACGATCGTCGTGACCCCTCGGACCTGCTCGGAACCCAGATCGGCTTCTAGCCGCGGCGGACGAATCAGATAGTGCCGGTTGAAGGTCCGGATCCCCGTCCACGTGTAGTAGTACTCGCCGAGCCGAGCCTTTAGGCGTGGGTGCGCGTCCACTCGCCGGACGACGCTGGCATCCAGGCCGACGCCGGCGGAGAACACGAAGCGCCGGTCGTTGACACGACCCAGATCGACCCAGCGAGGACGCCAGTCATCGGCCATCCGCAGGAGATGCTCAGTCGCGTCGACGACGTCGGTGGGAATGCCGAGGAGCCGGCAGTAAACGTTCGTGCGCCCGCCGGGCAGGCAGCTCAGCGGCGTCTCGGAGCCGGCCAGACCGTTCGCGGCCTCGTTGACCGTCCCATCCCCGCCGAAGGCGACGACCACGTCGTAGCCCTCGCCCGCCGCCTCGCGGCACAGCTCGGTGGCATGGTCGCGCGACTCGGTGTCGACCGCGTCAACCTCGTAGCTGCCGCGGAGCGCGTAGACAACGAGGTTCTTCAGCCGGTCGGAGACCGTGGTCGCGTACGGGTTGACGATGACGAGCATCCGCTTGCTCGGAGTGCTCGAGTCGGCCGCTAGGGCAGCTTCGAGCCGCTGCACCGGATCGCTGGACGTGAGGGACATGCAGACGGTCAACACCGCGGCTCGTGGCTTGTTACGCCGGGTACGCGGCAATTGGTGCTCGGACGCTGTTTGTCGTACCGTCGGCGCTGTGGTTATACTTCTGGCCACATAGCAGTACGCAGTACGCATCCAGAGGGGTGGAGGGATATGGCCCTTAGAAACCCCGGCAACCTCCCGAAAGGGCACGGTGCCAATTCCATCAGGCTCCAACAACTAGCCTGGGAGATGTGGAAAAGGGCGGTTTTCGACCTCCGGACCCACAGACCCCGGCGGAGGTTTTACAGATATGCCGCCAGAGTCTCTAAGTTGCAAAGAATGCAGGACAACCTATCCGCTCGACGCGAGCTACGTATGCGAGCGGTGCTTCGGTCCGCTCGAGGTCACTTATGCGTCTCGTCGTGACGCCGATCCGGACGAGCTACGCCGCCGGATCCAGGCTGGACCACACTCGATCTGGCGCTACGCGGACTTTCTTCCCGTAGCCGCCCCACCGCGGGCTTCGCTGCCCGCGGGATGGACTCCCTTGCTGAGGGCCGATCGGCTCGCCGATCAGCTCGGGCTGCGTGAGGTGTGGATCAAGAACGACGCCGCCAATCCGACGCACTCTTTCAAGGACAGGGTCGTGGCGGTGGCGCTCGCGCGCGCTCGGGAGCTGGGCTTCGAGACGATCGCCTGCGCCTCCACGGGGAATCTCGCCAACGCGGTCGCGGCCCATGCCGCGGCGGCCGGCCTGGAGTCCTACGTCTTCATCCCCTCCGACCTGGAGGAGCAGAAGATTCTCGCCACGGGTGTCTACGGCACGAATCTGGTTGCCGTGCACGGCAATTACGATGACGTCAACCGACTGTGCACCGAGATCTCCGGCGAGCACGACTGGGCGTTCGTGAACATCAACATGCGGCCCTACTACGCCGAGGGATCCAAGACCCTGGCCTACGAGACCGCGGAGCAGCTCGGCTTCAGAATGCCCGACCGGGTGGTGGCGCCGATCGCCTCAGGTTCACTGTTCACGAAGATCGCCCGGGGCTTTGAGGAGTGGATCGAGGTCGGCCTGCTCGAGGGCGAGCTCCCGACGTTCAATGGCGCCCAGGCCACCGGCTGCTCTCCCGTGGCGCGCGCGTTCGAAAGCGGTCAGGACTTCTGCCGTCCCGTCAAGCCCGACACGATCGCCAAGTCGCTGGCCATCGGCAACCCCGCCGACGGCCCCTACGCGCTCGACCTAGCCCGCCGAACGAACGGATCGATTGATTCGGTCAGCGACGATGAAATCCGGGAGGGCATCAAGCTGCTCGCTCAGACCACCGGGATCTTCACCGAGACTGCTGGCGGCGTCACGATTGCGGTGCTACAGGAGCTGGCGCGCCGGGGTGACATCGACCCGGATGAGCGCGTCGTCGTCTACATCACCGGCGAGGGCCTGAAGACGCTGGACTGCGCCCGAGGGACGTTCGAGACGATCGAGATCGAGCCGACGTTCAGCGCCTTCGAGTCAGCCAGAGAGCATGCCGTCGTCGCGGCCTGAAAAGATCCCTTGACGATGGCGGTCAGCGTCAAGATCCCGACTCAGCTGCGAGCCGCGACCGGCGGTGACTCGACCGCACGCGTCGATGGCGCGACGGTGGGGGAGGTCCTCGATGCTCTGTATGAGCGCTACGGCGAGCTCCGTAGCCGGATCGCTGAGGACGGTGGGTTGCGCCGGTTCGTGAACGTGTACGTGGGCGGCGAGGACATCCGTTTCCTGGACGGGCTGGAGACCCCGGTCGAGGACGGCGACGAGGTGACGATACTGCCGGCGGTAGCTGGCGGTTGAGCCAGAGGGCCGCGTCGGGCATCACCAAGTGGCTCGGAGCGGTGGTGGTGCTGGCGCTCGTCGTGCGGCTGCTGGCGATCGTCGCGAGCCCGCACTACGTGCCGGCGACTGACTCTGCTGACTACGATGTGACGGCGGTCTCGCTGGTCCGGACGGGCAGCTTTCCCGCCTCCTCGGAAACGCTCTCGGGTGGCCCGACAGCCTTCCGGCCGCCGCTGTTCCCGGTCGCGCTGGCAGGGGTCTACGAGCTCTCGGGGGTCGACTCGGCCTCCGGCCGTTGGCTCGCGGGCCGCGTGCTGCAAGCGATACTCGGCGCGATCGCCGTTGGATTGCTCTGGCTGATCGTGCGGCGACTGTGGGGTCCGCATCTGGCGACGCTCGCCGGGGGACTCGCGGCGGTGTTCCCTCCGTTGGTACTGATCGGAACCTCGCTGATGGTCGAGCCGCTGTTCATCGTGTTCGAGCTCGGCGCCGTCCTCGCCGCCCTCAGCTACCGGGCCCCGCCGCACCGGCGGCGCTCGGCCGTCGCCGCCGGTGCGTTGTGCGCGCTCGCCGCGTTGACTCGCGGGAACGGCATCGTTTTGGTGATTCCGGTCTGCCTGCTTGTCTGGCGCGGCCGCCCCCGGCGCTCGTGGCCCTCGCTGCGCGCGCCGTTGGCCGTCCTGGCGGTGGCGGGGCTCGTGCTCCTGCCGTGGGCGATCCGAGACACGGCGGTATTTCATCGCTTCGTCCCCCTCAGCACCGAAACGGGATACGCGCTGGCTGGGACCTACAACGACTTCTCCCAGCACAACAGCCGTTATCCGGCGCTGTGGATTCCGCCCGGCGTCCAGGTGGGAGCGTTCGCCCAGCGGCATCCCGGCGCCAGCGAGGCGGAGATCGACGCCGGCCTCCAGCACGACGCGCTGCGCTACATCGCGCACGATCCGGTGAGCATCCTGCGCACCGGCTACTGGACGACCCTGCGGTTGTTCGACCTCCCCGGACCAGGACTGGAGCGGCTTGCGAGTCGCGGCGAGGCGTATCCGTTGTGGCTGGCCGAGCTCAGCGTGTACGCGTTCTGGGTGGTCGGTGCGCTGGCGCTCCTCGGCGCCTGTCAGCCCGCAGCCCGGCGGGCGCCAGGTTCGCTATGGCTGTGCCCGCTGGCGATGCTGCTCTCGACCGTGCTGATCATCGGGACGACCCGTTACCGCGCGCCGGCGGATCCGTTCTTCATCATCCTCGCCGCTTTCGGCATCTCCGCTACGCCAAGGGTCGTGGCCCGGTTCAGCCGGCGGCGCGTGCGCCAAGTCCAATTGGGCAGCTGACGCCGGTTCCACCGAGCCCGCAGTAGCCCCACGGATTCTTGTGGAGGTACTGCTGGTGGTAATCCTCGGCGTAGTAGAACGGCCCCGCCAGCTTGATCTCCGTGCTGATCTCTCCGTGGCCGGCGGCGCTCAGGCGAGGTGCGTAGGCATCGCGGGACGCTTCGGCGGTGCGCAGCTGGTCCTCGTCGGTTGCGTAAATCGCCGAGCGGTACTGTGTGCCGACGTCGTTGCCCTGACGCATTCCCTGGGTGGGGTCGTGGTTCTCCCAGAACAGCCGGAGGATCTCCTCCAGCGAGGTCCGGGCGGGATCGAAAACGACGAGCACAGCCTCGGTGTGGCCCGTACTGCCGCTGCAGACCTCTTCGTAGGACGGGTTCGGGGTGTAGCCGCCCGCGTAGCCGACGGCGGTCGTGTAGACGCCAGGCGCGGTCCAGAAGACGCGCTCCGCGCCCCAGAAACAACCCATGCCTACGACGACGCTTTGAAAGCCCTCGGGAAACGGGGGCCTCATCGGGGTTCCGAGCACGGCATGACGGTCGGCAATCCGCACCTCGTTCTCGCGACCGGCCAACGCGTGCTCTGAATCGATCATCTTTGTCTTGTCGTGAAATCCGAGCATGGAACTAGCTTAGCCTCAAAGTACGAACGTTCGATAACGCTTGGCGCCCCTGGCGATCGCCCAGCACTCAACCGCGTCGTAGATGAGCAGGAACGGCACCGCCCAGGCGCCAGCGCCGGCGGCGCGCGCACGGCGGCGCAGCTCCATCAGGTGACGCGTCAGCAGCATCCGGCGAAGCCACGCCGGTCCGGCGAGGGCCAGCAGCGAGCGCCACAGCAGGTAGTGCCAGACATTCCAGAACATCCCGTGATAGAGCATCGAGCGCGTCCCCGGGTGCTGGGAGAAGATCCGCACCGTCGCGCTCCAGCGTGCCGCGACGTGCAGGCTGGAACGGACGTCGAGACGGTGCACCGCATGGAACACGAGTGCTTCCGGCGCCAGCCGGGGGCTCCATCCCGCCGCGATGGCGCGCCACGCGAGGTCGGTGTCCTCGCCGCCGGGCGCCAGGCCGAAGCCTTCATCGAAGCCGCCGAGGGTTTCAAGCGCCTCCCGGGGATACGCGATGTTGCAGGTCTCATATTGAGGTCCGAGCGTGTCACTGGTGATCGTGCGCGATAGCACCCCGGAGCCGGGGAGCTCGCTGGGATCAGGCTGGGTTGTTCCCTGAACGAAAGCGCGGGGTCGGCCGGCCGCGACCAGCCCGCTCAGCCAGCCGGCCACAGGCACACAGTCGTCGTCGGTGAACGCGATCAGCGACCCGCGTGCGACGCGCCATCCGGCGTTGCGGGCTGCTCCCGGGCCGGTGGCCTGCCTGAGCTCCACGACCCGCAGGCCGGAGAGCCCCGATTCGCGCTCGTGGGCCAGGACGGTGAGCGTGTGCGGAGTTGGACCATCGACGACGACGATCACCTCGAACGCGGCGGCGGGCAGATCCTGCGCGCGCAAGGCGCTGAGCAGGCGTGCCAGCCGCTGTGGCCGATCGCGGGTGCAGACGACCACCGAAACAAGCAATTCCGGCACGGGCGGCGATTCTAGGGCGGGTGAGCCCGTGCGTGTCCGTGTCGTCGCGGTGACGCTCGCGCCGGGGGGTCGCCCCAGTACGATCGCGGCGGTGCTACGGACGACCAAGGATGCCCCCGCGGCAGCGGCGGAACCTTCGGGGACCGAGGGTGGCGCGGCGCAGCGAAGAGGGATCCAGACCCGAGGCAGGTCCCTGCGGGAGTTCGCCGGCCGTGGGGTGATCATCAACGCGCTGTTCGACGTCAGCCTGAGCGCGCTCAGCCTCGTCCAGGGGTTTGTGCTGGCGGCCCTGCTGACGCGCTCGGATTACGGCGTGTGGGGCGTGCTCGTCGTCTCGCTCGGCGTGCTGGCCCAGTTGAAGGTGATCGGGATCTCCGACAAATATCTGCAGCAGGATGAGCCCGATCAGCAGCTGGCCTTCCAACGGGCCTTCACGCTTGAGCTGATCGTCACCGCGGTAGCTCTGATCCCGCTGGCTGCGGCGTTGCCGATCATCGCGCTCGTCTACGGCCACTGGCAGCTGGTCCTACCGGGCGCGGCCTTGCTGTCCGTCTTGGTGGCTGACGCCCTGCAAGCGCCGCTGTGGATCTACTACCGCTCGATGAACTTCGCGCGCCAGCGCTCGCTGGCGGCGATCGAGCCGGTTGTCGGCTTCGTGGTCACGATCGTCCTGGCCCTGGCGGGCCTTGGCTACTGGTCGCTGGTGATCGGGGTCGTGGCCGGAGGCTGGGCAGGAGCGATCGTCGCCCTGCGCGCATGCCCCTTCCCACTGCGGTTTCGTTACGACCGGGGATCGCTGAGCGTGTACGCGGCGTTCTCGGGGCCGATCTTCGTGGCCACCTTGTGCGCGGTACTGCTGGCCAACGGGACGATGATTGCCAGCAACGCCCACCTTGGTCTCGCCGGCGCGGGAGCGGTCGCGTTATCGGCGAAGATCACGGAGTTCACCACCCGGGTGGACAACCTGATCAGCGGCACGCTGTATCCGGCGATCTGCGCGGTTCAGGACCGGCTGGACCTGCTGCGGGAGATGTTTGTCAAGTCCAATCGTCTGGCCCTGATGTGGGCCGTCCCGCTGGGCGTCGCGCTGGTTCTGTTCGCCGGTGACCTGGTGCACTTCGTGATCGGCGAGAAGTGGCGGCCAGCCGTCGGGCTGCTGCAGAGCATGGGGATCGCGGCCACGATCAATCAGCTCGGCTTCAACTGGGACAGCTACTTCCGCGCGCGCTCGACGACGAGGCCGATCGCTGTGACGGCAGTGGTCTCGACCGTGACGATCCTGGGGGTCGGGATTCCGCTGTTGTTCATCGACGGGCTCACCGGCCTGGGCGTCGGAATCTGCGTTGGGAGCGCTGTCCAGCTGCTGTTTCGCGCCTGGTACCTGTCCCGGCTGTTCGAGGGATTTGCCTTCGCCGGCCACGCCGCGCGAGCGCTGCTGCCGACGCTCCCCGGGCTGGCGGTCGTCCTCGCCCTGCGCGGGCTGACGAGTGGCGCGCGTAGCGGCGGAGCGGTGATCCTCGAGCTGGGCGCCTATGTGGTGGTCACCCTGGCTGCGACATGGCTGCTGGAAGGCCGGCTGATTCGTGAGGCCGTCGGTTATCTGAGCCCCCGGGCCAGCTAGCTGTGCGGTCAACCGTGCCACTGCGCCCGGCGCTGCTCAGCCCCTGCTTCTGGCCGGAGGTGAGGCGAGGAGGCGAGCGGTTCACCCGCGATCTGGCCGACGGTCTGATCACGCGCGGGCACCATCCCCGGTTGATCACGAGTCACCCCGGCCCGCTGCGTCGAGGGGTTGAGGAGGGTCTGCCGATCCTGCGGCTGCCCAGGCCACCGCACGGTCCATTTCTGCGCCGCCGCTATGAGCCCTACGTGACCCACGTACCGCTTGCCTACGCCGCGCTGAGGCTGGGCGACGACGACCTCGCCCACGCCGTCTACCCCACTGACGCGCTGGCCGCCGCGCGCTGGCGGACCCGGACGCACAGGCCGGCAATCCTCTCCTATCTGGGCATCCCCACCGGTCATTGGCTGGACGAGCGCCACCGCCGCCAGGTCCTGGCGGCCGCGGTGCGGGGTTGCGACGCGGTGATCGCCCTCAGTCAGCATGCCGCAGCGGAGTTTGCCCGTGAGCTGGGGTTCCAGGCTCGCGTGATCCGTCCCGGGGTTGATCTCACAGCGTTCGCGCCCCGCGGGGCGCGCTCCGAACAGCCGACTTTGATCTGTAGCGCGGC
The DNA here is from genome assembly GCA_963757165.1 of uncultured Solirubrobacterales bacterium. Taxonomy (GTDB): domain Bacteria; phylum Actinomycetota; class Thermoleophilia; order Solirubrobacterales; family Solirubrobacteraceae; genus Palsa-465. The sequence goes on from CAVWQO010000002.1 coordinate 544,880, forward strand.
GGTGGAGGAGCCGCGCAAGGGGGTGGCGGTGCTGGTCGACGCGCTTGGGCTGGTGCGACGAGAGCGGCCGGGGACGCGGCTTGTCCTGTCCGCACCGCGAAGTCTCGAGCGCGCGCGCAGAGCGGGCGTGCGCGTCGACGAGCCTGGCGTGGAGTGGCGTGGGCTCGATGATCGTGCGACGCTCGCGCGGGCCTACAGCGAAGCCTGGGTGTCGGTGCTGCCCTCCAGCGACGAGGCGTTCGGCCTGGTCCTGGCCGAAGCCCTGGCGTGCGGGACGCCGGTCGTTGGGCGCAACCATGGAGCCATCCCGGAGGTGATCGACCGTTCGGGAATCGGCCTGCTGTGCGAGCGCCTGGATCCCCCGGAACTCGCCCGGACGCTGCTCGCGGCGATGGAGCTCAGCGAGCGCCCGGAGACCGCGCGACGGTGCCGCGAGCGCGCCGAGGAACTGTCGATCGACCGCTGCGTCGAGGCCTACCTGTCGCTCTACCGTGAACTCGGCGCAGGCACCAGGTGATGCTGGTCGTCGATCAGTTGCTGCTCCTGGGGTCGCTGGTCGCACTGGCGGCGGCGGGCTGGCGCGTGGCCGCGCTCGGCACGCCATCCGGTCTCCTGCGGCTGACCGCCGCCATTGCTGTTAGCGCCACCGTCGCGGTCAGCTCGGCGCTGGTGCTCGGGCTGATCGGGCTCGGCGCCAGTCCGCCCGCTCTCGCTTTGGCCGCGTTGGGGGCATGGGCCGGCGCGCGGCGCTGGGTCACGGTGGGGGCTCCCAGTGCGGGCGAGCAGCTGCGGACATGGTGGTCTTCCCTGACGCCGGTGGGGCGGATCGCTCGGGCCGCGCTGGCCGGGGCGTTTCTGGGTTACCTGGTCTGGCTGCTACGCCACCCGGCCATCGGGTTCGACGCCCTCGCAGACCACTTGGCGCTGCCGGTCGACTGGGTGCACAACGGGCGCCCCGGGTCGATCGTCGCGGTCAACGATGGGCTGCCCTTCGCCTATTTCCCCAACGTGCATGAGGTTCTGCTCACCTGGCTGACCGGCTTGGCGCGAACGCTGGTTCCGCAGACCCTGCTCACCCCGGCGGCACTCGTGCTCTTGGGGGTCTCGGTGCGCGCCGGGCTGGGACGGCTGGCGGTCCCGCCGCTGCTCAGCTGGCTGGCTGTCGGCGTGGTCACGTCGATTCCGCTCGTTGTCGTTCAGCTCGGCGGGCCCAACACCGATCTTCCCGGCATGGCCTGGCTGGCCTGCACCGCGGCGCTCGCTGCCGGTGCGGCGCGCCAGCCACGGTTACTCGGCTTCGGCGTGGTGGCCGCCGGTCTCGCCGTCGGCACGAAGACGACCACCGTCGTTCTTGCCGTGCTGTCGCTGGCGCTGGCCGCCTGGGCGGTTCGGGACTCGCTTCGCAGGGAGGCTGTGTGGCTGGTGAGCGCGTTCTGTGTGGCTGTGCTTACCGGCGGCTTCTGGTATCTACGGGCCCTGTTCGATCACGGCTCGCCGCTCTGGCCGCTGTCCAGCACGGCATGGGGAGATCCCGTGCCGCCCGGGTTGCGCGCAATCGAGCCGAGTTTCCTCGCCCACATCCGTGCCACCCTGCGCGGCCGCGTCGGGGACTATGGGCGTGCCCTGGCTGGGGGACTGGTCGTGGTGCCCGCGGCGGTACTGGCGCCACTCTGGGTCAGACGGAGGACGACGATCTGGGGGGCCTTGGTTGTCGCCGGCGCGGTGCTCATCTGGGCGGCGTCGCCCTACACGGGAAACTGGAGGAGCACCCAGTTGGCTTTGGGTGCTACCCGGTACCTGCTCCCGAGCCTGCTCGCGGCCACCGTCGCGGTCGCCTTGGCGGGTCGCGAGGCGCGGACGGCTGCGCTGGCTGTGCTCGGCCTGGCCTTCGCAATCGATCTCGACCGCAGCCTGTCGCTCGGTTACCCGGCGACGCCCGGGGTGGGTTCCGTTGCGCTCGGGGCTGTGCTCGCTGCCGGGCTCGCCCTGGTGGCCCCGTGGCTCGCGCGCGCGGCCCGCGAGCGAGACAAGCCCACGCGCTCCCGTGCGGCGGTCGCCTTCGCGGTCGCCGTCCTCGGCGTCGCAGCCCTCGGGGCACTGCTGGTTCCGGTCAACGGCTACCTCGAGGCGCACGCCGAGACGGGCGAGTTCGACTCGGCGCTGATCCGCTGGTTCAACGGCCGGGAGGAGTTTCGCAGTGGTCATCAGCCGATCGTGGTGGGACCAGTCGACGTCGCCATCCTCGCTGGCGCGCACCTCTCTCATCCGCTGTATCCGCTGGGATCGCTCGGCGGTTGCGCGGGCGCGCTGCGGACGATCCGCGGGGGTTGGGTCGTACTCGAGCGGGACCCGGCCGCCCCGGCGGCGATCGCCCCGTGGCAGCGTTGCCTGGCCGGGCACGCTCCGGTCTTCGCCGGCGGCGGGTTCATCGTCTACTCCTCGCCGGCGCTGGGCCGGCCCGCATCGTGAGCTTTCCAGGTGACAGACGCGAGCGGCTGCTGCTCTTGGCGGCGATCGTGGTCGGGTTGGCCGTGCGGCTGGTCTACGTCTTTGCCACCCGTCACGTTGCGCTGGCGGGGGACGAGCTCGAGTACGACTCCGAGGGGGTGCTGATCGCCCACGGGCACCTGTTCTGGACGCACCTGCCGTACGGAATCCTTCACGCCGGCGCCTGGAAGCCGCCGGGCTACCCGGCCTGGGTCGGCTTCTGGTACGCGCTCGCCGGCCATCACCCGTTCGTCGTTCGGCTGGCGCAGGTCCCGCTCGGAGCCGTCACGATCGGGCTCAGCTGGTTGCTGGCCCGCCGCCTGTTCGGCTCCCGGGTGGCCGCCGTCGCCGCGTTCACGGTCGCGCTCTACCCGCTCGCCTGGCAATACGAGGAGCTCCTCTACTCGGAGGCGATCGCGACGCCGCTGACCCTCGCCGTCCTGATCGTGATTCTCACCGGAGCGCCTTCGTGCCGGCGGGCCATCACCTGCGGCGTGCTATTCGGAGCGCTGCTGTTGGTCCGCCCGAGCAGCGCATTCCTGATCGCCGGAGCGCTCGTGGCCTGGAGTCTGGCCGCCGGCTGGCGCCGCGGGGTCGCGATGACCGCCGTGGCCACCGCGGTGGCGGTGCTCGTGGTGGCACCGTGGACGGTCCGCAACGCCATCGTGCTGCACGGATTCGTGCCCGTGGCGCTTGCGGATGCGGCCGCATACGGGACCTTCAACGCCCAGTCGGCCCACGACCCGGTTTGGCCGTACGCTTGGCGCCCTGATCCGCCGGCCGTCGCCGACCTGTTCAACCCCGCCCACCCGCTCAGCGATGTCGACCTTCACTCCCGCCTGCAGGCTCGAGCCCTGTCCTACATATCCGCGCATCCGCAGTCGCTGGCGGAGGCGTTCTTCTGGAATGGCCTCTCCCGGTTATGGGACGTCCGCCATCGCTCGCGCTCGCTGTTCGAAGTCCCGTTCGAGGGCCGCAGCCGCTTCGTCACTGGCCTCGGGCTGGACCTCTACTACCTGCTGCTGCCGCTGGCTCTGCTTGGACTCTGGAGAGCCCGGCACCGGAGGGCCGTGGTGTTCGGCGTCCTGGCCATCGCCCTTGGCGCCTCGATCGTTTTCACGGCGGACTCGGGCACCCGCTACCGCGCGACACTCGAGCCGCTCATCGCGGTCCTGGCCAGTGCCGGCGTGATGGGGGTGCCATGAACGACGGCAGCGCGCTGACCGAGGCTCGCTCCCTGCGGGAGCGGATCGCCGGATTGGACTGGTACCACACGCTGGAGCTGGGTCCGGGGATCCTCACCCGGGGCTGGCTGGATCACCGCTCGATCCTCCACCGGGTGCCTCTCCCGGCGCGCCTGGATGGCCAACGCTGTCTCGATGTCGGCACGTTCAATGGCTACTGGGCCTTCGAGCTTGAGCGCCGCGGCGCCCGGGAAGTGGTGGCCGTCGACGTGCTCGATCCACGGCGCTGGGACTGGCCGGCCGACAGTGACGAGTCGACGATCGCCATCCTGGCCAGCCGGATGTCAGGCGGGGAGGGCTTCGAGATCGCTGCCCGTGCCCTGGGGTCGAAGGTCCAGCGCCTGGATCGCAGTGTCTACGACCTGGATGAGAACGACCTCGGTCGCTTTGACTTGGTCTACCTCGGAAGCCTGCTCGTGCATCTCCGTGATCCGGTCGCCGCGCTCGAGCGGGTGCGGGCGGTGTGCGCTGGCCGGCTCGTGCTGGTGGACGGGATCGATCTTCCGCTCTCGCTGCGCGCGCCGCGGCTGCCGCTCGGGCGGCTGGACGGCCGCGGGCGCCCGTGGTGGTGGTATTCGAACAAGGCGGGGGTGCTGCGGATGCTCCAGGCAGCCGGATTCGAGCTCGTCAGTGACCCCAAGCTGGTGTTCGTCCCACCTGGCCGTGGTTGGCAGCCCTCGCGGTGGGATCCGCGGCTGCTGGGAACGCGGGGGGGGCGGGACGCGCTGACCGCCGCTTGGCTGGGCGATCCGCACGTGGCGGTCGTCGCCCGTCCCCGCGCCTGATCGAGGCACTAAGCCCGGACGCCCTCCCCCCACAGGTCGGCCACCGCAAGCCGGCGTAGATAGGGCACCCGCGCCAGCCGGTGATACAGGCGCCTAGCGGCGGCGTCGGGAACGAAATCGGTGTAGATCCATGCTCCCGGCGACACTTTGACGTCGGCGAATCCCGCCGCGCGCAGAGCGCGGCGCAGCCAGCGCAGGCTCTGCTCGTTGATGTGCATCCTGCGCTCGAGCTCGCGGGGATCCTTCGGCCATTGCCTACGCCGCCCGGGCGCGGACCCCCCAGTGACGCGCCGCGCCCGCTAGCAGGCGTAGAGCACTGCGAGCGCGGACGTCCCACGAGCCGGGCGGCGCGTCGTAGAGGACGAGGTGCGAGCGCCCGTGGAGAACCCGGTAGGAATGCAGCCGATGCCTGGCTACGTGCCTGAGCAGGCGCGCCAACGGAAGCGGGTGGTGCAGCGGCTCGTGATCAGCGCCGCCAACCAGCAGGTTGACCTCTACCAGGTGAGCCCGGCGCTCGAGCTCGCCCAGGAGCGCCAGAGGATCGGGGACATGCTCGAGCACGTCGAAGCAGTAGACCGCGTCGAAGCCTCCGGGGACCTCGCCGTCGAGATCGTGAATTGCCGCCTGCAGCCCGCGCCGACGCAGCCGCCAGCGCAGATAACGGCTGCTCGGATTGTCGAATTCGGCGAACTCGACCCGGTAGCCCGCCTCCAGCAGGAGCAGCCCGTCGGAACCGATGCCACAACCGAAGTCGAGGATCCGTCCCCCCGGCGGCACCCTCCGCAGCAGCTCCTGCAGATAGGGGAGCTTGACCGCGCTCATGGCAAACGCGGTGAGGTCATAGAGATAGCCCGCAGAGCCGCGGTAGAACGATTCCTCGTCCGGGCTGGCCTGGAACTCCGCCTGAAGTTGCTCACGGTGACGCTGCAGGCGCCCCAGTTCGAAGCCGGATCCGAGGTATTCCCGCAGCTCCGCCTCCTCTCGGGCTGGCGTGAAACGCAGGTCAACCGGGGCCGGCACGGGCGCGCGAGCTTACCTGTCCATGCCATCCTTGCTCGGTGCCGGATCCGCCGCAAGTGAGCATCGTGGTGCCGGTGCTCGGGAACTACGGCGTGTTGAGACGGGTGCTCGACGGCTTCGAGCATCAGGACGCGCCCGCCGGGAGCTTCGAGTTGATGGTGGTCTGCGACCGAGCGGAACCAGACCCCGAACGGGTCCGCGCGACGGTTGGTGCGCGTCCGTACGCGGCGCGCGTGCTGGAGGGCGCGGTCGCCGGCGCGTCGGGCAGCCGCAATCAGGGCTGGCGCGTCGCGGCGGCCCCGATCGTGCTGTTCACCGACAGCGACACGGTCCCCACGCCAGCACTGGTGTCCGAGCACTTGGAGTGGCACCGCCGCTCGCCTGAGGAGCATGTCGTGGTCGTCGGCCGGGTGCGCTGGGCCCCAGAGCTGAAGGTGTCGCCGTTCATGAAGTGGCTCGAACAGGGGATCCAATTCGACTACGACGGCATCCAGGGAACCCAGGCGAGCTGGGCGCATGTCTACACCTCAAACAGCTCGATCAAGCGCAGCTTTCTGGAGCGGGTGGGCGGCTTTGACGAGCAGCGGTTGCCCTACGGCTATGAGGATCTCGACTGGGGCTACCGCGCTCGCGAGCACGGCGTCGAGGTCATCTTCAACGAGCAGGCCGCGGTTGAGCACTGGCGCCTGATGACGGTCGAGGATTGGCAGGCGCGGGCACCGCGGCTGGCCGTCAGCGAGTGGCGCTTCTGCCAGCTGCATCCAGATGTCCCCCCGTGGTTTCACCGGATGTTCACGGCGGCGGCGGCGCAACCGCCCGGGGGTCGAAGGGCCGCGGCGCTGGTCCGATTCGTTCCTCGCCAGACGCCGAGGCTCGGGCGCTGGCTCTGGGACCGGGCGACGCTGCACTGGCGCCAGCAGATCGCGCCCGAATTCCTCCTCGCCTGGAACGCGGCGCGGGCCGGCGCGCCGCCGGCACTTCAGCCTGCTGTCTCGGCGCTGCGGGAGCGAGGAGCCAGCCCGGGGGGCTCCTGACCGGGCGGTCCGAAATAATCGAGCACCTGCGCCGGTGCGCCCGCGGCGACGCAGAACGGGGGCAGCGGCCGCGAGACCACAGAGTTGGCTCCGACGAACGTCCGCTCGCCGATGTCGGCCAGGATCGTGCACTTGGTCGTGATCACGGCGTGGTCGGCGATCTTCAGCGGACGGAGTTCGTAGCCCTGGGTCAGCATCGGGCGATCGAGGTCCCGGAAGCGGTGGTTGCCGTCGACGACCAGTGAGGCCTGACCAAATTGGCAGTGCTCGCCGATCTCGACGCTGGAGGTGCACTGGATGATCACGTCGTAGGTGAAGACAGCTGAGGCGCCGATGGTGATCCGAGTTTCCGGACGGCCGAACTCGGCGCGGAAGCCGCGGCGGAACTCCACCCCGGGACCAACGACGAACGTCCCGCCCCTGGGCATGTCGAGACTGAAGCCAGGCCCGAGGTAGACCGGTCCACGGAACTCGATGTGGGCATGGGGGTTGCGCCACAGCACCCAGCGCTTGCGCAACCACGACATCAACCGGGGTCCCGGGCCCGGCAGGTACAGCAGCCACACCCGCAGTCCGCCGACCGTGTGCAGCCTCCGGAGCGCTCGATCGAGCCGTCGCGGTGCCCGCTTGAACAGGCTGGAAATCGGCCCGGAGCTCACTGCCGGGGCCAGCATACCGGCCACGTCCCCGGGGCAGGACCGACGCCAGGGGAGGGGGTAAGCTGCGGATCCTGAGCACCACGACCGCAGGAAGATTTCCATCCGAGGCGCTGTACCCGGTCGCGGCGACTACGGCACGCAGAGCCGGCTTCGGCCGCTGGGTGCTCGTGATCGCCGTCCTGGCGCTTGCCGTGCGCCTGCTTGTATTCGCCACCGATCCGGGCTTCACGCCCGTGGCCGACTCGCTCACCTACGACCGAATGGCGACTTCGCTGGCCGAGACCGGCAGTCTGCCGCACTCGGCGATCCCCCCGTTTGAGAGCGCGACGGCGTATCCGCCACCGCTCTTCCCGGTCGTGCTGGCCGGCGCCTACAAGCTCGTCGGAACGGCCTCCTTGCAGACCCGCTGGGATGCGGCGCGGGTGCTCGAGGCGCTGCTGGGGACGATCACCGTGATCCTCATCTGCCTGATTACGGCGCGGCTGTTCGATCGCAAGGTGGCGCTGCTGGCGGGAGCGATCGCGGCGATTTATCCGCCGCTCGTGCTGATCGGTACCTCGATCATGACCGAATCGCTGTGCATCCCTCTGATGCTGGGCGCCGTGCTCACCGCGCTGATCGCCCGGGAATCGCCGCACCGGGCGCGTTGGGCGATCGCCACCGGGGTCCTGATCGGGTTGGTGGCTCTAAACCGTGGCAACGGGATCATTTTGATCATCCCGCTCGGCTTGCTGGTCTGGAGCCAGCGCCCGCGCTGGAGCTGGGCCGCGCTGCGCACCCCGATCGTCATGATGCTGGCCACGCTCGTCACCCTGACTCCGTGGACGATCCGCAACATCTCGGCCTTCCACGAGTTTGTCCCCATCACCACCGAGACCGGTTATGCGCTCGCTGGTACCTACAACGCGGTGGCCGCGGCAGATCCGCACCATCCCACGCTGTGGGTGCCCCCGGTGGTTCAGATTGACGCCGCGCTCGCCCAGCATCCTCATCTCAGCGAGGCCCAGCTCTCCGACCAGCTGCAGACCGATGCGATCTATTACGTCCGCCACCACCCGCTGTACCCGCTGAAGGTGATGGCATGGAGTGCGATCCGGCTTTTCAACCTGACCGGGCCGGGTTTTGAGACCTGGTCGACGCCGTGGGAGGGCTATCCGGCCTATCTGGCCTATGCCAGTGTGCTGGCGTTCTGGCTCGCGGCGATCCTGGCCATCGTGGCAATCTTCGTAGGCGCGTTCCGGCGCACCCCCTGGGCGGTGTGGGGGGTCCCGCTGGCCATCCTGCTCTCGGCCCTCCCGTTTGCCGGGCTGACGCGCTACCGCTCACCCGCCGATCCGTTCTTCGTGGTCCTCGCCGCGGTCGGCTTGATCGCACTGGTCAGGCAAGTCCGGGGGCGGCGGCTACCATCCGCCCCCGCATGAGTGAGCGTGTCTGCGTCCTCGGAGGTGGGTTGGCCGGCCTGTCCTGTGCCTATGAGCTCGGAAGAGCTGGCGCTGACGTCGTCGTGCTCGAGCGAGAGGAGCACGCCGGTGGCATGGCGACCTCGTTTGCCGAGACCATCGACAACGAGTACTGGTCCTATGACTTCGGTCCGCACCGGTTTCACACCGTCGACCCGCAGCTGATCGCCCACGTGAAGGAGATCCTGGCGGGTAACCACCGCCAAGCAGAGCGACTCTCGCGGATCGTCCTCTTCAACCGGTTCTTCGACTACCCGCTGCAGGCCGGCAACGTCCTGCGCAACCTGCCCCCGCGGGTGCTGCTGAAGTCGTTTATGGACTACTTCTGGGTGCGCTTCACCGAGCGAACCGGGATTAGCCACCACAGTGACGAGAACTTCGAGGGCTGGGTGGTCAAGCGCTTCGGGCGAACGCTCTACGAGTTGTTCTTTGGCCGCTACACCGGCAAGGCATGGAAGATGGCGCCGGAGGAGATCTCCGGGGACTGGGCCAGCCAGCGGATCTCCCTGCTCAGCCTGGGGGACACGGTCAAGAAGACGCTGATGCGCTCCGGCGAGACGCCGCGCACCCTCGTCAAGAGCTTCATCTATCCGGATCGCGGGGGCATCGGCGAGATCGCCCGCGGTTACGTTCGTGAGCTTGAAGCCATGGGCGCGACGGTGCTCACAAACGCACCGGTCACCCGCGTGAATCTCGACGGGCGCCGCGTGGTCTCAGTCCAGTACGGCGGGCCCCGGCCCGGGACGATCGAGGCCGACCACTTCATCTCGACGATTCCCGTCACCGCGCTCGCCCGGTCGGTTCGGCCCGTGGCGCCTGAGCATGTCAAGCGCGCTATCTCCAGCTTGCGCTACGTCTCGATCGTGTTCGTCTATCTGCGACTGGCCAAGCCGCACGTCTCGCCTGACAGCTGGCTCTACCTGCCCGAGCGCCACCTGACCGTCCACCGAATCTCGGAGTTCAAGAACTTCAGCCCGCAGGCCGCACCAGCCGACAAAACGATGGTCTGTGCCGAGATCACCTGCCGGGTGGGCGACGAGCATTGGCGAGCCAGCGAGGACGAGATGATCGCGATCGCCACGTCTGACCTCGAGTCGATCGGGTTCATCAAGGCCGATGAAGTCCTCGGCGGGTTCGTCAAGAAGATCCCCTACGCGTACCCGGTCTACGACCTGGAGTACAAGGAGCATCTGGCACCGATCCTCGAGTTCGTGCACACGATCGAGAACATCAAGACGGGCGGGCGGCAGGGGCTGTTCCGCTACAACAACATGGATCAGTCGATCGAGATGGGGCGGAAAATGGCGTGGACGCTGACCGAGCAGCGCGACGCCGGTCACGAAGCGGTGGCCACTGAGAGCGAGTACTTCGGCTAGTGGGAGGCCCACTCGTGAGCGTCTCGACGGAGTCGGAGCAGGAAGTGGTGGACCGCTGCCCGCAGTGTGGGTATGAGCACTACAAGACCGCCTTCGAGGAGCCGCCCTACAGCGTCCGGCGTTGTGGGCGCTGCGGGATGGGCTGGGTTTCGCCGCGGCTGGGCGAGACCGAGCTGGCAGCCATCTATCAGGCCGATACCTACTGGCGCTCGCACTCGCCCAAGACCCTCGGCTACAGCGATTACCGAGCCGATGAGCGGCTCTATCTGGACACGTTCCGCAAGCGACTGGATTTCGCTCTCCGTGACGGTCCCGCCGGCGGCCGGGCGCTCGACGTCGGCTTTGCCGCCGGGTTCTGCATGGCGGTGCTGCGCGAGCGCGGCTTCGAAACCTACGGAGTCGAGGTCTCAGAAACCATCGGCAGCCACGCACGTGAGCACTTCGGCTTCGACATGCTGCACTTCGGCACGCTCCAGAGCGCGCCCTACGATGACCACTCGTTCGATCTGATCACGATGTGGGACGTCGTCGAGCACGTTCCCGATCCCCATGAGCTGCTGAGCAAGGCGGCACGGCTGCTGAAGCCGGGCGGACTGCTCGTACTGGAGACCCAGGACATCGACAGTCGCTTCGCCCGGGTGCTCGGCCCGCGCTGGCACCACTACAAGCACGCCGAGCACATATACCACTTCACTCCGGCCACGGTCCGCACGCTGCTCGGCGAGGCCGGGTTCCGGGTGGGGAAGCTGACTCATCGATATGGCGGGAAGTACGTCTCGTTTGCCTTCATCGCGGAACGTGCCGCCCGCCTGCATCCGGCGGTCAGCTTTGTGCTGCGGCCGCTGACCATGTTCAGCTCGGCGCGTGTCTACCTGAATTTCATGGACGAGATGGTCGTCCTCGCCCGCCCCGTCTAGAGCACGCGGATGGAGGAGACGGCCAACCGGCAGTTCGTCGAGCTCGAGCAGACCCATTTCTGGTTCGTGGGCCGTCGCCGCATCTTCTTTACGCTGCTCGATCGAGAAATGGCCGGGCGCACGGACTGGCGGATCCTCGACGTCGGCTGCGGGGCGGGGGGGATGCTCGGCCCGCTCGCTCGCTATGGCGAGGTGACCGGCGTCGACATGTCCGAGGAGCTGATCCAGTTCTGTCGCGAGCGTGGCTTTGATCGGGTGCAGGTGGGCTCCGCCTACGAGCTGCCCGTCGAGCCGGATTCGGTCGACTTGCTGACCCTGTTCGACACGATCGAGCATGTCCCCGACGACCGCCGCGTGCTGCGTGAGGTGGGACGCGTGCTCAGCCCCGGCGGGCGGGTGTTCATCTCCGTGCCGGCCTACCAGTTTCTCTACGCCAACAACGATCGCGTCGCGCACCATCAACGCCGCTATACCGCGCGGGGACTGAAGGGCAAGCTCGTCGAGGCGGGCCTTCAGCCGATTCAGGTGACGTACTTCAACACTTTCCTGTTCCCGGCGATTCTCCCTGCCGTCCTGGCCAAGAAGCTGCAGGAGCGCTTCACGGACCCCGAGGACCGCACGAACCTGTCGCACACGATGTCGGCACCGCTGAACCGAGCGCTCGCGGCCACGATGGGCAGCGAACGTCATCTGCTCGCCCGCCGCAGCTTTCCCTTCGGCCACTCGATCATCGCCATCGCCCGGAAACCGACGCACGACGGACCTTTGCGCGGTTGAGCGCCCGGCTCGTGCCATGAGCCAACCGTCGGTCAGTGTGGTGATCCCGGCTCGGGACGCCGAGGATACGCTCCCGCGCCTGCTGGATTCACTGTCCGGTGAGATCGTGAGCACGGGCCACGAGGTGATCGTGGTCGACAACGGCTCGCGTGACGCCACGGCGGAGCTCGCCGAACGGGCCGCTGCCGTGACCAGCGTGATCCGCCGTCGGCGAGGAGCTGGACCGGGAGCAGCTCGCAACGACGGGGCCGCCGCGGCAGCCGCGCCTGTGATCGCGTTCATCGATGCGGACTGCCGCGCGGCCCCCGGCTGGCTTCAGGCGGGTCTGTCGGCCATCGCGGATGTGGACCTCGTGCAAGGGCGCGTGCTCCCCGATCCCGACGTGCCGCTGGGACCCTATGACCGCACCCTCGTCGTCGGCCGGGCAAACGGCTTGTTCGAGAGCGCGAACCTGTTCGTCAGGCGCGAGGTGCTCATGCGCGCGGGCGGATTTCCCGCCGGACTTGAATCAGAGACTGCCCCGGGACTCGACGGAGCGCCATTCGGCGAGGACGTGATCTTCGGCTGGCTTGCCCGCAGAACCGGCGCCCGTACCGCCTTCTGCGCAGAGGCGCTCGTCTATCACGCCGTACGCCGCCGGGGCGCCAGCGGCTTCGTCGCCGAGCGCCGGCGACTGGAGCTGTTCCCGCGTCTAGCTGCACGCGTGCCCGAGCTGCGGCAGGCCTTCTTCTACCGGCGGGTGTTCCTCAGCCCGCGCTCGGCCAAGTACGACCTGGCGCTGATCGGAGCTGGACTCTCCGTGCTGTCCCGCCGTCGGGTGCCGCTGCTGGCAGTCGCCCCGTATCTGCACGACGTGGTGCTCAGCGCCAAGCGCTGGGGCGGGCGGCGGTTTCCGGGCGTGGCGACCAGCGAGGTCATGGCGGACACGGTCGGAGCCTGGGCGCTCGCCCGGGGGAGTTTTGCCGCGCGCCAAGTCGTCCTCTAGTGGAGGGCCGGCTGGTGTCGCCGCCTGGCAACAATCGCCATACGGTCGCGGAAGTCCGGCGCCCACAGGCGCTCGGCGACACCGGTCAACTCCGCGAGCCTGACCAACGCGTTCGACGTCAGCGCCGAGTATCCAGCCAGCCGCTGGAGGTAGTAGCGCACCGTGAACGCCTTTGGGGCGGTCCTCAGCGCCAGCACCTCCCAGCCGTGACGCGCCAGGAGCACCGAGACCGAGTGCCGCGTGAAGTACTGGACGTGAGTCGGGATCACCGACCACCAGCGGGGCCCGAGCAGACGGGCCACGCGGCTGCCCGCGTCCGGCAGCGCCAGGTGCAGGACCGCCTCGGGTTTGGCCAGCGTGGCGATCCGGTCAAGGGCCCGCCCAGGATCGGGGAAGTGCTCAAGCACATCAGCCAGGACCACCGCGTCGAAGCGGCCGAGCTGGAGGTCAAGGCCGAACAGATCAGCGGTCTGGACATCCAGCCCCAGTCGTTCACGCGCATAGCGGGAGGCGAAGACGCTTGGCTCAACTCCCATGGCATGCCAACCGCGCGTTCGCGCTTCGTCAAGCAGGAACCCGACCCAACACCCCAGATCGAGCAGGCGCCCGGGGCGGAGGTGGCGCTCGATGCTCGCAAGGGTCACTTGCGCGCTAGCGCGCTGTCCCGCCTCCTCCTCGATGTAGTCGGTGGAATGCGCCTCGCCGTAGGCCAGATCTAGTAGCTCGCCCTCCGGCATCTGCTCCAGTTGCATGTGGCCGCACTGCCTGCAGCGGACGATGTCCGAAAGCGCGACGCCAAAGCGATCGGTCGTGGGAGCCATCCCCTGGGCTCCCGCACTGCCGGCGACCGAGAAGTGGACCACCAGCCGACTCGCGCCGCACGCCGCGCAGACCCCGTCCGCGCTCACGCGCGCGATCGGTCGGTCTGAAGCAGCGAATCCAGCCGTCTGCGAAACGACCATGACTCACGAAGGGCCTGACCGGAGAAGCGCACGAGCCGCCAAGGGATCGGTGACCGCCGTCCCGCGCTCCAGCTGCTGCCCTGCTGCGAGCGCCCACGCCGGACGCGGTGGCTGACGTCGACCTCGAGCAGCGCCACGCCACGGCGGGCGGCGATCACGGTCAGGTACAGGTTCGGGATCAGGCAGTCGGTTGGCAGCATTGCCAACTGCTCGTCCAGCAGCGCCGCCTCATACCCGCGGAGCGGGCAATTCGGATCCCGTGCGCTGACGCCGAAGCCAAAGCGAACGTAGAGCCTGAGCAGGCGCGTCATCACCATGCGAAACCACGGGTCCTGGCGAAATCTCCGCACCCCGGACACGGCGTGGGCCTGATCCATCAGCAACACGAACGCACGCCGGAGATCGCTGCCATCGAACTGACCGTCCCCGTCGACCTGCAGCACGAAGTCGGGTTTGTGCTCCAGAGCGCGGCGGTAGGCCATCAGGACGCTGGGCCCGTGCCCGCGGTTGACGGCACTCGAGATCACTTCCAGGCTGCCCCGCAACCGTGGGTTCAGCGACTGGAGCTCGCCGAGGGTCCCGTCGGTCGACGCGTCGTCGACGACGATCAGCCGCAGCGTCCCGGCGTGTGCGAACAGCGCGTCGTCGATCTCCTGCAGGAAACCGGCGATGCCGTCCGCCTCGTTGTAGGCCGGGATCGCCACCGCGACCGACGGCTTGGTCTCCGGCTCGCTCTCCACAGGCCCGCTGATCCTAGCCAAGCACCGGCGGAGGACCCGGGCCGGTACCGTGGCGCCGGTGCAAGCGATCCCGATTGCCCCCGACGGACGGGTGCTGATCATCGGTAGCGGTCCGTGCGGACTCGCCTGCGCGCGCGAACTCGAGCGCCTGGGGCATCACGACTGGCTGATCCTCGAGCGCGAGCAGCACCCGGGCGGACTGGCGGCCTCAGTCGTCGATCCGGCCGGCTTCACCTGGGATTTGGGCGGTCACGTGGTGTTCAGCCACTTCGGGGAGTTTGACGCGCTCCTGCACGAGGTCATGCGCGACGAAATCACCTCGCACGATCGCTCCTCGTACATCCATTTCGATGATCGGTGGGTGCCGTACCCGTTTCAGAACAACTTGCGGCATTTGCCCGACGCGGTTCGCGACGAGTGCCTGCAGGGGCTCGCGAGCGCCCCAGGCGCCAGCGCCGGGGCGGACTTCCAGACTTGGATGCAGGGCGTCTTCGGCGACGGGATCACGCGGCACTTCATGGCCCCGTACAACTTCAAGGTGTGGGCATTTCCGGCCGCTGAAATGTCAGCGGAGTGGATCAGCGAGCGCGTGTCGGTGATCGATTATGCGCGGGCCCTGCGCAGCGTTGAAGAGCAGCGTGACGATCTGGCCTGGGGGCCCAACAACCGGTTCGTGTTCCCCGCCTCCGGGGGCACCGGAGAGATCTACCGCCGGCTCGCCGATCGGCTGCCGGACAGGATCCGCTACGGCGCAGAGGTCACTCAGATCGATCCCGCGGCACGCCGGGTGCGGCTGCACGACGGCGAGGTGCAGGGCTACGACGCGATTGTCTCCACGATGCCGCTGGACCTACTCGTCGCGACGCTGGACGACCCTCCGGATCGCCTGACCGGCGCCGCTCGCGCCCTGCGTCACAACGGGGTCTACATGGTCGGGGTCGGTTACCAGACCCCGCTCGCCGACGACACCTCCTGGATGTACTTCCCGCAAGACAACACGCCGTTCTATCGAGCCACCAACTTCGCCAAATACGCTGCCGCCAACGTCCCGGGCGCTGACACGACGCGGTTCTGCTCCTACATGACCGAGACATCCTTCTCCGAGTACAAGCCCGAGCCTCGTGCGGGGCTCCCCGAGCGGGTGGAGGCCGGGCTGCGCGCTGCCGCAGTAGTGCCTGACCGGGCCGAGGTGGCCTCGCTGCATCTGGAGCAGATCGACTACGCCTATCCCGTTCCGACGGTGACCCGCGATCGCGCCCTTGGCGTGATTCAGCCGTGGCTGATGGAGCACCAGATCCTCTCCCGCGGTCGCTTCGGCTCGTGGTGCTATGAGATCGGCAACATGGACCATGCGGTGAAGATGGGCATCGATGCGGCTCGCCACATCGTCACCGGGGCGGGCGAGGAGCTTTGGCGGCTGCGAGGATTTCCTCAAGTGCCCGTTGGTTGAACGCGTCTTCGCCGTGTGCGGCGGCGGTTTCGTAGCCGCCTCGGATCAACCGCTCACGCAGAGAGTCATGCTGGGACAGGGCTCGGACCGCAGCGGCGAGTGCGCCCGCGTCGCCGGCCGTGAACAGCAGCGAGTTGTGACCGTCGACGAGGTACTCGCCAGATCCGCCGGTGCCCGTCGCGACGACCGGCCGACCGAGCGCCATCGCCTCCAGCGGTACCAGTCCCCAGGGCTCGGGCCACACCACGGGGAAGATCACCGCGTCGGCCTCGCGATAGATCCCCGGGAGCTCGGACCGAGCCCGATGACCGTCAAAGTAAACCCGGTCGGCTACACCCAGTCCGGCCGCGAGGGCCTCTAGTTGATGCCGGTACGCGTCGTCGCCCTCACCGACGATCCGCAGCTGTGCGCCGGGTAGCGCCTCCAAGCTCTTGATCGCGGTATCGACACCCTTCTGCTCGACGACGCGGCCGACATAAGCGAGCCGTCCACGCCACGCCGGAGGCGACGGCTCGTGCGCAAGCTGCCCATAGGAGCGCTCGACACCGGGTGTGAGAATGATGCTGTCGGCCACTTCGATGCCGGCCGCGCGTGTGTTCTCCCGCATCGTGCGTGAGCAGAACACCCAGCGACCCGCGGCGGACCAGTGCACCCGGGTCGGCAGACCGGTGATCCGGTCGGCCAGCCGGGCAGCCGGCCCCAGCCGCTCCCACTGGTGTAGCCATAGATCTCGCTGGGGCCCGTAGCTCGGCCACGGATCGAGCACGAACAACAGGGCCGGAATGCCGGCTCGTCGCGCCCGCTCGATCAGCCCGAGCGAGAGCCCTCCGACCGGCCACCAGGTGATCACATCCGGTTGGAAGTCGTGCATGTGGCGATCGAGCACCGCAGCGTTGTGCCGTTCCAGCTCGACGCGTTCTCGCCATCCCAGCGTGCGCCAGTGATGATCGTGCCAGTACCACTGCAGCTCGCGATGGACATCGCGGTCGGCTTCGTGCTCGACCGGGGCATTCTCCCGTCGGTAGTCGGTGACCAGGATGCGTGCCAAGTGGGCCTCCTCACGCAGCTGCCGGGTCACCCCACGCCAGATGATCTCGTAGCCGCCCAGGTGGTGGGGCGGATAGACGTTGCCGATGGCCAGAACTCGAACGGGCCGTGGCATCGCGCGCACTATAGGCACGATCCGACATACTGGCGCGCCGTGGATCCCCGTGGCGACCAGGTTATTGTCGCGGTCGTTTCCTGGAACACGCGGGATCTGCTCCTGCGCTGCCTGGATTCGCTCGCTCCCGAGGTGAAGGCTGGACGTGCCGACGTCTGGGTGGTTGACAACTGCTCCAGCGACGGCTCGCCCGCTGCGGCGCGGGTCAGTGCGCCGTGGGCCCGCATCATCGAGCCCGGTCGGAACCTGGGCTTCGGCACCGCGGTCAACTCGGTGGCCGAGCGCACCGACGGCGAATGGCTGCTGGCGGCCAACGCCGATGTCGCGCTCACCGACGGAGCTCTGCCGGCGTTGCTCTCGGCTGGACGCGAGCGAGATGTCGGGTGCGTCGCGCCGCGCCTGCTGGCGCCTGACGGAAGCACTCAGCATTCGGTTCACCCGTTTCCCACCATTCCGCTCACGCTGGCCTTCAATCTCGGGGTGCAACGCCTCAGTCCCCATCTGGGTGATTGGCTGTGCTTGGAGGGTTTCTGGAATCCCGAGGAGCCCCGTCGCGTGCCCTGGGCGATCGGCGCCTGCCTGCTTTTGCGCCGCGTCGCCTTCGAGGCCGCTGGTGGTTTCGATGGGCGGCAATGGATGTACGCCGAGGACGTCGACCTGGCGTGGCGGATGAATCAGCAGGGATGGACGACGCGCTATGAGCCGGCGGCGCGGGTGCTGCACGAGTCGGGCGCGTCCACCGCGGTCGCATTCGGTTCGGAGCAGCTGCCGCGCTGGCAGGCGGCAACCTACGCGATGCTGCGCCGTCGGCGCGGCGCAGCACGGATGTGGGCGACGGCGGTCATCAACATCGCCGGCGCCGCGGCCCGGGCGTCGGGGACGACTGCGCTGTCGCTGTTCTCAGGCCGCTGGCGCCGCGCCGCCGCGGAGCACCGGATGTGGCTGAAGGCCCATTTCCAGGGCGCGCGCTCGGCATGAACCGCTCTCCTGAGCAGTTGGCGCGTGAGGTGGCCCGCTACCCGTGGTACCACACGATCGAGCTCGCCGACGGAGTGGTCACCGAGGGCATGTTCGATCACCGGCCGGCTGTGGAGCGCTATCTGCTTCCCGCCGATCTGACCGGCATGAGATGCCTTGACGTCGGCACGATGGACGGGTTCTGGGCCTTCGAGATGGAGCGGCGCGGAGCCAGCGAAGTGCTGGCCAGCGACCTGGCCGAGGTCGATGATCTTGACTGGCCGCCGCTGTGGCGCCAGCGAGTCCAACCTACTCTGGATGAGACCAAGGACGCCCGTTTCCGTCTGGTCGCGGAGGCGCTCGGCTCACGCGTGCAGCGAATCGAGCGCTCCGTCTATGACCTGGAAACCGATTTGGGGAAGTTCGATCTCATCTTCTGCGGTGACCTGTTGCTCCATCTGAAGGACCCGATCACAGCGATTCAGCGCATCCGCCACGTCTGTCGTGGCAGCGCGATCATCTGCAACCCGGTCAAGCGTTTTCGCCTCCGCAGTCACCTGCCGCTGGCCCAGTTCGACGGCATCGACGAATTTCAGTGGTGGCTGCTGAGCGAGTCGGCACTGAAGCGGATGATGCTGGCCACGGGATATGCCCACGTGGAGGTGGGGCGGCGCTTCGAGCTACCGGCCCGGGGCGGCGGGCGGTGGAAGGGATTGCGCGGGATCGTGCGCGGCTACGTCGCCTGAGGGCCCGAGGCCCGGCGCAGGCGCGGCGGGGCCCGGGGGGCTGCGGTAGTCTCAAAACGACGCCCGTCAGGTAGGCGGCGGGGCTAAGGCGATGACTCTTCAGTTCGACCACAGCAGCCAGGCGCCCTTGTGGCGCCGGATCGGCCCCGCCGCGCTCGCGGCCGTGGTCCCGCTCGTCGCGGTCATCGTCGGGGCGTTCATCTCCACGAGCGGAAGCGCTGCCGGCGCCGCGCCGGCGGCCTTTCGGCCCGTGCCTGCCACTGATGCGACGCCCGCGGCATCGGTACCCACCCTGTCTCCGGCGCCGGGGCGTCCCGCCGTCGCTACCAGCATCCTCCCCCCGGGGCAGGGCGCCCTGGTCGCTGTGGTCGACCACCCCACCGTGATGCGCAGCTCGCCTGGCGGACGGCCTTTGCACCGGCTGGGTACGCGTACCGAGTACAACTCGCCGCAGACACTCTGGGTGGTGGCGCCGCGAGGCCGCTGGCTCGGTGTCATCAGCCCGCTGGCCGGGAACGCCCGGCTCGGCTGGATCCCACTCAGCGCCACTTCGCTGCGGCGCGTCAACTGGGAGATACAGGTCTCGTTGTCGGCCCGGCGCGTGACTGTGCTGCACGCGGGAACCGTGCTCAAGCGCTACACCGTGGCCGTCGGCCAACCGGCTGCGCCAACCCCGACTGGGCACTTTGCCGTCACCGACCTGCTGGCCCCCAGCGATCCGACAGGACCTTATGGCTGCTGCATCGTCGCGCTGTCGGCGCTCGCTCCGCATGCAATCCAGGACTGGAGCGGTGGCAATCGGATCGCCATCCATTCCACCACGGAGACCGCGAGCATCGGCCAGCCCGTAAGCCACGGGTGCCTGAGGCTGACTCTCGCCGAGGGTCGGTGGCTGATGAGCCACATCCCGCTTGGCACGCCCACGCTGATCAGCGCCTGAGCCGCGGCCGTGGAGCCGCAGGACAGAGCGCTGGAGCACAGCGACAAGGGGCGCGATGAGACCCGCCAGGAGCGACTCGATCGCAACGAGCTGGAGCTGCTGACCGAGCTTCGCGTGGCCGCCGCCGGAGTGCAGGTGCTGCTGGGGTTCCTGCTGGTCGTGCCCTTCAATAACCGCTTCGTCAGGCTGAGCTCGTTCGAGCGCTATGACTACTTCATCACGCTCGTGTCGATGGCGGCCGCGGCCACCCTGCTGATCGCACCCTCGATCCACCACCGGATTCTGTTCCGCCTGGCCCAGAAGGAGTTCCTCGTCAACGTCGGCAGTACGGCGGCGATCATCGCGATGGTGTTCATGACCATCGGAATGATCGGGATCTTGATGCTGATCGCCGACGTCGTCTTCGGCGGCGCGAGTACCGTTGTCGTCGGCGTCGCCACTGGACTGATCGTGAGTGGATTGTGGTTCGGGATTCCGCTGCACCGCCGCCGCCAGCTTTCGTTGCGCGCTGAGGCGGATCGCCGGCCCGGAGCAGGCCGCGATTAGCGCGACGTGGCTGCGGGTAGCGGCGCGGAGTAGGCCATCAGGAGGTAAGTCAGATGCCGCCCCGTGGCGTCAAGAAGGGAACCAAGCGCGCTCGTCAATACGAGCACATCAAGGACAGCGAGCGACAGCAGGGCGCCAGCGAGAGCCGGGCTGAGGAGATCGCGGCGCGGACGGTCAACAAAGAGCGCGCCCGGTCAGGAGAGTCACGTGAGCGCTCCCGTAGCTCCACGCAGGACATGTCCTCCTCACGACGTGGGGGACTGCGCTCGGGAACCGACCGCGAAAAGGGACGCACCCGCGAGCAGCTCTACAACGAGGCCCGGCGGATGGGCATCGGCGGCCGGTCGAAGATGAACAAGGCTCAACTGCAGCGAGCCGTCGACCGCCGCAAGTAGCGTCCAAGGCAAGTAGCGGCGAGGCGCGGTCAGCCAAACAGCGGCAACCGCCGCTTTCGGGCCAGCCGGTCCATCCCGCTCTGGATCGCGTCGCAGACCTCGTTGTACTTCCGCTCGACGTACTCGTCGTCCTTGGCTCGCTCAGGATCGGCGTCGAGCTCGATCGGCTCGCCGAACGCCGTGCGGATCTTCGTCGGTAGCGGAATCTCGGGCAGAAAGGCGGGCGAGATGCCCCATGGCGCCTGCAGGGCGATCGGAAACATCTTCAGCCGCGCGACCTTGTCGAGCTGCAGGAGCTTGGCCAAACGCTTGCCGGAGGCCAGCACGGGCATCGAGTCCGGGCCGCCCACGGTCGAGATGGGAACGATCGGAACTCCGCTGCGGATCGCCAATCTGACGAAACCCTTGCGGCCGGCCAGGACGGCGTCATCACGTTGGGTCCAGGGCCGGAGTGAGTCGAGTTCACCGCCCGGCCAGAGCGCCACATCGTGACCTGCCGCCAGCGCAGCCGCGATGCTGTCCGCCGCGGCGGGCAGGACCCCCATCCGGCGAAAGTACGAGCCGACCAGCGGGGCGGCCATGAGCGCGTCGTGGGCAGTGCCGTGGACCTTGCGCGACTCGCCGAAATGCCTCCACCATGCCGCGCCCACGGTCCAGGCGTCCCACACGAACGGCGCACCGGAATGGATGCCGATCAACAGGACGGGCGCGGGCGGAATGTTCTCCCAGCCCTCGATCTCCATCCGGAACCAGTAGTCCATCAGCGGGTTCCACAGGTACTTCTGACGCTCCATGAACCCGTAGTCAGGCCCGTCCAAACTCCACTCCGACGCCCGGTCGGCGACCCAGCCGGCGGCTCCGGACTGCTTGGCCCGGCGCTCGGACATCTTCTCGCGTGCCTGCTCGGCGTGGACCTCGGCCTGTCGCTGCCGTGCCCGCGGGCGCTCGTCGCCTGAGGGGCCCTGAGCTGATTCCGCGCGGCGCTCGCGTTGTGTCTGCAGATCGTTCATGCCTCTCCCTCCGAAAACTGGATACAGAGGGCTTACCCACCACGGCTGATTACAACCGCCCGTGTCGGGGCAGTAGGTGCGCGACTCGGACAAGGAGCACGCAGATGAAGATCGGCTACTTCCTCTCCAGTGAGGAATGGGGACCGCAGGACCTGGTGGCCCAAGCCGTCAAGGCGAAGCAGGCCGGCTTCGACAGCCTGTGGATCTCCGACCACTTCCACCCATGGAACGACAAGCAGGGCCATAGCCCCTTCGTCTGGTCGATGATTGGAGCGATCGCCCAGGCGGCCCCGGGCATGAAGCTGACGACGGCAGTCACCTGTCCGACGATGCGCATCCATCCAGCCATCATCGCCCAGGCCGCGGCAACCGCGGCCGTGCTGCTCCGAGGCAACTTCCTGCTCGGTGTAGGCAGTGGCGAGGCCCTCAACGAGCACATCTTCGGGGACCGCTGGCCGGGCGCCGATGAGCGCCTGGAAATGCTGGAGGAGGCGGTGGAGGTGATCCACACGCTCTGGCAGGGCGGGGTCAAGGACCATCGCGGGCTCCACTACCGAGTCGACCACGCCCGCATCTACGACCTACCAGACACGCCTCCGCCGATCATCGTTTCCGGGTTCGGTCCCAAGTCGGTCGATTTGGCCGCGCGGATCGGCGACGGGTATTGCACCGTTGGTCCGGACGCCGAATCGGTAAACCAGTTCCGAGAGGGTGGTGGCGCCGACAAGCTCGTCCAGGGCGGCCTCAAGGTGTGTTGGGGCGAGGATGAGGCACAGGCTCGCAAAACTGTGCATGAGCTCTGGGCGAACGAAGGGTTGCCGGGCGAGCTGGCTCAGATTCTGCCCACACCTGAGCACTTCGAGCAGGCAGGGGAGCTGGTCACCGAGGCGCAGGCCACCGCCGGAACACCCTGCGGCCCTGACGTGGACGCCCATCTCCAGGCGATCAAGGAGTATCAGAGCGCCGGCTTCGACGAGCTCTACGTCAACCAGATCGGGCCTGACCAGGACGCGTTCTTCGCCGCGTATCGTGAGAAGGTCCTGCCGCGCCTGTAGTGGGTGGAGGTCCTACTGGCTTTGACTTGATCGCCTTCGTGTGCGATCACATGGCGGTAGTTTCGCGCAAACCAACGAGACCGGGAGGAGCAAAGCCATGGGTGGACTAATCGATCGGATCACAGGGCGCGCGAAGAAGGCGGCAGGAGACCTCGCGGGGGACCCCGGGTTGCGTCGCCAGGGCATACAGGAGGAACGCAAGACCGACGCCAAGGACGACCTCGCGGCGGCAGACTGCGAGGCCGACCGCAAGGCCGAAGAAGTCGCCCGGCTTGAGCGCGAGACCAACCGTTAGCGCAGCGGAGTCTCGTCGAGCTTGGCGCACAGCTCGGCGACGGACTCGAACACGGCCACCGCGCCGGCATCGGTCAGCTCCTCAGGACCAAACCCGCCGGTGAGAACGGCGATTGTCCCTACATCAGCTTTGGCCGCCGCCTTCACGTCCCATGGAGTGTCGCCGACCATCACGGCGTCGCTCGGCTCGGCGCCCGCTTTGTTCAGCGCCGCTTGGACCAGATCTGGTTCGGGCTTGGTCGCCTCCACGTCCGCGGAGGTCGTCCAGTCGTCGGCCAGCTCGCGCGCGTCGAGTAGATCCAGGTAGCGCTCCACCTCGTCCTCTTTGGCGGAGCTGGCCAGGACCGCGGTGTGCCCACGCTGTTTGAGCGACTCGATCAGCTCACGCGCCGAGCGCATGATCGAGACCTCGTCGATGAGCTCCAGGTAGCGCTCCTTCTCGGAGGCCCTGATGTCGTCACCCTTGTCGCGCTCGGTGGCCTCATCGGTCAGGGCGGGGACCATCTGGTCACCGCCCATCCCGATGTGGCGGTGGATGCGCCACACCGGCAACACGATGTCGTGCTCACGAAATGCCCGGTACCAGGCGATCGCGTGCTGGTAGTTGGTGTCGACGAGCGTGCCGTCGATATCGAGGATGGCCAATGACACTGAGGGTCGGCGCTACCCGCTAGCCGCCGCGCCCACGCACATTGGGGTTGACGGTCGCTGTGACGGGTACATCGCAGGCATGACCGAGGAAGATCCCGGGCGACTGGCCGATGCGCGCGAGCGTGAGGCCGACGAGCTCGCCCGACGCAGCGACAAGCTGAAAGACGAGGTATCCGACGTGCGGCAGAACTGGCAGCAGAAGCGTGCCTCCGAGGCCGTGCCCGGTGCCGTGCCCGAGGCAAGCGAGGAGGAGACGAAGGAGGGCGTCGACGAAGAAGCGTCAGAGTGAGCTCGCCGGCCCCTCTCCTGGGCCCGGCGGTGGTCGACACGCGGCACGAGTACCGCCATGTGTTCGGCATCTACGTTCCGATCGCCATTGGGGTGTTCGCGGCGATCGTCCTGATCACAGCCGTCGTCGTGCTGGCGTATCGCAGACGCCCTCCCGAGCGCGCCGCCCGATGGCACGAAAACAACCGGCTGGAGGGAAGCTACGCGCTGCTGCTGGCGCTGGTCTGTGTGTTTCTGCTGTTCGTCACCTTCACGGCCGAGCACCGCGTCGACACGGTGGCCAATCAGCAAAAGCCGGCCCTGACCGTCGATGTCACAGCCGCCAAGTGGGAGTGGCGCTTCTACTACCCGGCCTACGGCATCACCGTGCGAAGCGGCACGGTGGGACGACAGCCACTGGTCGTACCGACCGGCGAGGCGATCCGCTTCGATCTCGTAGCCGTCGACGTGATCCACGCTCTCTGGATTCCCGAGGTCGACTACAAGCATGACCTGATACCCGGATCGACTCAGCTCACCACGCTCAGCTTTGCCCGCGCAGGCAGCTTCCAGGGCCAGTGCGCGGAGTTTTGCGGTCTGCGCCACGCCGACATGGTCTTCCCCGTAGAGGCGGTGTCGCCAGCGCGATTCTCAGCCTGGGCCAGGGCCGGCGGCCGGGTGGCGCCGTGAGCGCGGGCGCCCTGGCGCCGGCCCCCCCAGCGCGCCCCGTCCGGCGCGTCCCCGGCCTGCTCGGCGCGCTGATCAGCACCGACCACAAGCGAATCGGGCTGAATCTGGGGCTCGCATCGTTTGTGTTTTTTCTGGGCGGCGGCGTGTTGGCGTTGCTGATGCGGACCCAGATTTCCCAGCCGAACCTGAAGTTCGTCTCCGACGACACCTACAACCAGCTGTTCACGATGCACGGCTCGACGATGATCTACCTGTTCGTCACGCCGATGGCCATCGCCATGGCCCTGTACCTCGTGCCGCTGCAGATCGGTGCGCTCACCCTGTCCGGGGCGAGGTTCGCCCTCACCGGGTTCTGGGTGTGGCTGTCCGGTGGTCTGGTGATGGAGTCCAGTTGGCTCACCACGGAAGGCGCGGGTCGCGCCGGATGGTTTTCCTACCCACCACTGTCCAATGGCACCAACACGCCGGGAGTCGGCCAGGACCTGTGGGTGCTGGGCGTGATCCTGGCGGCGCTCGGCATGTGGGTGATGGCGGCGTGCGTGATCGCAACGATCGCGCGTCGGCGGGCGCCCGGGATGTCGCTCCTACGAATGCCGGTGTTCACGTGGACCGAGCTGGCCAGCATGCTGATGGTCGTGGCCGCCTTCCCGGCGCTGATTGTCGCCATGTCCCTGCTGTATGTCGACCGCCACGGGGGCGGGATCTATACCGGCTTCAACGGCGCGATCGACTACCAGGACCTGTTCTGGTTCTTCGGACATCCCGTCGTGTACGTCATGTTCTTCCCCTTCCTGGGAGCAGCCGCCGAGGCGATCGCCACCAGCGCGCGCAAAAAGTGGTTCGGCTACGTCGCCTTTGTGGCCTCGATCATGGCCTTCGCCGCCCTCTCGATGTCGGTCTGGGCGCATCACATGTTCACCACCGGCGGCGTGACCAATCAGTATTTCGCCTTCACCTCGACGCTGCTGATCATTCCGGCGGGGATCGAGTACTTCGACATGATCGCCACATTGATCGGCGGGGCGCTCGTGTTGCGAACCTCGATGCTGTTTGGGTTGGCGTTCTTCCTACAGTTCCTCATCGGTGGGCTGAGCGGAATTTTCGTCTCATCGCCCGTGCTCGACTATCACGCCAACAACTCCTACATCATCGTCGGGCACTTCCACTACACGCTGTTCGCCGGCAGCGTGTTCGGCTTCTTCGCCGCGGTCTACCACTGGTTTCCCAAGCTCACCGGGGCCTTCCTGCGGGAGTCCCTGGGCAAGGTGCACCTGGTGCTGCTGACCATCGGCAGCAACCTGACCTTTTTTCCGATGTTCTTCCTCGGCTCGGAGGGGATGCCCCGGCGGATCTCCCGCTATCCAACCCACCCCGGCTGGGGGACGCTGAATCTGATCGAGTCGATTGGCGCCGGGATCATCGCCATCGGGGTCCTCGCCTTCATCGTCAACGTCATCGTCTCGCTGCGCCATCGCATCCCGGCCGGCGACGACCCGTGGCTCGGGCACACGCTCGAGTGGGCGACCTCTTCACCGCCGCCGGAACAAAACTTCGTCACCCCGCTACCGCCGGTCCGCTCTTACACGCCGCTGCTCGATCTGCGCCACGAGGCCGAAGACCAAGCGGCCCGACAGGAGCCGGCCGGAGTATGAGGGGTGGCGCGATCCCGTTGCTCGCCTGGGCCACGCTGCTGCTGGTGCTCTACATCGGCAACTGGATCTGGGAGGGCCGCCCGGTTGAGGTGGGGACGACGCTACTCGCCGTGGTGCTCGTGTACGCCGGCGCGGGATTGCTGTGGCTGCTGCGCCGGGAAGCGCTGGGGAGGGGGGCGCCGGCGGCGGATCCCGAGCCGCAGCCCCTGCCCACCGCCAGCCTGGCCTCGCTGACGGCGGGCGTGTCGGTGGGCATGATCCTGTTCGGGCTCGCCTGGGCACGGTTCTTCGTCCTGTTCGGACTGGCGACGTTGATCGCCTCGCTGGGCAGGCTGATGCGCGAAGTGCGTGCCGAGCGGCGGAGTCGTGATCGGGTACGCCAGGGGAGTCCCCGATGAGGCCCTCGCTCCCAAGTTTGCTGGTGTCCCATTGGCAGCTGAACTGGACGCCCGAGCTGCTGGCGGGGCTCTACGGCGCCCTCTACCTCGCCGCCGCCCACCGGGTCCGCGGCTGGCCGGTCGTGCGGACGCTGTCATTTTTGGCCGGTATCGGCTGCGCGCTCGTAGCGTTGCAGTCAGGGCTGAGCAGCTACGACGACCGGCTCCTGTCGGTCCACATGGTGCAGCACATGGCGCTGCTGATGCTGGCCCCGCTGCTGCTGCTGGGGGGACAGCCGGTGATGCTCACGCTGAGGGCATCCAGCCGTTCCGCGCGCCGGAGGCTCGCCCGGCTGCTGGCGCGGCTGCGCCCATGGACCGGCGCGATGCCCTGCTTGGTGGTCTTCTACGCCGTGGTGCTGCTCACGCACCTGCCGGGGTTCTACGGCGCCACCATGCATGATCCCGGGCTCCACGAAGCCGAGCACGCCATGTATCTGGTCGCGGGGCTGCTCCTGTGGTGGCCGATCCTCGACGGGGATCCGGCGCCGGCACGTCGGCTGGGCGGCCTCGGGCGCCTCGGCTACGTGCTGGGCGCGATGCCGCCGATGGCCATCGTGGGCGCATACCTGAACCGCCACGCGACCCTCGTCTACCCGGCCTACGCCGCTCCCTCCAAGGCGCTGGGAGTGTCCGCGCTTACCGATCAGGCGAACGCCGGCGCGCTCATGTGGGTCGCGGGGAACGTGACCATGGTGGCGGTCGGGCTGTGGGTAACGATCGCGGCGCTGCTGGCCGAGGAACGACGTCAGCAAGCCCGTGACACCCACGCCTCAGCCGCCCAATTGCACGATCCGGCGGAAGGGGGGCTGAGCGCGTGAGGGCCGGGCTGCGACGAGCACTGACCCGGCCCTCGCGGTTCCCGCGGGCCCCCCGCGCGGCGCTGGCGGCGGTGCTGGGGACGGTGGCTCTGGTCGGGCTTGCCGCTCCGCCGTCCCCGGGGCAGGTCGGGCCGTTGGCCGGCCAGGGGGGACCGCCGACGAGCGACCTGAACGCTCCGGCCAAGAGTCCGGCGGCGCCCGCTCCGGGCGACCCAACCACGCGGTTTCCGAGTTCACCCGGGCTGATCGCCGAGGGGTACAACCTGTATCAGAACAGCTGCTCCTCGTGCCACGGGATCGGGTTGCAGGGCATCTCGGGGTTGGCGCCGTCGCTGATCGGCGTCGGGCCGGGGCCGGTCGACTTCTACCTCTCGACCGGTCGCATGCCACTCGAGAACCCGCGCGAGGAGCCGGATCGCAATCCGCCTGCGTTCAACCGGACCCAGATCGATGCGCTGGTCGCCTACGTCAGCAAGTTCGGCGGCCCGGCCGCCCCCGCCACCGACCCGTCCAAGGGAGACCTGGCGCTCGGCCTGCACACGTTCACCGCGAACTGCGCCGGCTGTCATCAGATCGTCGCACGGGGGGGTCTGACGTTGGGCGCCGTTGTGCCGAACCTTCAGCAGGCCACGCCGCTGCAGATCGCGGAGGCGGTCCGGATGGGGCCCTACGTGATGCCGCATTTCGGTCCTGCCCAGATTGACCAGCACGAGCTTGACTCGCTCACTCGCTACGTGCTGTGGACGACCCATCCGAACAACGCCGGCGGCTGGGGGATCGACAACCTCGGTCCGATCCCTGAGGGGATGGTCGCTTGGTTCATCGCCCTGGCGGCGATGGTGATCGTGGCGCGGCTGATCGGCGAGCGACTGGCGTGATCGGGAGCATGTGATGACCGACGAGCCACCCCGCACGTCCCGAGCCGCGAAGACCCTCGGCTTCCTCGTAGCCGCCCGTACCTTCTGGCGTACTGCCGCGGGCCGTGAGCTACCGCCGGCCGCGCCGGAGTCGGATCTCGATCCCTCGCAGCGCGTCGTTCCCGCTAACCGTCGAGCCGAGACGCTTGTGGCGGGCCTGCTGCTGCTCGCCGCGCTGTTCGGGTTCGGTTTCACCGTGGTGTACATCGTCACCGCCACGAACACGCAACTTCTGGGCATCGCTATAGGGGGCGCGCTTACCTTCCTGGCTGCCGCCGCGATCATCGCGGGCAAGTTCGTCGTGCCTCAGGAGACGGCGGTCGAGGACCGAGGTCCGCTGCTCGTCGAGCAAGAAACCGAGGAGGTCATCGAGCTGGTCGAGGAGGGCGGGGAGGGCGTGTCGCGCCGCGTGCTGCTGGCCAGTGCCGGTGGGCTGGCCGGGGCTGGCCTGATCACGGCCGCCGCTACACCGCTGGCCTCGCTGGGTCCGAAGCTCAACGGAATCCATCAGACGCCATGGCAGGCCGGCGTGCGGCTGGTCGATGACCAGGGCCGCCCCTACCTGGCCTCCGAGGTGCAGATCGGAACGTTCTATACGGCCCTGCCTGAGCACGGGGACCCGGAGCATCTCGGAGCGGGACTGTTGCTGGTCAAGCTCGCGCCGGCCGAGCTCCGTCTGCCTCCGGCCCGCCGTAGCTGGGCTCCCCAGGGGCTGATCGCGTACTCGAAGATCTGCCCGCACGCCGGTTGCGCAATCTCGCTGTATCGGTACCCGACCTACCAGCCGACGAGCGACGGGCCCGCTTTCACCTGCCCCTGCCACTACTCGACGTTCTCCGCCGGCGAGGGCGGCCGGCTCCTGTTCGGACCGGCGGGTCGGTCGCTCCCGCAGCTGCCGCTGAGCGTCGACGGTCAGGGCTACGTTCGCGCGGCCGGAGCGTTCCACGAGGACATCGGGCCGTCGTGGTGGAACACCCATCGGGGTGAGTCGTGAAACTCGTCTCCCGGATGCTCCACCACCGCGCGCTACGGGTCTCCCGGTGGGCCGAGCAGCGCGTTGGCGCAGCCAACGGCGTCCGAGCGATGCTGCGCTACGTCTTCCCCGACCACTGGTCGTTCCTGCTCGGAGAGATCGCGCTGTATGCCTTCATCGTCCTGGTCGGCACCGGGATTTTCCTGACCCTCTACTACAACCCCGGCGATGCGCAGGTCATCTACCACGGGCCGTACGCGCTGCTGAGCGGCGAGCAGATGTCCGAGGCGTACCGGTCGGTGCTCGACCTCTCCTTCAGTGTCCCCGCGGGCCTGCTCTTCCGACAGGTGCATCACTGGGCGGCCGACGTGTTCATCGCGGCGATCGTCGTTCACCTCGTGCGGATCTTCTTCACCGGCGCATACCGCAAGCCACGGGACCTCAACTACTACATCGGCCTCGTGATGCTGATGCTCGGGATCCTCGAGGGGTTTGCGGGGTACTCGCTGGTCGACGATCTGCTGTCGGGGATGGGGCTCGCCATCGCCTACTCGGTGGCGTTCTCGATCCCGCTCATCGGCGCCCAGTTCGGCTACCTCGTGTGGGGCGGCCCGTTCCCCGGCTCCAGCAGCTTCCTCCCGCGCCTGGAGATCATCCACGTGCTGGTGATCCCGGCCGCGCTGGCGGTGCTGATCACGATCCACCTGGCGATGATCATGCGCCAGCACCACTCTCAGTTCCCCGGACCGGGCCGGCGGGAGCGCAACGTGGTGGGGACGCCGATGTGGCCGGCCTACGCACTGCGCTCGATCGGGCTGTTGTTCGCGGTCGCCGCAGTGCTGTTCCTGGTCGGGGGGCTGATCCAAATCAACCCGATCTGGCAGTGGGGACCGTTCCACCCATACCTGTCCGAGAACGGGGCTCAGCCCGATTGGTACATCGGTTGGCTGATCGGGGCACTGCGACTGATGCCGAACCTTGAGCCCGCGATCGGCAACCACACACTGTTTCCCAACCCGTTTTGGGGTGGAGTGTTCTTCCCCCTCGTGGTGTTCGGCGTGCTGTTCGCATGGCCCTCGCTGGAGCGGCGAATCACCGGCGACATCCGCCGGCACGACCTGCTCGACCGACCGCGTGATCGGCCGGTGCGCACCGCCGTCGGTGCAGCCTTCCTGAGCTGGGTGGTGATCGTCTTCGCGGTTGGTTCGACCGACCGGCTCTTCGTCCGCCTGCACATCTCCTATAGCGCCCAGATCCATTTCTGGCGCGTTGGGGTCTGGGTGCTCCCGATCATTGTGTTCTTCATCACTCGCAGCATCTGCCGCTCCCTGCAGCGGAGCGCGGCGCATCCGTTGCGAGCCTGGGAGGGCAGCGTCGTGCGCCGTCGCCCGGACGGGGGGGTCGAGGTTCTCGCCGACAGCCCGGACAAGATCGAGGCGCCCTGGTCCGAACCACCGGTCGGGACCGCGCCGAGTCAGAAGCTTCCCGGTCCGGAGTGACCGATGACGCCTTCCGCAGGCTCGGACACAAAAAAGCGCCCGGCCCGCAAACAAGCGGAGCCGGGCGCGGGTACTGCCAAGAACTCTGAGCGCTAAGCGGTCTTGCGCTCCAGGTCGGCAACCTCGTCGGCCTTCTCGTCGGCACGCTCTTCGGTACGAGCAAGATCGTCCTTCGCCTCGCCCTTGCGCTCCTCCTTCGTACCCTCGCGGCGCAGCGATGCGTCGCCGGTGAGATCTCCTGCGGCCTGCTTGACCTTTCCGGTCACTTTGTCGGTAAGGCTCATGGCGCTCCTCTGTTCGTGATTCGCGGTCTTGATGGGGGCTACCCGCGGTAGCAGGACCAAAACGGTCTCCCGGAGTCGCCGGGCGTTACTGCTGCACGCGACGGGCGTCGGCCAGCGCTTCCGGGCTGTTTGGGACGTGACCCGGTTCACTCGGCGCGCTGTGCGGTAGCGGAGGCTGGGAACCTCTGCCGGCGCCGGCACCCTGTCGCCCCTCGGCTGCCCGGCCCATGGCCATGTAGATCAGGCTGCCGACGAGAACGATCACCGCGAGGGGGATCAGCACGAGCGTGAATACGCCGCCCGCGACGATGCCGCCGAGCAGGCCGACGACGACCAGCACACCAAGGATCATGTAAAGCCACATACAACGGCGAATACCCCCGGCGAGCGCACCTAAACGGTTTCGGGTAGCAGCGGTTTGTGTCACCGGCCGAGCGATACCTCCCGATTGCCGACTATGCCCTGATCGGCGACTGCCATAGCGCCGCTTTGATCTCCCGTCACGGGTCGATCGACTGGTGCTGTCTACCGCGCTTTGATGCCGGGAGTGCGTTCGCCCGTCTACTCGATCACGACCGCGGCGGATACTGCTCGATTACCCCGCGCGGGCGGGCCAAGTGGGAGATCTCCCGGGACTACCTTCAGGACACGCTGATCCTGCAGAGCCGCTGGCAGAGCTCGGCCGGCGACGCGCGGCTGCTCGATCTGTTCGTCATCCGCGAAAGCGCACAGCAGGCATGGCAGCGCCAGCTGCTGCGCGTGATCGAGGTGCAGCGCGGCACGATCGAATTCGAGCTGCGGATCGCTCCGCGCTTCGACTACGGAGAGGTTAGGCCGTGGATCCGCCGCCACGGCGAGCATCTGCACAGCGCGATCGGCGGAAACGACGCCCTGATCGTGTACTCGCGGACCGACCTGGCCGAAACTGACGAGCACGAGCTCGTGGGTACGGTCAAGCTCGGCGTAGGCGAGCGCGCTCACCTGTCGCTGGCCTACAGTCCCCCGGAACTGGTCGGCGATCAGCCGGACGAGCCCGACGCCGAGTCGCTGGATCGTGACCTGGACGGCACGATCACGTGGTGGCGGCGATGGGCCAAAACGCTGCAGTTGGGCGAACACGAGCAGCAAGGCGCGCGCCGGTCGGCGCTGGTGCTGAAATCGATGACCCACGGCCCGACGGGGGCGATCGTGGCCGCGCCGACGACATCGTTGCCCGAGGTGCTTGGCGGGGTTCGAAACTGGGACTACCGCTATGCCTGGGTGCGGGACTCGAGCTTCAGCTCACGCGCCTTCGCCGAGGTCGGATGCGAACCGGAGGCCAACTCCTTCCGCGCCTTCATTATGCGCTCCGCCGCCGGCCATGCGGGCGACCTGCAGGTCGTCTACGGAGTGGGTGGCGAGCGTCGCCTGGGGGCATCAGAACTAGGCGATCTTGAGGGCTACCACGGCTCGGCACCAGTACGGGTGGGCAACGCAGCCGGCGGTCAGCGACAGCTAGACGCCTACGGCGAGCTGGTCAATCTGACCTGGCGCTGGCATCGCCGCGGGCACTCGCCGACCGACGATGAGTGGCGCTTTCTCGTCTCCCTGATCGACCATGCCGCCAAACTATGGTCGGAGCCCGACCAGGGCATCTGGGAATGGCCGGGTCAGGCGGATCACTTCGTGCACTCCAAGGTGCTCTGCTGGGCCGCCCTCGACCGAGGGATCCGACTTGCGGACGAATGCCTGCGCCGTGCGCCGACCACGCGCTGGAAGCGCGCCCGGGACGCGTGCCGGCGGGCGATCGAGCGCCGCGGGTTTGACGGCAAACGCGGCATCTTCGTCGGCGCCTTCGATCGGCCCGAACTGGACGCCGCGTTGTTGCTGCTGCCGACGGTTGAGTTCGTCGATTGGCAAGACGAGCGGATGCTTAGAACGGTGGCGGCAATCCGCGAGGAACTGGGCGCCGGCGACGGACTGCTCTATCGCTACCGGCGGCGCGACGGCCTGCGCGGCCGGGAGGGGGCATTTCTGTGCTGTTCGTTCTGGCTCGTGGAATGTCTGGCCCACCAGGACGAGCTGACCGAGGCCCGCGCTATTTATGACACCGTGCTGGCCTGCGGGAACGATCTGGGCCTGTTCTCCGAAGAAGTCGATCCCAAGTCCCGGCAGCTTCTGGGCAACTTTCCCCAGGGCCTCACACACCTTTCGCACATCTCGGCCACGGTCGCGCTTGCGGAGGCCCAGGCACGCGTGTCCGCGCGCTGACATGGGTCGGTTATGGGCTCCAGCGGCCGGGTAGCCCGAAGCACCGGAGTCAGCGCGAATGTAAGGGAGTGACGCCGTGAGCGAGACCGTCGGGGACTACCTATTGCAACGTCTTCGCACTTGGGGGGTCAATCGCGTCTACGGCTATCCGGGGGACGGCATCAACGGGATCCTCGGGTCCTTCGCTCGCGCTGATCCTGGCTCGGTTCCCGACTTCATTCAGGTCCGTCATGAGGAGATGGCCGCCTTCATGGCCTGCGCGCACGCGAAGTTCACCGGCGAGATCGGGATCTGCCTGGCCACGTCCGGCCCCGGGGCGGTGCACCTGCTGAACGGGCTCTACGACGCCAAGCTCGATCACCAACCGGTGGTGGCGATCGTCGGCCAGCAGGCGCGCGCCGGGTTGGGGGGAAACTATCAGCAGGAGATCGACCTCGTGACCCTGTTCAAGGACGTCGCGCACGAGTATGTGCAAATGGCCACTGATGCGGCCCAAATTCGCCATCTCGTCGACCGCGCGTTCCGGATCGCCTTGGCTGAGCACACCGTCACGGCGCTGATCATCCCCAATGATCTGCAGGAGGCGCAGGCCGTCGCCCAGCCTCCGCACAAGCACGGCACCGTGCACTCGGGCCCCGGCTACAGCGCCCCGCGGGTCGTGCCCGTTGACCGCGACCTCGACCGAGCAGCCGAGGTCTTGAACTCAGGCGAGCGGGTGGCGATGCTCGTCGGGCAGGGCGCGCTGCACGCGGCTGACGAGGTCGCGGCCGTCGCCGACATCCTCGGCGCCGGCGTCGCGAAGGCCCTGCTCGGCAAAGCGGTCCTGCCGGATGATCTGCCATGGGTGACCGGCTCGATCGGTCTCCTGGGGACCAAGCCGAGTTGGACCCTGATGCAGGAATGCGACACGCTGCTGATGGTCGGATCGAGCTTCCCGTATTCCGAATTCCTGCCCGACGAGGGGCAGGCACGTGGGGTGCAGGTCGACATCGACGGCAAGATGATCGGAATCCGCTACCCGATGGACGTCAATCTGATCGGCGACAGCGCGGAGACGCTGCGCGCCCTGCTCCCACGGTTGGCCCGCAAGTCGGATCGCTCCTGGCGCGAACAGATTGAGCACGAGGTGGGGGAGTGGTGGACCCTGATCGAGGACAGGGCCGGGCTGAGCGCCGATCCGGTCAACCCACAGCTGCTCTTCCACGAGCTGTCCAAGCGCCTGCCGGACGGAGCGATCCTGTGCTCGGACTCGGGCTCCTCGGCCAATTGGTACGCCCGGGATGTGCGGCTACGCAAGGGCATGATGGCCTCGCTGTCAGGCACCCTGGCCACAATGGGACCCGGCGTGCCGTACGCGATCGCGGCCAAGTTCGCGTTCCCGGATCGCCCGGTGATCGCGATGGTCGGAGACGGTGCGATGCAGATGAACGGCATCAACGAGCTGATCACGATCGCCAAGTACCACCATCGCTGGAGCGATCAGCGGCTGATCGTGATGGTGCTTAACAATCGGGATCTCAACCAGGTCACGTGGGAACAGCGAGCGATGTCCGGCGATCCGAAATTCGAAGGCTCCCAGGATCTGCCTGACTTCCCCTACGCCAGCTACGCGGAGATGCTCGGACTGCGCGGGATCCGGGTTGATGCGCCCGAGCAGGTCGGTCCGGCGTGGGACGCGGCGTTCTCCGCCGACCGCCCGGTCGTACTGGAGGCCGTCACCGATCCGGAGGTTCCGCCCCTGCCTCCTCACATCACGATCGAGCAGGCCAAGGCTCTCAGCTCGGCACTCATCGGCGGGGATCCGAGCGCGCGGGAGATCATCAAGCAGTCGTTCAAGCAGAAGGCAGAGGAGTTCCTGCCCGGCCGATGACCGCTACCGCAGTCCGGACAGACGCTCCGATACAGGAGCTCGACGTAGGCGCATTCACGATTCCCACCGATGGGCGCGAAGCCGACGGCACGCTGTCGTGGAAGGCGACGACGATTGTCGTGGTACATGCGTTCGCCGGCGGCCGGTGGGGGGTCGGCTACACCTACGCCGACGTGTCGACGGCCAAGTTGATCCGCGCGAAGCTCGACGGAATCGTTCGCAGCGCGGACGCGATGGCACCGCAGGCGGCGTGGGTGTCGATGGTCCGGGAGATCCGCAACCTCGGCCGCCCGGGCATCGCTTCGATGGCGATCGCCGCCGTCGATACGGCGCTGTGGGACCTCAAGGCTCGCCTGCTGGAACTACCGCTCTGCTCGCTGCTCGGCCGCGCGCACGATCACGTGCCGGTCTATGGGTCGGGCGGCTTTACGGCCTACACGCCCAAACGCCTGCAGCAGCAGCTGGGCGACTGGGTCCAGGCCGGGATCCCACGGGTCAAGATGAAGGTCGGCTCGCAGCCCTCAGACGATCCCGGACGGGTCCGCTGTGCCCGAGAGGCGATCGGGCCCAATGCGCAGCTGTTCGTCGACGCCAATGGCGCTTATTCGCGCAAGCAGGCGCTTGAGCTGGCCGAGCGCTTTCGTGACGAAGCCGATATCTGCTGGTTTGAAGAACCAGTGTCCTCGGATGACCTCGACGGCCTGCGACTGATCCGGGACCGCGCCCCGGCCGGGGTTGAGATCGCCGCGGGGGAGTACGGCTATGACGCGGCGTACTTCAGACGTATGCTGGAAGCCGGCGCGGTCGATGTGCTTCAGGCCGATGTGACGAGGTGCGCGGGGATCACCGAGCTGCTGCGCGCCGACGCGTTGTGCCGTGCCCACGGGGTGCCGCTGTCACTGCACTGCGGTCCGGCGATCCATCTGCATCCCGCCCTGGCCCTCTCGGAGCTTTGTCATCTGGAGTACTTCCACGATCACGTCCGGATCGAGCAGCTGCTGTTCGACGGCGTCGTCGCTCCGCGTGACGGCGCCCTTCACCCGAATCTGGACCGGGCCGGAAACGGCCTCGAGCTCAAGCGGGAGGAAGCGCAGCGCTATGCGGCCTAGCCGGACGTTTCGTCGCAGGACGGAGCCAGAGCGGGCCGCAATCCGCTGGTGGCGCAACGTGTCCCGGGGGCGGGCCCAGCGGACACTCGCCGCCGCGACGGCGTTCAGCGCCCTGCCGCTGGGGCTCGAGATCTACTTTGAGCACTTCCGTGGCTCCTTCGGGGACAAGTGGATGTGGACGCCGGTGGTGCTCTCGCCCGCACTAACCGCCGCCGGGGTGGCCGGAGTGCGCTCAGAACGGGCGGCTCGGACCTGGCTGCCGGTCCTCTCGGCGCTGTATTGCGCCGACGGTTTGATCGGGGTGATCACACACGTCCGCGGGGTGGCACGCAAGCCCGGCGGTTTTCGGGAACCGCTATTCAACATCGTGATGGGTCCACCGTTGCTCGCTCCGGGTTCGCTGGCACTCGTCGGAGGAATGGGGATCGCCGCCGCCGCACTTGGACGCGAACGCTGATGGCGACGACCCGCGACTTTCGCCGGGCCGAGCACCTGCCCAACCTGAGGCCGGATCGGCAACCGGCCTCGCCGCAGGAGCTCCCGCGCCAGCGCAACGGTGTCACGCCACAGATGCACGGGCGGTATCCGGACTACAACGTGCTCGATCAGCGCGGCCACTGGGATGAGCACACACGTGCAGTTGTGCTGGGGCGGGTGGACGACGTTCCGCCGATCAGGTTCTTCACCGCCGCCGAGGCGGACACGCTCGGCGCATTCTGCGACTGCGTCCTGGCCCAGGAGCGTGAGCCGAAGATCCCGGTCCTGAACATGGTCGACGCCAAGCTATTCGCCCGTGAGCTTGACGGCTTCCGCTACGCAGATCTGCCCGACGATCCGCAGACCTGGCGTGCCACCGCCGCGGGGCTGGACGCGACGGCGCGCCAGCACGGCGCCGCGTCATATGCCACCGCCCCCACCGACGTCCAGCACGCGGTCGTCCAGGCGTTCTCGGCCGGCGAGCTCCACGGCGAGGTGTGGGATGAGCTGCCACCCAGCCGGGCGTGGAAGGTGGTCACCCGCGCGATTCTGAGCGCGTTCTACTCGCATCCCTGGGCGTGGAACGAGATCGGGTTCGGCGGCCCCGCCTACCCGCGAGGCTACGCCCGGCTGGGAGCCGGCCAGCGGGAGACCTGGGAGGGAGAGGCGGCGTTTGTTCAGGACCCGGCGCGTGACACGCGCGAGCGCGGCGTGGAGGGAGCCTGAGCGTGAGCTCCCGAGCGCATACGCTGCGGACGCTGACGCAGGGGGCGCTGCGCCCGCCGGATAACGATTCCGCCTTCCTGCTCGACGTGCACCGCCGCGCAGTCCCCCGGGAGAGGATGGCTCGCTACGACGACGATTACCCAGTCGACCTCGCCATCGTCGGAGCGGGTGCCGGCGGCAGCACACTCGCGCAGCGGCTCGCCCGGCGCGGCTGGAAGGTGGTGGTGTTCGAATCGGGGCCGTTCTGGGATCCCGATCGGCATTGGGTCTCCGATGAGGCAGGCTCGCACAGGCTCTACTGGACCGAAGATCGAGTGATCGGCGGCGGAGATCCCGTCGAGCTCGGCAAGAACAACTCAGGCCATGGAGTGGGCGGCTCGATGGTTCACTACGCCGGCTACTGTCCGCGCTTTCATCCCTCGGACTTCGAGGTCCGCACTCACGACGGGGTGGGCGAGGACTGGCCGATCTCCTACGACGACCTCAAGCGCCACTACGAGCGTTTGGAGCTGGAGCTGCCGGTGGCCGGCGACCACTGGCCGTGGGGCGACCCGCATCGCTATCCCCACACCGCCCACCCGGTCGCGGGAGGAGCCCAGATCGCCTGGGCGGGAGCCCGGAAGCTTGGCATCGAAGTCCGGGTTGGTCCTGTCGGCATCACCAACGGCAGCTTTGGAAACCGCCCGCACTGCATCTACCGGGGGTTCTGCTTGCAGGGCTGCAAGGTCAACGCAAAGGCGTCGCCGCTAGTCACCCACATCCCTGACGCGATTGAGCACGGGGCGGAGATCAGAGACGGCTGCATGGTCAGCGGCGTGGAGATTGACGACAATTCGGGCCGTGTTACCGGCGTGCGGTATTTCCGCGACCAGAGCGAGCACTTCCAGCTCGCCGACGCGGTGGTCGTGGCCGGATACTCGGTCGAAACGCCACGTCTGCTGTTGAATTCCACCAGCCCGCGGTTTCCGAACGGTTTGGCCAACGGCAATGATCAGGTCGGCCGCTACGTCATGGTCCAAGGGGCCCCACAGGTCGCGGGGCGTTTTTCAGAGCAGATGCGGATGTACAAGGCGCCGCCCCCGGAGATCTCCTCCGAGCAGTTCTACGAGACCGATGAGACGCGCGGCTTTGTCCGCGGGTTCTCGATCCAGACCGTAGGGCCGCTGCCGATCGAATGGGCCCAACACGTGCTCGCCGATGGCCACTGGGGTCAGGCCCTCCGCGAGTACATGCGTGATTACAACCACTGGTACAGCCTTGGCGTTCTCTCAGAGCTCCTGCCCCAGCCTGCGAACCGGGTCACCGTCGATTCAGCGACCAAAGATCGGCACGGGCTGCCGGTGGCGCGGATGGACTACACGCAGTGCGAGAACGACCGTAAGAACATCGCCTTCGCCAAACAGACGTTGCACGACATCTTCGTGGCAGCCGGCGCGCAGGACGTACTGGAGATCGAGCGCTACGCGCACCTGGTCGGCGGCTGCCGGATGGGCTCTGATCCGGAGCGCAGCGTAGTCGACTCCGATCACCGCACCTGGGAGCTACCCAATCTATTTATCGCGGACGGGAGCGTGATGCCGACGCAGGGTTCGGCGAACCCCGCGCTGACGATCATGGCGCTGGCCTCTCGCCTGGCCGAGCGGCTGGATCTCAAGCGTCGCGACGAGCAAGCGCAGCGCCGGCGCCCGCGGCGAGGGCTGCGGCGGCTCCGACCCACGTCCCGAGCCGGTGGCGACTGAGCCAGGCCTGCGGGCTGCGCGCCTTCGCCTGCTGATCGAAGACGCCATGTGCCCCCTCGTCGTGGTCGGAGTCCGTCGGCGCGAACAGGTTCGCTTCACGCGCACCGTCGAAGGGCTGGCCGGTCTGCTGACCCTGAACAGCCGTCTTGGCCAAGTAGCGCTCGGCGAGCCACGGGGCGATCTTGTTGCCGATGATCGTGTAGACGGTGGGGAAGCCCACGTACATCTCGGCTCGGCGGTGGTGGGCCGCCCAGTAGACCGATCGCGCGGCAACCTCGGGCTGGAAGATCGGCGGCACCGGCTGAGGATGGCGAGGCATGCGGCTCAGGCAATGGTTGAACTGGGGGGTGTTGAGTCCAGGCAGCTGCACCATCGTCGTATGCACCCGGCTACCGCGGTTTCGCAGCTCGCAGCGCAGCGATTCCTGGAATCCCTTGACGGCGTGCTTGGCGCCGCAGTACGGAGCCTGCAGGGGGATGCCGCGGTAGGCCAGCGCGGAGCCAACCTGGACGATCGTTCCGCGGTCACGGGGCTGCATCTTGTTCAAGGCGATTCTCGTGCCCCAAACGGTGCCGAGGTAGGTGACGCGTGTGGCACGCTCGTACTCCGCCGGATCGATCTCGTCGAAGAACGCGAACACGGTGGTCATGGCGTTGTTGACCCAGATATCGATCGGACCCAGGACGTCTTCGATCGCGTCCGCGGCGCCGCTGAGCGCGTCAAAGTCGGATACGTCAGTGGAGTGGGCGTAGGGGGTGCCGCCGAGGCTTGCTACCTCACGGGCTGCTCCCTCCAGTCCCTCACGCCCGCGGGCTATCAGCCCGACCGCCGCGCCGTGGCGTGCGAATTCCAGCGCGATCGCTCGGCCTATCCCGGCCGACGCGCCGGTGACCGCGACTACCTCGCGCCCAGCCATTGCGCAGCTTGTTGGAGGTCGGCCACGAACGCATTCAACGCCTCGGTCCGCTGGGCGTCCTCGCGTGCGCGGAGGATGGAGGATGGATGCGCGGTGATCGTCACGTGCGGGGCGAGCTCGGACGCGATCGCTCGCCCACGGTCCTTCCCGATGCGGATCTGGGAACCGAGGAGAGCCTGCGCCGCCGTCGCGCCCAGGCACACCAGAACTTCCGGGTGGACCATCTTCAGCTCCGCCTCGAGCCAGGGCAGGCACGCTGTGACGTGCCAGCGATCAGGGGTCTGATGGATCCGCCGCTTCCCCCGGGTCTTGTAGCGAAAGTGTTTGACCACGTTGGTGATGTACACCTCGTCGCGGGCGATACCGGCGCGCTGCAGCCCCTCGTCCAGCACTCGGCCGGCCGGACCCACGAAGGGGTGTCCCTCGACGTCCTCGCGGTCCCCGGGTTGTTCGCCGACCAGCATCAATCTGGCCTCCCGCGCCCCTTCGCCCATGACCGCCTGGGTGGTGCCCTCCCACAACTCGCAGGCACGGCATTCCTGTGCCGTCCTGCGCAGATTGGCCGGCGTAGGCCGCGCGGGAACCGGAGGGGCGGGTCGGTCGACGGCGAGTTGCCGCTGTGTCTGAAGCGAAGCCATGGCCTACGACGATGCCTACCCCGGCCATGAAACGAGTACGCATCGGCTGCTCGGGATGGCAGTACGACAGCTGGCGGGGCCGGTTGTACCCCGAGCGTGAGCCAAAGCGCCGATGGCTCGAGCTCTACGCGCAGCATTTCGACACCGTTGAAGTCAATTCGACCTTCTACCGGTTGGCCCGGCGCGAGGCCGTCACGCACTGGGTGCACCAGACGCCGCCCGAGTTCGAGTTCGCCGTCAAGGCCAGCCGCTATCTGACCCACATCAAGCGTCTGGTTGACATCGGCGAGGGAATCAAGCGCTTCTACGAACCACTGGCGCCGCTGATCGAGGCCAAACGGCTGGGTCCGGTTCTGTGGCAGCTGCCGGAGAACTTCCACCGCGACGAGAGCCGCCTGAGGGGGTGGCTGGCGGAACTGCCGGCAGGGCGGCACACGATCGAGTTTCGCCATCCGAGCTGGTTCACGCCCGAGATGATGCACGCCCTGCGCGAGCACGGCGTGGCGCTGACCATCGGCGACCACCCGCAGCGGCCCTTCCAGGCGCATGCGGCCACCGCGTCCTGGAGGTTCATCCGCTTCCACTTTGGCGCCCGCGGGCGGCGGGGCAACTACTCCGAGAGGGAGCTGGAGACCTGGGCTCGGCGGATCGCCCAGTGGCGTCGCACGCACGAGGTGTACGCGTTCTTCAACAACGACTGGGAGGGATTCGCGCCTGCCAACGCGCTGAGGCTGGCGGCCCGCTTGAGCGTCGACTAGCTCGAGGGTCCGGTGCCTGGAGCGGCGTCGACCGGGAGCCCGAACCGCTCGCGTACCTCGTCGGGGTCGACTTCCTTGTAGCTGTCCTCTGAGCCGGGGCTGCCGAACAGGACGATCCGATCGGCCTTGAAGGTGTTCAGCGCGTCCTCGATCGCGGCCAATGGGTCGCTCTCGCCGGTTTCGCTGCGGGTCGAGACGCCGGCCTCGCCAAGCTGCTGCTCGGTTTGCTCGCGGACCTTTTCGGCCCGGGCGATCGCCTCATCGGCGTCGGAGAACCAGAACCTGAAGGCGCTCTCCTGCAGCGCGGGCGCCACGATCATCACCTCACCGTGCTCGGGGTCAACGTCGCTCGGAAGCGCGTCCCGCAGCTGCTCGGCGGAGACTGGTTGGCTGGCGAGGACGAGCACCTTCATCGTCGAGGTCGCTACCCGGGGCTGAAGGCCACCTAACCATCGGGTGCCTGAAGCGCGCCAGTGCCGGGTAGGACCGGCACGATGAACGCGTTCAGCTCAACCGTGGACGTTGGACCCACGCCGCCCACGCCGACTCCGCCGGCGCCCGCACCCCCGGGGCCCAGCCCGGATCCTCAACCGCCTACCCCAACCCCGGGTCCCGGCCCGCTGCCGCCCGATCCAAGCCCGCCGTCGATCTAGCCGCCAGGGGCTGACCTGGCCCGCTCGACTAGCCGTACATCGATTCGAACAGCTCTTCGTAGCGGTCGTTGATCACATTGCGCTTGACCTTCAGCGTCGGCGTCAGCTCGCCGCTATCGACTGACAGATCGTGGTCGAGGATGGTGAACTTCTTGATCTGCTCAACCTGCGCGTAGTTGCTGTTGGCGCGGTCGAGTTCCTTCTGCACCAGCTCGCGGACCTCGTCGCTCTCGGCGAGTTCGGCCATGTTGTCTGACAGGCCCCTGTCCTTGGCCCAAGGTCCGATCTCCTCTTCGTCGAGCGTGATCAGCGCCACCGGGTACGGCTTGCGGTCGGCGTACATCACGGCTTGTGAGATGAAGCGGGACTGTTTGAGTTCGTTTTCGATGTTCGAGGGCGTGAGGTTCTTGCCACCGGCGGTGATGATGATGTCCTTCTTGCGGCCGGTGATCTTGAGGAAGCCGTCGTCGTCGAGCTCGCCGACGTCCCCGGTGTGCAGCCAGCCGTCAACCAGCGTCTCGCGCGTGGCCTCCTCGTTGTCCCAGTAGTCCGCGAACACGTTTGGGCCGCGCATCATGATCTCGCCGTCCTCCTCGGCGATCGTCAGCTCCACGCCGGGCATCGGCCGGCCGACGCTGCCGAACTTGAAGTGCTCAAGCGTGCTTACGGTCCCGACGGCCGTCGTCTCGGTCATGCCCCAACCCTCGAGCACGGGAACGCCGGCGGCATAGAAGAACTCCAGGATCTCCGGCGCGATCGGCGCGGCACCCGTGACGGCTTGGCGGATCTGGCCTCCGAACAGTTCACGAACGCGCCCGAAGATCTGCTCGTCGGCCTGCTGGAAGGGCCGTTGAAGCTCCTGCGGGATCGACTCGCCCCGCTGCTGAAGTAGACGCACTTTGACACCGAGCTTGATCGCCTGGCGAAAGCGCTCCTTGTCCTCGTCGCTGGCCTGCTCCTGCATCTTGTTGGCCGCGGCGTAGAGCTTCTCGAAGATCCGCGGGACGGATGGCAAGTAAGTGGGCTTGGTCTCGACGATCTCCTGGAGGATCTTCTTCGTGTCCCGGCCGTAGTAGACGATCGTCGTGCCCTGATCGAAGGAGGCCAGCTGCGCGGTCAGCGCGAAGCAGTGGGCCAGCGGGAGATACAGGTACGTGGTCTCGCCGGGTTGAACGAACTGGAGCTCCTCGACCATGTGGCAGACCGACATCGCATTGGCGTGCGAAAGCACTACACCCTTGGGTGGTCCGGTCGTGCC
The DNA here is from genome assembly GCA_963757165.1 of uncultured Solirubrobacterales bacterium. GTDB lineage: Bacteria > Actinomycetota > Thermoleophilia > Solirubrobacterales > Solirubrobacteraceae > Palsa-465. Next base: position 588,466 of record CAVWQO010000002.1, read on the forward strand.
GGAGGTGTAGACGATCGTGTAGGGATCCCCGGGCTCGACCTGCTGCTGGCGCGAACCTAGCTCACCGGCATCGCCCGGGCGGCCACGCTCGCGGAGCTCCTCGAGTGAGCTTTCGCCACCGGACTCGATTCCGATCACGTGCTCCAACTTGGGCAGCTCGTCCTTGATCGTGTCGATCTTCCCGGCCTGGTCCTCGTTCTCGACCACGACCGCCCGCGCGCCGCAGTTGCCGATCACCCACTTGCACTCGTTGGGTGAGTTCGTCGGGTAGATCGGCACAACCACGGCTCCAGCGGCGGAGATGGCGTAGCTGGTCAGCGTCCACTCCGGCCGCGTGTCGGAGAGGATGCAGACCCGGTCCCCGGGCTCGATGCCCAGTGCCACCAGCCCGAGCGCGATCTCCTCGATCGCCTTGCCGGCCTCCCCGTAGGTCACGTCGCGCCACTCGTCCTGCACCTTGTAGCGAGCGGCCACACGCTCGGCGAAGCGTTCTGCGGCCGAGGCCGGGAGGCCGGACACCGTGGAGGTGATCAACTTGGGTTCAGACGTCGTATCGCTCACTTGCTCTCTCCTCGGTCGCTCCGGCAGATGTGCCTAAATCATCCTCCACGATCCCACGCGCCGGTGGGTGTGAGCTCCAGAACCATGCTTCCGTGACCGGTAATGCGTTATTCGCTCCTCGAACGGGTATCGGAGTTTTCATGCGGCCGCTGCTGTTCGTCAACTGGCGCCAGGTGAGCTCCCGTTTCACCTTGCTGATGTGGATGCTGGCCTGCGTGCTCGCGGTTGTCGTGCTCATGCACGTCCCCGGCAACCGCGCTCCAGCGCCCGCTTCAGCTCATTCCGCTCGTCTCGGCGGCCCTGCGACGGCCGCCCAGTTGACGAGATTGCGCCACTGAGGGCGTCCGCCGACAAAATCGTCAGATCCATCGGCTAGCATCGGCCCGGTCGTATGAGTCGGACGTCCAAAGTCCTGACGCTGGCGGTCCTCGTGGGGGTGATGTTCGCCGGCACCTCGGTTGCCACGGCCGCCAAGGTCGTGCAGTACCGCGGCATTGCGCTGCGCGTTCCGTCTGCATGGCCGGTCTTCGATCTCAGCGCCCGGCCGAACGTGTGCGTCCGTTTCGACCGGCACGCGGTGTATCTCGGTCGCGCGGGGGCGGCCGAGCGTTGCCCTGCTCACATCCTCGGTCGTACCGAGGCGATTCTGGTCGAGCCGCTGACCGCGGTGTCTGCGCGCGCGGGATCCCTAGCCGGGGCTGCTCTGTTTGGCGCGGGCGCCTGGACTCGCGTTGTCCGGCCCCGCGCCCGTCTCGTGATTACGGCCACCTGGCGCGGGCGCCCCGGCATCGTGGCGCGCGCCCTGAACCTGCGCGTGCTGCACCCGAGCCGTGCCACGGGCCGGCCGGGGAGGCTGACGGCGCATGCGGCCTCGACTTCGACTGCACACACGACCAGCTTCACCACCGGCCTCGGTTTTGACCCGTGCGCGACTCCGAGCACGAGTGCGATGTCCGCGTGGAAGTCCTCGCCCTACCGCACCGTCGGCGTGTATCTCGGCGGCACCAACATGGCGTGTGCGCAGCCCAATCTCACCTCGTCGTGGGTGCGAACCGAGACGGCGGCAGGCTGGCATTTCATTCCCACTTACGTTGGGCTCCAGGCTCCGGGCAGTTCCTGCGGTGGGTGCAGCGCCATCACCCCCTCGCGGGCGTCCGCTGAAGGAGCCGCGGCCGCGACCGACGCCGTGACCCGGGCCCAAGCCGTAAGTCTCGGCCCGGGGAATCCCATCTACTTCGACATGGAGGCGTACTCGGCCGGCGGCAGCGCGACCACCACGGTCCGCAAGTTCCTCTCCGCGTGGACGACGACGCTCCATGCCGACGGGTATCTCTCAGGGGTCTACAGCAGCGCCGCTTCGGGCATCAGCGACCTGGTGGCGGCGCAGCGGACCTCCTTTGTCGAGCCCGACGATGTCTGGATTGCCAACTGGAACAACACCCACAGCACCAGCGACCCCTACACCCCGAGCACGTTTTGGGCCGACCATCAGCGGATCCACCAGTACTCGGGCGGCCAGGACGTCACCTACGGTGGCGTGACGATGAACATCGACGGCGACTATGTCGACGGTGCCGTGGCTCCCGCCGGTCCCTCGCTTCCCGACAACACGTTCGTCCAGGTCTTTGGCTCCCAGGCCATCTATCGGATCGCTGGGGGCGCCCCGCTGTTCGTCTCCAGCTGGGACGGATTCGGCGGACCCCAACCGATCACGACGATCACCCAGGGCCAGTTCAACTCGCTGCGTCCGGTACCGGCCGATAAGACGTTCCTCACCACCACGACGGGTCGGGTCTTTCGAATGGCCGGCGGTGCTCCGCTGGCGGTCAGCGACTGGGCCCGGTTCGGTTCCGTCCAGCCGTTCGTGACGATCGACCAGTGGGACATCGACAACATCTCCAATCCGCTATCGCACCTGCGAGCGCTGCCCGCGGACGGCACTCTCGTGCAAGCACTGCCGTCGCACAGCTACTGGCAGTTCGCCTCCGGCGGGCGGATTCCGGTCGCCGTGAACAAGCGGGCCATCGCGGTCGACGAGTTTGCGCTCGCACCGTTCCCGATCCTCCCCGGTTCGAGCGGAGGCGGCTCACTCGGCGGCTCCAGTCCCTGCGTCGTGCCGTCGCTGCGACACATGACGATCACTCAAGCGCGCCGGACGTTGGGTCGGGCTCACTGCAGCCTCGGCAAGATCCACCGTCCCCGGCATCCGCGGGCGCATCACGTGCTCCGGGTGGTCTCCCAGGCACCGATCGCCAACAGCCGCCGCCAGCCCGGTTATGCCGTTGGCGTGACCGTGACGTAGGCGACCGAAGCCGGTCGGGGGGCGAGCGTTCGAGGCCGGGAAATTCACTCGGGCTCCACGCTGGATGCGGCGAGTCGGCGCAGGGCCAGCCGCGGACTGCCTGCGAGCGCTGCTCGGAGGGTCGTCTCGGTACCTGTCTCGTCCTGAGTTACGAACGCGGCTCGCCAGATCGCACCGATACGGTTGCGGCGCAGCACGGCTCCGCGCTCGTCCGCTTCACGCTCGAGCAGGGCCACGAGCGCGGAATCGTCGAGACGATCGAACGCCAAAGCCATCGCCTCTGGCAACCTAAACGTCCCGTTTCGCGACGACAGGATCTCGGTCCGCGCGCATACGTACCAGGGCGGACACACCGGCCCGCAGGCGGGTCCAGACGGGCGGAGATCGCGCGGTGGCCGGGCCTCCGAATGGCACTGGCGACCCGGCCACCACGCTCGGCAAGACGATGCACGCTTCTTATCGGCGGCTCACGGCCGTGTCATGAGCCATCAGCCGAGCGCGTCGCGCCAGATCCCCACTGGCACGGAGGCGCGCCCGGCAGGATTTGAACCTGCGACCTTTCGCTCCGGAGGCGAACGCTCTATCCCCTGAGCTACGGGCGCGGGGCCGCCGTGACCGGCGATGATGGTGAGCTTACCGATGGAGATCGCGATCATCTCGGACACGCACATGCCGCGAGGCCGGCGACGACTGCCGAGCGGGTGCGTGGAGCGGCTGCGAGCCGCGGACCTGATCGTCCATGCCGGCGACCTGATGACACTCGCCGTACTCGAGGAGCTCTCCTCATACGGACACGTGGTCGCCGTCCACGGCAACGTCGACGACGCTGAGGTCCGCTCCGTTCTGCCGGAGAGCACAGTCCTCAGCCCCGACGGCGCGAGGCTCGGCGTGATCCACGATGCGGGACCGGCCAAGGGCCGGCTGGAGCGCATGCGGGCCCGGTTTCCCGACGCCGATGGCGTGATCTTCGGGCACTCGCACATCCCCCTCCACGAGCGCGCGGAGGACGGTTTTCAGATCTTCAACCCCGGTAGCCCGACCGAGCGGCGCCGAGCGCGCGCACACACCATGGGCCTCGCACAGATCACCGCCGGTCAGCTCTGCTTCAGCCTTGTCACGCTCGGCTGACACACTGCGGCGCCGTGGACCTCTCGGTGTTCTTCGCCGGTACGGCCGGCTCGATTCCCACCGCTCGCCGTGGCCTCCCGGCGCTGTTGGTGCGACGCGGCGGCGACCGCATCCTGTTCGACTGCGGTGAGGGAACCCAGCGTCAGCTCGTCAGCTCGGTCGGCCTGACCGACCTGACCGAGATCTATCTCACGCATTTTCATGCCGACCACTGGCTCGGCCTGCCGGGCCTACTGAAGACCTTCGATCTGCGCGGGCGGGAGCGTCCGCTGGCCGTTCACGGGCCCCCTGGCCTGCGAGAGCTGGTGGTCATGGCGCTGCGCCTGGCCGGCCGGGTCCGCTTTGAGCTGAACTTGGTCGAGCTCGAGCCGGGGGAGACGCTGCGGCGAGACGGCTACGAGGTCGCGGCGGTCCAGACCCGCCACCGTGGTCCGGCATACGGATACGTGCTGTTCGAGGATCAGCGCCCGGGCGTATTCGATCCCCAGAAGGCGATCAAGCTGGGGCTCAAGCCAGGACCTGACTTCGGTCGCGTGCAACGGGGGGAGTCGATCGGCGGAGTGAGCCCCGAGCAGGTGATGGGCTCCCCGCGCCCTGGACGCAAAGTCGTCATCTCCGGCGACACGATGCCGTGCGAGGCGCTGAGAATCGCCGCCCACGGCGCGGATCTGCTGATTCACGAGGCCACCTTCGCGCACGAGGAGACCGAGCGGGCGGCCGAAACCGGCCACTCGACGGCGGGCCAGGCCGCGACCGTTGCGCGCGATGCGGGGGTGAAGCTGCTCGCGCTGAACCACTTTTCGACCCGATATCCCCTCCGTGTCCTCCGTGAGGAGGCACGCGCGGTGTTCGAGCCCACCGTGCTGCCGCGGGATTTCGACGAGATCGAGATCCCGTTTGCCGAACGCGGGCGTCCGGAGCTGATCCGCTGGCAGGACCGCGAACCGCCGCCCGGGGAGCCGCCGCAAACGGAGCCGCCGCCCACGGAGCCACCGGCGTCCGACACACTGCCGGCCCCGGACCTCGCCCCGTGAGCCACGCCGGGCTCGAGCGCGTCGAGACCTCGCGCTTGGTCCTGGAGCGGTTGCGGCCCGGGCACGCGCACGAGCTGCCCGCGCTCCTTCGAGATCCACGGGTCGCCCGGACCCTATCGGCGGGGGGCAGTCCACCCAGTGACCCTGAAATCCGGCGGGCGCTGGTCAACAAGAACGCGCACTGGGAACGTCTGGGTTTCGGGCTCTGGCTGGTCCGCGACCGTGAGTCCGAAGAGATGCTGGGCCAGGGCGGCCTGCAATCGTCGTTCATCGCCGGCGCACACGAGGTCGAGGTCGCATGGGCGATCGTCCCCGAGCGCTGGGGTCAGGGCCTGGCCACCGAGCTCGCCAACGCCGCGATCAGCGCCGCCTTCGGCGAGCTCGCCCTCCCGGAAATCGTCGCCTTCACGCTTGTCGACAACTACGCCTCACGGCGGGTGATGGAAAAGTCCGGCTTCGAGTTCGAACGGGAGATCGTCCACGTCGGTCTGCCGCATTTGCTCTACCGGCTTCGCGCGCCGGAGCGCTAGGTGCCCGCGGCGCCAGGCCGCCGCCACGGCTCCAGTTGACACTGCCACCACGGCTCTAGCTGAGACCGAACGGAGGCGTGGTCGAGAAACGTTGCCCATGGTCTCGTTTCTCGACCAGGCCCCCTCGGCCGCCTCGGCGAAGTGCCGGCGCGACGGCACACGCGGGCATCCCCGCCGCTCCCGCTGCTAGGCTCCTCACGTCGGCCCCTTTAACCCAGTCCAGTGAGGCTAGGAAGGAGCACGTTGCCAGCCCCCACGGTCGTACTCGACCGCGATGACATGCGCCGCACCCTGCTGCGGATCGCCCACGAGGTCGTTGAGAAGAACCCGGACGGCCCGATCGCGTTGGTGGGGATTCAGCGCCGCGGGGCCTATCTGGCCCAGCGACTCCACGCCCTGATCACCGAGCTGCTGGACACGTCCGTCCCGCTGGGCTTCGTCGACATCTCCTTCTATCGCGATGACCTCGCGACTCGGCCGAGCTCGCCGGTCGTCCGCGCGACCCAACTCGACTTCGGGATCGACTCACGCACGATCGTGATCGTCGATGACGTGCTCTACACCGGACGCACGGTCCGCGCGGCGATCGATGAGATCTTCGACTACGGAAGGCCGGCCCGGGTCCAGCTCGCCGCGCTGGTCGACCGAGGCCATCGCGAGCTGCCGATCCGGCCCGACTACGTCGGCAAGAACATCCCCACCTCACAGGAGCAGCGGGTCAACGTCCGCATCGAGGAGGTCGACGGCCACGACGAGGTGACGATCGGCCCCGCGATGCGCAAGGAGGCCGAGGTCGCATGAGCGTCATGACCGCGACCGGCAGGCACCTGATTTCGATCGACGATCTCGACCGCGCTGGGATCGAGCGGATCCTTGACCGAGCCGAGTCATTCGCCGAGGTCTCCGGGCGAGAGATCAAGAAGGTGCCGGCCCTGCGCGGACGCACCGTGGTCAACCTCTTCTACGAGTCCTCGACGCGGACCAGCTCCAGCTTCGAGCTGGCGGCCAAGCGACTCAGCGCAGACGTGGTCAGCGTCCGCTCACAGGGCTCGAGCGTCGACAAGGGAGAGTCGCTCAAGGACACCGTCCGCACACTGTCGGCATATGACCCGGCGGCGATCGTGATTCGCTCGCCCCACGCGGGCGCTGCCCAGCTGGTCGCCGGGTGGACGTCGGCCAGCGTCGTCAACGCCGGCGACGGCAAGCACGAACACCCGACGCAGGCGCTGCTGGACGTGTTCACGCTGCGGCGCAAGCTGGGTTCCCTCGACGGAGCCAACATCTGGATCGTCGGTGACGTGATGCATTCGCGCGTGGCCCGCTCAAATGTCCTCGCACTCAACCGGATGGGCGCTTCGACGACGGTGTGCGGGCCGCCGACGCTGATCCCGCGGGGGATCGAGGCACTCGGCTGCGAGGCCACCTCGAGTCTTGAGCGACTGCACGAGGCGGACGTGGTCTACGTGCTGAGAATGCAGCAAGAGCGGATGCACGAGTCGTTCGTCCCGTCTCTGCGGGAGTATGCGGCGCGCTACCAGATCAACCTGCAGCGATTGCGACCCGGTCAGCTGCTGATGCATCCTGGGCCGGTCAACCGAGGCGTCGAGCTGTCCGGAGAGGCGATTGATTCACCCCAGGCGCTGATCGGCGAGCAGGTAAAGGCCGGCGTCTCCGTCCGCATGGCCGTGCTCTATGAGCTACTGGTCGGCTCGCCGGTGCTGGCGGCAGTGGCATGAGCGCTCCTACCGGTCACCCTCGCCTGTTTGCGGCACCGGGGGCGCCCGCCGAGCTGTTGATCCAGGGAGCGCACGTGCTCGATCCGCGCGCCCAGCTCGACGAGCCCTGCGACATCCTGGTCCGCGACGGCGAGATCGCCGAGGTCGGCGCTGCCGGCTCGCTGAGCGCGCCCGCCGGCGTCGAGACATTAGACGCCACCGGCAAGCACGCGTTCCCCGGCTTCGTTGATCCCCACGTCCATCTGCGTACGCCCGGCCAGGAGTACAAGGAGGATCTCGCTACCGGAACTGCGGCGGCCGCGGCCGGCGGGTTCGTTGCCGTGGTGGCGATGCCCAACACCGACCCGGTGATCGACGATTCCGCGGTGCTGCGCTCGCTGGTCGATGGAGCGTGTCGCCAGGCCAGGGTTCCGGTGGGATTCCTTGCCTCGATCACGCGCGGACTGCGCGGCGAGGAGCTCACCGAGATGGCCGAGCTGCGCGACGACGGCGCGCTCGGGTTCACCGACGATGGCAAGCCGGTGGTCTCCGCAGGGATGCTGCGCAAGGCGCTGCAATACCAGCGCCTGAGCGGCGGTGTGATCGCCCTGCACGAAGAGGATCCAGCCCTGTCCGGAGATGGAGTCATGCACGAGGGCGGTGTCTCCGCTCGCCTCGGGCTGGCGGGGATTCCGTCGATCTCCGAGTCGACGATGGTCGCCCGCGATAGCGCGATCGCGCTCTATGAAGGCGCGCGCGTGCACTTCCAACATCTCTCCTGCATCGAGTCAATCCAGGCGCTGGCCGCGGCCAAGGAAGCCGGTGCACAAGTCAGCGCGGAAGCGACACCTCACCACCTGACCCTCACCGACGACGTCGTGCGTACGCTCGACAGCCGCTTCAAGATGAACCCGCCGCTGCGCACCGAGCAGGACCGTCGCGCGCTCGTGCAGGCACTGGGGAGCGGTCTGATCGACTGCGTGGCCACCGATCACGCCCCGCACGCCCGCCACGAGAAGGAGGTCGCGTTCGAGCAGGCCCCGATGGGCACCACGGGGCTGGAGACGGCGTTCGCGGCGCTCTACACCGAGCTCGTGCTGCCCGGTGAGCTGGAGCTGGACGTCATCGTCGAGCGGATGACCAGCGGCGGCGAGTTGTACGGGCTGACCGCGCCCCGGATCAACGCGGGCCAACCCGCCAACCTCTGTCTCGTCGACCTCGGCGCGCATTACGAGGTCGGTGCAGCGGGCTATGCCAGTCGTTCGGAGAACTGCTGCTTCCAGGGTCGCACGCTGTACGGCCAGGTCAGGCTCACGATCGCCGCGGGGGTCCTCGCGTATCGGGAACGGATGCTCTCAGAGGCCGGAGCGCTCAGCCGATGAGCGTTCGCTGCGCCTATGTCCTGCTCGCCGACGGCACCCGGTTCGACGGCCTGGCCTGCGGTGCCGACGAACCCGCGGTGGGCGAGATCGTCTTCACCACGTCCATGTCCGGCTATCAGGAGGCGATGAGCGATCCGAGTTATGCCGGGCAGCTGATCATCTTCACCTTTCCCCAGGTCGGCAACTACGGCGTCTCGGCCGAAGCGATGGAGTCCGACCGCGTCCATGCCCGGGCGGCGATCATGCGCGCAGGGGTCGACCGCGAGGACGCGGCGGGCGCCGAGCGCGGTTGGCTGTCCTGGCTGACCGACCGCGGCATCCCGGCGATCACCGATCTTGACACGCGCGCCCTGGTGCGCCACATCCGCGATCAGGGCGCGATGCAGGGCGGGGTGTTCCCGGAACGGATCTCTCCGGCCCGGGCGCGGGAGATGATCGCGGCTGAGCCCGCGATGAGCGGGCGGGACCTCGCCCGCGACGTCACGCCGCACAGCCGAATCATCCTCGAGGGCCCTGACGACGGTCCCCGCATCGCGATGATCGACACCGGGGTCAAGCTCTCGATCATCCGCAACCTGCGCGAGCGGGGAGCGACGGTGGACCTGCACCCGTGCACGGCCAGCGCCGAGGACCTCCTGCGGGACGACCCCGACGCGATCTTCCTGGCCAACGGGCCCGGCGACCCCGCCGCACTGGACTACGTCGTGCACACGGTCCGCGCGCTCATCGGCAAGAAGCCCGTGTACGGCATCTGCCTCGGTCATCAGCTGCTCTGCCGCGCGGTCGGGCTTGAGACCTACAAGCTCCCGTTCGGGCACCACGGTGCCAACCACCCGGTCAAGGACCTGACCACCGGCCGGACTGAGATCACCAGCCAGAACCACGGGTTCGCGGTGCTTGGCCCGGACGGGGCCAAGACGATCGACACCGATGAAGCGGTGCGCTGGGAGACCGACTTCGGCGCGGCCGAGCTGACCCACATCAATCTCTATGACCGGACGGTCGAAGGGCTCACGCTCAAGGACGTCCAGGGCGCGACCGTCCAGTACCACCCCGAGGCCGGCCCCGGACCCCACGACGCGCTGTACCTGTTCGACCGGTTCGTCGAAGAGATCAAAGCGGCGGCCTAGACGACGTGCCCAAGCGCGAGGACATCCACAAGATCCTGCTGATCGGCTCCGGGCCGATCGTCATCGGTCAGGCGGCCGAGTTCGACTACTCCGGCACCCAGGCCTGCCGCGTGCTGATGGAGGAGGGATACGAGGTCGTGCTGGTCAACTCCAACCCGGCCACGATCATGACCGACCCCGAGGTCGCCACCGTGACCTACGTGGAGCCGCTGCTCCCGCGCACGGTGGCCCAGGTGATCGAGCGCGAGCAGCCCGATGCGCTGCTGCCGACGCTCGGCGGTCAGACCGCGCTGAATCTCGCCAAGGCTCTGCACGAGGACGGAACACTGGCCAAGCACGGCGTCGAGCTGATCGGGGCCGACTACGAGGCGATCGACCGCGCCGAGGACCGAGAGCGGTTTCGTCAGACGATGACCGAGGCGGGCCTGCGGGTGCCGCGAAGCGCGATCGCCCACAGCGTGGCCGACGCCCGAGCGGCCATCGATGAGATCGGACTGCCCTTCATCGTCCGACCGGCATTCACCCTCGGCGGCCGCGGCGGCGGGGTCGTCCACAACGAGGCCCAGCTCGAGCGGATCGTTGGCGGCGGAATCGACGCGTCTCCGATCGGACAAGTGCTGATCGAGGAATCGGTCCTCGGCTGGGGCGAATTCGAGCTCGAGGTGATGCGTGACCGCGCCGACAACGTGGTGATCATCTGCTCGATCGAGAATCTCGATCCGATGGGCGTGCACACCGGCGACAGCGTGTGCGTCGCTCCCCAGCAGACGCTGACCGACAAGCAGTACCAGGCGCTGCGTGACCAGGCGATTGCGGTGATCCGCGCCGTCGGGGTCGAGACCGGCGGATCCAACGTGCAGTTCGCCGTCAACCGGGAGACCGACGAAATCGTGGTCATCGAGATGAATCCGCGCGTCTCCCGCTCGAGCGCACTGGCCAGCAAGGCGACCGGCTTTCCGATCGCCAAGATCGCCGCACGGCTGGCCGTCGGCTACACGCTGCAGGAGATTCCCAATGACATCACCCGAGCGACTCCGGCCAGCTTTGAGCCGGCGATCGACTACTGCGTGGTCAAATGGCCCCGGTTCGCGTTCGAAAAGTTCCCCGGTGCCGAAGCCGAGCTGACCACCCACATGAAGTCCGTGGGCGAGGCGATGGCCTTCGGGCGCACCTTCCAGCAAGCGTTCGCCAAGGCGCTGCGCTCACGTGAGCTCGACCTCGAGCCCCGCAGCCCCGCCGACGATGAGCTGCTGCTCGAGCTCGTTGCCTCGCCCGGAGCCGAACGCTTCGACCACCTGCTCGAGGCGCTGCGGCGCGCGGTGCCGGTGGCAACTCTCCACGAGCGCACGAGCATTGACCCGTGGTTCCTGCACGAGCTCTCCGCGCTGGTCAAGCACCCCGAGGCGGCGTTCGCCGGCGAGCGGACCTATAAGGCCGTGGACACCTGCGCCGCCGAGTTCGCCGCCCGCACTCCGTATTTCTACTCGGGCTGGGAGCGCCCAGGCCCCGGCGGCCCCAGCCACGAGGTGCAGTGCGGCGATCGGCCCAGCGTGGTGATCCTCGGGTCGGGCCCGAACCGGATCGGTCAGGGCATCGAGTTCGACTACTGCTGCGTCCACGCCGCCCAGACGGTGCGTGAGCTTGGCCGCGACGCGGTGATGATCAACTGCAACCCGGAAACCGTCTCGACCGACTACGACACCTCAGATCGGCTGTACTTCGAGCCGCTGACGCTTGAGGACGTGCTCGGCGTCTGCGCACTTGAGCAGCCCGAGGGGGTCGTCGTTCAGTTCGGCGGGCAGACGCCGCTGAAGCTGGCGGCCGGGCTGGCCAAGGCCGGTCTGCGGATCCTGGGAACCGGCATCGACTCGATCGACCTCGCCGAGGACCGGTCGCGGTTCGGACCGCTGCTGGACCGTCTCGGCTACAAGGCTCCGCCCTACGCGAGCGCGCACTCCGCCCAGGAGGCACTCGACCGGGCGCCGTCGGTCGGGTTCCCGCTGCTGGTGCGCCCGAGCTACGTCCTCGGGGGCAGGGCCATGGAGATCGTCTACAGCGTCGAGGGTCTACGCGGCTACCTTCAGCGGGTGGGCGCAAAGCCGGGAGCGACGATCTATCTCGACCGCTTCCTGGAGGACTCGATTGAGGTGGACGTCGACGCGCTCTGCGACGGGACCGATGTCTGGATCGGCGGGATCATGCAGCACGTCGAGGAAGCCGGAATCCACTCTGGCGACTCTGCCTGCGTACTGCCGCCGCACGCGCTGGGCGAGGAGATGCTGGCCTTGATCGCCGAGCAGACGGCCGGGATCGCCAAGGCGCTCGGCGTGGTTGGCCTGCTGAACGTCCAGTTCGCGATCCACGGGGAGGAGGGCCTGCACGTGATCGAGGCCAACCCGCGGGCCTCACGCACTGTCCCCTTCGTCTCCAAGGCGATCGGGCTGCCCCTGGCCAAGCTGGCCTGCCGGATCATGCTCGGTGAGACCCTGGCCGAGCTCGACCTTCCCCGGGAGACGACCAACGGGCACGTCTGTGTCAAGGAGGCGGTGCTGCCGTTTGACCGCTTTAGCGGCGCTGATTCCCTGCTCGGGCCCGAGATGCGATCGACGGGCGAGGTGATGGGCATCGCCCGGGACTTTCCCACCGCTTTCGCCAAGGCCCAGGCTGCCGCCGGCGCGAAGCTGCCCGCCGGCGGGACGGTGTTCATCACGGTGGCCGACGGCGACAAGCCCGCTGCGACTGGAATCGCCACCTCACTGCACGATCTCGGCTTCGAGATCATCGCCACGCGTGGAACGGCCCAGGCGCTGCAACGGATGGGCATCCCGGCGCGTGAGATCAACAAGATCGGCGAGGGCTCGCCACATGTGGTCGACTGCATCGAGCGCGGCGAGGTCGACCTCGTGATCAACACGCCGGTTGGCACCGGCGCTCGCACCGACGGCTACGAGATCCGCTCGGCTGCGATCGCCCGCGGTATTCCCTGCATCACCACGATCTCCGGCGGGATGGCCGCCGTACGGGCGATCGCCGCGGCGCGCCGCGGCGAGGCAGAGGTGATCTCGCTGCAGGAGATCCACGCTCGCGCCTCCGGGGTGTATTGACTCCCGACCGCGTACACGCCCCCTTCGGACGCCGCGCGGCCCGAGTGAGCGGGCGTCAGCGGCACGGCGCCTACATCGTGCTGCGCTGTCAAGACCCGGAGGGTCCGCGGCCGCAGGCCGGTCAGTTCTACATGCTGAGCACGGCCGAGCGCTGGGGCGGGGGGGAGGACGAACGACCGTTTCTCCCACGCGCCTTCAGCGTTCTCCGAGCGCCCTCCGACGGCCACGACCTGCACTTCCTGATCGAGGATGTCGGCCCGGGGACCCACCGTTTGTGCGAGCTGGAAGTCGGGGACGAGCTGCTGCTGGTCGGCCCGCTCGGGATCGGATGGGCGCCACCGCGCGGCGGCCGCGCTCCACTGCTGGTCGGCGGAGGCGTGGGGATCGCGCCGCTGGCCATCCTCCAGGATCAATTGACGCTCCCGCATACGACGCTGCTCGGGTTCCGTGACAGCGCTCACGCCGCGGGGGCTGCCCTCCTCGCCAACGCGCGGCTCGCCACCGACGACGGCAGCACCGGACACCACGGACTGGTCACCGAGCTGTTGACCCAGCGTCTGAACGAGGAGCCCGAGGTCGAGGTCTACGCGTGCGGCCCGCCCGCGATGCTCGAGGCCGTGCGCAGCCTGTGCGAGCGCACCGGGACGCCGGCCCAGCTTGCCCTGGAGTCCGGAATGGCGTGCGGCTTCGGCGCCTGCTTCGGGTGCGTTGTGCCCACGCGTGCGGGGTACCTTCGTCTGTGCGTCGATGGCCCGGTTCTGGATGCCGAGCGGCTGCTGACGGCCCTGACCCCGGGAGCCGGACATTGACCGTCACCTTCTCCGGGATCGAGCTCGAGCACCCGATCATCAACGCCTCCGGAACCTTCGACGCGATCGCGGCTCGTCGCGCATTCGGGGCGCTGCTGGACGAGGGCTTCCCGTTCTCGGCCTTCGTGTCCAAGACCGTCACGGTCCAGCCGCGTCAGGGCAATCCGCCCCCGCGGCTGTGGGAGCTCAGCGGCGGCTTGCTGAACTCGATCGGCCTGCCCAACAAGGGGGTCGCAGATTATCTGCGTGACGATCTGCCCCAGCTGGCCGACCTGCCGGTGCCGCTGATCGTCAACGTCATGGGGTTCAGCGCTGAGCAGGTCGCCGAGCTCGTACGAGCGTTCGCTCCCCGTGACGAGGTGGTCGCCCTGGAGCTCAACGTCTCCTGCCCGAACGTCGAGACCGGGTTGATCATGGGCGCCGATCCGCAAGAGCTGGCGCGGCTCCTGGAGCGCGTGAGGCCGCTGACCGGCAAGCCGCTGATCGTCAAGCTGACGCCCAACGTGTCAGACATAGCGGCGGTGGCCCGGGCCGCGAGGGACGCGGGCGCGAGCGCCTTGTCATTGATCAATACGATCCGGGGAATGGCCGTGCATCCGCTGACCGGAGAGCCGTGGCTGGGCGGCATCACCGGGGGTGCGTCAGGCCCGGCGGTGCGAGCCATCGCCCTGGCTCAGGTCCGGACGGTGCGTGAGGCAGTGGACCTCCCGATCATCGGAATGGGCGGCGTTCAACGCGGCCGTCACGCAGCAGATCTGATCCGCGCCGGCGCAGACCTGGTAGCGGTTGGGACGGAGAGCTTCAGAGATCCGGCGGCTGGATCACGTATCGCCGCAGAGCTCGTCCAGAGCCTGGCCGTGACCCAGGAATCGTGACGGCGACGTGATGCTCCTCGCAAAATGCGGCTTTCCGGCTCAATACGCTCCTGATTCATTCAACACGGCGTGGGGGGTTTGCTCAAACCCCCTGCAAACTCTGTCTATTACCGCAACCTTCCTCGATAATGCTCGACCTCAACTTGAGGTCGAGTCGAATTGGGGGATTTGGCCTTGATCGCGTGTGCCCAAGATGTATAGTCGCCGCCCATGCCGCCGGTCACTGAATCACCCGCCAAGCTCATCGCGGCGCCGGAGCGCTCGCTAGTGCAGCGCATGGAGGCGCTCCAGCGCGCCAACGACATCCGTAGCCGCAGGGCACAGCTCAAGCGTGACCTCAAGGCCGGCCGGCAGCCGATTCACGAATTGCTGCTGAAACCACCCGAATATCTTGAGACGGCCAAGGTTTTCGATCTTCTGCTCGCCGTCCCGAAGTATGGGCGCGTGAAGGTGAACAAGATCCTGACTCACTGCCGGATCTCGCCGAGTAAGACGATCGGCGGCCTCTCAGAGCGCCAGCGCGCCGAGCTCGTCGACTTGATGCGCCGCCGCTGACGCGGTCGCCGGCCCGCCGTCCAGGCATGTCGGAGGTGTTCGTCATCACCGGACCCTCCGGGGTTGGCAAGGGCACGTTGATTCGCGGATTGCTGGGGCGCCTACCCGAGCTGGAGCTGTCGGTCTCGGCCACCACCCGGCCGCCGAGACCGGGCGAACGCGATGGCGTTGACTACTACTTTCTCACCCCCGAGCAGTTCGCCCAGCACGTGGCAAACGGGGACTTCGTCGAGCACGCGACGTATTCGGGAAACCGCTACGGAACGCTGCGGGCCGAGCTCGAACGCAGGCTGCAGGCGGGCATCCCAGTGGTGCTGGAGATCGAGGTGCAGGGCGCCCGGCAGGTGCGCCAAAGCATGCCGGAGGCCATCGCCGTGTTCATCGCGCCGCCCTCCCAGCAGGCCCTGCGGGTCAGACTGGTGGGACGGGGCACCGACACGGGCGAACAGGTCCAGCAGCGCCTGCAGACCGCCGAGCAGGAGCTGGCCGCGCAGCCGGAATTTGCCCATGCCGTCGTCAACGACCGCCTCGAGGAGGCCACAGACGAGCTCGAGCAGATCGTCCGCGCGGCGCTGGCGCGCAGCTGAACGGCCAACCTCGGCGTCTCGGCCCGCTAACCTGTGGACACCCCGATCCCAAAGGACCGCTAAGCCTTGATCTCTCCCCGTATCGACAAGCTGCTCGACCACGTCGACTCCGACTACGCGAGTGTGATCGTCGCCGCCAAGCGCGCACGGCAGATCAACTCGTACTACCACAACCTCGGAGAGGGCACCTTCGACGAGTTCCCACCGCCGATGGTCGATACCCGGTCGAAGAACTACCTCACCATTGCCTTGGAGGAAGTCGCCCAGGGCAAGATTAAGTACCACTACCGGTAAAGGCGCCGGCGGAGGCAAGCGATGGCCCGATTGCTCCTCGGTGTGAGCGGGGGGATCGCGGCCTACAAGGCGCTGGAGACCGCCCGGCTGGCCACCAAGGCCGGCCATGCCGTGCGCGTGATCCAGACGCCCACCAGCGAGCGGTTCGTCGGTCGCGCCTCATTCGAGGCGATCACGGGCGCGCCCGTCCTGGCTGGCGAGTTCGAACCCGACGCAGCGCGCGGCGCTTACCCGGGGGATCCGCTGCCCGAGCACGCACCGATCAGCCATCTCGCGCTGGTGGAGCGCGCCGATGTCTATTTGATCGCCCCGGCCAGCGCGAACACGATCGCGAAGCTGGCCAGCGGACAAGCCGACAATCTCCTCAG
Organism: uncultured Solirubrobacterales bacterium; assembly: GCA_963757165.1. Taxonomy (GTDB): domain Bacteria; phylum Actinomycetota; class Thermoleophilia; order Solirubrobacterales; family Solirubrobacteraceae; genus Palsa-465. Next base: position 604,840 of record CAVWQO010000002.1, read on the forward strand.
CACCGCGGCGCTCGCCGCCGCCTGCCCAGTGGCCGTCGCTCCGGCCATGAACAACCGCATGTATCTGCACCCAGCCACCCAGGCCAACCTCGAGCTCTTGGCCGCCCGCGGCGTGACGATAATCCCGCCGGGCGAGGGAGACCTCGCCTCCCACGGCGAACACGGCATCGGCCGCCTGGCCGAGCCGGCCGCGCTGCTGGAGGCGTGCGAGTCGCTGCTCACGGCGCCGACGCTGCGGGGGCTCCGGGTGCTGGTCACCGCCGGCGGCACCCGTGAGCCGATCGACAGCGTCCGCTACCTCGGTAATCGCTCCTCGGGCCGCATGGGATTGGCGCTGGCGGCGGAAGCCGCGCGCCGTGGCGCCGACGTGACGGTGATCGCGGCCAACGTCACCGTCCCCACGCCAGCGGGCGTCCGGATCGTCCCGGTCGGCTCGGCGGCCGAGCTCGCGCAGGCTTGCGAAGCGCACTTCGACACCGCCGACGTGCTGCTGATGGCCGCAGCGGTAGCCGATTTCCGCCCCGCTCACGTGGCGCAAACCAAGCTCAAGAAGGATCGCGGGACACCCCTGGTTGAACTGGAGCCGACCCCCGACGTGCTCAGTTCGCTCGCCGCGCGCCGCGCTCCGGGACAGCTGCTGATCGGCTTCGCTGCCGAGCACGGTGACGGTGCCCTGGAGTACGGGCGCGACAAGCTTGAGCGCAAAGGGCTGGATGCGATCGTCGTCAACGACATCGCCAAGCCCGGCATCGGCTTTGACGCAGATCAGAACGAGGTCAGCATCCTCACCGCACAGGGCGGGCTGCGCCACGTCGAGCAGACGAGCAAGCGCCAGATCGCCGCTGCCGTGCTCGACGAGGTCCAGCGCCTGCGCACCGCCGAGGGGAGGGAGACGGATGGAGCCGCCAGAGCGGACGCCGGTAGCCCCGCACGGATCTGAGCTGTTTGCCGCGGTTGCGCGGCGGATCAGCGAGAACGTCTCCCGGGCCGTTCAGGTACGAGCCGACACGCTGAATCACCTACTGGTAGCCCTGTTGGCGGAGGGGCATGTGCTCGTCGAGGATTACCCGGGTGTCGGCAAGACGGCTCTGGCCCGGGCACTGTCGCGCTCGATCGACTGCCACTTTGCCCGGGTGCAGTGCACCTCGGATCTGCTGCCGGCCGATGTCGTCGGCGCGAACGTCTACGACCAGCGCGAAGGGCGCTTCGAATTCCGGCCCGGTCCGGTTTTCGCCAACATCGTGCTCGTCGACGAGATCAACCGTGCTTCGCCGAAGACCCAGTCCGGTCTGCTCGAGTGCATGCAGGAGCGCCGGGTCACGGTGGACGTCCACACCCACGAGCTGGCCCGCCCGTTCATGGTCTTGGCCACACAGAACCCGGTCGAGTACGAGGGGACCTACCCGCTGCCTGAGGCCCAGGTCGACCGCTTCATGGTGAAAATCTCGCTCGGTTATCCCGAGCGGGGCGCGGAGGCCGGGATGCTGGCCGACCACGAGTCTGGTGACAAGGTCCTGGCCCTGGCGCCGGTCGCCACCGCCGCCGAGGTGCTGGCCGCTCAGGACGCAGCTGCGCGGGTGCTCGCCTCCGAGCCGCTGCGCGAGTACGTCGTACGGCTTCTATGGCGCACACGTGAGGACCCGAGGGTGGAGCTGGGCGCAAGCCCCCGCGCAGGCCTTCTGCTGCTGCGGGCCGCCAAGGCGCACGCGATGATGCAGGGCCGCGACCACGCGTTGCCCGACGACGTACAGGCGCTGGCTGAACCCGTGCTCGTGCACCGCCTCGTGATGGCGCCCGAATATCCACGCGGGGCGGCGCGCGAGGTGGTGGCCGACGCGGTCGCATCCGTGCGGGCGCTGTGAGTTAGCTATGCGCCGGGCTGCGGGAGTCGCCGTCGCCGGGATCGCGCTGACGCTGGGCGCCTTCACCTTCGATGCCGCGCCGCTGTTCGTCCCCGGCGCGGCGTTCACGCTGCTGGGGGTGATCACCCCGATCTGGGTCTGGGCCAGCGCCCGCGGTGCCGATGTGCACCGTCGGCTGATCGCCGACCGCGTGATCGAAGGCGAACCCGTGGAGGCGATGATCGAGGTCCGCCGCGGGCGGCTCGGGCTCCCGGGTGGGGAGGTGCTGGACCCGCTCGCCGGCGTGCCGGTGTCGCTGAGCCGGCCGCTGTCACTGGTCGCCGGTGGCCCCCGGGCCGAGGTCCGGATAGTTGCGCGCATGCGCCGGCGCGGAATGCACAGAATGCAGCCGCCGTCGCTGGTGGTTCACGACACGCTGGAGCTCGCTCGGGTTGTGCGGGCGGGGAGTGGGCCCCCACAGGAGTTGTTGATCCTGCCCCGGACTGAACCCGTCCGCTGGCCGGGTAGCGGCCGGGGGGAGCGCCTGGAGAGTGGGCGCTCGCCCTCCGTCGGCGAACCGATGGCCGCGGTCGACGTCGACGGCCTGCGCCCTTATCGGCCCGGGACCCCGGCATCCCGGATCCACTGGGCAGCGCTGGCCCGCGGGGCCGGCCTGCTGGAGCGACGACTGCAACCTGACGGCGACACGCGGCCCTTGGTCGTGCTCGATGCACGCGGCAGCGGTCCGATCGAGCACCTCGATGCTGCCGTCCGCGCCGCGGCCTCGCTGAGCCTGGAGTTCGCGCGCCGCGGTGGCTGCCGGCTGCTGCTTCCCGGCGAGCGCCGGACGGTGACGATCGAGCCCGACCTGGCGAACTGGCCGGGAGTACACGCGCGACTGGCGATGGTGCAGGGCGGTCCCGGAGCACGGGCGCCGATCCTGGGACCGTCGGCACGGGTGGGCGCTCTGTTCTACGTGACACCGCAGGCCTCAGAGCGGCTACCAGTGGCGCTCAGTGTAGCGGGGTCGGACGCGTCGGTCCTCGTGCTTCCCGCCACCGTCGCCTCGCGGGCGGCGGGCGCGCCGAGCTTCGCGGTCTCTGGTTGCTACGGCTACCCCCTCGGCACCCGCTCCGCCCGCGGACGCGGGCCCGCGGGACCCGGACACCCCGCTCGCTCCGGGAGCTACGCGGCGTGAGCAGCACCGCGCAGGTGGCGGTGCTCGAACCCCGCGGCGCTCGGCGCTCGCGCACCAGCACCGACCTGGCGCTCGCGCGGCGCCCGCGCCTCAGGTTGGCCGCGTTTGGGGCACTCGGCCTCTACGGAGCACTGCGCTGGGGAACCCTGCTCAGCCCTGCGCCAATCTGGCGCCTGCTCGGTCTGCTCGCTCTTGCCGTGCTCGTGGCCGGCCCGGGCCGTGGCCTGGCCAACCGCTCTCGCGGGCTGGGGCTGGCGCTCGCGGTGGTGGCGGCCGTGGCGATCCTCCCGTTGTGCGGAATCCCTTTGAGCTGGGTTGCCCACGCACGGTTCGCCGTTGGCTTGCGCGGGATCGGCGAGGGTCTCAGCGCTCTGCCCAACGTGCTCGTGCCCTACAACGGCATCAACGACTGGGTTCGTGTGGTCGTCTCACTCGGCGCCGGTGTCCTGCTGCTCGGCGGCGCGCTCGTGCTGTGCTTCGCCCCGCGCCGCGCCGGCGAAGCCTGGCGGGCTGGCGCGGCCCTCCCGCTCGTCGTCCTGGCCGTCCTACCCAGCACTCTGTCCCGCCCCCAGCTTCCCTACCTCCACGGTTTGATCCTGTTCGCGCTCCTGGCCATGTTCATGTGGGGAGACAGGATCCGCCGTTACGACACGCCGGTGGCCGTTGGCGTCAGCGTCCTGGCCGGCGCTGTCGCGCTCGTGGCGTCGCCGCGGATCGATCCTCACCATCCCTGGCTTGACTTCCGGGCGTGGGCGGGGAATCTGGGCCCGGGACACATCGAACGCTTCGACTTCTCGCAGCACTACGGACCGCTCAACTGGCCCCGCAACGGCCGCGAGGTGCTCGGCATCAAAGCTCAGCGTCCGGACTATTGGAAGGCTGAGGACCTAAACGTGTTCGACGGCCGTCGCTGGGCTCTGGGCACCGGGGCCCCGGCTCTCCCACCGCCCGATCCGGCGGCGCTCAGCCGCTGGACGCAGACAATTCAGGTGACGCTGCGCGCGATGAAGTCCACCGACGTAATCGTTGCGGGCGCGGCCGAGCAGCCGACGCACCTCTCTCGGTCGGCCGCCCAGGGCGCCGACGCAGGCACATGGACTGTTCCCGCCGGGCTCCAGCCCGGTGACAGCTACCGGATTCGCACCTACTCGCCGCAACCCAGCGTGGCAGAACTCGCGGCGGCGGGCAACGGTGCCGCACTCAACCAGCTCGCGGGCTACAGATCGATGCAGATGACCACCGTGGCGCCGTCCGGACAACCTGCCGTCGTCGTGTTCCCCGCGTTTCCCGCGCGCACCCCGGTGCAGCAGATAATCGGGCTCTACGGCGGTGACGGACGCAAGCTGATCGAGCGCTCCCCGTACGGACGCGCGTACCGGCTGGCCCTGCACTTGGCGGCCAGCGCGAACACCTCGTACGGCTTCATCGAGAACGTCATGGGCTACCTCCGCCACGGTTACACCTACGATGAGAACCCGCGCGCCGGCGCGCTTCCGCTGGTGAGTTTTCTGTTCGGGAGCCGGCGGGGCTACTGCCAGCAGTTCGCCGGCGCGATGGCCCTGTTGTTGCGAATGGGCGGCGTTCCAGCACGCGTGGTGGGCGGATTCACCACGGGCGCGTATGACCGCACGACGGGCCAGTACATGGTCAGCGACCTCGACGCCCACGCCTGGGTCGAGGTGTGGTTCTCCGGCTACGGCTGGGTCCGCTTTGACCCCACGCCGGCCAGCGCTCCCGCCCGCGCGGGGACGGTCCCGCTGCCGGCGCTGCATGGCAAGCTCGGCAGCGCCCCGAAGGCCGCGCCGATCCGCCATCGAGATCTCGCGCCGGCCCCCGCCCGATCGCGACCGGGAAGCCGTCCGGGCCCGAGCACGCCGCTACCCGTCGTCGTCGCCATCCTCGTGTTGCTCGGACTGGCGATCCTGGCCGCGCGCAGGGCCACGCTGCGCCGCGGTCCCGGCGACGAGGCGTGGGTCCTTGAGCTGGAGCGGGCCCTGGCCAGATCCGGCCGGCCGGCGCCGGCCGGCCTGACATTGGCGGCGCTGGAGCGCCGGCTGGCCTTCTCGCCTGAGGCTGCGGGCTACGTCCGCGCCATCCGCCTGGGCCGCTTCGGTGGTGTGCCCGCCGCTCCAACCGCGGCGGGTCGGCGGGCACTGCGCGGGCAGCTCCGGGCTGGGCTGGGTCTGCGGGGGCGCTTGCAAGCTCTGTGGGCACTTCCGCCGATTCGGATCCGCTCCCCCGCCGACCCGGGAGCACCGAGCGGCGAATAAAATACATGGCGATGGACGACGCGTATGAGCTCTATCGCCGCGGCACGGAGCTGCTGGAGGGCGGACACCACCACCAGGCCGTGATTCCGCTCGCGCGGGCGCGTGATCTGGCGCCGGACAAGACGTCCGTGCGGGAGGCGCTCGGCCGCGCGCTGTTTCACACCCAGCACTACGAGCAGGCCGCTCAGGAGTTTCAGGCCGTGATCGATCGCGCTCCGACCAACGACTACGCGCTGTTCTGCCTGGGCCGTTCGCTGCAGCTGCTGGGGCGACACGCGGAGGCTCGTAAGCCGTTGGCGCAGGCCGCCGGCATGCAGCCCGGCCGCCGTGACTACCGGCGCTACCGGGACCAGGCCAGAAGAGCGGCCAGCGCGTCCGGCCAGTAGGTCGGGCCTCCAAAAGCGTCTGCAGGAGCCCCGCGGCCGAACCCCCGTGGGCCGCTGCGCAGGTGCTACGCTGAGTGACCAAGCTTGCGCGCCGGGCGCTTCCCGGTGAGGTTCCGAAGTGGGCGCTGGCCCGCTTTTTTTATGAGTATCGGACGGAGGAGATCGTGAGTGCACTTCAGACCGACATCGAGGCTCGGCTCGCCGCTAGCGAGCCCGACGTCGAGGTGCTGCTGGCAGAGGTGCTCGGCGGCAGCACGCTGCGTCTGTTCATCGATCACCCCGACGGCGTGACCCTGGCTCTCTGCGAGCGCGTCACCGAGCGGTTGAGCGATCTCCGTGAGCAGTACTCGCTGGAGGTTTCCTCGCCCGGCCAGGACCGCCCACTCACCAAGCCGCAGCATTACAGCCGCTTCCTCGGCCGTCACGCCCGCGTCCGGCTGCGGGAGGCCAGAGATGGACACAAGAGCGTGACCGGCGAACTCGTCGGCGCCTCTGAGCGTGAAGTCACGATCGCGTCCGGAGGCGGGGTCGTCACGATCCCCTACGAGCAGATCGCACGCTCCAACCTCGTTCCCGGAGACTGACCTATGTCACGTGAAATCGTAGAGGCCGTACGGGGCCTCGCAGCCGAAAAGAACATTTCGCAGGAGAAGCTGATGGAGGCGCTCGAGGATGCGCTTCTATCCGCGTACAAGAAGACGCCAGGAGCCGCACGCTATGCGAAGGTCGAGATGGATCGCGACAGCGGCGACTTCCGCGTCTGGGAGTTGAAGATCCCGCCAGAGCTCGAGGAGCAGCTGCTGGTGGAGTCGACAGTCGACCAGCAGCCGACGGTGGATCCTGAGACGGGCGAGATGCGGGAGCCGCCAGAGCCGGAGATCGACCTCGAGAAGCTCAAGGAGTTCGAGGATCAGATCGAGACCGAGGACGTCACGCCCGAGGACTTCGGCCGGATTGCCGCGCAGACCGCCAAGCAGGTGATCTTGCAGCGCATCCGCGAAGCCGAGCGCGACATGATGTTCGAGGAGTACCGAGACCGCGTCGGTGAACTGATCACCGGCATCGTGCAGCAATCCGATTCGCGTTATACGCTCGTGCAGCTGCGGGAGCGTGTCGAAGCGCTGCTGCCGAAGTCCGAACAGGTCGACGGCGAGCGCTATGACCATTCACAGCGCATCAAGGCCGTGATCAAGGACGTGTCGAACTCGACCAAGGGTCCGAGCATCATCGTCTCCAGGCGTGATCCGGAACTGATCAAGTCGCTGTTCGAGCTCGAGGTTCCGGAGATTGCCGACGGGCTCGTCGAGATCACCGGCGTCGCCCGTGAGCCGGGGTACCGCTCGAAGATCGCCGTGGTGTCCCATGTCGACGGAGTCGACCCGGTTGGCGCGTGCGTCGGTCCGCGAGGGTCCCGTGTGCGGATGGTCGTCTCCGAACTGCGCGGCGAGAAGATCGACATCATTCCCTACAACGACGAGCCCGCCAGGTTTGTCGCCAAGGCCCTGTCTCCGGCCCGCGTGCGTGAGGTGCTGGTCGACGACGCCAACAAGCAGGCGACGGTGATCGTTCCCGACGACCAGCTCTCGCTGGCCATCGGCCGCGAAGGTCAAAACGCTCGCCTGGCTGCACGCCTGACCGGCTGGCGGATCGATATCCGCTCGGAGACCGAGTTTGCTGCCGAGGAGGCCGAGCACGGCTACGAGGAGGAGGAGGCCCAGGGTCGCTGTGCAGCGATTCTCTCCAACGGGCGCCGCTGCCCCAACGCCGCACTGCCGGGCTCGCGTTACTGCGGAATCGAGGCCCATCAGGCGCTGGCGGGCAAGGACACCGATCAGGTCGAAGGGCCCGCCGGGGACGAGCTGGGCGGCGTGGACACAACCGCCGCGGCCGAGGCCGGAGGCGCGGCGTAGCCGACGTACACTGGGTCTAGATGAGTAAACGAGTTCATGAGATCGCCAAGGAGCGCGGGGTCCCCGCCAAGCAAGTCCTCGACGCACTGAGGGCAGCCGGCGTCAACGTCAAGGCCGTCTCCTCCAGCGTCGACGAGGAGACCGCGGCCCGGGTGCTCGGCAACGGCGGAAGCTCCGCTGCGCCAGCTGCTGCGGCTGGCCATGACGCTGCAGCGCCGACCCAAGCCCAGGCGGCAGCGCCGACCCAAGCCCAGGCGGCAGCGCCGGCGCCAGCGTCGGCCGCAGCCCCGGCCGCAGCCCCGGCACCACAAGCATCCCCCGAGGCCGCGAGCACCCAAGCACCGGCCGCCGCGGCCTCGGCTTCGCCACCGGCGGCCGATGACGCAGGGCCGGCCGACGGAAGCGCTCCCGCTGCCGGAGGCGATTCCGCTCCCAAGCGCCCGACCCGTGACTCGCTGCAGGGCGAACGCGCGCCCGGCACCGCGCACGGGCGCCGCCGTGTGGTCATCGACTCGCAAGCTTCCCGCCGCGCCCCCGGGGGCGGTGGCCCCCCACAGTCAAACCAGCCTCCGCGACGCCAGCGTCGCGGCCGGCGCCGCCGCGGGATCTACGACGAAGAGGCCGAGTCGCGGCCCTCACGTACCGCGGTCGCGGAGCCGGACACGATCCAGATCAACTCCGGCTCGACGGTCAAGGACGTCGCGGAGTACCTCGCCGTCCCGGTTCCGGAGGTGATGAAGCAGCTGATGGCTCTGGGGGAGATGAAGACGCTCACCCAGACGCTGTCCGATGACGCCATCCAGGTGCTCGCCACGGAGCTGGGCAAACAGGTGGAGATCGTCCATTCCGAGGATGAGACGGTGTCCGAGCCCGTCTACGCCGATACCGAGGAGCAGCTGGTCGAGCGGGCACCGGTGGTCACGATCATGGGTCACGTCGATCACGGCAAGACTTCGTTGTTGGATGCGATTCGTGAAACCGAGGTCGCGGCCGGCGAAGCCGGCGGCATCACCCAGCACATCGGCGCCTATCAGGTCCATCACGGCGACCGGACGATCACCTTCCTTGACACGCCGGGTCACGAGGCGTTCACCGCCATGCGCGCCCGTGGCGCGAAGGCGACGGACATCGCGGTCATCGTGGTGGCGGCCGACGACGGCGTGAAGCCTCAGACCCAGGAGGCCATCGACCATGCCAAGGATGCGGCCGTGCCGATCCTCGTCGCCGTCAACAAGATCGACAAGGAGGGCGCCGACCCAACCCGCGTGCGCACCGAGATGTCCGGTCTCGGGCTACAGCCGGTGGAGTGGGGAGGGGACACCGACTTTGTTGACGTCTCGGCTCGGAGCAAAGAGGGCCTGGACAACCTGCTGGAGACGATTGCGACGATGGCCGAGCTTGAGGAGCTCCGGGCCAATCCCGACGCACCGGCGTCGGGCACCGTGATCGAGTCAAAGCTTGATCCCGGCCGCGGTCCCGTGGTGACGATCCTGATCATGCGCGGCACGCTTGAGGTCGGCGACGCGCTCGTGGCCGGAGCCCACTGGGGCCGAGTCCGGGCCATGCACGACTTCCTCGGCAATCGCGTCAGTCAGGCGCTACCGGGCGAGCCGGTCGAGGTGCTCGGTTTCGACGGCGTCCCTGAGGCCGGCGAGCGCGTCCGCGTCGTCGAGCACGATCGGCGCGCGCGTCAGCTCGCCGGCGAGCGTGCGGTGCGACTGAAGACGGAATCGCTGGCCCGGCGTAGCGGCAAGCGGATCTCCTTGGAAGACATCTTCAAGAGCGACCTGCAGGAGTTGAACCTGGTCCTGAAATCCGATGTCGCCGGCTCGCTCGAGGCGATCGAGGACGAAATCGCCAAGCTCCCGCAGGACGAGATCTCGGTCAACGTGATTCGTCGGGCGGTCGGTGCCGTGACCGAATCCGACGTGATGCTGGCGGCGGCCTCCGACGCGGTGATCCTTGCCTTCAACGTCCGGCCGGTCGGTGACGCCAGGGCCGTGGCCGAGCGCGAGGGCGTCGAGATCCGCTACTACACCGTGATCTACCGGGCGATCGAGGAACTGCGCAGCGCAATGCAGGGCATGCTCGCGCCCGAAGAGGTCGAGGAGACCCTTGGGACAGCAGAGGTCCGGCAGACCTTCCGCGCCTCGCGCGTGGGAGTCATTGCCGGCTCGCACGTCACCGACGGCCGGATCACCCGCGGGTCCAAGGTGCGGCTCGTACGCGACGGCACCGTCGTCTATGACGGCGAGATTCAGAGCCTGCGGCGCTTCAATGAAGACGTCCGTGAGGTCGCGGCCGGCTTTGACTGCGGGATCGTGCTGCGTGACTTCGCCGACGTCAAGGATGGCGACGTGATCGAGGCCTACGCCACCCGTCAGGTCGAGCGCGAGCTCGCCTGAGCAGCGGTGTCGTGGCCGCGAGCGGCTTTGTCGCCGTCCTCGTGATCGAGCTTCACTTCCCGGAGGCCGGCAGCCTCAAGGCCAAGCGCAAGGAGCTGTCGTCAATCAAGGCGCAGCTGCACACCCGCATGGGCGTCGCCGTGTCTGAAACTGCGTACCAGGACTTGTGGCAGCGCGCACAACTGGTAGGTGCGCTGACCGGCGGGTCGCCCTCGAACTTGGTCCGGGAGGCGGACAAGGTCGAACGGTGGCTGGTGGCGAGATGCCCCGAGGGAGCGCACGTCGAGCGCGTGCTCACCTCGGTTGAGGACCTGCTGGCATGAACCGCGTCGTTTCGGTCGCCTTTAGCCGGGGGTGGATAGGATGAGCCCAGGCCGCATGCGCCGCGTCGATGAGGCGGTTCGCGCCGTCCTCAGCGAGGCAATTGCCTCGGAGTTGAAAGACCCGCGCGTCGGATTTGTCACCGTGACCGGAGTCAAGACCAGCCCAGACCTGCGCCACGCTCGCGTCTACGTGAGCGTTCTCGGCAACAACGAAGAGCGGACCGTCAGCCTCACCGTGCTGCGTGGTGCCAGCGGCTTCTTGCAGCGCAAGGTCGCCTCCGAGCTCACGCTCAAGCACACGCCCTCGCTGAGCTTCGATTACGACACCTCGATCGACCACGGCATGAGGATCACGGAGCTGCTCTCGGATGACTGAGAACGGCAACCGCCCGAACCGCGACCGGATCATCGAGGAGATCCGCGGAGCCGACAAGCTGATCGCGGTGACGCACGAGAACCCCGACGGCGACGCCCTCGGCTCGCTCGTCGCGATGCAGCAGATCCTCGTCGCACTCGGAAAGGACAGTCTGATCTACATCGAGGCCAACGAATTCCCGTTGCCCTACGAGTACCGCTTCCTGCCGCTCACCGGCGTCGTCAACAACCCGCCTGAGGACATCGACGAGCGGACGATCATCTTCCTGGACTGCGGCAACCTCGATCGCACCTCGGGCGACGGGTTGCAGCGGCCCGACGCACGCATCCTCAACATCGACCACCATCACGACAACACGCTCTTCGGGACGGTCAACCTCGTCGATCCACACGCGTCCTGCACGGCGGAGATCGTTTGGGACTTGATGCATGGGCTCGGGATACAGCCGACGGTGACCATCGCCGAGGCGCTGTACGTCGGGCTGATTACCGACACCGGCCGGTTCATGTACGAGAACACTGGACCGCGCGCGCACCTGATGGCCGCCGAGCTCCTCGAGGCCGGGGTCGACGTACACGAGATGTACCGTCGGGTCTACGAGGGCGTTCCCTACGGCAAGCTCGCGCTGCTCGCGCGAGGTCTCGCCAACATCGAGCGCTACGACGACGGCCGTCTGACGCTGACCGGGCTGACCGCCAGGGACTTCACCGAGTCCGGCGCCGAGGAGAGCTATTCCGAGGGCGTCGTGGACCACCTGCGCGCGGTCCAGGGAACGGCGATCGCCGCGCTGGTGCGCGATCGGATGGGTGAGAACAACGGCGAGGCTCTGCGCAAGGTCTCCCTGCGCGCAAGCGATGAACGCGTCGACGTCTCACGGATCGCCCGCGCTCAAGGGGGAGGCGGACATCGCCAAGCGGCCGGGTTCACGACGAGGATGGCTTGGGCGGAGCTCGTCTCGTTCCTCCGAAACGAGCTCGCACAGCAGCTTCCGTGAGCTCCGCGGGCGTGGACGTCCCCGACGGGATCGTCCTGTTCGACAAGATCGCCGGCATCACGTCCCATGACGCGGTGGCCGGACTCCGGCGTCGGCTCGGCCGCGGGGTCAAGGTTGGTCATGCCGGCACGCTTGACCCATTCGCCACCGGCCTGCTGCTGCTGCTGGTCGGGCGGGCCACCCGCGTCCAGCGATTCCTGATGGCTCTGCCCAAGACCTACATCGTCACGGCGCGCTTTGGCGCGACCTCGTCCACCGGCGATCCCGAAGGGGAGATCGTCCACACCGGGGTGGTACCCGGCGGCGAGCTGGAACTCCCGTCGGGAATCGTGCGGCAGCGTCCTCCAGCCTTCTCGGCCGTCAAGGTGGGAGGTCGTCGCTCCTACGCTCTGGCTCGGGCGGGGACGGCCGTCGAGCTGCCCGAGCGCGAGGTCGAGGTCCACCGCTTCGAGGAGCTCTGGCACGACGAAGACCGGCGTGGGTTCGTCATCGAGTGCTCCTCGGGCACCTACGTCCGGAGTCTGATCGCCGCGCTCGGCGACGCCTACTGCGAGGAGCTGCGGCGCACGAAGATCGGGCACTTCGATGTCGCCCGAGCCGACCTCGGACGGCTGCTGCCGTTGCACGATGCCCTTGCCTTCATGCCCGAGGTGAAGCTGGGCGGCGATGACGCACGCCGCGCGGGCCACGGGGTCGCCGTGCCTGGAACGGCCTCCGGTGTCGTGCGCCTGACCGACGACGAGGGTCTGATCGCGCTAGCGCAGCCGGCCCAGCAGCCAGGGGTGCTGAAACCGTTCGTCGGTTTCAGGTCCTAGTGGCCACTTAGTCTCTAGGCTTCCGCGCCGATGAAGGTGATCCAGCTGAACGAGGCCGAGCCTCGACCCCGGAAGATCGCGGTGGGCGAGTTCGACGGCGTCCACAGTGGCCACCGCGAGGTGATCCGCGGCAGCGACACAGTCCTGACCTTCGAGCCCCATCCGCTGCAGGTCGTCCGTCCCGAGGCGGCGCCGAAGCTGCTCACCAGTCTGGAGGCCAAGGCGGAGTTGATCGAGCAGCTGGGCGTCCGGGAGCTGGTATTGATCCCGTTCGATGACGGATTTGCGCACCAGAGTCCACAGGATTTCATCGACGAGGTGCTGGTCTCGAGGCTCCGCGCCACTCGCGTGTCGGTGGGGGAGAACTTCCGTTTCGGCCACCGAGCCGCCGGCGATCCGGCGTTGCTGAGCTCACAGGGGGCCTTCGACACGCGCGTCGTGCCGCTCGTGGAGCTGGACGGCGAAATCGTCTCTTCCAGTCACATCCGCGCGCTGGTGCTGGCCGGCGAGGTCGAGCAGGCGGCTCGCTTCCTCGGACGACCGTTCCAGCTGCGGGGCGAGGTCGTTTCTGGCGACCGGCGGGGCCGGGATCTGGGCTTCCCCACCGCCAACATCGTCCCCGACGAGGCGCTTGTGTGCCCCGGCCACGGGGTCTACGTGGCCCGCGCGCACGACGCCTGCGCGGCGGTGAATGTAGGCGTGCGGCCCACGTTCGGCACCGGGCGGGCGGTGCTGGTCGAGGCTTACCTGCTCGACCGAGATGTCGACCTCTACGGGCAGACGCTGCGCGTCGATTTCCTGGCCCGCCTGCGGGGCGAGCGGCGCTTTGACTCCGTCGAGGCGCTGGTCGAGCAGATGCACGAGGACGTCCGCCGCACGCGCCAGCTTTGTCAATGAGCCGGCGCTGGGGTCTCTGCTAGCCTCAACCGCCGCATGACGATGACCGCTGAACGCAAGCAGGAGCTCGTCGCCCGCTTCGGCGACAGCCCGACCGATACCGGCAAGGCCGAGGTCCAGGTCGCTCTGCTCACCGAGCGCATCAATGAGCTCACTGAACACCTGCGGGCGCATGGCAAGGACCACCACTCGCGCCGCGGACTGCTGATGCTGGTCGGCCGCCGGCGCCGGTTTCTCAACTACCTGCAGCGCAGCGATCTCGAGCGCTACCGCTCGCTGATCCGCGAGCTCGGCCTGCGCAGGTGACCGCGCCGGGCATTATCGCGCCCGGGACTCCTGCTCCAGATTTCAGCCTTCGCCGCGAGGGTGGGACCGAGTTCACGCGGGCCGATCTGAGCGCTGGGACGACGGTGCTGGTGTTCTACCCCTTCGCGTTCAGCCCGGTGTGCACCGATCAGCTGAATCTCTACGAGGAGGTTCAGGACGAGTTCACCGCGCGCGGCGCCACGCTGTACGGGGTGTCCTGCGACGCGCACTATTCCCAGACCGCATTCCGGGAGAGCTTGGGGGTGAGCATCCCGCAGCTGTCGGACTTTGAGCCCAAGGGCGAGACCTGCCGCGCGTTTGGCGTCTATCACCCGGGCGGGTTTCCCCAGCGCGCGCTCGTCATCATCTCCTCCGACGCCGTCGTCAGCTGGAGCTATCAGGCGCCCTCGCCCGGCGATCTGCCGGGAGCGAACCTGATCTTCGACGGCCTGGCGTCCTGATTCATTGGCTGAGCTCGGCTCAGCCCCGGTTCCGGATCCCACCAGCGAGGATCACGCGCAGGGATCGCCCGCCGCGCGGCTGGTGATCGAATACGCCGACTTCCAGTGCCCGCACTGCGCAGCGCTGAGCGTCCGGCTGGCCAAGTTGCCGGTACGACGGGTCTTCCGGCACTTTCCCGTCCGCTCGAGCCATCCTCGGGCCTGGCCGGCCGCGTGCGCAGCCGAGGCCGCGGGACGCCAGGGACGGTTCTGGGAGATGCACGACCTGCTGTTCGCCGATCAGGCCCGGCTGGAGGACCCGCACCTGTGGGAACGGGCGCGCGCGCTCGGCCTGGACCTCGATCGCTTCGACCAGGAGCGCCACCAGGATGAGGTGATCGCGCGGGTGAAACGCGACTTCACCTCGGGGGTCCGGGCCGGGGTCGTGACCACTCCAACACTGTTCGCCGGCGGACTGATGCACGCCGGCAAGATCGAGCTCTCGACGCTGGCCGCGCTCAGCGCTGGAGCGGGCTGAACTCGGCGGCCGGCCGCGTTCGGTTCAGGAGGCCGGCCAGGCGCGGCGCCGGGTCAGCGCGCCGAAGCTCGGCTGCGGGGCGGGCTCACGCTTCTTCGCACGCCGCTCGACGTGAATGCCGTGATCGTGGTGTTGGGTGAGGATCGCCGCCACGACCACCGCGATGACGACGGCCGCGATGAAGGCGGAAAAAGCGATGTTGAGGATCAGGGCTGATGTCATGGTCGAGCTCCGGTTCGGGGACGTCATCAATGCTCTACCCGTTTTGTCAGCCCAACCGATGAGAATCGTCTCAGGAATGTAAGAAACCGCGTCGGCAATATTTGCGGCCCGGCCCTTGCGTTCGGGAAGGTTTTGGCGATATAAGCGTCCACATGCGGCGATATGCCCTGGGAATCGGGGCGATAAGCATCCTGCTGGTGGCGCTCGTCGTCATTTATCTGACCGCATTCCTGACCGTTGCCCCGCCGGCCGTCTCCGCCGTGCTGCAGGGCGGCAGCGCGCACCTGACCCTCCAGACCGTGGCGGCCTACGGTCATGACCCGGACCCTGACTGGGTGAGTTACCTGGGCCAGGACGGAGCTGGTCACTGGCACCACTCGACCATCTACAAGCTGCCCGCCCACACGATGGTCACGATGACGATCTACCAGTTCGACACGGCGACGGGACTGCGCAACCCGTTTCTGGCCCAGATCCGCGGCACTCGAGGCGGGACCGCCACGATCGATGGTAAAGCGCTCAGCGTGGTCAAAGCCGACGACGCGTCACATACATTCACGGTGCCGAGTCTCGGTGTCAGCGTGCCGCTGCCCGGGATCGCCGACAACGCGAAGAATCCCTGCAGCACCGCTCCCTGCTCGCTGACCAACGACCACACGACGATCACCTTCAGCTTCATGACGCCGGGCCCCGGCACCTACCGCTGGCAGTGCTTCGTCCCCTGCGGAGCAGCTTTCATCTTCGGAAATGGCGGGCCCATGCAGACCCTTGGCTGGATGAGCGGCGAGTTGGTGGTCGCGTGAGCGCCGCCGGCGGAGCCGCAGCCGGGCAAAGCGCGCCAGAGCCGCGCCACGCCCGGCGGATCGCTCTGATCTGGGCAGCGGCGACGGTGATCCTGGTGCCGATCGTGATCTTCGTTATCGGACCCGGGATCCCGCCCGGTCACGCGAGCCAGCAGGCCTCCGATCAACATCAGGTGAACGTCACGCTGAGCGCACTGGCCACGCCCATCGTGCTGTTGGTGTGGGTCTACTTCGGCTACGCGGTCGTTGTCTTCCGCCAGCGGGGCGAGGACGTCGTCGACGGTCCGCACATCCAGGGCGACCCGCGGATCCAGATCAGCTGGCTGGCCGCGACGACGACGATCGTGCTCGGCCTGGCGGTGTACGGGACGATCGGCCTGCTCAGCTCTGACGCCGCCGGAGCAGGCGGGGGAGAGGGTCCTAGTCCATTGGCCAAGCCGCCCGGCGTCCAGAACGCGCTCCAGGTCCAGGTCATCGGGCAGCAATGGCTATGGACCTTTCGCTATCCGGGGTACGGCGGCGTGGAGACCGACCGGCTAGCGCTGCCGGCCGGACGGGAGATCGAATTCCATGTCACTTCGCTCGACGTCGCGCACAGCTTTTGGGCGATCGAGCTCGGAGTGAAGGCCGACGCGATCCCCGGCAACGACAATGTCGCCTACGTGAGGGCCGAGCAGGTGCGCTCGATCCAGGTCCGCTGTGCCGAGCTCTGCGGACTCTGGCACGGCGAGATGAGCACCACCGCACACGTGATGACGCCGGCCAGCTTCGCCGCCTGGATTGCCCAGCAGCAGCGGCAGAACGCCGCCGCGACCAAGCAGTTGCCGCCGTACTCACACACCTACTTCCCGGCGCCGCTCCGGAGGGCGTCCTGACGTGAGCACGGCCACCGGCGCGCCGCCCAACACCCCGCAGGACCTCGAGTTCGCCGAGCCGAGCGCATGGCGCCAAGCGCTCGGCTTCAACGTGATCTGGGGGGTCATCGGGGCGATCGTTGGCTACGTCGTCGGCCACTGGCTGGGCACCCGCATCGGCAACCACATTCACGCCCAAGCCGCGACCGACCAGGACGATGTAGCGATCCTCCTCGGACTGTTCATGGCCACGATCGGATGGTTGCTCGGCCTGGGGTTCTTCAACTACGCCGCGGGCCGCATGATCGGCCGTCCCGCCACGCTGCGTGAGCGAGAAGAGCACGGTCCCTGGCGTTACTTCCGGCTGTGCACCGACCACAAGGTGGTGGCGATCCAGTACTTCGTGGCGGTGCTGTTCTTCTTCTTCGTCGCCGGACTGAACGCGATGTTCATCCGCAGTGAGCTGACCAGCGCCGTGCCACACTTCGTCCAGGCGGGGAATTACCTGACGCTGGTCGGCCTGCACGGGACGATGATGCTGATGATGATGTCCGCGGCCGTGCTCGGGCCGCTGGGCAACTACCTCCTCCCGCTGATGATCGGCTCGCGGCGGATGGCCTTCCCGCGCGTCGAGGCACTCACGATGTGGCTGACTGTGTTGGCCGGCTTCGTCCTCCTTTCGGCGATCTTCCTCGGCGGGTTCCCCACCGGCTGGACCGGCTACGCGCCGCTGGCCGAGCAGGCGCGCGGCGGCATCGACGCCTATCTGTTCTCGTTCGCCCTGATCGGGATCGCGCTGGCCCTGGTCGGGATCAACATCATCGCCACGGCGATGACCTTGCGGGCCCCGGGGATGCATTGGAACCGGATGCCGATCTTCGTCTGGGGACTGATCACGACTTCGATCCTCGCCGTGCTCGCCGCTCCCGTTCTGCTGGCGGCGCTGTTCATGGCCGGAATGGATCGGACCGTCGACTCCTCGTTCTTCCTCTCGAGCGCCGGCGGCAGCCCGTTCCTGTGGGACAACCTGTTTTGGTTCTTCGGGCACCCGGAGGTGTACATCCTCGCCCTGCCGGGTTTCGGGATCGTGCTGGAGATCCTGCCCGTGTTCGCCCGCAAGCCGCTGTGGGGCTACCGGGTCGCCGTGGCCGGCATGTTCGGGGTCGCCCTGCTCAGCTTCACCGTCTGGCAGCACCATCTGTTCGTCAGCGGGATCAACGCCGACCTGCGGCCGTTCTACATGTTCACGACTGAGCTGATCTCGATCCCCACCGGGATCATCTTTCTGATCGCCATGGGCACGCTGTGGCAGGCACGCATCCGGTACACGGTGCCGATGCTGTTCTCGTTGGCCTTCTTCTTCAACTTCCTCATCGGCGGCGTTTCTGGTGTGTTCCTGTCCGACGTCCCGAGCGATGTGAGCACCCACGGCAGCTATTTCGTGATGGCCCATTTCCATTACACGATCATGGGTGGGCTGGTGTTCGCCCTGATCGGCGGCCTCTACTACTGGCTGCCCAAGATGACCGGCCTCAAGCTCAACGAGAGGCTCGGCAAGCTCCATTTCTGGACGATGTTCGTGTTTTTCAACCTGACCTTCTTTCCGCTGTTCATCGCCGGACTGCTCGGGATGCCGCGGCGCGTCTCGAGCTACAACCACAGCCTGCACACGCTCAACGTGTTCGTCTCGATCGCCGCGTTCGGCCTGGGACTCTCGATGCTCGTGTTCCTGGTCAATCTCGTCTGGTCGCTCGTGCTGCGGCGAGAACCGGCCGGCTCGAACCCATGGCAATCGAAATCGCTCGAGTGGCAGCTGCCCTCGCCCGTGCCGGTCTACAACTTCGAGCGGATCCCCGTGATCAATTCCGCACCGTACGGTTACGGCTTGCCCGATGCGCCTGCGGTGGCCGATTTTGTCGGGCCCGCCGTGCCGGTTGAGGAAGGCGGGGCGGCATGAGCGCAGTTCCTGGGGAGGGCGTGCCGGCGGGGATCAGTGCCGTTCCCGGCGAGGGCCGGGCCCCCGTGGCCGAAGAGCCCGCCATTCTCGCGGCCAACCTCAACGTCGGCGTGCGCCTCTTCTCCAGCGCCGTGGCCTTCGTGTTCGTGGCCTTCGTCTTCGCCTTCTTCTATCTGCGCGCGGTCAACTCGAACGGGCTCTGGCGACCCGCGCACGTGGAGCCGGCGGCGGGGATCGGCGTCGCCATGCTGGTGTGCGTACTTGCCGCCACCGCGCTGTTTACCTTTGGCCGGCACTCCCTCGCGGCCGGTGCACGGGGCGGGTGGCTGGCGGGCGTGTCGCTGGCGCTCGTGTTCGGCAGCGCCGCCGTGGTGATCCAGTTGCTCCAGTACACCGACTACAGCTTCAACCCGGAGAGCGGCGGCTACGCAAGCGTGTTCGTCGGCTGGACGGCGATGTTCCTGTTCTTCTGGATCGGCGCGCTGTACTGGCTTGAGACCTTTCTCGCCCAGTCCCTGCGCCGGCCGCCCGAGGCGGTGGAGAGCGAGATCACGCGGCCGCTCGCCGTAATGGGTCCGTCAGCCGATGCCTGCATCATCTACGTTTCGCTGATGGCCGGGGTGGAGGTCGTTGCCTACGTGCTGCTGTACCTCGTCAAATGAGCGTCGCAGTGCTCGTGCTTGCTGACCGAGCCGCTGACGTGTCCGCCGGCGCAGTGCTCACTCTGGTCATCCCACTGGCCCTGCTGTTGATCACGTTGGCGCTTGGGTACGCGGCCTTCCGCCGCGCCGGCAGGCGCTGAGCCGCGGCTGCCGTGCCGAGCATCGTCGATCTGCCGCTCGCGTTGATCTGGGCTTCGCTCGCTCTGCACCTGCTGGGGGAGCACCGTGCGACGATCAAGCTGATGCGGGCGCGGAGCACGGCCGAGCGCTGGCGGGCCACTGCGTTCTACGCCGGTCTGCTGACGATCTTCCTCGCGCTGGCCACGCCGATCGACTCGTTCGCTCGCAAGCTGTTCTGGGTTCACATGACCCAGCACGTGCTGCTGCTCGGCGTGGCTGCGCCGCTGATCGTGCTCGGAGCGCCCTGGAACTCGATCTGGCGACCGCTGCCGTTGTCCTGGCGGCGTAGGACGGCGCGCGCGGTAACGCGGTCGCCTCGGTTGGCCCCGCTGCGTCTCCTCGCGCGAGTTCTGACGCGGCCTCGGCCGGCGTGGGCCCTGTTCAACGTGAACCTGATCTTCTGGCACATTCCATTCGCCTACGACCTGACGCTGCGGAGCGCCGGCGCGCACGCGCTGGAGCACGTCCTGTTCGTGGGCTCCGGGATCCTGCTCTGGGCTCAGGTGCTCCGCTCGCCCCCGCTGCGCATGCGGTTGAGCTCGATCGGCCGGGTCTATTACGTGGTTTTGGCGACCGCCGTGGGTTGGCTGCTGTCGCTGGTGCTGGCCTTTGCCCCCGCTGCCCTCTATCCCGCCTACGCCCACCTCGCCCATCGGCCGGGCGGCATCTCCGAGCTAACCGATCAGCACATTGCCGCCGGGGTGATGCTCGGGCCCGGTTCGCTCGCAGCCACCCTGTTTGTGTTCGTGGGGCTGTACCGCTGGCTGGGTCAGGACCAGGAGCGCCCCGCGGGAGCGCAGACGGAGTACGCGTGAGGAGCGGTGTCGCGGCGGCCGTCGCCGCGCTGGTCCTGGGCGGGTGTGGGGGAGGGTCGACTGGCGGGTCTGCACCCGGGTCGGGGACAGGCACGGGGTCGGGGCTCCAGGGGCTCATCCTGCGCCCGGCCAGACCCGCTCCCCCGTTGGCGCTCCCCAACTACGCGGGCGGTTCGGTTCGGCTGTCCGCACTGAGGGGCCACGCCGTGTTCGTGACCTTCGTCTACACCCACTGTCCGGATGTCTGCCCGCTGATCGTCGCCAGTCTCGCCGCTGCGCAGCGGCACTTGGGGTCAAAGGCGCGTCAGATGCGGATCCTCGCCGTGACCGTGGATCCGCGGCGAGACGTCCCCTCGGCGATCCGTGCCTTCCTGCGGGCACGCGATGCGGTCGGCCGGATGGATTACCTGCTGGGCAGCCCGGGTCAGCTGGCGCAGACGTGGAAACGATGGGACGTGTCCGTGACCGCGGGCAAGCACCGAGTCACGGCCGGCCACTCAGCAGTCATCTACGGGATCACCGGCTCGGGGCGCAGAGCCGTCGTCTATCCGAGCAACGTCACGCCGGCGCAGATCGAGCACGACGTTCCGCTGTTGGCTCGGAGCTAGGACAGGCGCGGTCTAGGTCCACCGCGGTCTTCGGCCTCCAGGTCGGCGCATGCGAGACCTGCGGCTTGTGAGGCCCGGGCGCCGCTGGTAGCTTCCCCGCTCGGGAGCGTGAGCGGTGTCGGTCTCCATAGGAAAAATTCGGCACACCACCGGGGCGATCGACGAGCCAACGGCTCGGAGCTTCGTGCCGCGCTTTCTGCTCAGCCGGCTGGCCGAAGGGCCGATCACGGGGCCGGAGCGCCACCCGGTGCGCGGGGCGCTGTTGCTCTCGGACATCGAGGCGTTCACGGCTCACGTCGAGCGCCTCGTCCAGCGAGGCAGCCAGGGGCTGGAGGAGGTGATCACCGATTTCGACCGGTACTTTTCCGCCCTGGTGAAAGCGGTGCACCGTTATCACGGTGACATCCTCACCATCGCCGGCGACTCGTTCCTCTGCTGGTGGCCGGCAGGAGCTGATGGCGATGTGTCTGGAGCCACGGCCCAAGCGGCGCGGGCGGCGCTGGCCGTGCACGAGGCGCTGGCCGAGCATGCCTCGACGCTGCCCACGCGGATCGGGATCGCGGCCGGCGAGGCCACGATCGGGATCGTCGGCGGAGTGGGGGGACGATGGGAGCTGCTGCCGAGCGGTCCCGCCGTGGCCGATGTGGTGGCGTGTGAGCAGAGCGCATCCCCCGGGGTTGTGCTGCTGAGCGCTGAGGCGGCTCGGGCGCTCGGGGCCGCGGCCAGTGTCCGGCCAAATCGTGACGGCCGGGCCGAGCTGCACTCCATGGCTAGTGCGGCGGCCCGGCCCGGCGACGCCCCGATCGCGGAGCCGCTGCCGCACGCCCAGCTTGAGCGGATCGAAGGCCTCGTGCCCGCGCCCGTGCTCCGCTGGGGTGCCGCCGACCAGGACTGGCTGGCGGACTTCCGCCACGTCACGGCCCTGATGATCAGGCTGTCCGGGCCAGAACCGGTGACGGAGGAGGAGTTCGAGCACCAGCATGCCGTGGTGACCCGGTTCCAGGAGATCGTGGCTCGCTTCGACGCCGCGGTCAAGGTACTGGTCGACGGCAAGGGCATTACCTGCTCGGCCATGTTCGGGCTTCCACCGCGTGCCCACCACGACGACGCCGACCGCGCCCTGCGGGCAGCCGGCGAGATCGATGAGCTCTTTCAGGAGGCGGGCTTTGGCACCGGGGTCGGTGTCAGCTCCGGCCGTGTGTGTTGCGGAGTGTTCGGCATCGACGAGCGTCGGGAGTACACGCTGTTCGGAGATCCGGTCAATGTCGCATCCCGTCTCAGCTCCGTCGCCGCGCGTGAGGTGCTGATCGACGATGCGACCTCCGAAGCGGCGAGTTTGGCGCTGGAGGTCGAGCGGCGCCCGATGCTGGCGCTCAAGAACCGGCTGGAACCGGTTCGCGTGCACCGGCTGATTGCCCTGCGAGCTGCGCCGGTGCCCAAGCGGCAGGTCATCGGCCGGGCGTGCGAGCTGGCCGAACTGGAGGGCGCGATCGAGCGCCTGCGCGCCGGTGGCACCGGCGGCGCCGTCGTGATCGAGGGCGAGCAGGGCATCGGCAAGTCGACCCTGGCGGCCAGTGCCGCCGAGACGGCCACCAAGGCTGGTCTGAGTGTCTTCACGGTGATGGCCGAGCCGGTCGAGCGAGGCACGGCGTACCACCCGTGGTTGCCACTGCTGACGTCGCTGCTCAGCCAAGCGGAGGACGAGGACGCACTACTCGCCGCGGTCGGCGGAGACCCACAGCGCCGTCCGCTCCTACCCCTGTTGAACCCGTTTCTCGCCGCACCCCTGCCGGAGACCCAGGCCACCGCGGCGCTCAGCGGTGACGCGCGGGCCGACCAGCTCGGCGCGTTGCTCAGTGACGTCATCCAGGGGCAGACACTCCAGACCCCGGGTGTGCTCCTGGTCGAGGACGCGCAATGGCTCGACTCGATGTCCTGGAGGTTGCTGCTTGACGTGATCCGGCGCGTGCCCCGGCTGCTCACCGTGGTGACCGAGCGCATCGCTGAAGGCCTTGAGTCGTTGACCGCGGAGCGGGTGCAGCTGCGAGCCGCCCCCGCGGTGCAGGTGCTGACCCTCGGACAACTGTCCTCAGATGAGACGGCGACGCTGGTGCGCCAGCGGCTGCGCACCACGCAGATCAGCCCCGCGATCCTGTCGCTGGTGCTCGAGCGGGTCAGCGGCCATCCGTTCTTCTGCGAGGCGCTGCTGGAGACGCTGATCGAGAGCGGAGCGATCCGCGTCACCGGGCAGGGGGCCCAGCTTGCCGAACATCCAGAGCTCAACATCCCGGTGTCGATCCAGAGCGCGCTGCTCAGCCGCCTGGATCGACTCGACGCCACCCAGCAGCTGGCGCTGAAGGCAGCGGCTGTCGTCGGGCGGGCGTTCACTGAGGCCGAGGTCGCGGCTGCTCATCCAACCGCACAGGGGGAGACGGTGCGGGATCCGCTCGGCGTGCTCCAGGACCTG
This sequence comes from uncultured Solirubrobacterales bacterium, assembly GCA_963757165.1. Taxonomy (GTDB): domain Bacteria; phylum Actinomycetota; class Thermoleophilia; order Solirubrobacterales; family Solirubrobacteraceae; genus Palsa-465. The sequence goes on from CAVWQO010000002.1 coordinate 628,107, forward strand.
GAACTGCTCGCGGTCGAACGCGACCAGGCGCCAGCCACCTACGCCTTCCGTCACAGGATCATCCAAGAGGTCGCCTACGGACTGTTGACCGGCAGCCAGCGCAGGCAGATGCACGCCGCGCTCGCCGGCTGGTACGAGGCTCAGCGACCCGGGGCAGACGGGCCGGGGCCGGAACTCCTCGGTCACCATTGGAGCCGAGCGGAGCAACCGGAGCGCGCCGCGCGCTACCTAGAGGAGGCGGGACGCCGGGCGCTTCACCACGGCGCCTTCAAAGAAGCGGTGCACCTGCTCGACGAGGCGATCGGCGCCACCCCTCGCGTCGCCCCCGAGCGCCGCGCCCTGCAGGAGAAGGCGCTCGCCGACGCCCATTACTTCCTCGGCGACATGCCCCGCAGCCGCGCGCTGCTGGAGCAGGCACTCGAGCGCCTCGGCCATCCGATTCACGGAGGCCGGCTCGAGCTGGCCCGCGGGCTGGCCGGCGGCGTCGCCGCGCAAGCCGCGCACAGCCTCGTTCGCCGAGGACTGCGTCGTTCGTCTCCCGCCGAGCGGGCGACCCTGCTGCCGGCGGTGGACGCGCTGCGCAAGCTCGTGCAGATCAGCTACCTCCACGGCACCTCGACGCTGGAGCTCTCCTATCTGATCATCGCCGGCCTCAACCTGGCTGAGCAGGCCGGCCCGTCCGCCGAGCTGGCGGCGGCGCTGGCCAACGCCTCGGGACTGGCCGGGGTGTGCGGGCTTCACCGCCGCGCCGATGCGTACGCGCACCGGGCCACGCAAATGGCCGAGGAACAGGAACACTCGCCGGCCGCCGCCTACGTGTGGAATGTGATCTCGATCATGCACGCTGGACGCGGTCTCTGGGGCACCGCGCTGGCCGACAACGATCGCGCGCTCGAACGGTTCGGAGCAGTGGGTGACTACAACCTCGAGTCAGAGCTGTGGCAGACGCGCTCCGCGCTCCAGCTCTGCCGCGGCGCCTTGCCGGAAGCCGAGCAGGCGTGGACCCATACGCGTGCGCTGGCAGAGCGAACCGGCAGCCCGGTGAACCTGTGCTGGTCCCTGTTGGACGAGGCGCAGACCGAGCTCGCGCGCGGTCACATCGCCGGCGGCGTCCGCGCCCTGGAGGCGGCCGTGGCGATCCCGATCGTCAACTCAGATGGCGGCACGGTGATCGAACGCCACGCGACGACCGCGCTGGCGCGGCTCCAGCAGGGGCGCCACGCCGAGGCAGCGAGCGAGGCCGACGCGGTAATCGAGATGCTGACCAGCCGGCTGCCCACAGGATGGGTCTGGGGCGAGTTCGGGGTGCTGGCGCTCGAAGTGCTGCTTGAGCTGCGCACCGGAGGCATCGGTGACGTCCCCGCCGCCGGCCTTGACCGCCGCATCCGCCGTGGCCTGATGGCAGTGCGGCGCCTGTCGCTGACCTTCGCCGGGATCCGGCCACGGGTACTGATGCTCCGCGCGCGCACCGCGCGGCTGGCGGGGAACTGGCAGGCGGCCGAGCGACATCTGGACGAGGCCGAAGCGAGTTCAGCGCGTGAGGACCAGCAGTTCGACCGGGCACGGGTGGCGATCATGCGCGCACAGCACTGCGCCGATCCCGCGCGTCGTCAAGCGCTCCTCGCGGCGCCGCTCAGGGTGCTGCAGGAGCTGGGCCAGGGGCGCGAGCTCGCCCGCGCCGAGGCGTTGCTGAGATGAGTCATCTGCGGGCGATCGACCTCGCTCATCACGGGCATCCGCCCCCGACCGCGCACATGCCCTCGGTGCCGCCGGTCGCCGCACCGATCAGCCTGACCCTCGAGGGACAGGTCCAGAACGCGTTGAACCTGATCCTGCCCCTGAAGTCACCGGCACAGATGCCCGCGCTGCTCAAACTGCTCGTCGACGCCGCGCCCGAGATCCAGGCCGCGCTGCGCTCACTGCGCTACGTGCACTTCGCCCGCTTTTTGCCCACCCCGGACTTCAGCCAGCTGCAGACCATCACGACCTATGACGGCGGGCTCAGCTCCTACACGATGGATTTCGTCGCCGTGCTCGGGGATGTCTTCACCGCCGTGCTCCGCTACATCCGCGGCGCGCCCCCGCTGCCAGTACAACGTCACCCGCGTCAGTTCCTAGAGTTCGTTCGCGCCCACAACATGCCGATCGGGGTGTGGTCGGCCTATCCCGACTTGACCGTGCTGGAGATCCAGCGCGCGGCCGCGCGATGACCGAGCTGGCGCTGGAGGACATCCAGGGCAACATCCTGCGCGGCTATCGCTGCGCGAACGCTCGCCACCTCGCCGTCGGGGTGCCGGACGCCGCGTCAGGGCGCGCGTTTTTGGCCGAGCTGCTGGCCGATGGCGCACCGACTGTCACCGATGCGAGTCATTGGCGCGAGCGGCCTGACTATTGCCTCAACATTGGGTGCAGCTGGGCCGGGCTGCGCTCGCTGGGCGTGCCCGATGCCGTGCTGCGCGCGTTCCCCGATGCCTTTCGCCAGGGCGCCGCGACGCGGGCCAGCGCACCTGACCCCGACGGGATCCGCGGCGTGGGACTCGGCGACGTCGGTGACAGCGCACCTGAGACATGGACGATGGGAGGTCCCGCCACCCCTGAGGTACACCTCGTGCTCAGCCTGTTCACCGATGAGCACCACCGCCCACGGCGTGAGCGTTTGACGGGGTCACTGCGCGGGGCACTGGAGCGGCACGGCCTCCAAGAGGTTTGGCACGCCGACGCCGACGCGCTGCCTGACGGGCGTGTGCACTTCGGCTACCGCGACGGGATCTCACAACCCCAGATCGACGGCGCACCCGGTCGCCAGCTGGACGACATGCAGCCCTCGCTGCCCGCCGGTGACTTTCTCCTCGGGGCCGGCCTGGTCAACTCCTGGGGTGGGAACCACCTCGATGCGATCCCCGCCGCGCTGGGGGACAACGCCACCTATGCCGCGTTTCGCATCCTCGAGCAGGACTGCGCCGCGTTCGAGGCCATGCTCGACGCGTGGGCAAAACAATTCTCGCTGGAGCGCGAATGGCTCGCGGCCAAGCTGATGGGGCGCTGGCGCTCGGGGCCATCGCTGATCACCAACCCGGACAGCCCGGGGCCGGCCCCGCACCAGAGCGCGATCAACCGCTTCGACTACGGGCCTTCACCCGAGCATCCGCTGTACAACGACGACGCCGACGGACACCGCTGTCCCGCGGGCAGCCACGTGCGGCGCCTGAACCCACGTTCGGCGCCCGCAATGGGCTTGCGCGGAACCCGTCGGGTGTTACGGCGCGGCATGCCGTACGGGCCGCCCGTGGACCCGCAGCACCTCGACGACGGCGTGGAGCGGGGGCTGATCGGCCTGTTCATGTGTGCGGATCTGGAGCTCCAGTACGAGTTCGTGCTGCGGGTTTGGGCCAACCAGGACATCGGCGCGCCGGGCCTGCGCGGGACGAGAGAGCCTCTGATCGCCGCGCAGCCGGGTGGCAGCGGCCACTTCCTGATCCCAGTGGCCGATCGGCGGCAGGCGATCGTGCTGAGCGGCCTTCCGACGCTGACCCGCACCCGCGGTTCGGTGTACTGCCTGATGCCCGGCCTCGGCGGCCTGCGGTACCTGAGCCAGGCACTTTGATCGCTCGGCTGACACCGCCCGATGGACTCGGCGAGGTGCCAACCCTGGACGGCGCCGACTTCGCCCGCGTACTGAGAATCCTGGCCGACCGGGGGGAGATGGTCCCGCTGCCGGCGGCCGCCGAGGCACGGGGCGAGGCGATCCCGCTGGCCCTGGTGGCGCGATCCGGCACGTTCGCCGCTGGATTGCTGTTGCGCCCTCAATTCGGATCGGCGAATCCCGCACTGCGCAGCCGGTCGGTGGCATTCACCCTGGTCAGCGAGCACGAGGCGTCGGTGGACCTGGACGACGGCGCCGGTCCGCGTTTGGCTTCGCCGGGCGAGGTCTTGCGCGCCGAGTTTCCCGCCGTCCCGGACACGGTGATCACCGTCAGCCGGGAGGGTCGAGTGGCGCGCTGCCGGATCAGCTTCGATGACGCCCCGGCGCCGCTGCCCACCGAGACCTGGACGCTGAACGCCGGCACGGCCTGGATTCTGCCCGCGGCCGGGCACGAGTCACTGCGCTGCCCGTTGGTCGTCGTGGAAGGCTTCCCCGGCCGACACGGCTTCCTGTTCTCCCACGATGTCCTCGCCCAGCACGGCCTGCTCAGCTCGTTGCAGGCCGAAGGTCACGATCTGGTCGTGGTCGGCCTCCAGGACGGGACCCGCCCGCTGGCGCAGAACGCGGCGGTGGTTGAGGCCGCCCTGGCCGAGGTGACCGCGCACACCGAACTGCCGGTGACATTGCTCGGCTGGAGCATGGGCGGACTGCTGGCTCGCATCGCGGTGGCCGCCATCGAGACTCGCGGAGAGCGGCATCGGGTGCACACCCTGGTCACCTGGGACACCCCGCACCGCGGGACCATGACTCAACTCGGCGTGCAGTGGTTCGTGGAGAACTTCGCCGCCGCGCATCCCGCGCTCGACCCGGAGCGGGAGCTCGTGGCTTGCCCCGCCAACCGGGAGATGGACATGCTCGTGCTGGGCCCCGACGGTGGCGTCACGGTCGACCCCCGGCGCGAAGCGTTGCTGGCGGCGCTGTCCTGGCCGCAGCAGCCGAGGAGGATCCTGATCTCCAGCGGCCGCGGCGATGGAACCTGCTCGCTGCGGGCCGGCCAGGTGCTGGCGCACTGGGTCGGTCCGGACCACGGCGAGATCAGCCTGCGGGCCCTCGGCGGTCCGGAACCGGTGGCCAGCGGGTCGCTGGCCGATCATGCTCCAACCCCGTTGCAGCTGCCGGGAGAGGTCAACTGGGACGCGATGCCGGGCGGCCGCGAGCCCTACGTGGGCCAGGTGGCGGCGATTCTCGTCGACCTGGCCGGAGGGCGGGTGACTCCGGCCCAGCCGCCATCGACCTGCGTGGTGCCCACCGTCAGCGCGCTCGACCTCGCCGGCGCTCCCGACACGCCGGTTCCGCAGGGCACGGGGCTGATCGCCTGTGAGAATGACAATCCGCATCTGGTGATTGACGCCTGGGCCGCGACTCGCCTGGCGAGGGAAATCGGAGTCCCGTTCGACCCGGATCGCTTCGACCCACGCGACGCCGAATTCCTCGCCGATCCGTTTCCCACCTACGCGCTGTTCCGGGAGTTTGCGCCGCTGCATCCCGTGGCCGCCTACGAGAGCCTCTGGTGCTTCCGCGCCGCAGAATGCGTGGAGATCCTGGAGGGGACCGAGATGTGGCTGAAGCATCCACCCGGGCCGGTCCCGCCCCCGGTGGGGCCGACCTCGGCCCAGGCCGGCCTCCCGTCGGGCGTGTTCAGCGCCGACCCGCCGGCGCACACCGCCCTGCGTCAGGCGGTCGAGGTGCCGCTGCGCGCCGCGCTGGCGGCCGTGCCGGCGCTCGCGCGCGCCCACGCCGGAGAACTGCTGGGGGCGATCGGGCTGACCGAGCGGATCGAGCTCGTTCAGGACTACGCATTGCCGCTGCCGGCCAACGTGCTGTTCGACCTGCTGGGGATCGTCCCCGACCCCGTCACTCGTTCGTCGCTGATGGCCTGGCAGCAGGCCATCACCGTCGCCCACGACAGCAGTCAGGCGCCCGGGATCCGCCTGCAGGGCGCGACCTGTGCGTTGGCGCTCAGGGGGTTCTTCTCGGCGCTGATCCACAGCCACCGGCAGACTCCCGCTCCCGGGCTGATCGGCCAGCTCTGCGACTCGTTCGCGGCCGCCGGACTCGGAGATGCCGAATTGGAGGCCAGCCTCTGCGACCTGCTCGTCGCGGGATATCTCTCGACCACCTTTGTCATCGCGACCGGAGTGTGGCGGTTGCTCAGCACCCCGGGCGCGGTGACGGGTCTGCGGGCCGACCCGGCGGCATATACGGCCGCGGTCGATGAACTACTGCGCCTCGACGGGCCGGTGCAGGTCATCGACCGCTTTGCCGGCGCACCGACGACGCTGGGCGGCCGAGCGCTCCCGGCGGGAGCCAAGGTCACGGCGGTGATCGGCTCGGCCGACCGTGACCCCGACCGGCTGGCCTCGCCGGATCAGCTGGAGCTCGGGCGCGATCGCCGGTACATGGCGTTCGGAGCCGGTGTGCACCACTGCGTGGGCGCGCCACTGGCCCGTCTTGTCGCACCGCTGGCGCTGCAGGCGCTGCTTGAGTTCGCGCCGGGCATCGAGCTCGACGGGGAGCCGCAATGGCAGACCGATCCGTACCTGCGCGCGGTCACGAGCCTGCCGCTCGCCCTGACCGGCGGTGGGCGATGAGTCCCGGCCTGGTCGCCGATGGGGTGTTCTCCGGTGGCGGGGTCAAGGCGATCGCCTTCGCGGGTGCGCTCAAGGCGGCCGAGGAAGCGGGGTACGCCGAGTGGGAAAACGTGGCGGGAACCTCTGCCGGCGCGATCACCGCGGCCGCGGTCGCCGTCGGTTTCGATGCCGACTCGCTCACCGACCGGTTGATGGAGTTCGATCTGGCAGCCGTCGCCGACATCGGCCGGCCCCGTCGCCTGGCGCAGCTTCGGAACCTCATGAGCCGCCAAGCCATGGCCCGCGGACGCGCGCTGCACCAATGGATCTCGGATCTGCTGGAGAGTGCTCCGCGGCCGGCGCGAACGTTCGGGGATGTGGGCGACCGGCTGCATGTCGTCGCCACCGATCTCGTCCACCGCCGAATGGTTGTCTTTCCTGAGCACGCCTCGCGCTACCTGGCCCCGAACGGAGAGCCCTGGGATCCCGCCGCCTTCCCCCTCGCAGACGCGGTGCGGATCAGCGCCGGCTACCCGTTCATGTTCCCGCCGGTGAAGCTGCGTGACGCAGCCACGGGCACGCTGGGCGCGTTGGTCGACGGCGGGATCGTCAGCAGCTTTCCGGTCTTCCTGTTTGACCGCCGTGACCCCTGCCATCCGACCTGGGGGTTCCGCCTGCACGAGCATCCCCGCCCCCCGGCTGCGGCGATCGCGGGGGCGGGCTGGCCGCTGACAATGGTCCGGGCGATCCTTGAGACGAGCATCAACGAGCTGGACGACCTCTCCGCGCGAGCCTTCTCCCATCGAACGATCACGATTCCCACCGGCGGGGTGGCGGCGCTGCAGTTCGAGCTGCACATAACCCAGAAGCAGGCTCTGTGGCGGGCTGGACACGCGGCGGCAGAGGCGTTCTTCGCCGCGGCTCCGACGGCCCGGAACATCTACGGTCACGAGCCGCCCGCCGCGTCGCTGCCCGCGGGCGGGGCGCAGGGTGCGGGCTGAGGGCCGCTGGTCCCGCTACCATCAACAGGGTTCGGAACGAAAAAGAGAGAAAGCACTCCGCCGACCGAAGGGCGGAGCGGAAGGGAATTGAATATGTCTGACGCCGTTACGCGCGTGTCCGTCGAGATCGCAGGAACGGAGATCTCGTTCGAGACCGGCAAGTTGGCCAAGCAGGCCTCCGGCGCCGTAGTCGTCCGCTCGGGCGACACCATGGTGCTCTGCACCGCCACCGCGGGGAATCTCCGCGACGTGGACTTTTTGCCGCTCACCGTAGATGTGGAGGAGCGGATGTATGCCGCGGGGAAGATCCCCGGCTCATTCTTCAAGCGCGAAGGCCGCGCGGGGGAGAAGGCGACGCTGACCGCGCGCCTGATCGATCGGCCGATCCGGCCGTTGTTCCCGAAGGGCTGGCGGTATGAGACGCAGCTTGTCGCGCTGCCGATGTCCGTCGACCACGAGCATCCGTACGACATGCTGGCCATGAACGGCGCCTCCGCCGCGCTGATGATCTCCCATGTCCCGTTTGACACCCCTGTGGGTGCGGTCCGGATCGGAAAGATCGACGGCAACTTCGTCATCAACCCCAACGAGGAGGACCTGCTCGAGAACACCGAGCTCGACCTGATCGTGGCGGGCACCGATGAGGCGATCCTGATGGTCGAGGCCGGCGCCGGCGAGATCCCCGAGGCGGAAATCCTCGACGCGCTGGACATCGCCCACGGCGCGATCAAGCAGATCGTCGCCGTACAGCGTGAGCTGGCCGAGAAGGCCGGCAAGCCGAAGATCGAGGTCACCGCGCCGACGGTCGACCCTGACCTGCTCGAGCAGATCAAGGCGGAGTTCGGCGAAGCTCTGGCCGCCGCCACCCAGGTGGAGGACAAGCTCGAGCGTCAGGCCGCGATCAAGGCGGTCGAGGAGGACGTGCTGGCGAAGTTCTCCGGCGATCCGGACTCGGAGACCTACGCCGAGTACCGCGCCAACGCCCAGCGCGCCTTCGACAAGCTGGAGAAGTCGATGATCCGCGAGCGCATCGCCGTCGAGAAGAAGCGCCCCGACGGCCGCAGCGCGGATGAGATCCGTCCGATCTCGATCGAGGTCAGCGTTGCCCCCCGCACCCACGGGTCGGCGCTGTTCACCCGCGGTCAGACGCAGGCATTCAGCGTGGCCTCGCTCGGGACCACGCGTGAGGAGATGCGCCTCGACACGCTCGGGTTGGAGACGACCAAGCGCTACTTCCATCACTACAACTTCCCGCCCTTCTCGGTCGGGGAGGCCGGTTTCATGCGCGGGCCCAAGCGGCGTGACATCGGCCATGGAGCGCTCGCTGAGCGCGCCCTCGTGCCGATGATCCCGAGCCAGGAGGAGTTCCCGTACACGATCCGCGTGGTCTCGGACATCCTCGAGTCCAATGGCTCGAGTTCGATGGCCTCGGTCTGCGGCTCGACTCTGTCGCTGATGGATGCGGGTGTCCCGATCAAGGCTCCCGTCGCCGGTATTGCGATGGGCCTGATCAAGGAGGGCGATGACTACATCATCCTCACCGACATCGCCGGCGTGGAAGACCATCTCGGCGATATGGACTTCAAGGTCGCCGGCACCAAGGACGGGATCACCGCCCTGCAGATGGACATCAAGATCACGGGCGTGACGTTCGAGATCATGCGTGACGCTCTCGCTCAGGCGAAGGTGGCCCGTGAGTTCATTCTCCAGGAAATGGACAAGGTGATTGACGCTCCGCGCGGCGAGCTGTCCCGGTACGCGCCGGGCATCTCCTCGGTCAAGATCGATCCCGAGAAGATCGGCCTGCTGATCGGCAAGGGCGGGGAGACGATCCGCGCGCTGCAGGAGGAGTTCGAGTCCCAGATCGACGTCAACGACGAGGGCCAGGTCCTCGTCTATGCCTCGAACCGGGAGCTCGGCGACGCGCTGGTCGATCGGATCCGCTCGATGACCAAGGAGGTCGAGGTCGGCGACGAGTTCACCGGCAAGGTGGTCAAGACGACCACGTTCGGCGCCTTCGTCGAGCTGGCCAAGGGAACCGACGGTCTGCTGCACATCTCCAACGTCGCTCCCGGGCGGCGCATCGACACCGTCGAGGAAGTGCTCAACAAGGGCGACGAGATCGCGGTCCGCGTGGTCGAGGTCGACCGCGAGCGCGGCCGGATCGGCCTGCGGATGGGCGACGATCCGGATGTCGCGGGCAAGACCGTCGAGGAGCTGGCCAACGTTGGCAGCGGCGATGGTGGACCGCGGCGTGAGCGTTCAGACCGCGGAGGCCGTGACGGCCGCGATCGCGGTCCGCGTGACCGTGACCGTGGACCGCGCGATCGTGATCGCGACCGCGGCCCGCGTGACCGGGACCGCGACGCCGGGCGCGTCCGCGATCGCGATCCTGACCGTCCGCGGTCATAGTCGTCTCGCAGTGGCTTTCGAGCACCGGCTGACCAAGCTGGATTGCGGCGTTCGGATCGTGACGGAGGCAATGCCCTCCGTCCGGTCCGTGTCGCTCGGGTTCTGGATCGGCACCGGCTCGCGGGCCGAAACTGACTCCGAGGCGGGGCTGTCGCACCTCCTCGAGCATCTGCTGTTCAAAGGGTCCGAGAAGTACGCCTCGGTCGAGATCGATCAGATCTTCGACGGGATGGGCGCCGAGCTGAATGCCGGTACGGGTAAGGAGACCACCTCGGTGTACGCCCGCGTGATCGACCAGCACGTGCCCGAGGCGCTCGACGTGATGACCGACATGGTGTTCCGCCCCACCCTGAACGACATCGATTCCGAGCGCGCGGTGATCCTCGAGGAGATCGCCATGTACGAGGACGATCCGCAGGAAAAGGTGTTCGACGTGCTCGGCCAGGCCGTGTTCGGCGATCACCCCCTGGGCCGGGCGATCATCGGCCGTGCGGAGGTGATCGCGGATACGCCCGCGGCCGAGATCGCCCGCTTCCATGCCTGTCGTTACCTCCCGTCGAACATCGTCATCGCTGCAGCGGGCGCCGTCGATCACGACAGCTTCGTCGAGATGGTGGCCGCCCGGACAGCGGATCTGAGCGACGACGCGGGGGTCAGGCCCGATCAAGGTCCGCCGACGGCGGCGGCCCGGCGCCGGTTCGAGCGCAAGGACACCGAGCAGTACCACGTATGCCTGGGTGGACCGGGGCTGTCGCGTCACGACGAGCGCCGCTTTGGGCTGCGCGTGCTGGACACGATCTTCGGCGGCACATCGTCTTCGCGCTTGTTTCAGGAGATCCGAGAGAACCGCGGGCTCGCCTACGCCGTCTACTCCTTCAGCAGCGCCTATCAGGACGGTGGCCAGGTCGGCCTGTACCTCGGCACCCGCGCCGAGAACCTCGGCGAGGCGATGGGCGTGGTGGGCACCGAGCTGTCCCGCTTACGCGAGGAGCCGGCCACGGCCGAGGAGCTGGCGCGGGCCAAGGAGAACCTCAAAGGCCGAGTGGTACTCGCGCTCGAGTCCACCGGCGCCCGGATGAACCGGCTCGGCTCCGAGGTGCTGGCGAGCGCGCCGCTGCTCTCGCTGGACGCGGTGATGGAACGCATCGAGGCAGTCTCGATCGATGAGCTTGCCTCCCTGGTGGCTGAGCTCTGGGCACCGGAGCGGCTCTCAGCAGCGGGCATCGGCCCGGAGGAGCAACGCTTTGAAGCGGCACTGTCGGCAATCGAGCCCGCGCTGGTCAGCGAGGGCGTGAAGTGATCAGCGTGGCTGTCGCCGGCGCGGCGGGACGGATGGGGGAGACGGTGTGTCGCGCCGTGGAGAGCGCCGACGACATGCGGCTGTCCGGGCGCGCAGATCCGGCGCTTGGTTCTACGGTTGCCGACGTCCTGCCCGACGCTGATGTCCTCGTGGATTTCACGATCCCGGACACCGCGGTCGACCACGCGCGGCAGGCGCTCGCGGCCGGCGTGCACGTGGTGATCGGCACGACGGGGTTCGACGTCGAGCACCTGCGGGGGCTAAGCGGCGCCAACATCTTCATCGCCCCCAATTTTGCGATCGGCGCCGTCCTGATGATGGAGTTCGCCGGCCGCGCGGCCAAGCACATGGCACGCGCGGAGATCATCGAGCTCCATCACGACCGCAAGCTCGACAAGCCGAGCGGCACGGCTGCGCGCACAGCGATGCTGATGCGAGAGGCTGCGGGACCGCACTACGACGTGCCGATCCACTCGGTTCGGCTACCGGGACTCGTCGCCCACCAGGAGGTCATCCTCGGAGACGTGGGCCAGACCCTGACCATCCGTCACGACTCGATCGACCGCGAGTCGTTCATGCCCGGGGTGCTGCTGGCCGTGCGCCGGGTGGGCGAGCTGACGGAGTCACCGGTGGTTGGACTCGAGCGTCTGCTCTGAGACGCTCACGCTGGCCGACGGCGCCCCAATACAGCTGCGACGGCCGCTTGGACCACGCCGGCATACCAGTTGGCTACGTCCTCCCGCGGGACCTCCGGGTGCTCCAGCCACCAGTTGGCCACCGATTCGCCGGCCCCGACGATCGCATGGCCGATGGCATCGATCGCCGCCGGCGGCAGGTCCCGCTCGCCGGTGACGCTGCCCCGCACCATCCGGCTGATCGCATCGGCGATCTGGTGGCGCAATCCAGCCACCTGCTCGGCCAGCGGCCGGCTCGAGCTCATCTCGGTGAACAGCACCCGCCATCCGTCCCGGTGCTCCTCGACGAACGCGAGAAACTCGGCCACGCGGATGCGCAGCCGCTCGATCGGCGGATCCTGCTCGCCGATCGCGCGGAGCAGCCGATCCAGGAGCTCTCCGCCCATCCGGTTGATGTACGCGATATAAAGCTCCTCCTTGGAGCCAAAGTACGCATAGACCATCGGCTTGGAAACGTCAGCCAGGTCAGCGATCTCGGCCATCGAGGCGGAGTGGTAGCCCTCGCGGGCGAAGGCTTGGCCGGCCACCTCGAGGATCAGCTGCTCGCGCTCGGCCCGCGGCATTCCACGGGTGCCCGCCTTACGGGGGCTACGAGCGGCGGGGGACGCTGCGTCTGCGGCTCGGAAGGACAAAAGCTGGTTAGAAAATGTACCTCGATGGATATTACCCTTCAGTAGATGCCCGAAAAAGGTGCCCCCCCAAACGTCCATCCGATCCAGCGACGCGTGCTCAAGGCGCTGGGCGCGCTGAGTTCGCCTCTGTTGATCGACGACTATCTGGAGCTGATCAATCCGCTGTGGTCTACACGTGAGCTCCGAGGCCGGATCGAGGAGATCAACCACGAAACCGAGGACGCGGCGACGGTGCTGATCAAACCTGGGTACCGCTGGTCCGGGCACAAGCCGGGCCAGTACCTGAGGATCGGACTGGACATCGAAGGCGTCCGGCACTGGCGTGCCTACTCGCTCACCTCGGACCCCTGGCGGGAGGACGGGCTGATCTCGATCACCGTCAAGAACGTTGACGAGGGCAAGGTCTCCCCCTACCTGGTGCGGCGCGGGCGACCCGGATCGATCGTCGGGCTCGGTGGGGTGGAGGGTGACTTCGTGCTCCCGGAGGACCCGCCGGAGAAGCTGCTGTTCATCAGCGCGGGCAGCGGGATCACGCCGATCATGAGCATGCTGCGCTACCTGGATCACTCCGACCAGATGAAGGACGTGGTCCTGCTGCACTCAGCGCGGCACACCGACGACGTCATCTTCGGTGATGCACTACGCGAATTGGCCCAGCGCCAGGACGGCTTCCGGCTCCATGAGCAGCTGACGCGCGACAGCGGTCGCATGGGGCCGAAGGATCTCGACGAGCTGTGCCCCGACTGGACTGAGCGTGAGGCCTTCATCTCCGGCCCGGGCGAGATGCTTGACGCGTTCTCCGAACACTGGGAGCAGCACGACGACTGCGCCCAGCTGCACATGGAGCGCTTTCAGCCCAAGCTCGGGTTCGGCGAGAACGGCGAGGGAGAGGGTGGCGAGATCAAGTTTCTCAAGTCCGACTGCCACACGGAGTCCGACGGAAAGATTCCGATCCTCGTGGCCGGCGAGGAGGCGGGACTCGATCTGCCTTACGGTTGCCGCGAGGGAATTTGCCACACGTGCGTCGGCGAGCTTCGCTCGGGACGCGTGCGAGACCTGCGTAACGGCGAGGTCTACGGCCAGGACGGGGAGATGATCCGGACGTGCATCAGCGCGCCCGAAGGACCCGTCGAAATCGACTTGTAGTCCGCTACGAAAGAACAAAGGGGAGATACCCAAATGGAGACCGCAACCCAGAACGGCCATCGCACGAACGGACACGTTGCGGTCGACGTCTCGGAGAACCCACTGCACCGGCTCACTCCGGAGCAGATCGAGCAGATCGGCAAGGAGTTCGACGAGCTGCACGAGCAGGTCAAGGCCGATCTCGGCGATCGCGATGCCACCTACATCCGCTCGATGATCGCCTTCCAGCGGCGCTTGGCGCTGATCGGTCGCGCCGAGCTGATCGCCAGCCGTTGGCGCGTGCCGTGGGCGCTCGGCGCGGCCACCCTGGGTCTGGCCAAGATCCTGGAGAACATGGAGATCGGCCACAACGTCATGCACGGCCAGTGGGACTGGATGAACGATCCGGTGATCAACTCGCGCGCCTGGGACTGGGACACCGCATCGACCGCCGAATCGTGGCGGCACTCCCATAATTACATCCACCACACGTACACCAACATCATCGGTAAGGACAAAGATCTCGGCTACGAGATCATGCGGATCGATCCCAGCCAGAAATGGCACCCGATCTACCTGCTGCAACCGATTTACAACATCATCCTGGCTTGGCTGTTCGAATGGGGTGTCGCCCTTCATGACATGGATCTGGACGCGATCCGCAACGGCGAGAAGAGTCACAAGGAGGCCCTGCAGGACCTCAAGGGGATCGGTGGCAAGGCGCGTGCGCAGATCCAGAAGGACTACATCGCCTGGCCCGTGATCAGCGGCCTGGTCATGACGCTGATCGAGGTAGCGATCTACAGCTTGCGTGAGGGGGCCGAGAGCAGCAGCAAGAGCCCCAGGGTGCAGGCCAAGCGAGTCAGCCGCAGGCTGCGGCGCAAACAGGAGAGCGTCGGGAGCAACGTGCTGCGCCAGCTGATCGAACGCCGCTCTTTCCGGGAGCCGTTCCGCCGGACGCTGACCGCGAACATCGTGGCCAACCTGATCCGCAACGTCTGGTCCTACGCGATCATCTTCTGCGGTCACTTCCCCGATCAGACGTACACGTTCACCCAGGAGGAGACCAAGGACGAGACCCGCGGAGGCTGGTACGTGCGCCAACTGACCGGCGCTGCCAACATCGACGGCGGCCCGATGTTTCACGTGATCAGCGGCAACCTGGGCTACCAGGTCGAGCACCACCTGTACCCGGACATGCCGAGCACGCGCTACGGCGAGATCGCACCGAAGGTGCGCGAGATCTGCGAGCGCTATGAGCTCCCCTACAACTCCGGTCCGTTCCACCAGCAGCTCGGGATGGTGCAGCGGACGATCCTGCGGCTCGCCTTCCCCGGGGGCAAGGCACGGCCCAAGCCCGGCCCCTACAAAGGGCCCCTTGTGCGCGGCAGCGGCGAGCACAGCGAACGCACGGCTGCCGCCAGTTCCTGACCGACCCGGGAACGCGGGCGTCCGGCTGAGAGCCGGGCGCCCGCGGCCCCTGCGATAATCGGCAGCGATGCCTGCAAACCTCGGCGCGATCCTGACCGCAATGGTCACCCCATTTGATGATCAGGGCCGAGCTGACGAGGCCGCGTCGGTCCGCCTGATGAACCATCTGGTCGATCACGGCTCCGATGGACTGGTGCTGTGCGGTACCACTGGTGAGGCGGCCACGATGAACGACGAGGAGCACCTGAGGATGATCGAGCTCGGTGTCCAGGAGATGCGCGGACGCTGCTCGATCGTGGCCGGCGTGGGCTCCAACGACACCCGCCACGCCGTATATCTGACCGAGCGGGCGACAGAGCTGGGCCCGGACGCCCTGCTGTCGGTCAATCCCTACTACAACCGGCCCAGCCGGCGCGGGATCGTCCGCCACTATGAGGAGGTCTCACGCGCCACCGATCTCCCGATCCTCCTCTACAACATTCCTCAGCGCACCGGCTCGGACATGTCCAACGATCTGCTGGCCGAACTGGCTCAGCTTGAGCACGTGGTCGGCGTCAAGCAGGCGAACCCGGACAACCTGGCCAAGATCGACGGGATGCAGATCTACGCCGGCAACGACGACATGCTCGCCGACGTGCTGGATATGGGCGAACCGGGAGGGATCTGCGTCGTCAGCCACCTCTTCGGTGAGGAGATGCGCCGGATGGTCGACGAGCCCGAACGCCGCCGAGAGATCGACCGCAGTCTCGCTGACGTCTACCGTGACATGGTCGGGCCGCTCGCCTGCAGCGTAAAGGCGGCTCTCAACCTGATCGGGATCCCCGTCGGCAGACCGCGACTGCCCTACGTTGAACCGGACGAGCGCGAGACCGCGGCGATCCGCGAGTTGCTCGAGCGTCACGGACTCCTGCAGACAGCCAGCGCGTGAGTAACACGCTGCGGGTCCTGCCGCTCGGTGGTCTGGGCGAGATCGGCAAGAACATGACGGTGGTCGAGTACGACGGCCGGATTGTCGTCGTCGACACCGGCCTTCGATTCCCCACTGCCGAGATGCTCGGCATCGATCTCGTGCTGCCGGATTTCACCTACCTGCGTGAGCGCGCCAAGGACATCGAGGCGTTCGTCATCACGCACGGTCACGAGGACCACGTCGGAGCCCTGCCCTGGGTCATGCGGGAACTCGGCGCGGACGCGCCCGTCGTCTACGGCGGGCGCCTGACCATGGCGATGGCCCGCTCCAAGCTGGACGAACACAAGCTCCGTGACGCCCAGCTTGAGGACCTGGCGCCCGGCGAGGATCTCAGCCTGGGTCCGTTCAACGTCGAGCTCGTCCACATGACCCATTCGATCCCTGACGCCTGTGCGGTCGCCCTGACCACCGAGCTCGGCACGGTATTGGTCACCGGTGACTACAAGTTCGACCAGACGCCGGTCGACGGACCTCCCGCCGACGTCTCGCGCTTGGCCGAGCTCGGCCGCGAGGGGGTGCTGCTGCTGTGCGGCGACTCGACCAACGCTGATCGCCCTGGTTTTTCGCCCTCGGAGCGCAACGTCGGCCCGCATCTCGAAGAGGTGTTCGCGCGCGCCGAGGGACGGATAATCGTCACGAGCTTCGCCTCGAACATCCATCGCGTTCAACAGTGCGTGGATGCCGCGGCCACACTCGGTCGCAAGGTCTCGCTGGTCGGCCGCTCGATGCGCAAGAACGTCAACATCGGCCGCTCGCTCGGTCACATCGATCTTCCCGAGGGCATTCTGATTCAGCCCCAGGAGGTCGAGGATTGGCCCGATCACAAGATCGTGGTGATCTCCACCGGCTCCCAGGGGGAGCCACTCTCGGCGCTCCGCCGGATGGCCCACAACGACCACCGGATGATCAAGCTCCGCCGCGGGGACACCGTCGTCTTCTCGGCCACGCCGATCCCAGGAAACGAGCGGGCGGTGAATGAGACCATCGATCGCCTCTACCACATCGGCTGTGAGGTGATCACCCCCCGCGAGGCGCCGATCCACGCGTCCGGGCACGGCTACGAAGAAGAGCTGAAGCTGATGCTCAACCTCGTCAAGCCGCGCTACGTGCTGCCGATTCACGGCGACCACAAACGCATTCACCTACACGCGCAGCTCGCCGACGCTGTCGGTATTCACCCGGATGACGTCTTCCAGGGCGAGAACGGCCTCCCACTGGACATCGACAGCCGCGGCGCCCGCTTCGGCGACCCCGAGCAGTCCGGCATGATCTTCGTCGACGGTGTCGACATCGGCGACCCGGCCGATGTCGCACTCCGTGACCGCCGGATGCTGTCCGCCGACGGCATCTTCATCGTCGTGGCGACGATCTCCGAACAGTCCGGTAAGCCGGTTGCGCCGACCGAGGTGATCTTCCGCGGCGTCCCGTTCGTCGAGCAGGCCGACAGCCTGGTTCAGGAGATAAGGGACGAAGTCGAGCGCTCGTTTGAGCGCTCTGCGACCGACGGTGTGCGAGAGATCGATCTGCTCCAACAGGAGCTTCACGACGATCTTGCGGCGTTCGTCTACGACCGGCTGCGCCGCCGGCCGATGGTGCTGCCCGTCGTCGTCGAGGTCTGATCGGCTTCTGAGGCGATGTCGGCGGTTGCCTGCGCGAGCGCCTGATCGGTCGGAAGCCTGATCACGAACCGGGTGCCGCCGCCCGCAGGCCGCTCAAGCGTGACCGTGCCGCCGTGGGACTCGGCTACCGCGCGGACGATGGCCAGGCCCAGGCCTGATCCCCGTCCACCGTCACGCCCCCCGCGGACGAAGCGCTCGAAGATTCGCCGCTCGAGCTGGGCGGGGATGCCAGGACCGTCGTCCTCCACGATCAGCACGGCCGCGTCCCCATCGATTTCGGTGCGGGCGCGAACATGCGTCCCCGGCGGCGTGTGCCGAAGCGCGTTCTCGAGCAGGTTCAGCGTCAGCCGATGCAGGTCGTCGCGTACGCCCGATAGCACGACCGGTCCGGCCTCGATCGTCAGCTCGTGCTGATCGGCCACGGGCCCGAGCTCGGCCGCGGCCTCCAGCAGTACATCTCCAAGGTCGATGGGCCGGTGTTGTTGGTCACGCCGGGCGTCGGCGCGGGCGAGCAGCAGCAGGTCGCCCACAAGCCGTCGCATCCGGCGAGTCGATCGGAGCGCGGCTTGCGCGGTTTCCGCCTGCTCACCGTCGAGCTCCTCAGCCAACAGCTCGAGATTTGCCAACACGCTGGTGAGTGGCGTCCGCAGTTCATGCGAGGCATCGGCCACGAATTCCCTTTGGCGATCGAGCATCGCCTCGGTGTCGGTGCGCGCGGAATCGAGGGCGCCGAGCATGCCCTCAAGGGTGCGGGCTAGCTCGGCGACCTCATCGTCAGCTTCGGGCCGCGGGAGCCGGCGACTCGGGTCACGGGTGCGCTCCACCTCACGAGCCGCATCGGTCAGCGCGGCGATCGGGCGGATCGCCCGCTGTGCGGTGGCCAGGCCGGCGAGCAGGGCGAGGATGGTGCCGCCGAGCACACCGAGGATGAGGAAGAACTGAACGCGGGCCAACGTGTGGTCAACATCCGAGAGTGGCCGCGCGAACAGGAGCTTGACCTCGCCCGCGGGGGAGACCCCGTGATCACGCACGTCGATTCGGTAGCCGAGCTCCTGGAAGGTGCCCGTGCTGTTGGGTGGTGTGAAACTGGGCGTGGCCTCAGGCAGCCTCGCGCCCTTGACGATCACGGAATCCTGGGTACACAGGAGGCGCCCCGCGTCGTTGTAGATTCGGATCTGCGCCTGCTCGGCGCTGGCGAACTCGCTCAGGTGGATGGTGTGAAAGCAGTCGAGCGCGCCGTTCTTGAAGGTCAGATGCAGCTGCCGCTCGAGCTGGTCCGCGGCCGAACGCACTTCGTCGTTGAACTGCCCCCGCACCTGGCGCGTGGTGAGCACGCCGACGATGGCCGCGAATCCGGCCAGGATCACGAAGGTCAGTGCCGCGGAGCCGCCGGCCAGCCGCCAGCGGATCGGCAGCGACCTATACGCGGAGAACGTAGCCCGCGCCGCGGATCGTATGGAGGAGCCGAGGCTCGCCACCGGCTTCAAGCTTTCGTCGCAGGTTTGACACGAACACCTCGATCGTGTTCGTCATTGAGAACGGGTCATATCCCCACACCTCGTCGAGCAACCGCTGGCGGGAGATCACGATCCGCTCGTTGCGCATCAGGTACTCCAACAGCTCGAACTCTCGCTGGGTAAGCTCGATTCCGCGCTCGGCACGGCTGACCTCGTGCGTATCGGGGTTGAGCTTCAGATCTCCCACCGTCAGCGTCGCCTGACCTCTCGGTGGCCGGCGGCGCAGGAGTGCCCGTAGCCGCGCCAGCAGCTCCTGACGCTCGAACGGCTTGACGAGATAGTCGTCCGCGCCGGAGTCAAGGCCCTCCACGCGGGACTCGACGGCATCCCGAGCGGTGAGCACCAATATCGGGACATCGTCGTTCTCACGCAGCGTCTTCGCGACCTCGATTCCGTCCAGGCGGGGCAAGCCCAGGTCGAGGATCACCAGATCCGGCAGAAACGCATGGGCGAGATCCAGCGCGCTGATGCCATCTCCGGCGATGCGAACGTCGTAGCCCTCCATGCGCAGCGAGCGCTGCAGCACCTGGGCGATCGCATCGTCATCCTCGACGACCAGCACGCGGGGGGGACGCTCGAAGTCAGCCATGGTCTGGCCGATGGTACGGGGGGACGCACATGGTTTCCGGATTATTTAGTGCGCGTTGATACCCGTGAGCGGGGCCGTCAGCGGTGCCGCGGCGGGCAGGAGCCGGCCCGCGCGCGTCGAAGCCACTTCTTCGGAGATGGCCGCCACCCGCAAGAAGCCCCCTGCCAAGCGCCGGTCGCCCCCCAAGCGCGCCCAGCGCTCGGTGATGGCAAGCCGACCGACGCTGGCGCTGCCGGCGTTCAACCTCGAGGCTCACCACGTCGACATCATCGGTCTGGCGTTGATCGCGGTCGGGATCTTCCTGGCCGGCGTCGGATACCTGCACTGGTCGGGGGGAGCCCTCGGCAACGGGGCAATCAAGGCCACGCGCTTCGTCTTCGGCTCACTGGGCTATGCGATTCCCGCCGCGCTCGTGGCCGCGGGCGCGCTGGTCCTGGCCCGTGAGCTGAGACCACCCGGTCGGCCGATGCGGACGGGCGTGGTATGCCTGGTTGCGTCGCTCACCCTGGCACTCGCCGCTGGGACCCTCGGTGTCGGTCCAGGAGCCCTGAGCGGGCACGGGTTCTGGCACGCAGCTGCTTTTCAGTCCCGAGGCGGGATCGTGGGACAGGCCGAGTTCTGGGCCGCCTCGCATCTGCTCTCCACGCTCGGCGCCGACATCCTCGCCGTATTCCTGTTCCTGGCCGGTCTGATCCTCGTCTCAGGGGCGACTCTAGCCACGGCGATCCGCGTCACGGGGACCGGCGTGGCGGACACCAGCCGTGCGCTTCGGCGCTCCACCGAGGATTTCGCCTCGACGGTCGCCCGTAGGCCTCTACCCACGCTTGCGCCCACCAGTCGGACCGGCGGGGCCGCAATGGCCGGCACGCTCGCTGAGGAGCCTCTGTCGCTGCTGCCACCTGAGCCTGACACTGCCGAACTCGTCGTCCGCGCGACTCATGTCGAGGCGCCTCCGATCGAAGCTGAGGAGGGCTTCGGGGATCCGCCTCCGCTGGCCGAGCTGGGCGATTCCGAGCCTGGCGATCCTTCTGAGCCGGTTCCCGATCCGAGCGCTGCGGCCAAGGGCCCCGCGGTTGCCCCCGAAGATCTCACGCCCCAAGGCCGGTACCGAGCCTCAGTGACCGATGACCCCGACTTCGTCTGGCGTGTCCCGGGCTCGCGTTCGCTCACCCGCTCTACCGGGGAGGCGGCCAAGCCGGATACCGAAGGACAGGAGCAGGTCGCCCGCACGCTGGTCGAGACGCTGGGCCACTTCGGCATCGAGGCCAAGGTCATCGGCCGCGTCACCGGACCGCACATAACTCGCTACGAGCTCCGCCTGGCGCCCGGGGTGAAGGTGGGCAAGGTGGCGAATCTGAAGGACGACCTCGCCTATGCGCTGGCCGCCACAGACATCAGGATCCTGGCTCCGATCCCGGGCAAGCAGGCGGTAGGGGTCGAGGTCCCCAACGCGCGGCGCCGGATCGTCCATCTCGGTGACGTCTTCCAGGAGCCGCCCGCTGAGTGGTCGCCGCTGACGGTTTGGCTGGGCAAGGACATCGCCGGCCGTGCGATCGGCGCGGACCTGGCGAAGATGCCTCACCTGCTCGTCGCCGGCACCACGGGCGCCGGCAAGTCGGCATGCGTGAACTCGATGCTGTCCTCGATCCTGCTGCGCGCCACCCCGCACGATGTCCGCCTGGTGCTCGTCGACCCCAAACAGGTTGAGCTCAACCACTACGACGCGATCCCACACTTACTCACCCCCGTGATCACCAGCCCGAGGATGGCCGCCAACGCGCTCCAGAACCTGGTCAAGGAGATGGAGAGCCGCTACGGCACGATGTCGCTGGCTCGCACGCGATCGCTGCCTGAGCTCAACCGGGCCCGGGAGAAGCGGGGAGACCCGCCACTGCCCTACATCCTCTGCGTGATCGACGAGCTCGCCGACCTGATGATGGTCGCCCCGGCCGACGTTGAGGACTCGATCATCCGCTTGGCCCAGAAGGCCCGCGCCGTCGGCATCCACCTCGTGTTGGCGACGCAATCGCCCCGCGTTGACGTGATCACCGGGATGATCAAGGCCAACGTGCCCTCGCGGATCGCCTTCGCGGTCTCTTCGCAGACCGACTCCAGGGTCATCCTGGACCAGAACGGTGCGGAGTCCCTGCTCGGTCAGGGGGACATGCTGTTCTCGCCCGTCGGCTCCTCGAAGGTGCAGCGGATCCAGGGGGCGTACATCGATGAGGAGCAGATCCTTGAGCTGACCGACGCATGGCGACGGCAGGGCGAGCCGGAGTTCCACGAGGAGCTACTCGAGGAGGTGGAGAGCGAGGATGCCGGCGGCTCCAGCGAGGACCCCGAGTTCCACCCCGACGAGGACCCGCTGCTTCAGGAGGCGATCTCCCTGGTCGCCCAGATGGGCACCGCGTCGACCTCGATGTTGCAGCGGCGGCTGCGGCTCGGCTACACCCGCGCGGGGCGACTGATCGACATGCTCGAGCGGCGCGGGATCATCTCCGGCTACGAGGGCTCAAAGCCCCGGCAGGTGCTGATCCAGGAGGTCGACGTACCGCGCATCCTCATGCATCTGGCCGAAGCCGACGGTAGCGCGGCGCCGGTCGGGGGCGGGGCGGCGGTAGCGCCCGCCGTACCGGTCGAACCCGACGAGCTGTAGCGGCGTCGGCGTCGAGCTGTAACGGTGGTCCGAGTCGACCTGTGACGTCCGCCCGCGTCGTCACGACGCTGTTGCGGGCGCGCGTTTGCGGTGCTTGGGCTCAGCCGCCCCGGCTGTAGCCTTCCGTCGATGGCTGACATCGGCTCGACTCTGCGGGACGCGCGCATGCGCGCGCGCATCGATATCGGCGAAGTCGAGGCGCGGACGAAGATCCGGGCCAAATACCTGCGCGCGATCGAGAACGAGGAATGGGATCTGCTTCCGGGGCCGGTGTATGTCAAGAGCTTCCTGCGCACCTACGGCGATTTCCTCGGCCTCGACAGCCGGCTGCTGATCGACGAGTACAAGCGTCGCTTCGAGCGCCCTTCCGACCATGAGATGCGCCCGATCGCCGCGCTCGGCCGGGAGCGTGAACGTGCGGCCAAGGGGCCGCTGATCCCACCCTGGGCGATCATCGCTGTTGTGCTGGTCGCCATCGTCGGCGTCCTGTGGATTCTCGGAAGTGGCACGAGCAAGAAGCCCACGACTCCCACCGGCCTGCACCCGACTTCGCCGAAACACCACCGCCACCGTCGCAGCGCGCGCCCCGCGGCGACCACGCCCAAGACGGTGAAGCTGCAGCTCGTCCCCACCGGGAGCCTGTACGTCTGCCTGGTCGACGGTCATGGAAAGCGGCTGATCTCCGGAAAGATCTTCGCCGCCGGGCAGAGCATCCCCACGCAGACCGCGTCGAAGCTGCTGCTGACCCTCGGCAATGCGTCAGCCCAGATGAAGGTCAACGGCAGCACCGTGCGGATCACCCCCTCGGCGTCCTCGATCGGTTATCTGATCCAGCCCACCGGCACCACGTCGCTGCCCCTGGCCAAGCAGCCACGCTGCGCATGAGCGACGCGCGTCAGCCGGACGCCAATCCCGGGCCCGCGAATCCCGGGCACGCGAATCCCGGGCACGCGAATCCCCGGCCCGCGGGTCCCCAGGGTTCGGATCCCCGGCCCGCGAATCCCAGGGCCGGCATCCTGATCACCGGGACCGAGGTGCTGACCGGCATCATCTCCGACCGCAACGGACCATGGCTGTCTGAACGCTTGCGGGAGATCGGAGTCGACGCGGCGATGATCCAGATCGTCGGAGACCGTCCCGACGATCTGCTCGCGGCCCTGCGTTACATGGAACGTGAGGGCATGGCCCTGGTTCTGACCAGCGGCGGCCTGGGCCCGACCGCCGACGATCTGACCGCCGAGATCGTCGGCCGCTTCACCGGCCGCGAGATGGTTCTCGATCCGGCGCTGGAGCAGCGGATCGCCGAGATCCTGCGCCCGATGATGCGCCGCTGGCCCGGGCTCGATCTGGACGCGATCCGCCTCTCCAATCGCAAACAAGCCGTGATCCCGGAGGGGGCGACCGTGCTCGACCCGGTGGGTACCGCGCCGGGCCTGGTCGTGCCGCCGGGATCGGGATCTGGGCCGACCGTCGTCGTCCTCCCCGGACCGCCGCGGGAGCTGCAGCCGATGTGGGAGACCGCTCGCGCCACGCAGGCCTTCCAGGACGCAATCGCCGGCGCCACGACCTACCGGCGAGAGATCATCCGCCTGTTCGGGATCCCGGAGTCTGAGATCGCCAATACGCTGCGGGCCGCCGAAGCCGACGGGATCCCGCTGGCGCCGTTGGAGATCACCACCTGCCTGCGCCGGGGCGAGATCGAGATCGCCACGCGCTACGAGCCACCTGACCAGGCCGCCTACGAGGCGTTCATCGAATTTATCGCCGCTCGGCATGCCGACACTTTGTTCTCCCGCGATGGCTCGACCGTCGACGAGCAGGTGGCCGAGCTGCTCGGCACGCGCAAGGTCGCGGTCGCGGAGTCGTGCACCGGAGGGCTGATGGCCGCGCGGCTGACCGAGCGAGCGGGATCCTCGACCCACTTCGCCGGCGGCGTCGTCGCCTATTCCAACGAGGTGAAGACTGCCCAGGTGGGGGTCCCGGCACCGATGATCGAGCACTTCGGCGCCGTCTCGGTCGAGGTCGCCGCGGCCCTCGCCGACGGCGCAGCCGTACGGCTGGGCGCGGAGGTCGGCGTGGGGGTTACCGGAATCGCCGGCCCAGAGGGAGGCATCGAGGAGAAGCCAGTCGGCCTCGTCTGCTTTTCGGTCTGCGCCCGTGTGCTCGGCGATGCCCCGGGCACGGCCGGGCGGATCACCCGCAGCACCCGCCTGCCCGGAGGACGCGCCGACGTGCGTGAACGGTCCACCACCGTGACGATGCATCTGCTGCGGCGGCTGCTGCGTGGCGAGACCGAGATCGGGCGGCTGCCCGGCGAGCAGGCCAACGACGGCTGAGGACTCGATGGTCGACGAGCGGGTCTCGGGGGAGAACCAGCGCGTCCCGGGGGTCGATGAGCGGGCGCGGCTGTTCGTCGCCCTCGAGCTGCCCGCAGCCGTCCGTAGTGAGCTCGTGGGCTGGCAGGAGCGGGTTGTGGCCGCGCATCAGGGCCTACGGGCGGTGCCGCATGAATCGCTGCACGTGACCCTGTGCTTTCTGGGCTGGCAGTCCGCTTCGCAGGCCGGGCCGATCTCGGAGGCATGCGCCGTGGCCGCGGGCTATCCGGCGCCGAGCCTCTCGCTCGGACAGCCCATATGGCTGCCCCGACGTCGTCCGCGCGTCCTGGCGCTTGAGCTCGGGGACCCTCATGGTGCCCTGTCAGAGCTGCAGCGCCTGCTCTCGGCCCAGCTGAGCGCCGGAGGCTGGTACGAGGCCGAGCACCGGCGCTTTCTGCCCCACGTGACCGGGGCGCGCGTGGGGCGGAGCGCGCAGGCGGCCTCCGGGGCACCCCGCGCGGTTTCAGAACCGCCACGCGCCGGGTTCGTCGGGACGCGGGTGACCTTGTATCGCTCATGGCTGTTGTCCGGCGGGGCTCGGTATGAGGCGCTGGCCTCGCTGGCGCTGGGGGCCTCCGCGCCCCCGGCCTGACCTGAGCGCCCGGCGTCCCCGGTGTCACCTGAGCGTCCGGCTCTCCTTGCGCCCCGGCGTCCCCGGTGTCATCCGAGCGCCCCGGAGCGCGCAAGGGGACGTGGTGGCTCTCGCGCCTCATATACGTGCGTTAGAGCCACCACCCAAGGTCTTATCCGAACCAAAGCTGCCACCGGCGACCACGAGTCCCCGAATTGTTCGCCTTTCGGCACAAATGTGTCTTGTTTCGTCACAAGCACCCGGTCTAGCTTGGGTTTTCCGTCCGCCCCCCGTCCTACCGTGCAATACCAAAGCGCTTGAGATAAGGAGTCGAACTGAGATGAGCGAGAACGAGAAAGCCAGCGTCAAGTCCGGCGCGACGCCCGACGCCAAGTCGGACGCCAAGCGACAGGCTGCGCTGCAGGGCGCTCTGACTCAGATTGAACGGCAGTTCGGCAAGGGCTCGGTCATGCGGATGGGCGATCCCGGCGCGCGAGTGGCGGTTGACGCGATTCCGACGGGTGCGCTGTCGCTGGACATTGCCCTGGGCATCGGCGGTGTCCCGCGGGGGAGGATCATCGAGATCTTCGGCCCGGAGTCCTCCGGTAAGACAACGCTGGTCTACCACCTCATCGCCGAGGCGCAGAAGCTCGGCGGCGTGTGCGCGTTCGTCGATGCCGAGCACGCGATGGATCCCCTGTATGCGAAGGAGATCGGCGTGGACATCGACGAACTGCTGGTCTCCCAACCCGACTTCGGGGAGCAGGCATTGGAGATCGTCGACATGCTGATCCGCTCCGGGGCGGTCGATCTGATTGCCGTGGACTCCGTCGCGGCGCTGACGCCGCGGTCCGAGCTGGAAGGACAGATGGGCGACCAGACCGTAGGCCTCCAGGCGCGGATGATGTCCCAGGCGATGCGCAAGCTCGCCGGAAACCTCAACCGCACCCAGACCCTGTGCGTGTTCACCAACCAGATTCGTGAGAAGGTGGGCGTGATGTTCGGCTCACCGGAGACGCAGCCGGGTGGCCGGGCGCTGAAGTTCTACGCCTCGCAGCGGCTGGACATCCGCCGGATCGAGACGCTCAAGGACGGAACGGAAGCGGTGGGGAACCGGGTGCGGGTCAAGGTGGTCAAGAACAAGGTCGCGGCGCCGTTCAAGCAGGCCGAGTTCGACATCGAGTTCGGCCGTGGCATCTCAACCTCCGGCTGCCTGATCGATTTCGGCATCGAGCACAACATCGTCACCAAGTCCGGCTCGTTCTTCTCCTACGGCGAGGAACGGCTCGGCCAGGGCCGTGGCAACGCCAAGGCGTTCCTGGACGAGCATCCGGACATGGCGCGGGCGATCGAGGAAAAGGTCTACGCCGCACTGGGGATCAACCGCGACGTGGCACACAACATAAATGGGCCGCGGGAGGAGACTCCGCTTGCGGCAGTGGAGCCGGTTCCAGAAGTTGGAAACAAGGCCGCTTAACCGCGCCGACGAGGAGCGCCTGGAGCATGCGCTGGGACTGGCCTACCGGTACCTGAATCGCCGCGAGCGAACCGTGTCGGAGGTCCGCCAGCGGCTCGAGCGCGAGGATCTGGACGACGCCGCGGTGTCCGCGGTGCTCGCCACGCTCGTCGACCAGGGTTATCTGGACGACCGCCGCTTTGCCCGGGTGTTCACCGACGACAAGCGCCAGCTGGAGCAATGGGGACGCGATCGGATCCGCCGCTCATTGCGCGAGCGCGGCCTTGATTCCGAGCTGATCGAGACCGCGTTGGGTGGGCAGACGCTCGAGTCAGAGCTCGAGCAGGCGTTGGAGCTGCTGCGGCGGCGCTGCTCCGCGCCGCCCGTGGGTCGTCGTGAGCGAGATCGCGCGTTCGGGCTGCTGCTGCGCAAGGGCTACGAGATGGAAGTGGCCCTTGATGCGCTCGCGGCTTATGCGCGTGAGGCCTGAAGCTCCACCATCCTGGTTTGCGCCGCCTCAGCGCCAGTACTACGATGCCGCTATAGCGAACGAACGGCCCGCGGGCCGCAAAACACCAGCAAATTTCTCCATTATTGGATTCCGGACTTTCAAGTTGACGGCAAATTTCCTCGGGTCGCCAGACCCATTCCCGACACTCAGACCAATCGCCAGCTAGCCGCCGCCTGATCGGCACTTCATAGTGCCGCCCGGCATCCATCGTGCGACACTCACGGGCCGCTCGGTCGCTTTCCAAAACCCGAAGCAGTGAAACGGTCCGGTTTCGGACCGTCAGGAGAGGAAACGACCATGGATATCATCGCCGCCGCAGCGCTGATCGCGGTGGGAATCGTGGCCGCGGCCGTGGGGTACGCGATCGTCAGCAGGCGGCTGCACCCCGCCCACGTGACGAGTCCGATGACCGCGCCCGTCGTCGTCACCCCCGGCGCCGAGAACGATCTTTCGCATCGGGCAGCCGGATTGGCTCGGCGCGAGGAGTCGGTCGTCCAGCGCGAGGCCGAGCTCGAGAAAGAACGGGCGGCTCTCCTCACCAGCCGTGAGGCCCTGGCCCGTGAGTTGGAACGCATCTCCGGGCTCTCCGCCGCACGGGCCAAGCAGATGCTGCTCGAGGAGATCGAGGACCAGGCCAAGCACGATGCCGCGCGCCGGCTACGGGAGATCGAGGAGCAGACCAAACGAGAGGCCGAGCGCCGCGTGCGGAACATCCTCTCGGTCTGCATGCAGCGCCTCGCGGCCGGTCACGCGGCGGAGACGACGGTGTCGGTGGTACAGCTCTCGGCCGATGACATGAAAGGCCGGATCATCGGACGGGAGGGGCGCAACATCCGGGCGCTGGAGAATCTCACCGGGGTCGATTTCATCATCGACGACACTCCCGGCGCGGTGGTCCTCTCCGGCTTCGACGGAGTGCGGCGAGAGATCGCGCGCCTCACGCTGGAGAAGCTGCTCCAGGACGGGCGAATCCATCCGGCTCGGATTGAGGAGATGTACTTTCAGGCCAAGTCCGAGTTGGAAGCGCACATCATCGAGCTGGGGGAGCAGGGAGCGTTCGAGGCTCGCGTACAGGGACTGCATCCGGATCTGGTCAAGTACCTGGGACGCCTGCGGTTTCGCACCAGCTACGGACAGAACGTGCTTGCGCACTCGATCGAGGTCTCCCATCTCGCCGCGATGATGGCCGAGGAGCTTGGTGCCAGTCCGAAGACCGCGCGCCGGGCCGCGCTGCTGCACGACATCGGCAAGGCGGTTACCCATGAGATCGAGGGTCCCCACGCACTCGTCGGCGGTGACCTCGCGCGGAAGTACGGCGAACCTGAGGCGGTGGCGCACGCGATGGAGGCCCACCACAACGAGGTCGAGCCGCAGACGGTGGAGGCGGTGATCGTGCAGGCGGCGGATGCCCTGTCCGGTGCCCGGCCCGGCGCTCGCGGCGAGTCGCTGGAGCAGTACGTCAAGCGGCTGCGAGACCTCGAGCACATCGCCACCCGCCACAAGGGCGTGGACAAGGTCTACGCGATGCAGGCGGGGCGTGAGATCCGCGTGATGGTCGCGCCCGGCGATATCGACGATGACGCCGCGACAATTCTCTCCCACGAAATCGCGCGCGAGATCGAGAAGGAGCTGGAGTATCCGGGCCAGATCAAGGTGACGGTGATCCGGGAGTCACGCGCGGTCGAATACGCCCGCTGAGCCGGAGAACGTTTAGCCGTGGTGATGCCCCAGCGCGCCGTGTGAGGTCCAGACCGAGAAGGCGGGCACGAGGACGAGCGCGAGCACCAGCCCTCCCACACAGGCACTGCTCAGCGCGATCCAACGTCCCGGGTCGCCCCAGCGAGCGCCCGGGACGGTGCCGTCGGCCGTCGGCCGTCGCAGCGATCGCCCGAGGCCCGGCAGGTGGCCGAGCACGTGGAATGCGGTGAACACCAGCCATCCGATGAAGCTGATCTTGTGCACCGTGAGCATCGGGGCCCGGTCGCGCGGTCCGTCGATCATCAGAACCACCCCGCTGACGAACACGACGATGGTTGCCAGCACGACAATGGGCGCGATCAGCCGCAGCCACAGAGGCGGCGGACCCTTGCGCCGGTAGGCGTTCTCGCCGCCGTAGTACCGCGCGAAGCGATAGCCCGTGCTGGCCAGCTTGAGCAGGACCGGGCCCACCAGCACCAGGCCGAGAAACAGATGCAGCCAGGTCAGCTGGCCGATCCGGATGATGGTGATGCCGAGCACCGCGAGCAGCACGAGCAACAACGCACCAGTGCTGGCGGTGAGTTGCTCGTTGCGCCGGGTCCCAGCGGTTTCCACGAACAGAGGTTGCTGCCGCCGGCTCAAGATAGTTTCACGGGTGGATGAGAAAGCTCTTCGCTGACCGTCCGGCGCCGATCGGCAACATATAGTCGCCCAGGATGCCTGAGGTGATCCTGGTGATCGAGGATGAGCCGGGAATCGTCGATTTTCTCGATCGTGGACTGCGAGCTCATGGCTTCGAGGTGATCTCGGCCCGAGACGGGCTGGACGGAGCAAACAGAGCCATCAACGAGGAGGTCGATCTCGTCGTCCTCGACATGATGCTCCCCGGGCGCAGCGGACTGGACGTGCTCGCCGACGTGCGCTCAGCCAAGCCCGGGCTGCCTGTGATCGCACTGACGGCCCGGGGGGAGGTCGAGGACCGCGTCAGGGGCCTGGATGCCGGGGCGGTGGATTATTTGACCAAGCCGTTCTCGCTCAACGAACTCGCGGCGAGGATCCGCGCCCAGCTGCGCGTGGCCGCCCAGGCTCCAAGCACGATCTTGACCGCGGGCGAGCTGGAGATGGATCTGATAACCCGGGAGGTGCGCTACGCCGACAAGCCGGTGCGCCTCTCCACGACCGAGTTTGAGCTGCTGGCCTATCTGCTGCGCAACCGCGGCCGGACCCTGGGCCGGGACCAGATTCTGAGGGCCGTCTGGGGGTACGACTATGACCCCGGGACCAACGTGGTTGACGTCTACGTCGGCTACCTGCGCCGAAAGCTACGGAACGGCATGGGAAGCTCGCCGATCGTCACGGTGCGCTCGGTTGGATATCGGCTAGATGCGCCTTAAGGCACGACTGCCGTCCGGCCTGCGATGGCGGCTGACGGTATGGGTCGCCGGGGTGCTATTGGTCTCGGCGGCGATCGTCTTCGCGGTCGTCTACACCAGCACCGGTTCGCAGATCCGCAGTCAGATCGATCGTGACATCGCGGCCGAAACGGCCCAGCTGGCCCAGGCCCTGAAGCCGCTGAAGGCGCGCGGGCCCGCTCAGCTGGCGACACTCGCGTCGCGCTATGTGCGGGCACAGCCTTACAGCGCCAACTCGACGTTGCTGTTCGTGCTCGTCCCCGGCGCGGGCACCGTCAGCAACCATCCCGAGCTATTCGGGGCCGGGACGCCGGATGACGGAGAGACGGCGGCCGAGCAGGTCCAGGAGAACCTGCGCTCGCGACAACTGCGCGTTCCGGCGCTCGGCTACTCGATCCGGCGCATCGCCGACGCCGGGCAGATCCGGATGCTAGAGCGACCGGTGGCCGTGGCTGGGTTGCCGGTCATCATCGGTGCGGGCGAGCCGCTGGCGCTCGTGGAACGAGCCCAGCACGGGGTGGCGCGAGCCTTCGTTCTGGCCGGTGCGCTGACGCTGCTGCTCGCTTTGCTGGCGTCATACCTCGCCGGCGCGCGGGTCACGGCGCCGTTGCGGCGTCTCGCCGCGGTTGCGTCACGGGTCGACGCCGGGGAGCTGGCGCCGAGGATGGATCCGCCGCCTGGCAGCGGGAATGAGCTCCGTGTCCTCGCCGTGAGCTTCAACCACATGCTCGACCGGCTCCAGGAGGCGTTTGCCGGACAGCGGGCGTTCATTGCCGATGCTTCCCACGAGCTGCGCACCCCCCTCACGGTGATCCGGGGTCAGCTGGAGGTGCTCGCGGCCACGGAGTCGCCGACGCCAGAAGAGGTGCGCCGGGTCGAAAGGCTGCTCCAAGCGGAGGTGACCAGGATCAGCCGGCTGGTCGATGATCTGCTCGTGCTCGCCCAAGCCGAGCAGACAGACTTCCTGCGCGTCGAGGACATCGACCTGGCAGCCTTCGTCTCCGAGCTCTGGGATGGTCTCAGCCTGACGGCGAGCCGCCGGTTCTCGCTCGGCGATCTTCCCCTGGGCACCCTGCGCGCCGATCCGGATCGGCTTGCCCAGGCGCTTCGCAACCTAGCTCGCAACGCGATCGAACACACCGAGCCCGACCACGGCATCGTGCGGCTGGAGGTCGAACGCGCCGGTGCCGACCAGGTCAGGTTCGCTGTCTTCGACGATGGCCCGGGAATCGCGCCGGAGGAGCGCGAGCGCGTGTTCGAGCGCTTCCACCGCACCGATCCAGCCCGCAGCCGAGCCTCGGGGGGTGCCGGGTTGGGGCTGGCCATCGTGCGGGCGATCGCCGATGCTCACGGCGGCGAGGTGCGCGCGGTCTCCCGGGACCCTGCCCGCGGCGCCCGGGTGGAATTGGTGCTTCCGGGCTTTGCCCCACCCTAGGCGGCAACATCGGCCCGCCGGATCACCGCCCATGGTCAGCGGTTCCACGTGCGATGCCCGACTGCCGTTCTAGCCGACCTGTTGGTACCGCGCGACGCCGTCGTGTGTCCAGGCCACCACGGCAGTGTTGTCTGGACAACCTGAGGCGCATCCGTAGAGCTGCAAATTCGCCAGAGATGGCGGCGAGCTGATCGTGGCCCCGGGATCGCCGGAGTCGAGCGTCGTTACAGCCCCGGTTCGGGGGGAATATGCCCCCAGAGTCTCGGTCCGCGGGATAGGGCCGGTGGCCTGGCACGGCTCGCTGATAAGGATCCAAGCCCCCACACCTGGCTGCGAAAGCCCAGCCGACGTGATCCCACCTGGACCTTGGGCAAGAGTCACCGTCTTCCCGGAGTTCGTGTCGACGGCATAGACCGCGGAAGACCCGTCCCTCGTCGGGTTGGGTCCGCCGCAGGCGGGGCTATCGACCGCCGTGGACGTGTGATACAGGATGTGGGAAAGAGCTACTCCATCGATCGTGGAGCAGGTATCAGGTGGCCCGATGAGGCCGCAGAACTCGTCCCGAGCGAGAAACTGGAAGCCACGGGTTGGCTGGGCATAGTTGCAGTAGCGATAGTCCCGCTCGGGTCTGGTCCCCGAACCACGATGAGGTCGGCATCGCTCGCCACTGAGTGCCAGCCGGCGGGCACAGCGCAGGCAGGGGTCGGGGCCGGAGGCGGCGGTTGCGGCGGCGGTGGCGCGGTTCCGGTGAATGAGTACTGCCGTTGCGTGAGGCGATACAGAGTGCCGCCCGTGTAGTGCCCACGGCCGGCAAGGCTGAAGCGTCCGCCAGTGTGCAGCGTCCCGGTTGCGGTAAACGCTGCGCGGGTGCTCCCGTCGGAGTAGAACGCCGTGCTCGTCCCTCTGAACTCGTACACGGAAGAGCTGGCATGGCTAGTGATCACCGCGTTTAGGACGATCGTGCCTCGACCGAGCGCGCTTCTCAGCATCCCGGCGAATTCGACACTCGATCCTGTGCTCGGATAGCGGGCCGCCTGTCTCAGGGTTCCCAGCGCGACGCTCTGGTTGACCCGACGCCTGGTCGCGGCATTGGCGCTCGTGCCGTCTGCCAGCAGGGCAATCAAGATGCAACCGAAGAACGCGCGCTTGAGCGTGCGCATCGTTTCTAAAACGAGCCGGCCGGTTCGGAGTTGCTCACAGCCCGACAACCGACGCACGTCGCGCGGTCACCGCTCCCCGCGCGTCGTGATAGCGTCGGCGGGAGGAGATGAGGAGAGGATTCATCAACTGGCGCGCGGCGCTGGCCACGCTGATCGCGTTCGGCGTGCTCGTCCCGGCCTCGAGCGCGGCGACCCTCGGGCCGAACGGATTGCGCTTCTATGCCCCCGGGAGCAGGCTTCCGAGCGGCCCGCACGGAACGCTGATTTGGGAGCGGCCATTGAGCGGTGGGGCTGCACTCGGCGGAGCTAAGAACCATCGCGTGCTCTACACGCAGGTCGGGATCCGGGGCAAGCTCGTCGCGGTGTCCGGGCTCGTCTCGATCCCCCTTGGCAAGGCGCCGAAGGGCGGCTGGCCCGTCGTCTCGTGGGCGCACGGCACCACCGGGATCGCCGATCAGTGTGCGCCGTCTCGCCTTCCCCGGGATTCCTCCTACCCGCTGCTGGACAGCTGGATCAAGGCCGGCTATGCCGTCGTGCGCACCGACTATGAAGGCCTCGGTGGGCCTGGTCCGCATCCGTATCTGATCGGCCGCTCCGAGGGCTACGGAGTGCTGGACGTCGTGCGGGCCGCCCGCCAGCTCGATCCGGCGCTGAGTCGGCGGTTCATCATCACTGGACACTCCCAGGGGGGCCACGCCGCCCTGTGGGCCGCGTCGCTTGCGCGCGGCTACACGCCCGACCTGACGCTGCGCGGCGTCGCGGCGTTCGCGCCCGCCTCGCACATCGCCACCGAGGCCAGCTTCCTGAAGACGCTCACGACGACCGTCCTCACGCCGTTGGCGGCGACGATTCTCCGCGGGCTCGACATCGGGTATCCGTCGCTGCACATCGCCTCGCTGCTGACGCCTGCCGCGGCCAAGCTCTACCCACAGACGCTGAGCACCTGCCTGGGCGGCCTCGCCTCGACGAAGTCGTTTGGCGGCCTGCCGCTCAACCAGCTCGTGCTCCAGTCGGCCAACACCGCGCCGGCGATCGCGGATCTGGCCAAGAACGATCCGGGGCGGCTGAAGATCGCCGCTCCCGTGCTGCTGCTCCAGGGCCTAGCCGACCAAACCGTGTTCCCCGCCTTCACTCAGGCGATCTCAAAGTCACTCACGGCGGTTGGCGACAGGGTCACGCTGCGAACGTACCCGGGCGCGACCCACGGGTCGGTGCTGCCGGCCGCGCAGCCCGACGTGGCGGCATTTCTGAAGCGGCACTTGGGAGGCTAGTCGTTCGCGTGGTCGGCCAGGCTGCGCTCCCGTTGACGGGCGGCTGCAACCTGTGGTGCGGTGCGTTTCGAGATAGATGAGCCGCTCGGTGACTACTCTCCAGTCGATGGACGAGTCCTCGCACAACAAGCCGCGATACCACGTCACCACGTTCGGCTGCCAGATGAACGAGCACGACTCCGAGCGGATGAAGGGAATGCTCGAGTCACTCGGCTACAGCGAGGCGCCGTCCCAGGACGATGCTGACCTGATCCTGTTCAACACCTGCTCGATCCGGGAGAACGCTGACAACCGGCTGACCGCGTACCTGGGCCATGCCAAGCGGATCAAGCGTGAGCACCCCGATCGCATCGTCGGCGTCGGCGGCTGCTGGGCGCAGTCGATCAAGGAGGAGGTGTTCGCACGGTTCCCGTTCGTGGACGTTGCCTTCGGGCCGGGTCAGGTCCACAAGCTCGCAGAGTTCCTGACCAGCGACTCCATCACCGCGCAGGGGTTCTTCGAATTCGAGGGCTTCACCGGCCATCTGCCGGCCAAGCGCGCGCGTGAGTTCCAGGGGTGGGTCCAGATCAGCGTTGGCTGCAACTGCGTCTGCTCGTACTGCATCGTTCCGTCCACCCGCGGGCGTGAGGTCAGCCGCTCTCCGGCGGAACTCGTGGCCGAGGTTCAGGGTCTAGCCGCCGACGGTGTAATCGAGGTCACGCTGCTGGGCCAGAACGTGAACTCCTACGGTCGTGACCTCCCGGGTGATGAGCGCGCGTCCTTCGCCGAGCTACTCGGGCGGCTGGACGCGATCGACGGGATTCAGCGGATCCGTTACACCAGCCCTCACCCGAAGGACATGCGAGAAGACGTGATCCGCGCCCACGCCGAGCTTGCGTCGCTGTGCGAGCACATCCATCTGCCGCTTCAGTCGGGATCGAGCTCGGTGCTCAAGCGGATGCGCCGTACGTACACCCGGGAGCGCTATCTGGACCGCGTGGCCATGATCCGTGAACACGTTCCGGACTGCGCGCTGACCACCGACATCATCGTCGGATTCCCGGGCGAGAGCGACGAGGACTTCGAACAGACGCTGACGCTCGCCGAGGAGGTGGCCTATGACGGCGCTTTCACCTTCATCTACTCGCCGCGCCGTGGTACCGAAGCCGCCACACTTCCCGATCAGATTCCGCACGAGCTCAAGGTCGAGCGCCTCGAGCGGCTGGTCGAGGTGATCCAACGCCGTGCCCTGGAGCGGGCCCGGAGATTTGTCGGCCGAACGCTGGAGGTACTGGTCGAGGGACCCTCGCGCACCGATCCGAGCCGGCTCCGTGGCCGCTCGCGCCACAACAAGGTGGTCAACTTCACCGGTCTGGGCGCGGTCGGCGAGCTCGTCAAGGTGGACGTCACGGCGGTCACCAGTCAGACGCTGTCCGGGCACGAGTCGATCCTGAGCCGCGCCGCCTCCTGAGCCGTCCGGCGGCTGTGCGAACATGTGTTCGTGCGCTGGAGCAACCTGAGTACCGAAGAGGACGAGCGCGCCCGCCTCCCGGGGTACCGCGACGAGGTCGTGGTGCGCCACTTTGAAGCGCCCGACGCGGTCAAGACGAGGTTCTACGAAGTCCAAGCCAAGTCGGTCCTCAACAAGGTGCCGGAAGCATCGAGGATGCCGTTTCGCTGGACCGTAAATCCCTACCGGGGTTGCAGCCACGCCTGCGTCTACTGCTTTGCCCGGCCGACGCACAAGTACCTGGATTTCGACGCCGGCCGGGATTTCGAGCGGGAGATCATCGTCAAGGTCAATGCGCCCGAGCGACTCCAGGCCGAGCTTGCACGACCGTCCTGGGGCAGAGAGCACATCGCGCTCGGCACGAACACCGATCCGTACCAGTGGGTGGAAGGGCGCTACCAGCTGATGCCGGGGATCTGGGAGGCGCTGCGTGACGCCGCCAACCCGTGTTCGGTCCTCACCAAGTCACCTCTGCTGCTGCGCGACCTCGAGTTGATGAAGGAGATCAACGCACGTACGGAGTTCAGCGCCGCACTGTCGATTCCCACCGTCGACGAGAAGGCCTGGCGGGCCACCGAGCCGCATACGCCCAACCCGCGGGCGCGGCTTGAGGCAATTGCCGAACTCACCCGCGCCGGGATCAGGACGGGCGTTCTGGTCGCCCCGCTGATGCCGGGGATCAACGATGCTCCTGAGCAAATCGCGCCGATCCTGGAGCAGGCCTCGGCGGCGGGTGCCGCTTACATCACGGGGATCGCCCTGCATCTGCGCGGCGACGTGCGCGGACTGTTCTTCGATTGGCTTAGCGACAACCGTCCCGACCTGGTGGACCGGTACAAGCGCCTATACGCACGCGGTGCCTATGCCCCGCCGGAGGAGCGCAAGCGACTGGCTAGGCTTCTAAAAGGCCCTGATCAGGATCCTGGGCACAGGATGCGAGGCACGTTCCTGCGAGCAACCACGCCGCCACCGATGCAGGTGAGCGTGCAGGCGCCCGTTCAGACGAGCCTGTTTTGAGGCAATCTTGAGGCGGGGCTGCTGAAACTCTGACAGCCGGTTGGTGGTAGGTACCTCAGAAACATGAGAAATCGGATGAAATCACGCAAAGACCTTCATCTCGAGCGGATGTTCGAGACCCGTAGCGAGGCTTGGGAACGAGTCGGGCTGGCGGTCAGCGTGAGTCAGCGCGCGATTCGGCGGGCCCAACGTGAGGTCGTGGTGCTGCTGCCGCTGCTGGTCGCCGTGCTCGTGCTCTACAACGAGCGGAACGCGCTGCTGGGCACGCGCACGGCCAACCATTGGCTGACCGCGATCCGGATCGTCACCGTGCTCGTGCTGCTGACCATCGGATGGGCGATGGCACGTGACGTCGGGCGCGCAGCGGCACCTACGTTCTTCCGCCGCATGGACCCCGCGACCGCAGGCACGGTGGGCTTCCTCATCCGCCTGGTGACGCTCGGCATCACCCTGCTGATCGCCCTCAACGTGGCCGGGATCGGCCCTCAGACGATCGCCGTCGGCGGCGCGTTCACCGCCGTGATCTTCGGACTCGCCGCGCAGCAGACCCTGGGCAATCTGATCGCGGGCATGGTCCTGCTCAGCGCGCGGCCGTTCCGTGTCGGCGAGCGCGTGCGCCTTCAGGCCGGCGCGGTCGGGGGACAGATCGAAGGCGTGGTCAGCTCACTCGGCCTGCTCTACACCACGTTGGCGCGGGGCGAGGATCGGATCCAGATCCCAAACAACGTTGTCCTCAGTGCAGCTGTGGTGCCGCTGCGCGAGCCTGAGTCGGTCGACGTCAAGGTGCGGCTGCGTTCAGGCATTCGTCCCAGTCACGTGCAGCAGATCCTCGACGAGCAGATCACGACGCCGACTCGCAACGCGGCCGCGGTGCTGCTCGAGGAGATCGACGGCGACGACGTCGTCGTCCGGGTCCAAGCCACGCCCGAACGCGCCGTCGACGGCGCCCACCTGGCGGACGAGATCATCGCGGCGCTGGCCTCGGTGACCACCGAGCACGCGCTCAGCGGCAGCGACACGGACTAGCGCTTGTTGCTCTGACCGGCGGCGAGTTCGGCAGCCGTCTTCTCGGCGCCCATGCGCCGGCTGACCGTGGCGGCCAGCTGGGGCGCCACTGCCGCAAACGCCGCGCCCAAGCGCAGGCTGGCCGGCGCTACCTCGATCTCTGCCCGGTCACGCTCGACCGCCTGAAGTACCGCGGACGCCACGTCTTCGGGCGAGCGCGTACCCACGCCGCGGGGCAGCTCGATCTTGGCCTCGGCGAACATGCCGGCCTCACGGATGAAGCCGGGCAGCACGACGGAGACGCCGACTTGGTCGGCCTGAAGATCCTGGCGGAGGCCGAGCGCGAACCCGCGCAAACCGAACTTCGTGGCGGAATAGATAGAGGATGCCGGCGATGCGACCTTCCCAGCCAGCGAAGAGATGAACACCATGTGACCACGGTGCCGCTGCACCATCGCCGGTGCGAACGCGCGCGCCAGCGCGACGGGCGCGCGCAGGTTCACCTCGAGCATGCGATCAATCTGTTCCGGGGAGAGCTCGAGCAGCATTCCGCTGGCCGGCAGGGCCGCATTGGCTACGAGCACGTCGATCTCGCCGGCTTGGCGGACCAGCTGATCGACCTGGTCCCGGTCCGCCAGATCGCATGACAGCGCTTTGCCGCCCAGTTCGGTGGCCAGCGGCTCGAGCACATCGGCTCGTCGGCCGCTCAGTATCACGGTTGCTCCCCGGGCCGCGAACATGCGCGCGATCGCCTGCCCAATTCCGCCCGTCGCCCCGGTGATGAGGACTCGCCCGCTGACCAAATCCATGTGTGCGGCAGTCTATAGCGGCGATGCCGCCGCGATACTGCGAGCATGGCCCGCCCCGAGGTGATCGCGCTGTTCGGCCCTACCGGCGTCGGTAAGACGGCCGTGGCAATTGCGCTCGCGCGCAGGTTGCGTCAACTGGGGGAGGATCCGGTGGCCGTCTCCGCTGACGCGCTCCAGGTCTACTCAGGCCTGGAGATCATCACCGGCGCGGCCAGTACGGCCGAGCGAGCGCAGCTGGAGCACCGCCTGATCTCGTTCTTGCCCATCGATGCCCGGTTCAGCGCCGGCCAGTACGCCGAGCTCGCGCATGCCGAGATCGACACCCTGCTCGCGGGGGGGAGGCGTCCGATCGTCCTCGGGGGTACTGGTCTCTATCTGCGCGCCGCGCTGACCGAGCTGAGTCTTCGGCCCCCGCCGGCCCTGGGGGTACGTGAGCGCTGGCTGTCCGAGCTCGAGCAGCGGGGCCCGGCGGCGCTGCACGCGGTCCTGGCGCGCCGGGCGCCCTGGGCAGCGGCGGAGATCGAGCCCGGGGATCGCCAGCGGGTCGTGCGGGCGCTTGAGCTCCTGGACGCGGGTGAGCTCGAGCCGCCGGGCACTGAGTCCGAGCTGTGGACCGGCACGGTTCGTCGGCCCACGCTGCTGATCGGCCTGGCGATGGAACGCGGGCGTCTGTACGCACAGATCGACGCCAGGGTCGACGCGATGCTGGCCGCCGGTGCGCGTGAGGAGGTGCAGCAAGCCAACGCGGCCGGTGCCTCTGAGACGGCTCGCAAAGCGCTCGGCTTCCAGGAGCTGCTGGCCGACGATGTGGAGGGAATGAAGCGCCGCACGCGCAACTACGCCCGGCGCCAGCTCACCTGGATGCGCAAGCTGGCGGGCGCGACCATCGTCGACGTGAGTGACCGCTCGCCGGAGGAGGTGGCCGACGAACTGATCTCGTTGTGGCTGGGCAACGTCCCTAGGGCAGGGGTGTGAACGGATACATCACCACAGCGGCGGCCATCACCGTGGCGCCATAGGCCGCGAGGACCCGACGACGGCACGGTCCGAGTGCCGTCAGGGCGCACGCGCCGGCCACGTACAGCCCGGGCATCACGATCACCATGTAGTAGAGGTAGCTCGTGCGCCTCCACAGCAGGCTGAGGAGCGCGAACGGCACGAACGTGCCAAGAAACCACGCCACCGCAATGGCCGGCCCGCGCCCGAGCTCGCGCGGGCCCCGGGCGCGCGGGACGCCGCTGCGGGCGCGCGGGACGCCGCTGCGGGCGCGCGGGACGCCGCTGCGGGCGCGCG
Source organism: uncultured Solirubrobacterales bacterium (assembly GCA_963757165.1). Lineage (GTDB taxonomy): Bacteria > Actinomycetota > Thermoleophilia > Solirubrobacterales > Solirubrobacteraceae > Palsa-465. The sequence continues at coordinate 667,829 of CAVWQO010000002.1, forward strand.
GGATGCCGCTGCGGGCGCGCAGGCTCCACCCGGCCCACACCAGCGCCGGCAATCCGAGCAGCAGGATCGGCGGACTGATCACGCCGAGAAAGTGCACCGGGGGATGGATCCCGCTCAGCCCGGGCGCTGGCCGCGCGGGGTCGATGTTCAGGTACACGATCGGCTTGAAGTCGACCAGCCAGCCCCACGGATATGAGGCAATCCCCCTCGGCCCGTGCGGGCTCGACTGGTGCGCCGCGTAGCTGAGCATGTGCCCGAGGTGAGCGAGTGGCCCGCTCCCAACGGGTTTGCTCCTGGCTGCGTCGTACGGTGGTGCGATCCGGTCAAGCAGCGCCAGCAGCCCAACCCCGACTCCGGCCGTCGCGGCCGCGCACCCGATGAGGCGGGCGAGCGCGCCCCGCCAGGCGGCGCGCTCCCGCGCTGGTCCGCGCGTCCGGCCCCGCGTCCGCGTACCCGGCCAGAGCGCCAGCGCCTCAAACACGATCAGCGCCAGCAGCGCGTAGGGCGCCACCAGCTTCAAGCAGGCTCCGATCCCCAGCAGACCCCCGGCGGCCAGCGGCCGGCCGCGCAGATACAGCACCACGCTCCACAGCATCGCCGCCAGCACGTAGATGTCGAGCGTGGCGATGCGCCCGTGCACGATCAGCAGGTTGTCGGCGGCCATCAGCGCCGCGGCCGTGAGCGCCGGCCAGGCGCCGCCCCCGGCCGCGCGCACCAATGCGAACATGCCCAACAGCGCGATCGTGCCCGCCAGAAGGCTGCCCAGCCGCCAGGCCAGCGGCCCGTCCCCAAGCAGCTCGATCGACCCCGCGATGCCCAGCTTGGCCAGTTGCGGATGCTCTGAATTTGGATCATCGCCGAGCGGCGCCCGGGCATAGGGCTGGCCCACGGGAGGGTGCACGCCAGCGATCACACGCGCCGCGTTGACGTAGTAGATCTCGTCAAAAACCAGGACGTGATCGCTGGCGCTGCGGCACGGGGCGCGGCACGGCTGCTCGAGCCAGGCCAGCCGCGCGCCCAGCGACAGCACTGTGATCGCCAGCAGGAGCCTGATCGGCGTTGACGTGCGGCGCAAGCGCTCGGCCATGCTGGCGCGACGGTACCTACACTGCGGGCGCGTGGACTTCGAGAAATGGCAGGCCCTGGGCAACGACTACCTGATCATGGAGGCCGCAAAGCTCCCCGTTGAGCTCACGCCCGGGCGGATCCGCGCGATCTGCGCACCGCACACGGGCGTTTTCGCTGATGGAATCCTGCTCCTCTCCGCCGCCGACGACGCCCGCTCGGTGGCGTGGCTGCGGATCTTCAACCCCGACGGCTCCGAAGCGGAGCTGTCGGGCAACGGAGCGCGGGAGGCGATCCTTTACCTGCGCGCGCACGGCTGGACCGATCAGGACGAGTTCTCGATCCAGACCGCGGCCGGGAGGATCCATGCGCGGATCACGTCCGCCCGCACCTGCACCGTCCAGATGGGACGCGCGCGCGTGCGCAGCGACGACTATCCCGCAGGTTCCGACGACGGGCGCGGGCAGCTTCAGTCCGACGGGGTGAACTGGAGCTTTCAGCACGTCCAGGTGGGCAATCCTCAGTGCGCGATTGCCATCGGTGATGAATCACAGCTCCTCGCACTCGACCTGCCGGCGATCGGCCCGTCGATCGAGCGCCACGAAAACTTCCCTCACCGCACCAACGTCTCCTGGTTCACCGCACTGGCTCCGGACCGGATCCGGGCGCGCATCTTCGAGCGCGGGGTGGGGGAGACGTCGGCCAGTGGCACCGGCGCCGTCGGCGCGGCCGTGGCTCACGTGCTGGCCGGCGGAAGCTCTCCCGTCACGGTGGTGCTCGACGGCGGCGAGCTCGAGGTCGAGGTGAGCGATGAACTTCACATCAACCTGACCGGCTGGGCCGTCCCGGTCTTCCGCGGCTCGCTCAGCGATCAGTTCACAAAGGAGCTGCATGCGATCCAGTAGGCGCCTGGAGACGATTCCGCCGTATCTGTTTGCCGAGCTCGAGCGCAAGGTCGCCCGCAAGCGAGCGGAAGGGGTGGACGTGATCAGCCTGGGCATCGGCGATCCGGACACTCCGACCTACGCGCCGATCGTCGCCGCGGCCCAGGCCGCGGTCGCCGATCCCAGCACTCACACCTATCCGTCCAACCGGGGACGCCCGGAGTTCCGGGAGGCCGTGGCTGCGTTCTACGCACGGCGCTTCGGAGTCACGCTGGATCCGGAGACCGAGGTGATGCCGGCGATCGGCGCCAAGGAGTGCATCTTCAATCTGAACCTGGCCTTTCTTGATCCCGGAGATGTGGCCCTGGCCGCCGATCCTGGCTATCCCGTCTACACGGGCGGCCCGCTCTTGACCGGCGGCCAGCCGGTGCTGATGCCGCTGCTGCCCGAGCGGGACTTCGGCTTCGATCTCAGCGCCATCTCGGCGGCGGATCGCGAGCGGGCACGGCTGCTGTTCTTCAACTATCCCAACAACCCGACGGGGGCGGTGGTGCCGGACGGATTGTTCGAGGACGTCGCGGCCTTTGCCCGCGAGCACGACATTCTCGCCGTCCACGACAACGCCTACAGCGAGACGACCTACGACGGCTACGTCGCTCCTTCGTTCCTGGCTACCCCGGGCGCCAAGGAGGTCGGCGTCGAGGTCTTCTCCCTGTCCAAGGGCTACAACATGACCGGGTGGCGCTGCGCCGCGATCGTCGGAAATGCCGAGGCCATCGGCCATTATTGGAGGCTGAAGTCCAATGTCGACTCTGGGCTGTTCGACGCGGTGCAGCTGGCCGGTGCAGCGGCGCTGGCCCCCGAGGTCGATGACGAGGTCCGCAAGATGAATGTGGTGTATGCCCGCCGGCGCGACCTGGTCTGCGACGCGCTCGCGCAGGCCGGCGTGCACGTCACGCCACCGAAGGGCACGATCTACGTGTGGGCGCCGATCCCGGAGGGCTTCAGTTCAGCCGCGGCTTACTGCGAGCACGTGCTCGAGCAGGCGGCCGTGGTGATCTCGCCCGGAGGGGCCTATGGCGCCAGCGGCGAAGGCTTCTTCAGAATCTCTCTGACCACCCCGGACGAGCGCCTGGTGGAAGCCGTGCAGAGGATCCGCGAACTATGAGAGCCAAACGCCTGCTCCTGCTGCTCGCCGTCGCGGCAAGCCCGGTCTTGCTCGCAGCGTGCGGAAGCTTCGACTCAAAGGCGTCCGGGGAGCACCTGATCAAAGACTACGTATCGAAGTTCGGCCGTGGCAAGATCACCTTGACCTCGGCCCACTGCCCCGGTGGCGTGGCCCAGAAGACCGGGGGCAGCTTCGGCTGCAAGGTCGTCGTCCAGGAGCGGCAGACCGGCAAGCAGCACCCGGGGACCATCACGATCCATATGCTCGCGGGGCACAAGGTCTCGATCAACGGTGCCCATGACATCCACATCCCGTGAGCCGGCGGGGCTACCATGGATGGTGTGGAGCGATCTCGCAACGGGCGCGCACGTTCGCCCCTGACATCGGCTAACGGCGAGCCCCAATCGGGGCGCGCGCGCCAGCGTGCGTACATGATCGCCGCGCTGCCTGACGGCGACGAGCAGGAACTGGCCGAGCTCCGGGAGCTGCTGCGCACCGCCGGCGTCGCCGGCGTGGGCGAGATGGTTCAGCGACGCGAGCAGCCGCACCCGAACACCTACCTCGGAGCGGGCAAGCTTGAGGAGCTGAAGGCCGAGCTAGGGCGGGCGGACGCCAACCTGGTCGCCTGCGACGACGAGCTCTCGCCGCGCCAGGAGCGCAATCTGGAAGCCGCGCTGGGCATGCCGGTGATTGATCGCACGGCGATCATCCTGGACATCTTCGCTGCGCACGCTCACAGCGCCGAGGGCAAGCTGCAGGTCGAACTGGCGCAGCTTGAGTACAACCTGGCGCGCATGCGCGGACTGTGGTCGCACCTTGAGCGCCTCGGCGCCGGCCGCATCGACGGCGGGATCGGTACCCGCGGACCGGGGGAGACGCAGATCGAGACCGATCGCCGCCTGGCCCGCGACCGGATCTCGGCGCTCAAGCGCAAGCTGACTCAGGTTCGCTCCAGCCGCTCGGTGATGCGGGCCGAGCGCGAGCGGGGCGAGCTTCCCTCGGTGGCGCTCGCGGGGTACACCAACGCCGGTAAGTCAACTCTCCTGAACGCTCTCACCGGCGCCGAGGCGGGCGTGCGTGACCGCTTGTTCCACACCTTGGATCCGACCACCCGGGTGATGCGCACCGGCGGTCGGGACTACCTGCTCACCGACACGGTCGGGTTTATCCGCAAGCTGCCGCATCAGCTCGTCGAAGCGTTCGGAGCCACTCTGGAGGAGACGCGGCTCGCGGATCTGATCCTTCATGTGGTCGACGCGTCGGCCTCCGAGGATGAGTTGAACGAGATGACTCGAGCGGTGGAGGAAGTGCTGCACGAGATCGATGCTGAAGAGGCTCCTCGCATCCTTGTGCTGGGCAAGGCGGACCTGATCGACGATGAGCGTCGCATCGAGCTCGGCCACCGCCATCCGGATGCCATTCTGGTCTCCGCGGTGACCGGCGAGGGGCTGGATGCGCTGACCGACCGGATCGAGCAGGAGTTTGCGCGCGCGCTCCAGAGCGTCGAGTTGCTGATCCCCTACGAAGACGGCAACCGGCTCGCCGAGCTGCACCATCTAGCCGGCGACCTCAAACGAGAAGAGACCCCGGAGGGCGTCCGGGTCCTGGCTCGCCTGCCCGCGACGGTGGCGGCACGCTACCGGTCGTTCGCGCTCGGTTCCAGCTCGGTATGAGCGAACCGCTGCCGGTCCGCCGGCTCGATTCGCGGGCCACGCTCCCGACCCGTGCCTATCCCGACGATGCGGGGCTGGACCTGTATGCGTTGGAGCAGGCCGTACTGGAGCCCGGGGAGCGCGCCAGCATCCGGACCGGAATCGCGCTTGAGATCCCGCCGGGTCATGCTGGCCTCGTGCTGCCCCGTTCGGGGTTGGCGAAGCGCCACGGCATCTCAGTCGTCAACGCGCCCGGCCTGATCGACGCCGGCTACCGGGGCGAAGTGCAGGTCCTGCTGCTCAACACCGACCGACGGACCGCGTTCCGTCTGGCGGCGGGCGAGCGGATCGCCCAGCTCGTGCTGGTGCGCGTCGAGACGCCTGCGGTGCAGGAGGTCGGCGAACTCGCCGTGTCTGAGCGCGGCGTCGGCGGCTTCGGCTCCAGCGGCGCCTGAACCGCCACCGCGCGGTCTTACGGGGCCGCGGCCGGGATCAGCCGGTGCGACTGCAGAAATGACTTGGCCACGGCCGCGGGATCCTGATGCACCAGATCCACGGCCGCGTTCAACCGGCGTATCACCGGTGTGGTGAGCAACGCGTCCACGCGGTCGATGGTTTTGGCGAACTCTGGCCCCTCGGTCAGGAGCGCCCGGGCCGAAACCACCGGCACCACGGCACCCCAGCCGAACGCGCGCTTAGGGTCACGCAGCAGCGTGTACCGGCCGCTGCCCAGCTGACCGTCGGTCGTGTTCACCTCCGCCGCCTGAACGGTGCCCTGATCGAGGGCCTGATACTGGGCGCCCACCTCCAGCGGGCTGAACGTCGCGGGCGCGAACCCGTAGGCTTGCTCGATGGCCGGCAGCCCGGCCGGATCCTGCTGGAATTGCGGCGGGCCTCCGAGTACGAGCGTCGCGCCGACCCTGCGCAGGTCACCGAGCTGCCGCAGGCCGTGCTTCGCGGCAAACGCGCGGGTGACAGCGATCGCCGGAGAGTCCGCGAACGGACTGGGATTCAGAAGCTGTAAGCCGTGGGCCAGCGCGTAATGCTGACCGGCCCGGTAGGCGCTCAGTGAGGACTGAAACGGCCGCCGGAAGGAGGCGACCTTCTGGTCCCAGGTCGCCAGGTACTCCGGATAGATATCGACCCGTCCGCTTTCCACGGCCGGGATCGTCACCTCCGTGGGTCCGATGTTCCGATTGAGGAAGACGTCGTAACCCTGGGCCTCGAGCGCTTGTTTGTAGAGCTCGCCGAGCACGAACTGCTCGGTGAAGTTCTTGTCTCCCAACGTGATCTGCGGCTTCCCCGTTCCCGGAAGTGTTCCGGGGGTCGTGCTCGTTGGCGTGGTAGTGGTGGTGGTAGTCACCGTCGATCCCGGCGGCGGGTCCGAGCTGCCGCTGGCCGCCCCACCGGAGCCGCACCCGAGTGCGGCAAGGGACAGCGTCACGGCCGCTGTCAAGGCGCTCAGCGGGCGTCTGCGGTGTCCCACCTGCGCTACACCCCGGCGGCCCGGCGAGCGTCGGCATGCGCCGCCCACTCCAGCGTGTCGTCGAGGGGCGACAGTGGCTGGAGTCCCGTCGCGGCGGCAATCAGCCAGTCGGCAAACCATGCATTCTTGGGGAGCAGAGGACCGTGGAGGTATGTCCCGATCACGTTTCCGGCGCGCACGCCCTCGGTGTTGTCCTGGCCATTGTTCCCGTAGCCGCGCAGCACACGTCCGAGCGGCTTGGCGCTCGGACCGAGCTGGGTGCGACCGCCATGGTTCTCAAAGCCCGCCAGGACTCGCCGCGCACCCGGGTCCAGCTCGACCTCGATCGCTACGTTGCCGATCAACCTCGGCCCATCCTCACGGACGGTCCGGAGATCGACCAGGCCGACGCCGGGGAGCTCCTCTTCGCCGAGCTGGTAGGAATGTCCGAGCAGCTGGTAGCCGCCACAGACGGCGAGGATCACCCCGCCGCGAGCTGCGATGGCGTGCAGGGCGTCCCGCTTGACCTCGGCCAGGTCAAGCGCGCACAGCCGCTGGTCGCGATCCTGGCCTCCGCCGATGTAGAAGAGATCCGCGCCATCGGGATCCAGCGCCTCACCCAGCCCGCTGGTCGTGACCGAAAAGGCGATGCCCCTCCAGCGGCACCGCTGCTCCAGCAACAAGAGGTTGCCGCGGTCGGCATAGATGTTCATCAGATCGGGGTACAGCGCGCAGACCCGGAGTTGCCCAACTTGCTCAGGCACCGAGGATCACCACCTCGCTGCCGACATAGTCTCGCGTCGCGGGTACGGTCGCGCGGGCGTTCGGCCGCAGGCCGACCACGAACGCTTCCTGCTCAAGCTGCGTGGCCGGGACGCGGTCGAGATGGATCACGTTGTGACTGGCCGTGTGGACGCCGCCGGTCCCCACGACCTCACGGCGTCGCTCGAGAACGAAACCGAGCTCGCTGGCCCGAACCGCGGTCGGTTGGCTGGAGTAGACGACGCCATCGCGCTCGCAGATGTCGGGAAGCACGGCCGGGAAGCCGTTCTGAAGCTCGAACGGCTCGAGCTCCTCGGCGATCGCGATCGCGATCACCCCGCCGGGCGTGAGATGCCCGCGCGCGCAGTCGAGGAACGATCGCCGGCCCGCCGCGCCACCCAGCAGCTGAATGGTCTGCATCGGCACGATGCACAGGGGATAGCACTGTTTCAGCTCAAACCTACGTGCGTCGGCCACGACGGTCTCCACGGCTAGCCCGTCCGCCCGCTGAGCCAGCTCATCCAACAGCGCGGCGTCCTGATCGAGCGCGGTCACGTGGTGTCCGGCTCGCGCCAGCTCGAGCGTGACGCGCCCGGTCCCCGCGCCGATGTCGAGCACCGGATCGCCGTGGGCATGCGCCAGCTCTCGCCACACGCGGAGATCCTCGGTGTAGCTACCGCACTCCAAATCGTGCCAGATCACGCTCAAGTAGCGCCGGCTTTCTGCGGCTGCCAGAACTGCTGAACATGCCCGCGCGCGGCCAACTCGTCACGCAGCTCCAGCAGCGCGGTGTAGGTGGGCAAGGCGAACAGGCGCCCGTCCTCGGCCCCCACCAGCGCTCGGTCGAGCGCCGCCGCGAGGTGCGGCTCAACCTGCATCCGGTCAGCTGGGACCCCGGCGTACTTCAGGCGCACGGCCAGCTCTGCGGCTCGCGTCCCCGCGCAGGTGATCCGACGGACCCGACCAGCCAGCAGCTCGAAGTCGGCATCCCAGACCCACGAGACGTCCTTACCGTCTGCGGTGTTGTCGTTGAGCACGGCGATCACACTCAGATCGCCCGGTTCGAGCGTGAGCGTGCGCAGCACCTCGTTGGCTCCGGCCGGATTCTTGACCAGCAGGATCGACAGCTCGACCCCTCCGACGACGACGGTCTCGGCGCGGCCGAACGAAGCTGTCACCGCCTCCAGGCCCTCCTTCACCGTGCCCAGCGGGACGTCGAGCGCCAGACACAGCGCGGCCGCTCCGAGGGCGTTGTAGACGTTGTAGAGGCCGGGCAGCGGCAACTGCACGAGAACCGAACCCTGGCGAGTACGCAACGTGAACGACGCGGCGCGCGTGCCATTGAGGGTTATCTGCTCCGCCGCCACTTCCGGGTCAGGTCGGCGCTGGCCGCAGTGGGGGCAGTGATAGATACCGAGGTGTCCTAGGTACACGGCGTCGTAGACATAGGCCGCGCCACAGCGGCGGCAGTGCTTTGAGTCGGAAGCGTGCTGCATCTCTGCGAGCGCCATGGCGGGATCCTCGACGCCGAAATAGCTGACTCCGGGATAGGCGCGGCCAAGGTCGGCGATCAACGGGTCATCCGCGTTCAGGACCAGCCGAGCCCCCTCAGGCAGCTCGGCCACCACCCGGGCCCAGCGGTCCGCGATCGTCTCGAGCTCGCCGTAGCGATCCAGCTGATCTCGGAACAGGTTGGAGAGGAGAACGGCCCGTGGCCGCAGCTCGCTGCTGACGCGGTCAAGCCAGAACTCGTCGACCTCGAACAGCCCGAGCTCCCCGTCTATCTCGCCCCGTAGCCGCGCCGCAGCCAAGAGCGTCGACGCGATTCCTCCCGCCATGTTCGCGCCCGCCCGGTTGTGGACGATCGGGATTCGGCTGCGCTGCAGGATCGAGGCGATCATCCCGGCCGTCGTGGTCTTGCCATTGGTGGCCGAGACCATGACTGAGCCTCGGGGCAGCCGTGACGCGAGCTCCGCGATGGCGTGCGGCTCCATCCGCATCAGGACCTTGCCGGGCAGGCTGGTGCCGCCACCGCGGCCCGCCCGCCTGGCGAGCTGGCCGACGGTCCGCGCGGCGGCGATCTTCACGCTCAGCCCGCTCACGCCGGCACCATGACCTGGACGGCGCCGGGAAGGGCGCGGACGCGGACCGGAAGCTCCGCGATCGGATCCCCGTCGGCATACATCGTGAACGGTCGGTCCGCGCTGATCTCGATCTCCCGCGCGCGGACCATCTCGAAGTTGGGCTGATGAACATGCTCACCGTTGAAAACCGTGGGCAAGCCGCGCAGAAAGCGGAGCTTCGAGGCCTCGCCGATGATCACCACGTCCAGCAACCCATCATCGAGGGCGGCATCGGGCGCCAGCATCATTCCGCCGCCATAGGCCTTGGAGTTGGCCGCGGCGATCGTATAGCCGCGCACCGTCCGCGTCTCCCCACCGTCCAGCTTGACCTCGAAGCGTGCCGGCCGCCAGCCCAGGAGCGCGCGCAGCGCGCCGTAGGCGTAGACCAGGTTGCCCCGCACGACGCGCGTTTCGTTGGCGATCCGGTTGGCATCGGAGTCGAACCCGCAGCTCGCGATGCCGATGAATGTCCGCTCGCCCACCTGCCCGAGATCGAGCGCGCGTACCGTGCCGTGGGCCAGCACCTGACACGCTGCGACCGGCTCAAGCGGGATCCCGAGCACCCGCGCGAAGTCATTCCCGCGTCCTCCCGGCAGCACGCCGAGCACGCCGGGACCGTGCTTGAGCGCCCCCGCGACGGCACCGACCAGCCCGTCGCCACCCAAGGCGACCGCCATCTGCCCTGCAGCCGCGGCAGCGAGGGCGAGCTCACGCGCATGCTCGATGCTCTGCGTGCGCTCGACGGCGTGCCTCAGCTCCAGCCTTTCCAGCGCGTCGCGGACGTCCCCCAGCGCGCGTCCCGCCCGTCCGGCCCCGGCGTGTGGGTTGACGATCAGCGAGAGCATCAGGCCGCCGTCACCAGCGCGCGCAGATCGTCGGCGACCGCCACCGGGGCCGGGTCCCTCGCCGCCTGCGCCTCCTCAGCGGTCGTGACTCCGGAGAGCACGATCGCCCCGTCGAGGCCCGCAGCGGCTGCGCCCTTGAGGTCTGAGTCAAGACGATCGCCGACGACCAGCGTGCGGCCGGGCCCGAGCCGATCAATCGCGGTCAGGAAAATCTGCGGATCCGGCTTGCCGACAACCCGGGCGCTGCGAGCGGTCGCGTACTCCAGCGCGGCGACGATCGCGCCGGTCGCCGGCCACGGTCCGTCCTGCTCAGGGAAGGTGCGGTCGCGGCCCGCCGCGATCATCTCGGCACCGTTCAGCACGGCCTGCGTCGCCGCACGCAGCTCGTCGTAGGTCAGCTCGTCGTGTGCGGCGATCACCACCACGTCGGCGGCGGCTTCACTGTCGGTCCCGTTGAGCACCCTCTGACCGGATTCCGCAACATGGCGGAAGATCGCGGAGGAGCCGATCACGTAGGTACCCAGGCCCTGGGGGCGACCCGCCAGCACGTACTGGATCGCGCCACCGACGGTCACGACCTCCTCGAGGGAAGCCTGCACGCCAAGCCCCCACAACTTGCGAACGTAGTCCTCGGGTGACCGTCGCGCATCGTTGGTCAGGAACGCTACGGCCTTCCCGCCGGCGCGCAGCTCCGCCACGGCCTCGGGAGCGCCGGGCACGACGCTGTCGCCGACGTAGACGCAGCCGTCGAGATCCAGAATCACGTGGTCGTACCGGGACAGGATGGGGGAGAGGGACAAGGTGGCGGCGCGAACCTAGAACAGCGCCGACTGTGCGTCCTCAACCGGCTCAGCCAGGCATTCCGGGCCGTCGTAGCGCGCATCGTTGACGACGGAGGACACCGGCCGTAGAGCGGTAGCGGAGGGGGAGAGGCCGCCGAGGATGCCGAGCAGCTGGTCTGGCTTGCTCGCGGCGTCGAGCCAGGGCGCCTCAGCGTCTTCGGCGAGGATCACGGGCATCCGGTCGTGCAACGGGGCAACGGCGGAATTGGCGGCCGTGGTGAGGATCGTGCACGTGCGGAGCTTGCTGCCGTCGGGCGCATGCCAGATCGACCACAGACCGGCGAACGCGAACAGACGGCCGTCGGACCGGGTGATGTGAAACGGCTGCTTCGGTCCGGTCGGCACGCGCTGCCACTCATAGAAGCCGTCGGCGAGAATCAGGCAGCGGTAGCGCTCAAAGGCGCGGCGATAGGCAGGCCGCTCGGTGACCGTCTCTACGCGGGCATTGATCATCTTCAGGCCCGTCGTGGCGTCCTTCGACCACGACGGAACGAGTCCCCAGCGCAGCTGCTCGCCCCGTGGGACTCCGTCGCGATCGGTGGTGACCGCCAGCACGTCGTCGCCCGGAGCCACATTGAAGCGCTGGCGCACCGGCACCGACTCACCGATGGCAAAGCGCGAGCGAACCTCGGCTGGGTTCGGTGAGGCCAATGTGTAGCGACCGCACATCGGGAGCTCCGCTGCCTTCTAGCGCGAGCGGCTGGCGGACTGCTCGGCGCGCTCGGCCTGCGCCTTCTTCTGGCGCTTTCGCCCGAAATACGCGAGCGCGCCGACGGCGATGAGCACCAGCACGAACGAGTAGAAGATCGCGATGTCCGTGGACACTCCGCCGGTCGCCAGGCCGATCAGGTTGACGATCCCGAACGCGACCGCGAGCACGACGACGATCAGCAGGATGATGATCAGCACGCCCCGAACTCGGGCCAGGGCACCGGCACTCGCCGGCGGGGCGACCAGACCCATCAGCCGCAACCCGCGCAGCTGACGCGTGCTCGGAGCCTCGACGCCAAGGCGCTCCGTGGCCCGCTTGAGATCGTCGGGTCGGCGTTCGGCCAGGGCAAGCGAGGCGTCGGCCATCCGGCGCAGCTGCAGACGCTCCTGCGGCCGAGCGGCGGCGAGCGCGCGCTGGAAGTGGGCCCGGGCCGCCTTGGCGTCATAACGCTCCGCGGCGCGTGCACCCAGGATCGCCTGAGCGGCCGCCTTGAACTTGGTCTCGGCCGCCAGCTCTTCGTCGGAGCGGTGCTCAAGTTGTTGCATGGCAGCAAGCTGGCTGCGCTGCTCGACCCGCATCATCCGCTGCTGCTTGGGCATACCGTGGAGTCTAGCCGGGCTAGCGCCGTGGTTTGATCACGTATATGCGCTGTCCAGTCAGGTATTGACCTGACCCATTCGCGCTCGCCGGAGGCTGGCGGAAGACGTCGACGTGCCGGCCGCCGATCGCTCCGCCGGTGTCCTGGGCGACGAACCAGCCACCGTAGCCATCGCGCCTGTAGGCCGGGATGTAGACACGGCTACCGAGCGGGATCACGTTCGGATCAACGGCGATCGACTGAAGGAAGTGAAGCGGCTGCGACGAGCCGGCAGCAAAGCTGACGCCGCGCAGCGGCACGTAGTGACGTCCGCGGCCCGCCGACCAGCCGCCGCGGGCCAGCGGGAACGTCACGCCGCTTGAACGGTTGCGCCAGTAGCCGCCCGCACGCCAATATGGCGCTCCCGCCGACCACCCGTCCGAGGATGAGGTCGGGGTTCCGGATAGCGTCACCCAGCCGCCGTCGCCCAGCGCATCGATGTGGTAGATCCGGCCGTCGAGTCCGATGCCCTCACCCTCCATCGAAACGCCGGTAGCCGAATAGAGCCAATCGATCCTGTGCCGGGCGCCCAGTCCGGGAGCGTTCACCAGCGCACCGGTGAACCAGCGCTCGGGCGCGGGCCAGTACTCCGTGATCGTCACCTGCGAGAGCCACTTGCCGTGGGCGCGCTTGCTCGGTGGCGTCGGAGCCCGTTGTCGATGGCGGCGGGTCGGCGCGAGTCCGCCGACCGGAGCGCCTCCGCTCGGCGGGGTGGTCGTCGTGCTGGCTGACCCAGCCGTGCCCGAGACACCGCCACCACCAGCGGCGACAGCACCGCCGGCCGGCAGCAGCGTCAGGGCCGTAGCGACTGTCAGAACGGAAATGGTCTGCCGAGGTGAGCTGTGGGCGTGGAACGTCAATGTGAGTTCTTCTTCGGCACCGCGGGCCAACCTCTGCATGAGAGCGCGGTTGCGTGCGGGCAGGCTACTCCGAGCCGTAGAACGCCGGTCGAATGACAGCGGTGCGCGAGGCCGACGTCGCGGCGGGCCTCGTAAGTGGCGATTTGTGGAACTGCGACCTAACGCATCGCCGCGACGCGCGGCGGCCCTTCATAGTCGGCTTCGGGCACCGGATCTGCATGACGGTGCACGATCCGCCACTGCCCGTCCTCGCGCCGGTAGACGTGCGTAGCGCGCAGCACGTACTCGCGCCGTTCGCCGTGGGCGATGGCCACGTTTCGCTCGTACCCGACGGTGTACGCGAGATCTGCGCTCGCACCAGCCGCCACGACCTCGAACTTGTAGGACTCGGATCCGCCGAACCATGAGGCCACTTCACGGAAGCTCGGCTCGATTTCGTCCCATCCTGTCGCGGTCAGCTTTGCTCCGAGCAATGTGACTGGGGCCGCGCGCGTCCACAAAGCCAGGCGAGGTCCGACGTCGCCGTCGTGCAGCGCCTTTTCCGCCGCGCGCTGCTTCGGCAGCATCTCAGTTAGAAAGGCCTCGGTTTCACTGTTCATTGCTCACGCCTCTACTCCGGTGCCCGGTTCCGCGACGACTTACAGTTGAACTATATCCAATACAGTTATACTGCATCAGATGGCGAACGATGTCAAGCGGCCCTACGACTCCAGCGACCGCCGTAGGCAGGCTCAGGAGAACCACGACCGGATCAGTCGGGTCGCGCACGATCTCTTCGTCGAGCAGGGCTACGGGCACACGACGATCGCCGGCGTGGCGAAAGCTGCCGGCGTTTCGCCGGAAACGGTCTACAAGGCGTTCGGCAACAAAGGAACGCTGCTGCGAAGTGCGTGGTTCGTGATGATGCGAGGCGACGGAGAAGACACGACCCTCTACGACCGGCCCGCTACGCAGCAAGTCCTACAGCGTCCCGATCTCGCCGATCGCATCGACGGGTTCGCCCGACTGACCGCCGAACGCAATCGCCGCAGCAATCCGTTGCTCCGCGCGATTGAGGGCGCCGCCGGGTCAGAGCCCGGGGCACGTGAGATGCTGGAGACCTGGAAGGCCAGGCTGATAGACGTCGCCACCAAGTTCGCCCACGCTGCCGCCGAAACGCAGCGGCTCGCGATCCCGGAGGACGAGTGCCGCGACATCACTTACGCGATGCTCGACGGAGCCCTTTGGCACCGATTCGTGGTCGAGCGCGGCTGGACCGACGAACGCTACGCAGAATGGCTAAGCACCCAATGGCAGCAGCAATTCACAGGCGGCTAGCTGTAAGACCCGAGTAGGTTCCGCCCGATTTTCCTCACTGGGTTACATAAGACTGATTATCGAGCGTTGATCGGAGAGAAACGGCGGGCTGCGGAACCGTTCCTCCCCTGGCCCGCGCCGCAGCACAGGGTGAGATCTCGATTGCCAAGGCTGAACGGATGATCGGGACGGTCGCGCTGATGCGCCGAGTTCGGCGGGCCATGGGCTTAGACTCGTTCTGATGGCAGCCCGAACGCCCGCGCTCGGCGAGGTCGCCTTCCCAGACGTGAGCACTCAGACACCGTTGCCCGTGCTTCCGATGGCACCGAAAGTCGCCCCGCTTGCATCGGTTGAGCACGAGCGCCTCGTGGCTCGGGCACAGCGCCTAGCGTGGTTTGGCCTGGGCTGGCACTTGCTGGAAGCGGCGGTGGCCATCGCCGCCGGGGTTACTGCCGGGTCGGTGGCTCTGGTCGGTTTCGGCGCGGACAGCTTCATCGAGGCTGGCGCTGGCCTCGTTGTCATCTGGTTGCTGGCCAGCGGGCGCTCCACGTCACTCCGCGCTGAACGCCGCGCCCAGCAGCTCATCGCCGCATCCTTCGCTCTGCTCGCCCTATACGTTGGAGTTCAAGCAGCCCGTGAGTTGCTCGGGGGTCACCACCCGTCGGTGAGCTGGGTCGGGGTCGGTCTCTCTGCGGTGACGCTGCTGGCGATGCCTCCCTTGGCCGCCGCGAAGCGCCGTGTCGGGGAACAGCTCGGTTCGTCTGCGACAACCAGTGAGAGCCGACAGACACTCCTCTGCGCCTACCTATCCGGCGGATTGCTCGTCGGTCTGCTCGCGAACGCCCTCGCCGGATGGTGGTGGGCCGATCCCGTGATCGCTCTCGGCATTGGCGCCGCCGCATTGCGCGAAGCCCGCGAAGCCTGGCGCGGCAAGACCTGCGGCTGCTGCTAATCGCGGCGCAACTCCACCCTGCCAACCGACGCAACAACCTCAGTGGCAGCTGAGACGACTGACTATCGAGTGTTGATCAGAGGAGGCTGAGGGCGGATATTGGCATCGCACTCTCGCCCCTGTACGGAACCCTGGCGGGCGCAACTTCCCTCTGGGACCGGGTATAGAACATGCGGACAACCCTTCTGAGGAGGCGGGATGAAACGTACCTTGAGGCTGCTGGCCGTTGTTTTATTGATCGTGGCGGCGGGCGCCGTGGCCGCTGACGCTGCTTCGTCGCCCGCGGTGGCAACCGGCAGCCCCTCGTCGATCACCACCACGAGCGCGATCCTGCACGGGACCGTCAACCCCAATGGAGCAAGCACGTCGTATCGATTTGAATGGGGCCTGACGACGACCTACGGGATCACCGGCGCCGTGAGGTCCGCCGGGAGCGGCACCCACACGGTCCCGCTCGCCTTCAAGATCGGGAACCTGATTCCTGGAACGGTCTACCACTACCGCCTCGGCGCCCTGAACCGCTTTGGCGACACCAACGGCGTCGATCGAAAGTTCACCACAGCGGGAAATCCTCCTCCGCAGACCGCGACCGGCCCGGCACTGGTGACCAGCGCGACCACCGCGACGGTCACCGGGGTGATCAACCCGCACGGCGAGAGGACCACTTACACCTTCCAGTACGGCCCCACGCCGTTCTACGGCTCTGAGACGTTCGCTCAGACCGTTGCGGCCGGCAGCGCGCCCGTGAACGTGTCGGCGACCCTGGCCGGGCTAACGGCGGGGGCCGTCTTCCATTACCGGATCGTGGCCGTTCACAGCGGTTCCGTTCGTCAGTTCGGGGCCGATTCCACGTTCACGACTTTCCCCTCTCCCCGGCCCAAGCCCCAGGTCTCGGCGCGCACGACGCCTGGACGAGACAAGGGCAGGCCGTTCGTCTTTACCACGTCGGGCAAGGTGATCGGCCCCGCCTCGATTCCGAAGTCGCTGTCCTGCTTCTCGGACGCGACGATCCACTTCATGCTCGGCCGCCGGCTCGTCGGGTTCGGCTTGGCCACGGTCCTGCCCGACTGCACCTTCACCGCGCAGACGGTGTTCAACCGCATGCCGGGACGCGCAAAGAAGCACCAGAGGCACCGTCAGGTGCATCTGCGGGTGTTCATCCACTTCCGCGGCAACGGATATCTCGCCCCCTCCGACGCCAAGCCGGAAAGCGTCACGCTCGGCTGATCCCAGCTGCGGAACACCCATAAGCAAAGCTAATCAATACGAGCGAACACTCGTCTTGGACTTCTAATCCGCCGAGGGGGATTATGTGAACCCCCTCCCCAGTTCGCGCCCCGAGCGTCGGCCGCTGTTCTTTCCGCCGGCTCCCGGGGCGCGGCGCTTTAACGCTGCCCTGGGTCAATGACGGTCGCGGAGCCGGTAGACCAGCCGCAGCCCGGACCAAGTCTGATCGATCGCGCAGATCTTGTTGTCCACGAGCCCCGTGGCCAGGCCCAGCTCACGCACCACAGTCTCCGTCACATCCGTGGTCACACCTGACGCTCCCTTCGGCCAGACAATCCACAGGCCCCCGGCCTGATCGAGCGCGGCCATCAAAGCCGGCAGCCGCCGGGCGAGCGCAGATCGTTTGACGAAGAAGGCCACGATTACGTCCAGCGGTCCCCGCGCGCGGGTCCGCACGGCGACGCTGGCCGGGAGCTCGCCCAGGAGCTCAGAAAACTGCTCGGGCGCATCGATCAGGCCCAGCCGGGACGCGGGCTTGATGCCGAGCTTGCGTACCAGCGGGGTGCCGGAATAGCCCGCCGTGCTCAAACGATCACCGCGCGTGCCGCCACGTCAGCGATCAGCGCCGACAACTGACTTCCCTGCCAGGCGACCGGCGAGCGCCCGGGCTCGTCGGTAACCAGCCGGGCATCGGGAATCATCTGCGCGTAGGCCTCCCCCACCGCCTGCGGATGCCCCGGATCAGCCTCGTCGGCGCTCGCCACCACCACGGTCGGAGCCGTGATCGCACTCAGTTGCTCCAGGCGATCGAACGGGCGCGAGCGCGGGACCGCTCGCAGCGCGTCGGCCACCGCCCCCGGATGCTCGTGCAAAGCCAACCGCTGGCGGATCACCTTCTCCACTGTCTCCTGCATCGCCTCGGGGACGTCAGCTCGGCCATAGGCGGCCAAGAATCCATCGACCCCGCCGTCGCGAAGGCCCGCGGAAAGTGCATCCCAGCGGGCCAGCCGCTCCTCCGACCCCTCATCGCCGGGCATGTACGCCGGCGTTATGACAACCAACCCGGCCACTCGCTCGGGACGCCGCAGAGCTAGGGCCAGCAGCGTGTGGGCGCCCATCGAGGCGCCGGCGAGCACCGCGCGCTCGATCTCCAACTGGTCGATGACCGCTTCGAGGTCGCGGTCGAGGTCCTCATAGCGGTAATCCCACGGCGTGAGGGCCGGCGCGGAGAGTCCATGACCGCGTGCGTCGTAGGCGATCACCCGGTGCCCGGAGCGCTCGAGCGAGCGCGAGCCCATCACCACGTAGCGACGGGTTGCTGTGAGCCCGTGCAGGAGGACCACGGGAGTCCCGACGCCCGCGTCGGACACCGATAAACCAACCCCGTCTCGTAAGACCACGCTGTCGGCCACAGCAGTTTTCTACCATCAAGGTATGGACGTATCCGAGAGCAACTTTCAGACGGCGGTGATCGAGCGCTCCCACACGGTCCCCGTGGTGGTCGATTTCTGGGCCGAGTGGTGCGGGCCGTGCCGCCAGTTGGGTCCCGTGATCGAGCGCGCTGTCGCGGCGCGGGCCGGCAAGATCGAGCTGGTCAAGGTGGACGTCGACGCCAACCAGAACCTGTCTCGCACGTATCGGATCCAGAGCATCCCGGCCGTCAAGGCGTTCCGCAACGGCGAGGTGGTGGCCGAGTTCATGGGTGCTCAACCGTCGCCCGCGGTCGAGCGCTTCCTTGACTCGCTCGTGCCCTCTGAAGCCGATGCGCTGGTGGCGGCGGGCGATGAGGCGTCGCTGCTGAAAGCTCTGGCTCTGGAGCCGACCCGGGCCGACGCCGCCGTCCCGTTGGCGCGAATCCTCCACCGCCGGGGCGAATTGGATGAGGCTCTGCAGGTGCTCGAGCGGGTTCCGGGCAGCTTTGCCGCCGACGGTCTTGCCGCCCGCATCGGGCTTGAGCACGACGCGGCCGTCGGCCGTCGGCCCGAGCTGCCCACCCTTGACGATGCCTTCTCAGCCCTCGACGCGGGCGACCACGAGCGAGCGCTCGACCTGCTGCTGGATGCGTTGCCGAACTCGGATGGGGCCCGGGACGATCTCCGACGAGTGGTCGTGGGCATCCTCGACGAGCTCGGCGTCGAGAACCCGCTCGCCCGTGACGCCCGACGGCGCCTAGCCACCGCTCTCTACTAGCTCCCGCAGAGCGAGTTCCCGCCAGAGCGAGTTCCCGCCGGAGCGCGTCTCGCGCACGCGAGCTCCGCTGAGGCTCACATCGCCAAGCTCAACTGCTGAGCGGCGCGCGGGTCGGCCGCTTCCAGGCCGGCTACGCGGACTCCGAGCAGGCGCACGGGTCGCGGCGGGGCGAAGCGCCTGAGCAGATCGAGCGCGACGGGACCCACGCGGTCCGGCGAAGCGACGGGATCAGGCAGGGTTCGCGCCCGGGTGTGGGTGGTGAAGTCATCGAGCCGGATCTTGATCCCGACCGTCCGCCCGCATCGGGCCTGGCCGGCCAGCCCGGCGCACAGGCGGTCCACGAGGCCGTCGAGGATCTGCTCGAGTTGCGCCAGATCGGTGATGTCATGGTCAAACGTCGTCTCCCGCGATTCCGAGATGACCTTGCGCTCCTGGGTCACCGGAGCGTCGTCCTCGAAGCGAGCCCGGCGCTGCAGCTCTGTGCCGGCGCGCGTGCCGAACCGCGCGGAGAGCTCCTCCGGGGCGGCCGCAGCAAGCTCTCCGAGCGTGGTGATCCGCAGCGCCCGCAGCCGCTCGACGGTCTTCGGACCGATGCCCGGCACGAGGCCACACGGCGAGCCGGCAAACCGGTCCACGGCCTGCTCACGGCTGAGCACGACGAACCCGCGGGGCTTCTCGGCGTCGGAGGCCACCTTGGCCACGAGCTTGCTCGGGCCGATGCCGACCGAGCAGGTCAGGCCGGTGGCGTCCTCGATCTCGCCGCGGACGCGTCGCATCGCGGCGTGCGGCGCGGGAAGCCCGGTCAGCTCGAGATAGGCTTCGTCGAGTCCGACCACCTCGACCGTGTCCACGTGCGAGCGGACGATCGCCATCACCTCCGCAGACGCATCACGGTAGTAAGGGAAGTCCGGGGGCAGAAACACGGCGTCCGGGCAGAGCCGCCGCGCTCGCGCCGCGGGTATCGCCGACCCGACGCCAAAGCGCCGGGCCTCGTAGGAGGCGGTCGTGACGACGGCGCGGGGTCCCGTTCCCGCGACCACCACGGGCAACCCCCGCAGCTGCGGCCGGCGCCGGAGCTCGACCGAGACATAGAACGCATCCATGTCGAGATGAGCGACGCAGCGGTCCGCCATGGAGCTGAGGCTAGGCCACGGGCCAGACAACCCCGGTGAGGAGTTGCCCGCCCCGCGACCGGCCCCCTAACGCGAGGACCAGACCATGCCGACACCCCCGAAACCGAGCGCACTGGCGGTGTTCTGGTTGAGATCCCACTCGCGCCCGCCCACGTACGGTCCGCGGTCATCTACGACCGCCGTGACCGACCGTCCGCCGATCCGGAACGTGACCTTGGTGCCGCACGGCAGCGACTTGTTGGCCACGCCGTATTGGGCGTGGAACCCGCACGCCGTGGCCCCGCCGTCGCTGTACCAAGAGGCGAGACTCTGGCGGAACGCGGTCACGCTCCCGGCGTGGGCCCAGCTGCCGGCGTTGTGCCGGTCGCCGGTGAAGCTAACCCGCAGCCACCGCTGTCCGCCGCCGCTGGCCCGCACCGGTAGGTCAAACCCACCCCGCGGACCGGTCCGGCCGGTCGAGAGCGTGCGCCAACCCTGGGCACCGTGGCCGAGGAGGCGAACCTGTCGGCCGGCCAGCGCGGGCAACAGCTTCCCGCGCACATGGGCGCGTCCGCCGCCGAGCACGGCGAGCGAGCGTGCCGGAACGGCAAACCGAGCCGCCACCGAAACCGAGTGCGAAGCACTCGGCGCCAGCGGAGCGGCGCCCGTGGAGCTGAACTGCGCGGCCACTCGCGGCGCCGCCCCGGTCTGGCCGGGCACGACTCTCAATACGCCGGACTGCCGAACCGGTGCGACGAACCGGAAACGACCGTCGGGGCGCGTCACGGCCGAACTCAGCCCCTGCCAGCGTGTGGCGCCGGTGGGAGCGAACTGCAACTGCACTGGCGCTCCAGCGGCAGCACCTGGCGCACTACCGGACACCACCACAGGGTGTCCGAAGCCGAGGTGTGCGGTCTTCAGGGTGATCTGGATTGCGCTCAGGGCATCTGCGTTCCCGGCGGCGAGCGCCACCGCCGAGGCTGGAATGGCAAGGGTCGCGACGGCCGCACCGAGATGCACCGGGCGCAGCTTGCGCAGCGTTGAATTAGTCCTCACGATGGGGGACCTCCTGTTTCAAACTTCGACCGGACGCCTACGGGGTTAGCTGTCGGGCTCGCGCCACCACACCGACGGCTCTCGTGAGCCATCCGTGCTCCGTGGTCGCTACAACTGCCGCCGGCTTGTGCTCCGGGCAGTCGATTCGCCCCGGCCGGGTGAAAATTCAGTACCCGGCAGTGGGTCCCCCGTTCGCTCCCGCACCGGGCAGGAGCGACTCGGCAGGCCGAATTACGACCTAGGCAGGCTGGCAGGCGAACGCTCGTTCGTGTGTGAGTCACACCACACAACTTTCCGCGCTCGCCGAGCGCGGAGTGGCGGCGGATCCGGGCTGCCCTGCAAGAATGCGAGCTGTGGCCAATCCAGACCGGCTGACCGGCCTCGACAGCTCTTTCCTGCATCTGGAGCGCGACTCGGCCCATATGCACGTCGCGGCCTGCGCGGTCTTCCAGGGCAATGCTCCGGCCTATGAGGAGCTGGTCGAGGCGATCGTCAGCCGACTGCACCTGGTCCCCCGCTATCGCCAGCGGCTGGCTTTCGTGCCACTTCAGCAGGGTCGACCCGTGTGGGTCGACGACCCCCACTTCAAGGTCAGCTACCACGTCCGCCACACGGCTTTGCCCCGGCCGGGCTCCGACGAGGAGCTGCGGCGGCTGGCCAGTCGCGTGTTCTCCCAGGCCCTTGACCGCGACCGCCCACTGTGGGAGCTCTGGCTGGTCGAGGGCGTGGCCAAGGACCGCTTCGCACTGCTGTCCAAGACCCATCACGCGCTGGTCGACGGCGTCTCCGGGGTGGACATTGCCACCGTCCTGTTCGACGCGTCCCCGGACCCGATGCCGGTCGCCCCGCCTGAGCATGAGTGGGTACCGCGTCCGCTGCCGAGCTCGACCCAGCTGCTGGCCGACGCACTGCGGGAGCGCGCGACGGTGCCGGGCGAGATCTTCCGGGGCGTTCGGTACGCCCTACGAGGCCCTCGCCAGCTGGCCGAACGGATGGGCGGCGCGCTCGCCGGGCTCGGCGCGGTGACCCGCGCGGGGCTGCAGGCGGCTCCCCCGAGCCCGTTCAACACGCGGATCGGGCCGCATCGCCGGTTCACCTGGATAAACGGTGACCTGGCCCAATTCAAGGCGGTCAAGAACGCCCTTGGGGGCACGGTGAACGACGTGGTCCTCACCGTGGTGACGGGTGCACTCGGGCGCTACATGCGCCTGCACGGGGAGCCGACCGAGGACGTTGTCTTGAAGGCGATGGTCCCCGTCTCGGTGCGCGCCGATGTCGAACAGGGCGCCCTCGGGAACCGGGTCGCCGCGATGTGGGCGCCGCTGCCGGTCGGTATCACCGATCCCGTCGAGCGGTTGGAGACGATCCGAACGGCGATGGACGGGATCAAGGAATCCAGTCAGGCTGTGGGAGCGCAGGTGCTGACGCAGCTGTCGGGATTCGCGCCGCCGACGATCATGGCCCAAGCTGCTCGCCTGCAGGCTCGTCAGCGGCTGTTCAATCTCGTGGTCACCAACGTCCCGGGACCACAGTTCCCGCTCTACGTTCTCGGCCGCGAGCTCGCGGCCCTCTACCCGATGGTGCCGCTGGCTGAGAACACCGCACTGGGGATCGCGATCATGAGCTACCGCGGACAGTTGAACTTCGGGCTGACGGCCGACTTCGACGCCCTGTCCGACGTCGAGGTGCTCGCCGAGGAGCTCCGCGGTGCAATCGAGGAAATCACCGCAGTAGCGGCGGATCAGCGACCGGGCGCCGAACGCCGGTCCGTCCCGTCGCGTCGTTCCATGCGCGCGGTGCAGTGAAGCTCGCCACAACGGCGCTGGAGCGCTTCGCAATTCTCGTCGCGTCGCTGTTGTTGTCGATCGGCCTGATCGGGCTGCTGTCGGGGTACTTTGCCGGCCGCGATCCGGCCGGTATCTCCGGGAACGGAGCTACGGTCGGGCTGAAGTTCCGGGATCTCGGGCATGCGCACCTGAGCCCGGGTGAGCTGCGACCCGCCTATGACTCCGACCCCCCCACGAGTGGGGCCCATGTGCCGGAGGCGGTGCGAGGCGAGGCGCAGGCGCTCAACAACAATCAGCTCCTGCAAGCCCTGGAGGTGGGAGACGTGGTCCTGGTCTACGGAGGCAGTAAGCCGCCGGCAGGGTTGTCAGCCCTGGCCAACGACGTGGCGGGCCACTTCACTCCGGCCCTCGCCGCGGCGGGCCAGGCTGTGATTCTCGACCATCGACCCGAGACCAAAGGGGTGCTGGGCCTGGCCTGGACCCGGATGCTGCATGTGAGTTCATCCCAGGACCCGGCGCTACGCGAGTTCGTGCAAAGCTTCCTGGGCCGCGGCGCTCCGGGCGGTTAGTGGGTCTCCGTCATCTGGAAGGTGAACATCTTCTCGGCCTCGATCCGTGCGTAGACGGGGCCCCCGTCGAGGAACTCCACCCAGTCGGGGCCGTAACGCGGCACGTAGATGTCGAGCAGCGTTTGCCGTAGCTCGGCACCCTCTGGCGCCTTGTGATCGACGCGCACTGCCCGGCCGTGGACGGTGACGGCGAACTCCTCGCTGGGCAAGTGCGTGGCACTGACCTGCGGGCGCTGAGCGATGTGCCGGAAGCGCACCGAGTCCGGCGATGAGCCGAAGTAGAAGTCCCCACGGAGGAAGATGCCGTCGACCGGTCCGAGGATCGGCCGCCCGTCCGCGGTCACCGTTCCCAGGACGAGCAGCGACATGCCCTCCAGGCGCGCGGCCACCTGCTCTGCGCCGATCCGGCGCTCTGGGGTGTGGATTCGGCTCAGATGGGCTCCCGCGGCCGCATAACTGCGGTCGAGCAGTGCCTGCAGCCGGTCCAGGTCAGCCGCGGTCTCGTGCACGGCCGCTCAAGATGCCGGCATGTCGCGGACGGCGACAGTCATGCGGGTGAGCACGCACAGCCGCCCCTGATCGTCACTGATCTCCACCTCCCACACCCACGTCCCCCGGCCGCGATGCTTGCGCGTGGCCTCGGCGTGGATCGTGCCTTCGGTGATTGGCCGCAGGAAGCTCGTCTGGTTGGATAGGCCCATGGCCACCTTGCCCTCGCCCAGTACGGCCACGTGCGTTGCGACCGAGGCCAGCGACTCGGCGATCGATGCGTAGACCCCACCATGGACGAGCCCCGCAGGCTGCTTGAGCTCATCCCGAACCGCCATCTGTCCGGACGCGAACTCGTCGGTCAGCGCGAGCAGCTCGAGTCCGAGCAACCCGTCCAGCCCCTGTTCGGATCGGTATGGGAGCCGCAGGTCCATGCGCCCGGCACCTTATTGCTTCCGGCCAGCGCGTCATCGGTTGGCGAGCTTCTCTACGCTACGAGAGTCGATGGCCTCTCTTGACAGCTTGCCGGCCGATCACCGGGCCGTCCTTCAACTCGTGCTGCAGCGCGGCCGCAGCTACGACGACATCGCGCAGATGCTCTCGATTGACCGCGCCGCAGTCCGCGAACGTGCGCTGGCCGCGCTCGATGCTCTCGGTCCGCAGACCACGGTCGCACCCGAGCGCCGTGCGCTGATCACCGACTACCTGTTGGGGCAGCTTCCCTCCCGCGTCAGCCAGGACACCCGCGACCGGCTGGCCGAAGCCCCCACAGAGCGGGCCTGGGCCCGCGTGGTGGCCTCCGAGTTGACGCCGCTGGCCAGCGGCAACCTGCCGGAGATCCCGACCGAGGCCACGAGGCGAGAGCCGGTCGATTCCCCGTCCGCTCCGCCGTCTGGGGGTCCACCCAGCCGACCTGAGCCAGTCACGACTCCAGCCGGCGAAGCTCCGCGCCCCGAGCGCGTCCCGGGACCTCCCGCGCCACCCCGCATGTCCCCCGCTCGGGCAGGTGCGACCGGTAGGCCGGCTGGGCCGGGTCCGCGCAGCTCCCGCACCGGTGGCGCGCTGCTGCTCGCCGGTGCGGCGCTTGTGGGCGTGATCGTCGTCGTCGTGCTCGTCATCGTCCTGAGTTCCGGAGGCAGCTCCAACAGCTCGCCGAGCACCACAGCCGCCAGCGCCTCGCCGACGAGCACCAGCTCAGCGGCGACCACCACGGCCACCAGCTCAAGCGGCACGGCTACCGCCAAGCCGATCGCTCAGGTCAACCTCCTGTCGCCCACCGGTGGCCAGGCAAAGGGTGTGGCCATCATCGTCAAGCAGGGCGCCACCACCGGTCTGGTCGTCCGCGCCACTGGCGTGCCGGCGAATACCCGGCACAACGCCTACGCGGTGTGGCTGTACAACTCAGCCTCGGACAACAAGATCCTCGGCTTCGTCAATCCGGGGGTCGGGACCACTCAGGTGCTTCAGACCGCCGGTCCGCTGCCGGCCAACGCCTCGCACTTCAAGCAACTGCTGGTCAGCGTCGAGACCGTACCGAAGCCGAAGGCCCCGAGCACGATCGTCCTCCAGGGCGCGCTCAACCTTCACTGACCGCGGCGTCGCCCTCGCAGGCACGCGCAATCCCGTCCAGCGCCTGATCGAGCTTTGCCCCCGTCGCCCGGCGCAGCAGAAAGCCGCCGGTACGTGAGTAGCCGCGCAGCTTCTGGCGCTGCTCAATCGTCACCATCGTCCCGTCCGCGTGCGGCTCGAGCACGATTTCCGTCACTGCCTCCCCCAGCACACGTTCAAACGGCGTCCCCTCGATCTCCTGCTCCCACAGGCGCCGCCACGGCGGGTCGGAGGAGACCAGCGTGAAGTCGATCCTCACTGGTCGCCCCTTCTTGGTCATGTGAACCTGGGTCCAGCGGCCCTCCTCCACCCCCTCCATGCGCGCAACGCCCGGCCACCATCGCGGCAGGTGATGCGGATCCTCGACCAGCGCCCAGATCCGCTGCGGCGACGCGGCCACGACCCGGTTACGGCGCGCACGAGCCATCAGTCCTCGCCCGCGGCGACCACTAGCCGTCGTAGTCGATCAGGGCGTGCACATGGTGCGGCGCCAACCGCTCACGGCCGCCGAGGAAGCTCAGCTCGACCAGGAAGGCGCACGCCACGATCTCCGCCCCCAGACCCTCGACGAGCGAGCACAGCGCCCCCGCCGTACCGCCGGTGGCCAGCAGATCGTCGTGGATCAGAACGCGGGCCCCCCCGGCCAACGCGTCGGCATGCACCTCAAGCGCGTCGATTCCGTATTCCAGCGTGTACTCAGCGCTGACGGTGTCATGGGGCAGCTTGCCCGGCTTGCGCGCCGGCACGAAGCCGGCGCCAAGCGCCCGGGCCAGCGCGCCGCCGAGAATGAAACCGCGCGCTTCGGCCGCCACCACGAGGTCGATCTCAAGCGGCTCAGCGAACTGGAACAAACGGGCGACCGCGGCGTCCAGCGCGCGCGGATCGAGCAACAGCGGCGTGATGTCCCGAAAGACGATCCCTGGCCGGGGGAAGTCCGGAATGTCTCGCACGAACCCTCGAAGATCGACGCTCGTGCGACTGCGATCAGGTGGCAATTTTGCGCAGATCGCGGATCAGCAGCAGGTGCTTGAGGTGCGTGGTGACGGAGGCGAGGTTCTCGAGCGCTTCGATCGCCTCCTTGCGTCGTTCTGGGTTGCGGGAGCGCAGGGCGGGAGCCAGGATGCTCTGCAGCAGCTGGGCCTCCCGGTCCGCGGAGCTGCGGAACACCCTCAGGTTGCGTCCGCCCACGCCGTAGCGCGCGAGCTCGGACACGGCGCGCACGATCTCCCGCTCGGTCTCGTCGTAGTAGCGCGCGCCGCCGCGCGTCTCACCCTTGATCACACCGAAGTCGACCAGCTCACGCACCAGTGACGGATCCGCACCGGTCTCCTCGACCACGTCCTCCAACGAGTACATCGCGCCGCCGTCGCGGTTGGAGACCGTGGCGCGGCGCAGCGAGCGGCTGTCGCCGGGAGCGGCGACCTCCCGGTCCGAGCGCCCGCCGGCGAGCTCCTGCCGGATCACCCGCAGCGGCAGGAATTCGTCGCGCTGCAGGCGCAGGATCGTGCGCAACCGCTGGATGTCGTTCTGTGTGTAGAGCCGGTAGCCACCCTGGGTTCGCCGGGGCGTGACCAGTTTCTGATCTTCCAGGTAGCGGATCTTGGAGATCGAGATGTCCGGAAACTCCTGATGCAACGCCTTGCACACCGCGCCGATGGTGACCGCCTTCTGACGCGGCCGGTCGGCGGACTCCGCCGAGGATTCAGGGAGCTGCAGCTCGCCGGCGCGGATGTCGGAGGAGGAGGCCATTAGCGATGCAGGTACGCGAGCTTGTATTTACCGACCTGAAGTTCGTCGCCGTCCGTCAAGCGATGGGACTCGATCCGATGGCGGTTGACGTAGGTGCCGTTGAGCGAACCGCAGTCGTCGAGGTAGTAATCCTCCCCGCGGCGCACGAGGATCGCGTGGTCGCGGGAGACGGTCACGTCGTCGAGAAAGATGTCCGCGTCCGGGCGGCGACCGACGCTGAGGCGGTCGCCGGCGAGCGGGAAGCTCTCCCCCGCTCGGCCACCGCCGGCCCGGATGACCAGCGCGGCCCCGCGCGCGATCACGTCTTCGAGTTCGAGCTCCTCGATCTCACCCGTCTCTCCGACACGGTAGGTCGCGGTGGTCGCTCCCGGCGCCGGCTCGGAGCCGGTCAGGAACGCACCGCAGCGCTGGCAGTAGTTGGCGCCGTCGGCATTGGCAAAGCCGCACTCTGAACAGTGCTGGGCCACCGAACCGCCCTGACCCGCCTACTCGGATTCCGTCCCGGACACACGCCCGGAGAGGATGTCCGTCAGCTGCTGGACGTCCGCGCCGGAGATGACCAGCTCGCCGCTCTCGTCCTTCTTGCGGAGCCGGTTGACCAGCTCGGCGCGCAGAATGTCGATCTTGCCGTGCAGGATCCGCCGCTTGTAGGAGATTTCCATCTCCTCATCCGTGAGTTGCTTGATCAGATCCTTCAGCTCCTGATCGCTGAGGGACCCGAGGTCCGGAAACGTGTCCATCTGAAGCGATACCCCCGTCCGTCCTGCGGTTGGAAAAGGCCACAGGCGAGTATACCGGCGCTTCTCAGAGGGTCAATCTGAGCTTGAGACTTTGTCTTTGGCGCGGGTCTGCCGGATCCCCTCCCCCACGTAGAGCGCGGTGGCCACCAGGGCCAGCGCCATCCCGCAGTACAGCAGCACGAGAGCCAGCCAGTGCACCCCGGCCATGGCGAAGAAAGGTGCTCCCATCGTCGGGGCAACGCCGATCCGCCCGGCCCAGTTGATCTTCAATTCCACGCCCCGGGACAGCCCGTACCGGCTGAGCGCCAGCATGAACAGCTCGCGGACGATCACCACCACGATGGCCCATCGCGGCAGGAGCTGGAAATGCCAGGCGACGGCCATCCCGGAGATGACCAGCAGGCGGTCGACGATCGGGTCAAGGAGCGCCCCCATGCGGCTGTACTGGCCGGTCAGCCGCGCGGCGAAGCCGTCCAGATAGTCGGCCCAGCCGATGACCGCGAACAGCACCACGGCCAGCGCGTCCTGTCCTCGATGACTGGACAGCGCGACAGCGAGGAACACCGGGATCCCGATCAGGCGGATATACCCGATTGCGTTGGGGATCGTCCACGGGCGCAGCGGTTGGTCTGAGCGGGTGGCCGTGGGCGGCGGCCCGGACCGATCCAGGCCGAACAGGCGGCGCTTGGTGATCGGGCTCAGGGCAGCCCCCGCCACAGCTCGGCGACCGCCTGCGCCGCGCCGTCGACGGGTACGGTGCTTGACTCCCGCCCGCGGCGGATCTGGACCTCCAGCTGACCCGCCTGCAGGGTCCGGCGCCCCACGGTCAGTCGCGCGGGGCACCCCAGCAGTTCGGCGTCGGCGAACTTCTCCCCCGGGCCCGCGGCACGATCGTCGTAGACGACCTCCAGACCGGACTGCCGCAGCTCCTCGTACAGCCGCTCGGCGTACTCCCACTCGTCGCTGCCCGGCTTGCCGAGCCCGACGAGCTCGACGTCGAACGGAGCCATCGACCGGGGCCAGGAAATCCCTTTCTCGTCGGCGTACTGCTCCACCGCGGCGGCCGCCGCGCGGGCGGGGCCGAACCCGTAGGAGCCCATCCAGATCAGCTGCTCGGCACCGGCCTGGTCGAGGTATGTCGCGCGCAGCGGCTCGGAGTAGCGTGTCCCGAGCTTGAACAGGTTTCCCACCTCGATCGCCGGCTCGATCCTGACCGCGGCGCCGGCCACCGTGTCGCCGGCCACCACGCTGCGCGCGTCGACGGTTTCAAACGGGAAGTCACGGCCGGGAACGACTCCGCTCAGGTGCAGATCCGGCTGGTTGGCGCCGGCGACGTACCCGGCCCCGGCCTGCACCGCTGCATCGAGGAGCACCGGCATCCGAGCCCCCACGGGCCCGATGAACCCCGGCGGCCCGAGCCGCTCGGAGATCTCCTCGGGACGCGCGGCGCGGAAATCTGCCCCCAGCGCGACCCGGAGCTTGACCTCGTTGACCCGGTGGTCGCCGCGCACGACGACGAGCTTCATCTCGCCGCCGTCAACCACCACCGGAAATGCCTTGAGCAGCGCGCCGGCCGGCAGGTCCAGAGCGCTCGCCACGGTCTCGATCGTCGTCATCCCTGGCGTGTGGACGCTTTCGGGGGCAGCCGGCGGTGCCGGCAGCGGGACCGGTTGGGCCTCAGCGCTCGCCACCTCGAGGTTGGCCGCGTAGCCCGGCGCCAGCGCCACCTCGTTCTCGCCAGCGGCACACGGGGCCATGTACTCGTGCGCGCCGATGCCGCCCATCATTCCCACATCCGCCTCGACGCGGTACCACTCCAGCCCCAGACGGTCGAAGATCCGGTCGTAGGCCTCGACGTGCTTCTGGTAGGAGACCTCCAGGCCTTCCCGGTCGCGGTCGAACGAATAGGCGTCCTTCATGATGAATTCCCGCGTCCGCAGCACTCCGGCCCGGGGCCGGGGCTCGTCGCGCTCCTTGACCTGGAAGTGATAGAGGATCATCGGCAGGTCTCGGTAGGAGCGCACCGCGGACGCAACGTGCCCGGTGACGATTTCCTCGTGGGTCATGGCCAAGACCATGTCCGCGCCGCGGCGATCGTTGAGCTTGAACAGCTCGTCGATGTCGTAGCGCCCGGTGCGGCGCCACGGCTCCGCCGGATGCAGTACCGGCATCAGCATCTCCTGGCCCTGAATCGCGTCCATCTCCTCGCGGACGATCTGGACGATGCGCTGGTGGACACGCCAGCCGGCCGGCAGCCAGGACCAGAGTCCGGAGCCGACCTGCCGCACCAGCCCGGCGCGCACCATCAGCTTGTGGGAAATCGCCTCCGCATCGGCGGGAGGTTCACGTTCGGTGGGGAGGAAGTAGTGGTTCAGACGGGTCATGGCCGAGCGCGAAGCCTACCCGTGGCCGGAATCCCGGGCTCCGCCGCACCTCGTCTGATAGAAGTGCAATCACCCCCAGAAATCGGACGCCAGGAGACCTCCAACATGGCTTATTCAGTACCGCCGCTCCCCTACGACTACAGCGCCCTGGAGCCACACATCGATGACGCGACGATGCGCGTCCACCACGACAAGCACCATCAGGCGTACGTCGACAAGGTCAACGCGGCGCTCGAGGGCACCGAGTGGGAGGACAAGCCGATCCTCGAGGTGGTCAAGAATCTCTCGTCGATCCCCGAGGACAAGCGCGGCCCTGTGCGCAATAACGGCGGCGGACACCTCAACCACTCGCTGTTCTGGGAGTGGATGTCACCCGATGGAGGCGGCGAGCCGGACGGCGATTTGCGCTCGGCGATCGACTCCGCCTTCGGCTCCTTCGATGACTTCAAGACCAAGTTCAAGGAAGCCGGCGTCAACCGCTTCGGCTCCGGCTGGGCCTGGCTGGTCCACGACGGCTCGGGTCTCGCCGTGGTCTCCACGGCCAACCAGGACAACCCGGTCACCGACGGCCAGACGCCGTTGCTCGGCGTCGACGTGTGGGAGCACTCCTACTACCTCAAGTACCAGAACAAACGCCCCGACTACATCGACGCCTGGTGGAATGTGGTCAACTGGGCGAAGGTCGCGGACGGGTTCTCCAGCGCCAAGTAGTGACAGCAGTGTTTATCGGGGCGCGCCTTTCGGGGCGCGCCCTTTTTTGTCGCTACGCGCGGGTGAAGCGCCGCCCGGCCACCGGCGAGAGTTCTTCGTCGATTGGAGTCACCGTCGGAGCCGACTCCGGTGCCGGGGTGTCCCCAGCCCGCGCCGCGGCGGCTTCCATCGCGGCCAGGCGCTCCGGGGTCATCGCGGTCTCGTCCTCGTTCTCGGCCAGCCAGGCGCGAGCGTCCGCGGCCTTCGCCTCGTCGCGAATGACCTGCTTGCCCGCCGCGTAGTAGCGGTCGATCTCGGCAAACAGCTCATCGACCAGGCGCTCGGTGGGGACCTTCTTCAGCGGCTCACCGCGGGAATAGATCATCCCCATGTCCTTGGCGCCGGTGATCCCGAAGTCAGCGTGACGCGCCTCCCCGATCCCGTTGACTGCGCAGCCCAACACCGAGACCTCGATCGGATCCTCGTAGTCCTCCAGGCGGCGCTCAACCTCGGCCACCACGGAGTCCATGTCGAACTGCAGACGGCCACAGGTGGGACAGGCGATCAGGACGGGCCCCCGCTCGCGTAGTTTGAGCGCCTTGAGGATCTCCCAGGCCACCTTCACCTCCTCCTCGGCGTGGAAGGTGGAGAGCGAGATCCGGATCGTGTCGCCGATCCCGTCGGCGAGCAGCGTGCCCAGTCCGACGGCGGACTTCAGCGAGCCGGACCACTTCGTCCCCGCCTCGGTGACGCCGAGGTGCAACGGGTAGGGAATCCGCTGCGCCAGCAGCCGGTTGGAGGCGATCGTGTTCGGCACCGACGTCGACTTCATCGAGACCTTGAAGTTCTGAAAGTCCAGGCGCTCCATCAGCTCGACGGTCTCGACCGCAGCGGTGACCAGCGCCTCCACTGGGTTGTCGTACTCAAGCTGGCGCAGATGCGCGGGAAGCGAGCCTGAGTTGACGCCAACCCGCAGGGGGGTGCCGGACTGCTTGGCCCGGGCGATGACCTCGGCGACCTTGTCCGGGCCGCCGATGTTCCCCGGGTTCAGACGCACGCAATGCGCGCCGGCATCGATCGCCTTGAGGGCGAGCGTGTGGTTGAAGTGAATATCCGCGATCACCGGAATCGGCGACTGCACGACGATCGTCTTGAGCGCCTCGACGTCCTTCTCGCGCGGTACCGCCACGCGCACGATGTCGGCCCCGGCGTCAGCGACCCGGCGGATCTGATCGATCGTGGCCGTCAGGTCCGCGGTTTCAGTCTTGGTCATCGTCTGGACTGCGACCGGTGCGCCGGCGCCGATGGGCACGGGACCGACGTGAATCTGCCGTTGGGAGGCCATGCTCAAGGAGTGTAGAGAGACAGGTCAGCCGCAACTCTGACGCGCGTCTGTAGTTCCATGGGGTCATGCCCCGATCCAGATACCTCCTCCCCACCCTGGCCCTCCTGGGTATCGCCGCGGGCATCCACGCCCCGGTGGCGCCGGCCAGCACCAGCCAGGACGCGATCTTCCAGGACGACGGTCAGCTCCGAGCCAACCCGCTCGGCACCTTGCAGACCTTGCGCGGCCTCGGCGTCACCCGCGTCCGCGTCGGGGTGTACTGGGGCAAGATCGCGCCGAACGGTACCTCGCGCCGGCGCCCGAGCAACTTCAACGCCACGGATCCCGCGGCCTACCGCGGAAACTGGGCGCAGTACGACGAAATCGTCAAGGACGCCCGGGCCGAGGGAATCAGCGTCTACTTCTTGCTCACCGGCCCGGCACCGATCTGGGCCACCGGGCCCGGCGCGCCCGCCGGCGGACCCTACGGCCAGTGGAAGCCCTCAGCACGTGAGTTCGGTGCCTTCGTCAGCGCGGCCGCGAAGCGCTACAGCGGCTCCTATTACGGGCTTCCGCGGGTCAGCTTCTGGTCGATCTGGAACGAACCGAACTACGGGATCGACCTCGCGCCTCAGGCCACCAACCACGACACCGTCGAGGTGGGCGCGTCCGCATACCGAGGATTGGTCGACACCGCGTACTCGGCCCTCACCCACGGCGGGCATGCCCGAGACACGATTCTGATCGGCGAGACCGCCCCACACGGTCTCAACCATCCGATCGGCAACTTTTCCGGAGTCAAGCCGCTGCGCTTCCTGCGGGCGCTGTACTGCGTCGATACGAGCTATCGCCCGCTGCTCGGCGCGGCCGCCGCGGCGCGCGGATGCCCGACCACCGCGGTCGCCTCAACCCGCTTCCGGGCCTTGCACCCCGGGCTGTTCGCCGCCAGCGGGTTCGCCGGCCACCTGTATGCCCAGGGACTCGCGCCGAACCGCTCGCTGGCCAACGATCCTGACTACGCCGACCTGGCGTCGGTGCCACGGCTTGAGCGGACCCTCGACCGCCTGCAAGGCGTCTACGGCTCCCACAACCAGCTCCCGATCTGGAACACGGAGTACGGCTACTGGACCAACCCGCCGGCGAAGGTCGCCAAGATCTCACCGACCACGGCGGCGTACTACATCAACTGGGCCGAGTACCTCAGCTGGCAACAGCCACGAATTCGCAGCTACATGCAGTACCTGCTCGTCGACCCGCCGCTGGACAACTTCGCCAGTGGCCTCGTATTCAAGACCGGCGCGCTCAAGCAACCCGTGTACGACGCCTACCGGATGCCGCTGTTTCTCCCCAACACAGCGGGACGCTCCGGCCGCTCCCTGGAGCTGTGGGGGAGCGTCCGCCCCGCGCAGTTCGCTGCTGCGGGACAGCAGGCGTTGATCCAGTTCCAACGCCACGGCCAGAGGTCCTGGCAGACGCTGCGCTCGGTCCCGATCACCAACCTGCGCGGCTACTTCGACCTCCGGCAGACGTTTCCCATCAGCGGCTCAGTCAGAGTGGCCTGGGCGGAGCCCGGGGCGGGGACCGTCTACAGCCGCTCGGTCGCGATCAAACTGAGCTAGCCGGCGGGGCCAGGCCCGTTCCCGGGACCGCGGCGACGGACCGCGACAAGGGCGAACCAGGCCGCGCCCAGCACCAGCAGCACGAGCACCACGATCACTGGCGTGGGGAGAAAGGATCCGCCCGAACTCTGGCTCGCCGGAGTGCCGCCGCGCACGTGCGAGCCGCCGAGCTGAGCCAGCAGCGCCCGCTGAATCACGTCGTAGCAGTTCGTGTACTCCTTGACGTCCGCGGACATCGTGCTCAGCGAGTTGCGCAGCTGGACGCTGGAGTACTGGCCGGTGAGCCGACCGTGGGCGTTGCAGTCGGCCACCACCTGGGACTGCGCGGCGATTGCCGGCAGCGCCACGGCGCCACTGCATGCGCACAGCGCTCCGAGCAATGCCACCAGCTTTCGAGCTCGAATCATCGCCGCAGAGCTTAGGCGGATCAGGCCGAAGGCCGCTGGACGAGCACAGCAGGGTTCGCGGGGCCTGGCCCGAGCAGCGATCCGGCGCGCCGGCCGATTTCGCCCAGCGAAAGCCGCCACCCCGGGACCAGGAAGCGCTCCACGAGAAATCCGTCCACCGCCCGGCGTGAGACCAGGGTCGTCCCCGCCGGCAACGGGCTGGCCGTGGTCTGCCACGTGCTTCCGACGACATCGACCTCGGACGTGCTCACGCGCTCAGAAGGGGACGAGTGCCAGGGAACCCCGGGCATGTATACCGCCAGGGGCTGCGCCGCGAAACCGCCGTCGTAGGCCACGATCACGCGCGTGCCCCGCGCCGAGCCGAGCGCGACCGCTACCCCCCGCCAGTTCGGGCGCTGATACTGCGGGTTCTGCGCGATCCTCACGCCGGCCACCAGGAAGGCCACCAGCAGGACGACGGCCAGCCCCGCCCCAGCCAGGCGAGCCCGCGGAACCGTGCACGCGGCCGCAAGCACGACGGCCAGCGGAATCCACGCCGGCATCAGATTGCGTGGCACCAGGTAGTCGCGTCCGAGCGCGGCCAGGATCACCGGCACCAGGATCGCGGCGGCGGCAATGCTCGCCGCCACCGCCGCCCCACGCCGTTCGCGAGCCTCACCGCCGGCCGCCAGGAGAGCGACCACGGCGACGCCGAGCACCGCCGCTCCGAGCAGACCGGTGGTGACGATCGAGCTCTGGTACAGCTGACCGAGACCGAAATCGACCGGTACCTGCTGGATCCGCACCGAGAGTGGAAACACCTGGATCCAGCCCAGGGGATGCGAGGTGTCGCTGAGGGCCAGCGGAAGCACGGCGAGCTGAGCAAGGACCACGACGGCAAACGCCGCGCGCAGCGCTCGCCCGCGCGTGCGGGTCAGCAGGAGCACGGCTTCGGGGAGGATCAGGAATCCGGCGAAGAAGTGCGTCAGCACGGCCAGCGCGGAAAATGCCGCCCACCACCCGAGGTTGTGCTTGGTGGGCGTTTGCCATGCCCGTACGCAGAACAGGAACGACGCCGCCGCGAACACAGCCAGCAGCGCGTAGGAGCGAGCCTCCTGCGAGTACCAGATCATGAATGGGTTCACGGCCACGAGCGCCGCGGCGACCACGCCGGCGCGCCGGGAGACGAGCTCACGAGCGCAGGCGTACGCGAGCGGGATCAGCCCGATACCCAAGCACGCCGACAGCAGACGCAAGCCCGTCTCGCCGCTTCCGAAGAGCTTGGCCCACGTCCAGGCGAGCAGGAAATACAGCGGCGGTG
Organism: uncultured Solirubrobacterales bacterium; assembly: GCA_963757165.1. GTDB lineage: Bacteria > Actinomycetota > Thermoleophilia > Solirubrobacterales > Solirubrobacteraceae > Palsa-465. The sequence goes on from CAVWQO010000002.1 coordinate 703,343, forward strand.
TGGTCTCGCCGACGCGTACCGTGTGCAGCAGCGCGCCGAGCGACATGTGCATCTCATGCACGGTCGTCGCCTCATCGACCCACAGGCTCTGGGTGGTCAGGGAAGCGAGACGAATCGTCGCCCCCACGACGACGATGGCCACGAGCAGGATCTGTTCCGGTGAGGGTGGCCGGGCCCATCTGAGCATGTCTCTGCGGACCGCGGCGGCGGCACCGGTGCGGGCCGGGATGAGCATGCCGGGAGAGTCTAAAGCCGTATTCTGCGGCGCTTGTCCGGGTCAGCAGCCTCTCCGCAGCGGCTCGTGCCGCTGCTCGTGGCCCTCGCCGCGGTGCTCCTGTGTCTCACCGGATGCGGGTCGGGTTCCCATTCGGCGGCCTCCCCCGCGCACGGCAGCCCTGAGACGATCTTTGAGGACGAGGGCTACCTGCACGCCGATCCGGCCGGGATGTTGGATCGGATGCGACGACTGGGAGTCAGCCGGGTCAGGGTCTATCTGCGGTGGGAGTCGCTGGCGCCGAATCCGACCTCGCGTAGGCGGCCTCAGAACTTCAATCCCGCCGACTCATCGAGCTACCCGGCCGGGTCATGGTCGATCTACGACACGATCGTGCGCGACGCGGCCCGACGTGGGGTCGGCATCGATCTCACCGTGGGCGGCCCCGCGCCCTTGTGGGCCAACGGACCCGGTGCACCGCCCAACCCGTACTTCTCCTGGAAGCCGTCGGCCGCGGCCTTCGGTGCGTTCGTTCAAGCTGCCGCGAGCCGGTACACCGGCCATTTCACGCCCTCCGGCTCCACCTCGCCGCTGCCGCGCGTGAGCTTCTGGGCCATCTGGAACGAGCCGAACTACGGGCCGGACCTCGCGCCTCAGGCGATCAATGACTCCACCGTAGAAGTCTCGCCGCTGCTCTACCGCGGACTGCTCGATGCCGCCTGGAGCGCGCTGCAAGTCACCGGTCACGCCGCGGACACGATCCTGATCGGGGAGACCGCTCCGCGCGGGATTACCACGGGCGATAACCCTGGGAACTTCTCCGGCATGGTCCCGCTGCGGTTCGTTCGCGCCCTGTACTGCGTGGGCGCGGACTTTCGGCCGTTGACCGGCGCTGCCGCAACCGCCCGAGGGTGCCCGTCCGACAGCGCCGGCTCGCATGCCTTTGCGCGCGCTCATCCAGCGCTGTTCAAAGCCGGCGGTTTCTCTGATCACCCCTACTCGCAGGGAGGACTGCCGCCGAACCAGCTCACCCCGTACGAACCCGACTATGCCGATCTGGCCTCCATGAACAGACTTGAGCAGACGCTCGACCGCGCCCAGTCGGCCTACGGCACGTACCCACGGCTGCCGGTCTACTCGACGGAGTTCGGCTACCAGACCAACCCACCGGAGGCGATCCAGCGCACGACCAGTCCGGCTGTGGCGGCGCGCTATCTCAACTGGGCGGAGTACCTCACCTGGCGTGACGTTCGTGTGCGCTCCTACGACCAATTTCTCCTCACCGACCCACCGAGCGGACACTTCGCCACGGGACTGCAGTTCAGCGACGGCCGGCCGAAACCGACCTACGAGGCCTTCCGGCTGCCGGTGTTCCTTCCGGGGCCGGCTAGCTCCGATGGGCAGGTCGAGGTCTGGGGCTGCGCGCGGGCCGTTCAGCACGTACCCCGGAATCGTGCCGCGCCGGTCCGGATTCAGTACCGCGGCCCGCGCGCCAAGGGGTTCAAGACCGTCAACACGGTCTCGATCACCGACCCGCACGGATATTTCGACGTTCGGGTCCGAGCTGGGCGAACGGGCGCGCTGCGGCTGGCTTGGACCTATCCGCACGGCCCGACGATCCACAGCCGGATCGTGCTGCTCGGCTCTGGGTGAGCTCCGGTAGGCTGCTGTCGTCCGCCGCCGGGCAGGGGGGGACAATTCCCTGTCCGCGCAACTTCTGACGGCAACGGAGGTTCTAGCTCCCGTGCGCAATCCGCTTCGACGTGTGATCACCGTAGTTGTGCTCAGTGCAGGCTTGTGCCTGCTCCCGGCGGCCCATTCGGCCCTGGCCAGCACCCAGCAGCTCGCGATGTTCGAAGACGACGTCCAGCTCAAGCAGAACCCCGAAGCGACGATGAACGCGTTCCGCGCGCTCGGGGTCGGGATCGCCCGCGTCTACGTGTCATGGCGCTCGATTGCTCCGAACCCTGATTCGTCCGTCCACCCCGGCGGCGATCTGAGCAATCCGGCCTCCTATCCGGCAGCCAACTGGGCCGCGTACGACCGCATCGTCAGAGCGGCCGCCGCCCGTGGAATCGCCGTTGACTTCACGCTCAGCGCTCCCGCCCCGCTGTGGGCCCTGGCCGGCGGCGCTCCCGCCGATGCCCCGCTGGGCGTGTGGAAGCCCTCGGCAGCCGAGTTCGGGCAGTTCGTACACGCCGTGGCGAGCCGCTACAGCGGCCGCTCCGGGCTCCCCAGGATCAGCACCTGGGCGATCTGGAACGAGCCGAACTTCGGCAAGGACATGGGGCCCCAGGCGATCAACGGTTCGGCCGTCCTGTACTCGCCGGTGGTCTACCGCGGCCTCGTCGACGCCGCCTGGAACTCGTTCCAGGCCACCGGCCACGGCCATGACACGATCCTGATCGGCAGCCTCGCCGCACGCGGGAGCAACTCCCGCCCGCGCCCCGGTGCACCCGAGGGTCTGCCCGGGAACTTCGCCACCACCAAGCCGCTGCAGTTCATCCGGGCGCTCTACTGCGTGGACTCGCGCTTGCGCCCGTTGCGGGGCTCGGTCGCTTCGCTCACCGGCTGCCCGCAGAACACGGCCGGGACCCGCGGCTTCGCGTCGGCCCACCCCGGCCTATTCCGCGCAAGCGCGTTCGCCGACCATCCATACCCGATCAACCTGGATCCGACTCGCGCGTCCTCCAAGGACCCCGACTACGCGGAGTTCAACGAGCTGCCCCGCCTGGAGAGCACGCTTGACAAGGTGCAGCTCGTCTATGGCTCGCACAAGCGCTTTCCGATCTACGTCACCGAATATGGCTACGTGACCAACCCGCCCAACCGCAGCAACCACTACGTCTCGCCCGCAACCGCGGCCTTCTACGACAACTGGGCGGAATATCTGTCCTGGCGTCAGCCGCGGATCGCCACCACGATGCAGTACCTGCTCGTCGATCCCAATCCGTCCGTCAACGTGCCCGAGTTCGGTGGCTTTGCCAGCGGGCTTGAGTACTTCGGCGCGAAGCCGAAGCCGATCGGTGGGGGCTTGACGATGCTCAACAACTACAGCCTGCCCCTGTTCATCCCTGCGAGCACGGCCCGTCGCGGCCGCCAGCTCGAGGTCTGGGGCGCCGTTCGGCCGGCTCACTACGCCCGCGTTGACACCGGCCGCGCGCAGAGCGTGCAGATCCAAATCCAGCCCAAGAGCTCCAGACAGCTCGTGATCGCCAAAACGGTCAACATCACCAGCTCGCGCGGCTATTTCGACACCAAGGTTGCCTTCGCCGGCAGCGGCACGGTCAGGCTGGCTTGGAGCCCGAAGCCCGGCGTGGCGCCGGTCTACAGCCGATCACAGCGCATCACGATTCGTTGATGCGCCGCCGCGCCGCAGCTGCTCTGGGCGCGGCCGTCCTGCTCGTCGCGGCGAGCCTCGCGCTCGGGGCCGGCGGCGCGCTGGCCGCGACCGGGCAGGAAGCCTGGCTTCAGGACGACACTGCGCTGTTCAACGACACCGCCGGCACGTTCCAGCGGTTGCGTGTACTTGGAGTCGACCGGGCTCGGATCGCTGTTCGTTGGTTGAGCGTCGCCCCACGTCCGAGCTCGCGCACGCGACCGAATTTCGACGCCGCGGATCCGGCCGCCTACCCCGCCGCGAACTGGGCCGGGCTCGATCGGATCGTCAACCAGGCTCGCATCTACGGGATCACGCTCAACTTCAACGTCGTCGGGGGCGCTCCGCTCTGGGCCACGGGGCCGGGCGCCCCGCGCGGCAAGCCACACCCGAACTGGGAGCCGTCGGCCAAGGAGTTCAAACTGTTCGTTCGGGCTCTGGGAACTCGCTACAGCGGAAACTATGACCCCGCGACCCGCCTGACCACGCCCGGTGACCCGAACGATCTTGCCGCGGTCGCCTTCTGGTCGATCTGGAACGAGCCCGATTACGGCCCCAGCCTGGCCCCGCAAGGCGTCCCCGGCCACCTGACGGTCGAGGAGAGCCCGCGTCTGTACCGCGGCCTCGTCGACGCCGCATGGGCCGGACTACAGCAAACCGGGCACGTGAGCGACCAGATCCTCTTCGGCGAGGTGGCACCGCGCGGCTACGACAACTTTGGGGTATTCAGCGGCATGCGGCCACTGCAGTTCCTCCGCGCGCTCTACTGCGTTGACGTCACCTACCGCCCGCTGCGCGGAACTGCCGCCGTGCTCCGCGGCTGCCCCGCGAGCGCGGCAGGTTCACGGGGGTTTCGCCATGCCCATCCCGGCCTGTTCGAAGCCAGCGGCTTCGCCGACCACCCGTATTCCCGGTGGTTCGCGCCCAATGTCGAGCAGCCCAACCATCCCGACTACTCGTCCCTGGCGGATATCCGTGGGCTTGAGCGGGCGCTTGACCGCCTCCAGCGCGCCTATGGGTCCGGCAAGCGGTTTGCGATCTTCAACACCGAGTACGGATACATCACCTCCCCGCCGAAGCATCCGACCAAGCGGATCCCCTACATCTCGACCTCGACTGCGGCTCAGTTCCTCAACCAGGCTGAGTACATCTCCTGGCGTGACCCGCGGATCAAGTCGTTCATGCAGTATCTGCTCGCCGACCCGCTGCCGGCCACGTCCTCGGACGACTTCGGCGGATTCGCCAGTGGTCTGCTGACCTTCCACCAGCAGCCCAAGCCGACCTACGACGCCTGGCGGCTGCCGCTGTACCTGCCGCTCACCACCGCCCACCCCGGTCGTAGCCTGGAGGTTTGGGGCTGCGCTCGTCCGGTGTTCTTTGCCCGCCAGGACGACCCCGCAGCTCCCGAGACCGTGGAAATCCAGTTCCGGCGGGATTCCGGCGGCAACTTCACGACGTTGCGCGCGATCGCGGTCACCAACCAGTTCGGCTATTTCGACACGAGGATCTCAGCTCCCGCCAGCGGAACCGTCCGGCTGTCCTGGACCTATCCTGCCAACGACGCCATGCTCTCGCCCGGGACGACCGCCGTGAGCCGGTCGGTCCACGTCAGCGTTCACTGAGCTCGTTCACCAGCACGCCGCTTGGCCGGTTGGGCAATACTGCTGCCTATGTTGCGCAACGGCGCGGACCTGACCGGACGGCTCCAGCAGATCTGCGGTGCTGAGCACGTGCTCACGCATCCACACGCGCTGGCCACCTATCGCTCCGACGGCCTGGCTCACTACCGTGAGACGCCCCTGGCCGCGGTGCTGCCCGGCGACGCGTCCGAGGTGGCGCAGGCGGTCAGGGCCTGCGGCGAGGCCGGGGTCCCGTGGGTGGCGCGCGGCGCCGGCACCGGTCTCTCGGGCGGCGCGATTCCGGTGGCCGAAGGAGTGCTGATCGTGCTCGCGCGGATGCGGCGAATCCTGGAGGTCGATCTGGCCAACGCGCGCGTGGTCGCGGAGCCCGGCGTGACGAACCTGGCCATCAACCGGGCCGTGGCCCCCACACACTTCTATCCTCCGGATCCCTCCAGCCAGATCGTCTGCTCAATCGGCGGCAACGTGGCCGAGAACTCCGGCGGCGCACACTGCTTCAAGTACGGCTTCACGACCAACTATGTGACCGGGCTCGAGGTGGTATTGAGCGACGGCACCGTAGTCGAGCTCCAGCGCGACGCCCCGGGCTACGACCTGCTCGGCGCCTTCGTCGGCTCCGAGGGCACGCTTGGCGTCGCCACCAGGATCGAGCTCAGGGTACTTCCGAAGCCCGAGACAGTACGAACGATCGTGGCCTTCTTCGAGGACACTGGTGCCGCCGGTGACGCCGTCAGCGCGATCGTCGGCGCCGGGATCGTTCCGGGCGCGATCGAGATGATGGATCGCCTCTCCATCCGCGCGGCCGAGGAGGCCACCCACGCGGGCTATCGACTCGACGCCGGCGCAGCTCTGCTCGTGGAGCTCGACGGTCCGCAGGAGGAGTGCAACGCCCGCTTCGAGCACCTGATGAGCCTTTGCGCCCGCGCCGGCGCGGCGGATGTCCGGGTGGCGCTGAGCGACGCCGAGCGGACCCAGATCTGGGAGGCGCGCAAGGCGGCATTCGCAGCGATGGGGCGGATCGCGCCGGCCTACTACGTCCAGGATGGCGTGATCCCGCGCACCCGCCTGGCCGAGGTCCTGCGCCAGATCGACTCGCTGGCCGAGGAGTACCAGCTCCAGGTGGCCAACGTGTTCCACGCCGGGGACGGGAATTTGCACCCGCTGGTCTGTTACGACGCCGCGCGGGAAGGAGAACCCCAGCGGGCGGAGGAGCTTGCCGGGCTGATCGTCAAAGCCTGCGTCGACGCGGAGGGCTCGATTACCGGCGAGCACGGCGTTGGCCTGGACAAGAAGGCCTACATGCCCTCGATGTTCTCCGAGTCCGATCTGGAGGCCTTCCAGCGGCTGCGCTGCGCATTCGATCCGGCGGGGCTCGCAAATCCGGGCAAGCTGATGCCGACCCCGCGCCTGTGCGGCGAGGTTCCCGGGCCCTACCGGGAGCACCCGCTGGAACGCGCCGGGGTGGCGGAGCGGTTCTAGCGATGCGCGGGTTTGTCCCCGACACGTTCGAGGATGCCGCGGCTGCGCTGGCGGCCGCCGCCAGCGCCGGAGATTCGGTGCAGATCCGCGGTGCTGGAACCAAGCTGGGTTGGGGTGAAGCTTCCCCGCCCGCGACGACGGAGCTCCGCACGACGTCGCTGGACCGCGTGCTGGAGCACAACGTCGGCGACCTCACGGCGATCGTCCAGGCGGGGGTGCCGCTGGCTCGGTTGCAAGCCCAGCTGGCCGCTGAGGGACAGATGCTGGCGATCGATCCGCCCCTGGGCAATCCTGGCCAGGCGGCCACCGTGGGGGGCATCATCGCCACGGCCGACTCAGGGCCGCTGCGCCATCGGTACGGGGCCCCCCGAGATCTGGTCCTGGGCACGACCGTCGCGCTCAGCGACGGAACGATCGCCCGTTCCGGCAGCAAGGTGATCAAGAACGTGGCCGGGTATGACCTGGCGAAGCTGTTCACGGGATCATTCGGCACCCTGGGGCTCATCCTGTCGATCAGCGTTCGCCTCCACCCCCTGCCGCTGTCCACCGCCACCGCGCTCGGGGCCAGCTCAGATCCGGCCGTGCTGGCGGCAGCGGTACGCGCACTCTCCGCCGCTCCGCTCGAGCTCGAGGCACTTGATCTGGCGTGGCGTGGAGGCCGCGGCGGCGTTCTGGCCCGCGCGGGTGGCGCCGAGGCGCCGCGCCGGGCCAAGCGGGTGGCCGAGCTGATGGGCAGGCTGGGCCTCGAGCATGTCGATGTCGCCGACTCAGACGCCGGATTGTGGGCGCGCCAGCGGGCCGGACAGCGCTCACGTGAGCGCGTGCTGGTCAAGCTCGCCGCGCGCCCGAGCCGGCTCGCGGACGTCCTGCGGGCGGTCGACGCTGCCGGCGGCACGCTCGTCGGTCGCGCCGCTCTCGGCACAAGCTACGTCGAGCTGGACCCGGACGCCGTCATCGGCCTGCGCGCGGCCCTACAGGACGGCGAGTACTCGGTCGTGCTCGACGCTCCGCCCGGCGCCCGCCCGGAGCTCGACGCTTGGGGCCCGAACGATTCAGCGGCGCTCGGGCTGATGCAACGGGTCAAGCATCGCTTCGATCCAGCGCAGGCCTGCAATCCCGGCGCCTTCGTGGGAGCAATCTGAACGTGTCCGCATTCGACGACCATCGGCCGCCCCAGCAGGCGCTGATCGACGACTGCGTGCACTGCGGCTTCTGCCTGGACTCATGCCCCACCTACGTCCTGTGGGCTGAGGAAGCGGACTCGCCACGTGGCCGGATCGTGCTGATGGACGCCGGCCTCAACGAGGCCGCGGAGCTCACGGAGGAGATGGTCACTCACTTCGACCGCTGCCTCGGTTGCATGGCCTGCGTCACGGCGTGTCCCTCCGGCGTCCAGTACGACCGGCTGATCGAGCGGGTCCGCCCGCAGGTCGAGCGTCACCACAGCCGCAGCACCGCCGAGCAGGCCCTTCGGCTGCTGCTGTTCGAGACCCTCCCCCACCCCAAGCGCCTGCGCAGGCTGGCCCCGATGCTCGCCGCCAGTCGTAAGCTCGGTGCCGAGCGGCTACCTCAGCGAGTCTCGATCCTGGCCAAGGTCGCACCCAGGACCACGCTGCGCGAGGTCCGCAAGTCTCGCTTGCCGCAGCGGACCGCGCCCGTCGGTGCTCCTCGCGGCCGGGTGGGCCTGCTCCTGGGCTGTGTACAGCGGGTCTTCTTCGCCGACGTGCACCGCGCGACGATTCAGACCCTGGCCGCCGAAGGTTTCGAGGTGATAGCACCTGAGTTGCCGGACTGCTGCGGCGCGCTCGAGCTTCATTCCGGTGAGGAGGAGGCAGCACTGGCCCGAGCCGCGGCAACCGTGGCCGCCTTCGACGCGCTGGAGCCGCTCGATCGAATCGTGGTCAACGCGGCTGGATGCGGCGCGGCGATGAAGGAGTACGGAGAGCTGCTGGGGACGCCAGAGGCGATCTCGTTCTCGAAGCGGACCCAGGACATCACCGAGCTGCTCGGCGAGATCGAGCCGCGGGCGCCGCGCGGACCGGTGCCGCTGCGGGTCGTCTACCACGACGCCTGCCACCTCGCTCACGCACAGGGCGTACGCGCGCCGCCGCGCGCGCTGCTGCAGGCGATCCCAGCGCTTGAGCTTCTGGAGAATCCAGTCCAGCCGCAGGTCTGCTGCGGCTCAGCCGGGATCTACAACCTCGTCCAGCCAAAGGCCGCCGCCGAGCTCGGCGCGATGAAAGCCCAGAATCTGATCGACACCGGCGCCGAGGCGATCGCCGCGGGCAACCCGGGGTGCGCCGCGCAGCTCGACCTCCATTTGCGAGAGCTCGGCCACCCGCTCCCGATCCATCATCCGATCGAGCTGATCTGGCGCTCGATCGAGGCGGGACGTTAGACGTACATCGCTTCGATCACGGCCTCGTATTTGGTCGCGATCGGCTTGCGCTTGAGCTTCATCGTCGGCGTCAGCTCGTCCCCGCCCGGTAGCCAATCGCCGGGAATGATCTGGAATTTCTTGATCTGCTCAACCCGGGCCAGGTGCTGGTTGGCCTGATCGATGCCCGCCTGCACGGCGGCGATCACCGCGGGCTCCTCGGCCAGCGCGTCGAGACTGTCCGCGTCGATGCCCTGCTGCGCCGCCCATTGCGGCGCGAAGTCGGCGTCGAGCACGATCAGGGCGGTGTTGTAGGGACGGCGGTCCCCGATCGTGCAGGCCTGCCCGATCAGCGGGCTGCCGGACTTGACTGCAGCTTCGATGTTCGCCGGGGACATGTTCTTACCCGCGGCGTTGATGATCAGTTCCTTCTTGCGGTCGACGATCTTCAGGTAGCCATCCTCGTCGATCTCGCCGATGTCGCCGGTGTGAAGCCAGCCGTCCGGGTCGATCGTCTCCGCCGTCCGGTCCGGTTGGTTGCGGTAGCCGAGCATCACGAACGCCCCCCTGACCAGCACTTCGCCGTCATCGGCGAGCGTCAGCTCCACTCCTGGAGACGGCGGTCCCACCGTGCCGATCTTGACCTCCCCGGGACGGTTGCAGGTGCCGAAACCGCAGGTCTCGGACATGCCCCAGAGCTCGGCCAGCTCGATCCCGAGCGCGTGGAAGAACTCGAGCACCTCGACCGGAGTCGGTGCCGCGCCGACGTTGACGGCGACGACCTGATCGAGCCCGAGCATTTCTCGCAGCTTGGAGAACATCTCCTCGTCAGCCTTGGCGAAGGCCGCCTCCAGTTCCTCCGGCACGGGCTCGCCCCGCTGGCGCAGCCGGACGCGCTCGATCGAGGCCTCGATCGCCTTCTGGATCGGTACGCGCTGCTCCTCGGGAGCCGCGGCCTGCATAGTCTCAAGTCCGGCCTTGAGCTTCTCCCAGATCCGCGGGACGGCGAAGAACCAGGTCGGGCGCACCTGCGGCAGGAACGACACCACCTCACGCGGGTTCGGACAGCAGGTGACGGTGCCCGCGTAAATGGTCGGGATGTAGTGATGGGCCATTCGCTCGGCGATATGCGCGGCGGGCAGCCACGAGATTAAGCGCCCGCCGGGGTCGAGCGGGATGATCTCCTCGATCGCCTTGGCCGAGACCATGATGTTGTGGTGTGAAAGCTGGACGCCCTTTGGCGGGCCGGTCGTCCCCGAGGTGTAGATCAGCGTCAGCACGTCATCTGGACCGACCTCCGCGGCTGCGCCGGCCACATCGAAGCTGGGATCGGCGCCCTCGACCTCGCCCAGCGACAGCGTCCCGTCGGGCGCCTCTCCATCGACGACGATCACGTGCGCGAGCTCCGGCAGGTCCTTACGCGCCTCGAGGATCGCGGGCAGGAACTCCTGCTCGACGATCGCCACCTTGGTGGAGGCGTCGGTGCACAGGTAACGGATCTCCTCGGCCGGATAGGTCGTGTAGATCGAGAACGGTGTTGCGCCAAGCATCGCTGCTGCGAGGTCGGCGATGTGGAACTCCGGCCGGTTGCCAAGCATGATCGCGACAGTGTCCCCCCGCCTCACCCCGAGCTTGGCCAAGCCTCCGGCGACGTCGTCGATGCGGGTCAGCAGCTCAGCCCAGGTGAGCGACGTGCTGTCGTCGGCGGTCCGCACAGCGACGATTTCCGGATGGTTGGCCGCGGTCCGCCGAAGCGCCTCGGTGACGGTGGGCGCGTCGACGGCGCGTCCAGCCGCCGGACTGATCGTGCTGCTCTCCATTCTCGCCTCCACTTGTAAGGATGAACCTGAGCTAAAGCTATCGCAGCCGCCCCGGCGCAGGAGGGCCAACGGGCCTATTTCACCTTGAAGCCGCCGGCGCTGAGCGTGCTGATGTCGTTGCTCAGCCCGATCACGAAGATCAGCAGGATCAGGACGAAGCCGACCATCCCGGCCCGCTCCATCACCTCGAACGGGATGCGGCGCCGCCGCACCTTCTCGGCCAGGGCCCAGAAGACATGGCCTCCGTCCAAGGGCAGGAACGGAAACAGGTTGATCACGGCCAGCGAGAGCGAGATCAGCGCCAGCGTCAACAGCGCTTCGGTCGAGTCGAACGCGAAGCGCTGCTGAGTGACCTTGAACCCGGCGACCACGCCGTGGACCTGATCGCGTGACTTGGGCTCGAACAGCGTCGAGATCGTGCTCACGGTGGTCCGGGTCACCGTCCACATCTCGCTGACACTGGCCGATGCGGCCGCGGCCGGGCCGATACTCCGCAATTCAGGCACGAACGCGAAGCCCACGCGGACCCGGTTCGCGGCGACGTCGTAGCGGGGGTAGATCGTGTAGCTCAACCGGGTCCTGCGTCTGAGCACGACCAGTCGCACCGGGGTCGTCGCCGTACAGCCGGCGCTCGGGGTCCCGGCACAGTGGTGAGACGCGATCTGCTTGGTCACCTGATCGACCGGCAGGTTCGGCCGGCCGTCGACGGCGACGATCTTGTCGCCGCTCTTGAGGTACTGCGAAGCCGGATAGGCGAGCTGACCGATCTTGTACTGAGCCTGCCCGTGGCTGGTCACCACCTCGCCGTTTGACCAGGCGATGCCCATGATCAGCGCGAAGGCGATGACCAGGTTCACCGCAGGACCGGCCAGGATCACCACCACCCGCTTCCACACGGCCTGGTTGTAGTACGCCCGGGGCCGGGCCTCCGGAGGGATGTCCTCTTTGGGGTTCATCCCGGTGATCTTCACGTAGCCACCGAGCGGAATCGGACCGATCCCGTACTCGGTCTCGCCGCGTTTGAACTTGACCAGCAGCGGGCCGAAGAACAGCGAGAAACGTTCGACGCGCATGCCGACCGCCTTCGCCGCGACGAAGTGACCGGCCTCGTGCAGGATGATCAGGGCGGCAAAGCCCAGGAAGGCGAGAACGTAGGACATCGAATCTCAGTGTGGCACGCGCGCTTGCGGTCCTAGGCCGGCGACCGGGCGGCGATCAGCTCCGCCGCCGTGGCGCGTGAGCGAGCGTCGGCCTCCCCCAGGGACTCGAATGAGTGCACGGGCGCGGGCGGCACCTGGGTGAGCGTCTCCTCGATCACCCGGGCGATGTCAAGGAAGCGCAGACGGCCCGCGAGAAAGGCGTGTACAGCTACCTCGTTGGCCGCGTTCAGAGTGCACGGCGCAGTGCCGCCCTCCCGCGCCGCGGCCCGGGCGAGGCCCAGACAGGCAAAGGTTCGCTCATCCACGGCTTCGAACGTCAGCGCGCCCAGGGCCGCCAGGTCAAGCGGGGCGATCGGCACGTCTACGCGCTGGGGATAGTGGAGCGCGTAGGAGATCGGCACCCGCATATCGGGGTAGCCAAGGTGCGCCAGGCTGGCGCCGTCGCAGAGACCGATAAGGCTATGGACGATCGACTGGGGGTGCACGACGACGTCGATTCGCTCGTACGGCGTACCGAACAGGTGATGTGCCTCGATGACCTCGAGGCCTTTGTTCATCAGCGTCGCGGAGTCGATGCTGATCTTTCCGCCCATCGCCCAAGTCGGATGGGCCAGCGCTTCCTGCACCGTGACGTCTTCGAGCTCGGCCGCCGACCGGCCCCGGAACGGCCCGCCCGAGGCCGTCAACGTGATCCGATCGACGCTTCCCGGCCGCTCGGAGGCGATCAGCTGATGGAGCGCCGAGTGCTCTGAGTCGACCGGGATGATCGTTGCTCCTGTGGCCTCGGCGAGCGCCGTCACGAGCTCGCCGCCGACGACCAGCGACTCCTTATTGGCCAACGCCAGATCGATTCCTTCGCCGAGTGTGGCCACCGTGGGCACCAACCCCGCCGAGCCGACGATCGCGTTGAGGACCATGTCGCACTCGCTCTCGACGATCAGCCGCACCAGCCCATCCGGCCCGGTCAGGACCTGGCCGTCGGTCCACACCTCTGCCGCCCGGGCCGCGGCGTCGGCGTCGGCAAGCGCGACTCGGCGCACACCATGAGCCCGCGCCTGCTCCAGCAGCTGCTCCCAGCCGTGCTGCGCACTCAGCGCGACGATGCTGAGCTCCTCGGGCTCAGCCCGGGAGATGACGTCGAGTGCTTGCACGCCGATCGAGCCGGTGCTCCCGAGGATGGCGACGCGGCGCGGCATGCCGCCGATTGTAGGAAGCGGCTGCCGAGGCGCTCAGTGCATCACGGCGAGCCAGATGTAATAGCCCGCGACGATCGTGAAGATGACAGCGTCGAGGCGGTCCAGTGCGCCCCCGTGGGGACCGAACAGCGTGCCGGCGTCCTTGATTCCGGCATCGCGCTTGACCACTGATTCGAACAGGTCGCCGAGCGGAGCGAGGATCGCCACGGCCAGGCCGAGCAGCAGCGCATCGCCCTGGGTGAGCCAATTCTGGTACAGGCCGGCAAAGAAGACTGCCAGGATCGCGATCAGCATGCCGCAGAACAGCCCCTCGACCGTCTTGTTGGGCGAGATCTCAGGGGCGAGGGGCCGGCGCCCGAACAGGCGGCCGCCGATATAGGCGGCGGTGTCACCGAGGAAGGTCCCGACCAGCACATCGATGATGATCGCGTTGCCATGATGGAGCTCCCGAAGCAACACGGCATGGGCGAACGCGAGCCCGATCCAGTAGACGCCGAGGAGGGTCCCGGCAATCGCCACCGTCGCCCCGCCGCGCCGAGCGCGCAGGACCACGGCCAGGAACAGGATCGGGATCGTCCCGACCGCGACCTCCATAACGGGCCGCTGGCCGCCGTAGCGGGCCGCCAGGACCATGCCGGCCAGCGCGGCGAACCCGACGACGGGCACCGGGCGCCAGCGCGCGAGCAGCCGGTAGAGCTCATGCAGGCAGGCCCAACCGATGGCGATCATGAACAGCGCGAAGGCGAGGCCGCCGAGATCGATGAACACGATCGCCACGATCGCCGCCGGCACCGCCACCAGCACCCGTGAGAGCAGGTCCGAGCGGCGGCGTGGAGCGCGCGGCGTGGACCTGGAGGGTGGACGCCCGGAGCGGCCCTGCGGGTTCGCGCGGCGGGCCGGCGGCATCCTCAGCGACCTCCGAAGCGCCGCCTGCGGCTGGCGAACTCCTCCAGGCTGTCCTCGAAGGCCTGGCGCGAGAAGTCCGGCCACAGCTCATCCCGGAACACGAACTCCGCGTACGCCCCCTGCCACAGCAGGTAGTTGGAGATACGCCGTTCGCCGCTGGTGCGAATGATCAGGTCGGGATCGTGCATGTCAGGGGCATAAAGTTGTGCGCGGAACTCCGCCTCGTCGCCTCCGGTAAAGGTTCGCGCTGCATCGACGATCTCCGCCCTGCCGCCGTAGTTGAAGGCGACGAACAGGGTGATTCGTGTATTGGCCGCGGTCAGCTCCTCGGCCCATTCCATCTGCGCCACGAGTTTGGGCGGCACCGGAGCGCTGCGCCGGCCGATGAAGCGCATTCGCACCCCCTGCTCGTGGAGCTCCGGAGTCTCGCCCTTGATCCGGCGTCCGAACATCGACATCAGCGCGGAGACCTCACGCCTGGAACGGTTCCAGTTCTCGGTCGAGAACGAATAGACGGTGAGCTCGTCGATCCCGAGCTCGACTGCATCCCGCAGGCGGGCCTTGACGGTGTCCGCTCCGGCCTCATGCCCGGCGACTACGGGGAGGCGGCGGCCTTTCGCCCAGCGCCCGTTACCGTCGGTGATGATCGCGACGTAGCGGGCGCGCGTCGCGTCTGAGTCCTGGCCGCCGACGGCGGACATCAAACCTCGAGGATCTCGTCTTCCTTGTGCTTCAGGACCTCGTCGAGCTCGTGGATCCGTGCATCGGTGACCTTCTGCAGCTCAACCTCCGCGCGATGCTCGTCGTCCGAGCCGGCTTCGCCAGCCTCCTTGAGCTCACGTAGGTCATGCATCACGTCGCGCCGGATGTTGCGAATTGACACCCGACCCTCCTCGGCGATCTGCCGCGCTACCTTGACCATCTGGCGGCGGCGCTCTTCGGTCAGTTCCGGTACACCGAGACGGATCACGTTCCCGTCGTTGTTCGGCGTCAGTCCGACGTCGGACTCCAGGATCGCGCGTTCGATCGCCTTGATCGAGCTCTTGTCGTAAGGCTGAATGGTCAGCAGCCGCGGCTCCGGGGCGCTGATCGTCGCCAGCTGCTTGAGCGGCGTGATGGCGCCGTAGTAATCGACATTGACGCGGTCCAGCAAGGCCGGACTCGCCCGCCCGGTGCGCACCGACCCGAACTCCTGGCGGATCGCGTCAACCGATTTGGCCATGCGATCCCCGGCATCGGCCAGCAGCTCGTCTGTCATCTCGCTCATGTCTGTACCAGCGTTCCGACTTTCTCGCCGGACATTATCCGGTCAATGTTGCGACCGTCCGCCATGTTGAACACCACGATCGGCAGGTTGTTGTCCATGCACAGGGCGAACGCCGTCGAGTCCATCACCTGAAGCCCACGGGTCAGGGCGTCCTTGTGGGTGATCTCGGGGATGAACTCCGCGTCGCTGTGCCGCGCCGGATCCGCGGTGTAAACCCCTTCAACGCCGTTCTTGGCCATCAGCACCACGTCGGCGTGCAGTTCGGCTGCGCGCAGAGCAGCTGCCGTGTCGGTGGTGAAAAACGGGTTGCCCGTGCCGGCGGCGAAGATCACGATCCGCCCCTTCTCCAGGTGGCGCATCGCCCGCCGGCGGATGTACGGTTCGGCGACCTCGGAGATCGTGATCGCGGACTGGACGCGGGTGACGATGTCCTCTTTCTCCAGCGCGTCCTGGAGCGCCAGAGCATTCAGCACGGTGGCGAGCATCCCCATGTAATCGCCGGTGGCCCGGTCCATTCCCTCCGCCGCAGCAGCGAGCCCACGGTAGATGTTCCCGCCGCCGACCACGATCGCCACCTGCACGCCGCGCCGCTGCACCGCTGCCACCTCACAGGCGATCGCCGCGACGCGGTCCGGGTCGGTGCCGTATTGCAGATCGCCCATCAGCGCCTCGCCGGAGAGTTTCAGCAGCACGCGCGTGTAAGCGGGCGGAGGCTTGGCGACAGCTCCGCTCACCGGCTCAACCGCCAACGGCGAAACGAGCGAAGCGCCGGATCACGACATTCTCACGCGTCTCTGCGGATAGCTCGGCCCGGAGCTCCTCGATCGTCTTGCCACCGTGCTTGTCCTCGTTGACATGCTTCTGGCGCAGGAGTACGACCTCGTCGAGCCACTTGTCGAGCTTCCCTGTGACGATCCGCTCACGCACGTTCTCAGGACGGTCGGCGGCCTGCTCAGTGGCGATCCGCTCCTCGCGCTCTCGATCCTCGGCCGGCACATCCTCTTCGCTCAGTGCCAGTGGCGCTGCGGCGGCAACGTGTAGAGCGACATCGCGGGCGAACTCGACAAACTTCTCGTTGCGGGCCACGAAGTCGGTCTGACAGTCGACCTCCACGAGCGCCCCGATCTTGCCGCCCGCATGGATGTAGCTCTGGACCACGCCCTCGCGAGCCTCGGCCCCGGAGCGCTTGGCCGCCTGGGCCTGGCCGCGCGTACGGAGGATCTCCACCGCCCGGTCAAGATCGCCCTCGGCCTCGCTGAGCGCCTCACGGCACGCGAGCACGCCGGCGCCTGTCCGGTCCCGCAGCGCCTTGACGTGCTTCGCGCTGATCGCGCTCATGCGCTCTCCTGATCGTCGGCCGGGGGCTGGGGTGCTGCCCCCGTCTGAGTCTCCGGAGCCGCTTCCGGCTCCGCAGGTGGCTCGGCCTCGGCCTCTGCGGACGGCGTGGCTTCGGGCTCTGCTGCCGGAGCGGGCTCAGGCGCGGCCTCTGGCCCTGGCGCCGCTGCCTCGGGCTCCGGAGCCGCCTCGGGCTCCGGCGCCGCCTCGGGCTCCGGCGCCGCCTCGGGCTGGGGCGCGGACGCGGTCTGCGCCGCCGCTGGCTCCTCAGCCTCGGGCTCGGCCGCAGCTGGGGCTGAGGCCACTCGCGTAGCGGCCTCGGACGCAGGTGCGGCCGGAGCCTCAGCGGGTGCGGCCGGAGCCGCGGCGGCGGCCTGCTCGGCCTCCACGCGGGCGCGCTCCTCGGCCTCGGCGCGAGCGCGCTCCTCGGCCTCCTCGCGGGCGCGCTCCTCGGCCTCGCGCCGCTCGCGCTCCTCGTTCTCGCGGCGTTCACGCTCCTGCCGGGCGCGTTCCTCCTCGGCCCGGAAGACATTGTGACCTTCGGAAACCACGTCGCCGATCGCCGCCGTGATCGCCTTGCATGAACGGATGGCGTCGTCGTTGCCGGGAATCACAAAATCGATCCCATCCGGGTCGCAGTTGGTGTCGACCAGGCCGATGATGGGAATCCGCAATCGCTGGGCCTCACGCACCGCGATCGCCTCCGTCTTGAGGTCGATCACGAACACGGCGTCAGGCACCCGCTGCATGTTCTTGACCCCACCGAGGTTTGCCCGCAATTTGGCCAGGTCGGCCTGGGCCGCCATGCGCTCACGCGTTGGCAGCAGCTGCAGCTGCCCCTCGGTCTCGTAGCGCTCGAGGTCGTGCAGGCGCTTGATCCGCAACGAGATGGTCTGAAAGTTGGTCAGCAGGCCACCCAGCCAACGATGGTTGACGTAGGGCATGTCGGCGTCGGTCGCGATGTCACGCACCGCGTCGCGGGCCTGCTTCTTGGTCCCAACGAACAACACTGTCCCGCCACGGCGAGCGATATCGGCGGCGAAGCGACGGGCGTTCTCCAACAGCGCCTCGGTCTGCAGGAGATCGATGATGTAGATGCCGTCCCGCTCTCCGAAGATGAAGCGGCGCATTTTGGGGTTCCAGCGGCGCGTCTGGTGACCGAAATGGACTCCGGCCTCCAGCAGCTCCCTGATTCCGACTTGAGCCACGGTTACTACTCCCTTGTGATGTGAAGAAACGACAGGCCCACCAGCCGGTTTTCGCGCACCTCGTGAAGCTCACGAGGCAGGGGTCGCGATCCGTACGGACGGGATTGGGGATGCGTGAAGAAAAAAGTTTACGCAAGTTTCCTGAACGCGGTACGTTTGCACCTGCAGCGGGCGCCACCCTTCCCCTAACTTCGGTGGCGTCTCGCTTCGCGGACCGGACCTCCCTTCCCCTACCTCCGGTGGCTCGGTTCGCAACATGGTCGGCGGGGCGGCTTTGGACGGGTCGCCCCGCCGACGCCTTTACTCGCCCTCGTGCTCGGCCGCGGCGAGCGCCGCGGCCAGATCCTCCGGTAGCGGCGAGCTCACATCGAGGGCCTCGCCGGTGATCGGATGTGTGAAGGCCAGCCGTGCCGCGTGTAGGAACTGGCGCGTCAGGCCGTAGCGCGCAGCTCTGCCGTACTGCTTGTCGCCGAGCACGGGATGGCCGATCGCCGCCAGATGGACACGGATCTGATGTGTGCGACCGGTGTCGAGCACAACCCTCAGCAACGTCGCTTCCGGAAGGGCAAGAAGAATCTCGAAGTGGGTGCGCGCCTCACGCGGTGCCTCGGAGTCGATCGACATCAGGGTTCGCTCGCGGCGGTCGCGGCCGATCGGGGCCTCAATCGTTCCGCTGCGCGCCTCCGGGCGGCCGTCGACCAGGGCGCGGTACTCGCGTGCCAGCAGCCGCTGCGCCAGCAGCTCCTTGAGTGCGCGATGCACCGCATCGCTCTTGGCCACGACCAGCAAGCCGGAGGTGTCCCGATCGAGGCGGTGCACGATTCCTGCTCGCCACGGCTCCTCGCCGCCGGCGCCGCGGCCGATGAGCGCCTGCGCGAGCGTGCCGCTGCGATGACCGCGAGCCGGGTGTACGACCACGCCCGCCGGTTTGTCGACGACCAGCAGATGTTCGTCCTCGTAGGCCACGGAAAACGGTACGTCGGTATCTGCGTCCAGCTCCTCGAGCGGTGCGTCCTCGAGCACGGACACGCGCTCACCGGCGGTTACGGTATGCCGCTTGGGTCGCTGCTGACCGTCGACCTGGACGCGGCCCGCCTCGATCAGGTGCTGGGCTCGGGCCCGTGAGCCAAGCGGTCCGGCGAGAAATTGATCCAAGCGGATTCCGGCCGCCTCCGGCGACACCGAAAGCTCGATTTCGACCTGTTCAGCTTGCATCGCTGCGGCGGCCCTCGAGCACCCATAACAAGGCCAGCACGCCGAACGTGATGGCCATGTCGGCGACATTGAACGCGGGCCAAAGCGGCAGCTTGATGAAGTCCGTGACCGCCCCGTGGGCCAGTCGATCGATCAGATTGCCGATCGCTCCGCCGATCAGCAACCCAGTCGGCAGCCACAACCAAGCTCGCTGGGGGCGCAGCGCGAAGTAGAGCAGCAGCGCGCCGAGCGCCACCGCCGTGAACACCAGCACGATCGTGCCCCCGCCGGAGAGAAAGCCGAAGGCCACTCCGTGATTGCGGATGTGAACCAGCTTGACCCCAAGGAACACACTGCGTCCCTCGTTCGCCGCGGTACTGGTGGCCACCGTGTGCTTGGTCAGCTGGTCGAGAGCGACCACGGCCAGCAGCACCGTGGTCGCACGGGCGAACGCGGCCGCCCTCATCCTCGGCGATGTGGTCGCCTGCAGTGCCATCGACACCTGCCGACTCAGCCCGTGATCGCGGTGTGCACGAGCGAGCGCAGGACGCCGAGCAGAATGATCGCGATCATCGGGGTGATGTCGATCATGCCGATCGGCGGGATGAACCGGCGGAAGATCCGCAGGTACGGCTCGCACACGTCACGCAGAAAGTTCAGCAGTGCGTCCGACCACCGCGAGTACGGCAGACGGACACCAAACGAGAACAGCAGGTTGAACACGATGTAGAGCAGGATCAGGATGATGTAGACCTCGAACAGCGCGTCCACATAGCGCGCGACATCGAAGCGCGTGAGAGCGAGCGCCAGCATCAAGCCCGCTCGCTACCGAGGACGGCGTCGATCGCGTCCTGAAAGGCGGCCCGGACGCCCGCTCGTTCGAGGGCTGCGAGACCTTTGGCGGTCGTGCCGCCGGGCGAAGTGACCTCACGCCGCACGGCCAGAGTGTCGTAGCCGCGGGCCTCCAGCAAGGCTCCAGTTCCGGACATCGTCTCGACGACGAGCTGGCTGGCCAAAGCGGGTTTCAACCCGTAGCGGACGGCCGCGTCGACCTGCGCTTCGACGAGCAGCGCCGCGTAGGCCGGAGCCACACCCATCGCGGCAGCCGCGGCGCCGATGAGCCGCTCCTCGAGCGCCACGACCACGCCGACTCGGCCGAACAGCTGGAGGACCTCGGCCTGAAGCTCCGGATCGGCGTCTGCCGGAAAGGCCAGGCAGCTCACGCCGCGTCGCACCTCGACCGGCGTGTTGGGCATCACGCGGAAGATCGCCACCCCCGGATAGGCGTGCTGTAGGTCGGCGATCGTCACCCCGCCGAGGACCGAGGCGATCGGCTTGCCGCTCGGTGCCACTTCGGCGGCCACGGCTTCCAGCTGGGCCGGCTTGTGGCAGAGGACGATCAGATCCGCCCGCTCGGCCACGGCGGCCGGACCGTCGAGCGCCGCACCACCCAGTTCCTGGGCGAGCGCCTGGGCGCGGCCAGAGCCCGCGTCACAGCAGAGGACGGGATCAGCCCAACCTCGCGCGAGTGCACGGGCCATGTTCCCAGCGCCGATCAGACCAACTTGCATGATCAGAACGTTAGCGGCGCGCGTAGGCGACGCACCGGGCCAGCCTAAGACTGGTTGAAGAAGCCCTTCTCCACCAGCCGCGCGCGCTCCTCCGCGGAGACCTCGACGTTGCGCGGCGTGAGCAGGAACACCTTGTCGGCAATGCGCTGCATGCCGCCGTCGAGCGCGTAGGTGAGCCCACTGGAGAAATCGATCAGGCGCTTGGAAAGATCGGCGTCGGTGCTCTGGAGATTGAGGATCACGGGGATCGTGTCCTTGAACTTGTCCGCAACATCCTGTACGTCGTTGAAGCTCTTGGGCGCGACGAAGTGCACGCGTATGTCACCGCCGTCACCGCGCCCGTTGCCGCGTCCGCCGCCGACCGGACGCAGGGTGGTGGTCCGGCGGTCGGACACAGGATCGTCGGCGAAGATGTCATCGATCTCATCCCGGCGCCGCCGCGCGCTGAGGCGGCGAACGTTGGGCCGCTCGCGGTAAGTGTCCTGCAACTCGACTTCGGGCTCGGCGTAGGGCTCCACTTCCTCCTCATAGTGGGCGTCTTCGGCCAAGCCGAAGTAGACGAGGGTGCGGTGCCAGGTGTCGCGAAAGGCCATGGTTGGGGGGAAGGTTCGCTGATCGGGGGGAATTCCCTGCCCTGATTATGACGCTCTGCGCCGTTCTCTCAACGTGCGCGGGCGTACAGGCTCGTCCCAAGCCTCACGATCGTCGCCCCCTCCTGCACGGCCACCAGGTAGTCCTGGCTGGTTCCCATCGACAGCTCAGGCAGGTGGTAATGCTCGGCCAGACGACGCAGCGCAGCGAAGTGCGGCCGGCTGTCCTCGGGGGTCCGGGCCAGCGGCGGCATCGTCATCAGACCCACCACAGTCACGGGACATCGCTCGAGAAACGCGTCAAGCTCGGCCACCGCGACGCCGCTCTTGCCGGCCTCGCCGGCGACGTTGACCTCGACCATCACCTCGGTCTCAGCGTCCCCGTGGCGGGCAAGCTGCTCTAGCACCGAGTTGCTGGCCACCGCGTGGACGTAGCGGACCAGCGGCAGCACCTGCTTGACCTTGCGGCTCTGGAGGTGACCGATGAAGTCCCAGGTGAAGCGACCGGGATACGCCTTGGCCTTGGCCTCCAGCTCCTGGGCGCGGTTTTCTCCGACCAGTGTCACTCCTGCCTCGGCCAGCGCGCCGAGCGCACCGAGCGGCACGTACTTGACCGCCGCGAGGACCTGGACCTCGTCCGGTTCTCGTCCGGTGCCGGCAATCTGCTCCCGCACGCGCTCGAGGTTGCGCCGGACCGAGGACGCGTCGATATCGGTGATCAGGTCAACCACGCGAGGCCAGCCTGACGGCCGGTGACGCCGTGATCTCGGCGGTGCGAGAAGAACAGGGAGGCGTCTGAGCAGATCGTGCACAAACCGACGTCGTGAACGTCGCCTATGCCAGCCCGGCCGAGCTCGAGACCGGCAATCGCCTTGAGATCCAGGTTGCGGCCGTCCCGGGCATCGGCCTCGCGCGCGGCGAAAGCGGCATGGACCTCCTCGCTGACCTCGTAGCAACACGGTCCCGCGCCGGGTCCGATCGCAGCGCTCAGCGGCACGTCCCCGGCAAGCTCACGGACCGCCGCCACCCCCTCCCCCACGATCCCGCCGGCGAGTCCGCGCCAGCCGGCATGCAGCATCGCCACCGCCCCGCCCCCGGCCACGGCAATCGGCAGACAGTCTGCGGTCAGGACCATCGGCGCCACGCCGGCCAGCATCGTCGCCTGTCCGTCCGCGTCGGCGGGGCGTGTCTGGGCCGATTGCGCATCCTCGGGTGGCACCGTGCACACCAGCCGCACGCGGGTGCCGTGCACCTGGCGCCCAAACGCGAACCGCACTCCGAGCGCCTGCGCCAAACCGGCACGGTTGTGCTCCACCGCCGCGGGTCGATCCTCGGTCCAGCGGCCGAGGTTCAGGCTCTCGTAGGGGCCGACCGATACGCCTCCCCTGCGCGTCGTGAACAGGGCTCTGGCACCCGGGAGCTCAATCGCGAGATGGTGCCCCTCGACGAAGAACGGCTCGGGTGCCTTCACGAGGTGAGCAGCTTCAGATCCGGCACGGGAGTTCGCTGGGCGTACTCGAAATGCGCACGCCCCGGCGCCGTCAGGGTCGTGCGCAGCGACCACCCACCGCCCCGTCGTTCACGTTCGAAAAGCGAAAGGTGCATCGATGCGGTCTCGCTGTTGTAACAGTAGGCCCGCTCGCCGTCTGGGTCGTGATAGGTCACGCCCGCCAGCTGGGCGCGCTGGGCGTCGACCTGCCCGATCAGCTTGCGCGTCCCGTCGACGGCCTCAAACCGCCAACCGGTAAGCGCGAACGTGCTGGGGTTGGTGATCACACGCAGAGGCGTGGTGGATTGAAAATCCTGGCCCTCGACGCGAGCGACCACGGGGGTGTTGGGACCGATCTCGCGTCCAGCCCTCGGCACTCTCACCGAGACACCGTCGACGAAGGCACCCGGCACCGGCTCGCCCCCGATGGTGGTGAAGTCGTTGCAATGCACCCACGCCCATGAGCTGGCGTGCTTGGAGCCCCAAAGGTGCGCTTGCCCACCGCGCGCTGCGTTGAGCTCCAGCCGCTCCGCGCCGAAGCGGATCGTGCCGTGGATCTGGAGATTGGCGTGCGGCAACACGAGCACCGTCTTGGCAATCGCGGCCCGGCGCAGAATCGGGTGAACATGCTCGTAGGCGTGCTCGTTCGGCTTCCAACGCAGGTCCCACTCCACGTCCTCGAAGGCGCCGCTGGACCCGTTGTCGGTAAGCGTGGCCGATTCGATATTGAGCTCGAACGGATTGTTCTGGGATCGCAGCGTCTCGATCGGGACAGTGCGCTTACGCCCGAAGACGGGCGCCCTTCCCGCCCGCGGGTCCATCGCCAACAGCCATAGCGACGCGGTCGCGGGCGCTGCGTCGGCGCCCGGCGCCAGAAGCGAGAAGCGAATCCACACCCCCACCCCACTCATCGGGTCGGTGAAGGTCAGGTAGTAGACCTCGTAGTGGCTAGGTTTGCCATCCCATTGCAGCGAGTTGGGCAGCGCGAGCATCGGCGCAGGCTATCCGCTGGTCCCCGCTGCGCGCAGGGCCTCGGCAAGCTCGGACTCACGGTCGCTCGTCCGTCCGTCGAGCTTGGCGGCCAGTGCGGATCGCAGGCCGCGGCCGATCGCGGGCCCGTTCGCCACCCCGGCGGCGATCAGGTCCGATCCGTCGATCTGTAAGCGGACGTTACGCAGGTCGGTCAGCCAATCGCGCGCTTGCCCGCTGGGACCGAGGGCTCCGGCAAAGGCGATCAGCTCAGGCGGGGCTCCGTCCGCTACAGCGGCGATCTCGGACGGCCGCGTGGTTTGGGCCAGCGCGTCCGCTACGGATCTCGCCTCGGTGGCGGCGCGCAAGATAACGTCGCGATCACCGGTGCTGAATGACAACGCCGCGAGCAGGTCAGCCAGGCGCGTGGCCGGGATGCGATCGGCGGCCACGGCGAGCACGAGGCGGTCAGGACGACCGTCCGCCGGCAGCAACGCGATCGCCCGCTCGGCCAGCGGTGGATCTTTCAGTCCCAGGTCTGGATCTATCGCCTGATCGAGATCCAGCTCACCGAGCTCGGCGATGGCCGCCACCGGATCAGACTCGCGGGCCAGCAGGCGCAGCTCGGCACCGAGGCGCGACCCGCTGACCGTCGCCAGTGCCTCGGCGTTCACCGCGTCACGGGCCAGCTCAAGCGTGTGCGGATCGGCGCTGAAGCTGAGCCGAGCCGCGTAGCGCGCCAGACGCAGAAGCCGCGTGGGGTCATCGATGAAGCTGCGATCGTGAAGCACCCTGAGAACGCCGGCATCGAGATCCTCCAGGGCGCCAGGTACCGCAGTGATCTCGCCCGCATGCTCGCCGCCCAGCGCGAGCGCTGCAGCGTTCACGGTGAAGTCCCGCCGCTGCAGATCTTCGCTCAGGCCGGCGGGACGGACGTCGGGCAGCGCGCCCGGGCGGGAGTACGTCTCGGTCCTGGCTTGGGCGAGGTCGTAACGAAAATCACCGAGCGCAACCGAGCCGGTCTTGAAGCGATCGTGCACCCGGCGCGTGCCCCCCAGGGAGTTGGCTACACGGTCGGGTTCGCCTTCCACGACCAGGTCCAGCTCACGTGGCTGCCGGTTCAGCAACAAGTCCCGCACGGCCCCTCCGACGAGGTACACCGGGGGCTGGCCGGGAAGCCGTTCCAGCAGCGGCACGGCGGCCGGCAGCGCGCGAACGCGGTCCAGAAGCTCGGATGGGGCGGGAACGTCCATGGGTAGATCTTGGCGTTCGAAGCGCCGCAACGCGATCTCGGTGACCACTAGCATGATCGCCATGCCGAGTCCCGGTTCGCGGCGCCTGCTGCGTTGGGGCATCGCCGCCGTCGTGCTGCTGCTCCTCGCGGGCGGCGCGGTGGCGTTCGTGCTGCTCCATGCGCCCAGCAACGTGTCGCACCCCAATCTGTCGTTCACCACCTCGACCACCAGCACGAGCACCACCGGCCAGCTGAAGCGCAAGGCGGTCCTCAACACGTTCGAGTGGCCGCGCTACGGCTTTGACGCCGGGCGAACGCGCGGGTTCTCGGCCAGTTCTCGGCTCGCGCCGCCGCTGCGAGTGGGCTGGCGCTTCAACGACTTCGCGCTGCTCGAGTTTCCGCCGGTGATCTATCAGAACACCATGTACTTGGTCGATGACAACGGCTCGGCGAAGGCGATCGACAAGCTCACCGGTCGCGTCCTGTGGGCGCACCATGTCGGGACTCTGGCCGCGGCCTCCCCCGCGATCGGTGTTCGTGAGCGCATGGTGTTCATCCCCGTGCTCTCAACGGGTGGCCACAGCCCTGGCAACGGACGCTTCGTCGCGCTGTCGATGAAGACCGGGCGGATCGTCTGGTCACGTCCGGTCGGCGCCGGCACCGAGTCCTCGCCGATCGCCTGGGGCCCAACCGTTTACTTCGGCGACCAGAGCGGCCGGCTGTACGCCCTGCGCGCGCGGGACGGCCACCAGTACTGGAGCTACCAGGCCAGCGCCGCGATCAAGGGCGGACCCGCGCTGGTCAACGGGATCCTGTATTTCGGTGACTACGCGGGCAGGGCCTACGCCGTCAATGCCGACACCGGACACCAGGTGTGGGCGGTGAGCACATCAGGCGCGCGGTTCGGATTCGGATCCGGCGAGTTCTACTCGTCCCCGGCCGTCGCGTTCGGGCGCGTCTACATGGGCAACACCGACGGGCGCGTGTACTCCTTCGCCGCCCGTACCGGACAGCTGGCCTGGGCGACGGGGACTGGGGCCTACGTCTATGCCTCACCGGCGGTCGCCAACACGCCAGGTCTCGGACCGACTGTGTACATCGGGTCCTACGACGGCAACATGTACGCGTTCGATGCCCGCTCTGGAGCGGTGCGCTGGACCCACAATGCCGGGGCGAAGATCTCCGGCGCAGGCACCATCGTCGGGAACGTCCTCTACTTCTCGGTGCTGGGCGCAAAGAACACACTGGGCCTCGACGTCCGCAGCGGCCGGCAGGTGTTCTTCTTCCCCGACGGGGCGTTCAATCCGGTGATTGCCGATCCTGGTGCGATCTACCTGGACGGCTACACGGTGATCTACCAGTTGCTCCCACGCGCGCCGCAGACCGCGACGACCATTGCGCCGCCCGCAAAGAGGCGTAAGATCCAGCGGCAGGTGGCGCCGGCCAAGCGTCGGCCGCGGCGCAAGTAATCGCCCACGGAACGTGCGTTCGGGCCCGGCTTGCTATGCTTAGTGGTCTATGCGTTGTCGTAGTGGAAGTCATTGTCAGCAGCCGGCCCTGAAGGGTCGACGGTTCTGCGCGGATCACTCGGCGGAGCTCGATCGCATGCGCGAAGAGCTCAAGGATGCAGCCGCTGCCCGCATTGGTCGCGGCCGCCCCAAGAGGTCGTCCACGTGTTGCCGTCCCGGTTGCTACGAGCCTCGCGTTCCCCCCGCCGCGTACTGCGATACGTGCGCTGCCGCGGGATACGTGGAAGAAGCCGCTTAACCGCGGCCCACCCCACCGCCAGGCATCAATAGAACTGCATGATTGCCGGATTCGGCCGGGAGTTTCCGCGGCGCGCGACCGGCTGCTCGTTCCCGCCGGGCTAGCTGGGACGGATCCTCACTCCCGCCGAGGCGAGCTGCTCCTTGGCCTCCGCGACCGTGTGCTCGCCGTAATGAAAGATCGACGCGCACAGCACAGCGTCCGCACCCGCTTGGACGGCCTCTGCCAGGTGGCGGATCTTCCCCGCGCCACCTGAGGCGATCACCGGAACCGTAACCGCGTGAGCGACGGACCGCGTCAGCTCCAGGTCATAGCCCGCATTCGTGCCGTCGCGGTCCATGCTGGTCAGCAGGATCTCGCCCGCCCCGCGGCCTACCCCCTCGCTCGCCCACTGGACCGCATCGCGTCCGGTGGCCGTTCGCCCACCTGCCACATAGGCTTCCCACCCGCCGGTCGCCCGGGCCTTGGCGTCGATGGCCAGCACCACGCACTGCGCGCCGAAGGTCCTAGCCAGCTCGTCGATCAAGTCTGGACGCGCGAGGGCGGCCGAGTTGACCGAAACTTTGTCCGCGCCCGCGTCAAGCACCGCCTGGGCGTCCGCGACCGAACGGATTCCGCCGCCAATCGTGAACGGGATGAAGACCTCGTCGGCGGTCCGACGGGCCAGGGCCACCACGGTGTCGCGTTTGTCCGAAGTGGCCGTGATATCGAGGAACACCAGCTCGTCGGCGCCGGCCTGGTCGTAACGAGCCGCCAGCTCGACCGGATCGCCGGCGTCACGCAGGTCGAGAAAGCCGACTCCCTTGACCACCCGCCCACCGCTCACGTCCAGGCACGGGATCACTCGCTTGTAGTGCATCAGGCTTTCGACCGCCGCTGGCGATGATGATCGAGGACCCCTTGGGCCTCCCCGACCCCGAAGCGCTCCTCGTACAGGGCCTTCCCGACGATCACGCCCGCCAGGTTGACCTGTCGCAGGAGGGCCAGAGCCTTCAGGTCTTGCAGCGAGGACACACCTCCGGAATAGACAAAGCTGCCGCGGAGGACCCCGGCGATCTTCCTCACCGCCTCCAGATCGGGCCCCGCAAGCATCCCGTCTCGCTCGATGCTCGAGTAAACGAACCGGCGCACGCCGCGTGCGCCCAAACGCTCGATCACCACCTCCGCCGGGATCTCGGTCTGTTCGGTCCAGCCCGAGGCGGCGAGGTGACCGCCGCGCACGTCGACTGACACCACAACCCGGTCACCGAGGCGCTCGAGTGCCGCGTCGAGAAAGTCGATGTCGGTATAGGCCGCGGTTCCGAGGACCACGCGCGCAGCGCCCGCTTCAAGGGTCGCCTGCAGCGCGTCGACGTTTCGCAGGCCCCCGCCGACCTGGACGGGGACGTTGACCGCAGCGGCGATCCGCGCGACGTGCTCCAGATTGGCCGGCGCGCCGGTGCGTGCGCCGTCGAGGTCGACGATGTGCAGCATCCGGGCGCCGTCCCGTACCCAGCGGAGGGCCGCTTCCAGGGGATCTTCGTCGTACACGGTCTTGGCGTCGAATTCGCCGCGGGCCAGTCGCACCGCCTTGCCCTCGAGGATGTCGACCGCGGGAAGCAGGATCATGCGCGCGCGGCGGCCGGTGGCGATTGGGCCGAAGCGGCGCGGCGGCTGATAGCTACGAAATTCTCGAGCATCCGCAGACCGTGACGGGAGGACTTCTCCGGGTGAAACTGCACACCGAAGACAATGCCGCTAGCCACGATCGTGGCGAACTCCTCGCCGTATGCGGTACTCCCCACGACGACGGTCGGATCGTCCGGTCGCACCACGAGCGAGTGCACGTGGTAGAACGGACAGCCGTGCTGAGGCAGGCCCGCGGTCAACGGCGAAGCCTGCTTGAAACGGACCTCGTTCCAGCCGATGTGGGGCACCCTGAGGTCGGCCGCCCGCAGCGGTGTCACCGTCCCTGCGATCAGTCCGAGACCGGCCGTCTCCCCGAGCTCCTCGGAGCGATCGAACAACAGCTGCATGCCCAGGCAGACGCCGAGCAGCGGCTTGTGCGAGCGCACCGCAGTGAGGATCAACCTGCTCAAGCCGAGCTCGTGCAGATTGCGCATGGCCAGGGGGAACGCCCCGACGCCCGGTACCACGAGCCCGTCGGCCGCCATCAGCTCGTCGGGATCGCGCGTAATGCTCGCGTCCGCGCCAACGTGTTCGAATGCCTTCTGCACCGAGCGCCGGTTGCCCATCCCGTAGTCGACTACGGCGATTTGCGCTCGCTCGCCGCGAGCGCTCATACCAGCGTTCCTTTGGTGCTGGGCACTCCGTGCTCGTCCGGATCGAGCGCGGTTGCGTTCCGCAGCGCCCGGGCCAACGACTTGAACATCGCCTCGATCATGTGATGCGCGTTGGTGCCCGACTCCACGCTGAGGTGCAATGTCAGCTTTGCGTTGCTGGCGAACGCGCGGAAGAACTCCTCGGCGAGCTCATGGTCAAAGTTCCCGATCGCGCCGGGAGGCAGATCGGCCTCGCACACGCATAGCCCGCGTCCGGAGATGTCGATCGAGCATGCCGCCCGCGCCTCGTCCATCGGCACCACCGCATGGCCGTAGCGCACGATTCCGGCACGGTCACCAAGCGCGTGATCTAGGGCCTGACCGATGCAGATGCCGACGTCCTCGACGGTGTGGTGGGCCCCAGTCTGGAGATCCCCACGCGCCGCCACGGCAAGATCGAGTCGCCCGTGGCGGGCGAGCAGGTCGAGCATGTGATCTAGAAAGCCGACACCGGTGACGCGCTCGCCGGCGCCCGCCCGGTCGAGCGTCAGTCTCACCTGGATTTCGGTCTCGCCTGTCCGGCGGTCGATTTCTGCGGTGCGAGTCATCGTCCCTCATTCTCCCGGATGCGCGCCTCCATCGACCGGGCGTGAAACTCGAATCCCTCTGCGCGCGCCACTGGTGCCGCCGCGGCGGCCAGCGGGGCCGGATCGGTAACCCGCACCTCGGTGTAGCTGCGCAGGAAGTGCGCCGGCGAGAGCCCGGAGGCAAATCGAGCGGCGCCGTTGGTCGGAAGGACGTGATTGGAGCCGGCGACGTAGTCGCCGAATGCCGTGGCGGCCGCCGCGCCGACGAACACGCAGCCGGCATGCGTAGCGCGGGGCGCCAGCGCCTCGGCGCCGGCGCCGACCAGCTCGAGGTGCTCCGGGGCGAAGGCCTCAGACAGCGCCAGTGCGCTCTCCTGGTCCTCGACCTCGATGAGTGCGGCGACGGCGCCCGTCTCGGGTCCGGCGGCCAGCAGAGGCTGCACCTGCTCCAGCAGATGCACCGAGGTCGAGACCAGAACGACGAGCGTGCCCGGCCCGTGCTCGGCCTGAGCCAGCAGATCAAGGGCCAAGACTTCCGGATCACCTTCTCCATCGGCGATTACCAGGAGGTCACTCGGCCCAGCAAAGCCATCGACTCCGACCTGGCCGAACACCTGGCGCTTGGCCTCCTGCACGTACAGGTTGCCGGGGCCGACGATGACATCGACCGCTCTCACCGTCTCCGTGCCGTAGGCCAGCGCGGCTATCCCCTGTGCGCCCCCCATCCGATACACGTCGCTGGCGCCGGTTAGCGAACAGGCGGCGAGAATCGTCGGATCGATCTCACCGCCGGATCCGGGAGGAGCGCAGACAGCGATCTCCTCTACGCCTGCGGCGCGGGCGGTGCTCACGCCCATCACAACCGTGCTCGGGTACGGCGCGCGCCCCCCGGGCACGTAAACCCCGGCGCGTCGGACGGGCGCTCGCCGTAAACGTACCTCGTGGCGCCCGAGCTCGACCGTCCGGCCCTCGCGTGCGAGCTCCCATGCCGTGGCCACCGCCTCCACGTTCTCGATCGCGAGCTCCAGTCCGGCGCGCAGCTCGGGGACGAGTTGCTCGAGCGCCCGCTCCAGGTCGACTTGCGGCACCTCCATTGGCCCCGAGCCCTCGCCGCCGGCGTCAAACCGGCGCGTGAACTCGCGCACGGCCGCGTCGCCGCCCGCCCGCACCTCGGCGATGATCTCGGCGACGGTGTCATGAACGGAGTCGGGCGCCGGAATCAGCGCTCGGAGACCTGCTGCCGCGGCCGCCGGATCGCCATCCAGCCGCTGGCGCTCACACCGCATGCACGCGCTCCAGCAGCGCGTCGATCTCCGGCGCCTTGAGCTTGTGCGCGACCCGGTTGGCGATCAGGCGGGCGGTGCAGCGGGCGATCTCCTCACGGATCACCAGGCCGTTCTCGCGCAGCGTGGTCCCGGTCGCCGTCAGGTCGACGATCCCCTCGACCAGGCCGGTCAGCGGAGCCAGCTCCACGGATCCTTTGACCTCAACGATCTCGGCCTGGCGGCCGGTCTCCAGGAAGTGCCGAGCCGCGATCCGCGGATACTTGGTGGCGATCCGGACCACCCCCAGGCGGCGCAGCGCCTCGGCGGCGCGGTCCTCCCCGGCCACCGTCGCCAGGACCATCGTGCACGGCCCGTAGCCGAGATCGGCCAGTTCGTAGACCTCACGCTCGGACTGCTCCATCAGCACGTCCTTGCCGGTGATCCCGATATCGGCCGCCCCCGCCTCGACGTAGGTCGGTACGTCGGAGGGCCGCATGGTGACGATGCCGGATTCCTCAAACAGCAGCTTGCGGTCATTCTCGCGCACGTCCCGCGTGTCCAACCCGAGCCGGTCGAGCAGGTCCAGCGTGTCGCCGAACAGGGCGCCGCGGGGCACCGCAATCCTCAGTCCGTTCATGACAGCCCGCGCTCCTCGCCGGTGAGCGCGATGTGGAGCCGCTCGACGTTGAGCCCAAAGCCCACCGCCGTCAGCGGCCGGCCGAACCGGCCCAGAAGTTCGTCGTAGCGCCCGCCACTGCCGATCGGCACTCCGTACGCGGGGTCATAGACCTGGAACACCGCGCCGGTGTAGTAGCCGAGGCTGCGGACCAGGCCGAGGTCGAAGATGACCCGTGCGGCGACCTCGGGGGCCAGCAGAGCGTGCACCTCACGCATCCCGGTCCCGGCAGCCTTCAGGGGGCCGCTCAGCTCATCGAGTACTTCCGACCCGCCACGCAGGCGTGGCACTCGGAGCAGCAGCTCGAACGCCTTTGCCTCCAGCCCCAATTCCCGTAGCTCACGTTCCAGCCCGACGAAGTCGCCGGTGACCAGCTCAGCCAGGATCCGCTCGCGCCGCTCTGGATCGACACCGAGGGCCTCCAGCAGCGCGGGATAAAGCGAAGCGTCGCCGAGGCCGACCCGATAGGTGCGCAGTCCAGCCGCATCCAGGGCCGCACAGAGCACCGTCACCGCTTCAGCCGTGCCGGCCGAACCCGGCTTGCCGATCAGTTCCACGCCTGCCTGCAGGAATTCCCGCGACTGGCCCCGTTGCGGACGCACGCCTCGATAGGCATGGGCGAAGTAGCTGAAGCGCAACGGAAGCTCAGCGTGGGCATAGCGACTGGCGACCAGGCGCGCGATCGGGACGGTCATGTCCGAGCGCAGCACGAGCACGTTGCCCTGCTCGTCGAACATTCGATAAGCCGGCTGGGTGGCCGTCATCCCGGCCCGCTCGAACGTGGCCTGGTATTCCAGCGCAGGCGTCCACACTTCACCGTACCCCGCTTGCTCGAACACGGAGCGTACGCGGTCGGTAACCAGCCGCAGCTCCCGCATCTCGTCGGGGAGCACGTCGCGGGTTCCGCTGGGAATCCGGTGAATCATGGGATCTGAGGCTAGATGGTTGATGGCGCGGCCGCGTGGGAGCCGGGGAGCTCGGTGATCAAGCCGGCCAAGGACGCCGGAGGAATCCAATACTGGATGTATTGGCGAGCCCTAGGACGCCGAGCGGCGCCAATCATCCGGATTCATCCGGCACGCGGAGTCGTGGCATCAACCGTCCCGTGGGTCGCGCCGGAGCTCAGACGTGCGCGGGCACGTCATCGACCCGTGCGATCCGGGCGCCCAGCTCTCGCAGGCGCTCGTCGATGCGCTCGTAGCCACGATCGATCTGACGAACGTTTCCGATCTCCGTGACGCCGTCGGCGCACAACGCTGCGATCAGCATCGCCATACCGGCCCGAATGTCAGGCGATTCAACGCGCTCGCCGCGCAGCGGACGCGGGCCGACGACGATCGCGCGGTGGGGGTCGCAGATCGTGATCGCGGCCCCCATCAGTTGCAGCTTGTCGGTGAAGAACAGCCGGTTCTCGAACATCTTCTCGTGGATGATCACCGAGCCCTCCGCCTGGGTCGCCAGGGCCAGGGCGATGCTGGTCAGATCGGCGGGGAACGCCGGCCACGGACCGTCTTCGACCTTCGGCGTGTAGTCGCCGGCGTCGTTGCGGATCACCAGGTGCTGAGAGCCCGGCACGATCACGTCATTGCCCCGGAACTCGCTGCGCAGCCCAAGGCGGTCGAAGACGAGGCAGATCATCCGCAGGTCCTGGGGCTTGGTGTCCTTGATCACGAGCTCGCCCCCGGTCACGCCGGCCAGGGCCATGAACGATCCGATCTCGATGTGGTCGGGCGCGATCGTGTGCGTGCACCCCCGCAGGCTGGTGGTGCCGTGCACGGTCATCACGTTGGAGCCGATGCCGTCGATCTGCGCGCCCATGGCGACGAGCATCCGCGCCAGGTCCTGGACGTGCGGCTCGGAGGCGGCGTTACGGATCACCGTGGGGCCGCGGGTCAGTGCGGCGGCCATCAGCGCGTTCTCGGTAGCCATCACCGAGGGTTCGTCCATGAGGAAGTCGCATGGCCGCAGCCCGGCCGCCGGTGCCTCGATCACGATGTCCCGCCCATGGTCGACCGTGGCCCCCAGCGCACGGAAGGCGTCGAGGTGTGGATCAAGGCGGCGGCGACCGATGACGTCGCCGCCGGGAGGGGGCATCTGCGCACGCCCGAAGCGGGCCAGCAGCGGCCCGGCGAGCAGGAATGAGGCCCGGATGCGCTCAGCCAGCTGACGATCGACCTCCTGGCGGTCGACCGCCGCCGTGGTGATCGAGACCTCGCCCGGTCCGCGCCACTGCACCCGAGCCCCGAGCGACTCAAGCAGCAGCGTCATCGTCACGACGTCGCTGATGTTCGGGACATTGCGGAGAATGACCTCGTCCTCGGTGAGCAGGCAGGCGGCCAGGATCGGCAAAGCGCCGTTCTTGTTGCCGGCCGGCACGATCGTGCCCGATAGCGGCACGCCGCCTTCGATTACGAACTTTTCCATCGGTTTCGGGGGCGCCGGGGTCGAGAGAACAGCGGTCTGCAGCGTATCTGGTGCTGCCGCAGCGAGCGACGGGCGCCGCTCGCGATCCGCTTGGCCGGACCCGTCAGGCGCGTGGTCCGGTCCCGAGCGCTCAGCTAGGGTAACAGCCATGCCGGGACGTTTTTCGCGCGCGGAGGCCTGGACCCTCCTTTGCGAGTGGACAAAGTCTGAATCTCTGCGTCGGCACATGCTTGCTGTGGAGGCGGCGATGCGAGCCTATGCCCCACGGTTCGGCGGCGATGTGGAGCTTTGGGGGCTCACCGGCCTGCTCCATGACCTCGACTACGAGCGCTATCCGAACCTCGAGGAGGGCCACCCCCGCTATGCCATGCGGGAACTGGAAGAGCGGGGTTATCCCCCCGAGCTGATCCGGGCCGTCGCCTCCCACGCCGACTTTCTCGGCGTATCCCGTGAGACTCCGATGGAGCGGACGCTGTATGCCGTCGACGAGCTTTCGGGGTTCGTTTTGGCCGTGGCCTACGTTCGTCCCGAGGGGCTGACCGGGATGACGCCCAAATCGGTGAAGAAGAAGCTCAAACAGCCGAGCTTCGCGGCCGCGGTAGGGCGCGAGGAGCTGCGGACCGGCGCCGCCGAGCTCGGTGTCGACTTCGATGAGCATCTGGCCATCGTGATCGCCGCGCTGACCGAGCACCAGGATGCGCTGATGGCGGTAGGGCGAGGTAGCTCAATCGGTGCCGGGGGCGATCAGTAGGCGGGTATCGTGGCCGCAATGGCTCTGACTGTCGTCGTGCTTGAAGGTGATGAGACCGGA
Organism: uncultured Solirubrobacterales bacterium; assembly: GCA_963757165.1. Classification (GTDB taxonomy): domain Bacteria; phylum Actinomycetota; class Thermoleophilia; order Solirubrobacterales; family Solirubrobacteraceae; genus Palsa-465. Next base: position 738,162 of record CAVWQO010000002.1, read on the forward strand.
CAGGAGCTCCTAGAGCAGGCGGTGCGGCTGCTCGATCCCGAGCTGCTGAGGCTGGATCTGGAGCTGCAGCGATTCGACCTCTCGCTGCAGAACCGGCGTGCCAGCGCCAATCGCGTGGTCACGGATGCCGCGGTGGCGATGCGCGAGGCCGGCTACGGGCTCAAGGCCGCCACGATCACGCCCGAGGGCGCCGAGGATGTCGGCTCTCCGAACCGGATCCTCCGTGAGGCGGTCGACGGGAAGGTGATCGTCCGCACCGGCCGGCGTCTGCCCGGAATCACGACGATCGCCGGTGTGCACCATCCCATCTCGGTCGTGAGGATGGCGGTGGAGGACGCCTACGGTGCCGAGCAGTGGCGCGAGGGCGAGCCCGGCGACGGCGCGGAGGTCGCCTTCCGCACGGAGCGGATCACGCGCTCCACGTGCCGAGCCGTGGCCGAATACGCCTTCCGCACGGCTGACGGAACGGGCGCCCGGGTCTACGGCGGCCCAAAGTGGACGGTCTCGCCGGTGTATGAGGGGATGCTCAAGGAGGAGATGGACGATGCCGCCGCCCGGCACCCGGGGGTTTCCTACCAGCCGGTGCTGATCGACGCGACCTATGCCGGTCTGCTCTCCGGAGCCGCCGAGGTGCCGCTGGTCATCCCCGCGCTCAACCGGGATGGTGACTGCCTCTCAGATTTGGTGCTCCCGATGTTCGGCTCGATTGCCGGCGCCGAGTCGGTGCTGCTGGCCTTTGACGAGAGCTACGAGACGACGGTGGCGATGGCCGAGGCTCCCCACGGAACTGCTCCGGCCCTCCAGGGCAAAGACCTGGCCAACCCCTTGGCCATGATTCTGGCCTGCGCGGCGATCCTCCATCACGCCGCCGACCGGCATGGCTCGCACGCTGAGCTCGCTTCTCAGGCCATCTATGAGGCGGCACTCGAGGCCGTGGCCGCCGGCATCAAGACCCCTGACCTGGGCGGCCATGCAGGCACATCTGAGTTCACCGACGCAACGCTGGAGCGGGTGCGGGACAAGCTCCATTCCCCCGCCGCACCTAAGCCCACACGATGATGCAAGCAGAATTGCAGGAATCTGAGGCATCCGTCCGACCCCACCCCTAGCCTTACGAACATATGTTCCAGTCTTCCAAAAGCCGTCTGCGCGCCTGGGTGAGCCGGTTCGACGACATTCTCGCCGACCATCCCGAAGAGGCGCGGCCGCACGAACACGACCTCCTTACGCACCCGCACCGCAAGCCGCTCCAATGGGATCGTGCCCGCCGCCCGGGCTCCGTGGTGGCGCGCCCGGCGCATTGCATCTCCCCCGTGCGCGCTGCGCACGAACGCGGCGCAGAGCACACGTCGACCCGCTGAGCGCGAGCGGCGCGCAGAGCACACGTCGACGCGCTGAGCACGCGGTTACCTACCAGCCGAAGATGACGCCGGAAGGTTCGCCGGTGACGTGCCCAGGGCCGGAGCTGGCCAGCCCGAAGATCACCGCCAGGAACGTTCCCAGACCCAGAACCAGGCAGATCAGAACCAGGATCAGCACCTGCGGGTTGGCTCTGAAGAATCTGACGAGGTCATTCATCTCGTCGTCCATCGTCTCACGCGACGGCGCACATGACAGATGTTCTCGGCTGGACCAGGTCCCCCGACTCGGCCCGACTCGGCCCGGCTCGGCCCGGCGAGGGTGTCCTGGCAACAAAAAGACCCCGCTCGCCTCGGCTGAGACAGCGGGGTCTAAGAG
>CAVWQO010000003.1:0-154813 GCA_963757165.1 uncultured Solirubrobacterales bacterium
GGTGCACCGTCCGCGCACCGCTCTGCGCACCGCTCTGCTCACCGCTCTGCGCATCGCTCTGCGCATCGCTCTGCGGATCGCTCTGCGCATCGCTCTGCGGATCGCTCTGCGCATCGATCTGCTCACCGCCGGTCGCCCCGTGACCGCCTGGAGGCGGCCAGCGGACCTCCGGAACGTCTGTAGGCGCTCGGTGCTCCACGTGCACACGATCGAACTCTTGCTCGGCGCGGCGCGCCGCGCCATCGCCATGAAACCGACTGACCAGTGCGCGCGCCAGTGCGCGCTTGGCATCTCGTGGAGCCTCGGCCGCAGGCACGTCGCCCCCCAGCAGCAGCGAGTACCAGAGTGGCAGTGAGGCGTCCGGGATGCTGAGCGTCTTGCCGTACATCTGCTCAGGTGACTCGCTTACTCCGATGTAGTTGTCGTAGGACTTCGACATCTTGCGCTCGCCGTCCGTGCCGGTCAGAAGCGGGAGGGTGAGAATCACCTGCTCGGGCTGACCGTAGGCCCGTTGGAGGTCCCGCGCGAGCAGCAGATTGAACTTCTGATCTGTGCCTCCGAGCTCGACATCTGCGCGCACGGCCACGGAGTCGTACCCCTGCAGCAGGGGATAGAGCAACTCGAGCATGGAGATTGGCGCGTTGGCGGCGAAGCGCTTGGCGAAGTCGTCGCGTTCGAGCAGCTGTGCCACCGTCGTGGTCCGCAGCAGCGCGAACAGCTCCTCCATCGGCATGTCAAGCCAGTCGCTGTTGTGGCGAATCTCCAACCGCTGCTCGTCGAGCACCTTGAGCGCCTGATCCTGGAAGGTGCGGGCGTTGCGCTCGATCTCGGCCGGCTCCAGGACGGGCCGCGTGGTCGAGCGGCCGCTGGGGTCACCAACCCGCGCCGTGAAGTCGCCCACGATCAGCACGACGGTGTGGCCGAGATCCTGGAACTCACGTAGTTTTTGCAGCACCACGGTGAATCCCAGGTGGATATCGGGGGCCGTCGGGTCGATCCCGAGTTTGACGCGCAGCGGGCGGCCCAGTGCGAGCTTGGCCTCGAGCGCCCCGCGCGGGAGGCACTCAACGGCGTTGCGTTCCAGCCACGCGGCCGCCTCGGCGGGAGTCGTTGGAGGACCGCTGCGGCGCTCCGGCTGGTCGGAATCCATCCGGCGCAATGCTAGACTCTCGCCTCCAGCGGGACCCTCCGCCCGTGCCGTCCGGGCTTCGGGGATTTCCCTGTGTGGCCATCTGGCCGCGAGGTGCCAAGGCGCCGATTACCAGCCTGCGATCGCTTGAGCGACGACGTTGACATCCCCAAGCAGGGCGACGACTTTCCTGCGCCCATCCCGTTTGCGCCCCCGCGACGCCGGTGGCCTCGACGCGGACGCAGCGGCGAACGCCCGCCCAAGCCACGGCTTCGCAAACTTCGCTTCTTCCTGATCCTGGTCGGCCTCGCTGCCCTGGCCTCCGTCTCGACCGTGTTCGGGATGATGATGGCGGTTGCCTCCGACCTGCCGCAGCTGGAGAACAAGCAGCAGTACAAGAAGGAGGCCAACTCCTTCCTCTACGACGACCGCTGGCGCCCGATCGGCATCTTCGCGCCTCCTAACAACGTCGTGATCGATGAGATCACGGGCGGCAAGGAGGAGATCTCGCCCGCCATGCAGTACGCGATCGTGGCCATTGAGGACAAGCGCTTCTTCACCAGCCCCGGAGTCGACATCCGGGGCATCGCCCGCGCATTCACGGCCGATGTCACCGGCGGCTCTCGCCAGGGTGCATCGACGATCGCCCAGCAGTTCGTCAAGAACGCCCTCAGCCAGCAGAACAACAGGACGATTCTCGAGAAGCTGCGGGAGGCCGCCCTGGCCTACCACCTGACGCGCAAGTGGAGCAAGCAGAAGATCCTTCAGGAGTACCTCAACTCGATCTACTTCGGCAACGGCGCCTACGGGGTCGAATCTGCCGCGCGGGTGTATTTCGGCAAGAAGTATGGATTCGACACGACGGCCTCACCGACGCAGGCCGCGACGTCGACCTCCGGTTGTGGCGACACCACGGCGGCTGTGCCGCGCCCCAAGTGTGCGTCGAAACTCACCCCCTGGGACGCAGCGCTGCTGGCCGGGATGGTCGCCTCTCCCTCTGCGTTTGACCCGCTCGCGCATCCGCAGGCGGCGAAGGAACGCCGCAATCTGGTCCTGCACAACATGCTGGACCAGCACTACATCACCCGGGCACAGTACGACACCGGCATCAGCCAGCCGCTGCCCACCGAGGCCGACATCCAACAGCCGTCAGAGCCGACGGCGGCTCCGTATTTCACCAGTTGGCTGCGGCCCCAGATCCTGGCCGCGATGGGGCTCGGCCACGGCGTGCCGGCCGGTGTCGCCGAGTATCGAGCCTACTTCGGCGGCCTCAAGATCCGCACGTCCTTGGACCTGGAGATGCAGAAGGCAGCCGAACAAGCGATCAGCGCCCAGCTGCCGACCGGCTCCGGCCTCCCGAGCGCGTCGCTGGTGGCGATCGATAACAAGACCGGGGAGGTGCGGGCGATGGTCGGCGGGCCGATCGTAAACGGACAGGAGGACTTCACCCACTTCCCGTTCAACCTCGCCACCCATGGACAGCGCCAGCCGGGGTCGGCGTTCAAGCCGTTCACGCTCGCGGAGGCGCTGATATCCGGCAAGTACGGACCGGATTCGATCATCACCTCGGCCCCGCAGGACTTCATCGTGCCCAACAGCGGAGGCAAAGAGCACTTCATCGTCCACAACTTCGGCAACACCTACTCAGGTTCGATCAGCCTCGCCAGCGCGACCGCGGTCTCCGACAACTCCGTCTACTCCCAGGTCGGCATCAACGTCGGAACCAGGAAGATCGCGCGGCTTGCCAAGCGCATGGGCATCCGGACCCCGATCTCGGATAACTACGCGATGATTCTCGGCGGCCTCAAGCAGGGCGTCACGCCCCTGGACATGGCGCACGCCTACGAGACGTTCGCCACCGGCGGCAACCGGGTCTTCAACCCGGAGCTCGGCGCCCCGAACCAGGGTCCGACCGGGATCGCGGAGATCCATTGCTACGTCGTGGCGTGCAATGGCAAGCGTGACCTGGTTGACAAGCCGACGTACCGTCGCATCATCCCGGCCAGCATCGCCCAGAGCGTTCACGACATCCTCGTTGGTGTGGTCCAGTCGGGCACCGGTACCGCGGCGGCGATCTCAGGCGTCGACGTGGTCGGCAAGACCGGGACGACCTCCAACTACGGCGATGCCTGGTTCGTCGGCTGGACGCCCCAGATCACGACCGCGGTCTGGGTCGGCTTCCCCACCAAGCTCGTATCGATGGCGACGATGTACAACGGCGGCCCCGTCGAGGGCGGCACGTACCCGGCCGCCATCTGGCAGAGCTTCATGAGCCAGGCGCTACAGATCCAGGCCAGCTACGCCCAGAACACAGGGCAGAACCCGAGCGCCTCGGCCAGCGCAACGAGCGCCGGTTCGGCCGCGGGCAGCGGCTCAGGCGCTAGCACGGGCTCCTCCGGTGCGAGCGCGCCGGCCCAGGGGACGCCTGGCACCACGGGCGCCGGCGCCGGTGGTGGTGGCGCTGCCGGCGGTGGCGGCGGTGCGGCCGGCGGCGGCGGTGGTGGCGCGGCCGGCGGTGGCGGCGGTGCGGCCGGCGGTGGCGGTGGTGGCGCGGCCGGCGGTGGCGGCGGTGGTGGCGCGGCCGGCGGTGGTGGCGCGGCCGGCGGTGGCGGCGGTGCGGCCGGCGGTGGCGGCGGTGGTGCGCCCAGCGGTTCCGGCGGCGCCGGACTCAGCGGTCACTGAGCCGGCTGGCGCTCCGGACGCGGTGGGGCCTCCGTTTCGGCTTTCCGTGCGCGCCGTGACACGAACGGGCTATCGGTGACCGAGAAGCGCCAGGGCAGCTCCACCGCCTTGGTGATCCCGATCCGCCGATCCACGCTTACCGGCGGCTCCTCCCGGCGCGGCGTGGGAGCTGAGATCCTCACAGGACCATTCGCCAGGTCGCCTCCGTTGTGGATCAGCTCCACTCCCAGCGCTTGCGTCAGCTTTCCTGGTCCTGAGCACAGCGCCTCGAGTTGGTACAGCCCCCGGCGGCGGCGCATCGTGTCGATCCCGCGGAGCGGCTCGAGCGCCCGGATCAGGACCCCTGCACCAACTCCCTCCCGTTCCGCGACCGCGTTGAGCAGGGCGTGAATCCCGTAGGAGCGATACACGTAGGCGATCCCGGGCGGGCCGAACAGCGTTGCGGTGCGGGGCGTCAGACCGACGAACGCGTGAGACGCGGGTTCGGTGTCGTGGTAGGCCTCCGTCTCCACAATCATCCCTGAGCAGCCATCGTGGGTGACGACGCAGCCGAGCAGATCGCGCGCCACCTCGAGCACCGGGCGATCGTAGAAGTCAGGCCTCACTGCAGCGCCGCGCGGGCCTGCTCCAGCTGTTCCTGCACGCGGGCGAGGCTGGTACCGCCCTGGGAGACCTTCGACTCCAGCCAGGCACCGTCAGCGAGCACGGCGTAGAACTCCTCATCGAGGAGCTCTGACTGGGCCGAGAGCTCCTCACTGGTCAGCTGCGATAACGACCGGCCTTCCGACACAGCCAGGCGGACGAGCCCGGCGACCACGCCGTGAGCTTGGCGGAACGGCACGCCCCGGCGGACCAGCAGGTCGGCGATGTCGGTGGCGGCGAGAAACTCGTCAGCCGCTGCCGCGGCCAAGCGATCGCGACGGAAGGTGATCGACTCCATCATCCCCCGGGCCGCGCCGAGCGACAGCTCGAGCGTGTCGACGGCGTCGAACAGGTGCTCCTTGTCCTCCTGCATGTCCTTGTTGTAGGTCAGTGGGAGAGCATGGAAGGTGCCGTGCAGGGCAACCAGGTGCCCCGCGACGCGCGGCGCCTTGGCCCGGAGCAACTCCGCCGCATCGGGATTCTTCTTCTGCGGCATGATCGAAGATCCGGAGGCCCAGGCATCGGAGACCTCGCAGAAGCCGAACTCCTCAGTGGACCAGAGCACGATCTCGGCTCCCAGCCGCGAAAGGTGGGTGGCACACGTAGCCGCCGCGGCGAGGTAGTCGAGTACGAAGTCACGGTTGGAAACGGCGTCGATCGAGTTCTGTGCGACGTCCGCGAACCCGAGCTCCCGGGCCACGGACCCTCGATCGGTATCGAAGTTCACCCCGGCCAGCGCGCCGGCGCCGAGCGGCAGCCTGGCGGTCTCCCCGGCGACGACGACAAAGCGCCGCCGGTCACGCACCAGCATCCACACGTAGGCCAGCAGGTGGTGGCTGAGGTAGACGGGCTGAGCCCGCTGCAGGTGTGTGTAGCCGGGCATCGGCCAGTCCAGGTGGCGCTCGGCTAGGTCGATCAGGGTCACACCTAGCGCTTCGATCGCCCCGATCGCCTCGACCGCGTGCGCACGGACGAACATGGCCATGTCCGTGGCGACCTGATCGTTGCGCGAGCGTGCTGTGTGCAGGCGGCCGCCGGCATCCGGAGCGAGCTCGGTAACGCGTCGTTCGATCGCCATGTGGATGTCCTCGTCACCGTCGGCGAACGGGAACGAGCCGTCGCTCAGCTCCCGCCCCACCTGGTCGAGGGCGCGGTGCAGCTCGTCCCGGTCCTGGTCGGAGATGATCTGGCGCTGGGCCAGCATCGACGCGTGGGCGCGGGATTGCTCAACGTCGTAGGGTCCGAGACGCCAGTCGAAGCCGATCGAGTCGTTCAGACGACGGAAGGTCTCGTGCTGAGGCTCGGCAAAGCGGGACATGAGCGAGACGACCTTAGCGACGCACCGGGGCCAGCACGTCGGTGAGCGCAAGCGCCACACGTTCCACCTGGCCTGCGGTCATCTCCGGAAAGAACGGCAGCGCGATCGACCGGGCCGCGACGTCCTCACACACGGGGAATTCTCCCTCGCGGTGGCCGAACTGCTCGCGGTAGTAGCTCATCAGGTGCACGGCGGGGAAGTACGGCTTGCTGGGAATGCCGTGGCGCTCGCCCAGCTTCCGCACAACCTCGTCACGATCGATGTCGCCCGGCAGCTGCACCACAAACACGAACCAGCCGCGGCGGTTTCCGTCGGCATCCGGGCAGGGCAGCGCCAGTCCCTCGATCTCCGCTAGCGCCTCCCGGTAGAGCTCGGCGACGCGTGCGCGGCCGGCCAGCATCTCGTCGAGCCGATCCAGCTGCGCCAGCCCCAGCGCGCTGGCGAGATCCGACAAGCGGTAGTTGAAGCCAAGTCGATCGTGATCCAGCCAGCCCATATCGGGGGCGCGGCCCTGGTTGCGCTCGGAGTCGATGCGCTGCTTGAGCGCCGCGTCCCCCATTGCCACCATGCCCCCTTCTCCGGTTGTCAACTGCTTGTTGGCGTAGAAACCGAACACGGCTGGATGCCCGCGCGCGCCGACCTTGATCCCATCGGAGTGCACCGCGCCCAGCGCCTCGCACGCATCCTCCACGATCGGCAGGCCGAGCGCTTCGAAGGCTGGGATGTCGGCCGGGTAGCCGAACACGTGCACGGGCAGGATCGCGGCCGTGCGGTGGGTGACCGCGGCAGCCGCGGCGTCAGGGTCGAGATTCAGGCTCACCGGATCGATGTCGGCGAACACAGGCTTGGCCCGCTCGTAGACCGCGACGTTGGCGCTGGCCACAAACGAGAACGGTGAGGTGACCACTTCGGCGCCATCGCGGACCCCGGCTCCCCGGAGGGCCAGGTGCAAGCCGGCGGTGCCACTGGAGACCGCGCTGGCGTGAACGGCGCCGGTCCAGGCGGCGAACGCGCGCTCGAATGCCGGACCGGTCGGACCCAGCGAGAGCTGACCGGAGCGCAGCACCTCGAGCAGACGCTGCTCTTCGGCGTCACCCAGGACCGGGCGCGCCAGCGGGATCGCGTCCGGGGTCACGACGGACTAGCCGGGGTCACGCGTTCGCGCGGCCGGCGGCGAACCACCTGCATGCCGTACTCCAGGGAGTCGACGAGCGCCTCCCACGAGGCCTCGATGACGTTCTCCGATACGCCGATCGAGCCCCAGACCTGGTCACCGTCGGAGCTGTCGAGCAATACGCGCGTGACGGCACCGGTGCCCTTGGCTTCGTCCAGGATCCGCACCTTGAAGTTGACCAAGTCGATGTCGGCGAGGTGCGGATGGATCTCCACCAGGGCATCCCGGAGAGCCTTGTCGAGCGCGTTGACCGGGCCGTTGCCCTCCGCCGTGCGGACATACCGTTCCCCGTTCGGGCCGGGTGGGGTCCAGATCTTTATCGTCGCCTCGGTCTCGACACGCCCGTCGGCCTTCTTCTCGACGATCGCCCGCCACGATTCGAGGACGAACAGGGGCTCGTACTCGCCCGTCTCCTTGCGCAGCAGCAACTCGAAGGAGCCGTCGGCCGCCTCATAGTGATAGCCGAGGTGCTCGAGCTCCTTGACCCGCTCGATCACGCGGCCGGCGCTTGCGTCATCGAGGTCGATCCCGGCATCGGCGGCCCGCGCGTGCACCGTCCCCTTGCCTGAGAGCTCGGAGACCAGCAGCTCTCGTGTGTTTCCAACCACCGCTGGATCAACGTGTTCGAACGTGGTCGGATCGACATTCACCCCGGCGACGTGCATGCCGCCCTTGTGCGCGAACGCGTTGCGGCCGACGTAGGGCTGATCCGGGTCCGGCGTGAAGTTGAGCAGCTCATCGAGGAAGTGGGCGGCTGGGGTCAGCGAGGCGAGTTGCGTGGCCGAGACGCACTCGAGGCCGAGCTTGAGCTGGAGGTTGGGAATGATCGAGACCAGGTTGGCGTTACCGCAGCGCTCGCCGTAGCCGTTCATCGTCCCTTGTACGTGCGTCGCGCCCTGGGCCACGGCCGCGAGGGAGTTCGCCACCCCGCACCCGGCATCGTCGTGGCAGTGGATGCCGACCGCCACCGCGGACCCCGAGAGCGCGCTGATGACCTGAGCCATGGCCAGCTCCACCTGGTGAGGCAGAGTTCCGCCGTTGGTGTCGCAGCACACCACTGTCTCCGCGCCCGCCTCGGCAGCGCACCGCAGGCACTGCAGCGCGTAATCCGGATCGTCAGCGAACCCGTCAAAGAAGTGCTCGGCGTCGTAGACCACGCGCTTACCCTCGGCGCGAAGGAAGGCGACCGAGTCGGAGATCATCCGCAGGTTCTCCTCGCGATCGACCTTGACCACCTTCTGCAGGTGCAGCGCCCAGGTCTTGCCCACGATCGTGCACACGGAGGCGAAGCACTCAGCCATCGTCCGCAGTGCCGGGTCCTCCGTCGCCGTGCGCGAATCACGCCGGCGCGTCATTCCGAACGCAGCGATCTCCGCGTGTTGGAAGCTCTCCCTGGCCAGCAGCTGGAACAGCTCCAGCTCCTTCGGATTCGAGCTCGGAAAACCGGCCTCAATCAGATCGATACCAACCTCGTCGAGCCGGTGAGCGACGCGCAGCTTCTCTTGGGCAGACAGGGACATGCCCTCGCCTTGCATGCCATCGCGAAGAGTTGTGTCGTAGAGCTGAATCTGGGTCATCGGGCGGTCTCCTGAGAGTGAAGGGGCGGATTACGGGACAGCGATCAGCGTGAGGCGCCGACCGCATCCCTAATTCGCGCGTTCCACCGCAGTTGTCCCGCCGAGCTCATCAGGCGGCCTTCGTCGGCACCTTCACGTGGTCGAGCCACTCGGCATAGCGCGGATCCCGGCCATGGAGTGCATCGTCGAAGACGCGCTGCACCTCGCGGGTGACCGGACCCGGCTCCCCGGCGCCGATCTGGTGATCATCGATTTCGCGCACGGGGACGAGCTCGGCCGCCGTCCCGGACATGAACACCTCGTCGGCGAGGTACAGCTCCGCTCGGGCGATGTCACGTTCCACGACGTGATAGCCGAGGTCACGGGCGATCCTGATGATCGACTTGCGGTTGATCCCATCGAGAATCCCCGCCGTCTGCGGCGGCGTGAGGAGCTGGTCGTCCCGGAGGGCGAAGATGTTCTCGCCCGACCCCTCGCACACGAAGCCGTGCGGATCGAGCAGGATCGCCTCCTGGTAGCCGGCCTTTGACGCCTCGATCTTGGCCAGAACGCTGTTGAGGTACTGCCCGGAGGCCTTGGCGTGGGGAATCAGCGAGTCATGGGAGATCCGCCGCCAGCTGGAGACCTTGGCCCGGATGCCGTGCTGCTTGCCGTCCTCGCCGAGGTAGGCGCCCCAGCACCACGCTGCGATCGAGACCTCCACCGGGGCATCGAGCGGGTACAACCCCATCTGCCCGTAGCCGCGGTAGACGATCGGGCGGATGTAGCACTCACGCAAATCGTTGGCCGCGATCAGCTCGTGGGTGGCGGTTCGCAGTTCCTCGAGCGTGAACGGGATCGGCATGTAGTAGAGCTCGGCGGACCTGAACAGGCGGTCGAGATGGTCGCGATGGCGGAAGATCGCCGGACCGCTGTCGGTCTCGTAGGCTCGCTCACCCTCGAACACTCCGGTGCCGTAGTGCAGACCGTGCGTCAATACGTGGACCTTTGCGTCCTCCCAGGCGACGAGCTCTCCGTTTAGCCAGATGAGGTCCGCTTGTTCCACAGGTGCTCCTTAGAGATGTTTGAGGACTGACTCGGTGGCTTGCGCCGTAGTTGCGTGGCCCCCAAGGTCGGCCGTGCGCAGCCCGTCGGCCAGCGCCAGGTCGACCGCCGATTCTATCGCCGCCGCCTCCACTTCCAAATTCAGTCCGTGCCGGAGCATCATCGCCGCGGACAGGAACATCGCCAGCGGGTTGGCGACGCCCGTACCGGCGATATCGGGCGCGGATCCGTGGACGGGCTCGAACATACCCGGGCCGGACTCCCCCAGCGACGCCGACGGCAGCATTCCGATCGATCCGGTCAGCATCGCGGCCTCATCACTGAGGATGTCACCGAACATGTTCTCGGTGACGATCACCTCGAAGTGCCGGGGCGAGGAGATGAGCTGCATCGCCGCATTGTCGACCAGCACATGCTCCAGCTCGATGTGCGGGAACTCGCGGGAATGTAGCTCGCGGACCACCTCTCGCCACAGCCGGCTGGTCTCGAGCACGTTGGCCTTGTCAACACTGGTGACCCGAGAGCGCGCGGCCCCGAAGGCAACGCGGGCAATCCGCTCGATCTCCACCCGGGTGTAGACGCAGGCGTCGGAGGCCGAGTCGGCGGTCCGGGTCTTCTCGCCGAAGTAGATCCCGCCCGTCAGCTCGCGCACGACGAGCAGATCGGTGCCCTCGATCAGTTCGCGCTTGAGCGGGCTGGAATCGTAGAGCGGCGGCAGGGGCCGGACGGGGCGGAGGTTGGCGAACAGGGCGAGGCCCTTGCGCAGACCGAGCAGCCCCTGTTCCGGGCGCGGCTTGGCCGGGTCGGTGGTGTCCCACTTGGGGCCGCCCACGGCAGCCAGCAGGACGGCGTCGGCCGCTCGGCACGCGCTCAGCGTCTCCTCGGTCAGAGCGGTGCCGAAAGCATCGATCGAGGCTCCGCCGAACAGATGCTCCTCGTAGTCAAACGGTGTCCCGAGGGCGTTCAGCACCTCGACGGTGGGCGCCATGATCTCGGGGCCTATGCCATCGCCGGGCAGGAGGACGATCCTGTGCGTCATCGGCGGCAAGCTACACGGCGAGGCTGGATAATGAGGGCGTGGCCTACGACGAGGATCTCGCCGACCGTATCCGGGAACTGGTGAGCGGCGAGGACGGACTGACGGAGAAGAAGATGTTCGGCGGTTTGGCCTTCCTGATCGGCGGCCACATGGCCGTCGGCGCGAGTGGACAGGGCGGCTTGCTGCTCCACGTCGACCCCACGCGGACCGACGATTTCCTGAACGAGCCGCACGCCGAGCCATTCGTGATGCGCGGGAGGGCGATGCAGGGATGGCTGCGCGTCGATCCTGCCGGGATCGACGCGCAGCCCGAGCTCGCACGCTGGGTCTCCCGGGGCGTGGCCTACGCACGATCGCTGCCGCCGAAGTCCTAGCGACCGGCGGGACTGACGGCGGTCATGTTCAGCCGCACGTAGTCGAGGACGAGCGGCTCGCCGGTGCGCTGCAGGACGCGCTGCACGAATGGTTGACGGAGATCCTCCGGCAGTCGGTCCAGGTGCCTGACTAAGCAGACCGAGCGGATGAAGGCGCGTGCATCGGGGAGCGTCACCGAGCGGGGCTCTAGCCACGCGTTGACCTCGGCAAATCCTGCTGCCTGCAGGCGCAGCGCGGTCTCGGGCGCGGTTGCGTAGTTCCACGGCCGCTGCCAGGCCTCGAAGTACTCCGAAAACGGTGCCTGCGCCGCCACCTCGTCGGACTGCTCCCGGAAGACGGCGATGTTGCCCTTGCCCCCACACTGCGCCATCAGTCGCCCTCCCGCGACGAGGTTTCGCCGGAGCGCTGCGAACAGGGCATCGTGATCAGAGATCCAGTGAAAGGTTGCGTTGGAGAAGATCACCTCGACCGGCTCGGGCAGCGAGAGCTCGGCCAGGTCCTGGCAGAGCACTGTCGCCCGATCGCCGAGCCGCGCGCGCGTGTGCTCAACCATCGAGGGGGCCGCGTCGACCGCGTACACCCGCCCGCGCGGCAGTCGCGCCAGCAGCAGCTCGGTTACCCGTCCCGATCCACAGCCGGCGTCCAAAACCCGCTCGTCGCCATACAGCGTGAGTCGCTCCAGCTGCTCACGCGCCCACCCGAGTTGCGGATCGGAGATGCGGTCGTAGGTCTCCGCATCCCAGTCCCGGCCGGCCGCCGGCCCGCTCATAGAGTGGTGGTGACCGGGCCCGGCCGCTCGCGGCTGCGCTCGTAGGCTGAAATCGCCTCGTCCTCGCCCAGCGTCAGGGCGATGTCGTCCAGACCGTTGAGCAGCCGGTGCTTGATCTCCGGCTCGACCTCGAACCGGGCGGTTCCACCCGGCCAGCGCACCTCCTGCGCGGCCAGGTCGACCTGTGCCTCGCCCGCGTCGGCGATCGCCGCGCATTCATCGGGGCTCAGCTGCACCGGGAGCAGGCCGATCTTCGTGCAGTTGGAGCGGAAGATGTCGGCAAAGCTCGGCGCGATGATCGCGTGAAAGCCGTAGTCCTCGAGTGCCCAGGGGGCATGCTCGCGGCTCGAGCCGCAGCCGAAGTTGCGCCCGGCCAGCAGGATCGGGTTGCGCGGGAGATCCCAGCCCGGCTCCTTGGCCCAGTCGTAGAACAAATATTCGCCAAAGCCGGTCCGCTCAACTCGTTTGAGGAATTGCTTGGGAATGATCTGGTCGGTGTCGACATCGTCGCGGTTCAGCACCGAAACCCGTCCGGTGATCGTTTCGATCGCTTTCATGACTGCCACTCCCTGATGTCCACGAACCGGCCTTCGATCGCCGCCGCAGCCGCCATTTGCGGAGAGACGAGGTGCGAGCGGGCACCGCGTCCCTGACGTCCCTCGAAGTTCCGATTCGAGGTGGAGGCGACCCGCTCGCCCGGGGCAGCGATGTCCGGGTTCATGCCCAGGCACATCGAGCAACCCGCGCCGCGCCAGTCGAAGCCCGCACGCCTGAACACCTCGTCGAGGCCTTCGCGCTCGGCCTGAGCCTTGACCTGCTGGGAGCCGGGCACGACCATCGCGTACACGTCGGCTGACACCCTGCGTCCATCCACCACCGCGGCCGCGGCGCGAAGATCTCCAATCCGGGAATTTGTGCACGACCCGATGAACACACGGTCGAGCTTGATCTCGCTGATCGGGGTTCCGGCCGTTAGGCCCATGTACTCGAGTGCGCGCTCATCCTGGTCGGAGCCGGGCTCGGGGACCGCCTCGGTCACTCCGACGACCATTTCAGGGTTGGTCCCCCAGGTCACCATCGGGCTCAGCCGCCCAGCGTCGACGACGATTTCGCGGTCGAAGTCGGCCCCCGCTTCGCTTTCCAGTGAACGCCACGCCTCCGGGATCTCCTTGGGTGCCCCGGGTCGGCCGGCCAACCACTCGAAGGTCGTTTCGTCGGGAGCGATCATTCCGGCCCGGCCCCCGCCCTCGATGGTCATGTTGCACACCGTCATCCGCCCCTCCATCGATAGGGCACGGATCGCTGGGCCGGCGAACTCGACGACATGTCCCACCGCACCGGCTACGCCGATCTGGCCGATCGTGGCCAGGATCAGGTCCTTCGCCGTCACCCCGAACCCCAGGTCGCCCTCGTAGCTGATCCGCATCGACTTGGCCTTGGACTGCACCAGACACTGGGTCGCCAGTACGTGCTCGACCTCGCTCGTACCGATGCCGAAAGCCAATGCGCCGAAGGCGCCGTGGGTCGCGGTGTGCGAGTCCCCACAGACGATGGTCATCCCGGGCTGCGAGATGCCCAGCTCAGGACCGATCACGTGCACGATCCCCTGGTGCTCGGAGCCCAGCGAATACACCGGGATGCCGAACTCTTCGCAGTTGCGCTCGAGCGTCTGCACCTGTACGCGGGACAGCTCGTCACGGATTCGCGCCGCCATCGGCGTCCCGTCGGTTGGGACGTTGTGGTCGGCGGTGGCGAGCGTACGATCCGGGCGGCGCACCGCGCGCCCAGCGAGTCTCAGCCCGTCGAAGGCCTGCGGACTGGTCACCTCGTGGACGAGGTGGAGGTCGATGTACAGGAGGCCGGGTGCAACTTCGTGCGCACTCCAGATCTTGTCGAACAGGGTCCTTGGCATCGTTGTCCTAGCTCCTTCGCAGACCGGCGCTGACCACGGCCAGCAGCACGGCCTCATCGGGTCCTGAATTCTCGAAGTGGTGGGAAAGGTCGGCGTCGAAGGTCACGCAGTCGCCGGCTGAGAGCTCGAAGCGCTGGCCGTCTGACACCAGGGCGACCGATCCAGTCTCGACGAGCGCGCTCTCACGGCTTCCCGGTTCGTGCATTGGCGGATCGCCGGGACCGCCCGTGAGGGCTCCGGGAGCCAGGACATGGCGGGACAGTTCCGCCCGCTGGCCCGGCAGCGGCGGGGTGAGAATCTCGTAGCTGTGACCCTTGGCGCGGCCTGGACCCTTTCGGCGCTCGGTCCGCCGGACGATGGTCACCGCCCCGCTCTCGTCCAGTCGCAGCAGCTGCGAGAGGCGGAGCTCAAGTCCGGCCGCGATCCGGTTTGCGACCTGCAGGGTCGGGCTGGTCTCCCCGCGCTCAACCTGTGAGAGCATCGGCGCGCTGACGCCGGAGCGCTCCGCCAGGTCCCGCAACGACAGGTCCATCGCCTCCCTCAGCGCGCGCACACGCAGACCCAGGGAATCGATCGGTCCGGGCAATTCAGTGACAACTGGCATACGGCTGTACGCTATCACGTACGCGCGGTGCTCGGCGGTCGCGCTCCGCAGGTCTGTAGCCTCACGTCCATGATCTCACGTCCGGACGTGCTGGTGCTCGGGGGCGGTGGGGTCCTCGGAGAGGCCTGGATGATGGGCGTCCTGGCCGGAATCGAGGATGCGACCGGCTTCGACCTGCGTCGCTGCGAGTACTTCGTCGGCACCTCGGCGGGCGCCATCGTGGCGGCTCATCTCGTGGCCGGGAAATCGCCCCGGCGTCCTGCCACCGTCGGTACCGAGGTCGAGGCTGCCGGCTCGCGGCCGGTCAACAGCCTGGCCACCGTCGCCATCGGCGCGGCGCGCCGCGCCGGCGCCTGGGCCCTGGCCGCGGGCGCTTCGTTCGCACCTCTGGCCCTTGGCCTCGCCGCGCCCGGAGGGGCGCTCGTCCGGGCCGCGATGCTCCGGGCCCTGCCTCACCCGCAGGACACGCTCGATGATCTCAAGCACAACGTCGAGCGATCCGGTGCGCGCTTCGACGGCCGGTTGCGGGTCTCTGCCGTTGATCGCCGCAACGGCCGGCGGGTCGTGTTCGGGAGCCCCCGCGCCCCGCGGGCCAGCGTGGCCGAGGCGGTTGCGGCCTCATGCAGCGTGCCCTGGCTGTTTGCGCCGGTGATAATCGACGGGCGCGCCTACGTCGATGGTGGCGTCTGGAGCGCGACGAATCTCGATGCCGCGCCGGCCGGCCTCGACACCCACGTTCTGTGCCTGAACCCGACGGCGAACATCGTCGGAAATCAGAGCGTCCTGGCCCTGATCCGCAACGTCGCCCGCTCGGCTGTGTCGATCGAGGCGCTGGCCCTGCGTCGCCGCGGCGCGGCCGTCCAGACGGTCGCCCCGAACATGGAGAGCGCTGCAGCGATGGGGACCAACTTCATGGACCGCGAGCCCCGCGGCCGGGTTCTGGCCGCGGGGTATCGGCAGGGTATGTCGCTGGCTGAGCGGACTTAGAGCGAAGGCCGCTAGGGCGTCCGCAGGGGTTCTGCCGCAGCCGCGGTAGCCGCCTCGGCCTCGGCCATGATTCCGCGGCGTCGCACGGCGTTGGAGAGCGCGCGCACGTAGGCTCGCGCTGCGGCCTCGAGGATGTCTGTGGACACGCCCTGGCCAGAGCCGGTGACGCCCTTGACGTCCAGCACGACGGAGGTCTCACCCAGCGCGTCCTGACCAGCAGTCACCGCGTCGACTCGGAACTCGCGCAGCTTCGCCTCGGTTGCCGTAGCGGCGTTGATGGCGTGGAAGATCGCGTCGATCGGGCCATCGCCGGTGAACGCTCCGGTGAGGTCCTCGCCGGAGGGCGAGCGGATGCCGACGGTCGCGTGGGGCGGCCGTCGCGAGGAGGCCTCGACGTCGAACCACTCGAGCGTGTAACCGGCCACATCCTCGCGCAGCTCGTCGGTCAGCAGTGCTTCCAGGTCCATCGCGGTGACTTGCTTCTTCTTGTCGGCGATCTCCTTGAAGCGCTTGAACGCGGTGTTCAGCACTTGTCCGCTGACCTCGACGCCGAGCTCGGAGAGCGCCTGCTGCAGGGCATGGCGACCCGAGTGCTTGCCGAGCACGATCGAGTTGTTCTCCAGCCCCACGGTCGTTGCGTCCATGATCTCGTACGTCGTGCGCTCCTTGAGGACCCCGTCCTGATGAATGCCGGACTCGTGCGCAAAGGCGTTGCGGCCGACGATCGCCTTGTTCGGCTGAACGGCGTAACCGGTGAGGCGGGAGACCAGCCTTGACGTCCGGGCGATCTCCTTGGTCACCGCGCCCGTGTGCAGGCCGACGTCGGCCTGGCGGGTGTGCAGCAACATCACGATCTCCTCGAGCGACGCGTTGCCGGCGCGCTCGCCGATACCGTTGATCGCACATTCCACCTGGCGCGCCCCGGCCATCAATCCGGCGAACGAGTTGGCCACCGCGAGGCCCAGGTCGTCGTGGCAGTGGACTGATAGCACGACGCCCCGCAGATCGGGCACGAACGAGTACAGCTGCTCCAGATAAGCGGTGAACTCGTGCGGCATCGTGTAGCCGACGGTGTCCGGAATGTTGATCGTCGTGGCACCCTCATCGATCGCGATCTGGCACACCTCGGCCGTGAACTCCACGTCGGCGCGGGTCGCGTCCATGGGCGAGAACTCGACATCGTCGAGGTACTGCTTGGCGTGGGAGACGGCCGCCCGCGCCTGACCCTTGACGTCGTCGCGCGTGGTCTGCAACTGGTGGACGATGTGGATGTCGGACGTCGAGATGAACGTGTGGATCCGGGGGCGACTGGCGTCTTTGACCGCGTTCCAGGCCGCGTCGATGTCCGCCACGTGCGTCCGCGCGAGGCCGGCGATCACCGGGCCCTCCACCGTGCGCGAGATCTCTTGCACGGCCTCGAAGTCCCCGGGCGAGGTGATCGGGAAGCCGGCCTCGATCACATCCACGCCAAGGCGAGCCAGCTGCTGCGCGATCTCCAGCTTCTCCTGCGTGTTCAGCGAGATGCCCGGCGACTGCTCGCCGTCACGCAACGTGGTATCGAAGATCAGTACTCGATTGGGATCTTCGGCCTTGGTCATGTCTATTCCCTTCTGTCTCGAACTTGGCTTCTTCTCGGTGCTGGTTCGCGGCTACGTGCGGCCGCCGGCGCGCTATTCCCCCTTGCGGGGGAGGAGAAGAAGTCGAAGGTTCAGACGGAACGACATGCGCGGCGAAGATTAGCAGCGCGCCTCCGGCGCGCAAGGGCCTCAGCGCTCGGCGTAGAGCGCGTCGATCTCGGCCGCGTACTTCTCGGCGATCGGCTTGCGCTTGAGTTTCATCGTCGGCGTCAGCTCGTCGCCGGCCGGCGCCCAGTCGCACGGGAGGACGCGAAAGCGCTTGATCTGCTCGACGCGCGACAGGTGGGAGTTAGCGCGAGCGACACCCGAGCTCACCTCCTCGATCACGGCCGGGTCGTCGGCCAGCGCCGCGGGGGAGGAATCCGGCAGGCCGTGCCGCTGGGCGAATGCCGCCGAAGCATCGGGGTCGAGCACGATCAGCGCAACGTTGTAGGGCCGGCTGTCGCCGATGGCGATCGCCTGGCCGATCAGCGGGCTCCCGGTCTTCAGCGCCTGCTCGATGTTCGCCGGGGACATGTTCTTGCCGGCTGCGTTGATGATCAGCTCCTTCTTGCGGTCGACGATCTTCAGGTAGCCGTCGTCGTCCAGCTCGCCGATATCTCCAGTGTGCAGCCACCCTTCGTCGTCGATCGTCTCTGCTGTCTTTTCGGGCTGGTTGCGATAGCCACTCATGACGATCCCGCCGCGGACGAGCACCTCGCCGTCCTCGGCGATCCTGAGCTCCACCCCGGGCAGCGGCTTGCCCACAGTTCCGAAGCGAAGCCGGTCAGCCGGCATCAGCGTGGCCACGCACGAGAGCTCGGACATGCCCCAGACCTCGCAGATGGGGATGCCCAGCGCGGCGAAGAACTCGAACACCTGGGCCGGGGCTGGGGCGGCTCCGATCATGTAGTGCTCACAGCGGTCGAGACCGAGCTTGGCCCGCACTCCGGCAAGGATCTGGGCGTCAGCCTGGCGGTAGGCGTCCTCGAGCTCCGGCCCGAGGGTCTCCCCTCGCTGCTCGGCGCGGACCTTTACCAGGCCCAGTTCGACGGCCCGCTCGATCGCCTGACGCCTGTCCACGTCCGGTTCGGCGGCGAACCCGGCCTGCAGCGCCGCCATCAGCTTCTCCCACATCCGGGGCACGCTGCCGAATCGGGTCGGTCGGGCGTCGGCCACGTGCGCGAACACCTGCGCAGCATCGGGGCAGTCCGTGAGCGTGAAGCCCCAGATCATCTGGCCGTAGTGGAGGACCCCACGGTCGGCGATGTGGGCGCTGGGCAGAAACGAGACCATCGACCCGCCCGTCGCCCAGCCCGTCGCCTCATACAGGCCGCGGCACTGCGCCAGCTCGTTCGCGTGAGTGATCTGGACGCCCTTGGGCGGCCCGGTGGTACCCGAGGTGTAGATCAGCGTGAGCACGTCCTCAGGCTCGACGGCGCGCCAGCTTGCCTCGAAGTCGAAGTCGGCGCTCGGAGTCAGGCTTTCGAGCTCGCTCAGGGTGATCGCGTCCTCCGGTGCCGCGTCGAGCACGATCAGATGCTCGACGGAGTGGGCCTGGGCGATCGCCGCTCGTGCCCGCTGCAGAAACGCGGCCTCCACGACCATCACTCGGTTGCCCGCGTCGCTCAGCAGATAGGCGATCTGCTCGGGCGAGGAGGTGTTATAGATCGAGAACGGCGTACTACCGAGGTGCATGACGGCCGTATCGAGCAGGTGGAACTCCGGCCGGTTGGTGAGCATGAAGCCCACCGTGTCCCCCCGGCGGACGCCGAGGGCGTGAAAGCTGCCGGCGAGACGGCGGACCCGCTCGGAGTACTCGCGGAAGCTGATCGGGTCGCCGTCGCCGATCGTGCGCAGAGCGACCGTGTCGGAGCGCTCGGCGGCGGTGAACTGAAACGCCTCGCACATACTGCGCGCTGCCAAGGCGGGTGGTGTCGCCGCCTGCTGGGGCTGGGTCCCTAGTGCGCCCTCCATCTGGTGACTACATCTATCACCCGCGGCGGGCGATAGCCAGCCTCAACCGCCGGGAGTCAGCACGACCTTGCCGATGTTCCGTCGCTCGGAGATGAAACGGTGCGCGTCCGGCGCCTGCGCAAACGAGAACGACTCCGCCAGCACCGGCTGGACTGTCCCGTCGGCCAGCAGCTCGGTCAGCGGCTTCGTCCAGCGGTCCGCCGACTGGAACTCGTCCCAGATCGACAGCACGTTGAGCCCGATCACCGTCTTTGAATCGGACATCTGCTTGATGATGTGCAGGCGCGGCATCTGCAGCGCGGTCCGCGCCGCGGCCAGCAGGTTGCGACGCTCGCCCGAGACCACCCCGGAGGCTCCGAAGCACACCAGCCGGCCGCCTGCACGCAGCAGCCGGTAGCTGCGCCGGAAGCTCGCACCGCCCACCGCATCCATCACGAGATCGAGCTTCGGCAGCTTGCGCTCCCAGCCCGGGGCCGTGTAGTCGACCGGGTGATCGACGCCGAACCCACGGATCGCCTCATGCTTGCCGGGCGAGGAGGTTCCCCAGATCTCCGCCCCGGCGCGCTTGGCGATCTGCGTGGCCGCGATCCCGACCCCACCCGCCGCGGCTTGAATCAGTACACGCTCGCCGGCCTGGAGGTTGCCGGCGCGGATCAGCGCCTCCCACGCGGTCGCATAGGCGATTGGGATCGCTGCGCCAAGCTCGAAGCTGATGCCGTCAGGCAGGGGGACCACGCCGTCTGCGCGGGCGACAGCGCGCTCCGCATACCCACCGAAGCGAACCGGGGCGATCACGCGCTGCCCGATCCGCAGCCCGTCGCCGACGCCCTCGCCCAGCTCCGCGAGGGTTCCTGAAACCTCGTAGCCGACGATGCATGGCGGTTTTGGTGCGTCCGGATACAGACCCAATCTGGCCATCAGATCGGCGAAGTTGATGCCCGCCGCGGATACGTCGATCAGTACTTCTGCTTCGCCGGGCCGGGGTACCGGACGCTCCTGGACCTGGAGCACCTCGGGTGGGCCATGGTGGGTGATCACGACGGCGCGCACGCCACGGAACCTACAGGCTGACCGTACGTCCCGCCTCGAAGCCCTCGCCCGTGACGATCTCATCGATCACCTCGCGCGGCACCGCCGCGTCAGTGGTGATGGCCATCGCGGCGAAGCGCCGATCGCCGTCCTCCCCTTCGCCGGGCTGGCGCCCGACGGCCGCGGAGACGATGTTGACTCCGTGGGCCCCGAACGTGGTCCCGACCCTCCCGATCATGCCCGGCAGGTCCTGGTAGCGGAACAGGGTGATGTGCTTCTCCAACTGGACGTCGAAGCGCTGATCCCAGGCCTCGAGCAGGTGGGGCCGGTTGCGGCGGCCGATCAGCGTGCCCACCACCCGCACCCGCGTGTCCCCACAGCGCAGCGTTACGCGCACCAGGTCCGTGTAGTCACGCACGCCGCTGCTCTTGGTCTCGGCGATTCGGATGCCGCGTTCCTCGGCCAGCGCGGGAGCGTTGACCTCGTTGACCTCCTCCTCGGTGTGCTCGCGCAGGACCCCGAGCAGCGTCTGGATCGACAGCAGCCGGGTGTCGTGCTCGGCGATCCGCCCGAGGAACTCGGTTTCAACCGCGTCAACCGATGATCCCTCGGCCAGCGCGATGGCGATTCGTCCCAGCGAGCGGCAGAGCGGTACGAACGGTCCCAGTACCTCCATGTCCTCGGCGGTGATCGCGGGGATGTTGACCGCGCTGGTGACCACGCCGCCGGTCAGGGCGGCGACCACCTGTTCTGCCGCCTGGTATCCCGCCCGGTCGGTGGCCTCGGCGGTCGAGGCGCCCAGGTGGGGAGTCACGATGACATTTGGATAGCCGAACAACGGATGGTCGGTGACCGGCTCAGAGCGGAACACATCGAGCGCCGCTCCGGCGACCTTGCCGGAGTCGAGCGCGGCCTTGAGGTCCTCGTCGACCACCAGCGGGCCGCGGGCCACGTTGAGGATCCGGACGCCGTCCTTGCATTTGGCCAGCGCCTCGGCGTCCAGCCATCCCTCCGTGTCCGGCGTGTTCGGCAGATGCAGCGTGATGAAGTCGGCGCCGGCATAGAGGCCGTCGGACGTCTCGGCCTTTTCGACGCCGAGCTCCCGATAGCGCTCGCCGCCCACGTACGGATCGAACGCGATCACGTGCATCCCGAAGCCGCGCGCGCGCGCAGCGACCAGCTGGCCGATCCGCCCGAAGCCCAGAACCCCGAGCGTCTTCTCATACAGCTCGACGCCGGAGAACTTCGCGCGCTCCCACTTCCCGGCCGTCAATGAACCGTGCGCCTGCGGGATGTTCCGCGCCAGGGCCAGCAGCAAGGCCATTGTGTGCTCCGCGGCGGTGATCACATTCGATTGCGGCGCGTTGGCCACGACGATTCCGCGCTTGGTCGCCGCTGGAACGTCGACGTTGTCGACCCCAACTCCGGCGCGGCCCACCGCTCGCAGCCGCGTCGCCCGCCCGATCAGCTCCGCGTCGAGTTTCGTTGCCGAACGGATCAGGATTCCGTCGTACTGGCCGATCTGCTCGGCCAGCTCCTCCCGGCTCCAGCCGGCGCCGACCTCGACATCGAAATGCTCTTCCAGCAGCTCAATCCCGGATCGGCCGATCTTCTCGGCCACCAGGACGCGCGGCTGGCCGTGTCCGTTGCCGGCGCTCATCGAGTCCGCTCCAGGACCCAGTCGATGCAGGCCGTGAGGGCCTTCACCTCAGCGGGGTCGGTGGCCGGGAACATCGCCACACGGAGCTGGTTGCGACCCAGCTTGCGGTAGGGCTCGACGTCGAGGATCCCGTTGGCCCGCAACGTCGCCGCCAGCCCGGCAGCGTCGACCTCATCGCTGAAGTCGATCGTGCCGACGACGAGCGAGCGCTTCGCCGGGTCCGAGACGAACGGAGTCGCGTACGCATGGGCTTCAGCCCACCCGTAGAGCGTCCGCGCCGACTCGCTCGTGCGGGCGACCATCGCCTCGAGTCCGCCGTGCTCAAGCATCCAGTTGAGCTGATCGCCGAGCAGGAACAGCGTCGCAATCGCGGGCGTGTTGTAGGTCTGATCTTTCCGAGAGTTGTCGAGGGCAATGCTGAGCGACAGGAAGTCGGGGATCCAGCGAGCCGGTCCGGTCGAGGGCCGGTCGCGCTCGATCTGCTCGATGCGCGCGATCGCCGCCGGGCTCAGCAGGGCAAGCCACAAGCCGCCGTCGGAGGCGAACCCCTTCTGGGGCGCGAAGTAATACGCGTCGACCTGCGAGACGTCGGCCGGCAAGCCGCCCGCGCCCGAGGTGGCGTCGATCAGCACCAGGGAATCCCCCGCGTCCGCGGGCCGCTCTGCCGCAACCATCACGCCGGTCGAGGTTTCGTTGTGGGCCCAGGCAAGCACATCGGCAGCGGCGTCCGCGCGCGGCTCGGGGGCGTCACCCGCCGGCGCGTCAACCACGACGGGGTCGGCCAGGAACGGCGCGGAACGGGTGCAGGCGGCGAACTTCGATGAGAACTCGCCGTAGGTCAGATGCAGCGCCCGCTCGCCTACCAGACCGCACGTCGCTGCGTCCCAGAACGCGGTGGTGCCACCGTTGCCGAGAACGACCTCGTAGCCCTCGGGCAGCGCAAAGAGCGCGGCCAGTCCCTCGCGAACCCGGCCGACCAGCTGCCTGACCGGCTTCTGCCGGTGCGATGTCCCCATCAGCTTGGCGCCCGTGTCGGCAAGATCGAGCAACTGTTCCGGCCGCACCCGTGAGGGCCCGGAGCCAAACCGCCCGTCGGCGGGCTTGAGCCCGTGAGGAATCTGCAAAACGGTTGAGGTCTGGGTCATGTTCGCCTCTCGAAGTTAGCGGGGTCTACATGCCCAGGCGCGCGGCGACTACTGACGCCATCGCTTCCCGGTGGTCTATGCCCACCTTCTCGCGCCAGTCACGACGGCTAGCTCGATTCTACCGACCCTCGCTGTTGGAACGCCGGGGGCGGTTGCGGGTGACGCGCCCCGCACGACGCGGCGCCTTCGCGAGCGGCGTCCGGGGCGCGCCCCCGCAGCGCCCGCGTGTGCACAGCGACGCCGTCCAGAATCTCGACTGGCCAACCGGCTCAGGGCCGAAGACCTACCGCTACGACTCAGCCACCCGGCCACGAAGCGAGCAGCGGCTCGGATCGGCAAGCCACCGAGCGAGCCGCGGCCTGGATCAACCGGCCACGAACGACGCTGAGCCGCTACGCGGGATCCGTGTTGAACGACGCTCGCGAAGCGGCGGCGTCGTTCAACACGCGCTCGCGGGGCGACAAGCCGACAACCTACTCGTGGAACGAAGTATCGATCCAGTCCATCTGCGAGCGGAGTTCTTTGCCGACCGTCTCGACCTGATGGCCCGCCTGCTCCTTGCGCATGCGCTGGAAGTTCTCCTGACCGGCGTTGTTCTCGGCGATCCACTCGCGGGCGAAGTCGCCGGACTGGATTTCGCCCAGGATCTGTTTCATCGCCTGGCGCGTCTCCTCGCTGATCACGCGCTTGCCGCGGGTCAGGTCGCCGTACTCGGCGGTGTTTGAGATCGAGTAGCGCATCCCGGCGATGCCCTTCTCGTACATCAGATCGACGATCAGCTTGAGCTCGTGCAGGCACTCGAAGTAGGCCAGCCGCGGGTCGTAGCCGGCGTCGGTGAGGGTCTCGTAACCGGCCCGGACGAGCTCCGTGACTCCGCCGCAGAGGACGGCCTGTTCGCCGAAGAGGTCTGTTTCGGTCTCGTCTTTGAACGACGTCTCGATCACGCCGCCGCGGGTTCCGCCGATGCCTTTGGCATACGCGAGGGCCAGGCCCAGCGCGTCACCGGAAGCGTCCTGGTTGACCGCCACGAGGCAAGGCACACCCGAGCCCTCGAGGTACTGGCGGCGAACCAGGTGACCCGGGCCCTTCGGCGCCACCAGGGCGACGTCGACATCCGGCGGCGGCACGACGGTCTCGTAGTGGATCGAGAACCCGTGACCGAACAGCACCATGTTGCCGGGAGCGATCCCATCCCTGACGCCACCCTCCCAGACCTTGGCGTGCAGCTCATCGGGCGTCAACATCATCACCAGGTCGCCTTCACTGGCTGCGTCGGCCGGTTCGAGCACGCGGAGTCCGTGGCTCTCCGCCTTGGCGACGCTGGGCGACGAAGCCCGCAGGCCAACGACGACGCTGACTCCGGAGTCCTTCAGATTCAGCGCGTGCGCGTGTCCCTGGGATCCGTAACCGATGATTGCGACGGTCTTGCCGTCGAGCTTATGGAGGTCTGCATCGTCGTCATAGAACATGGTTCGCAGCGTAGCCGTTGACCGCCCTCGCGCGATTTCTCAGCCCCGCTCACCCGCCTCCGAAGCGCTGGCGCAGCGCCAGGATGTTGTTCACGTAGTTCTGGGTGTCGCTGAACATCCCGTTGGCCCGCACCGAGGAGAGACCTTGGTAGTAGCCGGCGGCGGCCATCGCGGGGTCGCCGCCAGTCGAGTTCAGCAACGAGTGGAGCAAGAGCACGCCACCGCGCACGTTTTCGGCCGCCGAGGCCGGGGCGAGCGGTGTTCCGTTGGTCAGGGTTCGGTTGATCCAGTCCCACGTACCGGGCAGGATCTGCATCACGCCGCGCGCGTCGGCGCTCGAGACCAAGTCATTGTTGAAGCCGCTCTCCTGGTAACCGATCGCGGCGGCCAGCGATGGCGACACGCCGTTGGCACTGGCGATCTGGCCGACTTGCGAGGCAGTCACCGTCTCTGGGGTCGGATACGGCGGAGCGCTGGCCGTGCCCTGGGCGGCTACGCCGACCGGTTGGCCGCTCGCACTGGCCGTCGAGGTCGAGACGGGGACGGTGGTCCCGCTGGAAGACCCGCCGGAAAGCGTCAGTGAGGTGCCCGCGGGCAGGATCCCGTTCGGATCCAGCCCATTGGCAACCGCAAGCGCGGCCACGCTGACTCCGGCCCTGGCCGCGATCGCGGACAGGGTGTCACCGGGCTGCACGACGTAGCTGCCGGAGGAACTCGACGGGGAGCTGCTTGACGTCGAGACCGGGGCGGCAGTCCCGCTGAAAGACCCGCCGGAAAGCCTCAGTGAGGTGCCCGCGGGCAGGATCCCGTTCGGATCCAGCCCATTGGCGCTCGCAAGCCCGGCGACGCTGACCCCGGCCCGTGCCGCAATGGCCGACAGCGTGTCCCCGGGTTGCACCACGTAGCCGCCGGCGGAGCCCGAGGACGCGGAACTGCCCGAGGTCGCGCCGGAGGACACGGCGCCGGTGGCTCCCGGGTCGTCGCTGTCGCCGTCGCCGTCGCCCGGGGCGGCTGCCGCGCTGGAGCTGGTGGTAACTCCCGCTGAAGACGGGCCAGAGGAAGACTGCGGCGGGATCATCAAGGTCGAGCCCGCCGTAATCTGCGAATCGACCGACAGGCCGTTGGCCGCGGCGAGCTGATCGACCGTGATCCCGTCGGCGGCTGCTACCGATGAGAGTGATTCACCGGCGGCGACGGTGTGGGCGAATGCGGCCGAAGCGGCAGCGGGGGCGGCCAGCGCGAACGCGGCCGAGAGCGGGAGGAGAATTCGCAGGCGCATGCCCGGCAGTCTTGCGGGCAAAGACGTCGCCGTGAACTGCTGCACTCCTTTTTTCAGTGTGCAAGAACACGTTCACGCGTTTGCCACGGCGACCAGCGATTTTCCTGGCAGACGGAATGATCCGTCACCAGCGGCGTACGGCTCGGTCAACTCGACGAGCCGGCGCTCGAACTCGCCGTGGTCGTCGTCAGTCATTTCGCCCCAGGCCCCGCTGAACGCGCGGGAGAGGTCGAGCGTCTCCTCCAGGTAGGCCTTGACGTGGGGGTAAACGCGCTCGAGCGCCACCGCTTCCACCGTCGGCTCGAGGAACCCGGCGCTCTCCAGCAGCTCGCTCAGCGCACCTGGAACGGCCAACGCGAACATCCCTGGTCCGCCGGCGGCGCGAGGGTCGGCGCGGCCCATCGCCACCAGCGCCTCCGTGGGAATCGTGGCCCAGGGATTCTCGGCCGGGCTGTCCCAAACCGCGACAGCAAACCGCCCCCCGGGCCGGAGCACGCGGCGTGTCTCACGGGCGGCGGCCTCTGGGTCGACGCTCAGCATCAGCCCCCAGCGGCACAGGATCGCGTCGACATCGGCCGTCGGCAAATCGATCCACTCGAGGTCAAGCCGTTGAAAGACGACGTTCGGCACGTTCAGCTCCCGGGCCCGGGACCGCGCAACCTCAAGCATCGCCTCCGCGCCGTCGCTGGAGATCAGCGTTCCCCCGGGCTGGATCAGCTCGGCGGCCAGAAATCCTGTGTCCCCGGGCCCAGCCGCAAGCTCCAGCAGGCGCCACCCCGGCTGCAGACGGAGGTGGTCGATCAGCCAAGCTGAGACCGGCATCCCCCAGTCGCGGATCTGGGTCGCCCGCCGCCCCCAGCCGGGAGCCGCCTGCTCCCACATGTCCTGCATACCGGCCCGGATCTCGTCGGCGTCGCCCGCGCTCACCTTCGCTGCTCCACTGACAGCCGGCGGGTGATCTCCCGGAACGCATCCTCTATCTGCGTGCTCAGGCGCTGGCGAAAGATCGCCATCAGCGCCTCCGAGGCGATCGGCCGCAGCCGCTCGACGGCTTCCTCGATCTCCGGCCAGCGCTCAGGCGGCATGTCGGCCTGCTCGAACGGCTTCCACACCTCCTGGAGGAACAACCTCACGAACGAGCGCGACACCGAATCTGAATGCCGTTCGATTTCCTCCAGGATCGACAGCGCGCTCTGCAGTGAGATTCCGCGGCCCACCACCTCCTCGGCGACCGCCAGAAGCGAAGGGCTCGGGACCTCGTACTGGTCCTTGCCCACCGGCACCAGGACGCCAAGCTTCTGGGCCTTGCCCAGCACCTCCGGAGCGTCCTCGGCCTTGACGCGAAAGCGCTGCCCCAGCTCGGCCAGCGTCAGCGTCTCCGCTCGCTCGGACGGGACCGGAGCGCTGAGCGCCTCCTTGAAGCGCAGCAGCCGCTCGGCGGTCCCCTGGGTGTCCTGCAGCAGGCGCTTGATCCCGTTGAGGTTGAAGCCGTCGTCCTGGAGCTCACGGATCAGCCCCAACTGCGCCACGTGCTCGGGTCCGTAGTAGCCGACGCGCAGCCGCACCTCGGGCGGGGCCAGCAGGCCGCGGGCTTGGTGCGCGCGGATGTTGCGGACCGACATGCCGGACGCCGCGGCAAGTTGCTCGATGGTGAGCTGGTTCGGCGAGTCGGCCACCTCAAGCCGGCGGACTGAGGACATGCGCCGATCATACGGTTCAGCTCAGCTCACGCCGTAACAACTTGCCCGACGCGGTCCGCGGGAGCGCGGCCGTGAACTCGAACGCCTTCGGCACCTTGAACCGGGCCACTCGTGCGACACAGAACTCACGCAACTCACCAGCGCGGGCTGAAGCACCCGCTCGCAGGACGACGGTCGCGATCAGCGCCTCGCCCCACTCCGGGTCGGGCCGGGAATGCACGGCAACATCGGCCACGTCGGGATGCTCGAGCAGCACGGCCTCGACTTCGGCCGGGGCCACGTTCTCGCCTCCGGTGACGATCGTGTCGGACTTCCGGCCGATGATCTCCAGGCGCGAGCGCTGGTCGACGCGACCGAGGTCACCGGTGTGCAGCCAGCCGTCCTCGCCCTGCGAGCTCGCGGAGACGATCGGCCCGCGGACCAGGATCTCGCCCTCGCTCGTCCGCAGCTCGACCCCGGGCAGCGGCCAGCCGAAGGTGGCGATCTGCGAGCACGCCTCGGTCATCCCGTAGCTCGGAGCGACTGGCACGCCGGCGGACCGGGCGCGCTCTAAGAGCGCCGGCGCGATCGGACCGCCGCCGAGCAGCGCCCAACGCAGCGTCGGCGGCTGCGACAGCCCGGCGTCGAGCAGCCGAGCCAGCATCGTCGGCACGAGCGAGACGATGGTGATCCTCCGCGCGGGATCCATCAGCTCGCCCAGCACCCGGTCGGTGTCAAAGCGGCCGGGGAGCACGGCGGTGGTGGCGTAGATCGCGCTGCGGACCGGGACCGAGAGCCCGCCTACGTGGGTCAGCGGCATCGGGCACAGCCAGCGCTCCGCGGGGTCGAGACCCAACGCCACCGCCGAGCCAAGGGCGCTGGCGAGAAAGTTGGTGTAGCTCAGCTCTACCGGTTTCGGAGCCGCCGTCGTGCCTGAGGTGTGCATCACCGCCGCCACCCGATCGCCGCCGGACCCGCTCGGCATCCCGGAGAACTCGGACCCCTGCAGCGGCTCGGAGACGACGACATCCGCACCGGCCAGACGCTGCTCGCGCTCGCGCTGACTCAGCCGCAGGTCGATCGGCACCACCGGATAGCCGCTGAGCAGGCCCGCGTGCAGAGCGATCACGAAGTCCTCGCCGGATGGCAGTGCGAGGGCGACCCGCGCTCCCGGCTCGAGGCCGAGGTGCTCCAGCGCACCGGCGGCCGAAACGGCCGCCTGCGACAACTCCGCGTAGGTGAGGCTGCGCTCCGGACCTTCGATCGCGACCCTGTCGGGATGCTTGGCCGCGGCGAGGAGGAGCCAGGAGGGCATGACCGAACGGTAGTCTCAGGCGCCGCCCCAACGTCAGCAGGAGGATCGATTCTGTCCGTTACCTGGCATGCCGAGGGCGAGTACGCGGACATCCGCTACGAGCTCTCGGCCGGCGATGATGCCGGCATCGCCAAGATCACCATCAACCGTCCCGAAGTCCGCAACGCCTTCCGTCCCGAGACCGTGATCGAGCTGATCGACGCGTTCGAGCGAGCCCGAGAGGACGAGGGCGTCGGCGTGATCATCCTCACCGGCGAGGGCCCTGACGCCTTCTGTTCGGGCGGTGACCAGCGGGTCCGCGGCGAGCGCGGCGGCTACGTGACCGGCGCGGACCCTGCGGCCGCCGCGGCCGGCCACAAGCAGGTCGGTCGCTTTCACGTCACCGACCTGCACGTGCAGATCCGCCGGATGCCCAAGCCCGTCGTGGCCATGGTGGCCGGCTACGCGATCGGCGGGGGCCACGTTCTTCACGTCATCTGCGACCTGACGATCGCCGCTGAGAACGCGCGCTTCGGACAGACCGGTCCAAAGGTCGGCTCCTTCGACGGCGGTTTCGGGGCCAGCGTGCTCTCCCGTCTCGTCGGGCCCAAGAAGGCCAAGGAGATCTGGTTTCTCTGCCGCCAGTACGACGCCCAGCAGGCACTCGAGATGGGCTTGGTCAACGCTGTTGTCCCGCTCGAGCGCCTTGAGGAGGAGACGGTCCAGTGGTGCCGCGAAATGCTCGCCCTCTCCCCCTTCTCGTTGCGACTGCTGAAGGCGAGCTTCAACGCCGACGAGGACGGCTTGTCGGGCATCCAGCAGCTGGCCCACGATGCCAACCTCCTCTTCTACATGAGCGAGGAGGCCGCCGAGGGGCGCCGCGCCTACCTGGAGAAACGCGTCCCGGACTTCTCCCAGTTCCCTCGGCGGGCATAAGCGAATGAGCTCTCGCGCCGCGGTCGCCACGCCGGACGGGGTTCGCATCTGGATGATGGCGGCGCGCCCGCGGACGCTGCCGGCGGCGATCGCCCCGGTGCTGGTCGGGACCTCGCTGGCCGGCTTCGCCCACGTGTTTCACCCGCTGCGGTTCGTCGCCGCGCTGCTCGGAGCGATCTTTATTCAGGTCGGGACCAATTTAAGTAACGACTACTCGGACGCGCGGCGCGGCGCGGATACCGAGGACCGGCTCGGGCCGGTGCGGGTGACCGCCGGCGGGCTCGTGCCTCCCCGCCAGGTCCTGGTCGCCACGTACGTCTCCTTCGGCCTCGCCGTGCTGGCCGGGATCTACCTGATCGTCGTCGCCGGCTGGCTGCTGCTGGTCGTCGGCGCCGCTTCGATCCTGGCCGGGGTGCTCTACACCGGCGGCCCCCGGCCATACGGTTACGAGGGCCTCGGCGAGGTGTTCGTGTTCCTGTTCTTCGGCATCGTGGCCGTGGCAGGGTCGTACTTCGTGCAGACCAAGCATCTGCACTGGGAGGCGTTCGCGCTCGCCGTCCCGGTCGGGCTCCTGGCCGCGGCGATCCTCGTCGTCAACAACTACCGAGACATCGACACCGACCGGCGAGCCGGCAAGCGCACGCTCGCCGTGCGCCTGGGCCGCGATCGCACCCGCAATCTGTTCGCCGTGATGATCTACCTGGCCTACCTCCTGGTCCCGATTACCTGGATCTTCGGTCCCCTGAAGCCGTGGGTGCTGTTGCCGTGGCTGTCCCTGCCGGGCGCGGCCCCGCTGGTGCGCCTGGTCCGCAATCACACCGACGGTCCCTCGCTGAACCAGGCCCTGGCCCAGACCGGCATGCTGCAGCTGGCCTTCTGCATGTTGCTTTCGGCCGGCCTGCTGCTCAGCCGGTGAAGCTGACCCTGCGCCGGATAGAGGCGCGCATGCGCGCGCCCGTGGTGTCGTCGCACGGCTCCGTCGCCGCGCGCCCCCTGATCCTCGTGTCCCTGACCGGCGCGGATGGCGTCACCGGGCACGGTGAGGCGGCGCCGCTTCGCTCCTACGACGGAGTCGGCCTCAAGGATGTGGTCGCGGCACTGGAGGACTGCCGCCAGGTCCTCAGCGAAGTTTCCGCGGACAGCCCCCGCGCGGCCACGCTGGCGGCGTGCACGCGGGTGGCGGTCCTGCCCCAGGCGATCGCCGCCATCGACCTGGCGCTGTGGGATCTCGAGGGTCGCCGCGCCGGTGTGCCGGTGTGGCGCCTGCTCGGCGTGACCTCGCCGGACGCCGTCGAGGTCAATGCCAGTCTGGCCGCGCCCGACCGTTCCGCCGCGGCCACCGCCGCCGCGGAAGCGCGGCAGGCCGGCTTCCGCTGCGTCAAGGTCAAGGTCGGAATGGGCGACGACGCGGGGCGGCTGGCCGCGGTGCGCGCCTTCGCCGGCCCGGCGATGGCGATCCGGATCGATGCCAACGGTGGCTGGTCGGGCGAGGAGGCCGTGGCCACGCTGCGCGGATTGGGACCGGTCGGCATCGAATTGTGCGAGGAGCCGGCCTCGGGCGTCGGGGCGATCGCCGAGGTGGCCGCGCAGGTTCCCGTCGCGGTCGCTCTCGACGAGAGCGTTCGCCAGCCCGGTGCGCTGGACACGCGGGTCTGCGACGCCGTCTGCCTGAAGATCTCCGGCGCGGGCGGGATCAGCGGCGTGCTCGACGCGGCCCGCCGCGCCCGCGCCGTCGGATACGAGGTCTACCTGGCCTCGACCTACGACGGGCCCCTGGGCATCGCCGCGGCGCTGCATGCGGCCGTGGCCCTCACTCCCGACCGCGCCTGCGGCTTGGCCACGCTGGGGATGTTCGAGGGCCGCGGAGATCCGCTGGCGCCACTGTTCGGCCGGATGTCGATGCCGGTCGGTCCCGGGCTGGGCGACGGGCTCGCCAACTGGTACGGCGTTTGATACGCCGAATGCCCTCTCAGCCTGCGTCCAAGCTTCGGATGCGACGAGCCGGCACACCTCCGTAAACGCCGTCCGCTTCCAAATCGCCCGTCACGACAGCCCCTGAGGCAATCACGCATCCCGGACCAATCGTGGCTCCGGGGACAATCGTCACCGCGGCCCCCACCCAACTGCCACGGCAGATCCGCACCGGCAGCGCCTTCGCTGGTCCTGCTCGGTGCTCGCTGCTGCCGATGTCATGCGTGTGGGTCACGATCATCACTCCCTGGGCCAGCGAGACGCCATCCTCGATTGTGATCGACGCCGCGGCCTCGAAAACGCATGCGAAGTTCACGTAACAATTGCGGCCGATCGAAACGTCTGTGTGACTGAAGTAGCAGCGGGACCGGATTTCCGTCCCTTCGCCGATCCGAAGTCCGAAGGCGCGGAGCAGCCGCACTCGAAGCGCACCGGGAAGCACGGGCAAGGCGACGATCGTGTTCATCAGCAGCACCCGAAGGTGATGTCGCAATCCCTGCGGCTCACTAAGCGACGCAGGCGGGGAGGGCAGCGCCGTCTCTCTCCCTTTCATCGGCGAAGCGTAATGCGTTTTCCGCGTTACTTCCTACCTGGATCGTCGGTCGCCCGATTCGGCGAGCAATGTCGCCACGCGATCGGGTGCCTCCAGGTGTACGGCATGGCCGACGCCGGGCACCACCTCGACACGAACCTTCGGCATCCGTCGCGCCATGCGCTTGGTGATCAACCGGAACTTGGCGTCGTCCCCGCCGACGATGAGCGTGACCGGCATGGTGAGTGCCTGGAGCCGATCCCACAGGGATGGCAGCGCACCCGTGCCGAGTGCGCGGAGCGCGCACGCCAGGCCGGCCGGAGAGCTGCGCAAGCGATCCTGGTGAATGCGCTCCACTACCTCCGCTGGCTGGCCGGCCAGCACCGGAGTTGAGCTGGCCCATCTTCGAGCGAACTCATCGATGCTGAGCCTCTCGATCTCTGAGGCCAATTGCTCGTCGGCCTCGCGCCGCGCTGCGCGCTCAGTCGGATCGCCCAGGCCGGGGCTGGCCCCGATCAGGACGAGGCGCGCGATTCGATCCGCCACTTCCGGCACCAGCGCCAGGTGCAGCGCGATCCGCCCCCCCATCGAGTACCCAGCCAGCGTGAACGGCCCGCTCGGCTTGATCGCCGCCAGGTCTGCTAGCACGGCCTCGAGCGTCACCGGCCGCGCTTCGGACGCCGCGCCGTGACCGCGCAGGTCCGGAGCCAGCGCCCGGTAGCGTTCGGGCAGCGCAGATCGGACCCGCGCCCAGCTTGCGCCGGTGTGGGTGAAGCCGTGCAACAGCAACAGGTCCATCGACGAACATCATGACCGCGACCGACACCTACATGCTGCTACGCGCACTGGCCGATGAGTTGGCCCGCTGCGGGATGGAGCAGGCGTGCACCTCACCAGGCTCACGCTCGACGCCACTCGTCCTCTCGCTGGTCCGCGAGTCCCGCATCCGTTGCTATTCCCACATCGACGAGCGCTGTGCGGGTTACTTCGCCGTCGGTGCCGCCAAGGCCTCGGGGCGGCCGGTCGCGCTCGCCTGCACTTCGGGGACGGCGGCGGCCAATCTGGCCCCCGCAGTGGTCGAGGCCCACCACGCGCGCGTGCCGTTGATTGTCCTCACGGCCGATCGTCCGCCTGAGCTTCGTGAGGTGGGCGCTGGGCAGACGATCGACCAGATCAAGCTTTACGGCGGCGCAGTCAAGTGGTTCTTCGAGATCGGCGTGCACGACGCCACCCCTGAGCGCCTGCGCTGGATCCGCACGCTAGCTTGCCGCGCGTACTGGACCGCGTGCACCGGACGGGCGGGACCCGTGCACCTGAACCTCCCGCTGCGGGAGCCGCTGGTCGTGGATCGTGAGTTGCCCGAGGACCCCACCGGCCGGGGCAACGCACGCCCATACGTCACAGTCGAGGCTCCTCCCCCGGCCGCGCCAGCCGGCGGAGCGCCCCCAAACGGCCGCGTCGTGATCGTAGCCGGGGCCGAAACCAGCCCGCCGGCGGCGGGCGAACGGCTGGCAGGCTACGCCGCGCGGGCCGGCATCCCGCTGCTCGCCGACCCCCTTTCCGGAGCCCGGCGCGGTCCGGCGGCCATCGCCCACTACGACATGCTGCTGCGTGATCGCGGCTTCACCGACGCGCACCGGCCGGAGTTCGTGATCCGGGTAGGCGACCTGCCGACCTCCAAGCCGCTGCGCACCTGGCTAGCGGCCCTGGGAGACGTGCCACAGATCGCCATAGACCCCAACGGCGGCTGGCAAGATCCAGACTCCGTGGTGGGCATGCGCATCGCGGCGCCGTTCACAGCGCTGTTGAAAGACGGCGGCGAGACAGACGCGCCCCCCGCCGTCATCACCGATCCCGACTGGCTCTCCAGCTGGCGCGCGGCCGACGAGACTCTTGCGAACACGTTCGCCACGACCCTGGCCGACGAGCTCTCCGAACCGCTCGTCGCCGCCCGGGTGACCGAATGGCTTCCGCCGGGCGGGACGCTGTTCGTAGCCTCCTCGATGCCGATCCGTGATGTCGAGCTCCTCGCACCGGTGTCCGAGACAGCACCCCGGATCCTTTCCAACCGCGGCACCAATGGGATCGACGGAACGGTCTCAGCCGGATTTGGGGCCGCGGCCGCAATCGACGGCCCAGTCGTGCTGCTGATCGGAGACGTCGCCCTCGCCCATGACATCGGCGGCCTGCTTGCGGCGCGCCGCCTGGTCCTGTCACTGACCATCGTGCTGCTCAACAACGACGGCGGGGGCATCTTTCACTTCCTCCCCGTACGCGGGCAACATGACGCGTTCGACGAGCACGTGGCGACGCCCCACGGCCTTGATTTCGCACTCGCTGCCGCACTCTACGGCTGTGGCTACGAGCGCCCCTCTGATTTGGACGCACTCCACACCGCGATTACCACCTCGATCGACAGCCCAGGCACCACGATCATCGAGGTCAGGACTGACCGCGAGGCCAACCTCGCGCTGCACCGCCGCATGGAGCAGCGAGCGCTCGCAGCGCTACGCACCGGATCCGGGCGCTAGCCCGCCACCACCGGCAGCAGCGCCTGGAGCTTCACCTCGGTCTCGGCCAGCTCCTCGGTCGGATCGGAGTCGCGTACGACCCCCGCGCCGGCGTAGAGGTGGGCGCTGCGGCCGCGCAGCAGGGCGCAGCGCAGGGCGACGCAGAACTCTCCGTCCCCTGTGGCGTCGGTCCAGCCCACCGGACCGGCGTACCAACCCCGGTCGAGTCCCTCCAGGGTGGGTATCAACCGCTGGGCGAGCTCACGCGGCTGCGCGCCCACGGCTGGCGTTGGGTGCAGCAGCCCTGCCAGCTCGATTGCGTCGATTGGCGAGGCGAGCTGGGCGCGGATCGGGGCGGCCAGATGCTGAATGTTGGCCACGCGTACGAGCATTGGCTCCGGTGCGGAGGTCACCCACACCGAGAGGGGGCGCAGCTCACGGACAATGCTGCGGACGACGATCGCGTTCTCCTCGCGGTTCTTGTCGCTGCGTAGCAGCTGTTCGCCGAGATGGTCATCGACTGCTGGATCCGAACTGCGCCGTGCCGACCCGGCCAGCGCCACGGTACTTGCCCGCGCCCCCTCACGCCGGACCAGCAGCTCGGGGCTGGCAGCGATGAAGGTCGCTTCGCCTCGGCCAACCGCGAACACGAAGCAGGCGGGGAAGGCTTCGCGCAGCAGCCCGAGCGCCGCGGCCGGCTCGTGGGCCAGAGGTGCAGTGATCGCAACCTCCCGCGCCAGCACGATCTTCTCGAGCTCGCCGGCGCGAATCCGCCGTACCGCGCCACGGACCGCCTCCTCGTAATGCGACGGTGCCATCACGCTCCGGACGTCGACGTTCCCGGTCAGCGCGGGACCGAGCAGGGGTAGCGGTGAGGTGCGCAGCTCCCTCAAACGCTGGTGGACCCGTGCCGCCAGCTCATCGGGAATGTCATCCGGCGCCACGGCGGCGTTGACGGTCAGCCATGTCCGCTCCCCCCGCCGACCCAGGGAGATCTCGGGGACGATCATCGAGGCCGGCTCAAACGCGGACCAGACCCTCGACTGCCCACCGTCCGCGGCAAAAGCGAAGCCACCGAGCGCGTGCAGGCCGCAGCCGCCTGGAGCGTCGACTGGGTCAGCCAGGGCTGCAGCGACCAACGCCCGCCAGCGCGCGGCCACCTGGGAGAAGCGATCGGCTCCAGCGGCGGCGATCTCGACCACGCAGCCGAGGCCGGCCAGCGCGAAGCGATCGCGGTCCGGCTGCTCAAAGCAATACCACGGTTCCCCAGGGCGCCGGGATGTTGCAACCACCGCTACCGGATCCTCCTGGGAGCCAATTGGTGCGGTGACGCTGAGCAGTCGCGGAGCGCCGGCCGCGCGCGCACTCCGCGACGCTTCGGCGAGCCTTCTGTGTAAGCGCTCAAGGCTTTCCTCGTCCCACCAGCCGGGACTGAGGCTGCCGGGAGTGAGAGCCTTCATCGCCCTTCAAGGCTACTGAGGCCCGTCCTCGCCCTGAATCGTCCTCGGCTCCAAACGAGGCCGCTCAGCCGAGCGCAAGGGCAAGCGCCTTCACATCAAAGTCGTTCTGCCGGTACGGTCGTATCCGCCCTGGCGCGGTCGACGTAGGTCGCTCCTCCGGTGACCCGGTACCGCCCACCCCAGGCACCTGACCGCAGCGATCCAGGATATCCGTGACCAGGATTTTGGCTGCCCCGCCGCACACGAGCACACGATTCCACCGCCGCTCCCACGTCGTTGCGGGGTCACCTCGTTGCGGTCTATGGTGAGCGCGCTGAGCGAGAATCAAATGCGCATTCGAGTGGGAATCGACCTGGTTTCGGTGGACGAGGTGCGGGACTCGATCGACCGTCATGGCGATCGCTATCTCCAGCGGGTCTACAGCCCCAGCGAGCTGGCGGATTGCGCCCGGGCCGGTACGATCAACGTCCGCGGACTCGCCGCTCGCTTCGCGGCCAAGGAGGCCACGTTCAAAGTGCTACGGGCCGGTGACGACGCGATCGGCTGGCACGAGGTGGAGATGCACAGCGGCGGCGCAAGGTTGCTCCTACGCGGCCAGGCCGCTAGGCTGGCTGACCAAGCGGGGATAGAGGAGTTGTCCTTAAGTGTTTCCCAGCTGGGGGAGCTGGCGATGGCCGTGGTGATTGCGGAACCGGTCGCTCCGCGGGGGTACGTGATTTGACCGACAAGATCCGACAAGTCATAGGGGACCACGCTCGGCTGCCGGTCGACGTGTCCACCCTCGCTGACGACACCGACCTCTACCAGGCCGGGATGACCTCCCACGCCAGCGTACAGGTGATGCTCGGGCTCGAGGATGCCTTCGACATCGAGTTTCCCGACCGGATGCTGCGCCGCAGCGTGTTCGGGAGCGTCGCGTCGATCAAGGAGGCGTTGCTCGAACTCGGCGCCGGGACGGTAGCGTGACCGTCGCCCTAGATCGTGGGCACGAACTGCTTGCCGCAGTGCGAAGCATCGGCCGTGACATCTCGGCGCCCAATGCCGACGACGTCGACCGCCAGGGTCGGTTCCCGACCGAGACGGTGTCCGCGCTGCGTGAGGTGCATGCCCTGTCAGCCTTCGTGCCGGAAGCGCTGGGCGGGGCCGGGGCCACGTTCGAGACGATCGCCGATTGCTGCCTCGAGCTCGGTCGCCACTGCGGCGCCAGCTCGATGGTGTTCGCCATGCACCAGATTCAGGTCGTCACGCTGGTCCGTCATATGGAACCCGGGTCCTGGCTCGAAAGCTACCTCGCCTCCCTGGCCTGCGAACAGCGGCTGATTGCCTCCGTCACCTCGGAGATCGGCACGGGTGGGGACATGGGCCGCTCGGTCGCCGCCGTCACCGAGCTCGAAGACGGCAGGGTGAGCTTCGAGAAGCAGGCGCCCACGGTCAGCTACGGCGAGTACGCCGACGACTTGCTAACCACCCTCCGGCGGGGTCCCGATGCCGAGCCGAGCGACCAGGTCGTGGCGCTCACCCTGCGTGGGCAGTCCGAACTCAAGCCCACCGGGACCTGGGATGTACTGGGCATGCGTGGCACGTGCTCACCGGGCTACGTCGTGCGAGCCGCGTTCCCGCGTGAGCAGGTACTCTCCATCCCGTTCTCCCGTGTGGCCGCCGAATCGATGGTTCCGGTCTCACACATCCTCTGGTCACATCTGTGGCTCGGCATCGCCGAAGACGCCTTCGCCCGCGCACGCGCCTTCGTCCGGGCGGCAGCCAAACGCAAACCGAGTGAGCCCTCGCCCGCCGCCCAGCGGCTCTCGCATCTGATGAGCGAGCTAGCCATGCTGCGCGCGGAGGTAAGGTCGGCCCGACTCGACTTCGTCAGTGCGTCCGCGGATCCCGAGCGGGAACGCCTCGGTACGATGGCGGCGTCGCTGCGGTTCAACAATCTCAAGATCGCCGCCTCCGAGCACGCCGCCGAGATCTGCCGCCAGGCGCTTGAGATCTGCGGGATCATGGGCTTCAAGAACGACACGCCCTACAGCGTCGGGCGACACCTGCGAGACGCCATGTCGGCGGCGTTGATGGTCGCCAACGAGCGGATCCACCAGACAAACGCGGGACTGCTCCTCATCGCCAAGGAGATCTGATGGCCGAGTTCCGTGCCGGAACTGCCGAGCAGGTGCGTTATTTGGAGGACCTGGCCGAGGCCGGGCTCCTGGTTCGTACCGGCGTCGACGGGGTCTACGCGCGGGGGGCGCGGTTCGAACGCGTGCGGACCGGTTTCGACGCGCTGGTGACCCGCGCGGCGGCTCGAGAGTCTCCGGAGCCGATCTACTTTCCGCCCCTGATCCCCCGCGAACAACTGGAGAGGAGCGGCTACCTCGGCACTTTCCCCCATCTGGCGGGCACGGTGTTCTCATTCGAGGGCGACGAGCAGGCGGCGGCCGAGCAGCTCGAGGTGGCGACCCGCCACGAGGACTGGAGTCGCTTCCAGCAGATGAGCGAGTTGGTCCTCACACCGGCTGCGTGCTACCCGTTGTACCCAGCGGTTGCGGCCCGCGGTCCTCTACCCCCGGGCGGACTGGTCCTCGATACCGGGGACGCCTACGTGTTCC
The DNA here is from genome assembly GCA_963757165.1 of uncultured Solirubrobacterales bacterium. Lineage (GTDB taxonomy): Bacteria > Actinomycetota > Thermoleophilia > Solirubrobacterales > Solirubrobacteraceae > Palsa-465. The sequence goes on from CAVWQO010000003.1 coordinate 38,416, forward strand.
GGCGCGAGCCATCCGACGACCCCGCGCGCATGCAAATCTTTCACATGCGGGAGATCGTCCGTGTGGGGGAGCAGGACGCGGTCACCACGTGGCGGCAGGTGTGGCGGGAGCGCGCGACCGAGCTGCTGCGGTCGCTCGGGCTGCGGATGGAGCTGGACATCGCCAACGATCCGTTCTTCGGCCGTACCGGGCGGATCCTCGCTTCGGCCCAGCGCGAGCAGGAACTGAAGTGGGAGCTGCTGGCGCCCACCGCGGGCGGCAAGCTGACTGCGATCGCCTCCTCCAACTACCACCAGGATCACTTCGGTCACACCTACGGGCTGCTCACCGCAAGCGGCGAACTCGCGCACACCGGGTGCATGGCCTTCGGGGAGGAGCGAGTTACCCTGGCGCTGCTGCACGAGCACGGCCTAGAGCCGGAGCGCTGGCCGGGGGACGTGCAGGAGCAGCTGGGGCTCGGAAGATGACCACCACCTCACGCCGCGCTGTCTCCCTTTGGGACATTGATCCTGCCCACTACAGCTCTCATCCTCTGCACGGCGACGGGCGCACCTACCTGGAGACGAATTGCTACGCCGACGTGCTGATCGAGCTGCTCCACGCCCGTGGCGACGACCCGATGGCCATGCTCGGGTTCATCCTGCGCACCGACTGGGAGGGCGATCAGTTCACCTACTTCAAGCCGCCCTCCGCTGACCTCGAGGGGCTTTATGGCATCGAAGTCCACGAGATGCTTCCCTATCGTCCGCTCCCTGAGCACATTGAGGGGCAACTGGAGCTCGGGCGGACGGTGCTCGTGGAGATCGACGCTTGGTACCTGCCGGACACGGCCGCGACCAGCTACCGACGGGAGCACCTGAAGACGACCGTGGCGCCGGAGGCGATCGATCTCGGCGCCGAGCGGATGCGCTATTTCCACAACGCGGGCTTTTTCGAGCTGAGCGGCGAGGACTACCGCGGCGCGTTTCGCATGCTCCCGCACTTCACCGACGACGTGATGGATCCGTTCATGGAGTTGGTGCGCTTCGACGCCGGGCCGCGGCTCGAGGGTGACCGGCTACGCCAGTGTGCACGGGAGCTCCTGAGGGCTCATTACCGTCGGCGGCCCGGGCACAATCCGTTCGTGGCCTGGGGTGAACGCCTGCGAGGGGACCTCCCCCGCCTGCTCGCGGGACCGCTCGAGGACTATCACGCCTACGCCTTCGTCACCGTGAGGATGGTCGGCGCCGCGTTTGAGCTGTGTGCCGACCACATCGATTGGGTGCTTGGTCCCGACGGCGCACCGGCCGCAAACGCGCTGCGGCGAATTGTCGAGGCGTCGAAGCTCGTTTCGTTCCGCCTCGCTCGCCGCCGAGCCTTCGATCCCGAACCGGCCCTGGCCGAGCTAGCTCAGGCCTGGGATGAGGGCATGGCGGCGCTCGGGCCCGAGCTCGGCTAGTGGAGCTCGACCAGGGATGGGAGGTGGCCTGCAGCCCGGCCAACGCTTGCCCGGGGCCGGATGAGAGCGAGCGCCTGAACTGGTACCCAGCTTCGGTCCCGGGGACCGCCGCCGCCGCTGTCGGCAGCACCGAGCGTGACTTCGACGCCGATGACTGGTGGTTCAGGGTCCGCTTCGCGGATACCGCGCCCGGCGCCGACGAGCGGGTGATTCTCGAGTTGGACGGCATCGCCACGGTCAGCGAGGTGTACTTCAACCGCGAGCGCGTGCTCGAGTCGAACTCAATGTGGCGCAGCCACGCCGTCGACGTGACGGCAATGCTGAGGAGCAACAACGAGCTGATCGTCGCCTGCCGCGCCCTCGGGCCGCGGCTGGGCGAACGGCGGCGCCCGGGCGCTCGCTGGCGCACGCGGGTGGTCAACCACGGCGGCCTGCGCTGGTACCGCACGATGATGTTCGGCCGCTCGCCCGGATTCGCGCCCGGGCCGGCGCCAGTGGGGCCCTGGCGGCCGGTCAGATTGCGTCGGCACCGCGGCGCCGGGCTGCAGGGACTCCGGCTGAGAAGCACCCTGCACGGCGACGATGGCGTGCTCGCCGCACAGGTGAGGTTAGTCGGGGAGGAAGCCGAGGTCATCCTTACCGCGGGCTCGACCCGCTCCGTCCTCGTCCGCGCCGAGGATGGAACCTATGGGGCCGAGGTCCGGCTGGAGGCGGTCGAGCGCTGGTGGCCGCACACACACGGGCAGCCCGCCCTGTACAACGTCGACTTGGAGCTCGACGGCGTACTCGTCGCCAGCCGGCGCGTCGGCTTTCGTGATCTGAGCTGGGCCCAGGATATCGCCAGAGACGGGCTCGACCTTCACGTCAACGGCATTGCCGTCTTCGCCCGCGGAGCGGTCTGGACTCCGGCTGATCTCACCTCGATGGCGCCCGCGCCCGCGGAGCTGCGCCGCATTCTCGGACTGGTCCGAGACGCCGGGATGAACATGCTCCGCGTCGTCGGAACCGGGGCCTACGAACCGCCAGGTTTCCACGACCTGTGCGACGAACTCGGAATCCTCGTCTGGCAGGACCTTATGTTCGCCAACCTCGACTACCCGGTCGCCGACCCCGAGTTCCGGGCCGAAGTTCACAGCGAGGCGACGTCGGTGCTCGAACAGCTGGCCTGGCGCCCGAGCTTCGCCGTGCTATGCGGGAACTCCGAGGTGGAGCAGCAGGCCGCGATGCTCGGGCTCAACCCTGACCTCGGCCGGGATCCGCTCTGGGACGAGGAGCTGCCGCGGCTCGTGGCAGAAGCGGGCGCACACGTGGCCTACTTGCCGAGCACCCCCCATGGGGGCGATCTGCCATTCCACTCAGACCGGGGAACCGCCCATTATTTCGGCGTGAGCGGATATTTCCGGCCCCCGGAGGATGCCCGTCGCGCCGAGGTCCGGTTCGCCGCCGAGTGCCTGGCTTTCGCCAACGTTCCCGACGAGGTTCTCGTGCCCGTTCATCACCCCGATTGGAAGGCCGGCGTCGCGCGTGACGCCGGCAGCGGATGGGACCTCGGAGCCGGATGGGATTTCGACGACGTTCGGGACCACTACGTCGAGCTGCTCTTCGGGGTCGACCCGGTGCAGCTCCGGCGATCAGATCACGGTCGCTACCTGGAGCTCTCTCGTGCAGCCAGCGGCGAGATCATGGCCGAGGTCATGGGCGAGTGGCGCCGGAACGGCTCGCCCTCGCGGGGAGCACTGGTGCTGTGGCTTAAGGACATGCTGGCCGGGGCAGGCCTCGGCGTGCTCGATCATCGCGGTCACCCCAAGGTCGCCTACCACCACCTCCGTCGGATCCTCGCGCCCGTTGCCGTCTGGACTGTGGACGAGGGCGTCAACGGAGTAGCCATTCACGTCGCAAATGACCGGGGTGCACCACTGACCGCCGTGCTGCGCGTGGCCCTCTACCGGGATCTTGAGACCCGCGTCGCGGAAAACACCCAGGAGATCGAACTGGCACCTCACACTCAGCTCCAGCGTAGCGTCGAAGGCCTGCTGCACCGCTTCGTCGACGCGGCCTGGGCATACCGTTTCGGGCCTCCCGCCCAGGATGCCATCGTCGTCACGCTCGAGCGAGCAGGCGAGGCGAGCGCCCCGCTCTCACACGCCGTACGCTTCCCCGCCGGGCCTCCCCGCCACCGGGAACCGGCGTCAGCACTCGGCCTTCAGGCCAGTGTGCAGATCGTTGATCGGACACCCGTGCTTCGCCTGCTCACCCAGCGCCTGGCTTATGGTGTGCGAGTGCATCTGGGTGGCTACACACCCGCTGACGACGCCTTCTCGCTCGAGCCGGGGCGCGAACGGCTGATCATCCTGACACCCAATGGCTCGGGTACGCCGGGCGGCCACCTCACGGGGCTGAATCTGGTTGAACAGGTGAAGGTCACGATGGCGCCGTGAAGGGTCCCACGGTCACTGAGCGCACGTTCTACCTCGAGGGCGAGCACCCACCTTCGCTCGCGGTCTTTCACGCTGCGGATCCCGCCTGCACGTGCGACACGGCAGTGATCCTTTGCGGACCGTTCGGATGGGAGGAGATCTGCTCATACCGGAGTCTCAGGGCGTGGGCGCGGGGCTTGGCCGCCGCCGGGTATCCGACCTTGCGCGTGACTCCTCCCGGAACTGGCGACAGCGCGGGTACGCCACGGGATCCCGGACAGCTCGAGGCCTGGAGCGCAGCTTTCGGCGGGGCATCCGCCTGGCTCAAGGCCAGCACTGGCGCCGCCCGCCTCACCGCGATCGGCATCAGCCTGGGCGGGATGGTGGCCTACCGGGCGACCGCGGCCGGAGCGCCGATCGACGATCTCGTGCTGTGGGCTACGCCCGCGCGCGGGCGCTCTTACCTGCGGCAGCTGCGCGCGTTCGCCAAGCTGGAGCTGGCCGAGTGCTTCCAAGGGCTCCCGCAGCCCCCACCCCTCCCTGAGGGTGAATTGGAGGCCGGTGGCTTCATCCACACCGCCCCCACGGTCGCCGATCTCGACCGACTCGACCTGACCGCCCTGCCGTTGCCCCACGCCGCCCGTCGGCGCGTGCTGCTGCTCGAGCGCGATGGCATATCGGTCGACGCAAACCTCCGCGAGGCCCTCGAGCGCGCCGGCGCCCAAGTGAACACCGCTCGGGGCGAAGGCTACGGTGAGATGACCGCCCACCCGCAGACCGCGCGGCCACCAAGCGCGGTGATGAAACGGGTGCTGGGCTGGCTCAGAGAGATCGGCGGGGAGACTTCGGGCCCGGCTGGGACCCCGGCGCTTGAACGTCCGAACCCTGCGCAGCACTCGCGCCTAGTGGGCGAGGTGGGCCCCGCGGTGCGTGAACGACCGTTCATGGTCGAGCAGCCATGGGGCAGGCTGGCGGGAATCCTCACCGAGCCGGGCGAGCCGCAGGAAACCGGTCTGTGCGTCGTCCTGCTCAACGCCGGTGCGGTCCGCCGCATCGGTCCCAACCGGATGTGGGTCGAGGCGGCCCGCCGCTGGGCCGGCTGGGGGATTCCCTGTCTCCGCCTCGACGTTCAGGGAATCGGCGACGCTGACGGCGACGCGACTCCCTACGCCGAGGACGGCGATCTTTACCTGCCGGAACTGGTTCCCCAGGTGCTGGCGGCCTTAGATCAGCTCGAGCGGGAGGGCATCGGCGATCGCTTCGTGCTCAGCGGCCTGTGTGCCGGCGCCTATTGGTCATTCCATGCCGCTCTGGGCGACGTGCGGGTCCAGGCTGCGCTGATGGTCAACCCGCGGGCGCTGATCTGGAGCGCCGCCCTGGCTCCCGCGCGGGACTTCCGAGCGCTGATGAGCGAGCGCGCGTCCCTGGCCAAGGTGCGTCAGGAGGTCTCGCTGGTCAGGGTGCTTCGGATCGCGATGTGGATGCTCTCCGCACCCAAGCGATGGCTGGACTCAGCGCTCACGCGCGAAGCGCGCGGGAGCAACCAAGCCGACGAGGTCGACGCGCTACTGGCGCGAATGATTGCGAGCGGCAAGCGGATGCTGCTGCTGTTCGCATGCAACGAGCCGTTGGACGAGGAGCTCGTTCGGTCTGGTCACCGGGCCCGGCTCGAGCAGGCGGAGACCGTGACCTTGGAGCGCATACTGGTGACCGACCACACGCTGCGTCCCAACTGGGCCCAGCACCAGGCGCACGAAATCCTCGACCGGGCAATCAGGCGCGAGCAGGCGCTCAGCCGCATCCACGCTCCGATCAGCACAACTCGCCACGCTGGAGTCCACCCCACTTAGCGCGGGCGCCGGACGGACCGGCCACGCGGACGCGCGCTATGTCTCGCCGCGTCCGCGGGAGATCGCGATCTCGCCCGTGCGGGCCATCTCGATCAGCCCGAACGGCCGTACCAGTCGTTCGAACGCGTCGACTTTGTCGCAGGTCCCGGTGATCTCGGCCACCACCGAGCGCTTGCTGACGTCAACGATCTTGGCGCGGAAGATCTCGCAGATCTGCATCACCTCGGCACGGCTGGCACCGTCGGCGGAGACCTTGAACAGAGCCAGCTCCCGCGCGAGCGTTTCCTCCGGCTCCAGGTCCCGGATCTTCAGGACGTTGATCAGCTTGTGCAGCTGCTTGGTCACCTGATCAATCGGGTGAACCGCCCCGTCGAGGGTCAGCGTGATGCGTGACACCCGTTCGTCGTCGGTCGGCCCGACGGCCAGCGTGTCGATGTTGAACCCGCGGCGGGCAAACAGCCCGGCAATTCGGGTCAGGACGCCCGGCTTGTTCTCGACCAAAATCGAGAGGATGTGCTTGCGCCCCGTACGCAGGCCTGAAACCGCCTCGAGATCCTCGAGGGAGAGGACTTCCTTGGTGCCCGGTTCGCCCATGATGATCATCCCACCATGTCCCGGGCGGCCTGGCCGGCCGGGATCATCGGGTAGGTGTTCTCTTCGGGCGTGACACTGACGTCGACCACGACAGGTCCCTCCGTGGCGAGCGCCTCCTTCATGTCCTTGACCAGCGTGTGCTTATCGGTGCAGCGCATGCCGGTGGCGCCCATCGCCTCGGCGAGCTTGACGAAGTCCGGCCACTTACCGGTCTCGACCTGGCTGTAGCGCTTGTCCCAAAACAGCTCCTGCCACTGCCGGACCATGCCCAGGTAGCCGTTGTTCATGATGAACACCTTGATCGCGATGCCCTCCTGGGCGCACGTTGCGAGCTCCTGCATGTTCATCTGCACCGACCCGTCGCCGGCGATGCAGACGACCGTCTGGTCCGGACAGCCGACCTTGGCGCCCATCGCGGCCGGCAGGCCGAAGCCCATTGTGCCCAGCCCGCCCGAGTTGATCCACCGGCGGGGCTGCGGGAAGTGGTAGTACTGAGCAGCCCACATCTGATGCTGACCAACGTCGCTGGTGACGATCGCGTCGCCGCCGGTGGCCTCGTACATCGCCTGGATCATGTACTGGGGCTTGATCTCTGAATCGGTGGAATCCTGATAGCCCAGCGGATGGCGCTCGCGCCAGGTACTGATCCGCGACCACCACTCTTCGAGGCGCTCCGGATCAGCACCGAGGGCACGATATTCCGCGGTCAGCCGCGGCAAGATGTTCTTCGCGTCGCCGACGATCGGGATGTGCGCGGGGACGTTCTTGGAGATCTCCGCCGGATCGATGTCGATGTGGATGAACTTTGCTCGTGGGGCGAACTCCGACAGCTTGCCAGTGATGCGGTCGTCGAAGCGGGCGCCGATCGCCACGATCAGATCCGCCTCGTCCATCGAGTAGTTGGCCGCGCGGGTGCCGTGCATGCCGAGCATGCCCAGCCACTGCTCGTGAGGAGCCGGGAAGGCACCAAGGCCCATGACCGTGCAGGTCACGGGGAAGCGATCTGACGTGGCCAGTTCGATCAGCTCGGCCGACGCATTTGCGTTGACAACGCCGCCCCCGGCGTAGATCACGGGGCGGCGCGCATTGGCCAGGGCCTTGGCGGCTAGGCGGATCTGCTTCTGGTTGCCGTCGGTGGTGGGCTGGTAGCCCGGGAGGTGAACGTCGGTGACCGGCTCGTAGGGGATGTCGGCCCGGCTGAGGTCCTGCGGGATGTCAACGACCACGGGACCGGGTCGGCCGGTGCGCGCAATGTGGAACGCCTCGTGGATCGAGCGCGGGAGCTCCAGGGGGTGCTGGATCATGAAGCTGTGCTTGACGATCGGCATCGTGATCCCGATCGTGTCCGCCTCCTGGAACCCATCGGTTCCGAGCAGCTCGGTGCGGACCTGGCCGGTCAGGAACACCACCGGGACAGAATCCATCATCGCGTCGCAGATCGGAGTGACCAGGTTGGTCGCCCCGGGGCCGCTCGTGCCGATTGAGACCCCGACCTTGCCTGTGGCCTTGGCGTAGCCCTCCGCGGCATGTCCACCACCGGCTTCATGACGGACCAGGATGTGGCGAATGCCCGCGTCGTAGAAGGCGTCGTAGGTCGGAAGGTTGGCGCCGCCGGGAAGCCCGAATACGACATCGACACCCTCGGCCTTCAGGCATTCCATCAGAGCGTCGACTGCACGCATAGCGCTTCCTCCTTCCAACGATTCGGCATTTGGGCGCGCGCGCACGACCGCGCGCGGCAGAGCGGCGAGTCTAGCAATGGGTTTAGCGACCCGGAAGGGGGCTGGCGCGGTGCTGCGTGGGTGCTTCAGGCGCCACCGCAACGTCGGGGAACTCCAGCTCGGCACCGCAGCGCATGCACACCGCGTCGTAGAGCTTGATCACCCGGCCGCAGTTGGGACATGCCCGCCGCAACTCCTGATTTTCAAAGCGGTAGAACAGCGCGGCGAGCAGGCCGAGAAACGGGATCAACCCCGAGATCATGAACCAGATGAAGAACGAGCTGCCTTTCATCCGCCCCACCAGCCCGCCGGCTAGGCCAAAGAAAAACATGATCACCAAAAGACCGCCGCCGGCCATGGCTAGCCGGTCACCAGACGAGCGTTTTGACCGCCCACAGCACAGCAATCACGACGGCTACAGCCACGACGGTCCAGAAAACCGCGGTGACAACGCCGATGACCAACTTGATCGCCAGCGCGACCGCCGCGATCAGTACCACCCCGGCTACTGCCTTGCGCAGGATCGGGGTCCGCTCCGGACGACCTTCGATATCGGTTTGCATACGTTCAGCGTACCGCGCGGCGAAGCCGGCTTTTACCGAACGCTGCGCAGAATTCAGTCGTAAACGCGCTTGAGGTGCTCGAAGCGCGATGCGGGTTCGTCAGCGCGACCGTCGAAGCGCAGGCGGGCGAGCCGGTAGCGGCGAACTGCCGCGGTGCCGGGCTCGTTTGCGGGAGCACGCCGATCAGCGATGAGCAGAACCTTGGATGCGGTGGGACGTGTCATGGCCAGCATGATCGTCCTCGCTGCTGAAGGCCACATTGGCCCCCGGTACAAACATCCTCAGTCCGGGTCGGCCGCGCGGCTGGCGCGCGCCGCCGCAACCGCGTGATCAAGCGCCTCACGCGCGGGCGGCTGCAGTCTGCGCCGCATCCGCCAGCGCGCGCCGGAGAAGGCCAGATTGGCCAGGGTGGCGAATCCGGACTCGTCGGCGCGCAGGGCCAGCAGGAGATGGGCGACGCGGTCGGCGGCGGGCAGCTCGGCATCGGTTGCCTTGACGCAGAGACAGAACACGCGCCGCCCGCCGGGCGACACCAGTAGAGCTCCCGCCTGCCCCACCAGCCACACCCCCAGTTCACCCCGTTCTGAGACCAGCCCGGTGCGCGCGTACAGAGCTCGAGCGTCATCGCCGAGCAGATCGCCGAGCAGCAGCATCGCGCGCTGCTCGGACTCGGGTGCGCCGACGGCGCGAGGGCCCACGACGTTCGCGCCCCGGGCCGCGTAGAGCTCCGGAATGATCCACGCGTGCGTGAGCAGGATCAGCCCGACCGGAAGGGTGATCGGCTTCAGCACACCGAGCAGCACCGCGGTGAGGACGAACGGCACCGTCTGGGAGACGGTGCTCAAGGTCCATAATCTTCCCGTCCGCGCCAGCGAACGCTTGGTCGCGCGCGGGCGCCAGTAGACCGCGGCCAGTTCTGGCAGCTCGCCGGAGCGAAGCCGAGAGCCGGCAAGGTCAGCGCTAGCCACCGGCAATCGGCCTGCGGAGGATCACCAGCGGCTCGTCGAGGGGCAGCTCATGGACCTGCTCGGCGTGACCCTCTCCCCGTGAGACCACCGCGAAGTAGCCCTCGTCGAGCTCCGCGCGGAAGGCTTCCCGTGCCGCCTGCACCGCATCCCCATCCTCCACGTTCCATTCTGCAACGGTGGTGTGGCCGGACTGGTCCATGCGTATGAGTCGCGACATCTCGCCTCCTGAGCTCGGGATCGCCCAACATCGTACGCCTGCGCTGGGAAGGTTCTCGCTGCTCGGTGCGTCATCATGCTGCAGATGCTCAGACCGACACGCTTGGCCTCCGCTGGAGCGACGCTTGCGCTCGCCGCCGCGCCGATACCGCTTCCGGCCTGGGGCCATGGCACCAAGCCGGACCGCAGTCACGATCAAAAGGCTCATACCGTCGCGCAGGAGCGGTCGTGGAGCGCCAAACACCGTGCGCGCGCCCGCCAGGACGTCCGCGTGCGCCTCGCGGCCTCCGCACAGCCACCGTCCGCCGTTGCGAGGCACACGCACAAGGCCACCACCGCGTCGCACACCAAACACAACCGTAAGCCTCGCCCCCGGGCTCACACGGCCGGCGACCCGGGCAACACGATCACGGACTTCAAGTTCTCGCCCGGGACCACCACCATCCATGTCGGCGACACGATCACGTGGACCAACAGCGGGCCGAGCCCTCATACCGCCACGGCCAAGGACGGCAGCTTCGACACCGGCAACCTGAATAAGGGTGCGAGTGCCTCGCACACCTTCACGCACGCCGGCACGTTCGCCTACATCTGCACGATCCATCCGTTCATGCACGGCACGGTCGTCGTCCTAGCAGCGGCCGCTGCCCCGGCCGCGAGCACGCAGAATCCAACTGCCGGGCAGGCCGCGGCCCCTGCTTCAGGATCGACCCCCGCCGCCGCGACACCGCCGCGCGGGCCCACACTCCCGGTCACCGGGTTGTCGCTGTCCGCAATCCTCGGCGTCGGATTTACGCTGCTGGTGCTCGGCTCGCTCGTACGCCGTAGCGGATCCGCTCGGCGGCACACCGAACCTTGACCCGTAATCGTCCGAGAAACCTCCCTGCTGGACCCGCTTCGTTGACGCATCGGGCCGCACGGGCAGCTGATTCAGCAACGGGGCGTGCATTAGGATATTCACCGATTCAGCGCTAAGAGCTGTGCAAAATTTAGTCCCGGGGAACGTCGGCGCTCGATCTGCGACGGTATCGATGTGCCTACCAAGCTCGGATCGATTGAACTGATGAGCACCCAGGCTCCGGGTTTTCCAGGGTGAGCGCGCTCAAGGTTCCAGGCCGGCGAAGTCCAGGCCGGTAGGGCGACGGATGTCGCAAGCGATAATTCTCGCTGGCGGGCAAGGCATGCGGCTACGGCCGTACACGGCCATCCTGCCCAAGCCCCTGCTTCCCATCGGTGACCGGCCCGTGCTGGACATCGTGGTCAGCCAGCTGCGCGCATGCGGTTTTGCGCGCGTCACGTTGGCGACCGGCTACATGGCGGACCTGATCGAGGCTGTCGTCAACCACCGGAACACCCACGGAATGACGATCGACTACGTACGCGAGGCCGAACCGCTCGGGACCGCTGGACCCTTGGGGACGATGGATGACCTCGACGACGCTGTCTTGGTCATGAACGGCGACATACTCACCGATCTCGATTACCGCAAGCTGCTCGACGACCACATTGCGTCAGATGCGATCGCCACGATCGCGACCACCACGCGGGACATTGAAGTCTCTCTCGGAGTTCTCGAGTGCGACAATCCGCAGGACCCCGAGCAGATCACCGGCTACCTGGAGAAGCCGGTGCTGAGTTACGAAGTCTCGATGGGGGTCTATTGCTTCTCCTCCCGGATCCAGGACTACATCGAGCCGGGAGTACACCTTGACCTCCCCGAACTGGTTCTTGCCCTCATCGCCCGCGGAGAACGGGTCGCCTGCTGGCGCTCTGACGCCTACTGGGTGGACCTCGGCCGCCAGGAAGACTACGAACGCGCCATTGCAGAGTTTGACGAGATGCGTCCGCGGCTACTTCCCGACGCATCCCGCGTCCAGTGATCTTCGGCCCGCGCCGAGACGGGCACCGAGCTGCAGCCATGGGCAGCCCGCGTGGTGTCCGCCTTCTGACTACCTGACATAGTGCGCCAAATGGCCGACAGCAATGGCTCAGCACCAATCGCCGCATCCTGGTTGCAGCCCCGTGCACAAGAAAGCGACCTGCGGCGATACGCGGCCATGGTCTGGCTCCACCGTTGGTTGATTCTGCTGTGTGTATTGATCGGGACCGTGGCCGCGGTCGCCTATCTCGCGACGGCGAGTCGCGTTTACTCTGCGGAAGCGGACCTCTTCGTCTCCCCAGTCAGCAGCACGAGCACGACAACGTTGCCGCTTGGGTTGATCACGTCCTCAGGAAATCCCACCGGGGACGTTGAGACTGCCGTTCGTCTGGTCACCACGATCGACGCCGCGCGCGCGGTCAAGTCTGCGCTCGGACTCCCGCAGAGCCCGCAGCAGATTCTCCGCCGCATCAATGCTCAGCCGGTCGCTCAGAGCAACATCGTCGCTCTGAGCGCCCAGGCCGGGCAGCCGAGGGCCGCCGCAACATTGGCCAACGCGTTCGCCAACGCCGTCATCAGGCTCCGCACGGCTCAGTTTCATTCGCTGATTGCCAGCGAGATCGCGAACCTGGACGCTCAGCTGAGGGCCGGTCCGATCCGCACAGCCGACTCGGGCGTCTTGAAAACCCAAATCGCGCAGCTCCGAACCTTGCTGGCAGCGCCGCTGCCCGACATGCGCGTCTCAAGCTATGCCACGCCTCCGACCTCGCCGACCTCCCCGCGGACCGCAACGGTTCTAGGTGCCGGCGTTCTCGGCTCTCTCGCGGCCGGCTTGGCCCTCTCGCTGCTGCTTGAGCTAGTCGACGTCAGAGTGTGGCGAGAGCAACAGCTTCAGTCCCTGTTCCGCCTCCCCGTGCTGGCGCTGATTCCCCGGGAAGGCCGCGGCAGGGGAGCAATCGGACGATTCACGACGAGGCTGCCCTTCATCAGAATCCTCGCCGAACGGCGACGCATTCGACGATCCGTTCCACGGACACCGGACGTACTTTCGCCTGCCGCGCTGGAGACCTATCGGACGTTGCGCGCGGCACTGGTCGCATCTCGGCCAGATCAACCATCGTCCCGCTCGATTTTGGTCACCAGTGCCTCGGCTGGTGAGGGAAAGACAACCACGGCCATTAATCTCGCTTTCTCGTTGGCCACCTCCGGCAGAAACGTGATCCTGATCGAGGCGGACCTGCACCGCCCGTCGATCGGTAAGGCAATCGGACAGGCCCCCGACCACACCATCGCTGAGGTGCTCACTGACGCCGCGTCGTTTGAGGACGCTCTCGTCGAGCATCCTCAATTCCCCAATCTCCGTTACCTGCTGGCGCGCAGGGACCCCGAGCCGAGCGCGCTGGTGGCGGATTCCCTGTTGCGCCCGGCCGCTGCCCTCCTGCTCTCACAGGCAGTTCACGAGGCAGAATTCGTAATCGTTGACGCCCCGCCGCTGGCCGAGGTGATCGACGCACTGGAACTGGCTCGCCTGGTGGACGACGTCCTCCTCGTCGTCCGGCTCGGACAGACGCGCCTTCTCCGGCTCGCGGGCCTAGGCGAGCTTCTGGCCCGGAGCAACATCACACCAAGAGGAATCGCGCTGGTCGGTGTCGAGCGCTCGCAACTGTTCGACTCCTACGGGTACGGGTACGGCTCCTATTTGCCGTCCGCCGTCAGCAGTGCGGCGCAGCGCGGCAGCTAGGCGACGACCCCCCATTCCGAGGACACATCGCGCCTCCTGGTGTGCTCAGCAGCTCCGCTGGATCACGCAGGCGTCGACGGCGCGAAGGTGTTCGGTCCAGAAACTGCGCGGAATGTTGTCCATTCCGAAGTCCACGCTCGTACCGCTGGCCGAGTGAATGTTGTTCGCAGGATCTCGAGCCAGCTGTTGGGCGTAGGCCAACCACGGGTTGGGACGGTTGAAGCTGCTCCACGTGCGCTGGTCCTCGGTGAAGATGTCAAACGCGCCAGTCGAGCCCTGGTCCCCGACAAACATTCCGTAGCGGGCCAGCGCCCGGAGGATGGTCTGCTGCCATGTGGGGAAGCCGGTAGCGGATATCTCGGCGTTGGTGAGGGCGAGGTAGTACCACTGGCCGACCTTCGGAGCGCCTGGGTTGTTGCCACTGCAGGAGTTGGTGGGATCGGCCGGGTAGAGACTTGCGGGGGTGCCGCTGTTGTCGCAGACCCCGTCAACGATGAAGATCGCGTGATTGATCGATCCAGCCTGAAGCTCCTGCACGCGCACCTGGCCCGCGGACATACCGACGCAGGCAGCATCGGCCGCGCAGGACCCGCGGCCGTCCCCGGTCAGGGGAATCCTCGTCGCCAACGAAACGTCAAACACCCCGCCGCCGCACAACACCTGTCCAGGCGTCATCCCCACCAGGTCATACTCATAGCCACTCGACTGGTCAATGATGAACAGTTGCATGTCCGTACCGTTGGGGACCGTGGCGCCACACGGGATGTGCACCTGTTCGCCGACCGCGCTATTGGGCTGATCACAGTTACGTGCCGATCGCTCACAGGACAGTGTGTAGGTCGGGTCCGACGTCCGGCTGAAATACATGGCGTGCTGCCAGGAGCTTTCCACTACGGGCTTTAGATCCCGTACCGCTCCTGTGCCATGACTCATCAGCGCTGCCACCAAAGCCGCCGAGTCCCCATTCTCGCCGTTTGTGCCTGTCGAGGCCAGGCGGGGGTCCGGTGGTAGCGGCGTGTTCAACCACGACCAGTCAGCAAAGGGTCGCCAGCAGCTTGATGGAAGCTTGAACGCAGCACCGTCGCTGAAAGATCCCCATTCACAAGACGTCGACTGTGCGCGCGGACCGAGCGCCTGCGGGCTCTGACGAATAGCAGGTGTGTGACCGGAAGCGCGAGAAGTGCGCCGCCCCGTAGCTTGACCGAACACACCCAGTTCCGCCAGCGAGAGCGACCGTGAAGACGCACCGCGTGAGTACACGCGGACATAGCGAGCGACGCGCCGAATGTGAACGAGAGCGTGCGCCCCGACCTTGCGGTGAGGCACAGTGATCCAATGCGCTTCGTCGCTGGAGATCTGCACGGTGTAACGGCCGTTACGCGCGATCACGTGGTCCACGACGATCAGCCTGATCGCTTGCCGTCGGCCCAGATCAACCCGGATCCATTGAGCCCTGCCGGCCGCGGCGCGCCACCGCGTTGCCGTACTTCCGTCCACTGCGTTTCTCGCCTGGTTGCTCGGTGAGGCGACCGAAGAAGCAGCGACCAGCTGCCCAAGCGCCAGGTCGCGGTGCGACATCGCCGCCGACGCCGCGCCGGCCCAAATCAGCAGTGATGCGATGGTGCCGACGGCGCCGGTCGCCTTTCGTGCGTTGAGCTTCCACGCGCTGACCTTCCGCACGTTGATCCTCATTCGCGGGCCACTGCGCCCGGGTTTAGGCATGGGTGTGCATCCTTTGCGTGACCATGTGCCCCAAGCCATCTCGGCCTCAAAGAACCGCTATTCCGTCGGACTCGCGGTTCGGACGACTGACTGGACTGGCTTGACTGGACGATCGACCTGGACGTCTGTTCTACTGAGTCGTCCACGCAGCGGTTGGACACTGGAGCTTCTATGGAGGAACAGCCGCCCCGCGAGTTAGGTTTGAGCGCGACTTGCCCCCGGGAATCCCTTCGCGCACCGGCAAACCCGCGTATTCTGGGGCGCGCCCTCAATGACGATCAACGTCGATATTCGTACGCGCGCATGGCAGGCGGCGCTGGCGTGCTCAGCCCTCCTGCTCGGCCTGCTCTGTGCGTATCAGCCCAAATACGCTGCCGTGGCAATCGTCAGCGGCATCGTCGTAGCGCTGGCGCTGAGCGACCTCGCGGTGGGGCTCTGCGTGTTCACCCTGGTCGCATTCTTGGACGTCCTCCCGGCCTACAGCGGCAGTCTCAGCGTGACCAAAGTGATCGGCTTGCTGCTTGCCCTGGGGTGGCTGCGCAATATCGCCATCCATCCGCAGCGTCGAAGGCTCCTCGACCGGGAGCCGCTGCTGGTTGCCGTGATGCTCGCCCTCGCGGGATGGACGCTGCTCAGCGCGCTGTGGGCAGAGCAGTCGTCCAGCTGGTTTGATGCATCGCAAAGCTGGCTGCTGGACCTTGCCCTGTTCGCGATCGTGTTCGCCGCTGTGCGCGAGCGACGTCACGTGACCTGGCTGTTCGTCGCCTTCATCGCCGGCGCTCTCGTCGCCGCGGCCTACGGGCTGGTGGCCGCGCCTCCGCCGGCCGTCGGTGATCGGCTCAGCGGGGCGCTGGGGCCCAACGGTTTGGGGAACACGATGACTGTGGCGATCGTGCTAGCCGCCTCTTTGGGCGCTCGCCATGACTGGACGAGAGCTAAACGGGCGCTTGCCTTCGCCGCCGCGGGGATTTGCATGATCATCCTGTTCCTCACCGTCTCCCGTGAGGCGATGGTGGGACTCGGGGCGGCGTTGATCCTCACCCCCCTGGTCGTGAACCGCCAGCAACGCGCAAAAGCGGTCGGCCTCGTGGTGGCGGGGATCGCAGTCGCCGCGGTGTACCTCGCGTTGTTCGCCCCCTCTGCCCTGTCCCGGTTTACCACGACGGACCCCACTGGCAGTGGTCGCACCGACATCTGGACGGTGGGGTGGCGGATGGTGCAAGCCCACCCGATCCAGGGCGTAGGCGCCGGCAATTTTCCGGTTGCCTCCGTGCATTTTCTCCTTGAGCCAGGGACGATCACTTTCAGTCGATATATCGTCGATCAGCCAAAGGTTGCCCACAACATCTACCTCGAGGCCTTGGCCGAGTTGGGAATCGTTGGCCTTCTGGGGTTCTTGGCGATCGTTGCTATCTGCGTGGGCTGCGCGGCCAGAGCCGCGAGACTGTTCTCGCAGAATGGCGATCCCGATGGAGCGACGATGGCGCGCGGGCTGTTAATCGGGCTGATCGCGATTCTCGTCTCCGAGTTCTTCGGGTCAGGGTTGTTCCTCAAAGAACTGTGGCTGTTACTGGCCATGGGTCCTGCGTTGGCCGCTGTCGCGGCGGGAGGCGGCTCACGAGCCGTACCGCTACCCGGAGTCACTCGCGACCCGGACGAGCGCGTCCGGGCCGTACCCCCCTCCGCCCCACTGTGAGCGTCCGTCGACCCCGCGCCGTCGATGTGAGCGTGTTGGTCCCTGTCTTCAATGAGGCTCGGCATTTGGAGGCGGCCATCGCCGGGATCGTCGCGCAGGACTACGAAGGCTCGATGGAGTTTCTGTTCATCGACGGCGCCTCGACGGACGAGAGTCGCGAGGTCATCCAGCGCTGCGCCGGGCAGGATCACCGCATTCGGCTGCTGGAGAACCCGGGACGCACCACGCCCCGTGCCCTCAACATCGGACTTCAGGCTGCACGTGGGCAGTTCGTCGTCCGCATGGACGCCCACGCGCGCTATCCGAGGGACTACATCTCACGCGGGGTTGCCCGCCTCCAGCGAGGCGACGTGATTTCCGTCAGCGGTCCGCAGCTGGCGGTTGGCTATGACCGGTGGTCGCGCTACATCGCCCTCGCTCTCCGCGTGCCGCTCGGCGCCGGCGGGGCGAGCTTCCGGCGCTTGGCGCAGACCGAGTTCGAGGTGGATTCCGGCTTTACGGGGATCTGGCGCCGCTCCCTGCTGATCGCCAACGGCGGCTGGGACGTTGAGTGGGTGGGGGACGAGGACTTTGAGCTCGCCGCCCGGCTTCGCAAGTCCGGCGGGCGGATCGTATGCGTCCCCGCGCTCGCGGCCGAGTACGCCCCCCGCAACAGCCTCTGCGCCCTCGCCGCGCAGTACTGGCGCTACGGCCAGGCTCGGGTGCGGACGAGCCGTCGCCACCCTGAGAGCCTGCGACCCTCACAACTGCTCCCTCCCGCGCTCGCGTTCACGGCCGTACTCTCCCTGGGCGGCCAGCCCGCGGCGCGCCTTGCGCGGGCGGGCACCCTTCTCTACACGCTCGCCTTGCTGCGAGAGACCGCGCGCGTGGCAAGGCAAGGGAAGCTAGATGAGGCCGCCGCCCTACCCGCCGTCTTGGTGACGATGCATCTTACTTTCGGGTTCGGCTTCATCCGGGCAGCACTCCGGGACGGCGTGCCCGTGGCCGCTCTCGGGACCGCGGCACGCACGCTCATCACCCGCGCCGGACGATTCGGGCCTTCCTAGATACGTGCGCCTGGCCATCTACGTGGATGACGTCTACCGTCGCGAGCACGACGTGCTCAGCACCGGCCTGTCCTTCCCGCTCTTCGCCGCAGAGCTGGCCAAGGAGCTGGCCTTGGTGACCCTGCTCGGTCGGCTGGATCCCGCTCCGGGACGCGCGCATCATCTGCTGCCGCCTGAGGTGGGCTTTGTCGCCCTTCCGCACTACGCGAGCCTTAGCCATCCGCTGGAGGTCGGCCGCGGCGCGGTGGCGACACTTCACCGCTTCTGGAGGACGCTGGGCAAAGTAGATGCCATCTGGCTGCTCGGACCGCATCCACTTGCATTGCTGGTGGTCCCGCTGGCCTTGCTGCGTCGTCGTTCCGTCGTGCTCGGCGTGCGCCAGAACACGACTGAATATGCCGCGCACCGCCACCCGGGTAATCGCTGGGCGCAGATGGCGTTCTGGCTGCTGGAGTTCCTCTGGCGCAGACTGGCCCGGGTCTACCCGGTGGTGGTCGTCGGACCAGAGCTCGTGGACCTCTACGCGTCGGCTCCGCAGCTGCTCGATCTCACCATCTCGTTCGTTGGCGACGAGCACCTTGTGTCCGCGGAGCAGATCCCGCAACTCAGCTACGCCGGTCAGATACGCATCCTCAGCGTCGGGCGGATCGACCCCGAGAAGAATCCGCTCCTGCTCGCGGACGTGCTCGCGAGGCTGGTCGGGGCAGGTCTCGACGTTCGGCTGCTCGTGTGTGGTGAGGGCTCCTTGGAGCAGCGTCTGAACGAACGCTTGGCCGAGCTCGGCGTGGCGGATCGGGCCGATCTGCTCGGCTACATACCCGTTGAACGAGGGCTGGAGGAGATCTACCGCTCGAGCCATGTGTTTCTCCACGTATCGTGGACCGAGGGCGTGCCACAGGTGCTCTTCGAGGCCTTCGCGGCGCGGCTGCCGGCGGTCGCCACGGCAGTCGGAGGGGTGGCCAAGATTGCCGGTGACGCCGTGATCCTGATCGGCCCTGGGGACGCTGACGCGGCGGCAGAGGCGGTGCGACGCATCGTCGACGAGAGCGAGCTCCGCGCGCGGCTGGTCACCCGCGGCGTCGAGCGGGCGCGCGCGTACTCACGTGATGCCCAGGTGCATCGGCTGGCCGAGTGGCTGCAAGCGGCGGTGATCGGCGGTGAGATCAAGCAGCCGAGAACCGGCTTCGGGCGGCTCCGAGCGCGCGCAGGAGCTCGTCGCGCCTGATCTCCCCGGTGGCAAACAGGACGACCAGGAATGCCAGCGTGCCGGCGACCAGCCCGAGGATCCAATCGAGCAGAGACAGGTTGCTGGTACCGAAGGCAAGCAGGACCGCGGCCATTGCCGCCGCAGCAAGTCCAGCGCGCACGAAGGTCCGGGCGAGCGGCCGGAGCGGGATCTCGAACGCTTGACGGCACAAGCGGAAGTGAGCCGGTACGTAGATCGAGTAAGCCACCCCGGTTCCGATAGCGGCGCCAAGCGGTCCCACTAACGGCAGCAACACAGCATCAAGCGCGGCGTTGACCAGCAACGCCACCAGGACGATCGGGATCCTCTTGGCTCCCTGGCCCAGGTAGTTGACGGTGATCGACAGGACCGGGCTGAGGCCGCCGAGAAACACGTAGAGCGTCAGCACCCTGAGGATCGGCCCGGACTCATGGAACGCCGAGCCCAACAGCAGCACCATGATCGGCGTGGCCCAGACGAGCAGCGGCGCGACCAGGAGCGATTGGAAGATCAGCAGCCATCGAAGACCCGCGCGCCACGCGGCGACGTCGGGCTCACGGTCCGCGGTCCGCGCCACCCGCGGTCCGAGCGCGCCGGCTACCGATTCGCCCACGTAGCCGAAGAACAACACGAGCCGCATGGGCCCCGAAAAAAGACCCACCGCACTCGTGGTCAAGATCGCTCCGATCAGCAGCGTGTCGATCGCCCCGTAGACGGTGTACGCGCTGTTGGTGACCAGCAGGGACCCGGCATATCGAACGATCTCGCCCGTGCCCACCTCTCCTTTCGGACGCAGCGAAAACGCTCTGCTCCCCAGCAATCTGCCCCCCGCCGCCAGCGCCGCCGCGGCGCCAACCGCGTAGCCGATGGCCCGTCCAAAGGCGGCCCCGGTGACACCCGCGCCAAGAGCGACCAGCGCGACGCTCGCCGTGGCCTCTGTGAGGCTCTCGACGAAGACCACCCAAACCCCGAGGCGCACCTGTCGGACGGCGGAGAAGATGCGCAGATACAGCAGCAGCAGGCTCTGTCCCGCAACGGCGAGCGAAATGCCCCGCAGAGGCCAGCGCAACGCGGCTTGGCCGAACGCGGCGGCGATCGGTCCGGACATCACCCACAGCAGCGCGCCGGCCGCGAGCGCAGCAGCAACGGTGAGCATCAGGGCCGCCGACACCACGTCTGCCACCGCCGCGCGGTCGGTGTATCGCTCGGCGATGAATCTCGCGGCGGCATAGCTGATTCCCGCGTCGGAGGCCAGCAGCGCGAACGAGCCGATACCGAGCCCGAGGGCGAATACGCCATAGCCCGACTCGCCCAGTGCCCGCGCCAGGTAGACCGTCAGCCCGGCGGTGAACGCGGAGGTCGTGGCCTGGGTGAGCAGACCGAACACGGTGTTCCTGAGCGCGCCGGCGCTCCCCTGCTGCCCTGATCTCGATCGCTCGTGCCCAGCGGCTTTAGAACTCACGTCGGCCGCGAGCGTGCGCGCCCGGGAATCATGCCCGGCTGGCGTGTGCCTGACGCGAGCGGTGTTCCGCGAGCTGTCTCGCGAGGCCTTCCTCCAGCTCCACGGACGGCTTGAACCGAAGGTCGTTCTCGGCCAGTGAGATGTCGGCCCCCGTTTGACGAGGATCACCGGGCAGGGCCGGCTGTGTCGTCAGTTGGGGGACGCAGTCGATCAGACGTCCCAGGGCCTCGATCACCTCGAGCACTGTGGCTTGGCAGCCTCCGGCAACGTTGTAGGTCCGGCCCGCAACGCCGAGCTCCCCGGCCGCAACCGTCGCGGCCACGGCATCCCCGACAAATGTGAAATCGCGGCTCTGACCCCCGTCGCCGTAGATCGTCAGGGGCCGGTCACTGAGCAGCGCATCGATGAACCGCGCGAATGCCATGTCAGGGCGCTGGCGAGGACCAAAGATGCTGAAGTAGCGCAGAATCACGAACTCCACCCCGAACTGGGACGCGTACAAGTGGCACAGGTGCTCGGCCGCCAGCTTGCTCAACCCATAAGGCGAAACTGGCCGTGGCAGGTCGGATTCGAGGGTCGGGAACCGTTCCGCCTGTCCGTAGACCGAGGAGGAGGAGGCGAGCACGAAACGGGGTAGCGAAACGGTCTTGGCCGCCTCCAGCAGCCGCTGCGTACTGAGCACGTTCTGCGCCAGGTAGACATCGAATTCACGGCCCCAGCTGACCCTCACGCCCGGTTGCCCTGCGAGGTGATGAACGACGTCGACATCAGTGAGCAGGGCGACGAGGTCCAGCTCATTGAGGTCACCCTCAACAAGGGTGAAACGATCATCAGCCAACGCCCCAGCGAGGTTATCCCGCTTACGCGCCGGGTCGTAATATGTCGTCCATGCGTCGACTCCGATCACCTCGTGACCGGCAGACAGCAGCGTCTCGGCGAGTTGAGAGCCGATGAACCCGCCGACGCCTGTGACCACGATGCGCATGCTGATTTTCTCGCGCTCCCATCCACCGAGCGCCGAACGGCAAGCATAACCGGTGGCTCGTGCGCCATCGCAGTTGACAGGCACCGACGATCCGGGTCAGCCGCCCAGGACCGCGACACGGCCAGTGCGCGCCGACACATGGGCACGTCGGTGACCCGGGACGTTGCGATCTACATGCCCCAGGCGGTGAGCGTCTACGAGGGGTCGCGTGGGACCGGAGGAGCCGAGCGACAGACCTATCTGCTCGCTCGGGCGCTCGCTGATGCAGGGTGCGAGGTGGCTCACATCGTGTTCGCCTTAGAACACGGTTCGCCTCCATCGCACCCCAATCTGTCGGTTCTCCAGCGCCCCGCGCGCGCGTCCGTGCCGACCACCGAGGCCCGGCGCATCTGGCAAGCGCTGGCCGCTGCCAACGCGAAGACGTACGTTGTGCGCACCGCCACCCCGGCGTTGGGGATTGCCGGGCTCTTCTGTCGGCGACACCAACGCCGGCTGGTCTTCGCTACTGCCAACGACGGCGACTTTACGCTCGAGACGATTGCCTCGCGGAGCGCGCGCCTTTACAAGCTCGGTGTGTCTCTGGCAGACCTCGTCGTCGTCCAGTCTGCCCAGCAGGTCGATCTCGCCGCCGAAGCGTTTCCGGCCATCAAGCGCCTGGTGGAGATTCCCAGCTTCTTCGAGCGCAACGGCGGGGTGGCGGCGCAGGAACCGGACGCGTTCCTGTGGATCGGGCGTCTGGTCGATTACAAACAGCCGATGAAGTACCTGGAGCTGGCAGCAGCCGTCCCTGAGGCCCGCTTCCGGATGATCCAGTCGCCGTATGACGCGCCCCACGGAGTCGCTGAGGCCGTCCGGCGTCGAGCAGCCGAGCTTCGCAATGTGGAGCTGCTGGATTCCCGGCCCCACGATGCCGCGATGGAGGTTCTGGAGCGAGCCGTCGCGCTGATCAGCACATCGCGCTCGGAGGGGATGCCGAATGTGTTTCTGGAGTCGTGGGCACTTGGGCTCCCGGTGATCTCGCTGGACTACGATCCAGATGGCCGGATCGATGCGCAGGGTCTCGGGGTGGCGGCCAAGGGGTCCTGGGAGCGCTTCGTCAGTGCGGTCCGCGAGATGTGGCACCGACGACTTAGTGACCGCGGCGCGTACGCCGGGGCCGCCCACGATTACCTCGAACGTGTGCACGGCTCCGAGGCGGTCGCGTCGCTGTGGACGCAATCCATCTCATCGCTGCCATGACCGACCTCATCGTGCTCTGCTACCACGCCGTCAGCGAGCAATGGCCCTCGGAGCTGGCGGTCATGCCAGAACGCCTGGAGCGTCAGCTCACGCGCTTGGTCGCGCGCGGGTATGCCGGAGCCACCTTCACAACCGCCGTCACCACACCCCTCGTCCAGCCAACGGTCGTCGTGACCTTCGATGACGCATATCGATCAGTCTCGGAATTGGCCGCCCCGATCCTGGAACGCCTTGGGCTCCCCGGGACGGTGTTCGTTCCAACCGCATTCATCGGGAGCGAGGAACCCATGAGCTGGGAGGGAATCGAGGAATGGCGATCCACTCCGTGGGCGGACGAGCTTCTGCCAATGAGCGTGGCCGAGTTGCACAGGTTGTCGCACGCCGGGTGGGAGGTGGGATCACACACGCATACGCACCCGCGGCTAACCGCCCTGGGCGATACAGCGCTCCGTCACGAGCTGAACCGATCCCGCCAGCTCTGTGAACAGCTCCTAGGGCACCGGTGTGATTCGCTGGCGTATCCATTTGGTGCATACGACGGCCGAGTCGCCGCGGCCGCGGGAGCCGCCGGCTACACCGCCGCAGGGACGCTGCCGCGGTGGCTGGACCGCGACCCTCACCCGTTGACGTGGCCCCGTCTCTATATCGCCCGGCGCGACGATGACAGGCGTTTCGCAGCGAAAATCAGTTCCGTCGCCCGCCGTGCCCGCAGCGTTGCCGCCTGGCGCAGATGACGCCGACCAAGCGCGGCGGGCGCCCAACGGCTATGAGCAGGTTCCCGCGATCACGCACGGATCGATGACTCGTAGTCTCCGAGTGATCTTGTCGTTGAAGCTGAGGGTGTAACGGACCGCGCCGCCGGCCACAAAAGCCGACACGTGACGCGGTTGTCGTTGCCTCTGTGCGGCGGCCCAGCCAATGAACGGATTTGCCATACCGAGGCTCGTATACGTTTCCGGTGACTCGATCATGAAGTCAAACGAGCCGGTGCTGCCCTCGTCCCCGATCATCGCCCCGTAGCGGGCCAGGGCTCGGTAGATGGCTTTCTTCCAGTCGGGGACGCGCAGCGCGTCGATCTGCGCGGGTGACATGGCGAGTTGCAGCCACTGCCCGGTGGCGGGTGCGTTCGTGCGATCGTCGCAGGCTCCACCGCCACCACTCGACGAAGCGGGATAAGTCACCCGGCCGTTGCTGCACCCGACGACGATGAACAATGCATGGTTGATCTGCCCAGCCGCCAGCTCGGGGTAACGGATGACACCGTCAAGAAGGGGTGTGCAAGCCGCGTCCGCGCACGACGAGTCTGAACCAGCGCCGGAACCGCTGATTCGGGAGCGCCCTCCCCATTCGATGACGATCGTGCCCCCGCTCGCCGGCAGCGGGACGCTCTGAACGTGATAGAAGTCGTACTCGCGGTTTGCTGCATAGTCGAGCACTGACATATGGGCATCGGTTCCGTCGGCTGGCCGCGCGCGGGCAGGGATGTGAATCCGCCACCCCTCGATCGGGCACTGATGCGGTGCCGAGCGGCTGCAGTGCACGCGATACACCGGGTCGCTCGGGCTGGAAACAAAACGAGGGTGCCCATAGTCGTGTCCGGGCTCAGGATTGAGCGGCGCGGGTCTTATCCCTCCCCCACCCATCGTCATTATGCGTCCGATCATGCTTGCGGATTGAGTCTGGGAGCCGTGCAACAGTCGCGGCCGAGGCGGCAATGGCCAGTCGAACAGGGACCCGCATTCCCGGTCGAGCGACGTTACCTCGCGGCCGGACCGCCGGTGCGCACAGATGTAGCGCGGGCTGCGGTGATGGGAGGCTTGGCGACGTTTAGCCGTGCGGGCCCGTGAGCTCGAGCCGCAGGCGAAGACGACGAGCAGCGCCACCGAGAGAACGCCGACGACGGCGCACCGGGTGATCACGGCAGGCGTGATCATTCGAGCGCTGGTGTCTTGAGGCGACTTCACTCGCAGCACCACGCCTGCTGCGGCGTAGCCCGTCGGCCCGTCGCCGCCTGCGCAGACCAAGCCATTACGTTCGATCCTACCGTCTTGCACCTGGCATGGGTGCGTGCCTGGCGCACCTCGCCCGCGGTTACCATGACCGACGACCTCGCCCATGGCGGACCCCGGAAATCGACTTCCCGTAACGAATCAGCCGCAAGCGGACGGCCCTCCGGGCGATCCCTCTTCGGACCCCACCGAAAGCTGGTTGACTCCGTGGTTCCGTGAGCACGCCATCCGGCGGCACTGGGGCGCGCTCCGCAAGCGCTGGTGGCTTGTCGCGCTGAGCGTCGCATTGACATTGATTGCGGCCGTGCTGTACCTGAGCTCGGCGACCAAGGTGTACACGGCTGAGTCCGAACTGTTGGTCACACCGCTCAACCACAATGTTTCCGCCCTGGCAGGGCTCGGACTGATCACGGCCTCCTCCGATCCGACGCGGGAGCCGGCGACGGTTGCCCGAATGGTCAAGACTTCCGACATAGCTCAGGAGGTGCGCGCCCGGCTCGGCTTGCACCGCGGTCTCGCCTCCCTGTTGTCCGGGGTGACTGCGCAACCGCTCCAGCAGGGCAACATCGTCAGCATCCGCGCCAACGCGGAGGATCCCGTGCTGGCTCGTCAACTGGCAGATGCCTTCGCCGCGGCGGTGGTGGCTTCCCGAACCGCCCACCTGCACGCCGTGATAAGTCAAGCGCTCCCCGGATTGGCCGCCAATGCGCGCGGGCTGCCGCCGGACGATCCGCAGGTGAGCCAGCTCGCCGAGCTCCAGGTCCTGCGACAGACCCCTGACCCCACCGTGCAAATCCTCACGCGCGCGCAAACACCGACGAGCCCAACGTCGCCGCGACCGCTGCTGAGCCTCGCGCTCGCGCTTTTGGGGGGCGGCGTTCTCGGTGCGTTCGGGGCGTTCGCCCTCTACATCTTCGATCCGCGGCTGCGCGACGAGGAGACGCTCCGGGACAGGTATCGGTTGCCGATATTGGCCCGCGTACCGGTCGGCTTCAAAACTGCGGAGCGAATTGGCTTTGCCGCGCACGGCCGGGCTCTGTCCGTAGCCCATGAGAGCTTCCGAGGGCTAGTGGGCCGGCTGGTGGCGTCACAGCTGCGGACAGACGGCCAGACTGTGGTGGTCAGTGGTGTCTCCGGTCACGAAGGAGCGACCACCACCGCGATTGGTCTCTCCCGAGCACTCGCGAACGCAGGCCACACCGTCATCCTGGTGGATGCGAATTTGTTGCACCCCACGGTCGGCGCCATGCTCGAGGAGAGGCCTGAGCGCGGGCTGGAAGACGTGCTGACAGGCGACGTCTCGCTGAGTGAGGCACTCGTCCGCGCCATGCCGGGAGTACAGCTCCTGCTCCCAATCCGCGCCGACCGTCCGTTCGCTCGCGACATGCTGTCCGCGAGAGAGGTCGCGCACATCATGACCGAGGCAGCCGATGTGGCGGAGTGGATCGTCATCGACGCCCCGCCGGTTACCCTCGCCGCGGACGTGCTGCCATTCGCGACGGTAGCCGACCACGTCGTCGTCGTAACGCGGCTGAACCACACCATGCTCAGCGACCTCACACGGCTCAGCGACGTGTACCTGCAGCAGGACATCGAGCCGGCTGGATTCGTTGTTGTCGGTCCTTGACCGCCTCAGCAGGTACGTTGGATCACACAGGGATCGACCGCCTGCAGGTGGGAGGCCCAGAAGTCGGCCGGTAGTCCCGCCCCGAGCTTGAGGCTCAGCGTGCCTCCACTTGAATCGATGTTGCTGTTAGGCCGAGACATCTGACTGCTGGCCCAGCCGATCCACGGGTTGGTTGTCCCCACATAGGTGGCGGGTGAATCCGCCTGGAGCTCAAACGCGCCGTTCGAGCCTTGATCACCAACGAACATTCCGTACACAGCGAGCGCGGTCAGAATCGTCTTCTGCCAGTCCGAAATGCCGGATAGGGCCTGTATCTGACTTGGTGTCAAGTCAAGTTTGAACCATTGCCCGACTGCGGGCGCCGTACTGTTTGTACCTCCGCAGGTGTTCGGCGTCCAGCCGGGATAGACGGTGGTTCCGTTGCAGGTGTGATCGACCATGAACAGTGCGTGCTCGATGTGACCGGAGGCCAGCTCCTGCTCACGGATGATCCCCGCTGTCAAGGCTGTGCAGACGGCGTCCGCACATGAACCGGTCCCGTCCCCGCTCATGGAGGCCTGTCCGGCTAGTCCGACTCGAAGAGTTCCCCCAGAGCAGCGGGACAGATCGGTCTCCACGGCCCAGAAGTCCCATTCCACGCCCGCTACCTGATCGATCACGGCCAGATGATGGTCTGACCCATCGGCTGGCCGGGCGCCGCATGGAATGTGCACGCTCTGTCCGTTTACGTTCTGACCCGCGAGATTGCAGTTGCGAGCGCACGAAATCGTGTAGAGCGGGTCAGTGGCACTGCTGAAGAAGTAAGGGTGATCGTAGTCGTTGGTCGGCGATGGAATGGGATGCAGAGCGTGGACGGTTCCGTCGCCATTTCCCGTGTTGGGACTCATCATGTTCGCGACCAACGCTGCCGAGTTACTCAGCAACCGCGGATTCGCCGGCAACGGGGTATTCAGCCAAGCGCTGTCGGCGAACGGGCGCCAGCAACCTGATGGGAGGTTGACCGCGGACGAGGTGACCGAGAACGAGCCCCAACCGCAGGTCCAGCTTTGCGACGTAGAGGGCGGATCCACGGGTCCAGTGGAGGGCGGATCCACGGGTCCAGTGGAGGGCGGACCCGCGGGCCCCGTAGTGGGCGCATCCGCGGGTCCAGCGGTCGGCGTTGCGGAAACCACAGCAGAACGCGCCACCTGCTGGCCGGAGGCGTTGACGGCGACGAGGTTGTAGCGGTATGTCGTGCCGTTGGTTCTGCCGGTGTCGACATAGCTGAGCTTGGTGACCTGCGCCGCCTGAGCTCCGTCACGGTAGACCCGGTAGCGCCCGCCATTTCCGGCCGCAGTCCAGACCAGCGTGACTTGACCATCTCCCGGCGTGGCCGTCAGGTCTTGGGACGCGGTCGGCGGCAAGGGACCACCCCGCCGCCTCGAACTGGCGATCTCCGCCTGTCGCCGGTGCCCACGCAGGTGCGCGCAGCTTCGGTGGCGAGCTCGCTTTGACGGCGCGTGGTGTAGACCCAGAGCCACGGAGGCCCGGCAGCGGCTCGTCTTTGCGCCAACGTTGCGGGCCACCGCGAGCGGGGACGTCATGCAGAATGCTGCCGCCACGACCGCCAGGACGGGGGCACGGAAGATGTGCGGTGTGTTGAGCATCATCAATCCTTCTGCTTGACGTGACCTCCGCGGCGAAGTGGCCAGGGAAGGCTCCGAGCTCGTCGGCGCACTCGTCCATCGGCCCGCACCGCGGTGACGCTTCACCGCAGGCCACTCGAACTGGACGGACGTTGAATCCGGGGAGCTCTCGGCGTTCAAGTGGCCTGAGCCGGCGAGCGTGCCGGCCTCGGGTCGGGCCGACGCTTTGGGCGGACTTGATTACCATCCCCGCGCATGGCCAGCGAGCGACCAGACCAGCGGTGAGCAAGTCGGTATTGGTCACCGGCGCCGCGGGCTACGTCGGCGTCGCGGTCTGCCAGGAGCTGACTGCCGCCGGACACAAGGTGCGCGGCCTCGACTCTCTGCTCCACGCACAGGCCAGGCTGTTGCCCGAACTGGAGCGGTCGGGAGTCGAGACCATCATCGGAGATGTCCGCGATCAGACGACGCGCTTAGGCGCACTGGAGGGTGTGGAGGCGGTCGTCCACCTGGCCGCCATCGTCGGCGACCCGGCGTGCGCGCTGGACCCTGCGCTGTCGCGACAGGTCAACGTCGAGGCGAGCCGATCCTTGGCTGCGGAAGCTGGCGAGGCCGGGGTCGAGCGCTTCATCTTCGCTTCCACGTGTTCGAATTACGGTCGGATGGCCGATCCGACCGTTCCCGTTGACGAGCGCGCGCCCCTGGCCCCGGTGTCACTGTATGCCGAGCAGAAGGTCGAGATCGAGCAGCTGTTGCTCGATCGGCCGGCTCACGAGCTGCACCCGACGTGTCTGCGCTTCGCGACCGTCTACGGAGACGCACCGCGGATGCGGTTCGATTTGACCGTCAACGAGTTCACTCGAGATCTGTGGGCAGACCGGGTCCTCGAGGTGTTCGGAGGACACTTCTGGCGGCCGTACATCCATGTGCGCGACGCGGCACGGGGAGTGCGTTCGGTGCTGGAAGCAGAGCTCTCGCTAGTCGACGCCGAGATTTTCAACGTCGGACGCTCGGACCAGAACTTCCGCAAGGCCGACCTCGTCGAGGAGATCCAGGCACAGGTTCCGACCGGCGTCGTTCATTTCGTAACCCGCGCCGAGGATCCACGTGACTACAAGGTCAGCTTCGAGAAGATCCGTGCGGTGCTGGGCTTCGAACCGCGTCTGTCGATCCAGGACGGCGTGGCTGAGATTCGCCACGCGCTGGCGGACGGCGTCTACGGGGATCCATTCGATCCGCGCTATCGCAAC
Organism: uncultured Solirubrobacterales bacterium; assembly: GCA_963757165.1. Taxonomy (GTDB): domain Bacteria; phylum Actinomycetota; class Thermoleophilia; order Solirubrobacterales; family Solirubrobacteraceae; genus Palsa-465. The sequence goes on from CAVWQO010000003.1 coordinate 67,689, forward strand.
ACCCCGTAGCGTTGGGGACGCGAGCCGGCACTGCTCCTGATTGACCGACGCCGTGGCCATCAACACGAATCACCCGATACCGCTGTTCGACCTCAAGCTTGAGCCTGAGGACCTGGATGCGGTGCTCGAGACACTCCGGTCCGGCTGGCTGACGATGGGCCCACGCATCCAGGAATTCGAACGAGCGTTCGGCGAGCACGTCGGCGCGCGCCATGCGGTCGCCCTGTCCAGCTGCACCGCGGCTCTCCATCTGGCGTGCTTGGCCACCGGGGTTGGTCCGGGCGACGAGGTGATCGTGCCGGCTTTCTCCTTCGTCGCGAGCGCCAGCGTGATCCTGCACTGCGGCGCGCAGCCCGTGTTTGCCGACATCGTCGGGGTCGAGAACCCGTCAATTTGTCCGACCGAGGTCGAGCGCCTGATCACTCCGCGTACGCGGGCCGTAATCGCCGTTCATTTCGGAGGCTATGCCGCGGCGGTGGACTCGTTGGCGAGCCTCTGCCGCGAGCACGGGATCGCCCTGATCGAGGATGCTGCCCACGCCCCGAGCGCGCAGCTCGGCGGACGCAAGTTGGGGACCTACGGGGTTGCCGGCGCCTTCTCATTCTTCTCGAACAAGGTTCTTCCAGTCGGTGAGGGCGGCCTGCTGGCCACCGACGACGACGAGGTCGCCGAGCGTGCGCGGAGCCTGCGCTCACACGCCATGACCAGCGGAACATGGGATCGGCACCGAGGTCATTCGGAGAGCTACGACGTGGTCGACATCGGCTTCAACTACAGGATGGACGAACCCAGAGCGGCGCTGGCGCTGGCGCGCTTGCACCGGCTGGAGGCGGACATCGAACAGCGTCGCGAGATCACATTGAGCTACCGCCGGCGTCTGGATGCGCATCCGGACGTGATCCTGCCGTTCAGCGTCGAGGACGTTCAGGGGTCCTCGTGCTACGTCATGCCGATCATGCTGAGGCGGCCGGAGCGCCGGGCGGAGTTCCGCAGAGCGCTGCGGGAGGAGCACGGTGTACAGACGAGCATTCTCTACCCCGCGATTCACGAGTTTTCGGCCTACCGGCGGCTGTTTCCTGGACTCTCTCTACCGCGGACTGAGCAGGCAGCACGGGCGGAGGTCACGATTCCGCTGTACCCGCACATGACCCTGGACGAGCAGGAACGGGTTGTGCAGGCGATTGAGCACACCCTCGAGGGCTGAGTGCCGGTCATTGGCACTCACGTTGTATACTCGCCGCTTCTCAGTAGGTGGAACGTCCAATGACGAAGGGGCAGGGCATGAAGATACGATCATTATTGGCTCTCACATGTGTATGTGGGTTGCTGCTCGCCTTCGCGGCCTCGGCTCTCGCGGCGACTCCGGCACAGAACGCTTATGGCGGCCCGTGTGCCTCAAGTAAGGCACTATGCGAACCGACCGCCCTTCCCTTTACGGGCATCAACGCTGGTCTGGTCTTTGGACTCGGCGCGTCTCTGCTCGCCGTCGGGTTCGTAGTTCGGCGCAGCATCCGCACCACCAATCACTGACATCACAACTTTGGCTGGCTCGGGGTTCTGACCGGGCCACCGCTAGACGCTGACGCCGAGCGGTGGAGCATCCAATAGCCCCAGCCAGTTCCGCGGTCCCCCGTGGCGCCCAGCGGCGACGGGTGAGCGCTGGCGCCTTCCAACTGTGGCCGCTGGTACCGGCAGCGCTGCTGGTCGGCCTTTGGCTGATCTGGGTCCCCAGCAGCGGCGGCTACTTTCCCAGCGTCTGGTACCCCAGCGCCTCCGCCGCCTGCGCGCTCGCGCTGTTGAACGCCGTCCTCGGGCGTCGGTTCCTGCCGCCGGCGCGCGCGGCCCGTGTCGCTCTCCTGGCGTTCGCGGCGATCGTGGCCCTGAACTATTTGTCAGTCGCATGGGCGGCCGCGCCGGGGGATGCGCTGCAGGCGGCGAACAAGCTGCTGTTGTACCTCGCGGTCGCGTGGACGCTGAGCCTGGTGCCCTTCTCACCCCGGTCCCTCGCGCTGGCGCTCGGCATATGGTCGGTCGGCATCGCCGCATTCTGCGCCGTAGGGCTGGCGCAGGCTGTGGGTGCCCCCCATCTCGATCCGTTCTTCGATCAGCTGAGATACTCGACACCGCTCGGATACTCAAACGCCACGGCGGCGCTGGCCGTGATGGGGATGTGGCCGGCGTTGATTCTCTCTACGCGGCCCGAGGTCTCCCGCTGGATCCGCGTGGCGCTCCTCACGATCTCGGTGTTTCTGGCCGAGTTCGCCTTCCTGCCTCAGAGCCGCGGCGCCGTCGTCGCGCTGGCACTGACCGCCATCCTCGCCCTCGTGGTCAGCGCAGACCGTGTTCGCCTGCTGGCCCGAATGCTGATCGTCGGTGCAGGCCTGAGTCTGGTGGTCCCGCGCACAGTCGCGCTCGATAACACCCTTTCGGCGGGTCGACACGCGATGCCGGCGCTCCGACACATCGGCAGCGGCATGCTCCTCACGTGTCTCGCGAGTTTGATTCTTGGCGCCCTGTTGATCCTGATGGAGAGCCGATGGGACAGCGGTTACCGGGAGCGACGACGCGTCCCCCGCCCCTCGATCGGGCGCCGCGGTGTGATCGCTCTCGCCGTGAGCGCCGCCGTGGTCTTCGCTGGGGTCGCGGTGGCGGCCGCACCACATGTGGCCCATTTGGTGCGGACCGTGTGGCACAGCGGTCGAACCGACGCGTCAACGGGTTCGACGAGGCTGCTCTCAGCCAGTCCTGAGGAGCGGTTCGACTACGCGCGGGTGGCGTTCAAGCTGTTCAGCGGGTCCCCCCTGGGCGGAGTCGGTGCGGGCAATTTTGGGCGAGGATATGACGCCTCACGCCATTTCCAGAAGCATTCTCAGTACGCGCACGACCTCGCCCTCCGGGCCTTGAGTGAAACTGGGATCCTGGGACTCGCCCTGCTGGTGACCGTGATCGTGACGATCTGCGTCGGTTTGGCGAAAACCGGCCGACAGCGACCCGGTTTAGGTCGGGCCTGTGCCACGGCGTCGTTTCTGGTCGCGGCGTACTTTCTCACCCACGCCTCGCTGGACTGGCTCGACGAGTTTCCAGCGCTGGCCGTGCCCGCATTGTCCCTTCCGCTGGCGGCGATCGCGCTGTCCGGACATCACCCTTCCAGATCATCGGCGTCCCACACGGGCGCTCGGTTTCTCTCGGGCCTGCTGGCGCCGCGCGGTCGCCGCGCCGTTTACGGCATTGCCATCGGTTTCGCCAGTCTTGCGGCAGCGTTGACCCTCGGCTTGCCGTACCTCGCCGACCGCTACATGGCGCGAGCAGTCTCGGAGTTCCGCGCAAGGCCTAGCGCGGCGTATCACGACCTCTCTCAGGCTGCCACCCTGAACCCATTCGCCGCTGACGCGTACCTGACGGCGGGCATGATCGCCGTCGACCTCGCGGAGCCCACCCGCGCGCGCAGTGATTTCGCGCTGGCCATTGCTCGCCAGGACACATGGTTTCCGCACTTCGAGCTCGCACTTCTCGCAGCGCAGGACGGCGACTTCACGAAGGCGCTGCAGCAGCTCTCGCGAGCCTCATCGCTGGATGCCGCGGACCCGACGATCACGCAGACCAGAACCGCGCTCCTGCGCCACGAGCGCCTTGATGCCGCTTCTGCGAACAGCGGGCTCCTCCTGCAAGGTGCTGAAGCGACGGTATTCCGCACCGAACACGTCAACTAGGCGCGCCGCTTGATTTGCGCGCGCTTGCAGTGTGCCGTGATAATCGGCTGATGGGGCCCGACGCAACGTCGCCGATTCACGTGTTCTCCACCTGTCCGCAATCCCGCGAGATCGATCGCCGGGAGTACGCGCAACGTGTTGCCGACGTTGCACGCTGGAGCGAGTCGGCCGGCTGCGAGGGCATCTTGGTCTACACCGACAACGGGATCGTCGACCCGTGGCTAGTCTCCCAGCTGGTGATTCAGGCGACGGAGCGGTTGTGTCCGTTGGTCGCGGTTCAACCGACCTACATGCACCCTTACAGTGTCGCCAAGATGGTCTCGAGCATCGCGCACCTGCATGCTCGACGAATTCACCTCAATATCGTGGCCGGCGGATTTCGCACCGACCTGGTCGCGCTCGGAGACGAGACGCCGCACGATCAGCGATATGACCGTGCGCTTGAATACGCTCAGATCGTAACAGCCTTGGTGCGGGACAATCGGCCGCTCACGCTGACAGGGGATTACTACGAGGTCCGAAACCTCCGTCTGAAACCGCCGGTGCCGGAGGCGTGCCGTCCGGGCATCATGATGTCAGGCTCCTCGCCGGCCGGGCTGGCGGCGGCCGCAGCGCTGAAAGCGACGCCGGTCAAGTATCCGAAACCGGCGGCAGCGGAGGAGCCGCAGGTCGGCGAGCCGGCAGCCGGGATGCGGATCGGCATCATCACCAGGGAGGATGCGCAAGAGGCCTGGCGAGTGGCCTATGAACGCTTCCCTGAGGACCGCGCCGGGCAGATCACCCACGGCCTGGCGATGCAGCTCTCCGACTCCCACTGGCACCAGCAGCTGACCGAGCTCGCGAGCGACGCGGCAGCCGCCGGCGATCCGTATTGGCTCACACCGTTCAAAAATTACAAGACGTTTTGCCCCTATCTCGTTGGTGATCACCAGCGCGTCGCGGAGGAGCTGAGGCGTTACCTGGGACTTGGGTTTCGAACGTTCATTCTTGATATCCCGGCGTCCGCGGAAGAGCTTGAGCACATCGGGATCGTGTTCCGCCACGCCAGGGGAGCGCCCGCCGGTTGACGGAGTTGCTGCAGGATTACCTGAGTGCGCATGCCGCGGCAGCAGGCGATGACACCGCCATTGTCATGGGAGCTACACGTCTCACCTACAACGAGCTGGAGAGTGCCGCCAACCGGCTTGCCCGCGTTCTCCGCCAAGCAGGGTGCAAGCGCGGTGATCGAGTCTGCCTGTTCACGCCCAAGGCACCCGAGGCGATCGCGGCGATGCTCGCGGTACTCAAGGTGGGAGCTGTGTACGTGCCGGTCGACATCGCAAGCCCGGCCGCTCGGTTGGCACGGATCGTCCGCGCCGCCGACCCGACAGCCATACTCGTGCTCGGTCCCGCGGCCGCCGCGGTGCTCGTCGAATTGCAAGCTTCGGGGGGGATCCGCGCGTCATCGGTCATCGGGGCACTCGCATCGGATGGACCTGATGTGGTTTCACCCGAGTTTGCCTTTGGCCCGCAGGACATCAATGTGCAGGACGACGGGCCGTTGGAGCCGGTCGGTCGCGCTCACGACGTTGCGCACATTCTCTTCACCTCGGGCTCCAGCGGCGAGCCCAAGGGCGTGATGATCACGCATGCCAACGTGGCCTCCTTCATCGAGTGGGCTGTGCCCTACTTCGGCACCCACGCCGGAGACCGGATCTCGGGACACCCCCCGCTGCATTTTGATCTGTCCACGTTCGACATCTACGCGACATTCCGGGCGGGGGCCGAGCTCCACCTGGTCCCCCCTACCGCGCTTCTACCGCGCCAGCTCGCGGAGTTCATTGAAGACAGCCGGCTGACACAATGGTTCACTGTTCCATCAACCCTCACCTACATGGCCAAGTTCGCGGCTGTACCTGAGAACGGGTTTTCTACCCTCGAACGGATCCTATGGTGCGGCGAGGTGCTTCCGACCGCGGTGCTGATTCACTGGATGAAAAAGGTTCCGCAGGCGACATTCACCAACCTCTATGGGCCTACGGAGGCAACGATTGCCAGCAGCTACTACCGAGTCCCTGGGGTGCCGGATGAAACGGCGGCAATCTCAATCGGGCAGCCGTGCGAAGGCGAAGAACTGCTGGTTCTGGAGGACGACGGAAAGCCGGTCCCCTCTGAACGCGTGGGCGAGCTCTACATCGGCGGCGTCGGCGTGAGCCCCGGGTACTGGCGAGACGAGGCGAAGACGCGGGCGGCGTTTGTTCCCGATCTCCGGCCCGGCCGGGAAGGCGAGCATCTATACCGCACAGGAGATTTGGGGCGCGTCGGTCCCGATGGGCTCCTGTATTTCCTGGGCCGGACCGACTCGCAGATCAAGAGCCGCGGCTACCGCATTGAGCTCGGCGAGATCGAAGCAGCGCTGAACGCGCTTCCCGAGATCGCAGAGTGCGCGGTCCTGGGGATGGAATCTGAAGGCTTCGAGGGAACGTCGATCTGTTGCGCGTATGCGTTAACACCGAACGCAGCGGCGACAACGGCAACGCTGCACGCGGCGCTCCGCGCAGTGCTTCCCTCATACATGCTGCCAGCACGCTGGCAGGAGCTTGACGTGCTGCCCAAGAACGTCAATGGCAAGATCGACCGTCGGCGGCTGCGTGAACGGTTCGAGCGGACCGCTGAGGCGCGGCCCGGGGGATCATGAGAACCAGCGATCGGATTGCCCGCATCGTCTCTGAGACGCTCGGCGTAGAACTACCGTCGCCACATACGGACATCGTCGACAGCGGACTGATCGACTCGCTGTCGCTTGTCACGCTGCTCGTGGCGATCGAGCAGGATCTGTTGATCGTGATCCCACTCGATGCCGTCGCGATCGACGACATCCGCAGCGTCGAACGGCTGGCCGCACTGATCGACCGCCTCGCTGTCGATGACTCGCCGCTGCCAAAGGCTCAGGCTGGGCAAGCGCCTTGAAACTTGTCCGACCGTTGGTTCACAACGACCTGGATGAAGTCGCGGCGCTTTACGAGCTCGTCGCGCGGAGCGGCCGTCGCCACCCGCCTCCTGGTCTGCGGGACTACTTCGAGCGCACCATCCTCGAGCACCCCTGGGTGGATGAGGAGATCCCCTCGCTGGTGCACCTCGATCGCGCCGGCGCGATCGTCGGGTTTCAGGGTTCGCACGTACGCCGCGCCAGGTTCGACGGGCGACCGGCGCGGGTGGCATGCGCCGGGCAGTTGATCACGCGCCCCGATGCCCGTTCTGGTGCCGTCGGAGCGCTGCTGCTGCGGGCCTACCTGGCCGGACCGCAAGATCTCACGATCACGGACGGCGCAACCGAGCCGATGCGGCAGATCTGGACGCTTCTCGGCGGGCGCCTGGCGCACCTCGCGTGCATCTCGTGGGTACGCGTGTTGCGACCGCTGTCGTGGGCCCTTGACCGGTTCATTCACCAACCGCGCCGTCGGCCCGAACTGGCGGAGCCGCGCCACCGGGGCCGCGCGGCGCTCGGATGGCTGGACGCCGCCGCGGCGCGGATTGCCCTGCCACCCCCGGAGCCTATACCGTCGGTCTTAGCCGAACCGCTGACGGCGCCGGGATTGGTCGAACAGGCCGCCGGATTTGGGACCGGCCTGCGGTTGTATCCCGCGTACGACGTACCTTACGTGGAGTGGCTGTTTCGCGAGTTGTCAGCCGTCCACGTGCGCGGCGCCCCTGTGGCACACCTGATCCGTGAGCGGCGAAGCGGTCGTCCGTGCGGTTGGTATGTCTACTACCTCTTGACTGGCGGCGTCTGCCAGGTCCTCCAGGTCGCAGCGGCGGACCGCGATGTCAGCGTCGTCCTCGACCACCTGCTGCACCACGCATGGTCAAACGGGGCAGCCGCCGTATCCGGACGCATCGAACCACGGCTCGCCGAACCGCTGGCCCAGCGGAGGTGTCTGATGAAATTCACCGGCGAGGCACTGCTGCATTCACCCGATCAGGAGATCCTGGGTGCGGTTGCCACGGGAAACGCGCTGCTGACGAGGTTGGATGGGGAGTGGTGGATGGGCCACCACGTGCTGGACTTCGGGAGCGCTCGTTGAAGATCCTCGGGATCAGCGGACTCGATGGCGCGGTCGCGTTCAAGCGCGCCTCGTTGCCACGCCTCGACGAACGCGAATACCGAATATGCCAAGGCCACGACGCCGCGGCCGCGCTCGTGATCGATGGCGAGTTCGTCGCCGGCGTTGCTGAGGAACGGATCAGCCGCCGCAAGCACACGGGCGATTTTCCGGCGGGAGCGATCGCGGCGTGTCTGACGCATGCCGGGCTGGTGCCGGATGACCTCGACGAGATCGTCCACGGGTTTGACTATGAGCCTTACGCACCGCTGTACCGCATGAATCCGAGCTCGGACCGGCTCTTTCAGGAGGTGCTCTCGCGCAGTGCGTTTGCCTCGCACGTCCGTGCCGCCCTCCCGGACGTTCGGGCAGACCGAATCCACCACGTCGACCACCACCTCGCCCATGCCGCCTCCGCCTTCTACACCTCGGGATGGGAGGAATGCCTGGTCATCGTCGTCGATGGCATGGGCGAGGCGTACGGCGCGAGCGTGTATCTGGCCAGAGAGCGCCGGCTTCACCCGGTGCACAGGATTGCGGCAAGCGACTCGATCGGGATCCTCTACTCGATTGTCACCCTGCATCTCGGCTTTGACTTCAACTCCGACGAGTACAAGGTAATGGGCCTCGCTCCGTACGGTCAGGGAAGTCGCTTTGGAGCCTTCTTCGAGGACGCGGTCAAGTTGCGCGAGGACGGGGGCTGGCAGATCGACCTGCTCAGGCGTGAGCGCCCGCAGGAGCGTGAGAACCACAGCGGTGCGCGGAGGTTCCTCGCCGAGCATCTGATCGCGCCGCGAGACCCGCACGGCGAGATCACCCCGGACCATGAGGACGTCGCAGCGGCGCTCCAGGCTTGCTTGGACCGATCGATGCTGCACCTGTGCAGTCACTTCGGCCGACAGCTGGGAATCAGGCGACTGGCTCTGGCCGGCGGGGTGGCTCTGAACACGACGGCCAATGCGCGGTTGACCGAGGCCGGCCTGTTCGATGAGATCTATGTTCAGCCGGCGGCTGCCGACGACGGATCGGCGCTGGGCGCGGCGCTTGCCCGCGCGGCGCAGGCGGACGAAATTGTCAACCGCCGTTCGCCGACCCCGTTCTACGGTCCGGCTCCCACTCAGCAGGAGGTCCGCGCCGCGCTCGCCGAGTTCGATGATCAGATTGTGATCACCGCCTTCCCCTCGTTGAGCGCTGCCTGCGCCGCTGTCGCTGATCTGATTGCTCAAGGGGACGTCGTCGCGTGGTACCGAGGCCGCATGGAGTTCGGCCCCCGTGCGCTGGGTCACCGCAGCATCCTGGCTGATCCTGGGCGTTTCAACATGCGCGAGCGAGTCAACGCGCTGGTCAAGATGCGCGAGTCATTCAGACCGTTCGCCCCGGCGGTGACACTCGAGCAGGCCCCTCGATGGTTCGAGGTCCCTCCCGCGGCCGAGTTTCCCTATATGAACGTCAACGTGAATGTTCGCCCCGAGCATCGGGCGGCTCTCTCGGCGACAACTCACGTGGACGGCTCGGCCCGGATCCAGACTGTGTCGGCACAGGACAATGGCGACTTTCACTCGCTCCTCTGTGCGGTCGGGCGGGTCACGGGGCGCGAGATCGTGCTCAACACCAGCTTCAACGTGAAGGGCCAGGCGATCGTCAACACTCCGGCTGAGGCGATCACCACTTTCCTCTCCACCGGGATCCAGGCCCTGTTCCTCCAGGACATGCTGGTGGGCAAGCGCTCCTAATCAGATGGCACCCGTTATGTCCTACAACCGCCCGCGCGATCATACGCAGATGCAGACGCGTGTCGAGTGGATTGGCACCACGCAGCGCATAACGGAAATCGCCGATCAGTGGCGGTCGATCGCTACCGACCCGTTCAGTTCGCCCGAATGGCTCGTCCCCTGGTGGGAGGCATTTTGCAATGGCCGGACGCTCCGGACATGCGCACTCTGGCGCGGAGAGGAACTCGTTGGTCTGGCCCCCATGGCCGAGCGCAGCGGATACCTGGAGTCCCTCTCCAACGACCACACCCCGTACTTCGAGGTGTGCGCCCGTGACGAAACGGCGCGCCGGGAACTCGTTCATGCGTTGATCAGCCGAGCACAGCGAGGCGTCGTCTGGGACGCCCTCTCCGCCACCGGCCCAACCTGGGCCGCACTACGCGGTGAGATGCCCGGAGGCCGGCTGGCCGTCCGAGAGCGTCACGTATCGCCGATCGTGGACACGAGTGTTGGACTGGAAGCATTCCGGGCCGCCAGTCGACCCCGTTGGAGCGCCCCGATCGAGCGACTCCGGCGAAAGATGGTCCGTGAGAACGATGCGACGTTGCATTTGCTCCAGCAGCCACCGCGGCTTGACCAGGTGCTGACCCGTGGCTTTACGGTCGAAGCCAGCGGCTGGAAAGGCAGGGCTGGCACCGCCATTCTCTGCGACCCGCGAGCGGAACGCTTTTACCGCACGATGGCAGAGTCATTCGCCGCCAACGGACAACTCGTGGTGTCCTGGTTGTCGTTTGGCCAGGAGATGGTCGCGTTCGACCTTTGCCTGCTCGCCGGCGGCCGGCTGTTCCTGCTCAAGACGGCATTCGACGAGCGCTTCAGGCGACTGGCGCCGGGATTGGTGCTGCGTTTGTCGGTGATCGAGCGCTGCGCCGAGCTCGGGCTCTCAGCCCACGAGTTGCTCGGCGACGACTACGAGTGGAAACGAAAATTCGCCCGCTCCGAGCGCCGCCACCTCGAAGCCCGTTTTTACCCGCGCGACGTCCGCGGCACCACCGCATGGGCCTACCGGGAGTACGCGCGCCCGCTGCTCAGAGCCGGCTATCGCCGAGTCACGGGACATGACCGGTTGACCGAGACTCGGCGCCGCAACAACTGAGCGCTCACCGCAGCACCCCCCCGGGGTGGCTAACCGTGGCCACGAGCGCGTGCCCGGGTGCCCAGCCGCTGGCGCACTTCGACTCCGGCCGTCCGCCAGCGCCGCAGCACCGGCCGCGCCCGGTCCTGCGTGTGCAGTCCCGCGCTGAGACCCGAGAGTGCGAGTCGCCCCCGAATCCCGGCTGGGATGGCGATCGTCTCTAGTCCAGGGTCGACCTCGCTGAAGCGATCCTTGTACGCCTCACCACCGAGTCCGAACCGGTACTCGCGCATGCCGTCGTCAAACGCGGCTCGGATGGTGTGACAGAGCAAGACGAATCCCACATTGAGACGATCGAGCGCTGGGTCCCGGCCGGCTTGGTAATAGAAATCGACCCCCGCGAAGCGCAGGCCGTACCAAGCAGCGACGGGACGACCATCCAGCTCCATCGTCCAGAGGCGTAACCACCGTCGCTCGAGGGCACGCCGAGCAAACTCCAGATGGAACCCGGCGCGTGCGCCGCTGAACGCGCTTGAACGGCCTTTGGACCAGCGCGCTTCGTGCAGTCGCATCAGGACGCGCATGTCGTCGGCGAGGCGATCCGGATCGTTGCTCAGGCGATAGACGAGCTTGTGTGTCCGGGCAAGCTTCCGCTCACGTCGGCGCACCTGGTCACGGAAATTGCGACTCCGTCCGGCCAGGTAATCGTCAAACGTCCGCCCATCCATGGGCAGGGCGGGGCTTGGCGCGCGGCGAAGAGTGACGGCGCCGAGCCGCGCGTCGAGGTGATGTTCCCCCCGCACGCGTTCACCCAGGAACAGGCCGGCACCTCCGAGTGTGGCTTCGACGTGGAGCCTCAGTGCGTCCGACGCAACGGACTGATCGGGTGGAGCACAGACCGGGCCAAGCTCATCGCTCGGACCGGCACCTAGAAAGCGGACGAGCCGAAGCGGCGACGCGCGAGCCACGTAAAGTGGCAACACGGCGACGACCCGGCCATCGGAGCCGCGGGAGACGGCCACAGCTGGCTTTCCACCGGCAGCGAGGTGGGCAAGCCACGTCTCGGCCCACTCCCAGGTGGCAAACACATTGCCGGTCAGCTCGGCGAGTCGGTTCCAATCCCCGCGCACCTCGGCGAGATCAGCGATGGGTTCGATCAACGGCTCGGGCCCGGCCGGCACCGAACTCGTACTATGGCTCACCCCGTCGGCGTCCTGATCCCCAACGCGTCGGCGATCACGCCGCCGCGTGAGGGATCGAGCAGCTCGACCGAAATGCGCCGCCGCGGCCCGCGCCGCGTGAAGTGCATAAGCGCGACCGCTTCGAAGCCCGCCTTCTCGACGGCCCGCCGCGACGCCGCGTTTGTCACGGCGACCTTCGTGATCATGTGGTGCTCGCCCTCCGCGGCGAGCGAGTCCGCAATCGCTCCCCACGCGGCGGGCGCAATGCCACGCCCACGCGCAGCCGCGGAGGTGAAGCTGTCTTCCAGGCAGACGTGGCCGGCGGGTAACTCAAGCTGTCCGTGTGGCGCTCCGAGGACGGGCGTGCGCTCACGAAATATCCAGCAGCTGAACAGTGGCGGGCCCTGCTCCTGAACAAGCCACCAGTCGTTACCGTCGGCGAGCCGGGCGCGCGCCTCCGCTGGCCAAACGGTCTCGATCATGTCCAGCAGCGGGACATCTGATTCGGTCCCCCGCCACAACCGCAGCTCGGGAGCCAATGGACGCGAGGGTCGCGTCGCCGCGAGGCCGAGGTGATACCACACGTGGCTCTCTGAGAGAACGCTCTGACGGGCGAGCTTCTCCCACGCCCGGCGTGCTGCACCCAACACGCCGTAGCGTGAAACAGCCCGCGTGAGCCGACCGGAAAGCTGTGAGATGGGCGCGAGATAGCGCCGCCGTTCAGAGCTCACCGGGCCCGCAAAAAATCGCGATCCGGTTCCCGGGCGCCGCGTCGATCGAGCCAAAACCGTTCCCGCCGCTCGAACACGTCCAACTTCCGAGTGACCCCGGTGAATGACGCCATGACCGGTCGGGGAAGCATCGCCACAGCCTACAGCCGGCGCTGTGCGACCGTCGCTTCAAAGACGTGACTGTTCGGCCGCGTCGGCGATCAGCACAGCAAGCGACAGTGCAGAGGTAGCCGCCGGAGAGGGAGCGTTGCGGACGTGCACGGCGCGGGGTGTCACCGAGACGACGAAATCGTCGACGAGGTCACCGTTTCGGCCCACGGCCTGTGCCCGCACACCGCCAAACGCCGCAACCATGTCAGCCGAGCTGAGGGCCGGGACATAGCGGGAGACCTGACGGGCGAAAGCGCGGGAGCTCGCGGCCATGTGCATCTCCTGCAACCCGACGCGCCACCAGCGCGCGGCCATCCGCCAGCTGCCTGGCCACCTCAGCGTCTCGAGTACGTCCTTGCGGCGCAGGCGAGAAACCCTGTAGGCGTCGCGAGCCCCCACCAGCAGCGCCGAGGGACCCACGAGGACCTCTCCGTCCACGCGAGGTGTCAGGTGGACACCGAGAAACGGAAGGCTGGCATCGGGCACCGGATAGATCAGGCCGCGAACCAGGCTCCGTCGCGCCGCCACCAAGCGCAGGTAGCCACCACGGAAGGGGATGATCCGGGGATCCGGGCCAGCACCTGCTCGAACGGCCAGGCGATCTGACCACAGGCCGGCACAGAACACCGCGCCTTCGGCCTCCACGGCGTCACCGCTCGGCCCGAGCAGGCGGATGCACCGTTGACCATCAACCACGCCGTCGACCTTCCACGACAGCCGCAGCTCACCGCCGGCGGCCTGGACCTCCTCGGCCAGAGAAACGCTGACGGCTCTGAAGTCGACAATGCCGGTGTTCGGCGAGTGCAGCGCCCCGACTCCCACGGCGTGAGGCTCCACCTCGGATATCTCCTCGGCGGCCAGACGGCGCACCCCAGGCACACCATTGGCCTCGCTGCGCCGCTGCAGTTCGTCGAGTGCCGGGAGCTCGTGCGGGCCGGTGGCGATGATCAGTTTGCCGATCCGCTGGACGTCGACGCCGGCCTGCTCACAGTAGGCGTACATGCGAGCAGCGCCGTCCACGCATAGCCGAGCCTTAAGCGAGCCCGGCGCGTAGTAGACCCCGGCGTGGACCACTCCGCTGTTGTGCGAGGTCTGATGAGGAGCGATCCGGTCAGCCTGCTCGACCACGACGATGCGCGCGTCGGGGCGACGGGACAGCAGCTCACGCGCGACGGCCAATCCAAGGATCCCCGCGCCGACAACCGCGGTGTCGAAGCGGGTGGACACCGACCTAGTCAAGCATGGACGGTTTCGTGCCGATAAGGGTTTCGGGGCAATTTCGCGTGGGCAGATGGAGCTTATGCACAACCTTGGGGGGGTAAACGCGTTATATTGGTGTGGAAGGACAACGCACCGCGCGCCCGAAGAGGGTTTGCGCACAGGCGGGTGCGGTTCGTCGTGAACGGATGCAATTCGTCGTGAACGGATTCATTTTCAAGCAGGCATTCGGGGTGCCGCCAAGGGAGCTCACGTATGGGGTCGACGGCCAGCACGCCAGCCGGTAGGGAGCCAAGCCGCACGAGCGCGGTCTGGCAGGAAGAATTTGATTCGGCGGCCCTGACCTCGTCAAGACTGAGGTCCGCCAGTAAGCGCGCCTTCGATGCTTCGATGGCACTACTGATGCTCGTCGCGCTGCTGCCGCTGCTGGTGCTGATCGCCGTGACCATCAAGCTGGACTCGCGCGGTCCCGTGTTCTACCGCGTTCGCCGCGTGGGCTACCGCGGGGCCCCGCTGATGATGCTCAAGTTCCGCAAGATGACCCACGACGCCACCGGGATCCCACTGACCGCACACAACGACGCGCGCCTGACCCGGATCGGCAAGGTGCTGGCGCGAACCCGGCTCGACGAACTCCCCCAGCTTTGGGACGTGCTGCGCGGGCGCATGAGTCTGGTCGGACCGCGTCCGGAGGACCAGAGCTTCGTCAGCCTGGACCCGCAGGCTTACGAGCGGATCCTGACGGTCCGTCCCGGCATGACCGGACTCTCGCAGCTCGCTTACGCCGAGGAGCACAAGATTCTGCGCAGTGACGACCTGCTCGGCGACTACGCGGCGCGGATCCTTCCGCAGAAGATCACCCTCGACACGTTGTACGCCCGGACCTACAGCTTCCGGGCCGACTGCGGGGTGATCGCCTGGACCGTGGTGGCCATGCTCCTGCGTAAGCCGCTCGCGGTCCACCGGAGCACCGGTGCGATCAACATCCGCCGCCGGCCCCCGCAAGGTCGTCCGGTGCGCTACACCCAGTCGTCCTGGCAACCAGCCCCAAGCTCGTCCAACGCGAGCGGCACGCCGGTGTTCGTCCACGAAGATCGGCGGGCCGGGTCCTCGGTCGAAGTCTGCTCGCAGCTGAACTGAACGCGCTCACGGCGGCGCCAGGGCCCGGCGCTTCGTCCGCGTTAGCTCATGTGGCGCTTTGCACCTGCTCCCGGATCAGCCGGGTGACCTCGCCTCCGTCCGCGCGGCCCTTGGTCTCCCGCATCACGAATCCGACCAGGGGCCCGATCGCCTTCAGGTTGCCGGCGCGGACCTTTTCCGCCGCCTCGGGGTCGAGGGCGATTGCGCGGTGGACCACCTCTGCCAGCCCGTCGCTGACCGCCTGCAGACCTTCGCGCTCGACGATCGACAGAGGTTCGCCGCCCTCGGCGACGAGTAGCGTCAGGACCTTGCGGGCGGCATCGCGGCTGATCGACTTTGTGCCGACCAAGGCCACCAGGGCGGCGAACGACTCCGGGGATACCTTTGACTGCGCCGGGTCCGTGTCGGATCCGATTCGCTCCACCAGCTGCTGGAGCCAGTTCGCCAGCGCCACCGCATCGCCGCCGGCGCCGGCGGCCGACAGACTGGTTTCGAAGTAGTCGGCCTGCTCGGTGCGGAATGCGAGCTCGCGCGCGCGTTCGGCCGGGAGCCGCAGTTCGTGCTCGAAGCGGCTCGCACGCTCGGCGGGAAGCTCGGGCAGCTGCTCCCGCGCGGCGGCGACCATCTCCTCGGTGGCCACGACCGGCACGAGGTCCGGCTCAGGCAGGTAGCGGTAGTCGTGCGCCTCCTCTTTGGAGCGAAGCGGCGTCAGCGTTCCCCGGGCTGGATCGAAGTGCAGCGTCTCCTGGATCACGCTCTGCCCACCGCTGAGCAGGGTGATTTGGCGTTCGATCTCTGCCCGTACTCCCTGCTCGAGGAAGCGGAACGAGTTCATGTTCTTGAGCTCGGTCTTGATCCCCAGCTCGTGGGTTCCGCGCGGGCGCACGGAGACATTGGCGTCACAGCGCAGCGAGCCCTCCGCCATGTTCACGTCCGAAACGCCGAGTCGCTTGAGTGTCGCCCTGAGCAGGATCAGCCACTCGCGAGCCTGCTCAGGCGAATGGATGTCCGGCTCGGTGACGATCTCCACGAGCGGGGTGCCGCCGCGGTTGAAGTCCACCCAGCTACGGTCAGATCCGTGGATCCGTCCGCTCTCACCCAGGTGGTTGAGCTTGGCTGCGTCCTCCTCCAGGTGGACGCGATGGATCCGCACCTCGCCCAGCCCGCCTCCCCGGCACAGCGGAACGTCGTACTGGGAGATCTGGTAGCCCTTAGGAAGGTCCGGATAGAAATAGTTCTTGCGGTGAAACAAAGACCGCGGGGCGATCTCGCACCCCAGCGCCAGACCAATCATCAGCCCGAAGTCGATGGCGCGGGCGTTGACCACGGGCAGCGACCCTGGAAGGCCGAGGCAGACCGGGCAGGTGTGGGAGTTGGGCTGATCGGCGAACGACAACGCGCAGCCGCAGAACATCTTCGTTCTCGTGCTGAGCTGGACATGGATCTCCAGCCCGATGACCGGTTCGTAGACGTGGTGCGCGACCGTCGCACTCATCGCCGGGCGGGGCCTGCGTCGAAGCCGATCGCCTGCTCCAGGGCGTAGGCCGCATCGAGCATGCGGCTCTCGCTGAAGGCGGGGCCGGCGAGCTGAAAGCCGACCGGAAGTCCCTCGCTCAGCCCACAGGGGATCGAGATGGCGGGGATGCCCGCCAGCGGCATCGGGACGGTGCAGAAGTCGTTCAGGTACATGGCCAGAGGGTCGTCGGTCTTGGCTCCGAGCTCAAAGGCCGTCCACGGGCTCGTCGGCGTGACCACGAAGTCGAACTCATCGAACGCCTCACGGAAATCCTGGGCGATCTTCGTGCGCACCTTCTGAGCTGTGCCGTAGTAAGCGTCGTAGTAACCGCTGGACAGAGCGTATGTGCCGAGCATGATCCGCCGCTTGACCTCCGGACCGAAGCCGGCCGCGCGGGTGCGGCTGTACATCGTCACGAGATCGGCGTCACCGGCGACGCGCAGCCCGTAGCGAACCCCATCGAAGCGGGCCAGGTTGGCTGACGCCTCCGCGGGCGCAATCAGGTAGTACGCCGACAGCGCATGCGGAGCATGCGGAAGTCGGCAGGGCTGCACTGTTGCGCCGAGGCTCTCGGCGAGCGCCAGCGTCGCCTCGAAGCGCTCCCTCACACCCGGTTCCACGCCACCGCCGTCGCCGGTCAGCTCCTCCGGCACGCCCAGTCTGATGCCGCGCAGGTCCTCGGCCGAGGGCGTGGCGATCTCGCCCGGAAACGCGACCGATGTCGAGTCGCATGGGTCGCGGCCGATCATGTGCCTGAACAGCAGCGCGGCATCGCTGACATCCCGTGTGAGCGGCCCGGCCTGGTCCAGCGAGGAGGCGAACGCGATCATCCCATAGCGTGAGCAGGCCCCGTAGGTGGGCTTCATGCCAACGATTCCGCACAGTGCCGCAGGCTGGCGGATCGAGCCGCCGGTGTCGGTGCCGATCGCCCATGGCGCCAACCCAGCCGCTACTGCGGCCGCGCTACCCCCGGAGGATCCGCCGGGGACGCGCCGCCGGTCCCACGGGTTCAGCACCGGGCCGTAGGCCGAGTTCTCGTTTGAGGAGCCCATCGCGAACTCGTCCTGGTTGGTCTTGCCCAGCAGCGGCGCCCCGGCGGCGACGAGCTGCTCGACGACGGTGGCGGTGTAAGGCGGGCGATAGTCCTCGAGGATGCGGGAGCCCGCCTGGCTGGGGACACCCTCGGTGCAGAACAGATCCTTGACCGCCAGCGGAACCCCGCCCAGCGGCGCGTCATCACGCTCGCACCCCGGAGATCCCTCCGGCGCGACCCACGTGAACGCGTTCAGCTCATCCCGGGCCGCCCGCTCGCGGTAGGCCTCGAACAGCTCCGGCGCGGAGACCTGTCGCTCCCGCACGGCCGCTGCAGCGGCCGTGGCGCTCAGCTCCACCAGCTCGCTCATGCCGCGCCCGGGCTCGGGACACCGAAGCCGCCCTGAAGCGGCTCCGGGGCAGCCTCCAGCGCGACCTCAACCGGTAGGCACGGCCGCGGTATGTCGTCTCTCAGCACGTTGACCACGTCGACCACGTGCGAGGTCGGCGAGACGCCTGCCAGATCGAGTTCACGGATCTTCTCAATGTGGTCCAGCACCTTCGAGAGCTCCCCCGCCATCCGCTGCACCTCTTCCTCGGATAGCTCCAGGCGAGCGAGCCGCGCCACGTGGAGAACCTGGGATCGATCTAGCATGGGGCTGATTCTAGGATCAGCCCTCGTTCCCCGGCTTGACGGTAAAACGGTCTCCGCTCGCGCCGGCCGGCATCGCCGGCTCAACCTCGGTCACCACCGGAGCGTCCTTCGCCGCGATCCCTTCTTGACGAAGCGAGCGCCAAGCGCCATAGAACAGCGCAACCGCGCTGAGCAGACCCACGTACGCGCCGACTCGCGCTTGCACCACCTCTCCCGCTCCGGGCTGATTGATCAGGACCCGGTAAACCAGGCAGAGCACGGTGATCAATGACAGCACGGTGACGAGCCCGCTCAGCGTCACCGGCAGCGCGGGCGCGCGACGAGTGGCCTGGAAGTAAACGAGGGCGAGCGCAGACCCCGCCGTCAGCAGCAGTAGCCACCGCATGATCCTCAGGCCATCCCAGGCATTGACCGCCGTCGGCAGTCCCAGCCCCTCGGCCGTCGGAGAGAACGTTCTCGTCAGTCCGTACCAGTCCAGGATGAACATGGACGCCAGCAGCAAGAGCGCGCTGGCGCCCACTATCAGTTCTCCGCTGCGGAGCCGTGACGGATCGAAATTCATCGCTCCTACCAGCAGCCGCCGAGGGCTCAGGCCTCAGCGACCTGCTCAGACGCGCGGCGGCGGAGTCGAACCGCCGGGGCCCTCGGGCGGAAGCGTGCCTGAGCCAGGAGTGCTACCGGGACCCGGGGACACCGGACCTGCGCCAGTGCCCGGCGTCGGCCCGGCGCCGGGCGTCGGAGTGACCGGAGCCGCGGGACGGGCGCCGGTCACCGGTACGGTCGCGCCGCGCAGCTGCATCGCGAAGTACACCACTGCGGCGGTCACGATCACGTCGACGTAAAAGCCCCAGCCGAGGTCGCTGAAGTGGTTTATGTGAAAGAGGAACTTGAGCAGCAGGAACGCGGCCGCGGCGACGGCCAAGATGAAGCGCGTGTTCGTACGAGTGCCCACCGCCGGGATCTGAGTCTGCGGAGAAAACCGCTCGATGGCCAGGTCGGCGATGATCGCCAGCGCGGCGATGAAGGCAAGGATGCCGAGCCACCCATCAGGGGCGCTGGTGGCCGAGAACGTGGCCGAGAACGGCCCGACGCTGACGTCGAACCAGGGCAGGATCAGGAGAAAGATTGCCAGCAGCAGCGCGAGGCCCCCAAGCAGCTGTTCTTCGCGCGTGACGTTGTCCAGGTTCACTGAGCCCTCCGAGGTTGGTCCACGTGTTTAGCTCACAGTTCTAGGTCGATCGCTGCCCTCCTCCCCGCGGCGAGCCTTCGCGGGTGTGCCCAGCCTACCGGTCGGGTAGGCCGGATGCGACCGGGCGGGCCTTTCTGGACCGTTGTACGACGTCATCTCTGCGCGCCCGCTCCTCACGCGCGGACTCAAACCCGCCGAGCGCGATCCCGATCGTGGCCAGCAGGCCGAGAAAGGCGCCGAGCTTGACGTCGACGACCGAGTCGGCGCTGGGCGGCACGAGGAGGACCCGGTAGCCCACGGCTAGGGCCAGCAGCGTCCCGAACGCCGCTACTGGTACACCGGTCGCGGTTCTGGTGCCATGGCTCCGTTGGCTGGCGTGCAGTACCACGGAGCCGAGTGCGAGGAGGATCGTCGCCAGCATCAGCCAGCGCACCAGCGTCATCCCGTTCCAGGCGTTTTCGGACCCGGTCAGCCCTGACCGCCGGAGCGCCGGTATCCCGACCTTGCCGAACCACTCGAGCGCGAAGATGATCGGCACAAGCAGCAGCGCACTGGTCGCGCTTATCAGCTCCCCGCTGTGCACCCGCGGCGCGACGCGGCGAATCGGCTGCCAGTCCGCGGCCGGCTCTGGGCTTGGTGCCCCCGCCAACACCGATGTCGTCTGCGAAGACGGCCCCGGGGGCTGCTCGCTCCAGGACACGATCAGCCGGGGGAGCGAACCGGCGTGTGCTGGAGCCGGGCGGCGCTGACCGTGTTGCGCAGGAGCATGGCGATCGTCATCGGTCCCACACCACCCGGCACCGGCGTGATCCACCCGGCGCGCTGGACGGCGGCGTCGAAATCCACATCCCCGGTCAGCCCCTCCGGCGTTCGGTTGATGCCCACATCGATGACCGCCGCACCAGGCTTGACGTGCTCGGCGCCGAGCAGATGCGCAATGCCCACCGCTGCCACGAGGACGTCGGCGCGTGAACAGACGGCGGTCAGATCACGCGTGCGGGAATGGCAGATCGTCACCGTCGCGTTGCGCGCCAGCAGCAGTGCGGCGACGGGTTTGCCGACCAGATCAGAGCGTCCAGCCACGACCGCCTCCGCTCCCTCGAGCGGCACGTCGTAGGAATCCAGCAGCTCGATCACGCCGAGCGGAGTGCACGGTCGCAAGCCGGGGGTGCCCTGGGCGAGGCGGCCCGCGCTGATCGGCGTCAAGCCGTCAACATCCTTCTCGGGGGCGATCAGCTCGGTCAGCGATGCGCCGTGAAGCGCGGCCGGGACCGGCAGCTGGAGCAGGATGCCGCTGATTTCCGGGTCCGCGTTGCACTCCTCAATCAGCGCGGCGACCTCGTCCTGGGTGACGTCGGCGTCCAGGTGGCGGTGGTGATCGGCGATGCCGGCCTCCGCGCAGGCCTTGCGTTTGTTCGCCACGTAGACCGCCGAGGCTGGATCCACTCCGACCAGGATCGTCGCCAGTCCAGGTGGCCGGCCCATCAGCTGTGTGACCTCAGTGACCTCTTGGGCGACCTCGGCTCGGACCCGCGCGGCCACAGCCTTGCCATCGATGATCGTCGCGCTCACCGTGTGCACGCTAGAGGATTTACGGACAGCCCTTCGTCAACGCTTGGTGATCGGGGCAAGATCCGCTACCAGCTTGCGCTCGGAGCGGTCCTTGCTGAAGCGGATGACCACGATTCCACCCGGCTCGAGGCCCGTCACCACGCCCTCGCCGAAGCTGGGGTGCACGACATCGTCCCCCATACGGTAGGCCACCACCTGCGCCGCCTCACGCTCCGGCGGGGACGCCGCCGCCCACGAGGTGGCGCGGGCTCGGAAGCCGCCCAGCGTGCCGGTGCCCCGCCGCAGCGTCTGTTCCTCGCGGTCGGTCAACGCCGCCGGGATCTCGCCGATGAACCGACTCGGCGCGCCGAAGCTGCGTGCTCCGAACACCGTCCGTGTCCGCGCGTAGGTCACGTACAGGTCACGCTCGGCCCGCGTGATGCCGACGTAGCACAGCCGCCGCTCCTCCTCCAGGCCCCCTTCATCGAGTGCGCGCGAATGTGGGAACACGCCCTCCTCAGCCCCGATCATGAACACGATCGGATACTCCAGGCCCTTGGCGTTGTGCAGCGTCATCAGCGTGACCAGGCCCTCGTCGTCGTTGCGTCCGTCCGCGTCGGCGATCAGCGCGATCTGCTGCAGGAACGCGGGCAGCGGCGCGTCGTCGGGATCAGCGGTATCGACGACCTCGGAGGAGTCATACTCGACGGCCACGTTGACCAGTTCGTCGAGGTTTTCGATCCGGCCCTGCGCCTCGATCGTCCGCTCGGCCTGCAGCGCCTCCAGGTAGCCAGTCTCCTGGAGAACCTCTCGCAGCAGCTCGGCCACCGGTGCGCCGGCCTGCGCGCGCTCCCGTAGCACGTGCATCGTCGCCATGAACCGGCGGATCGCCTTGATCGCCGCCGGACCTAGTCCCGGTACCTGCTCGGGATCCGAGGCGGCATCCCAGATCGACATGCCCATCGTGTTGGCGAATGCGAGCAGCCGTGAGAGCGACGTGGACCCGATGCCGCGGCGCGGCGAGTTGACGATCCGAGTGAACGCGCCCACGTCCTGCGGGTTGACGATCGCGGTCAGGTAGGCGATCGCGTCTTTGATTTCGGCGCGCTCGTAGAACTTCGTTCCGCCGATCACCTGGTAGCCGATCTCCGCCCGGACCAGCGTGTCCTCCAGCACGCGTGACTGGGCATTGGTGCGGTAGAAGACGGCGATCTCCGCGCGTGCCACGCCCTCGTCGACGAGGCGTTGAATTTCGCCGGTCACGAACCGGGCCTCAGCGTGTTCGTCCTCGAGCTCACGGACCTTGATCGGATCGCCCTGGCCGAGATCGGTCCACAGTTGCTTGGAACGACGGCCGCGATTGTTCATGATCACCGCGTTGGCAGCATCAAGGATCGTCTGCGTCGAGCGATAGTTCTGCTCCAGCTTGACTACCTTGGCATCGGGGAACGTGTCCTCGAACTCGAGGATGTTGGTGATGTCGGCGCCGCGGAATTGGTAAATGGACTGATCCGGGTCTCCCACCACGGCCAGGTTCCGATGCTCACCGGCGAGCAGTTGCAGCCATCGGTACTGCGCGTGATTGGTGTCCTGGTATTCGTCCACCATCACCTGCCGGAAGCCCTCGGCGTAGCGCTCGCGGACCTCGGGAAACAGCTCCAGGATGTTGACCGCGCGGACGAGCAGATCGTCGAAGTCCATCGCGTTCATCCGGTGCAGCTCGCGCTCGTAGCTGCGGTACACGTCGGCCACCGTCTGCTCGAAGAACGAGCCGACCTGGTGGGCGTAGTCATCGGCGTCTCGGAGCTTGTTCTTGGCGTCGGAGATCTGGGACTGGATCGCGCCCGGCGTGAAGCGCTTGGGGTCGACGCCGAGCTCGTCCAGACAGCGCTTGACCAGACGGCGGGAATCCGCCTGGTCGTAGATCGTGAACTGCCGCGTGTAGCCAAGCTTGTCCGCGTGGGCGCGCAGCATGCGGGCACAGGCCGAGTGGAAGGTCATCACCCACATCGCGCGGACCCGGCCACCGACCAGCATCCCCGCCCGATCGCGCATCTCACCCGCGGCCTTGTTGGTGAACGTGATGGCGAGGATCTCGTTCGGCTGGGCCGCGTCGGTCGCGACGAGGTAGGCGATCCGGTGCGTGAGCACCCTGGTCTTCCCCGAGCCGGCTCCGGCCAGGATCAGCAGCGGTCCCCCGCCGTGCGTGACGGCTTCGCGCTGGGGCTCGTTGAGCCCTGCTAGGAGGGTGTCGAGCTCGGTCGTGGTCTCGGGCATTTCGTGCTCCATAGGACGGTAGCGCCCGCGTCGGCGGGCTCGACGTCATGCTCTGGCCATGCAAGCGCTCCGAGTAGCCTGCGCCGCGGTCGCTCAGCGGGCTCGCAACGTGCAGATCGATTGCCTGGCCCTTGCGGACTACGCGCGAGGGCTGCAGGTCAACGCACCAGTTCTCACCTCCGAGGCCGACCTCAAGGTCGCCTCGGTGGAGCAGCGAGCAGCGTTCTGGCTGACGCTCGACGCGATCAACTTCGGCTCGGGCTGGTTTCCCACCCTGCGCAAGCACCCGGGACAGTCGGGCTACCTCACCGTGGCCTCAGGCGTGCGTCAGCGTTTCGCCGGGGATCGCGCCTGGAGCGCATCAACGCTCGCGTGGATCGACGCCCAGGAGGTCGCCGAAACTCTCGGGCAGGATCCCCAGCATGAGCTGATGGCCCTGTTCGCGGCGTCTCTGCGGGACCTGGGCCGGCGCGTATCTGAGGAGCACCAGGGCAGTTTCGCTCAACTGGCCGCTTGCACAGGCGGCTCAGCCGTCGCCCTGGCCCTGCACCTCGGGTCCTGGCCCTGCTTCGCCGACCGCTCGAGCTACGACGGAATCGAGGTCCCGTTCCTCAAACGCGCACAGATCGCCGCTGCGGATCTGGCCAGGGCTGGGGTGATCCAGCCTCAGGATCTGAGTGCGCTCACGATGTTCGCTGACAACCTGGTCCCGCACGTGCTGCGACTCGACGGGATCCTTCACTTCGACGCTGACTTGGTGGCCCGGATCGACCGAGCGGAGCTGATCGAGCACGGAGCCGCGGAGGAGGTCGAGATCCGCGCGTGCGCGCTTCATGCCGTCGAGTTGATCGTGTCGGCACGGGCGCACAGCGGGCTTTGCGGGTCCGCAGCGGAGATTGATCAGCTGCTCTGGGTCCGGGGGCAAGGACCCTCCTATAAGGCCTCCCCACGCCACCGGTCTCGGTGCACTGCCTACTGACCGCGCGGCCGGTTTGCGCACGCCGGCCGGTTTACACGCCAGCCGGGTTGCGCCGTGAACTCCGCTCGCCGAGCGCCCGCGAGTTCGGCGCGCAGGCGCGGAGTTGCTCAGCCGTCGAGCGCCTCGCCGCGCGCGCGTGCGATCGCCTCCGCACCCGCCTCACCGACGAGCAGGTCCGGCCGCAGCGTCCCGCTGCTCACCAGATCTAGCGCTGGGAACCGCCCCGTGCTGGCGAGCGCCAGGTTCAGGGCGATCACAGTGGTCTCACCGCCAATTGGAGCCGACGCGCTGGCGATCACCGTAAGTGAGCCACCGTCGACGATGTTCCGCGCTGCGGCCAGAGCCTTGCGCGCCGCCTGGGGGTGCATCCCGTCGAGCGTGTCTATCACCACCACGGCGTCGGCTCCCCGCGCAGCCACCCGCCGCGCCTGGTCGATTACCAGCTCGGCCGCGTGATCTTGAGCATCCGAGGACGCCGCGAAGCTCACCGCCGAGACGGGCGTGAGACCTTCCTCGCTCCATACGCGAATCTCCTCGGGGCGCACTCCGACAAGTGCGATCGAGACCTGAAGTTCCTCCTGGCCGGCGAGGACAGAGGCCAGGCGTCGCAGCGCCTCGCTCTTCCCGGAGCGGGAGGGTCCGACCAGCGTCACGCGTGAGCCCTTGCCGAACGGCGTCAGCCATTCGATCGCCTTGATCGTCGGGTCTTCAGAACCGAGACGGAAGCGCTCACTCGCGAACGCCGCCGGCAGGTCGTCGAACCGCGTTCCGAGCTCCGAGGCCGGAGCGCCGTTGACCGTGTCCACGCGGATCAGTGAGGCAAACCGCTCCGAGCGCCGCGGCGCACGACGGGGACCAGTCACCCGGTCGCCGGACACGAGCTCGCAGCGCTTGACCTGAGCCGCCGACACGTAGACGTCGTCGTCGGAAGGTTCGGGCGGCTGAACGCGAACGAAGCCGGACCCGTTGGGGAGCAGCTCGACGATGCCCTCGACAGTGACGTCTTCGTCGCCGGCACTCGGCTCAGAATCCCGCGAGCGTTCTGAGGTCCGCGAGCGTTCTGAGGTCCGAGCGTTCTGAGGTGCCTGAGCGTTCTGAGGTGCCTGAGCGTTCTGAGGTGCCTGAGCGTTCTGAGGTGCCTGAGCGTTCCTGATCACGCGCGCGGTCGGGATCCCGGTCCCGGGCGCGGGACCTCGCCCTCGGCCGAGTGGCACGCTCCGGACGATCCGCGTCCTCCCGCTCGGCATCGGCGACGGGCTCGCCGTCTTCCTTGACCGCGTCATCTTCGGGAGGGCTGGTGCGAGCGCGCGCGCCGCGGCGACTACGGCGCCGGCGCGTGCCGGTCTGCTCATCCTCAGCTTGGTCCTCGGCAGGCGCGTCGGCGTCGGCGTCGGTCTCGGCTTGTGCCGCCGCACCTGAGTCGGCGGCCGGGCCGACCGTGCTCGCCTCGCCGCCTTGGCGGCCGAGAATGGCGTCGATCAGTTCGGCTTTACGCAGCCTACGGTAACCGTCGAGCGACAGCTCCGAGGCGATCGTATGTAGGTCGGCGAGAGGACTCTCCTCGAGAGCAGCTCGATCCAGTATGGACATGATGGGCCTCCTATGGGGCTTTATCGGTGGGCTCCGGTCGCGTTGGGGCAGCAACCGGCGATGCTCACGTCTGAATCTAGCGCGCGGCGAGGACGACCGCGGTTAGAGACCCGGAGGTGCAACCGAGCCTGCGGGCGGCGAGGCTGCGGGCGCGCTCGCCCAGGACGACTCCGGACCGACGCCCCAGCCCAGTGCCGTGGTTGCGCGCGGGGCCCCCGCCTCGCCGGAGGCGAGCAGCCCGCCCGCTAGTACGGCGACCGAGCAGGCCAGGGCGAGGTAGGCCCCCCAGCCCGCATGCAAGAGGTTGGCCGGGCCCGGCGGGACGACCGTGCGGTAGGCGCAGAGGCCCAGGGCAATCGTTCCCGCGCCGGCGATCAGCCGGCCGGCCCCGCTCGCCCGGGCGCTCAGCGATAGCAGTGAAGTGCCGCCTGCGGCCCCGGCCAAGAGCGCGAGCACGATGTTGATCTGGTTCAGCACGCGCCAACCCGACACGTGCAGCTCGCCCAGGTGGCGAGCGAGCTCCGCACCCTGGGTGATCACCGGGCCGAGGACGCCGAACTGACCGGCTAGGCCCTCGGCCCGGTCGATGTACGACTGCGGGATCGTGAACGCATACCAGGGCAGCCACAGGCTGACCAGCAGCCCCGCCGCCCCCAGTGTGGCGACTGCGTAGGGCCAGCTACGACGTCCGCGTGCCATTGCGCGGTGCTCATCGGCGCCCGGTGTGCTGGCCTTGAGCCTCGTGGACGGATGTCTGCGCCTGCTCCCAGCGCAGCGAGTCGTCGATGCGTGCTCCGCTGTCGAGCATCTCCTCACCCGCCAGCACCGCCCGGACGGCCATGAAATCCGCGGTTGCGGCGACATCATGGACGCGGAGCACGTGCGCGCCGGAGTTGATTCCGTGCCCAACCGCGGCCAGCGTACCCGCGAGCCGCTCTCGTGGCGCGCGACGGGTTATCGCCCCCACGAAATCCTTGCGGGACACGGCCAGCAACACCGGCCGTTCGAGCACCTGCAGGTCCGGAAGGCTGCGCAGGACCTCCACCGTCTGCGAAGGCGTCTTGGCGAAGTCCGGACCGGGGTCGAGCATCAGCTGCTCGAACGCCATCCCATGTTCGATGGCCAACTTGATGCGCTCGCGCAGGAACACCAGCACGTCCTCGGCGGCGCGACCATCCAAAGTTGTGTCGAGGAGCCTCTGCTTGGGCGCTACGCGCGTGTGCATAATCACCAGCGCCGCGCCGGTGGCGGCGCATACGTCCGCCAGCCGCGGGTCACGCAGCCCGCTCACGTCGTTGACGATCGATGCTCCAGCCTCGATCGCCGCCTGCGCCACAGCAGGTTTGTATGTGTCCACAGAGACGATCGCTCCGAGCTCTTCGCTGACCCTCCTGATCAGCGGTAGGACCCGTTCGATCTCCTCTTGTGGTGCTATGGGCGGCCGATTGGTGACCCCGGACTCACCGCCGATGTCGATGATCCGAGCCCCCGCGGCCAGCAGGCTCCGGGCCAGGGAAACACGCTGCTCCAGCGTCTGGTGCAGGCCCGCGTCCGAGAAGGAGTCCGGGGTCGAGTTGACGATCCCCATCAACCACGGAGCGCCCCCGAGCTCAAGTACGCCCGCGCTGGTCTGCAGCCTGAGTGCCGGCGCTCTCATGACTCAGGCTCAACGTTGACGTCCTCACCCGCCCGCTCGCGCGGCCAGGCGCGATAGCAGACCGACGCCTCCAGCATGGCCGCGTGCGCAACCTCACAGGCCTGACACGAGGACAGGTGCGAGAGCAGCCACTCGTCGTCTTCGCCTGAGAGGGCCTCGGAGTCCTGCCGACAGGCCAGCAGGCGCAGTGCCCGCTCGCCATCCTCGCACGGCACGGTCGCGGGTAGGGCGCTGCCGCGCCGCTGCACCCGCAGCCGCAAGCGGGCCCGCGCGAGCAGCGGAGCGACCGCCGCCTGCTCGACGTCCATGACCTGTGCGATCTGCTCGTAGGACAGGCGCAACAGCTCACGCAAGGCGAGGCCCTCCCGCTGGCGCTCGGGCAGCGCGGCGGTTGCGCTCGCCAGCTCCCGGGCCACCGCGGCGCCTAGCACGTCACGCGTGTGCGAATCCAAACCGCCCGACCCCAGCTCGGCCACAGCCTCTGGCTGCTCCCGCCCGTCAGCGCGCGCGCGACATGCCCGCGCCGCCACCGTAAGTAGCGCCACGCGACCGTCGGTCTGCGCGCGACGCGCGTGCGCCGCTGCCTCATTGGCCGCCGGTCCCGGCCCCAGCACCCGGCGGCAGAACTCCTGCACCTCGTCCACGGCCTGAGCTTAACTCACGCCGACTGCGATGCCCTCGGCTACGGCCTCGGCGCGGAAGCTTTCCAGCTCCGCCGCCACGCGCCGGTCGTCCCAGCCCAGCTCGGCTCCCATCGCCCGCGCTACCCGCGCCGGCGCCTCGTGCCCGGGCGCGCACAGCTCGCGCGCTGCCAGCAGGCCCAGTCGGGTCCGCCGCAGCAGCACATCGGCGACGGTGCGCGCCTGCTCGTAACGCGCCGCGAACGGTGCCTCGGCCAGCAGGTCGGGCAGGCCCTCGACGATCGGCTGAGCCAGCTCGCCCTGTTCGGCAGCAGTTTCCAGAACGCGCTCGGCGGCATAGCCGTAGCGGCCCGCCAGTGCGACGTAGGCCTCTTCACGAACGCCCTCGATCCGCGGGAGCTCGTCGGGGTCCGTTGGCTGGCCGAGCGGGATCTCGTGGGTGCGACAGGGGGCCTGGCGACCATCACGCTCAACCACCCGGTCAACGGCGAGCTTGGCCATGCGCCGCCACGTCGTCAGCTTCCCGCCGGTGATCGTAATCAGACCACTCGAGGTCTCGTACAGCTCCGCCTTACGTGAGATGTCTACCGACTTGCGCGTATCACCGGTGGAGATCAGCGGCCGCACGCCGGCATAGGCACCGGTCAGCCGATCCGGGCCAAGATCGGTGCCGAAGAACGTGTTCGTCGCCTCCAATAGGTAGGCGATGTCCGCTTCGGACGCGCGGACATGATCGATGTCCCCCTCGTAATTGTTGTCGGTGGTGCCGATCAGGCTGCGGCCGAGCCATGGCAAGGCGAAGATCGAGCGGCCCTCGCCGGCGGGCACGATCGCGCCCGCGACCAGCGGCAGGTCCGCATGGGCGATCGTCACATGCGTGCCGCGGCTCGGCGCAATCCGCGGCAGCTCGGCCTCGGAGTGCAACTCCTCTGGCCTGATCCGGTCCGCCCACACGCCGGTGGCATTGACCACGTTGTCGGCGTAGATGGTGAACTGAGTCTCGGCCAGGTGGTCGCGCACGGTGACCACGGCCCCGTGGCCGTCATCGCGGGCGAGCTCGGTCACTTCCATGCGGTTGACGCAGATCGCGCCGAAGCGCTCAGCCTCGCCGAGCACGGTCAGGACAAGCCGCGCGTCGTCGGTCTGACAGTCGTAGAAGAGGTAGCCGCCGCTCGGCTCGCGGCCGGCCAGCGCGGGCAACAGCTCGGCCACCTCCTCGCCGGTGATCACACGGTGGCGAGCCGGACTCCAGTCGCTGTCGGGCTCCTCGCCGGCCGCCGCGGCGGCACGGCGACTGGCGCGCCGGCCGCGCAGGCGGGGAGTGGCCATCACGTCATACATGTTCAACCCGATCCCGACCAACCGATCCGGGCGGGCGCCGTCGAACGCCGGCACCACCAGCCGCAGTGGACGAACCAGGTGAGGCGCGAGCCTGACCATTAGCTGGCGCTCCAGCAGCGCCTCGCGGACCAGCCCCAGATCGAAGTTCTGCAGATAGCGCAGCCCCCCATGGACGAGCTTGGAGGAGCGGCTGCTGGTACCGGAGGCGTAATCGGCTTTCTCGACCAGCGCGACGCTGAAGCCGCGGGATGCGGCGTCCAGCGCGACGCCCGCTCCCGTGATCCCGCCACCGATGACGACGATGTCGAAGCGCTCGCCGGTCAACGCCTCGATCGCGCGCTCCCGGGTGATCATGCCTTGCAGCCTACTTCGGGGGCGGGCGCGCCGGGGACAGCGGTTCGTCTGGCGGAGCTACCTACCGGCCGGCCTTGCGGTAGAGGCCCAGCAGGATGGTCTGCATCAGCTGGGCGGTCTCACCGCCGGGACAGCAGGTCGGGCCACCGGGGTCGCTGATCCCCATCTCGATGTGGGGACCGGACGAGATCCCCACCTGTCCACAGCCGACCTCGGCGATCGGCTGGCCGGCCACGACGTGCGTCCCCACGCGGACAAGCGCCGGCGCCGCGTGGCCATAGTAGATGTATCGCCCCGCGTACTGACCACTGTCCACCTTGAGAATCGGCGCGGCAGGCCCGAAACCGGAGATCCCCTCTTGGACGATCGTGCCGGAGGTCACGGCGACCTCGACGACCTTCGATCCGCACGCACCGCCGGCGGTGGCGATGTCGACACCCTGATCGAGCGACCACGTGTCGGGCGAGAGCACCCGGCTGATCGGCCGCAGCGGGAAGACCCAGGTTCCGGAGCCTCCCTGCGAAGCGTTGAACACGCCTGAGTTCTTGGTCAGCTTCTTGACCGCGGCAAACAGGGTGGCCGCGGTCCGAGCGCCGACGGATCCGCTGGCGGGGCTCAGGCCGTAGGCGCGCTGAAAGCGCTTGACGGCGCTCTGGGTCATGGCTCCGAAGTAGCCAGTCTCAGACACTCTGAACCCGACCTCGCTCAGCCACGTCTGCAACGTCTTGACATCCTGGCCGCTCTCGCCCTTGCGCAGCGTACGTGAAAACGTTGAGTAGACGACAGCGGCACTGTCGAAGCCGCGAGGCTTCTGGGCCGGCGCAATGCCCGCGCCACCGGAGGCAGCCGCAGCACTGGCCGCGGGGACAAGCAGGCAGAGTGAAAGCACCACGAGCAGGCGAGCGGGACGAGGCATTGCCAGACGAACTTCGAGTGCGCGCCCGCCTGTGCCCCCGCGAGTAGCGTGGTTGCGCATCTTCTTGGATTGAAAGCTGCTGAAAGCGAACACGCAGGAACCCTCCGCGGGTGCGGTGTTGCACAACGCGCCTGTTGCCTACGGGGTTAGCTGACGGGCTAGCGCTCGGTCCTGACGCGCTTCTCACGGATCACCGCGAGACTCGCCCCAACCTTCTTGGGTTCCCCGCTCCCCGGGACGGCAAGCCGGGGACTCGGCGCGCGCAAAGCTATCAGAAACTTCTGTTGCAGAGAAGGAATCTGGACCCCGGCGCCGACGCACGGGGCGAGGCCGGCGAACCGGCTCCCCGCTGCCGCGTCACGTCAGCTCGGCGATCGAGACGGGCTACTCGTTGTGCGCCGGGTCCGCAACGCCGGCCTTCTGGCGCTCGGCGATGATCTCCTTGATCCGGTCCAGGGTGTCCTCAGACATTCGCCGGATCTCCCAGTGGGTCAGCTTGATGACGCGCATCGGGGAAGTGGCAATCACGTCGGCATTGCGAGGCTCGCGGGAGAGCAGACCCATCTCGCCGATCAGATCTCCCTCCTTGAGCGAGGCGATCTTTTCGCCGCCCTTGATGACGTCGGCAGTGCCCTCCTCGATCGCGATCAGCTCGGTCGAGTAGTCCCCCTCCTTCATTAGGATCTGACCCTCGGCGACGCTCGTCTCGGTCGCGAAGGCAGCCAGGCGCTTGGCCTCATCCGGACCGAGATGGGAAAACAGGGGGATGGCCTTCAGCCGGTTGGGATCCATGGTCGCTCCTTCCTAGATGTCACAGGGGCGGCCGGCCGGCACCGAGCTAGCTTGCTGCTCGGGTGGCGCGCTCCGCGGCAGCCACGACTCTATCCGCAGCAAGGCGGCGTGAACACCCCTGCGTGACCAATCCCACGCAGAATCGGCCGCCGCCGACCCGGCCAGGAGACCTAGAGCGCCTGAACCTCAGCGGTGATCTCGCTCACCGACGCTTTGGCGTCGCCGAACAGGAGCGAGGTCTTGGGATCGTAGAACAGCGGGTTGTCGATGCCGGCGAAGCCGGAGGCCATCGAGCGCTTGAGCACGATAACCGCGGCGGACTTGTCGACCTCGAGGATCGGCATTCCGTAGATCGGAGAGCCCGGCTCGTTCTTGGCCGCCGGGTTGGTGACGTCGTTGGCGCCGATCACCAGCACCACGTCGGTACGTGAGAACTCGGGATTGATGTCGTCCATCTCGCGCAGCAGGTCGTAGGGCACGTCGGCCTCGGCCAGGAGCACATTCATGTGCCCGGGCATTCGGCCGGCCACCGGGTGGATCGCGTACTTGACCTCGACGCCCTTGGCCTCCAGTGCGCGCTCGAGCTCACGTACCGCGTGCTGAGCCTGGGCGACGGCCATCCCGTACCCCGGGGCGACGACGACCAGCCGCGCATAGGAGAGCTGGATGGCCACATCCTGAGCACTGGTCGAGCGCACTGTGCCCCCACCCTCCGGGCCACCCGCCGCAGGCGCGTCGACGGCGCCGCCGAAGCCGCCCGCGATGATCGCCGGCACCGAGCGGTTCATCGCCTTGGCCATCAGATTGGTGAGGATCGTGCCGGAAGCACCGACGATCATCCCGGCCACGATCAGCGCGGTGTTGCCCAAGGCCAGACCGGTGGCCGCCGCCGAGAGGCCGGTGAAGGCGTTCAGCAGCGAGATCACCACTGGCATGTCGGCACCGCCGATTGGCAGGACGACCATATTCCCCAGGATCCCCCCAGCGACGAGGATGCCGAGGATGAACAGCGCCTCGGAGTGGGTCCCAGCAGCCAGGGTGATTGCCGAACCGACGGCAACCAGGAACAGGGCGGCGTTGAGCACCGACTGTCCCGGCAGCTTGATGGGCTTGCCGGGGAGGATCTCCTGGAGCTTGGCGAAGGCGATGTTGGAGCCCCAGAACGAGATCGACCCGACGATCGCCGCAAACAACGACGGGATCTCGACTCGCAGCGGGAAGTCGGCGCCGAAGTGATGGCGGTACTCGACCCAGGCGATCAGCGCCACGGCGCCACCACCGACGCCGTTGAACAGCGCCACCATCTGCGGCATCTGGGTCATCTTCACGTTGCGCGCGGCGGGGACGCCGACGGCGGTGCCGATGACCAGACCGACCAAGATCAGCCACGGCGTGCTCGACCCCGACAGCGCGTGCCTGTGCAGCAGCGTGGCGACCACCGCGATCGCCATACCCACGGCGGCGATCTTGTTGCCGCGCACCGCGGTCCGCGGACCGGTCAGGCCCATCAGGCCGTAGATGAACAGTGAGAAGGCGACGATGTACAGGACATCGATGAAGTTCTGGTACTGCAGGAAGATCGTGCCAAGCGCGCTCACGGCTGCTTGACCTCTTCAGCCGCGTCTTCGGTCTTGGGCGGATCCTTGCGCTTGAACATCCCCAGCATCCGGTCGGTGACCAGGAATCCGCCGATCACGTTGATCGTGCCGAAGGCCACCGCGATGACCAAGAGGATCTTCTCGAGCACGCCGCTGGACTCCGAGACCAGCAACAGCCCCCCGAGCACGACAATCCCGTGGATTGCGTTCGTCCCGGACATCAGCGGCGTGTGCAGCGTGTTGGGCACCTTGGAGATCACGGCGAACCCGACGAAACCTGCAAGCACCAGCACGGCGATGTCGATTACCAGCCTGTCCATCGTCAAGTCTCCTGGCTAGACGGCCGCCGAGGCCGCAGCCTTGGCGCCTTCGTGGACGATCTCTCCCCCGCGGGTGATGCACGCGCCCTTGATCACCTCGTCGTCGAAGTCCAGACTCAGCGTCCCCTCCTCGGAGATCATCAGCCCGAGCAATGCTGAGATGTTGCGCGCGTACAGCTGCGAGGCGTGCTCGGCCATCGTCGACGGGACGTTCAGTGGGGCGAGGATCTTGACGTCGTGGCGGACGATCGACTGGCCCGGTTCGGAGAGCTCGCAATTGCCCCCGCTCTCAGCCGCGAGGTCAACGATCACCGAGCCCGGCTTCATCTTCTTGACCGCCTCCTCGGTGACCAGGATTGGCGCCTTGCGCCCGGGTACGGCAGCGGTGGTGATGACGACGTCGACCTTGCCGATCGCCTCGGCCATCAGCTCCTGCTGGCGGGCCTGCTGCTCGGGGGTCAGCTCCTTGGCATATCCGCCGGCGCCCTCGAGGTCGCCCCCGAGATCGAACTCCAAGAAGTGCGCACCGAGCGACTCGACCTGTTCCTTGACCGCCGCGCGGACGTCGAAGCCCTGGACGACCGCGCCCAGGCGGCGCGCGGTGGCGATCGCCTGCAGGCCGGCCACACCGGCTCCGAGCACCAGAACCGTGGCGGGCCGGATCGTGCCCGCGGCAGTCATCAGCATGGGATAGAACCGGCCCAGTTCCTGCGCCCCGATCAGCGCCGAGCGGTAGCCGCCGATGTTGGCCTGGGACGACAACGCGTCCATTGACTGCGCACGACTGATCCGGGGAATGGCTTCCATCGCGAAACTTGTGGCCCCGGAGCGGGCGATCGCCTGGATGCCGTCGCCGTTGGTGAGCGGCGCAAGGAAACCGATCAGCACGCCGTCTGACTTCAGGCGACCCGTCTCGTCCACGCTCGGCGGCGCGACCTTGACCACCACGTCGGCGCCGTAGACGGCGGTGGCGTCATCGACCAGCTTGGCTCCGGCCTCCTCGTACATGGCATCGGGGATGTGCGCGGCGGCCCCGGCTCCGCGCTCCACGACGATCTCGTGGCCTTGGCCCGAGAGCTTGCCCACGACTTCGGGAATCAGGGCAACGCGCCGCTCTCCCTCTGCCGTCTCCTTTGGAACTCCGATCTGCATCCGCGGCGCGAGAGGCTATCGGGTGAGTGCCGATGACGTCCTGTCCCGCGATCAGGCGAGTCCGACGGGCGCAAACGCCAGCGCGCTGAGCAGGCCCGCGTCGGCGGCCAGGCGTCCGAGCGCGGGCGATGCGGCGACCAGGCTGCCAACCCCCGAGCGGCCGCTGCGGCCAGTGTGAGCACCGCCAGATCCAGCGGAACCAGGCGAACCGCCCCCGCCGGACGGCGACGAGGGGCCTGCCGTGTTTGCTGCGCGCGCAGCGGCACGCCGTGCCCGCCGGACCGCGGCAATCGGCAGCGCGCGGCGCTCCAGAGCCATGAGGGCCTGGGCGGTGACCCAGACCGGTGTGTGGTCCTCCGAGCGCGAGTAGCGGACGTGGCCGTCGGGGGCGATCAGCGAGCGCAGATAGCCGAGCGGGGAGATTGCCCCACGCCGGTGCAGCGAGCCCGGGTCGACGCCGGCGGCCAGGAGCCCCTGAATTGCGAAGGCGGTCGATTGGGCGTTCGACTGCCCGCCCGGCTGGGCCGGGAAGCCGCCATCCAGGCTCTGCTGGCGGCGGATGAACGTCACTGCCCGGGCCGTCACCGAGCCGCGCTGGCCGAGGGCCTCCAGGGCGGCGCCGGTGTCGTCGACGTCACTGCCCCCGCCCGCGGTCGCGAAGCTGAAGCCGCCATCACGGTTCTGCTGGCGTGCCAGCCAGGAGAGCGAGCGGCCTCCGGGCGCCACGCCGCCGGCGCGTAGCGCCAGCACGGCAAAGGCGGTCAGGTTGACCTGTCCGGAGACCGACCCATTCCCCCGGACCTCGCTCTGGACCCGTGCCACCAGGTTGTGCCCGCCGAAGCTCTGGGGGGAGACCCCGGCCGCACGGGCGACGAGAAGCGTCCGCTCGATCGCGCCGATGTCGGCGTAGGAGTCAGTGCCCCCGCGGATGTAGGCGAGCAGGCTGCGCCCCCCCGGTTGCAGATCCTGGGGGTTGTGACCGGAGGCGGCCAGGCCGAGCGCGGCCCAGCCCGAGTAGAGCTCCGAGGACGAGGCGCCAGGCGACGAGCCAAAGCCGCCGTCGCGGTGCTGGGCGGCGAGCAGATACCCGGCCGGATTGCCGGCCGCGCGTGCCGGCGGGGCAGCGCCCAGGCCGGCGGCGGCTACGAGACAGACCATGACCAGCGTCGGCACCACGGCGCCGTCCAAGGTGCGCCACGTCACCTGCAACCTCCCGGCGAAGCGAGCGATCGAGCGCGTCAGCGCGGGCCCGAAGGCCAGGGCGAAGACGAGGCAGCCACCGGCATGGATGAAATCGAAACCGGTACCGCGGCCGAGGTACACCCCGAGCTGCGCGGTGCTGTGGTCGCTGAAGCTGACCCAGTCGCCCACGTCCTGAAGCGCCGCGAACGCGTAGCCAACCAGGCCACAGACCAAGGCCAGCGGCCAGCGGCCGATCTGGCGGCCGGTGGCTCGTGCCAGTAGCGCGCCCAGCACCCCCGCCGCTCCCCAGGCCGCCATCTGCCATGGCGTCCACGGACCCTGGCCGAAGAAGAAGTTCGACGTCAACCCGGCCAGCGCGCCAACCACGAACCCTGGTGCACCGCCGAGGGCATACCCGGCGATCAAGACTATGTCGGTCGTGGGCTTGACGTTGGGGATGGCCGCGAAGGCGATCCGTCCGAGCGCCGCCAACGCCGCCAGGGTGCCGACCAGCGCCACGATCCGCGCGTCCGGTCGCGTGAGTTCATACCAGGCGAATCCAGCCACCAGCGCTAAGCCCAGGATCACGAATGCGCCGATCTGCCAGCTCATACCCTCGCCTCCGCTCGCCTGATCAGCTGAACACCGTCATCGGGACGCATCGCGCTTCCGGCGCCCCCGAGGATCCGCGCGGTCTCGGTGGCGAAGTACGTGCCGCCGCTCAGAACCTCGGCGGCGGGGCCGTCGGCGATCGGCGCTCCGTCGGCGAGCAGGACCACCCGCTCGGCGAACGCGGCGACGAACTCCGGATCGTGCGTGGCCACCAGCACCGCGATCTGGAGGCTGCACAGGAGCATGGCCAGTGCCTCCTTTGCCCCGCGGTCCATACCGCGAGTGGGCTCGTCCAGGCAGGCTACCAGCGCGCGCTCGCCCCCGTTTCCGTCCTCATCGAGGACGATCGCCAGCGCGAGACGCTGCTTCTCGCCGCCGGAGAGATCACGCGGATGCCGATCCACCCAGCCGGGCCCGCCGAGGCCGACCGCGGACAGCGCCGGGCGCGAGGCTTCGTCGCCTACCCGCTCGTGGATCAGGTAGTCGGTCGGGTTCTGCAGCAACAGCGCCACCCGGCCCGCGGTCCGGACCCGGCCCCGAGTGGGCTTCATCAAGCCGGCAGCGTGACGCAGGAGCGTCGACTTGCCCGCCCCGTTTCGCCCCATCAGGGCGACTCGCTCGCCCGGCTCGATGCGGAAACTGACATCACGGAGGATGCTCGGGCCGTTGGGCAACTCGTGCCAGACGCGCTCGAAGGCGAGGGAGGCCAGCGACTGCTCGGGCGGGGGCCGGCGCGGGTGCTCGTCATCGGGCTCGGACTCACCCCCCCCGGGCAGCAATCCTCGCTCACGCAACGCCCCACGCGCAGCCTTGACGCCGGGGAGCGCCGGCAACCCGAGGCGGTGGAGCAGATGCGCGCCCGGGGTGGCCAGCGCCGGCGCAGCTTCCACGGCCCATTGCAGGAACTCGGTCGGGGTGCCGCTGAAGGCGACTCTGCCCCCGATCATTGCGATCGCGCGGTCGGCCGCCCCCAGGCACCGCTCGAGCCGGTGCTCGCACAGGAGCACGGTGGTATCTGAGTCCTCGTTGAGTCGGCGCAGCAACCCAATCAGCTCATCACCCGCCACTGGATCCAGCTGCGATGTGGGCTCGTCGAGCACGACCAGCTGCGGGCGTCCGGCGAGCGCGGCCCCGAGCGCGACCCGTTGCAGCTCTCCGCCGGACAGCTCCGAGGTCGAGCGCTCCAGCAGGTGAGCGATCCCAAGGGCCAGCGCTGCCTCCTCCACCCCACGTGCCACCGCGCCCGCCGGCTCCCCGCGGTTTTCCAGCGGAAAGGCCAGCTCGGCCCGCACCGTGCCCATCAGGATCTGCGTTTCGGGATCCTGGAACAACGTGCCCACGGCACGGGCCAGATCCCCGGGGCCGTGGTCGCGGGTGTCCATCCCGGCCACCGTCACGCGTCCGGCGAACTCACCGCCGCGGAAGTGCGGCACCAGTCCGCTGGCCGTTCCGAGCAGGGTCGACTTGCCCGATCCCGACGGGCCGGCGATGACCACGAGCTCACCCGGCTCGAAGGTCAGCGACACGTCGCTCAGGGCCGGCGCGGCGGCGCCCGGATAGCGGTATGTGACCTGATCGAGCTCGAGCACGTTCACGGGCCGATCCCCCGGCGGTCCACGAACGGGATCAGTGCGAGCACGGGCACCGCGAGGGCCACGGCCAGCACGCCCACGTCGGCCGGGGCGTGCAGAGTCGGATAGGCCTGCAGCGGGACCAGGTCGGCGATCCTGGTCACCAGGGCGAGCGTCAGCAGCGCTAGTGCGGCGGCGCCGAAGGACAGGTCGTGGCGGCTGTAGGGCCGGCGGGTCCGGGGCGGGCGCCGCGCCGCCCCGTAGCCGCGGACCTCGAGGGCGGCGGCCACATCCAGCGCGCGGTCAAGCACGCCGGAACTGACGGCCCGCATCAGGGCCAGGCGCGACGGCGCGGCTCCGGGCCGGCAGCGCTGCGCATCGGCCAGCCGTTGGGAGTCCCGCAGCAGCACCGGGACCATCCGGGTTGCCAGCGTCGCCGTTAGCGCCGAGCGGAACGACACGCGCCGGAACAGCCGAAGCACGTCGTCCGGATCGATCGCGGCGGTATAGAGCGCGCCACAGAGGATCAGGGCGATGGCCCGGAGCCCGAGAATTCCCCCGTACACGGTCGCCTCCAACGTCACGTCGGTGTGGCCGAGCACGGGCAGATCGCCCAGGCGCAGGATCACGGTCAGCCCATCGCGCGTGAGCAGCGCGTTGATGATCACGATCAGCAACGCCAGGGGTAGGGCGAGCAGCAGCGCCCGCCGCATCTGCGACCACACCTGCGCGGCCGCGCCGGCTCCGAGGAGCGCCACGATCACGGCCGTTAGCGCAAGTGGATTCGAGTACAGCAGCGCGGCGCCGACCAGGGCGAGGCAGTACAGGCAGCCGGCCCCCGCACGCGCAGCGTGAAGTGGGGTTCGGCGGCGGCGGTAGCTCACGCGCCTCCCTGCACCGGGAGCGGTATCTCACGAGCGCCCTGCAGCGCGACCGCGAAGTGGTCCTGCAGCCGCGCCGGGGTGAGGCCGTTTGCGGCCGCAGCCACGCCGGCGGAGTCGGTGCCGGTGATCAGCCACACCGGCGCGGAGACGTTGTCCCGCGTGGCCGCGATCAGGCCCGCACCGGGTCCGAGCGTGCGGGCGACGTGGCCCGCGGGGTCGAGCAGCTGCAGCGAGCGTCCGTCGGACCGGGTGAAGCGTGCGTAGACGCCGCTGCGGCCGGGGCCGCGGGCGATCAAATCAGCGGCGAGGAGCGTTCGCACCTGGGCCCAGGGTCCCACGACCACGCCCAGGGAATCCGTCCCCGAGCCGGTGCCGAGGAGCTGGCTGGCCACCGGGACCCCAACCGCCTTCAGCGCCGCGCCGACGCGGGTGCATGCGCGACTCGCGCCGGGGGCGCACTCGATCACGGTGGGCAAGCGCTTGCCGGCGATTCCGTGGACAAACGGCTCCGGGAAGGACCCCACGACCGCCGGAACCGAATTGGTCACCGACCAGTCATGCAAATCCCACCAGATCCGGTCGCCACGGTGAACGGCGGTGCTTGCGCCGCCCTGAGCAGCTTCGATCCCGTTGACGTAATAGAACCAGTCGTGGTGCGAGGAGTCGCCGGCATGACCCGCGATCGACTGCACGAAGCCGCCTCCGTAGCGCGTCTGCACATGGAACGAGCGCTCGAGCATCCGCATCACGGTCTCCGAGCCCGGTACGCGGTGTTCAGTGACCGAGCCGACCTTCGCGGCTCCAAAGCCCCGGGTGACGATCAGGTTAACCTCACTCGTGCCGGCCCCGGGCCCGAGCCCGCACCCCGCAAGCGTCGCCACGGCGGCCGCGGTGGCCATCGACACGCCTCGACGCTTCACCTGACGAGCGCCTCCAGCGGGAATGAGGGGACGAGGCCTGGTTTGCTGGCCGAGATGCCGTACCGGCCGGGGGCGGCGGGCGCGGTTAGGATCGCGAGACCTCCGGGCCCGCTGCTCACCACTTCCCCACCCAGGCGAACGCTGGCGCCCACGACGGGCCGACCGCGACCGCTGTCGTCGTACCCGAGCACGGTGACCGTGAATGAAGCCCCCCTCACAGCGGTCGCAGACGGCGACGCCAGCGCCAGCGTCCGCTGGCAGGCTGTCGCCCGCACGCACCAGAACCACAACAAGTTTGCGCCGCTGCGCAGCCGCTGAGCTGGATCGCCGGCCCCGTAGGAGGGCGATGCCGCGCCGACCTTGTACTCCCAGCCCGCGATCCCTCGGTTGCGCTCAGAACCGACTCGGGTCACGAACATGGCGGTCGGGTCACACCCCGCCGCATCGGTCACCCGCACGGGTTCTCCTGCCGCCAGCAGTCCCGCCAGGGGGGTGGCGGCCGGGACCGGGCAGCGCTTGCGGCCAATCCTGATCGTGCGCCCGACGGGGTGCACGATTGCCGCGCGCGCAAGCGTGCGAGTACGCCCAACGACCATCGTCTGCACGAGCGAAGTCGCCCCGGTCTGCCCGGCGCGGGACCGGGATGCCGTGGAGCCGACCGCCGGACCGGTGGCGGCGACGGCGACCAGCGCCGCCACCGCCCCGGAGGCGAGCACCCCCCTCACCGTTTTCCACCGACCACGCCGAAGTCGAGTACCGAGACGCCGACCTCCCGCTTGGTCTGGCGCCCGCTGCCGTCGGTCGCGATCGCCGTGAGCCGGTAGGCACCCTGCGGCAGCGCTGCGGGGAACAGATACGACCAGGCGCTGTCGGCTCCGATCGAGAAAGACGGTGCCGTGGCCGAGCACTTCGACGCCCGGAAGCGACCGCGAGCCCCGTCATAGACCGAGCAACGGCCGTTGGGCGCCTTGCGAAATAGGCTGAGACTGACGTCGGTCAAACCCGACGGATCCGGTCCGGCCGTGCCTTGCAGCAGACGCGGCCCGCGCCCGAAGACCTGCTGCTCGAGCAGGCCGATCACGTGCACGGCGGGTCCGTTGGATCCGCTCCTGGCGCAGTCCGAGGCATGGCTGGCATACACGCACACGTAGACCGGATCAGAGGGCGTGGCACCCGATTTCTCGGCCTGAAGGGCGATGATCCCGGTGCCGCGAGGGACCATGGTGGCTATTCCCGACGGTCCGCTCACTCCCGTCACTCCCGCGCCGCTGACCGCGGCGCCCGTGATCGCCCTGCCGTGGCCGGCGCCGTCCAGCTGAGTCACGGAGACGGTCAGCGGCCGACCGCGCTGGACGCTGGCGGGCGCACTCAGAGCCAGCGGGTTGTTGGTGCAGTTGAAGCTGGCGTCGGCCTGGCAGTCGAACCACAGCACGTGGTCACCCGGATGCAGATGGGTCGCGCACCCGCCGGTCTGGGAGCTGCGCCCATTGACCCACAACGTCCAGAAATTGTTCCCGCTCGGCGTCTCGCCGAGGATCGAACCGACGAGGTAGTCCTTGAAGGAGGCGCTGTAGGAACCGCTCCAGTTGCCGGCGGTTCCCTGATCCAGGGCGCCGGCCGCGGTTGCGTCCGCGCAGGTGTGGCCCTTGAGGGTGGTTGCAGTGCTCGGGTGGACCAGCGTCTGTGGGAGCAGGGTCGCGCCTGCGCCTTCCACCCGGACGTAGGCCGACGGTGCGCCTGACGACGCGGCCGCAACGGCCGATGACGGCACGGCCGCGATGGCCGACGACGGCGCAAGTAGCACGAGGGAGAGCAGAGCTCCGGTGATGGAGCCGGTGAGAATTCGTTGCAAGTGGGCCACCCCTTTCCGCGAGGGCGTATCGGCTTTGTGGTCGGAGGCTGGTCTCCTGGCTTCCGGGCCTACCGTTCGCGCCTTCCCGGCGAGCGGCGCTCGCCAGTGGCGTCCATGCGGACGGCTTCCCCGGTCACAGTGGCGGGTCCGCGCCGGAATCGCACCGGCTTCCCATCTCCACCGACCTTGAAGTGAGCCCATCGTATCGCGATCCCAGCGGGGAAGGACGTAGACTGACGGCCGGGAGATGACCGTCAATCTGACCCGCATCTACACCCGGCTCGGAGACGGCGGGGAGACGCACCTCGGCGACATGAGCCGGGTGCGGAAGACCCATCCTCGCATCGAGGCCTACGGTACGGTCGACGAGCTGAACGCCCACATCGGGCTCACCCTGACCGTCGAGGGACTGCCCACGGAATACGACCCGTGGTTGCGACGGATCCAGAACGACCTGTTCGATGTCGGCGCTGACATCTCGGCGCCGGAGGATCCGGAACGAGCGCGACTGCGGGTCCTGCCCGAGCAGACGGAATGGCTCGAGAAGCGCTGTGACGAAGTCAACGCCACCCTCGAGCCGTTGAAGTCGTTCGTGCTCCCGGGCGGCACCGCGGCAGCGGCGCACCTGCATGTGTGCCGTACGGTGTGCCGGCGGGCGGAGCGGCTGGCCATCGCCTGTGGCGAGGAGGTGGGCGCCGAAGTTGTGCGCTACCTCAACCGCCTCTCGGACCTGCTGTTCATCCTCAGCCGGGCGAGCAACGGCGGCGACGAGCCGCTGTGGGAGCCCGGGCGCTACCGCTGAGTCACGACCGCCGCAGCACCAGCGTGACAGCCGTGGCAACCGCCATCGCGGCCGCCGCGATCGCCAGCGCGCCGACGACGAAGGTGTGATGCAGCCGCGCGTAGCTCACGACCTGGTGGGGCCGCGCGAACACCACCAGCAGGGCCAGCAGCAGCGCTCCAACGAGCGTCAGGGCAGGAGGCCCGAGCGCTTCCCGCAGCGAGAGCCTGACCGGTAGCTCACCGGCGTTCGGGCTCCGCTTGCGCGCGTCGGCGATGAACACCGCGGCGACACCGAGCAGCGCCCACGTTGCCGCGACGAGGAAGCCTCCGAAGACGTCACTGGGGTAGTGCCACCGCAACGACAGGAACGAGTAGCTGACCGCGACCGCGAACACAGCTCCGACGGCCGCGGCCAGCGGGCGCAGGCGAGACCGTACGGCAAGGACGCAACACAGCGCGAGTGCCATCGCCGCGGTGGCGTGACCGCTTGGCCAGGAGGCGGGTCCGGGAGGACCGGCTCCAACGAGCAGATTCGCGGCCCGCGGGGTAGCCAGCAGCGGCTTGAGCAGCTGAGTCGTCACGTTGGCCCCGAGCAGGATCGCCCCGATCGTCACCGCAACCCAGATCCGCTGGCGCCAGAGCGCCACGGCGACCGGTACCGCGGCCAGGTAAACATAGGGCGAGGGGTTGCAGAGATGCGCGATAAATGTCGCGGCCGAACTGACCCGCGGATGCTGGCCGAGGTTGCCGAAGCCGTCGTAGATCGACTGGTCGGCGCGCTCAAAGACCCCGACGTGAAAGGTCAAGAACCAGGTGAGGATCAGCAGCGCGATTCCGGTGGCCGCGCCAAGCAGCGCGAACACGGCGCGTCTGGGCATGATTCCAGGCTACTAACGCGCCTCACTGCCCTCTAAAGCCGGGCCCGGGTGGGACTGACCCAGCGGGTCGCGGCCGGCCGATGGCGGTCGGGACTACTGCGGCGCCGGCGCGGCCTTGCGGCTGATCCTGATCTCCGGGGAGAGGCCGGTGCGGCGAACATGCTCGTAGTGCTCCACGTCCTCGGGCGAGGCCACCTCGACGCTCATGCCGTCGGCAAGTTCGAAGCGTCCCGCCTCGTAGAGGAGCTCCTGGTAGCGGGGGACGCCGGGCGGGCGTCCCTCGACATCGATGTCGTGCTCGCCGCAGCGCAACGTCCAGCGCTGGCTGCGCACGAGCTTCTCCGCGCCCAGCTTGACCGGAACCGTGTCGGCGCCGGACTCACCCTCAGCGCCGGTATCCATCCGGAGCCGTGCGTGCGCAGACCAGAGCGCGCGGGCCAAGCGATCGAGGTTGCGACCGTACGGGGCCGGCACGATCGAGACGGCGCCGTGGACGCCGGATTCGCCGCGCACCGCTCTAGCGACCGGGCCGACGAGCACGAACTCCACGCGGCTGGCCAGCAGCCACCGCAGGACGGCGATCCACTTGTCGTCCAGATGCTCGAAGCCTTGGATCGGTTTGGCGGGGCCGGGATCGATGCGGGGCGGGCGATGTCTGAGGAGCATGTCCTGCGATTCGCCCCGAGCTGCCGGACTCCTTCCCGAAACGGTTGATCTGTTGCGGTGCCCGCGGTGGTGGCCAGGCGTCACCCGAGGTTGATCCCCCGTGCCTCAGACCCTTTCAGGCTCGCGCGGGCGCGCGAGCTGGACCGGTGAGCGCTCCGGGCGGGCCGGCTCGACCGGCGGCGTCTCGATCACCACGCGGCACGGCCGATGGGCGAGCAGATAGCTGGCCGTCGGCCCGAGCGTGCGCTCCGCGGCCGGAGCGTGGGCGGTCGCGAGGTAGATGATCTCGGCCTTGGAGCGCTCGGCCTCCTCGACGATCGCGGCGCCGGGGTTGCGTGTGCGGATCAGGTGCGTGTGCACCTTCAGGCCGGCCTTGCGGCCGGTCACCTTCGCGCTCTCGAGGACGCTCAGTCCCAATTGCTCCTCCTCTTCCAGCCCGGCGTCGAGCGAGAGCTGGCTGGGCACGCGGAGCACGTACACCGCTTCGACCAGGGCCCCCTCCCCCACGAGCTTCGCGGCCGAGCGCAGCGCGGAGGCGTCGATGTCAGCGCCGAAGATCGGGACGAGTGCCGAGCGGTACTCGAGTTCGACGAAGTAGGCCGGACGCACGCGGTGCGGGATGCGGTGATGTGAGGTGAGGTCCAGTCCCTGGCGGCGCCGGAAGACCACGTAGCCGGCCAGGCCGACGATCATCCAGGCCGTTCCGACATAACGGGCATCGACGTGCAGAGCCATCACCGACACCCACGCGGTCAGGGTGCCGACGCCGCCGAGGACCGCGGTCAGCGGCAGCTGGCGGCCCTTGATCCGGATGTTCCACGGCATTCGGTAGGGACGGTCGCGTTCGGGCTCCTTGAAGCGCAGCGCGATCACGGCGGCGTGCGCGGTGG
The DNA here is from genome assembly GCA_963757165.1 of uncultured Solirubrobacterales bacterium. GTDB lineage: Bacteria > Actinomycetota > Thermoleophilia > Solirubrobacterales > Solirubrobacteraceae > Palsa-465. Next base: position 112,546 of record CAVWQO010000003.1, read on the forward strand.
TGAATGAGAGCATCGCGCCGAACGAGTAGAGGTTGCCCAGGAAATCCGTCTGCCCGGGGATCAGCAGGATGCCGGCGAAGATCGAGAACACGACGATCGTGAACCACGGAGTGCGATAGCGCTTGTGGAGCCGGGCGAAGATGCTCGGAAGCTGGCGGTGTTCGGCCAGCGACCAGGACAGGCGGGAGATTCCGATCAGCCCCGCGTTGGTGGCGATGAACAGGATCGTCGCGGCGAGAATGCCCACGTAGTAGCGGAGCACATGGGTGAGCCCAGCGGGGAGCCCTAGGTGCTCGATGATCCCCAGTACGGGGTCGTTCTGATAGCCGCCCTGCTGTGGAGGCAGACCGAGCAGCGTCTGCGCGTGGGCCCCGTGACCGGTCACCGGCAGCGCTGACAGCGCGACCACGGTCATACCGGCATACACGCCGAGCACCGCGATCAGGATCAGGTTGACCGCCTTGGGCACATCCTTGCCGGGATCGCGCGCCTCCTCGGCCATGTTCGAGACGGTCTCGATCCCTGTGTAGGCGAGCATGGCCAGCGAAAGCGCAAAGATCAGATGCGAGTACGTCGGCACCGAGCCAAGGTGCACCTGGTGGATCAGCACCGCCGGCTTGAGCACGAGAAACAGGCCGAACGCGATGATGATGAGCTGGGTCAGCAGATCCGCGATGGCCAGGCAGAAGTTGAGCTTCGCCGACTCGCCGATGCCGCGGATGTTCAGGCAGGCCAGCACCGCAATCACGATCAGGCCGCCGATCACGTCCCCGGGCGGATGGGTCAGCGCCGGCCAGAACGCGCCCAGGTAGTGCGGCACGAAGAACGCCGAGATGGCGATGGTGAGGATGTAGTCGAGGGTCAGCGCCCAGCCGGCGAAGAACGACACGAACTCGTTGAACGCGTGCCGGGCGAACGAGGAGGAGCCCCCGGCCTCCGGGAACATCGCCGAGCCTTCCGCGTAGGTCTTCGCCGTCAGCGCGAACAGCCCGCCGGCGATCATGAACACGATCGGCGTGAGCCCGAGTGCGAACGCCGCTACCAGCCCGAGGGCGTAGTAGATCGACGAGCCGACGTTTCCGTAGGCGGTCGAGAACAATCCGCCGAGCCCGACGGTCCGCCGGAGTCCATGGGTTTCGACGCGCGCCATCGCTCTGAGCCGAAGCTAGGCGCGGTCACGTCAAGGTGGCGCTAAAGATCGGGCGCTGGGCGTAGAGAAACCGTTAAGGACCTCCAGATTTGACCCCGGCCATGGCTGAATGCACCTCTAGCCAGCCGGATCCCGCAGCCGATACCCCACCCCCGGCTCGGTGACCAGATATCGCGGCCGAGACGGGTCCGGCTCGAGCTTGGCCCGGATGTGGGCCACGTGGACACGGAGGTAATGGGTCTCGGCCCCGTATTCCGGTCCCCAGACCTCCTGCAGCAGCTGGCGGTGGGTGACCAGCCGGCCGTGGTGCTGGGCCAGCACGCGCACCAGCTCGAACTCGATCGGTGTCAGATGCACCTGCTCGCCGTCGCGCCGCACGCTGCGATCGGCAAGATCGACCACCACGCGCCCGAGGTCCAAAACTGGGCTGCCTCCCGCCTCGATCGAGCGGCGCATGACGGCCCGCAGGCGCGCCAGCAGCTCATCGGTGCCGAATGGCTTGGTCACATAGTCATCGGCGCCGGCATCCAGCGCGCGGACCTTTTCACGCTCGTCGCCGACCGCCGAGAGCACGAGGATCGGCAGTCGGCTCCAGCGCCTGACCTCCTCGCACACTTCGACACCCTGGCCGTCTGGCAGCACCAGATCGAGCACGAGGGCGTCGGGCGGCCGCAGCGCGAGCGCGTCGAGCGCCTCCGCTTTGGTCTGCGCGGCCTCAACGTTGTAACCGGCGGTGCGCAGAACGATCCGCAGTCCCCGCACGATCTGGGGTTCGTCGTCGACCACGAGCACACGCGGTGCGTTCACGGGATCGGCTCCGGTTGGGGCACGAGCGGGAAGCTGACCGCAAAGGCGGTTCCACGCTCGGCCCCGGACTGCACCACGATCTGACCGCCGTTGGCCTCGACGAAGCCGCGGGAGATGGCCAACCCGAGTCCCGAGCCGGTCCCGTTCCCGCTCCGTCCCCGGACGAACGGTTCGAAGACGCGCGAGCGTATCTGCGGTGGGATCCCGCGGCCTCGGTCGATCACGCGCACCGTCACCCGGCCGGATCCCACCCCCGCGGTGATCCGGACAGGAGCGTCCGGCGGAGAGAACTTGATGGCGTTCTCGATCAGGTTCGAGAACACGCGCTCGAGCTGGGCGGCGTCGGCCCGCACCAGGGGCAGATCCGCTGGGAGCGCAAGCTCGATCAGATGGTCGCTGCGCAGATGTCCGGCGGCGGATGCCACGACATCGTGCACGTCGCACCAGTCCTCGCGGGGGGCCACCGCGTCGGCCTCGATCTTGGAGAGGTCAAGCAGGTCCTCGACCAGCTTGGCCAGCCGCGTTCCCTCCGTCTCGATCACGTCGATCAGCTCATCGCGGTCGGCCTCGCTGAGTCCGGTTGAGCGCAGCGCCGAGCCGGCAGTGGTGATCGCCGTCAGCGGCGTGCGCAGATCGTGTGAGATCGCGTGGAGAATGGCTGTCCGGGCGATGTCCGCACGGCGAGCCGCCTCTGTCTCGGCGGCGCGCTCGGCCAGCCGTTCCCGCTCGACCGCCACGTCGATCAGCCGACCGAGCGGCTCGGCGATTCGGTCCAGGTCATCCTGCTCCCAACCGGTGTCACGGGAGACGTAGAGCCAGGCAGTCCGCGTCCGCGCGCGCAGCGGCGTGGCGATCTCCTGCGGCCCCGGCGATGGCACCGGCTCCAGGGCAACGCGCGCTCGGGTCGAGCCGAGCGCGTGGGCGAGACGTCCACCGAGCATGTCCAGTTGCGCGGCCACGCTCGTCCCGGCCAGAATCGCGGACGACGCTTGCGCCAGGAGTGTGGCCTCACGCTCCCGCCGCGCTCCGAGCACAGCACGTCGCTCGGCTTCGGCAGCGCGCTCGCGGCCGGTGGCCGCCAGACGACCGACCACGACCGCGACGATCAGCAGCACCACCAGCTCGACCACATCCTGTGAGTGGGCGATGGTCAGCTCGTGGCGCGGATCGATGAACAGGTAGTTGAGCGTCAGCATGCTCAGCACCGCTGTGGCCAGGGCCTCGAGCTGTCCGCGGCGGATGGCCACGACCAAAACGGCGAGCAGATACAGGACGCCCAGGCCCTCGGCGGGCGCTGTGTCCTGCAGCGCCGCGATGCACGCGGTGGCCAGCGCGGTGGCCAGGCTCACTTCGCCGGCGGCCAGGATCAGCTCTCGGGCCGACCGAGGGCGGATGCGGAGGCGATCACGCCGGTCTTGCAGGAACGCCATACGCCCAGCCTACGCCGCCGGCAGGAACTCGACTACGCACCGCCTGCGAGCTCGGCTACGCCGCCGCCTGCGACCCCTGCACGCGCTCGTCGGGAACCGACTCGATGATCACCCGGCAGGGACGCTCACGGAGCACAGTCTCCAGCGCGCGACCGAAGCCGCTGCCGCTGCGCGGCATCGGCATGACGATCGCTCCGGCACGCATCTCCTTGGCCTCGTCGACGATCCGGCGGCCGGTCTGCCCGGCCCGGACCTTCTCGTAGTGTCCGGTGACGCGGCGTCCAACCTGCACCTTCGCCTCCTCGATGATCGAGGCGGCAGCGGCCTCCTGTTCGGGCAACGCGGCGTCGATCGGACTGCTGGCGGGCACGGAGATGGTGACCAGGACGTGGATCCCGCGCCGGCGCCGCGCGGCCATCCGCGCCGCGGTGGCCATCACCTCAGGCGAGTACGCACGTTCGGTGAACGCGACCAGCACCGAGTCGTACTCGGCTTCGGTATCGGTTGCCGGACCCGCCATCGTGACCTTGGTCGTGGTGGTCAGGTCCAAGCCCTGCCGGCGGCGGTAGACGACGTAGACGCCCACGCCGATGCTCAGCCAGGCCACGCCGGCGGCAGCCACGACGACGTGCAGCGCGGTCACGGTGATGAACGCCAAGAACGTGCCGATGCCGCCGAACACGGCGAACAGCGGCAGCGAGCGTCCGGCGATCCGCAGCGTTCCGGGTCCGCGGTACGGGCGCTTGGTGTCTGGTTTGGTCAGCCGCAACCGGATCACCGAGACGTGCGCGATCGTGAACGACAGCATCGCGCCGAACGCATACATGTTGCCCAGGAAGTCGGCCTGGCCCGGGATCAAGGTCAGGCAGGCGACTGCGCCGAAGGCGACGATCCCGATCCAGGGCGTGCGAAAACGCGGATGCAGCCGCCGCAGACCATCCGGCACCTGCCGGTGCAGGCCCATCGAGTAGACCAGCCGCGAGACGCCGATGATTCCGGCGTTGGTGGCGATGAACAGAATCGTCGCCGCGAGCAGGCCGACGTAGATCTCGCCAGCGTGTTGAAAGGTTCCGAGGTGAAGATGCTTGACGATCCCCAACACGGGGTCTCCGGCGAAGCCGCCCTTGGACTCCGGCAGTCCAAGCAGCGTCTGGCAGTGGCCGCCCCGGCAGGTCACCGGCAGGGCCGAGAGGGCCACTGCGGGCAACAGGGCATAGATCGCGAACACCGCGATCACCACGCGGTTGATCGCGGCCGGGATCGTCTTGGCTTCGTCCTTGGCCTCTTCGGCCATGTTCGAGATCGTCTCGATCCCCGTGTAGGCGATCATCCCGATCGGAACCGCCACGAGGAAGTCCTTCCAGTGCGGCGCCACTCCGAGATGCACGTTGCTGATCAGCGTGTGCGGCGAGAACACGAGGATCCCGCCGATCACCACCAGGAGCAGCTGGGTCATGAAGTCCGTCAGCGCCAGCACGATGTTGACCTTGGCCGCCTCGGTGATCCCAACCACGTTGATCCCGCAGAGCACGGCCACGACGCCGATGCCGAAGAAAATGTCTCCCGGGGAGGTCTTCAGAAACGGGAAGAACAGACCCCCGATGTAGTGCGGCACGAAGAACGCCGAGATCGCGATCGTGATCACGTAGTTGAGCATCTGGCCCCAGGCGGCGAAGAAGGACCAGAACTCGTTGAACGCGTGCCGAGCGAAGCTTGATGAGCCGCCCGCCTCGGGATACATCGCCGTGGCTTCGGCGTAGGTGGCCGCAGTCAGGTAGAAGATCACGCCGGTGAGAATGAACACCACCGGGGTCAGGCCGAGTGCGAACGAGGCGACCAGGCCGAGGGCGTAGTAGATCGAGGAACCGACATTCCCGTAGGCGGTGGAGAACAGGGCGTTGACCCCGAGCACCCGCTGCAAACCCGGTAGCTGGCGGCGCGCCATCAGTCCTCAGCACCCGGTACGACCTCGGTTGCCGGAATAACCTCGTCGGGCGCGGAAGGCTTGGCCCCGCCTGCAGCCCCGTCGACCGAGGCCACGCCGGCGTGCTCGCGCTCGAACTTCGCTTGCCAATCCGCGGGGGGTGCGGTGAGGATCACCCGGCACGGCGCCTTATTGATCACATACTTGGTGATCTCGCCGACGTAGTTCTCCAGCGGACCCGAGCCGCCGAGCAGCGCGCCCCCGCGCACCCTCGAGGGCTCTTCGGCTGCCAGCACGATCGCCTCGACACCGCGGCGCTTGGCCTCCCCCACGATCGCCTGCCCGGCTCGCCGGGCTCTGACGGTGGCCGTGGCCACCTCGACGCCGTCGTACTCCTCCCCTACCGCCTTCGCGCGGGCCAGCGCCTGACGCGCGCGCTGAATCTGGTTCTCCGGCAGTGGCGCGTCCAGTGGCAACGACAGCGGCATCTCGAATATCCAGATCGCCTCGATCACCGCCCCGTCCTCCACGACGTCGTCCCGCGTCTCTCCGGCGAGCCGTCCGGCGGTCTGAACGATGTCGTCGTCGAGCGGGGAGCCGAAGATCGGAACGAGGATCGAGCCGAACTCAGGTTCGAGCGTCTCGTGGCGCAGAGCCCGTTCGGGGATGGTCACCCGTTTGAGCAGCGGCTTCTGCTGGGTCTTGCGGTAGGCCACGTAGAGCACGAGACCCCCCAGCAGCCAGCCGAGACCGACGTAGCGGGCGCCGGAGTGAAAGATCATCACCGAGATCAGGCCGGCGCCGGCGAGCACCCCACCCAGCACCGCGGGAACCGGAACCCCGATGCCCTTGATCTGCACCGAAAGCGGGACGCGATAGCCGCGCTCCCGCGCAGGCTCTCGGAAGCGCAGCACGATCACCGATACGTGCGCGATTGTGAACGCGAGCAGGGCGCCGAACGCGTAGATCCCGATCAGCAGCTCCAGGTCGGTCGGCAGGACCAAAGCTGCGGCCGCAGCCGCCGCCACCGCGATGACCACGAACGGCGTTCCCCAGCGGCTGCTGAGACGGCCGATCCGGCTTGGGATCTGCCGGTTGGTGGCCAGCGAATAGCCGACCCGGGAGACGCCGAGCATCGCCGAGCCCGCCGCCGCCGTAAGCCCGAGCGCCCCCCCGATAGCCACTGCGTACTTGAGCACATCGGAGATCCAGACCGGGCGGAACGATTCGACGATGCCCAGCACCGGCGCATGCAGGTGGCGCTGGCCGAGATCGCTGAGACCGTGGTGCACCGGCAGGGCCGTGATCCCGACGAGCGCTATGCCGACGTAGATCAAAACGATGATGCCCGAGCCTGGAACGACCAGCCGCCTGACCTGGCGTGCGCTGACCTCGACCTCGCCGGCGATCGAGGCTGCGGCCTCGAGGCCGGTGAAGGCAATGACCGCAACCGGAAGCGCGAAGGCGAGGTTCGACAACGTCGGCGCGCTGCCAAGATGGATGGTGTCGATCAGGTGGTGCGGATGGAAGGCCAGCGCCAGACCGAGGACGATCACCGCGGCCTGGAGAGCGAGATCGAGGCCGGTCACGACGATCCGCCGGCGCAGCCGGCGTGAGGTCACTCCGGTCAGGTTGTCCACAGCCACGAACGCGATCACTCCGAGGGCCACCACGATCTGCAGCGCCCCGTGCCCGAGCGGGGCGTAGAACGCGCCCAGGTAGGCGGGTACGGTCAGCGCTGCGGCGGCGAGGAGGATCGTGTAGTCGAGCACGATCGCCCAGCCGGCGATGAAGCTGATGAGCTCATTGAACGCATAGCGGGCGAAGACCGCCGAGCCGCCCCGCTCGGAGTGCAGGGAGGCGCCCTCGGCGTAGGTCATCGCAGTGAGCTGGAAGAACAGTCCGCCGGCCAGGAACACCACCGGGGTGAGTCCGCCGGCATGGCGGGCGATGATCCCCAGCGCGAAATAGACGGAACTGATCGAAGTTGTGTAAACGACCGCGAACAGCGCGCGGTAGCTGAAAGGTCGCTCGTTCACTTGGCGGTGCCGGGCTCCTTACGGGCCTCTGAACTGCAGGTACAGCCTGGCTGCGCCGGCCGCCACGAACAGCAACCCGATCAGGATGCCGGTGGCCAGGGCGCCCCCGCCGGCGATCACGGTACGCACGAGCAACACCAGCCCGATGACGATCATCAGGATCGACATCACGCGGGTGGATATCTGGTGAACCTGCTCGCGCCGCTGAGGCATCGGTGCGTAGCTTAGGTCAGTCGTGAATCCGGAACGGCAACGTGGCCACGACCACGGTGCCGCGGGCCTTCAGGACCTCCTCGAGCAGGCGCCCCCGCTGATTGTGAAGGATCTCGTGGCGCCGCTTCCCGGGGATGATCTCCGGAATCAGCACAGTGATCGTGGCATCCGTGTCCTGCACCGATTCCAAGTACTGAACCACGGTCTTGATCAGCGACCGGTGGGGATCAAGCAGGACCTCGATCGGGATTCCAGGAGCCCAGTCGTACCACGCCCGCCTGATCTCGTCGCATTGCTCCTCGTCTCCGGCGACGGCCACCGCGACCACCGTCTCCCCCATCGACAGCGCGGCCGATACCGCTCGTTGGGTCAGCAGATTCACTGTGGAGGTCGGTACCACGACGATGCTCTCGTGTTTCTCGGGCGGCGGCGGTGTCTTGCCCAGCCGCAACTCACGGGCGACGTTCTTGTAGTAGCTCTCGGTCCGGGCGAACAGCAGCATCAGCAGCGGGATCGCCAGCGTCACCACCCATGCCCCCTGGAGAAACTTGGTGGCCAGGAAGACCACCGCGGCGACTGCCGTCATCGAGGCGCCGGCGCCATTCAGGCTCGCCCGCGCCCGCCAACGGCGCCCGCGGGCCTCTCGCCAGTGACGGACCAGCCCAACCTGGCTGATCGTGAAGCCGATGAACACGCCGATCGCGTAGAGGGGGATAAGACTCGTCGTCCGCGCTCCCGAGGCCACGAGCAGCAGCATCGCCGCCAGCGCCAGAGCGAGAATGCCGTGCCGGTACACCGGGCGCTCGGCGCGCAGGTAGAACAGGTGCGGAAGGCGATGATCGCGGGCGAGCAGGTTCAACAGCACCGGCAGGCCGCCGAAGCTGGTGTTGGCGGCCAGTCCAAGCACGAGCGTGACGGCCAGGTTGCTCACGTAGAACGGCCAGCCGGTGCCGAATGCGCCGGCCGTCAACTGGGCGAGGATCGTCACACCGCCACGAGGCACCACGTCATGCGAGCGGATCAGCACGGCCAGGCCGACCAGCATCACCGCGAGCAGGATCCCCAGCGTTACCTCGGTCCGCTGCGCGGTGGGAACGCGCGGCTCCTTGAACGCCGGCACGCCGTTGGCGATGGCCTCGACCCCGGTCACCGCCGAGCAGCCCGCGGCGAAGGCCTTGAGGATCAAGATCAGTCCAATCGCCGTGACCGGGGTTATCGGACCTGCGGGGGTCCCGATCTGCGCCACCGGATGCGATCGCAGCAGGCCGACCACGATGACCCCCAGGATGCTGACGATGAACACCGCGGCGGGGAGCATCAGCACCCTCGCCGACTCGCTGATGCCGAACATGTTGATAGCGGTCAGCAGGGCCAGGCCAATCAGGCACACGATCAACAGGTGGTGCGACAGGGCGGGAAACACGCTTCCGAGACTGGAAGCGCCGGCGGCCAGGCTGACGGCCACGGTCAGCACGTAGTCGACTACCAGCGCTGCCGCGGCAAGCAGGCTTGGCGGGCGTCCGAGGTTTCGCTTGGCCACGGCGTAGGCCCCGCCGCCCTCGGGATGAGCCGCGATCACCTGGGAATAGGAGAAGACGAGCAGCACCAGCATCCCGGTGATGACCAGGGTCAGCGGCAGCGTGAATCGCAGCGCGGCGGTACCCCCGGCGATAAGGACCACCACCATCGCCTCCGGGCCGTACGCGACACTCGAGAGCGCATCGAGGCTCAGCGCGGCCAATCCACCGATCGTGCTGAGCTCGTGGCCTCCCTCGGCGTGCTTGCCCGTCCGGCGGCGACGTGCGGGGCTCGACTTGGCCACGGTCCACATCCTCGACTATTTTCTGAGCGGGTGGTTGGGAACTGCAGTGCTAGCAACTGGTTGCGCCATTGCGCGTCATACAGTGACGTGGGATGAGCACCGGTTCCTTCGTCCTGGACGGGTCAACGTTGTCTCCTGCAGCGGTGGCAGCGATCGCCCGCCACGGCGCGCCGGTCGAGCTCGCCCCCGAGGCCCGGGCGAACAACGATCGCGCGCGGGAGGCAATCACTCGGTTGCTGGCGCGCGGCGAGCACATCTACGGCGTGAGTACCGGGGTCGGCGCGCTCCGAGGCCACCGGGTGGCCGAGGAGGACCGCGAAGACTATTCGCTGCGACTCCTGCGCAGTCATGCGTGCGGCGCGGGTCGCCCGCTCGCTACCGAGCTGGTCCGCGCAGCCATGGCCACCCGGGCGAATCAGATCGGCGCTGGGGGTGCTGGTGTCGCGCCTGAGCTCCTCGATGCGCTGGTCGGGGCTCTCAATGCAGGCCTGATCCCGTTCACGCGTGAGCTCGGCTCGCTGGGAACCGGCGATCTGACCGCGCTGGCCGACGTCGGCCTGGCTCTCCTTGGGGAAGGCCAGCTTTGGCGCGAGGAGCGGCTCGTTGACGCGGCGCCCGCGCTGGAGGCGGCGGGCATCGCACGCGCTGTCCTCGGTCCGCGTGATGGCCTGGCGTTCATCAGCAGCAACGCCGTGACGATCGGCCACGCGGCCTTGCTCGTCGTCGATGCCGAACGCCTGCTCGACGCGTGGCTCTCGGTGGCGGCACTGTCCTTCGAGGCTGCGGCGGCTGATCCGATCGTGCTCGATCCGCGGATCCACTCAGAACGTCACCGTCCCGGCCAGGCCGCGGTGGCGGCGAGGATGCGGGAGCTCCTGGCCGGCGTACGCGAGCGCACCCGTGAACCGGGACCGCTCGGCGTCCAGGACCCGTACCCCTTCCGGGCCCTGCCGCAAGTCGACGGCGCGGTTCGGGATGCCTTGTGGGCGTTGCATGACACGGTCGAGCACGAGCTCAATTTCCGCGGTGAGAACGCCTTGATCGACTCCGACACCACAGCTGCGCTGCCCAACGGCAACCCGCACGCGGCGCCGCTGGCGGGGGCGATCGACCACCTGCGAACTGCGCTCGCGCAGTCCTCCGCGCTGATCGCCGCTCGAGTGAGCACGTTGCTGGATGCGAGCCTGACCGGGTTACCGCCATTCCTGGCCCGGGACCCCGGGCCGGAGTCAGGTGCCCTTGTGGTCGAGTACACGGCCCATGCGGCGGCGGCCGAGGTCCGTTCGCTGGTCACGCCGGTGGCCGCGCAGACCGTGTCGGTGTCCCGCGGCGTCGAGTCTCACTCGAGCCTGGCGCCGATCGCGGCCCGCCGAGCGGCCGAGACCCTGGAGGCGCTCCGAGTACTGATCGCGACCGAGCTCGTGATCGCCGTGCGGGCGCTGCGTCTGGCCGGCCATGAACCGGTCGGCGCCGGCACCAGGCGGCTGTTCGATTCGGCCGCCGCCCGCCTGAATCCGGACCTCAGCGATCGCCCGTTGCACCCCGACATCGAGGAGGCGCGCCTGTTCGTGGAGGGCTGGGACCCCGGTGCGGATTCGGGGGGCCGTCGCTAGCTAGCATCGAATCCCGGATGAGTGACGCCGGGAATCCTCAGCCAAGACAGCCACGGCCACGGCTGATTCTCGGAATCTGCTGCATGAGCCTGCTGATCGTGGGCCTCGACAACACGATCGTCAACGTCGCCCTGCCGGCGATCCGATCCTCGCTCCACGCGTCGTTCTCGGGTCTGCAGTGGACGATCGACGCTTACACCCTGGTCCTCGCGAGCCTGCTGATGCTGGCGGGTTCGACCGCGGATCGGGTGGGACGAGCGCGGGTGTTCCAGATCGGCCTGGTGGTGTTCTCGCTCGGCTCGCTGCTCTGCGCGCTCGCGCCGAGTCTGCAGCTGCTGGTGGCGGCACGGGTGATCCAGGCCATCGGTGGATCGATGCTCAACCCTGTTGCCATGTCGATCATCCGAAACGTATTCGATGATCCGCGTGAGCGTGCTCAGGCGATCGGCGTATGGGGCGGCGTGGTCGGGCTCAGCATGGCCCTGGGTCCGGTGGTCGGTGGGGCGCTGGTGGATTCCGTCGGCTGGCGCTCCGTTTTCCTGGTCAACTTACCCGTGGGGCTCGCGGCGCTGGTCATGACGAGGATGTTCGTCCCCGAGTCCCGCGCGCCCCATCCGCGTCGACTCGACCCTGTCGGTCAGCTGCTGGTGATCGTCGGTCTCGCGTCTCTCACCTACGCGATCATCGAAGGTCACCAGCTCGGCTGGCTCTCAGGCGAGATCGTCGCGCTGTTCACCTTGGCGCTCGTATGTCTGGTCGCACTCGTCCGCTACGAGCTCCGTCGCGAGCAGCCCCTGATCGAGGTCCGCTTCTTTGCCAGCGCGCCGTTCTCCGGGGCGAGCGTCATCGCGGTCGCCGCGTTCGCAGCCCTGGGTGGTTTTCTGTTCTTGAACACCCTGTACCTCCAAGATGTCCGTGGCCTCTCCCCCTTGCGTGCGGGTCTGTACATGCTGCCGATGGCCGCGATGACGCTCGTGTTCGGCCCACTCTCCGGGCGCCTGGTGGGCCGCCGAGGAGCGAGACCGTCGCTCCTGGTCGCCGGCGTCGCGATGACGGCGAGCGCGCTCATGCTCACGAGGCTGACGCCGTACACGTCCTACAGCTATCTGCTGATCGCCTATGTCGTCTTCGGGATCGGTTTTGGCCTCGTCAATCCGCCGATCACCAACACGGCGGTCTCAGGCATGCCGCCCTCTCAGGCCGGAGTCGCGGCGGCGGTGGCCTCGACGAGCCGCCAGGTCGGCCAGACCCTTGGGGTGGCAATCGTGGGCGCAGTGGCCGGAGGCGGGATCAGTGGCGCGCTCGGCCCCGGGTTCGCCGCGGCCACCCATCCCGGCTGGTGGATCCTGGCCGGCCTCGGCCTGATCGTGCTCGTGCTGGCTCTGTTGAGCACGACCCGCTGGGCCAAGACGACCGCCCTTGCGACCGCCGACCGGTTCCGAGAGCCGCTCCCGGGCTACTCCCCCCAACAGGCCCCGGCCGGATGAGCCGCGAGCAGCACAGGGCTCTGGGATATTTGCCGGACATGCAGGCGCTGCAATTCACCGAGCTGGTCGGCCCGCCGCCCGACGCGCGCGAATTCAAGCTGTCGATGCGCCCGGGGCTGGCCGATTGCGCGCCGTCGGGCCGGATCCGGCTCGACGCGCTGGCACGATGGCTCCAAGACGTCGCCTACGCGGACGTCGAGGACGCCGGGGTGGCGGAACACGCGGTGTGGGTGGTCCGGCGGACGCGGATCCAGGTACTCAGGTTCCCCCGCTTTGCCGAGCACTTCGAGGTGCGGACGTTCTGCAGCGGCGTGGGGAGAATGTGGGCCGAGCGCCGCACCACGATCACCTCGGAAGGCGCGCCAGGCGAGCCCTGCGTCGAGACGGTGGCGCTGTGGGTTCACCTCGATCCGGACACGTGGCGGCCGGCGCCCTTCGCTGAGGAGGAGATTGCCCTCTACGGCGACGCTGCGCTCGGACGACGGGTGACCGCACGCCTGCGCCACCCCCCCGCCCCGGCGCAGGCCGACGACTCGCCCTGGACGTTCCGCGCCACCGAATGCGACATCGCCAGCCACGTCAACAACGCGCACTATTGGCAGCCGCTCGAGGAGGAGATCCTGATGGACGGGCAGGAGCCAGCCACCCTGGATGCCGAGATGGAGTTCCGAACGCCGTCGCAGCCGGGGCGCAAGCTGATGGTGCGCGAAGGCGCGATGCGATGGATCGTCGATCCCGACGCGGCAACTCACGCGTCGGTGGTCGTGGCGTCCACCTAAGCGGCGGGGCGCAGCCCCTCGAGCTCGCGGCTTTCGGCCAGCTTCGACAGTGCCTTGCGCTCCAGCCGGCGAACGGCGTCCTGGGAGATACCGAGCCGCCGCCCGGTTTCGGTCAGCGGCGTGGGATCGTTGCCGCCGACGCCGTAGCGAAGCTTGAGCACCTCACGCTCGCGCTCAGCCAGGCGCTCCAACGCGCGGCCCAGCGCGTCTCCGCGCAGAGAGATCTCGACCTCTTCCTCAGGACCCCGCTGGTCGCTGGGCAGCAGCGACCCGAAGGATGTCTCTTCCTGTTCGCCGACCGGGCGGTCGAGACTTGTGACGACCCGCGCTGCGTCGAGCGTCTCACGCACCTCCTCTGGGGTGAGCTCCGCCGCCTCGGCCAGCTCCTCGGCGGTCGGCTCCCGACCCAAGCGCGTCGTCAGGTCCTGCTCGGCCCGCCTGATCTTGCGCTCCCTCTGTCCGAGGTGGACCGGGATCCGGATCGTGCGGGCGCGGTTGTCCAGCGCCCGCTGGATCGCCTGCCGGATCCAAAACGTGGCGTAGGTAGAGAACTTGAACCCTTTGCGATGGTCGAACTTCTCCGCCGCGCGGATCAAACCCAGGATCCCCTCCTGAATCAGGTCCAGCAGCGGGAGATCGTGTCCCTGGTACTTGCGCGCGTTGGAGATCACGAGCCGGAGATTGGAGTTGACCAATTTTGCCTTGGCCGCGAGGTCGCCGCGTTCGATCCGCTGGGCGAGGTCCGCCTCTTCCTCGCGACTAAGCAGCGGGTAGCGCCTGACCTCCTGCAAGAACAGGGCCATCGCATCTGTCGTACTTCCTGACAGATCGTCGTTGACGTACGTGGTCTGCTCGACTCGATCGCGGCCACAGTCATCGCGGACATCCAGCCCCCGCTCCTGCAGCATGTCCTGCAGGGCCTGGAGATCATCCTCTCCGAGCTGTGACTCTTGGGCAACTTCGCTGAGCTCGGAAAGGTCGACGCAGTGGCGCCCCTCGGCCTCGCCGCGAGCGACCAGCTCATCGACCAACTCGGGGAGAGGTGTGCCAGTTCGGGGAGAATTCGTCTCAGCAGCCATGATTTGTGTTTACCCCGTCCGGACAGCATCGGCACAAAACTGACCAGAGCAGCAAGAAACGCATGCCTTCCTTTAACTCTCTCTACCGCCATGGCTTCGTCCGCGTCGCGGCGGCAGTGCCGACGGTCAAGGTCGCCGAGCCTGCCTTCAACGTCGAGCGGACGGTCGTGCTGGCCCGGCGGGCCTCCGAGGCCGGAGCCGGGCTCCTGGCCTTTCCGGAACTCGGGGTATCGGCCTACTCGAATGAGGATCTGTTCCACCAGCAGGCGTTGAACGACGGCGTTCTCGCTGCCCTGGCCGAGCTCGTGGAAGCCAGCACGGAGCTGCTCCCGGTGCTGGTCGTCGGCGCCCCCCTGATGTCCGAGCGCGCGTTGTTCAACACCGCCGTCGTGATCCACCGAGGCCGGATTCTCGGCGTTGTGCCCAAGAGCTACCTGCCCGAGTACCGGGAGTACTACGAGAAGCGCCAGTTTCGGGCCGCCCGCGACGTCCTCGGAGATCACATGAGTCTCTTCGGGGAGGATGTTCCGTTCGGCTCAAAGCTGCTGTTCGCCTGCCGCGATCTTGAGAACTTCACCGTGCACGTGGAGATCTGCGAGGACTTGTGGTCGCCGATCCCGCCCAGCACGTTTGGCGCCATGGCCGGCGCGACAGTGATCGCGAACCTGTCGGCGAGCAACATCACGGTTGGCAAGGCGGACTACCGGCGTCTGCTCTGCCAGTCACAGTCTGGGCGCACCTTCACCGGCTACGTGTTCACCGCGGCCGGCGAGGGCGAGTCGACCACTGATCTGGCCTGGGACGGACAAGCGCTGATCTGCGAGAACGGTGATCTCGTGGCGGAAGCCGAGCGGTTCGCCAAGGACGAGCAGCTGATCTATGCGGACATCGATCTGGACCGGATCGTGGCCGACCGGGCCAGCACCAGCAGCTTCGTCGACGGGATCCACGACCACCGTGATGCACTGGTGCAGATGCGCACAATCGAGTTCAACCTCGGCGCGGGCGCGGGGGTGGAGCCGGTTCCGCTAACCCGCCGGATCGAGCGCTTCCCCTATGTCCCAGCCGACCCGGCCAGCCGGACAGAGCGCTGCGAGGAGGTCTACAACATCCAGGTCCGCGGACTCGAGACGCGGATGCGGGCCACCGGGATTGAAAAGGTTGTGATCGGAGTCTCGGGTGGCCTGGACTCCACTCACGCCCTGATCGTCGCGGCCCGGGTTGTGGATCGGCTTGGGCTACCCCGCACCAACGTCCTCGGGTACACGATGCCGGGATTCGCCACCAGCACCACCACCCTAAAGAATGCCCGTCGCCTGATGCAGGCGCTCGGGGTCTCCAGCGGCGAGATCGACATCCGTCCCTCGGCGCTGCAGATGTTCAAAGACCTGGAGCACCCGGCCGCGACGGGAGAGCCCGTTTACGACATCACGTATGAGAACGTGCAGGCGGGAGAGCGCACCTCGCACCTGTTTCGCCTGGCCAACCTCCACGGCGGGCTGGTTCTGGGAACCGGCGACCTGTCCGAACTGGCCCTGGGCTGGAGCACTTACGGAGTTGGCGACCAGATGTCGCACTACAACGTCAACGCGTCGGTGCCCAAGACGCTGATCCAGTTTCTGCTCCGATGGGCGATCGACACCGAGCAGTTCGGATCCGAGGCCAGTGAGGTACTCGGGTCCGTGGTCAAGCTCGAGATCTCCCCGGAGCTGATCCCGCGCGATGACCCTGACTCCGACTCCCCGGGCGCCGACAGCGAGAGCGTCGTGGGTCCCTACGAACTCCAGGACTTTTTCCTCTACTACATCCTGCGTTTCGGCTATCGCCCCAGCAAGGTCGCGTTCCTGGCCGACCACGTCTGGGGTTCCCGCGACAACGGGAGCTGGCCCGAGCTGATTCCCGAGGATCGCCGCAACGAGTACTCGCTGGGGGAGATCAAGCACTGGCTCGGAGTGTTCCTGGATCGCTTCTTTCGCACGAGCCAGTTCAAGCGCTCGGCCATGCCCAACGCGCCCAAGGTGGGTTCAGGAGGTTCGCTCTCCCCGCGCGGGGACTGGCGCGCGCCGAGCGACAGCACCGCCGAGGCGTGGCTGCGGGAGCTCCGCGACCACGTCCCCGACGCATAGCTCGTCACCCGGCGCTGGGGCGGCGGGATCAGGCCGAAGCGCGTCTAGGCGCCGACCAGCTGGTCCCGCTTGGACGCCACGACGTCGATCAGCTCCCGGAAGGAGTCGGCGAACTTCTCGACCCCCTCACGCTCCAGCACCGCCACGACATCGTCGTAGTCGATTCCGGCCGCGGCGAACTCGTGTAGCACCTTGCGCGCGCCGTCGACGTCGTGCTCCAGGGTGTCCTGTACGCGACCGTGATCCACAAAAGCCTCGACTGTCTCCCGCGGCATCGTGTTCACCGTGTTGGCTCCGATCAGCTCCTCGACATACACCACGTCCCGGTAGTCCGGGTTCTTGGTCGAGGTGGACGCCCACAGACACCGCTGGGGTGAGGCCCCCTCGCGCTCGAGCGCTTCCCATTCCGGCCCAGAGAACAGCTCCTTGTAGGTCTGGTAGGCGAGCTTGGCGTTGGCAATCGCCAGCTTTCCCTTCAGCTCGTCGTGGCCGCCGATCTGCTCCAGACGCGTGTCGGCCTCCGTGTCGACGCGAGAGACGAAGAACGAGGCGACGGAGGCGACGGTGCTCAGGTCTCCCCCGTTCTCCCGCAGACGCTTCAGTCCGCGGAGATAAGCCTCTGCCGCCTCACGATGCCGTTGCAGCGAGAACAGCAGCGTCACGTTGACGGCAATCCCTCCGGCGATCGTGTCCTCGATGGCCTGAAGTCCCGGCTCGGTGCCCGGAATCTTGACGAACAGGTTCGGACGGTCGATCAGCGTGTGGAGGCGACGGGCCTCTTTGGTGGTTGCTTGCGCATCAAAGGCGAGGTTCGGATCGACCTCGAGCGAGACCCAGCCGTCACGGGTGGCGTCGCCGCGGTCGAACACCGGCCGCAGCATGTCGCAGGCGTCCCGGATGTCCTGCTGGGCGAGGGCGAGGAAAGCCTCCTTGGGATCCGTCTCTTCACGCAGCACCTCGCGCAACTGCTCGTCGTAGGCGTCGCCGTCGGCGATCGCGCCCTGAAAGATGGTTGGATTGGAGGTGATTCCGACGATCCCCTGTTCGATCAGCCCGGCGAGATCTCCCTCCCGGATGAACTTGCGGGACACGTAGTCGATCCACGGGCTCTGACCGTGCTGGTGGAGGTCGTGCAGCGGTGTGGGCATCTTGGTTCTCCTGTCGGGCTGGGGCACCTTGATCATGACACGCAAAGCAACGCTTTCTGCGGCCCGGCGAGCATCTGCCGGTTGTGATCTCGTGAGCCTGAACTATGCTTCACGAATCCTTCACGGGGGACGCGGTGTCCGGTAAGGTGCCCGCACTGAGCTGCGGGGGGGCCGCGACGGTTCACGGGTCAGGCGCTAACAGGGCCAGTAACACATGAATTCGGCGACGTTGAGGAGATGAGATGCAAGCTTTGGTGAGGCGTGGGTTGACTGGGGTCGGAGTCCTCTTCGCGGTGGTGATACTGGCCGCCTGCGGGAGCTCGTCATCCTCGAGTTCGTCCGGGGGGAGTTCCTCCTCCTCGGGATCGGGATCGGGATCGGCATCAGCCGCCTCAGGCCCCGGAAAGGGCAAGCCCCCGATCACGATCGGCGATAAGAACTTCACCGAGGAGTTCATCCTTGGTGACCTCTACGCCCAGGCACTCCGGGCCAAGGGTTTCACGGTCAACCTCAAGCCGAATATCGGTAGCTCCGAGCTGACCGACAAGGCACTCAGGGCCGGACAGATCGACATGTACCCCGAGTACACCGGCGTGATCCTGAGCGTGCTCGCGATGCAGACCCGGCGACCGGCCAGCGAAAATGCTGCATACGCGGCGGCGCAGAAGTTCGAGAACAGCCGGGGCTACACGCTGCTGGAAAAGACGCCTTTCTTCGACGCCGACGCCATGGCCACCCTGAAGCCGTTCGCGCAGAAGAACCACCTTGTGACGCTTGGGGATCTGAAGAAGCTGAAGTCATTCTCGCTCGGCGCGCCGCCTGAGAACAAGACCCGCTACGAGGGTCTCGTCGGCATGAGGCAGGCCTACGGGATCACGAACGTCAATTTCGTCCCCCTGACCATCGGGCTTCAGTATTCGGCCCTGGACAAGGGCAGCGTCGACACGGCCAACGTGTTCACCACCGACGGCCAGCTCCAGAGCGGTAAGTACGTGATTCTGACCGACACCAAGCACATCTACGGCTATCAGAACGTCGCTCCGGTGGTCTCGAGCAAGCTCCTGGCGAAGGAGGGTCCGGCTTTCGCCCAGACGCTCAACGCGGTCAGTGCCAAGCTCACCACGCACGTCATGCAGCAGCTCAATGCTGCCGTCGACATCGACAAGGTGGATCCAGCCACGGTGGCGAGCAAGTTCCTGCAGGCCAACGGGCTGAAGTAGCGGCGCCGACCATGTCCGGCACGTTTGCCGATGACCGGCGCGCGGTAGGAGGCTGATCCAGATGGCGGATCAGCCTCCAGCCGAGCCCACCAGCAACGGGGAGAATCCTTCGGCGGCAGCGCTTGAGTTCAGGAACGTGAGCAAGCGCTACCCGGGCTCAGACAAGCCCGTGCTCGTCGACCTCTCCTTCGAGGTCCCGGCGGGCGAGATCTGTGTGCTGGTCGGTCCCTCGGGGTGCGGCAAGACCACCGCGATGCGGATGGTCAACCGCATGATCGACATCACCGAGGGCGACATCCTGCTCAACGGCGAGAGCGTCAAAACACGCGATCCCGCCGAGCTCAGGCGTCACATCGGCTACGTGATCCAGCAGATCGGCCTGTTTCCCCATCTCTCGATCGGCGACAACATCGCGACGGTGCCCCGTCTGCTCGGCTGGGACCGCAAGCGGGTCGACGCCCGCGTGGCGGAGCTTCTCGAGCTCGTCTCGCTGCCGCCCGAGACGCGCGAGCGATATCCAGCCGAGGTCTCTGGAGGGCAGCGCCAGCGGGTCGGCGTCGCTCGCGCGCTCGCCGCCGATCCGCCCCTGATGCTTATGGATGAGCCATTCGGCGCGATCGACCCGATCACCCGTGAGCGCCTCCAGAACGAATTCCTGCGCCTGCAGGAGGAAATTCGCAAGACGATCGTGTTCGTCACGCACGACATCGACGAGGCGATCAAGATGGGCGACCGAATTGCGATCCTGCGTGAGGGCGGGGTGCTCGTGCAGTTCGACACCCCGGAGCGCATCCTCGCCGAGCCGGCCGACGACTTTGTGGCCCGGTTCGTGGGGCTGGACCGGGGCCTGAAGCGTCTGTCGCTGCACACCCTCAGCGACCTGTCGCTCGAGGCCGCGGAGTGCCTGCCCGACGGCACCCCGGCGCCCGCGGGCGCCGATCGAGACCGGATCGTGTTCGTCGATGCCAGCGGCCATCCGGTTGGCCGCCTCGGACATGACGGTGAGCCGGAGCCAATCGGAGCCGTGGGCGATCCGCACACCACCCTGCGCGACGCGCTGTCGCTGATCATGAGTGACGGCAACCGTCCACTTGTCGTGGTCGACGCAGACGGTGTCGTCGCCGGACTGGCGCGGATCGAGGTGATCGCCGGGGCGCTGGCGATGGGTAACGGCAACCGGACCTCGGAAGAAAGCGACGTTTGATGGGACTCGGGATCGCCGCCGCCGGCGCGGCGCCGGTGCTCCCCAACTTCGCGAGTAGCACCGGTGCGTGCGAGCGCACCAATGGGCTCTTCTGCTGGCATTGGTTCACGGCCCATTGGGGGAGCACCTTCCAGCCCGCTCTCCTCCAGCACATCGTGCTCGTGGTGATCGCGGTCGGGCTCGGTTTTTTGATTGCCTTCGGCCTCGCGCTGCTCGCCTACCGGGTGCGCTGGCTGGAATCCCCGATCGCCGGCGTCTCAAGCTTGCTGTACACGATTCCCAGCCTGGCCCTGTTCCAGATCTTGGTGCCGTTCACCGGCCTGACCCGCCTGACCGTCGAGATCGGGCTGGTTTCCTACACCCTGCTGCTCCTGTTTCGCAACATCGTCACCGGGCTGCGAGAGGTGCCTCAGGACGTGCGTGACGCCGCGCGTGGCATGGGCCTGACGCAGCGCCAGATCCTCATGCGAATTGACCTTCCACTCGCCGTTCCCGCGATCTTCGCGGGCCTGCGGGTGGCCACCGTGACCACCATCAGCCTGGCTACGGTGGCAGCTATCGTCGGCATCAACGAGGGACTCGGCGTGCCGATCTTCGATGCGATCCAGCGCGTCAACTTCAAGACCGAGTTCATCGCCGCCGCCATCCTGGCGATCGGCCTGGCGTGGGTGGCCGACCTGCTCCTGGTCGTGCTCCAGCGTCTGGTCGCGCCCTGGGCGGCGCGCCGTCGCTCCTCCCTGGTTCCCCGGGGTGTGGTGCGCGCGGTAACGCGTCGTAACCGGCCGATCTCCACCGTGCGGGGGGCCTGAGCACTAGTGCCGTTCGCGGACGCCAGCCTCGGTCAGCAGTTCCTGGACTCGTTCACGTTCATGGGACACAACCTGAGCCACCTGTTGCACGACACGCTGGGGACGATCGCCCTCAGCGGAGCGGCACTCGCCGTGGCGCTGGCGGTCACACTGCCGCCCGCCGTCTGGCTCGGCCACCTGCACCGCGGCTCGGCGCTGGCGATCCGCACCGCCAACCTCGGACGCTCATTGCCGGAACTCGCGTTGATCGCGATCTTTCTCGGGCTGTTCGGCATCGGCTTCCTCAATGTCATGTGGGCGCTCGTCATCGTCGGCATCCCGCCGATCCTGGCAAACGCGTTTACCGCCGTCGACGGGGTCGAGCCCGACGTAGTCGATGCTGCCCGCGGCATGGGCATGAGCCCACTCGCGGTGTTGCTCAAGGTCGAGATACCCCTGGCGCTGCCATTAATGTTCGCCGGAATCCGCACGTCGGTGCTGTTCATCATCGGGGCCTCGCCTCTGGCCGCGATCGCCGGCGGATCTGGGCTGGGCGAGATCATCGTCAACCAGGCGAGTTACGGCTTCGCGGGAGTCCTCGCCGCCTCGATCTGGGTCTCCGCGCTCGCGCTGCTGGTCCAGGGCCTGTTCGCCGGTCTCCAACGCGCGATCACGCCGAAAGGGCTGAAGGTCGCCGCTGGCGGGCGGCGTGCTGTCACCCCCGGGGTGGCTGACGCTGAGCGCGTCATCGAGGCGGGTGTGACGTAGCCGCACGCGTCACGGCGTGCCACCGGCTCTATGCGTCGGGAGACGTGCTGCCGAGTCCCGCAAGCGTGAAGAAGTTCCGCAGAACCCGGGCTCCGGCTGGATGTTGGTCGTCGAATCGCTCTGGGTGAAACTGAGTGCCCCACCAGCGGCGCTCTGGAGCCGCGACTGCCTCCACCGCGCAGTCGCCGCTGCGCGCCAGCACAGCAAACCCCTCTGGCGCCGCCAGAACGTTGAACGAGTGATGCTCATACACACTCGCCGCCACGCCCAAGCCGCGCAGAAGACCGTCCTCCTCAAGCACGTCAATGGCCCCGTATCCGACCGCGGGTCGCTCGCGTTGCGCGATCGTGCCGCCGGCGAACATCATCTGCAGCTGCATCCCGGCACAGATCCCGAGCACGGCTCCGTCAAACCGTCTCACGCTGGCGCCGAGGCGAGCGAGGGCGGCCGGATCGTGAAGCGCCCAGGGCGCGAACGATCCGCTCAGCACTACGGCAGCGACGCCGGCGAAGTCGTCGGCCTCCTGGTAGGGACGGCTGCGTACGGTCACGCCGGCCAGCTGCTCGAGCTGGCGCCGGATCCCCTCGTAGTGACGCTCCAACGGCCTGGTCATCGCGGCCGGGTGCTCGGTAATCACGAAGTGAACGGCGGCCCGCCTCACGGAGGGCAGAGTACCGATGCCCGCAGGCGTCAGAGCTTGTCTGCGTAGTCCAGGTTTCCCTGCCTGAGGCTCGGGTCCTTGCCCAAGAACGCATGGCGGGACATGTCCGGGCTGTAACGGCTGGCGGGCGGCGTGCGGCCGAGCGCTTCCGCGACGGCGCGGATGTGATGTGGGCCTGCCCCGCAGCAGACGCCGAGGTAACCGACGCCGATCTCGTGCGCGGCCAACGCAAACTCGCCCAGCTCATAGCGATTGCAGGTGAAGGGGTCAAGCGCGGTGGGGAACGGACGGTCGCCGGGGATGCAGCCACACCCGGGATCGGTGAGCGACTGAAAGCTCGGCTCGTCCTCATGCGTCCGATAGGGCACGGGCAACGCGGCGACGTGACAGCTCACGGCATCGCGTATCGGCCTCAGGAACGGCAACATCGTGCGGGGACCGCGGATGCAGTTGAGGCCCACGACATCCGCTCCGGCCGCCTCTAAGCGTCGGCACGCCTCCTCCGCGGACCAACCCTCACGGGTTTCCGGCTCCCGGTGAATGGCCAGCGTCACGACCGCTGGCAGGCCTGTCTCACGGATTACCTCCGTGGCCAGCAGAGCCTCTTGCCCCCAGGAGAAGGTCTCGCCGATGATGAAGTCGACGCCGGCCTCCGCCGCCCAGGCGACCTGTTCCTCGAACATGGCCCGGACTGTCGAGTGCGTAGCGGAGTCAGAGGGGTCGTAGATGTTGGTGTTGCAGATATCGCCTGCGAGCAGCGACCCGCTCCCGCGAGCGACACCCTGAGCAATCTCCAGGGCCTGGCGGTTGATGGTCTCGAGCGCGTCCTCCTTGCCGACCAGGCGAAGCTTCTCCCGATGGGCGTAGTAGGTGAACGCCTCCACCACGTCGGACCCGGCATGCACGAACTCCTCGTGGAGCTGGGCCACGATCTCGGGATGCTCGAGCACGACCTCGGGCACGAAGGCCCCGGCCTGCAGGTACCCGCGCCGTTCGAGCTCGAACAGGTAGCCCTCGGCGCAGATGACCGGCCCCGCCGCCAGGCGCGCCAGCAAACCATCAGTGCGTGCGTCAGCCATACGTTCACTCCGTCCGATCGAGTATGTCGAGAGTACCAGCGTTGCCGAGAGCGCAATACCATTGCATATTGCGCACTAGCGTCGAAAAGCCTAGCACTCCTCGGGGCGACAAATCGACCCTCATGGGGCCAGTTCGTGACTACCGGCGAGACGCGTGGAGACGCCTGACTATCGTTGTGAGTGAGATGCCCGCAACGCGCACCGAGCTCCACTTCCACCTGCTTCCCGGCGTCGACGACGGTCCCCGTGACGACCACGCGGCGCTGGCGCTTGCCCGAGCCGCGGTGGCAGACGGAACGGGACGGGTGCTCGCTACACCCCACGTGCGCATGATCGACGTCACGGAGCTGGGTCATCGCATCCACCGGCTTCGCACGCTGTTGGATCGACACGAGATCGGGTTGGAGGTTCTGGCCGGTGGCGAGCTCGCCCCCGGCGACGTCGCGCGGCTCAGCGACGCCGAGCTCGAGTTGATCGCACACGGACCCGCGGGAAACCGGTGGCTCCTGCTCGAGGCACCGTTGGGACCCTCTCGGCCGGACCTGTACACGGCCAGCGTCGAGCTCAGGCAACGCGGCTTTCAGACCGTGATCGCGCACCCCGAGCGATCCCCCCAGCTCGATCCGGCGCAGCTGCGGGACCTGATCGCGTCCGGCGCGCTGCCCCAGATCAACGCGTCGTCGCTTACCGGCCGCCACGGAGCGCGCGCGGAACACTCCGCGTTCGCGCTGGCTGGCTCAGGGCTCCCGTTCGTACTCGCCTCTGACGCACACTCCCTGTCTCGGCCACCGATGCTCGGGGCCGGTGCGCTGGCCCTGCGGCGCGCGGGCGTGGATCGGGCTGCGGTGCGCTTTGCCGTCGACGACGGACCCGCACAGGTGCTCAGCGACGGCTTGCCGCGCTCAGAACCGCTCCGGACCGGCCCCCGGGGCGAAGCGTCGCTCGCCGACGGCCGGCGCGAGGCACCGGGATCTGATCCCCGTGCTCAGCCGGCTTCAGCCTCGGCTGCGACCTCGGCCTCCGGCAGCTGACCCCGGCTCCCGTTTGCGGCGGGGGCAGAAATGGCCGCAGCCGGGCTCGCCGCGGGAGCCGTCGTCTCCGTCATGGCGGCTGCCGTGCCCTGCAGCTTGTGCAACAGATCCAGCGGGAACGGGAAGACGATCGTCGAGTTCTCGTTGCCGCCGATCTCACGCAGGGTCTGCAGGTAGCGCAGCTGAATGGTGACCGGGTTGCGGCTGATCAACTCGGCCGCTTCCAGCAGCTTGGCGGCGGCCTGGAACTCACCTTCGGCGTCGATGATCTTCGCGCGCCGCTCCCGTTCAGCCTCGGCCTGACGCGCCATCGCGTGCTGCATGCTCTGGGGAATCTCCACGTCCTTGATCTCGACGGTCAGAACCTTGACGCCCCACGGTTCGGTCTGGTCATCGATGATGTGCTGCAGACTTGCGTTGAGCTGCTCGCGCTCTGAGAGCAGCGTGTCCAGCTCCGCTTTGCCCAGCACCGAGCGCAGTGTCGTCTGGGCGATCTGGGAGGTTGCCGACAGCACGTCCTGGATCTCAACGATCGACTTGTTCGGATCGATCACCCGGTAGTACGCCACGGCCGTGACGCGAGCCGGCACGTTGTCGCGGGTGATCACCTCTTGCGGGGGCACCTGCAAGGTGACCGTCCGCAGGCTCACCCGCTCGAGGCGCTCGACGAACGGCGCCAGGAAGACCACGCCGGGGCCACGCTCATCGACGAGTCGCCCGAGCCGGAACACGACGCCTCGCTCGTACTCACGCAGGACGCGCACGGATGCCGACGCCAGCACCAAGGACAGCAGGACGATCACACCAACGACTATTAGGAGGGCGGTAAGGATCAAGGGTTCAACTCCAGTTCTTCGGCCTTGCGCACGTGCAAGGTCAATCCGTTGATGTGTTCGATGACCACGCGGTCACCGTCATGCAAGGTCTCCGCTTCGTCCAGCACGCTCGGGGCAGCGCGCCACAGCCCGCCGTCGACGAACACCCGGGATGCGGATTCGTCGACCCGCATCACACCGAGGTGTCCCACCATCGACTCGCGACCGGAGCGGGGACGTACGCGCTTCACTCCGACCATGCTGCGGCGCAGCAGCGCGACCCCACCCGCGCCGGCCAGGCAAACGCCTCCGGACACGGCCAGCACGGGGATGAGCCCGGCGGCAGCGCCGGCCAGCAGCAGCGCCACCCCGCCGACCGTGGCGACCACGGCCAGCGCGGCGATCAAGCCTCCGGTCGAAAGATGCGCCTCAAAGAGCAGCAGGATCAACGCCACCACGATGCAGACGAGTCCGAGGGCGACCATCCGGCTCAGACGGACGAAGGGAGGGCGGAAATCATGTTGCGGCTCCTGAGGACGTAGGCATGGAGGTGACGGTTGGCGTCAACACGTACACGCCGGCCGAGGGATTGGAGCCGGAAAACTTTGCTCGCCGAGGGTCGGGGCGACGCTGAGCTTTTATTCTACTCCCGGGCTCAGCCGATCCTCCACTCGATCGGGCCGAGACCGGGGAAATGGAGTGCCTCCGCGGCCGCCCCGGTCAGATCCCACTCGCGCCCTGCGATGTACGGACCGCGGTCGATCACCGGAATCCGGATCGCCCGACCCCCATAGCGGAAGGTCACCATGGTTCCGCAGGGCAGCGTCTTGTTGGCGACGCCAAGCTGCGGGACGTGCAGGACTCCGCCGCACGCGATCGGCAGTCCGTAATCCGTGTACACCGACGCGATGCTCACGTTGTACTGGCCGGGCGGGAGCTGGGACGGATTCAGGAGCGCCCCGGCCAGGTTCAGCCGGTCAAGGTGATAGCGCGCCACCGCGAGCTGAAAACGTGCGATCGCGCTTCGCACCTGCGCGTCGGTGAGTGCACCCTTGGCGGGACGGGGGGTCACACTGGCCGGCGCCAGCGGCGCGCCGGCCGACGGCGCGAGGTTGGCCATCGCGGTTGAGCGGGTCGTCGCGGTTCTGGCGACTTGCCCCGCCACGGGCTCGACGGCTTGGGGGTGAGCCGCCGCACTCCCGGGGGCCGTCCTCGAGCCGCTCGCGGTGCTGCCCGTCGAGCCAGACCTGACCGCGGCTGACCCGCAGCCGGCCATCACCAGCACCATCATCGCTGTCGCCACTCGTGCCGGGATGGCTCCACTCTACGTCAGCCCCGTCGGGCTGAGCACCGGTTGTTGCTTGACGGAATCCCTGGCGGGCGTATGCGACTGGGCTAGCCTCGAGGTGACGCAGTGGTTTCCATGTCCTCTATTCGCCGGATTCCGATCCGCGTGCGGGTCAGCCTGACCCTTGCTCTTGTGCTCGCGCTCGTCTTGCTCGCCAGCGGCCTGTTTCTGGATCTGCGCTTTGCTGCGGTCACCAGGGGCACCATTGACGATGGCCTGCGTTCCCGCGCCGGGGACGTGGTCGCGTTGGTGGGACAGGCCGACTCGGGGTTGCGCTCGTCGGGCCGTTCGCCCTTGCTGAGGAGCAGCGCGGGTTTTGCTGAGATCCTGGACAGCCGGGGCGCCATTTTCGATTCCACGCCGCAGCTGGGCCGGAGACCGGTGCTCTCCACAGACGAGCGCCGGGCCGCCGCTCACTCGCCCCGTTTCTTCGACCACGGCTCGATCTCCGGCGTAGCCGGGCCAGTTCGCCTCTTGGCCGTGCCCGTCCATGCCCAGGGCAAGCCGCTGATCGTCGTCGTCGGCACCGGGCTGACCGAACGCAACGCCGCGCTGCACAACCTTCGGGCGCTGCTGCTGCTCGCGGGTGTGGGCGCGCTGATCCTGGCCACGGTGGCGGGATATCTTGCCGTGGCCGCCGCACTCCGACCGGTTGAGTCGATGCGTCGCCGGGCCGAGGAGATCAACGAGGCCCATCCGGGACTGCGGCTGCCGGTGGCACCGGCCAATGACGAGGTTGGGCGACTCGGGAGCACGCTCAACTCGATGCTTGATCACCTGGAGCAGGCGTTGACGCGTGAGCGGTCCTTCGTCACGGACGCAAGTCACGAGCTGCGTACTCCGATCTCCATCCTCAAGGCGGAGTTCGAGCTGGCGCTCAGCTCGCCCCAAGACCGGGACCTGCTCGAACGTGCGCTGCGCTCGGCTTCTGAGGAGACCGACCGTCTCGGTCAGCTGGCGGAGGATCTGCTGCTCATGTCCCGTGACGGGCAGTCCAGCGCCGAGCGAGTCAACATTCCGGTGCAGGCACTGTTTGCCTCGATCCAGGCGCGATATGCAAACCAGGTTGAGCAACTGGGGCGCGACATCGTGCTAGCCGAGAGCGACGGGCTGCAGGTGAGGGCGGACCGAGGCGGGCTTGAGCGCGCGCTCACCAATCTGGTCGAAAACGCACTCCGCTACGGCCGTGGGCGGATCCTGTTGAGGGCCACGCGGGAGGCGGGCGCGCTTGAGCTCCACGTCCAGGACGAGGGACCAGGCTTTCCGGAGGATTTCCTGCCCCGCGCCTTCGACCGGTTCAGCCGGGCCGAGGCCGGGCGCAGCACGCAGGGAACTGGCTTGGGATTGGCAATCGTCGCCGCGGTGGCTGCCGCCCACGGCGGGACGGCACACGCCAAGAACGCGGGGAGCTGGGCCGACGTGTGGCTTGCGATACCGGACGCCGGGGCCACGACCCCAGACGGTGAGCTGTAACTCGCAACGTTTCTCCTTCATCGTCGTTTCATCCGACCCTCATAGCTTGCGGTGAGCATGGCCCCACGACAAGAAAGGACCTCCCCATGCTCAAGCGGTTCAAGATGGCCACCGGCGCGGTGCTCGGGGTTGCCGCGCTCGCGCTCGGCGGCTCGGCAATCGCCGCGGCAACCTCAGGCAGTCAGCAGCCCGCGAAGGCTCCGGTTAAGGCAGCGTCGGAGACGACGACCGGTCCGGACACCGACAACGTCCAGAGCGGCGACCAGACGACGCCTGACTCCCCGGCGGCCGGCAAGGCGAGTGAGTCCAAGACCAGCGAGAACGCTCCGGAATCGGGCACGAGCGAGAGCTCGACCCCGAACGATGGCCCCGGAGGCCACGCTGACCCCCCGGGCAACGTTGACAACCAACAGCAGGGACAGAACTAGCCCCACCTACGGTACTCGGAAGGCCGCGCGTGAGTCCGCTCACGCGCGGCACTCCGGCCGTTGCTGGCGTAGGCGCCGTCGACTATGAAAGTCCTGGTCGTCGAGGACAACGCAAAGCTTGCCGCGCTGATCCGTCGCGGCCTCAGTGAGGACGGCCAGCCGGTCGATGTGGCCGGCAACGGAGAGGACGCGTTGTGGATGGCGGCCGCGACGCCGTACGACGTCATCCTGCTCGACGTGATGCTTCCGGGCATCGACGGATTTGAGACCTGCCGACTGCTTCGCGAACGCGACGTCCGCACTCCGGTGCTGATGCTGACTGCACGCGGGGCCGTTCGGGACCGAGTGGCCGGCCTGGACGGCGGAGCCGACGATTACCTGACTAAGCCGTTCTCTCTCGCCGAGCTCACGGCTAGGGCCCGGGCGCTCTCACGCCGGGGGCCAGCGGCCTGGCTGCCCGTACTGAGAGTCGGCACGCTGCGGCTGGCGCAATCCACCCACCAGGTGTGGCGCGACGAGGTGGAGATCATCCTCACGGCCAAGGAATTCAATCTTCTGGAGGTCTTCATGCGACGTCCGGGAGAGGTGCTCACCCGCGTTGCGCTGCTTGACCATGCCTGGGATGGTGCCTACGACAATCGTTCCAACGTCGTCGACGTATTCATTCGCAGCCTGCGCACCAAGATCGACGAGCCGTTCCACGTCGTGAGCCTGGAGACGATCCGGGGGACCGGCTATCGACTACGCGCCGACGGCGGCATTCCGGCGACCCGTAAAGTCCGAGCGCGCACCCGGCCACGCTCGTAGTCGGACTACCCGTCGAGACGCCGCTGCGGGAGAATCCCAGGATGCGATTCGTCGACCTCAGTCCCGGCGACCCTCGGCTGGAGTCGGACCTGCTCCCGGTGCTTGGCGAGCTCCGCACTGAGCTAACGCCTGAGGAGCTCGCGGCCGTCTACGAGGAGGGATACCCCCAGGGGCTGCGCTTTACGGTGGCCTACAACGACGACGGTACCGCTGTCGGCGTGGCCGGCTGGAGGGTGATCGCCACCACCATCGCGCTGCGAAAACTGTATGTCGACGATCTGGTTACGGCTCAGTCCGCACGCAGCACGGGTGTCGGCGCAGCGTTGCTGGCCGAATTGACCGAGCGGGCGCGGCGAGCTGGCTGCACCGCGATCGATTTGGATTCGGCCCTTCACCGCGCTGACGCTCACCGCTTCTACCTTCGCGAGCGGATGCCGATCGTCTCGTTTCACTTCGCCAAGCTGCTGGGGTGACGACCTGGGAACCGCGCGCCGCTGACCAGTCGACCCCAACGACGCGCGATGGCTGGAGATGGCATGCCAGTTGACCTGAAACCTCGGGTGCATCCCTGGTGCGAGCGATTCCCGATGGGCGATACTCCATCTCAGTCCCGTTCGGGAATGCTCGGGACACGCCTAGCGGCGCTCGGTGTCCGCAGGGAAGGAAACACGGTTGAGATGAGACCGTTCGGTGATCCCGGAGAGTCGGGTTCGAAGTCGAGGCCGCGAGACCGGATCGTGGTGTTCAGCTGGCTGTTCGGCTTTGTCTTGTCTCTCGCCGCCTGGTGGTTCGTGTTATCCGGGCTGATCGGATGAGTCGCTAGAACTGGAGAGCTTCCCTGACCTCACGGCCGAGTCGCGTCAGGCGCCAAAGCTCCTCGCTGTGCTCATCGACTCCTGCGGATCGCAGCATCCCTCGGGTGATGCAGTGATGCCAGGTCGCAGCAAGATCGGCCTCGTCCTCTCCGAGCTCCCAGGAGGTCAGCCCCAGACTCGTCCCGCCGAGCGCGTCGAAGTCACTGGCGACTGCCAGCACCTTCCTGAGGTGATCAACGCGTGGCGCCCTGGACCCGGCGGAGAGGCTGGCCGAGAAAGGGTCATCGTCGAAATCGACGAGATAGACGGCGCCGGTGGAAACGAACACCTGATGGACTGAGACCGGGCCACGGAGTAGCGAAAGCCTTCGCCCAGTCGCGGCGTGCTCGCGGTGAGCGTCCACGAAGACTTGCACGCCCGCGACATCAATGGACGCCAGCGCGCTCAGGTCGACGACCACGCGCGCAGCACCAAATCCGCGGGCCTTCTCGAGCTCCTGTTCGAGCGCGGGCACGGAGCTACTGCTGAGCACGCCGTAGAGCGACAGAACGAGCGCGTCGACCTGCTGCTCGGCGCGCACCACCAGCTCGTCTGACCCCGCGCTCATGTGACCGGCCTTCAACGCACACCTGAGTTGTCCTCGCAAATCCGTCTGAATCGTCCCCCAAGGCGCCAAGGCGACCCACGCCTGCGGTGTGGGCAGTGACCGTCCATGGGTCTCGATCGCCGCCGCTCCCCGGGATCACGCGGCATCCGGGGGATCGTGTCTGGGCTCACGCCTGCGCATGGCTCCGGCTGCCAGCGTGGTGGGTCCCCGCGCTCGAGGCCCGCGCGCGGTCTTGCGACTTGACACGCTATTGGCTGCGGCGATCTCGACACCGAAGCAATACGCGTGTTACCGACGCCAAGGGCACTTCCGCTACTCGCGTTGCCTCCCGCCAGCCGTCTGCTGAGGCGCCAGGACCGCTACTCAAGACTAGGAACGCGCATGGTAAATAGCAGCGGAGCTTGCATTCGTCCTCCCGGAGTCGTTTCGTGATTCAGACGCAGGCGAGGCCGAGGTCGTGCACCACCGCTGCGGGTACGCCGCATCCGCCGCCGTTCCCGACTTGATGAGTGACCCAGCCGTGATGCTTCGTGCGGTACATCGACGCGACGTCGTTCTGCACCTGGGTCTGGTGGCCGCGATTGGCGACGATGTGCACCGCGGCCCATCGGGAAGACACGGTCGATATGCGGACGGTTCGATGGGCCCAGCCGCTGGGGTACGGGTTGGTGCCGGCTGCCCTGAGGATCGCGCTTCGTTCGGCATTGGTCGGAGGTCGGGACGCGACCGCCGGTGAGACCGCTAGCAAGCTCACCGCGACGATGGCTGTCGCGCAGCGTGTCGCGCCGTAGCGTCTTCGACCAAATAACCTACGTGTTTGCAGGCTATTCATCAGTACCGCTACCGGGACTCAAACCTGTCTTGAACGCCCATGAACACTGGCGCCCGACGGGTCCTAGGAAGGCGTGGTGCCGGTAGTCACGGTGAAGTTGTCTTCGCCTTCGCAACCATCGCCGGTGTAGTCGAACGTCCCGCGGATCCGTCTCGGCGAGGTGACATTTCCCCACACGTCGATCATGCCGTGGTTGGGCGTCGTTCCTTGACTCTCGAAGTACCCGTTCCTACCAATCGGCGCACCGAAGTGCTGTACATCGTTGATCGGCTCCGTAACGCCCCGGCCTTTTCCGCAGTCAAAGAGGCCGAAGCTGGGATTGACGATGTGGCCCTCAGACGTGCGGAAGAGGACAACCGGTTGCCCGGCCGATGTGGTCCCGGTGAAGCGCGTCGGCGTGAACCTCCGCGGTAGCCTCTTCGGCGGCTTCCCCTTCTGCAGCCTGGCAGTCCAGGTTCCGGAACTCTGGCAGCCGGCAGTTGCGTTCGACCCGGCGATCTGGAAGCTTCCCACTGCTCTGCCGTTGGTGAAGAACTGTCCCTGGAGCGTGAGATCGCCAGTGATGTAGTTCGGACCCGCTTTGTTCTTGATCACCGCCGTGAATGCGCCGCCCCGAGAGAGCTTCGCAGTGGTCGCGTTCCAGTGAACGAGGTCGTTGGGCGGCGTGACGTTGGGGCAGTCGACATACAGGTCGTCGAGGGCCACGGAGACCCTTCGACCATCGGCGGACACGGTCAGGAGCATCGCCATCTCCGTGTCGGCATTGACCTTGACCATGGCGGGTGAATCGACATACCAAGACCCGCGCTTGGGTGCGCGGGGCTGCTTCATGTGGCCGCTCGCCTGCGCGCTGGCGGTCCCGCCGGTGATTCCCAAAGCGGCTGAGGCCAGGATTGGGGAGACCAGGCCGACCTTGACCAGACGCATTTGGAGCATGGCTCAGAGCGTACCGCGGATCGCCGCTCCCCAGGGAAGGCGCGCTACCTCTCCAGGCCTTCCTCGATGCCCACGCGAGTGGCGGCTTTCGCAATACCGCTACCGGGATTCGAACCCGGGTTTCCGCCGTGAGAGGGCGGCGTCCTAGTCCCCTAGACGATAGCGGCGGGGTGCGAGCTCGCGGCGCGCACGGGCATGCCGACGCGAGACGTGGTGAAGGGTAGCCGAACGCCACAGCGTCTACGGGACCGCGGCCTCGGCGGCCTGCTGGACGACCCGCGTGGCGTCGGCCGGCAACCAGAATCCCAGCCGGACGAGCCGACCGCTCGCTCGAGCCACCTTCTCGACGTAGGCGGCGTGGGTGGGATAGAGCGAGCGCAGCCTGGCGAGACTGAGCGGCGTGCTGTACCCGATCAGCGGGCACAGTCCCGAGAGCTCGGTCGGCTGCGCAACGTTGTCGCTGGGCGAATACGTGGCCGTGGGTACGTCGAGGAACGGCGTACGCAGCCCGCCGAGCGCGTTGGCGAACCCGTCGCGGAGCACCGTCGCGCCACCCGCTGTCGTCTTGATTCGCGCAGCGCGCGGCGGCGGCGTGCCGTCATCGACCCATTTCCTCAGCGCGGCGAAGGCGGCGTTGAAAACGTTGGCGACCGGGAACATGTTCGGGTCGACAGTCCCCGGCACCCCCACCCAGGCTCCGTTGACGAACTGCTGGTGCGCGCAGCCGATGGGACCCAGCGCGGCAACCGAAGTCCCCTGAAGTTCGGCCTGGTCTCGCTGCTCGGTCAGCGGTGAGAGGTTGAGATCGTTGGACACGTGACTGGCGCCTGGAACCTCCCACAGCCGATAGCGGTCGTTGTGCGCGTCGCTGTCGGGTCGCCGGTAGGCCAAGCCGGTGCCGGCGCCGAGCAGGGCCACCTCGGTCTCGGTGTTGACCTGGATGACCGGTGCGTCACGCGGCTGCATCCGATTCCGGGGGTCGCTCGGAGACAGCGATCCGGCCGCCGTCAAGCCGAAATTGACGTCGACGGGGCCGACCGTGCCGCCGGCAACGTAGCCGTCATAGACCGGCCCTCCTCCCGGCAGGCGATCGCGCGCGTTGAATACCTCGGCCTGCGTGAAGGTGAATCCTCCGTCCTGGGAGAACCCGGCCTCGAAGACCCGTTTGACCCCAAGACCGCGAGCCGGGCTTCCTGCGCCACCGCGCTTGAACAGCGCTCCGATCTGGGCTGCGATGTCGAAGGTCATCCCGTCATCGACGGCGCTGTTCTCCCCCCAGTTCAGCCGGCCGTAGCGACTGGAGTCGAACTGCTTGAGCGCGTTGATCGGGTCGTACCTGGAGGTCCAGCCGACGAAGATGTCGCCTCGGCGGACGAAGTACGGCCACGAGCGATCCCATACGTTCGCGATGTCGTAGCCCGACGATGGGTTCAGTGGTTCGATTACGACGGTTCCGCTGAACCTCCGGGGATCCCGGGGCCGCTTGACCAACATCCGCGTGGTGTACGGGAGGTTCCTGCAGCCGAGCGATCCGGCGAGTTGCGGGCACGGCGATACCACCCTCACACCGGTCGGCGTGTACTCGTAGAGGTTGGCTCTCCCTGAGACGAAGTACTCGCTCTCCTGGTAGCCGGGCGGGACCGGCAGTTGCGGACCGAAGCCGTCGGCGATGAAGGGATAGTCGGTGGCGCTGGTGGGGATCGGACCCGTCACCGAGGGCAACGGCACCGTGACGCCAGTGGCGCTCGAGTCGCCGAAGGAGCAACCGACGAGGGTCAGGCACACGCAGCCGAGGTGGGCGGCGACAAGTGCCGCCCACCGGCCGCGCCGGGCCGGAGCACACTTGCTAATTTGAGGCGCTCGTCGCGGCTGTGGCGGAATTGGTAGACGCGCAGGCTTCAGGTGCCTGTGCCCTTCGGGGCGTGGAGGTTCAAGTCCTCTCAGCCGCATCAGTTTGCGCAGACACGTGATTCGCTGGCGCCAGGCCGGCCCGGGACGCGGTTCGGCCAGCCCTCACAACCAGCCTTTCTCCTCCGCGAGTCGCACGGCCTCGACACGGTTGCGTGCGTCGAGCTTCTGCATCGCCGAGGAGAGGTGATTGCGCACGGTGCCCGGCGACAAGAACAGCGCGCCTGCGAGGTCGGCCACCGTCGCGTGGCGGCGGGAAGCCGCGAGGACCTCGTGCTCGCGCGGGGTGAGTGGGCTCTCCCCCTCACTGAGCGCAGCAGCGGCGAGGCCAGGGTCAACGATCCTCTCGCCGGCAAGCGCGCGGCGGATAGCGCCGGCCAGTTCCGGCGCCGGCGAATCCTTGAGCAGGAACCCCGCCACGCCGCCCTCCATCGCCCGACGCAGGTAACCCGGGCGGCCGAATGTGGTGAGTATCAGGATCCGGCAGCCCGGCAGTTCACGGCCGAGCTCCTCGGCGGCCTCGAGGCCAGTGCGGCCCGGCATCTCGATATCGAGCAGCGCGATATCGGGCCGGCACGAGAGCGCTGCCGAGAGCACCTCGTCGCCGCGCCCGACCTCGGCGACGACCTCAATATCGGGTTCTAGGCTGAGCAGGCTG
This sequence comes from uncultured Solirubrobacterales bacterium, assembly GCA_963757165.1. Taxonomy (GTDB): domain Bacteria; phylum Actinomycetota; class Thermoleophilia; order Solirubrobacterales; family Solirubrobacteraceae; genus Palsa-465. The sequence goes on from CAVWQO010000003.1 coordinate 147,541, forward strand.
GCGAGGGCGCCTCGCACCATCGCCTGATCCTCGGCGATCAAAATCCGGATCACGGGCCCGCCAGCCGCCGGATACCCGGTCCGACAGGTGGCGCGGCGTCGTCGGTGGCGGGCGCGGCGTCGTCGGTGGCGGGCGCGGCGCCGTCGCCGTCGCCGACCGGGCTCCCCCCCGCCCTGGACCCCTCCTTCACGGGCACGACGGGAACGCTCACGGCAAGCCTGAAACCCCTGGCGGGAGCATTGCCCGCGTACAGCTCGCCGCCCAACGCCCGGACCCGCTCACTGAGTCCGGGCAGCCCGCTGCCGTCTGCGATCAGGGTGGCGGTGTCCTCCCCCGCCCCGATGCCGTCATCGACGATCTCCACCCCGGCTTCTGATAGCCCGGCGCTGATTCTCACCGAGCAGTGACTTGAGCTGCTGTGGCGGATCACGTTGGTCGCGCCTTCCCGCACGGCCCACGACAACACCGCCTCCACCGCCGGATCGAGCGTGACCGAGGGCCGCTCAAAGTCCGCTTCGATCCCGGCCGCCTCCAGCGCCATCCGTGCCCCGGCCAGCTCTCCGTCGAGTGTCGGCTGGCGGTAGCCGCTGACCGCTTCCCGGACTTCTCCCAGGGCCTTGCGCGCCACCGTTTCCACATCCTCGATCTCATGCTGTGCGCGCTCGGGGTCGTCGGGGAGCAGCCTTCCCGCTAGCTCCGTTTTCAGCGCGATCACTGAGAGGGTGTGCCCGAGTAGGTCGTGCAGGTCCCGGGCGAAGCGCTCTCGCTCCTCGGCCACGGCCAGACGGGCCAGCTCGGCCCGCGCGTGGTTGAGCTCTTCGTTGCGCACTCGCAGATCACGCATCAGCAGCATCAGCAGGCCGATGCCGAGCGAACTGGTGACGAAGCCGGCCGTGGTTCCCCCGCTCCCGCCGCCCAATGCCGAGAGGCCGCCCGCAAGTGCCGTACAGACGAGCACGCCCGCGAACCCGAGCCCGGGCGTCGCGACGAAGGCCGAGCACGCCGCGCAGTAGATGAACAGAAAGGCCCAGCTCGGGCGGTCGGCCAAGGTCAAGGCGGCCGCCAGCGCGATCAGGAGCAGGAACAGGGCCGGAACTAGGCGGTCACGGCGCCGCGAGCGTGCGGAGAACACGAGCCCGATGTAGGCGAGGACAAACAGCAGGGCGCCGAGGATGGCCAGCCCGTGCCCGATCGTGGCCCCCTGGTTGCCAAAGGCATTGACCAACGGAAACAGGACGAACCCGAGCCAGATCAGCGCGGAGCCATAGCGGACGCCGGGGCCGGCTCGCCACCGGCCCCACGGGCCCTCCCACTGGCTGATCCGGCGCCGCATGCTCACTCGCCCCGCCGTTGGCGCAGGAACCGGACCATGAGGAAAATCCCGATAACCGTCCAAATCGCGAGCGTGCGGATGTCCTCCCCGTTCAGTCCGGTCCCCGTCCGGCGGGGATCGAACGCGTACTGCAAGCCGTCGGCGAGCGGGCGAATCGGGAACACCTTGGCGATGTCCTGGAGCCAGCTCGGCATGTTGTCGGAAGGGAACCAGATGCTGGAGATGAAGGTCAACGGCAATACCGACAGGTTCACGATCACCGGCGCTGCCTCGGAGTTCGGGATGAACCGGGTGAAGCCGATCCCCAACGTCGTGAACGCTGCGGTCCCCAGCACCAACACGATGATCAGTCCAGGAATGGCTCCAGCCCGCAGATGCACACCGTAGGCGATGATGCCGAGGCCGACGACCGAGATCGTCATCAAGCCGACAATCAGGCAGGTCGACCCGATCCGCGCCGCGATGTACGCCCAGCGAGGAAGCGGCGTGCCCTGCATCCGCTTGAGGATCCCTTCGTCACGGAGTATCGCCGTGCCGATGGCCATGTTCACGTAGGTAGTCGCGATCAGGCCGTAGGCCAAGATTCCCGGGACGAAGAAGGCGTTATAGGGGATATTGCCGCGCGTGCTCAGATGCTGGCCGTTGTTCAAGCTGGCGAAGATCACGAGGAACATCAGCGGAAACACGAAGGTGAAGATCCCGCGTGCGCGGTTGCGCCAGTAAGCGCGCTGTTCGTAGCGAATCTGCCATCCGACGAGACCCAGGTCGCGTCCGAGCATGCCGCTCACAGCAGCGTTCATCGGATTGCCTCCTCCCGCTCCGGCTCAGCGCCGGAGGTCGTCAGTTCAAGGTAGATGTCTTCGAGCGTCGGCTGAGCGACCGAGAAGTGACCGAGGTCGACGCCTCGCTCAAGCGCCCACGTGGTGATCCGCTGAGCTGCCAGCACCGGCTCGGTCGTTGTCATCAGCACCCGCCCGCCGTCGAGTGAGCGCTGCTGCACTGGAACTTCCGGCACATCCCCAAGCGACCATCCGGTCGGCAGGGAGAATCGGATCTCCGCCGGTCGCAGATCGCGGCCGCCGAGCTCCTCGGGTGCTCCCAACGCAATGACTTCGCCCGCCCGCATAACCGCGACGCGATCGGCGAGATACTGCGCCTCGTCCATGAAGTGCGTGGTCAGGAAGATCGTCTTGCCGAGCTCGCAGAGCGACTTGATCGTGCTCCAGGCCTGCCGCCGGGCCGCCGGGTCAAATCCCGTAGTCGGCTCGTCCAGGAAGATCAGATCGGGGTCGCCGACGAGCGCCAGCGCCAAGTCCAGCCGACGGCGCTGGCCACCGGACAGCTTCTTCACCTGCTCGTCGCGCTTCTCGGCCAGCTCGACCAGCTCGATCACGTCATCGACGGGTCGCCCACGTTGGTAATAGCGTCCGTACATCTCGATCAGCTCGGCCACGGTTAGATCCTCTTGCACGCCGCACTGCTGCAGCACGATCCCGACCCGCTCGCGCAGCGCGCGGGGGTTGACGACAGGATCGAATCCGAGCACATGGGCCTCGCCCGCGGTTCGGGAGCGGTAGCCCTCGAGGATTTCGACGATCGTTGTCTTGCCGGCCCCGTTGGGTCCCAGCAAGCAGAAGACCTCGCCGCGAGCGACCTCGAAGCTGACGCCTCGCACAGCCTCAGTCGCGCCGTAGGACTTGTGCAACTCACGCACTTCGATCGCCGGTCCGGCATTGCTGTGGTTACGTGATGTCATGGCGCAAGCGTAGGTCGCGGCGCGCTCCCTCGTAAGTGCCGCGCAGCCGATTTCAGCCGTGACATCTGTCACCCGTCTCCGGGACTCTGCCCCTCAGCGGGCGCGCTCACCGACGAGGCAATCCAAGAGCCGGGGGCTGTGCACTTGGTCCCCTTTCCGGGTCGATTCCGGCTAAGAGCTCGGTCTCAGGGCGTCCAGTTCCAACCGGTGAGGACCTGCGTCTCCCGCTCGAAGCCGAGCTCCCCCAGCGCCCCGGCCTCCAGCCTGAAGCGAGCCCCGGCCGACGGCTTCATCTCGAGCCAGCGGGCGGCGAGAACCCTGAGGATGTGGCCATGTGCGAACACCAACGCGCTGCCCTCGATGTCGCGCACCAGGCTCAGCACTCGGTCCGCACGGGCACCGACCTGATCGGGTGTCTCCCCCCCCGGGCAGCCGTCACGCCATAGGTTCCATCCCGGGTTGTGCTGGCGGATCTCCGGTGTGGTGAGCCCCTCGTACTCGCCGTAGGCCCATTCGCGCAGGTCGTCGGTGAACTGCGCCCGGCCCCCGTAGCCCGCGAGCTCGCACGTCTCCCGGGCGCGTCGCAGCGGGCTACAGAGCACGCACGAGAACGAATGAGTCTGCAGCCGCGGAGCCAGAGCCTGCGCCAGGCGTCGGCCCTCCTCGGTCAGCGGCAGATCGGTCGAGCTCGTATGGCGCCCGGAGGCGCTCCACTCGGTCTCCCCATGCCGGACGACGACGATCTGATCAGCCACGCGCTCAGCTCAGCGCGGCTTCGCCGCCCGTACGCTCGATCTCGGCCACCTCAGCCACTCTGCGCACATGGCGCTCCTCTCCGCTGAAGCGCGCGTTCAGAAACGCGGTCACGATCTCGGCCGCCACCTCTGCCCCGATCACTCGGCCGCCGAGACAGATCACGTTCACGTCGTCGTGCTCGACGCACTGATGGCCCGTGTACGTGTCGTGGACGGTGGCGGCTCGGATCCCGCGGATCTTGCAAGCCGCCACGGAGACTCCCGCGCCCGAGCCGCAGACCAGGATTCCCCGCTCGGCCTGGCCTGAGACGACGGCTTGGCCCACTTCAAGCGCCTTTTCGGGGTAGTCGATCGGTTGGGCGTTATCAGTGCCCAGATCGAGAACCTCGTGGCCGGCGGCCTCGATCAGGGGCAGCAGCCGGTCCCGGAGTGGGAAACCGGCGTGGTCGAAACCGCACGCGATGATCATGAGGACACCTCGGTGGTCGGGGGATTCGCTGGAGGCTCGTCCTGCCGCCGGATCGCGGGCGCGCCCCCGCCCGGGGCCGTGGTTCGTGCCTCCAGCTCATGTTCGGCCAGCAGGGCGGCACCGAGCACGCCCGCGCGTACGCCGTGCCTGGCCAGCCGGATTGTCGTCTTGCTGCCCAGGCCCGGCAGCACGTAGCCGTGGGCCACTCGCCGGGCGGGCTCCAGCAGCAGGTCCCCGGCCTGCGCCGCGCCGCCGCCGATTACCACTTCCTCGGGATCGAACGTGTTGATGGCGTTCGCCACGCCGATACCCACCCGTTGCCCCCAGATCTCCACCATCCTGCGCGCGTCGGCGTCGCCGGCATGGGCGGCCTTGACGGCGTCTGGACCCAGCACCGACTTACCTTGCGCAACCAGCATGCCCAGCGCGGAGCGCGGGTGGAGCGCAGCCGCTTGGGCGGCGAGACGGTCCAGCGCGTGTCCGGAGGCGACGAATTCCAGCGACCCGGGCTGCGGAAAGCCCATCGGTGCCGGCACCGCGCCCGCCAAGTCAAGCCCGACGATGGTGTGGCCGAGCTCGCCGGCCCCACCGGTCGCGCCACGATAGATGCGCCCCCCCAGGACCAGCCCGCCGCCGATACCGGTACCCACGGTGATCATCACGAGGTTGTGAGCGACCAGGCGCAGGTCTTGATCGTGTGCCTCGGCCAGAGCCGCGACCGTTGCGTCGTTGTCGACGAACACCGGCACCCCAAGCCGCTCCCCCAGCACTTCCCGCAGCGAGACCTCCGCCAGGGGGATGTTGACCGACGAGACGACGCGTCCGGTCTCGAAGTCGACCACCGACGGCACGCCGACGCCGACGCCGTCCAGGGCGTCGGACTTGGCAGCCTGAATCATCTCCACGACCTGGTCGATCAGCTCGTGTGCGTTCGTGCAACGAGTGGGTTGAAGCTGTGACTCTCCCAGCTCCCGTCCGCGCTTGGTCGCCACTGCGACCTTCGTCCCGCCGAGGTCGACACCGACCACCGATAGGGTCACAGGCGCGCCGCCGCGGGTGGATCAAGGAGCACGGTGACCTCGCTGGCCCACTCGGGGACGAGTGAGGTCGGATAGTGAGGATCCGGCTTCGCGTTCTCGCCGAAGGCAGCGGCCGCGGCCTCAGCTTTGGATGATCCGGTGATCAGGAACACGACCCGTCGAGCCAGCGCCAGCGCCGGCAGAGTCAGGCTCACCCGGGGAACGAACGGCTCGAGGCCGGCCTTGGCCACGCCAACCACCAAGCGCTCGCGCTCGGCCAACGACCCTTGATCGGGAAACATCGAGGCGCAATGCCCGTCGGGTCCCATTCCGAGCAGCAGCAGGTCGAACTCCGGCGGGCCGGCCTCGCGGAGCTCACGCTCGTAATCGTCGGCTCCTTCGTCAGGGCCAAGCTCTCCCTTGATCCTGCGAACAGAACCCGGCGCGGCCGGACCCAGAGGGTCGAGCAACGACTCCTTGACCATCCGGTAATTGGATCGCTCGTCCTCGGGCGGTACGCAACGCTCGTCTCCCCACCACACGGTGGTGGCGGAGAGATCCAGCTCGACGGCCCGGACCGCGCGGACAAACTCCTCGTAAGCGGCACGCGGAGTCGAGCCCCCGGTGAGCACCACGTGTCCGCTGCCCGCCGCTGCCCCCAGCAACATCGCCGCACAGGCTCGTGCAGGGTCCTCGACAACTTCGATCTCGACGCTCATGCGGGACAGAGGCTCTGCGCTACCTCGAGCGCCGGACCGTACGTCGGATCGCGCAGCAGCGCCTGCCGAACTCCTTCACCGAGAATCCCCCCTTCACCCCGGGAGGCTCCCAACACCTTCCACACCCGCTCCTCCTCGTGAATGACTTCACGAGCACACAGTCCACCCTCGCTGCGGTCCAGCGACAAGGAGCAGTCGCCCTCCCAAGCCACCGTCACACCCGCCAGTCCTCGGACGTCCTGGTCGACCGTCTCCAGGAGAATCTTCACCTCATGGCCGTGATGGTTAGCAACGCCCTGAAGGCAGCCCCGCGCCGACGCTTCGAGCCTGGTCGCCTTCCAGCCCAATCGGGAGGCCAGCCAACCGACGAGCAGTAGGGCGGCGGAGGTCGAGCCTTCCCGGTGACGGACCGTGACGCCACACACGTGCTCCAGCGCGGCACGCCGGCGCCGAGTGTCGAAGCTCGACGCCAGCCGCTCCCGCCACGGTGTCGTCCTCAACCAGGCCAGGTCGACGACATAGGCCGCCTCGAGGAGTTCTGCTGCGCGGGCGAGCGATTCCGATGAATCGAGTGATTCGTCGCTGTCGAGGAGCATCACGTCGATCATGTGACGCAGCGAGTTGACCGCCTCTTCGTGACTGTGTGGAGACCACAGCACCGTCGACAGTTCCGAGACGATTACGGGGTCGATGATCGTGTCCAGGCGAGCGAGATGCTCGGGGCCGATGTCGATCTCCACCTGCTCGATCATCACCCCAAGCCCGTCGCGGGGCTCGTCGTAGGACATCGTCGCCCAGGCGTCCAGCTGGGTCCGGCCGTCCTCGACCGCGCACAGCACCGTGCGAGACGCGTGGTAGCGGCCGACCTGGGCGAGCCGATTGGAGATCTCGCCCTTCCACTCACGGTCGACCACGACGACAAGATTCAAGACGCGCGCGGGCGCGAGCGACTCGTTGGCAGCGTGGCGTTCCCGCAACAGCCTGCGCAGCGCCGCTTCGATCCGCTCCGGGCTGGTGTCGGACTCCGACCAGTAGTCCTCGCCCCGACCCGCTTGTGTCTTGCCGGCTTCCGGCGCGTCCGGAGCGTCCGATGAAGTCGTGGCGGTCACAGCCGGCGCCACTTATGTCCGTCTTGAAGCAGCTGATCGGCCTCGGTCGGACCCCGGGATCCGGCCTCGTATTGAGGAATAGTGGAGTCGGTGTCCTCGCGCCAGGCGGTGAG
>CAVWQO010000004.1:0-150174 GCA_963757165.1 uncultured Solirubrobacterales bacterium
ACGGCTCGCACGCCAACACGTAGGCGGCCCCCCGTGCCGCAAAGGCAAACGCGTCGTATCCAGCGCCGCAGCCGACCACGAGCACGCGGTGGCCGCGTAGATCCGAAGAGACGTGCTCGCTGAGTTCGGACCAACGCTGTCGATCGCGGCCATCGGGACCTAGGACGAGATCGTCCGCTAACACAAACGGTCCCTGCTGCCAAGGACCAAGCGCCTCTGCCTGAGCGCGCATTGCAGTTCTTTCCTCCGAATTGCCAACCTCGGTCGCGGGCAAGAACGCCGGTGCGCCGATTCCCTGATCGTGTTGCAGGTGCGGATGCGGCTGCCCATCGGTCAGGTCACCTGGGAGCCCATCGACAGCCACACGAAGGGCAGCAAGAGCGCGTTCTGTTGATCTGCTCATCCTGGGTTCATACCCGGCCGAACCGAGAAGCCCAGGGTACGCTCGGTCGCGGTTTGTCGACGCTGGGACCTTGCGTATCCGTGAATAGGTACCCGAGGCGAGTCACCTCGCCGTAGCCGAGTCGTCCGGGCTCACGTTCGTCGGTCGACAACAGTTGGTCGCCTGTTACCGGATGGATGCCGGCGTGAAGGGCAACACAGCTATCGGTGGGTGACGCAAGTAGAAAACCGATGCGATCCGTTCTGCGGGCTTTGGACGAAGGCGGCTTGACGCTCAGGATCCGCGCTGAGTCATAAGCGCGCCGGGCCGACGCCCTTATCCTCGGCCTCATCGGTCCCGCTCCCTTCCACGCGATCGGGGCCGCCGTCCATCGCATCGCCGTGCGTAGTGCAGGTCGCCCGCTCGGGAGCCGCCATAGAGGGCTGGAGACACCACCCTCCTCGTCGATGAAGAGAGGAACGCTGTCTCCCATCGGCTCGGCGAACATCATCCCGAGGGACTGTCCGTTCTCGCCCAGAGGCACGTCCGAGGCTCGGTACCGGTGGCACCGGGAGACAAGATCGATGTTCCGGATCAGAGCCAGCACTCCGTGCGTAACCTCGGCGTGCGGAGGTCGCCTCGGATGGATCGGAAAGGGCTCGATGTAACCGATGAAGGTGACGTCCTCGACGAGCTCGTTGATCGGGTCGCCCGGACCCGAGATCAGCACCCGCTGGCCCGTGCGCCGAACTCGAGCGGCCTGCAGCGCGTCGAACAGCGGTAGTGGTGCCTGCTCAACAAAGCCGAGCAATTCAGGAGCGTCGAGGTCAACCTGCTCTCGCACGGTGAATTCCGTTTGTCCTTCCTGTTCCCGCTCGACCAGCGAAATCGTGCCAGCAAACGGAAGGCTGCGTAGGCAGCCGAGGTCATATTGCAGACTGCAACCAGGCGGCGGAGTTCGATCGTTCGTGAACATGTAGCGCCCCGATTCATGGTGTAGGTGACGACAGAGCATGCGGCTCTGAGGCGGCATCCAGGCGCCCGCAGTGACTCTCGTGCCCACTCCCGCCGGTAGCCCGGGAAGCAGCGGTGGTTCGCTCAAATTCTGCGCATCCCGGGCGCGGGGGTGGCGTTTGGGACGGAGCCTCGCATTTGGACCGGCGCAAATCGATGCGATCTGACGGCGATCGGGCCGTGGCAAATGGCGCCACTGGACGGTTCGGTGGGCAGATAGCCAGCGGGCGATCGTCTCGAGCGGACGGGGTCCTGGAAGGTCGAACGGCACAGGTCGTACGCCCGGGTCTGCAGGCGCCCACAGCAGCCCGCTCAGCTGCGCTTGTTGGACGCTTTCAGCGCTAAGCAAGCGCAGGGATGCTGGCGGGTCACCGGCTTCGGCGAAAGCCAGGGCGTACACCTGCGGGTTGGCGTGCAGGATGCGCAGCGCCTTTTCGATCATCGCGGGATCGGCGAGTGCGGCGGCGGCCGAGCCGTAAAGCGCGAGGACATACCGTCCTCGGGCTACGTCGAGACCGAGGGCCAGGGCGGCCGCGCGTGAATCCGCGAGGTCCCGCGGGAGTCGCCTGAGCCTCGGTCCAAGCTCGGTGGGCCAGATCTCGTCGACGGTACGAACCACCAGCTCGAAGTCATCACACGTCTGCCGCGCCGCTGCGCGTATGAGGTTTTCGCGCGGCTCGTCGATGTCCGATTCGAGTGCGTCGAGTGCGATGATCGATACGGCTGGGCTCCATTGCGCTTTGACCTGTGCCCGCGCCTGGAAGAGAACTGGATGTCTGCCAGAGACGGTCTCGGCGAAGGGGACACTCGCCGCCTCAACGAGATCGACCCGCGTAAACCCATGCCGACGGTAGAGCAGGGTTCGGGTGCGTGCTGGCTCTCCGTAGATTCCGCGTTCGGCAAGACTGAGAACGAGGTCCCAGTCCTCGAACCCGAGTACGACGTCCTCGGGGTACCGGAAGCCGTGGTCGAAGATCTCCTTATCGAGCATTGACGACGTGTCGCAGTAGTTCGCCGAGAGGAGCCGGTGGAGGTTGTACGACGGAGGCTCGAAGTAGTCGTGACGATTGCCGAAGAACTGATAGTTGGGATAGATGAAGCCGATCTGCTCGCCAGCACTGCTGAGCTGCTCCACCAGGCAGTCGACCGCGGTCGGGAACAGCAGGTTGTCCGCATCGAGGGGGAGTACGTAGCGGCCACCGGCTATTTCGATCGCAGCATTGCGCGCCCTGCTGGGGCCGTAATTGGTTTCCAGGCGGATGACCTTCACGCGAGCGTCTCTCTCAAGCCCGGCAAATACTTCAACGGTCTCAAGGTCAGTCGAAGCGTTATCCACCACGATCGTCTCGACCGCCCCGTAGGTCTGAGCAGCGACGGAATCGATGCAGCCGGGCAGGTAGCGTCCATGGTTGAAGCACGGAATGATCACTGATACCAGTGGCCGGGCCCTCGGGGAGCGCCCTCGAAGTGAGGTTCGGGCGACGTCTCGCGTGCCGGCGTTGGGATTCGATTGGAGCTCTTCCAATTCGGATCCATCGGGGGGCGCTACCAGTAGCTCGTCGTACAGCGACTCGTGCTCGCGTGCCATGCGGTCTAGTGAGTACTCCCGCAGAACTCGCTCCCGGCCCAGCGAGCCCATCGCCTGGCGGCGGCCAGGGTCGGTCGCCAACCCAGCGAGGGCGGCGCAGTAGCTTTCCACGTCATCGCGTGGGGACACTAGGACGCCGGTGTCGTCGGCGACCAACTCGCGGAGACCGGGCAGATCCGGGCCGACCAGGGGCGTCGCCATCGCCATCGCCTCAAAGGCCACATACGGAAGCCCCTCGAACTCGCTTGTGAGCAGCACAACATCGCAAGCCGCATACCAAGGCGCGACCTCCAGACGCTCGCCGTAAACGATCACCTCCTGGTGCAATCCGAGCGCTCGCACACGCTCGGAGACTTCGTCCATGAGGACGCCCTCGCCGAGGGCGTGGAATCGGCACTTGAGGCCGCTGCGACTTTAGCCGAGCGGCGATCTCGACCATGAGAAGTGGGTCCTTCTGGGCGGTTAGTCGAGCTGGAAACAGAACATTCAGAGCGGTCGGATCCAGGCCTTCGACGGACGGTCACGCGAGCCGGCGCAAACTCGCGAACGGCATCAACTCCGGTGCGGATCAGCCGGCGCTTGGCGACCGGCACGTCGTACTCGTCGAGCCGATCGCTCAGCGCTTGGCTCGAAACGGAAAACGCGTCGACCAGATTTCCGTAACGCGTGGTCACGTAGCGGACGTAACCAGAACAATCGGGTTCCTCGACGTGCAGCTGGACTACAACGCGCGGACGGTCGGGCAGGCTGAAGATATCCGGCAGCAGCTCGAAGCCGAGTCGCGAGTTCATGACGTGAACCACCCGGATGCTGCCGTGTGCGGATGAAGGTGAGGATGAAACGCGCGAACTCGTCGCCCGGCATCAGGTCGGGAAGATCCCAAACCTCGTCGGCATAGCTGCTCAAGGACCGCAGGTGGCGGTTCCGAGATGGCTGCGTGGTGATCAAACTCGGCCGGAAACGGCCGCGGTCAAGGAAGCGGAACCAGTCGATGGTGCCCTTGTCCGAGCCTCCGATATCGACCCAGGGCGCGAGATAGAGGATTGGTATTCGGTCGTCGCCTAGAGACATCTCAATCGCTCATGCGCGCTGCGCGTAAGCAGCCCAGCCAAGGGGCAATATGCCGTTTACGTCGAGCGACGCCAGCGCTGCAACCCGGGTACTTAGGTCAGCCAGCAAGTGAGCTGCGGTCTCCCGCTCGCCGTCACGCCCGTCTGGGGATCTGCCCATCGCCGAGCCGAGGTTGCGCAGCAATTGAGCCGCCGTGGTGAAGCAGTCATTTCGTGGGTTGACGCGGATCTCGGTGAACCCCGCGTCAGCCAGCAGCTGCTCCAGCGACGCCGGAGTGAAGCGCCAATAATCGTGGGGTAGCTCGTGCAGCTCCCACACGAACGGAACGGTCAAGTAGATCTGACCGCCGCTACAGAGCACCCGGGCTGCCTCGTTCAACGCGGCGGCTGGATTGGCCACGTGCTCAAGCACCTGCGTCATCAGCACCACGTCAACCGCGCCGTCCTTGAGCGGGAGCTGTTCGGCCCGGGCAACGATATCCGCGTCGCCTGCATACTCGTGAACCGAGCCCGACCAGTCGACGGTGCGGTAATCGCAGTGCGCGAACAGCTCTCGGTAAGGCGCGTCACCGGCTCCGACATCGAGGACAGCTGCGCCCGGCGGGAGGGAATCGGCGGCCTGGCCGACGAAGGTTACGATCGATCGGCGCTCGTAGGGAAGCTGTTCGACGAAGGCGCGCAGCTCCTCGGACAAGCCTCGTCCGGCAGGGCCACCGTTGCCGCTCAGCATGCGGTGAGAATACGACCCGCGACCTGTGCTGTCAGCGTCGGCACTGCGCTCAAATCGGGATCCCCCAAAGCGGAAACCAGCGCTCGAGTTCCTGTTCAACCGGCAGCTCGGCGCCGATCTGTGCCTTCAGCACCAGCTCCCGCTCGGTGTCACGCTGCTGCGGACCGTCCGCCGGGACGAACGGATAGAACGAGCCGCGCTTGTAGTTGTAGATCCAGTACATCGGCCGCTTGCGCGCGTCCTCGAAGGCAAACACCGCACACAGCACGCGCTCGCCGTAGCCACCAGCTTCGAGCGCGGTGCTGACCGCGTTGATCCCGACCACGAGATCGTCAAAGCTGGAACCGCGCAGGATCAGCCAGCGGAAGCCGTAGCTGTCGTCGGAAGTCTCGACTGTCGTGCCCGAGTCACCGGCGGTGGCGCGCACCACCTCTTCCATGTCGCGCACGATCGATTCGAAGTCGGCGGTGGACAAGGGCTGGAACACGATCGCTGCGGTGCCCTTTGGGGTGAGCTGCAGCGAGGTCTCGAACGTGACGTTGGCGGTGCTGATCGCAAACAGGCGGTCGGGCGCGGGCGCGGCCAGTTTGCGCCTGCCGGTGAGAACGTCAAGGAACCCCATCGACCGCGGATGTTACTGGCGGTGGGGAGCGCGGGTTGCGGCTGGGGCGCGGCTCGGGGCGCCCCCCGGGCGCGGCCAAAAACCGTCCCTAACGGGCGGTTCCCTGCAGCTGACCCTCTAGCCGCTGGAGCGCGGCGATCCGCTGCTCAAGCGGCGGGTGGGTCGAGAACAGCGCGGCCGCGGCCTGCTTGGCCTTGGGCGGGAAGATGTAGAACGCGGCGAGTTCGGAGCTCGCTGCCCGGAGGTCCTGCTGCGGGATCTGCTGCATGTTGCCGCTGATCTTCATCAGCGCGGAGATCAGCGCACTGGGACGGCCGGTGATGATCGCCGAGCCGCGATCGGCCGCGAACTCCCGATAGCGCGACAGCGCCTGCAGCAGCACGAAGGAGACGGCGTAGACGACGGCTGAGACGAGAATCACCACGATGAAGCCAGGTCCATCCTCGTTGTCATCGCCACCGAATGCGCCCCCGAACCAGAAACCCATCTGGACGATGAACGAGGCGATGGCGGCGAAGAAGCCGGCGATCGTCATCACCATGACGTCACGGTTCTGCACGTGGGTGAGCTCGTGGGCCATCACACCTTCGAGCTCGGCGGGGGACAACAGCTCCAGCAGTCCCGTGGTGGCGCAGACCGTGGCGGTCTTCGGTGAACGCCCAACCGCGAACGCGTTGGGCATCGGCGTCTGGGCGATGGCCACGCGCGGCTTGGGGAGGTTGGCCTGGATGCACAGCCGCTCGATCAGCGCGTGGAACTGAGGCGCCTCCTGCGGACTGACGACATGCGCGCCCATCGACGCGAGCGCGATCTTGTCCGAGGTGAAGTACTGAAAGAGGAACAACGCCCCGGCGAGCACCGCGATCGTCACCGCGCCGGCCCCGGCGGCGAACAGCACGCCGATCAGGACGGCGTAGACGAGCCCGAGCAGGAACAGCGTCATCAACATCCGGAACTGAAGCCCGGGGTCGCGGCCGAATGAGGTTGAGCGTGCCATTTACACGTCTATGTTGCCAGACGCGGATAAGTGTCTACGAAGGCCACGCCCGCTCGTTGGCCCCCGGACGCGCGCCCGCCGTGCGTACGCGCGCGCCCGGTACGCGCGCACCCGGCGCCCCTAATCTGACGCGTGCACGCGGTACCAGTCGATCGTCCGCCGCAGGCCCTCCTCCAGCGTCACCGCGGGCTGCCACCCCGTGAGCGCTTGCAGCTTGCTGGAATCGACCCACTGCCGGTCGATTTCGCCGGCCGGCGTACCGGCGCCTCGGACATCCGGCTCCACGCCGGTTCCGGCGAGCTCACAGATCAGATTGACCACGTCGAGAACTCGGTGAGGACGACCGCCGCCGGCGTTGAACGCCTCGCCCGCCGCGGCCCCGTCGGCGCGTCCGAGCGCGTCCCAGATCGCCAGGTAGGCTGCAACCGCATCGTCGACGTAGAGGAAGTCCCGCTCGGGCGAGCCATCGGAGCGAATCACCGGCGCCCGGCCCGCGAGCGCGGCCTGCACCGCCTCGGGCACCAGGCGCGAGCGATTGAAGTCACCGCCGCCGAAGAGATTGGCGAACCGGGTCACCGCGACCGGAACGCCCCAGGTATGCCAGTAGGAGCGCGCCAGCAGGTCGGCCGCCGCCTTGGAGACGTCATACGGGAACATGGGCTGAAGCGCGAAATCCTCCCGGTACGGGAGTTCGGCGTGCGACCCGTAGGCCTTGTCCGAGGACGCCACCACAACTCGCTCGGCGCCGTGTTGGCGACACGCCTCGAGCACCTTCCAGGTCCCGCTGATATTCGTCTCGAAGGTGGAGACGGGCGAGCGATTCGCCGTCGGAACGATCGTCTGGGCGGCGAGGTGGAAGACGCTGTCGATCTCGTATTCGGCCAGTGCCCGGGTGATGAGCCCATCGGTGCCGATGTCGCCATGCACCACGGCGCAGTGGCGCTCGAGGTCCATCAGCGGCAACGGGGACTGAGCGGCGTCGTCTCGGCGCAGCACGACAACCGTTGCGCCGTCCTGCAGCAACGCGCGTACGAGCCAGCTGCCGAGCAGCCCATAGGCTCCGGTGACCAACGCGGAGTGGCCGCTCAGGTCCACAGGCTCAGCTCCATACGCTCAGCTCCAAAGCTTCCACGGGGCCTCGCCCGCGCTCCACAGATCGTTGAGCAGCACTGCGTCCTTATAGGTGTCCATGCAGTCCCAGAAGCCGTCGTGGCGAAACGCCCGCAGCTCACCCTCCGCGGCCAGCTGGCCAAGAGGTTCACGCTCCAGCACAGACTCGTCCTCGAGCAGGTCCAGCACCGAGGGCTCAAAGCAGAAGAACCCTCCGTTGATCCAGCGCTCGCTCTTTGGCTTCTCGACGAATCCCCGCACCACACCATCCTCGCCCAAGTCAGCCACCCCGAACTGCAGCTCCGGCCGCACCACAGTCATCGTCGCGCGCGGTGCATGTCGCTCATGGTGCTCGAGCAGCGCGTGCAGGTCGATATCGGCGACACCATCGGCGTAGGTTGCGCAGAACCGCTGCTCGGAGATCGCCCCGGCGGCGCGGCGCAGCCGTCCCCCCGTCGGCGTGTCCAAGCCGGTGTCGACACAGCTCACCGAGACCTCCCCGGGCCACGGCGTGTCGCGAACGAACGCCTGAATCATCTCCGCTTTGTAGCCCGTGAGCAGCAGGAACCGGCTGAACTGCTGAGCGATGTAGATCTGCATCACGTGCCACAGGATCGGGTGGCCGCCGATCTCGACCAGTGGCTTTGGGATCGAGGGGACGTGTTCCTGCAGCCGCGTTCCGCGGCCGCCACAAAGGATCGCGACGCTCGGCAGCACGCGACGATTATCTGGCAACCTTCGTTCCCGTGCGCCCTGAGATCCATGTCCTCGGCGTCTCGCTCAAGAGCTTCGGGATCGTTTTCGCCTGTGGGTTCCTGGCCGCAGGCGCGATTCTGATGCGCCGGCTGAAGGAACTGGGCCGCCCGGTGGACTACGCCTATGAGATGGCCTTCGCCGCGCTGGTCGGAGGGCTGGTGGGGTCCCGGCTGTATTACGTCATCCAGAACTACAGCCAGGTCAAGCACGACCTGATCGGGAGCCTGTTCTCCGGCTCGGGGCTCGTTTGGTATGGCGGTGTGATCGGGGGTGCCCTGGCCGTGATCGCCTGGGCCGCCTGGCGGGGGATGCTCAACCTCGGGCTTCTTGACCTCGCGTCCGTGCCGCTGGCCATGGGTTATGCCATCGGGCGGATCGGATGCCAGATCTCCGGCGACGGCGACTACGGAAAAGTGTCCAACCTGCCGTGGGCGATGGGCTATCCCCACGGGACGGTGCCGACGCCGCCGGGAGTCAAGGTGCAACCGACGCCGATCTACGAGACTCTCGCTATGGGTCTCGTCGCCTGGTGGTTGTGGCGGATGCGTGATCGCTACCGGCCCGGCGCGCTGTTCGCGTTCTATCTCCTGTTCGCCGGCGCCGAACGGCTACTGGTCGAATTCGTACGCCGCAATCACGACGTGGCCCTCGGTCTCACCGCCCCGCAGTTTGAGAGCATTGCCTTGATGATCGCGGGGGCTGTGTGGCTGATCGTCCTGGTCCGCCGGGGCGGCCTGCGAGCGGACCGCCGGCGCGCGCCCGCGGTAGCGGTAGCCTGAAGGGGGCTAAAGGAGTTCTATCTCGGTGCCGATAGATGGATGAGGTGCGTACAACTCGGGCATATCTCGCCGGCTTCGGGACCGCCGGCTCGCTGTTGGCCGGTGCCGCCGTGGTCTTCGTGCTGGCCAGCGCTGCGGTCTCATTCCGCGGCTGGCCGCAACTGGACAACCACCTGTCGGCCCCGGCGCTGGTGCGAGCGAGCTCGCAGGCGAGCGTCGACCCCGCCGGGCCTCGGCGCGTGGCCGCCGTGCTCGCCGCTCAGCGGGCCGCGACCGGACCCAGCCCCAGCATCGGCACCGGCACGGGCACTCGCCCGGTGACCTTCGGGGTCACATCGACGAGCACGGCCACGCTTGCCGGGCGCCAGGTCGCCGTCAATTCCGGGCCGCACACCACCATCAATTCGGTAGCGCCGGCTGGGCCCGGTAGCGCTTGTACAACCGGGTGCGGCGGTGGATCGACCGGGGGCGGGGGAGGGGGCCTCGGTGGCGTGGTCCAGCAGACGACCGGCGCGCTGGGAGGCACCGTGGCGGCCAGCGGCGCGTCTCTCGGTTCCACGGTCAACGGCCTGGCCAGCAGCCTGGCCAACAATGTGAACGGCGTCAGCTCTTCACTGGCCGGAACGGTCAGGCAAGCCGGGCAGGCCCTCGGTAGCACAGTGACCGGAGCGACCGGTGCCGCCGGCTCCACCTTGGCCGGCGCAGGACACGCCGTCGGTGCCCTGCTCGGCGGTCACTGAGCTCATTCGCGCAGGCCCCGTTCGAGGAACCGAAGGCTGACGGCCTGCAGCTCGTCATCGTGCTGGACCGAGCGGTGGTGGCCCCCGGGAACGACGATCAGCCGGCTGGCCGGATGCGAGAGGTGGGGCTCGAGCTCACGCGAGTGCTGAACAGGAACCTGTTCGTCGCCCTCGGCGTGGAGCAGCAGCACCGGAACCCGGAGCGTCGACACCGCATCCTCCAGATCGTGGTCGGAGAGGATCTGGGCCAGCGCCTGGGCGTCGGCCTCGAAGCGGAGGGTGCCAGCGGCCAGCCCGCGCTGAAGCCCGGCGGCGCCGGCGGGGCAGATGGCGACCACGGCCTGCGCGCCGACCGGCTCGGCCGCGACCAGGGCCAGGTACCCGCCCATGCTCGATCCTCGCAGGCCGATCGGCTTCCCCGGCCCGATGCGGTCGCGCAGCAAGTTCGCCATCGAGCCGATGTCGTCCAGCACCCGGCCGTCCATCGGAGTCCCGCTTGCTCCGTGGCCGCGCTGGTCGAACGCGAGCGCAGCAAGGCCGGTGGGCAGCAGCGCTCGGGCGAAGTCATGGTGGCTCTCCTTGCACGATCCGGCGCCATGCAGGATCACCACGCCCCCGTGGATCCGCTCCTGGGTGGGGAGCCAGAGCGAGTAGGCCAGTCCATCGCGAGTCGAGATCTCGGCCGGAAGCACCGGCGTGATGGTGCGTAGGCGCGGCACGACGCGATCATGCCACGCCAGGCACTGACCCTCGCATGGCATGATCGGGCGGCCATGAGCACCACCGCATCCGAGCTCTCCGACGTCTATCCCGCGGGCACGCGCGTCAATGCCCGCGGTCACCTTGAGGTTGGCGGCTGCGACGTGGTCGAGCTCGCACGCGAATTCGGCACGCCCGCCTACCTCGTCGCCGAGGACGATCTCCGTCGGCGCGCGAGGAGCTTTGTCGAGGAACTCGGTGCTCGTCATCGCGACTTCGACATTCTCTTCGCATCGAAGGCGTTTCCGTGCACGGCGGTCTACCGCGTGCTGGCCGAGGAGGGTCTCTCGTGCGACGTGGCCTCAGGTGGCGAGCTGGCGCTCGCCCTCCGCGGCGGCTTCGACGCCGAGCGCATCTACTTTCATGGCAACGCGAAGTCGACGACGGAGCTGAGCGAGGCCATGCAGGCCGGCGTGGGACACGTCGTGCTCGACTCGGTTCACGACGCCGAGCGGCTCAAGGGGGTCGCCAGCGCCGTCGGAATGCGGCAGGATGTGCTGCTGAGAGTCACGCCGGGAGTATCGGGCGACACCCACGCAGCGATCTCCACCGGCCAGGCGGACTCCAAGTTCGGCTTCTCATTCCAGGACGCTCGGGCGATGATCGACGTCCTCCGGGAGGACGAAGATCTGGCGCTGGTCGGCCTTCACTTCCACATCGGCTCGCAGCTGTTTGAGCTGGCCCCCTTCCGGGCCGCTGTGCGCGCCCTGGCCGCGCTGGGAGAGTTTCCCGTCTACAACCTTGGCGGTGGCCTCGCCGCCGCCTATACCGTGGGACGTCAACCTCCGCCGATCGCCGATTACGTCGACGCGTTGGTGCGCACGGCGCACGCGGAGCTCGGACCCGACAAGCGCCTGCTGCTGGAGCCCGGACGGGCGCTCGTCGCCAACTCGACCGTCACGGCCTATACCGTCGAGACGGTGAAGCGCAACGTTGCCAACTGGGTTGCCGTAGACGGTGGGATGTCCGACAACCTCCGTCCGATGCTCTATGGCGCGGTGTATGAGGCGATACTCGCTGATCGTCCGCTGACCCCGGGAAACGTGCGCTGCCACGTGGCCGGGAAGCACTGCGAGTCGGGCGACGTGCTGGTCAGGGACGTGCAGCTCCCCGATCCCGCTCCCGGGGACGTGCTCGTGACTCCAGCCACCGGCGCCTACGGCTACTCGCTGGCCAACAACTACAACGGGGTGCCGAGGCCGCCGGTCATCTTCTGCCGGGACGGGGACGCCCGCGTGGCCGTCCGGCGCGAGACCTATGACGACCTGATGGCTCGCGACGTGGAGGGATGAGCGCGGCCATGGGTGGGGATGCGGTGAGCTTCCGCGTCGGCCTGCTCGGGCACGGGACGGTCGGCGCGGCGTTCAAGCAGTTGCTGCCCCGCCACGCGGACCGGGTGCAACGCATAACCGGGCTGCGGCCGGAGCTTTCCGGAGTCCTCACGCGCTCGAGCGGCTCGTTCGACGATCTGCTTGAGCGCTCGCACCTGATCGTTGAGCTGATGGGTGGCATTGACCCCGCGCGGGAGTACGTGCTGCGGGCCATGCGCGCCGGGCGGCATGTCGTCACCGCGAACAAGCAACTGCTCTCTCAGCACGGAGAAGAGCTGTGGGAGGTAGCCCGCCAAGAGGGGGTGCAGCTGCGCTTCGAAGGGGCCGTGGCCGGGGTGGTGCCGGTCATCCGCGTGCTCCAGGAATCGCTGTCTGGAGCCACCATCGACCGCGTGCACGGAATAGTCAACGGGACGACGAACTTCATCCTTACCGAGATGGCCCGCACGGGCATGACCTTTGAGGACGCGCTCAGCGAGGCGCAACGGCTCGGTTATGCAGAGGCTGACCCCTCAGACGATGTGAACGGCCGTGACGCCGCAGCCAAGATGGCGATCCTGGCCCGCCTGGCCTTCAACACCCCGGTGCACCTGGACCAGGTCCGCTATGAGGGCATCGAGCAGATCCAGCCCGACGATCTGGAGTACGCGCAGGAGCTCGGTCTGGGCTTAAAACTGATCGGCACGGCCGAGCGGATTGACGGAGGGCTCTCGGTCCGCGTGCACCCGGCGTTTCTCTACCCCGGACATCCGCTGGCCTCGGTCAGCGGACCCTTCAACGCGGTGACGGTCGAGTCCGAGGAGATCACGGAGATCACGATGTCCGGGCCGGGCGCCGGGGGTCCGCAGACCGCCAGTGCGGTGCTCGGCGATGTGATCAGCGCGATGATCCCGCCGGCTTCGACACCAGCCACGACCGAGGCGCTGGAAATCGTCCAGGACGTGGTCTCGGCTTTCTACCTACATCTGGAGGTGGCGGACGAGCCCGGAGTGCTGGCTCAGGTCGCCCAGGCTCTGGCCGTTGCCGGAGCGTCGGTCAAGTCGGTCGTGCAGAAGGGCCTCAGCGACCAGGCCCGGCTGGTCATGGTCGTTCACCCCGTACTGGAGTCGCGCTTCACCGCGGCGATGGACGAGATCGCTCGCCTATCGGTGCTGCGCGCGCCGCCACGCGCGATCAGGGTGCTGGAGGAGGAGTTCGGTTAGGGTGCCCGGCGATGCGTGCGCTGCAGATCACTGAGCTGACCGGCCCCGATTCGGCGCTGAAGCTCGTCGACATCCCCGAGCCCGACCCCTCGCATCCACTCACCCCGGGCAGCGGAGTCTTGGTCGATGTGCATGCGGCCGGGGTGTCGTTTCCGGAGGTGCTCCAGACGCGGGGCGAGTATCAGTTCAAGCCCCCGCTGCCGTTCGTGCCCGGCAGCGAAGTCGGCGGCGTAGTGCGCAGCGCACCCCAGGGCGCCGGGGTGAGCCCCGGGGACCGCGTTGCGGGTTTCTGCTTCCTCGGGGCGTTCGCCGAGGTGGCGGTCGCTCCCGAGTTCTTCTGTTTCAAGCTGCCCGATGAATTCACCTTCGCCCAGGGCGCGAGTCTCGTGCTCAACTACCACACCGCCTACTTCGCGCTGAGGCTGCGCGGACGCCTCCAGGAAGGCGAGTGGGTGCTCGTCCATGGCGCCGCAGGTGGGGTAGGGACGGCGACGCTCCAGGTCGCCAAGGGTTTGGGCGCTCAGACGATCGCCGTGGTCTCCAGCGACGAGAAAGCGCGGGTGGCCCGTGAGGCCGGAGCCGATCACGTGGTCCGCTCCGACGGCCCCTGGAAGGACGAAGCCAAGGAGGTCTCCGGCGGCGGCGTTGACGTCGTGCTGGATCCCGTAGGAGGCGATCGCTTCACCGACAGTCTGCGCTCACTCGGGGAAGGCGGGCGGGTGGTGGTGGTCGGCTTTACGGGCGGCTCGATTCCCGAGGTCCGGGTCAATCGACTGCTCCTGGGCAACACCGAGGTGATTGGCGCAGGCTGGGGTGCCTACGTGATGTCCAAGCCTGACTGCACGCGAGAGATCGGCGCAGCGTTGTCCCAGCTGATCGGCTCCGGCCACGTGAAGCCTGTGGTCGGGGCAAGCTTCCCACTGGATCAGGCTTCCGAGGCGTTGAAGCTGATCGACAGCCGCGGGGCGGCCGGCAAGGTCGTGCTCAGCGTGCGGCCGTAGCGATACCCCGCCGCGCCCGCCGGAGGCCGCTCAGCCGCTCAGGCCGCTTTCCCCAACGAGCCCCGAACGCCAATGCCGGTCGGGCCGTCGGGGCCCACCTGCGGTGTCGGCTCCCCGCGCTCGATCCGGCGTCGTTCGGTCCGGGCGACCATCTTGAACGACCGGGTGTTGTAGCCGCGAGCCAGCGGTTTCGGCGTGAGCCTGCGCCCGGAGCGCATGGCTGCCGCGGCAGCGCTGAAGGTGGCCTGTTGCGCCACCCCGTAGCGCAGCCCGTACAGCTCGCGGACCCGCGCAGGCAAGCTCCCCAGCATGATCGCGTCATGGATTCGCTTTGCTCCCTGCTGGTGGCGGGGAAACGGGATCTCGAAGGCCGTGGCGTATCCGATGTAGCGGGCTTCGTCGGTCAGGTACAACTCGTCGGAGGCCAACCGGCGCCGCCAATATGAGCGGAAGTCCTCGTAGGTGGCGGGGGCAGCGGCGCGTGGCATCCCAAACAGCTCAGCGAAGCGAACGTAGTCCTGCCACAGAGACTCGCGCTCGTCGGCGCTCATGCGTCTGATGAACAGCTCATAGAAGAACTGGGCCGAGTCGGCGATCACGGCCACCGTCCACAGCATCAGTTCCGGATCCAGGGCCGAATACGGCGTCCCGGCGGGGGTTGGCCCCGCGTCCTCGCTTAGCTCGCCTACGACTTGCTCGTGCAGGCGCCCCACGTAACTCAGCACCTTGTCGGCCTCGGCGCGGGATCCGAAGTAGATCCTCTCGAACGCCGTTCCCGTGTGGGCCAGCCGGCGAAACGGGGTCAGCCGGGCGTAGGAGTGCTCGCTCGTACCGACGTAGTTGAGCGGAGCGCAGGCACCGATGCACAGCGCCCGCTGCCCGTACATCAGCCCCACGAGCCGCTCTCCGTGGACGCGGCGCAGCCATGAGCTGCCGCGGGGGAAGTAGCCGGTGTCTTGCTGTTGATCGACGGCTCGCACGGGAATCTGCAAACGCATGTTTCCAGATCGTGATCGGGTTTGTCAAGATGTACGCGTGGCTCGTGCGGCAAGCGGCGTGTACGGCGGCCTCGACGCTGATCAGCGTCGAGCTGGACGCCGTACGCAGCTGCTGGAGGCCGCGCTCGAGCAGCTCGGAAACGAGGGCTGGCAGGCGACGACGGTACGAGCGATCTGCGCGCGGGCCCAACTCACCCCGCGCTACTTCTATGAGAGCTTCGGCGACCGGGACGAGCTGCTGTCGGCCGTGTTCGACCAGATCGCGGAGGAAGCCGCAGCCACCGTGCTCCAGGCGGTTCAACGCGCGCCCGATGACGCTCGGCTCAAGGCCCGGGCGGCGATCAGCGCGTTTGTGGCGCTCGTCGCCGAGGATCGGCGCAAGGCGCGCGTGTTGTTCGTCGAGGCGATGGGCTCCGAGCCGCTCGCCCGGCGGCGCTTCGAGACGCTGCGGATGTTCTCGCACCTGGTCGCCGGTCAGGGGCGTGACTTCTACGGCATCAAGGACGGCGCGGACGCCCTGGTGGAGATGTCGGCGCTGATGGTCGTGGGAGGCTTGGCCGAGACGCTGCTGGCCTGGCTTGACGGGACCCTGTCGGTGACTCGTGAGCAGCTGGTCGAGGACTGCGCCGATCTGTTCGTGGCCACCGGGCAGGGAGCCGTTGCGCTGGCCCGCGCGCGGGGGGCGGCCAAGTAAGGAGAGGCCTGGCTCTGACATGCTGCGGCCATGGCTGGGCTGATCGAGCGCTATCTGGAACGGCTGCCGTTCGCGGCCGGTGACCCCGTGATCTCACTCGATGAGGGATCGACGCCGCTGGTGCTGGCGCCACGGCTGTCCGAGCGGGCCGGCACTGAGGTGTGGCTGAAGCTGGAGGGAGCCAATCCCACCGGCTCCTTCAAGGATCGGGGGATGACCTGTGCTGTCTCGGCGGCCGTGCGCGAGGGAGCGGCGGCGGTGGTTTGCGCGTCCACGGGCAATACCGCCGCCTCGGCCGCCGCCTATGCCGCGCGGGCTGGCCTGCGCGGAGCGGTGATCGTGCCCGAGGGCAAGATCGCCACCGGCAAGCTGGCCCAGGCACTGATGCACGGCGCCCGCGTGATCGCCCTTCAGGGCAACTTCGATGAGGCGCTGAAGCTCGTCCGGGAGCTGGCCCGCCGCCACCCGATCTCATTGGTCAACTCCGTCAACGAATTCCGGATCGAGGGCCAGAAGACGGCCGCCTTCGAGGTGGTCGAGGCGCTCGCCGGTGAGCTCGATGCCGTCTTCATACCGGTTGGCAATGCCGGCAACATCACCGCCTACTGGAAGGGCTTCAAGGAAGCGGGGGTCCGTCCGCGGATGCTCGGCTTTCAGGCGGCGGGGGCGGCCCCTCTGGTCGAGGGAGCCCCGGTGGAGCGCCCGGAGACGGTCGCCAGCGCCATCAGGATCGGCAATCCGGCGCGCTGGGAGGAGGCCATGGACGCGATGACCTCCTCGGGCGGCGCCGTCAACGCCGTAACCGATGAGCAGATCCTCGATGCTTACCGGTTCCTCGCCGCCAACGAAGGGGTCTTCTGCGAACCGGCCTCGGCGGCCAGCGTGGCTGGACTGCTTGTCCACGGGGCCGAGGGCTCCAGGCGCGTCGTATGCGTGCTCACCGGCCACGGGCTGAAGGATCCCCAGACTGCACTTGACCAGGCCGGTGCGGTGATCCCCTGCGCGCCGGACATCGGCGCCGTCGAGCGCGCGGTGCTGCGGTGACGCTGAGCCGCCGGCGGCTGGTGCGGGTACCGGCTTCGTCGGCCAACCTCGGTCCGGGCTTCGATGTGCTCGCTGCGGCCCTGGCGCTGCACCTGGAGGTGGACGTCACCGAGACCGGCACGTTCTCGGTGCAGAGCGAATTGGACGTGCCCCGGGATCGGGAGAACCTGGTCGTCCGGGCCTTCGAGCGCCTTCACTCCGCCGATGGATTCCGCTTCGAGATCCGCTCAAAGATCCCCCTGACCGGGGGTCTTGGTTCCAGTGCGGCTGCCATCGTCGCCGGGCTGCTCGCGGCTGATCACATGTTCGAGCTCGACGCAGATGTGCTGAACCTGGCCTGCGGGATCGAGGGTCACCCTGACAACGTCGCGGCGGCGATCGAGGGCGGGCTTGTCGTTTGCGACGGCGACGACGTTCACCGGCTCGACGTTCCGCTGGGACTAGAAGCGGTGCTGGTGATCCCGTTTGAGGGCGTCCGGACAGCCGAGGCTCGGGCGGCGCTTCCAGAGCAGGTGCCGATCGCCGACGCCGTCTTCAACGTGGCTCACGCGGCGAAGCTGATGGTCGGCCTGAGCACGTCGAATTGGGAACTGATCGCCGGGGGGCTGCGAGACAGGCTGCACCAGCCGTATCGCGCGCATCTGTATCCGCGCTCAGCCGACCTGGTCCAGCGCGCCCCGGAGTTCGGCGCGCTTGGCGCGACCATCTCCGGGGCCGGGCCGACGGTGCTCGTGTGGTCGCACTTTGAGCAGACGGGAGCGGTGATGGAACGAGTGGCCCGCGAGGCCGACGGGTGGGCCAACGTGGTGCGCGCGCCGTTCGAATCCCAGGGCGCTGACGTTCGCGAGCTCTGAGCTCAGACGTTTCGCGCTATGCGCGAAGAACTGCGCAGCGGCCCCTCAGGCGGAGGCCTGGGACCCGGCGAGCTTCGCCAGCTGGGCTCGCGCGGGCTCAAGGCCGAGGCGGCGCAGCAGCTCGTCGGTCACGTTCAGATAGTCGACCGCCAGATCAGGCCGATAGTCGACGATTGACAGCGCGCGCTCGGCCGACTCGGCGTAGGCAATCGAGGACCGGATCGTGGCGTCGAACAGCTTCTCGCCGAAGTGCTCGCGCAGGGAGTCGAAGGCCTCGCGTGAGTGCCGGGTACGCATGTCGGCGATATTGAGCACGACACCCAGCCATTCCAGATCGGGGTTCAAGCTGTCCTTGGCCAGTTCGATGACCTCGAGCGCCTGCTCGACGCCCTGCAGCGCGAAGTACTGGGCCTCGGCTGACAGGAGTGCGTAATCGGCAGCGACCAGCGCGTTGACGGTCAGCAGCCCGAGTGCCGGCGGGCAGTCGATTATGACCACGTCATAGCCACCCTTGACCTCGCGCAGCGCCTTCTTGAGCGTCAACTCCCGGCCCATCTTGCCGCCGAGCATCAGCTCGGCCTCGGCCAATCCCAGGTTCGCCGGCATGATCCCGTCGTGCACCGCGTCCTTGGCCTTGGCGCGTCCGGCCAGCACGTCGCCGATCGTGGGGGAGGCGTCGGGATCGACGTCGAGATAGTCCGACAGGTTGCCCTGCGGGTCCAGATCGACGGCCAGAACCCGCAGTCCGACCCGTCGCAGGACGTCCGTCAGGGTCCGCACGGCGGTCGTCTTGCCCGTGCCACCTTTTTGGGAAAGGACCGCGATCGTGGCCATCGCGCCGCCACTATAGAGACGGCTTGGCGACCAGGCTCGGAGGGCGGCGGCGCGGCTGCCGGCGACCCTGTGCCGAGGCCGCGCTCAGGTGGCGACGGAGCGCGTTCCGCGCTCGTCGGCCCCGCCGAAGCGCATCCCGGAAACGGCTGGAATGTCGACGAAGTGGAGGTGATGTCGCCCGATCACGATCTCGTCGTGATCGGCCAACGTGCTCCACTCGACGCGTTCGCCGTTGACGAACACGCCGTTCAAGCTGCGATCGTCGAGCACGCGCAACCCATCCGGCTGGCGCACGATCAGCGCGTGGCGGCGGGACACGGTCGGGTCGTCGAAACGGATGTCGGCCGCCAGGCTCCGGCCGATCCGAGTCCACTCTCGCTGGAGTGCGAACGTCACGATCTCAGCTTCGGGGGTGCGATAGGCGAGGTACTGCCCTGGCTCGCTCAGCTCATCGCGCAACTCGCCGAGCCAGGCACCATCCTCGGCCTCAGCGGTGATCTCGACCACGCTCGACTGGGCCGTGGTGAAGAGCGATGCGCGAACGAATTCCGTCCCCCCGCAGTTCGGGCAGGTCGGCAGCTCGTCCACCGCGTCAAGCGAGACTGGGTACTCGCAGTCTGTGCATCGAAACGTTCCGGTCCCCGCAACATTGCCCGAAGTCCAAGCTTTCATTGGCGCGAATTCTCCTTGTTACGGGCTGCAGACTCGCCGAGCTGGCCAACCCAGCCGCTACAGCATAGCCGGTGCGTCAAAGCTCGAGTAAAGATTTTGCACACTGTTTCGCACCATTTGGTGGTGCGTTGTGACACGCCGAGAATCCCCTGTTTGCGTTGTGTTCAAACCTTGTGGATCGGGCTAAGACGAGCCGGGGGGCCTGCAACCGCCCCGGACAGATGGGAGGAACCGGGCCGAGGACGACGAACCCAGGGCCATGCACAGTCCCCTGAGAGACATGCCTGACCTTGAGCTCGCGCTGCTGCGGCGCGGCCTCGACGACATGGCTGCGGGGAGCGAGCGCTGCCGGCGTTGTCACCGGACGCCGTTGATCGGTGAACGCGTCTACATCGACGAGAGCAGCGCGATCGTGTGCGAGCTGTGTCGTGACGTGGCGCGCGACACGCCGGCCGCCTCACGCATCGTCCACGGACCGGAGTTCGGCCACACGATGCGGATCACCGACCACCGCACTGCCGCCTAGCCGCCCGGCCTGCAGCCGGACTGTCGCCGGGGACGTGGGGTTCTCTGCCCGCCGCATAGAATCGGCGCCGTGAACCCGTTCACCGTCTCAACCACGATCGCCAAACCGCGAGAGCACGTGTTCGAGTACCTCGCCGACATCGCGAATCACGCGGAGTTCACCGACCACTATCTGGTCGACTGGCATCTGACCCGGATTGATTCCTACGGCTCGGGCGCCGGGGCGCGCTTTCGGATCAAGGCACCGCTCAGCCGATTCTCGTGGGCTGATGTGACGTTCTCCGAACTTCAGCCGCCGTTCCGGATCGTGGAGCGCGGACGGGGCGGCAAGTTCAACCGCGTCCGGATGGTGAGCTCGTACACACTTTCGCCCGGCGCCTCGGGCACCACGAAGGTCGAGTACACGCTGGAAACCGAGCCCGCCATGCTCTCGGACCGCATCCTTGACGCCCTGGGCGGACGGATCTGGACGCGCCGCCAGGCGGCACGGGCCATGCGACGGTTGCGGACGATTCTCGAAGAGGGCCGAGGGCGAGGCCGACGGGCGTCGGTCGCCGCCCGCTGAGGCCGCGCCGGATAAACTTCCCGGCCGCCGTGGCAGATCACAGACCAGTCGCTCACCTACGTCGCCTCCGGATTGCTGCGGGGGCATTGGTGCTCGCCATCGGCCTCGGGGCGTGCGGCGACAAGGTCAGCCACCCGACGGTCGCTGACAACGAAGGCGTCTACGTGGAGGCTGGCCAGGTCAGCTACCAGGTCCAGATCTCCCGCCAGCTGAATCCGTTCAACAGCGAAGATCACGCATACCTGAGCGGCATCTCCGCCTCACCGCCGAAGCCCAACGAGGAGTGGTTCGCCGTGTTCCTCTGGGCCAAGAACGAGACCCATGCGAATCAGACCACGTCGAACACGTTCGACATCGTCGACACCCAGGGCAACAAGTACTACCCGGTGCCGTTGAACGCGAGCCTCAACCCGTACGCGTGGCAGGCCCAGACGCTCCAGCCGCTGGGGACCGAGCCCGCCCCGGACACGACTGCCTCGTTTGGCCCCACTCAGGGCTCTGAGCTGCTGTTCAAGCTCAACGTCAGTGCCTACTCGAGCCGGCCTCTGACCCTGCAGATCCACTCTCAGGGTCATCCGCAGCTGGCGTCGGTGTCGCTCGATCTCTGATCACCGGCGATCGATGGCGCCGGGGCGAGTGCCTCGGTCTGCCTGGACCGTCGGATTGACGCTCTTCGCCCTGCTCATCGCCGGCGTCTCCTCCGCAGCGGCCTCGGCGGGCTGGACGCCGCCGTTGCGGTTGGCCGCTCCGGTAGCGCTCGACGTCCTCCCAGCTCAGGTTGCCTTCTCCCCGAATGGAGCGACCGCGGTCGGTTACAGCCTGGAGAACATGGACGACCCGGCCGGCGCGAGCGCTCGCGTGCTTCAAGGTCGGGGCGGTAGCCACTTCGGCCCCAGCCGTGGGCTCGCCGGCCAGCAGCAGATCCTTGATCTGGCCTACGGACCATCAGGACTGGAGCTGCTCACAGGATCGAGCGCTGCAGGTCTCTCATGCTGCGGCCAAGTGAGGGCGTTCGGCCCCGCCCGCGGCGGGTCCGTCGGACGGGCGCAAACGTTGTTTTCGTCGCTGGCCGGGGCGACGCGGGCGCGGCTGATCAGCCTGCCGAACCGCCTGCTGGCCGTGGCCGGTACCGAGCGCGGGGTCTGGGTCTCGCAGTCGGCCGCCGGCAGCGACCGCCTTGCCGCCGCGCACCGTCTGAGCACTGCCGGCCAATTGACTCAGTCACTCGACGCGATCGCTCTCCCTAACGGAGCGAGCCTGGTGGCGTGGACCGCACGCAAGGATCAGGTGACAGCGGACGGTCCGAGGTCGATCTACCTCTCCCGGGGCTCGCTACAACAGGCGCCACACGGCGAGCAGCTCGCCCTCACCGTGCCCGCGGGTCATCAGATCGATGAGCTCGCGCTGGCGCAAGGAGCGGCCCTACCGACCCTCGCCTGGATTGAGAGCTGGTTCGACCGGCGCGGCACTTACCACTCCCAGGCCAAGGTGGCTGACCTCGGCGGAAGGCTGCGTGCGCAGGCCGTCTCGAGCGATCGTGAACTGGCGGCCGGTCTTACTCTGGCGGCCGACAGCCGGGGCGACCAGGCGCTGACCTGGAAAGCCTGCACCGACGGCGGAAGCTGCGCCACCCGCGCCGTCCTTCGGCGGGCGAAGGGCCGCTTCGGTGCGCTCCAGCGCCCGGGGCCGATCGACGCGTCGGAGAATCCGGTCGCGGCCGTGACGCCGGGCGGAAGCGCACTCATCGGCTGGATTCACAGCGGCCACGTGTTTGCCGTGACCGGAAAGACGATCCGCCTTTCCCGGCCCACAACCGTTTCGGCGACCAACTTCGCCGCCGATTTGACGATCACATCCTCGCCCGCCGGGGGTGCGTTGGCCGTTTGGACCCAAGGAACTCGCGCGCAGAGCGTGATGGGGGCGGATTTCCAGGGGCGCTAAGGGCGAAGGAGCGCCTCGCTGACCACTATCCTGTGCCGATGGCACAGCGTCGCCGGAGGGGAGGGCTGGTCGGTCGGTTCCTGGACCAGTCGCGGGGCCCGTCTGCACCTCTATACCCAGCCGCTGCCCCCGCGCAGCCAGGGGCGGCGCCCAGGCCCCTGCCGCAGCCCGGACCCGATCCAGATCCGGTCGTCGAAGCTGTGCCGGATCCTCCCGTGGAGGCAGGCATCGCCGGGGATCCGTCGCGCGGCGCCACGTGAGGACGCCGCCGAAGGTCCGTGGCCGGGGTCTCACGAGGACGCCGTGGCGGGGCAAGATGTGAGTTCGCCGGCAGGCCATGAACTCCGGGCCTGACGCTGGCGCGCGATGGTTGGCCATAGGGGGCGCGTCAGATCGTTCCGAAGAGGACCAACCCGGAAGTCGGGCTGCGCAGGGTGCGGACGTTTGGCTGCCCGGGGGTCTCGCGGCGAGCGCCGCGACGGCCCCGGAACCGGTGGCCGAGCGCGGTAGTGCGCTCGATGCAGACCGGTCGAGGTGGATGGTCCAAGGGAGCCGTCGATCGGAGCGTTCTCCAAGGGACCAAACGGATGCTCAGAATGCCGGAGGGTCTGAGGTTTGGCTACCCGAGGCGCTTGCAGCGAGCGGTGCTGCGGCTCCGGGACCGACGGAAGCGAGCGTCAGCGAGCTAGACGCTGACCCGTCGAGGTGGATCGTCCCTGATGAACGGAACCCTCGATCTGGGTCCGGCCCTTCTGGTAAATCTGTTGCGGCGGTCCGCGCATATTGCGAGCAGTTCTGCTCCCCAGACGCCGCCCAGGCAGTTGCTGAACGGATCCTCGCGAGTGCCACAAGCGGCGGTTCGACGGAGGAGCTATTGAGGACTACTCGCGTGATGGCCGCACGGCATGCGCCCAAAAAGCCAGCTCGGAGCGGCTGGCGCGGATTGCTGGGTGCCGAGCACGACGATGGGTGCGCTGAGGTCCCCGCCCAGCTGGCCGCGCGAGCGAACGGACAACTGAGTCCGGCGGTGGCCGGCGAACTGGAGGATCACCTCCGGAGTTGCCCCCGGTGCCGCGAAATCGAGGAGCGCGCTGCTCACGCCGAAGAGGCATTTGCCGCGGTGATGTCCGGATCCCAAGTGAGCCGCTGGTCGGTCGGGGCGACCACGCCCCCCAAGCCGGAAATGCCGGCGGCGGGCGCCGCCGGAGCGGCTGGCGCGGCTGGCGGGGCAGCAGCCTGGCTTGTGGCGAGTGAGACCGCCGCACGGGCTGCCGCGACGCCCCCGGCCCCTGCCCCTTCCCCTGCACCTGCACCTGCAGCACCCGCGCCGGCGCCCAAGGCAAATGCGGTAGGTACCGCAGCGGCGGCAACCGCGCAAACGCCGGCCGCCGCGACAGAGGCGGCGCCTCCGGAAGCCGCGGCCACCGCGACAGTGGCGGCGCGTCGCGGAAGCCGCGCCCACCGCGACGGTGGCGGCGCCCGCGGAAGCCGCAGCCACCACGACAATGCCTGCGGTAGCCGTCGACGCAGCCCCGGCGTCCAGCCCAGCCGCGCTCGCCTCTGGGCGGCGTCGCCGCAGAATCGCCGGCCTGATCGCCGCTCTCGGGCTACTCGCGGCGCTTGCCGTCGCCGCCGTGGTCAGTTTGAGCGGCGGCTCGGACAAACCTGCACGCGTGTCGCAGGGCAGCACCTCGATCCCGGCCTCCTCGGCTGCGCCGGTGCTCCAGACAACCCCTAGGCACGTTCGCAAACATCGCTCGCCGGCACATCACTCCCGCCGTCCCGCCAAACGGACCAGCCACCACACCTCGGCCGCTCAATCCGCGCCGGCACAGACGACGTCGACGCCGACCCCGGGTGCGTCAACCCCCGTGACTCCCACGCCCAGCCCAACCCCGACACCGGCCTCGCCGCCCGCGGCTCCATCCGGCGGCGGCGGCGGATCGGGCGCGAGCGGAGGTGGCGGCAGCATCGCGACCGCGCAGGGCAGCAGCCTGCCCGCGCAGAATGCCCCCACGCAGGGCATCGGGTCCGGAAAAACGCCCTGAGCTGACAAAAGCCCGCGCCGCCTGGTCGCGGCGCTGCCATGTGTGTTCCCCGGACGGTCAGCGCGCGCCGCTCGGGCGTCAGTGCGCCGCCAACCCCGCCACAAGCACATCGTGCACCGCCGGCGCCGCAGTGGTGGCGCCGGCTCCCTGGCCTGGGAACACCGCACCGACCACGATGCGAGGATGACCGGCGGGCGCATAGCCCACGAACCAGGAGTCGGTGTTCTGCGGTGAGCCGGAGGAGCCGGGGGCAGTGGTGTTGCGCAATTCCGCCGTCCCCGTCTTGCCGGCCACGACAACTCCAGGGATCTGGGCCACCGTGCCCGTTCCAAACTCGACCACGGCGATCATCAGCCTCTGAACCAGGGCGGCGATGCGGCGACTGACCACGTGAACGAAGCGGGGGCGGGCATGCAGCATCAGCGTGGGGATCGGCCGGCGGCCGCCCATCGCGATCGTGGCCCCGACGTCGGTCATCCCGAGGGCCGTGCTCTGGACCATGCCCTGCCCGATGGCCGAGGAGCCGACGGCCAGCGCATCGCCGATGGTCTTAGCCGAAGGGATTGTCGGCTCGGCGGCGCCGGGTATGGGGGGCGGCTGGTTGAAACCGAAGCGTTGTGCGATGTCCACCAGGCGCGCCGCGCCGAGCTTGGCCCCCAAGGGGGCGAACACCGAGTTGCACGAGACGGCGAAGGCGTTCAAGAACGTTCCGCCGCACGCCTCCCCGTTGGCGTTCTGGAGGTTGAAGCCCTCCAATGTCGCCGAGGTCTGGATCGGGAACACGTCGCCCAGCCTCACGATGCCTGCCTCCAGGGCTCCGGTGGCGGTGATGATCTTCATCGTCGAACCGGGCGGCTGCAGCCCCGAGAAGGCCACGCCGGCCAAGGCCAGCAGCCCGCCCGTGCGCGGGTCCATTGCGGCGATTCCGGCATAACGGCCTGCCATCGCCGTCACCGCGGAGCGCTCCAACGCCGGGCTGATCGTGGTGGTCACCGTCGCCCCGGCCGTGGGGGACACCGTGGCCAGCGCCCGGTGACCGGCCAGCAGTTTCCCACCGGGCGTGCCCGCCAGTTGAGCCTGAAAGACGTGCTCCAGCCCGTTCAGCCCGACCCGGGCATCGGGCGGATAGCCCTGCGCGGCGTAGGCCGAGGCGTCGGCCGCGGGAATCGGCCCCAAGGTGCCGACGATCTGACCGGCGACATCTGGAATCGGGGAGGTCCGCCCCGCCCCAAGGGCGAGCGGCGTCCCATCGCGCGCGAGCAGGTTCGCCCGCGGCGCGAGCGCCACCTGCCGGGTCAGTTGCTCTCCGGCGTGCAGACCGGGGAAAAGGAGCGCGTTCGAGAAGTGGATCCGGGCGCTGCTGCCACTGCCGCTGATCGGCACCTCCAGGACTTCGCGCAGGGTGCCGAAGACGCGGGTGCGCACGCGCATCCGGACCGGGATCGCCCCGCCGGAGCGCGAGCCGACGTTGCCTCGGTTGATCGAGACCAGCGTGGCCGTGGCCGCCGCAGCATCGAGCGCTTGGACGAATTGCGACTGTGAGAGACGATGGCGCGACCCCGCGTCAAGCAGGGCGTACATGTGCGCGTAGTCGCCGTGTGTCCAGGCGGTGGCGTACTCGGTCACCGTCTGGCGCTCCGCTCGGCCGGGACCACCGGCGAGGACGACGCCGGCGACGAAGGCGAGTACCGCGAGCGCGGCCAGCGGTCCCACCCTCCGGATCAGCTTAGAGCGTCGCTGGTCCCGTCGCGGCCCCGACCGTTCGCCCACCCTGGTTACTACTCCTTGAACCACCTCAGTCCGGAACGGTAGAAGATAAAGCGGACTGCTGATGCACGGATAACCTCCTGAAGGTGACAGTGATCGATTGGCTGATCATCGCGTTCACCGTTCTGCTCGCCTTCTACGGCTATCTGCAGGGTTTCATCGTCGGCGCGCTGTCGCTCGCGGGGTTTGCGCTGGGCGCGTTCCTGGGCACACGGATCGCGCCGCTGCTACTCCCGGCCGGCTCCCATTCGCAGTATTCGGCACTGTTCGGCCTGGTCGGCGCGCTGCTCGTCGGCGGTGTCCTGGCTAGCGGCTTCGAAGGATTAGGACTACATGCTCGGGCGGCCCTGCGGCTGCCCGGCCTGCGCACCATCGACGGACTGTTCGGAGCCGCTCTGACCGCGTGCGTCGGGCTCGGGATCGCCTGGATCATCGGCGCGGTGGCGCTGCAGTCCTCCGGTTCGGAGAACCTGCGCCGTGACCTGCAGCGCTCGGCCATCCTGCGCGGTCTCAATCAGCTGCTTCCGCCCTCGGGCCCGATCCTCAATGCGCTGGCGCGATTCGATCCGTTGCCCTCGGTGCACGGTCCGGCCGCCGACGTCCCGGCTCCGACCCGCGGGATTCTGACCGCTCGCGGAGTTCGTGGCGCCGCGCCGAGTGTCGTCCGTGTGGTCGGGACGGCCTGCGGCCTCGGGATCGAGGGAAGCGGGTGGGTCGCGGCGCCGGGGATCGTCGTGACCAACGCTCACGTCGTGGCCGGGGAATCGGACACCGTCGTTCAGCCCTACGGCCATACATCCTCGGTGCATGCGCAGGCGATCGCGTTCAGTCCTCATGATGACATCGCGATCCTCCGCGTGCCTGGGCTGAGAGCTCCGGCGCTGAGTCTCGCTCCCGACGCACGGTCGGGCGCTGCCGCAGCGATCCTCGGCTATCCCCTGGACGGCCCGTTCGATGCCGAACCGGGCCGGCTCGGTCAGACCCAGCGCGTCCGGACCGAGGATGCCTACGGCAACGGTCCGGTCGTGCGCAGCATCGTGTCATTGCGCGGACGCGTGCGTCCCGGGAATTCGGGTGGCCCGATGGTCGATTCCGCGGGACGTGTGGCGGCAACCGTGTTTGCCGCCATCACCGGGTCGGGCAACGGAGCCCACACCGCGACCTCCGGCGGGTTTGCCGTTCCCAATGGACTGGTGCGTGCGCAACTCGCCAGGGCGGCCGGGCGCACCTCGGCGGTCAGCACCGGTCCCTGCTCAGGCTGAGCGCCGTCTGCGGCCTGCGTAGCGCCACGACCACGACGACGGGACTGGCTCGCCCCGGGCACCCGATCGACGGACAACGCCGGGGCGGGCGGTGGTCTGCACACCGCCCGCCCTTACGCGTTTTAGTGCCCCCCGACGTCCTCAGCCATCTGATGCACCGTACCCAGCTCAAGCGCCCCTAAGAGCTGGGGGTGATGATGGGCGAGGTGTCGCTGAGCCGCATCGAACAGCTCCTGTTCGGATTCTCCGGCGAGCTGCGCCCCACACTCACAGAAGGCGATCCGACGGAGTCTGTTCTGGTTCGTGGCCATGGCCATGGATGCGATTCGGCTCTTCCTCGCGCGCCCCTCATGAGAGCGTCGGTTTTCCGTGGCCCCGGTGACCACGGCCGGAAAGGTGCCGGAGCGCCGTTGTCGATACGTTTCCAAAGCGTTGCCAGAGGGTGGACCCGGCACCGAACGAACCAGAATCCAGCTCTGCGGGCGGTTGTCCGTGGAGATCGACGGTGCGCAGCTGGCCGGCGGTCTGCGGGGCAAGCAGGTGCCGCTGTTGCTGGCCTATCTGCTGCTCAATCGCGACCGGCCGCTCGGTCGGGAGGAGCTGATCGGCGCGCTGTGGCCAGATCACGCTCCCGTCTCCCAGGACGCCGCCCTGCGGACGCTGCTCTCGCGCCTGCGCTCGGCGCTCGGCAGCGATGCTCTGTCCGGGCGTGACGAGCTGGTACTGGATCTACCGGTCCCGGTGTGGATCGATGTCGAAGCCGCGGCCCTTGAGGCCGAGCGGGCCCGTTGGGCCCTTGAGGGCGGAGATGCGCGGAGCGCCTGGGCGCTGGCGCAGGTTCCGCTGAACATCGCCGCGCGCGGGTTGCTGCCCGGTGCCCAGGCCACGTGGCTGGAACCCCATCGGCGTGAGCTGGAGGACATCCGGATGCAGGCGCTCGAGGTGATCGGACGCGCCGGGCTGAATCTCGGCCGCGCCCAGCGTACGTCGGTCGAGCGCGCAGCACGCAGTCTGATCGAGGCCGAGCCTTACCGAGAATCGGGCTACGTGCTGTTGATGGAGGCGCTGGCCGCGGAGGGCAACGTCGCCGAAGGTCTGAGGGTATTCGAGCAGCTGCGGACCTTGCTGCGCGATGAGCTCGGCACCAGTCCTTCGCCGGAGACAATCGCTGCTCACGAGCAGCTGCTGCGACCGGGGCCCAGGGGCCGGGGGCCCAGCGCCCGCGCCGCGGGCGGTTCGGAGGCGAGTGCAGGCGTGACGATCGGGCTGCCTGCCGAGCTGCTGGCGCGCGGGGGGGCGCCGCTGGTCGGCCGCGCGGCCGAGCTCGAGCAGCTATCCGAGCTCTGGATGCGAGCTGTGCAGGCCGCTCCCCGCGCGCAATCCCACCGCAGTCACGAGGTGAACGGACGGCTCGCGCTGCTGCTGGGCGACGCCGGAATCGGGAAGACGAGGCTTGTGGCCGAGCTGGCCCGGAGCGCGCACGCAGCCGGTGCATGCGTGCTCGCCGGCCGCTCGCCCCAGGAGGCGCTGCTTCCCTACCAGCCGTTCGTCGAGGCCCTGCGCCACTACGTGATCAACGTCCCGTTCAGCGAGCTGCGGGCCAGCGCGCGTGAGTACGGCTCCGAGCTGGCCCGGCTGGTGCCCGAGCTGCGTCGTCGGGCCCCCGACCTCCCGATGCCGTTCGAGGGCGATCCCGACACCGAGCGGTATCGATTGTTCGAGGCGGTGGTGGGGCTGCTGGGCGAGATCTCAGAGTCAGCACCGCTACTGCTGGTGCTGGACGATCTGCAGTGGGCTGACCGGCCGACGCTGCTGCTGCTTCGGCACATCGCGCGCTCGCCGGATCTTCGTCGGGTCCTTGTGCTCGGCTCCTATCGCGCCACCGAGGCGTATGTGAACGCATTTGGTGAGTCGCTGGCCGAGCTGCGCCGCGAGCGGCTGGTCACCCAGATCGCGGTAGGAGGTCTGACCGAGTCCGAAACCGCCGAACTGGTGCGGATCCGCGCCGGCGGAAATCCGTCAGCTGCCCTGTGTCGCGGGCTGCACGCAGAAACCGAGGGCAACCCCTTCTTCATCGAGGAGATCGTGCGCCACCTCAAGGACGCCGGCGTGCCGACCGATGAGGCCGACGCCCGTGAGCTGCGCCGCGTCGGCCTGCCCGATGGCATCAAGGAGGTGATCGCCCTCAGACTCGCCCGGCTCCAGACCTCGTCGATGGAGTGGCTGCGGCTCGCGGCGGTGATCGGACGCGACTTCGATCTGGCGTTGCTTGAACAGGTGACCTCGCTAGGGGAGGAGCAGTTTCTCAACGCGCTCGACGAGGCGCTGGCGGCCGGATTGGTGGTTCAGGCATCCCGTGATACCGGGCGCTACAGCTTCTCTCACGCCCTGATCAGGGAGACGCTCTACGAGGGCATGTCGCTTCCGCGACGGGCGCGCAACCACCGGCGGGTCGGCGAGGCGCTCGAGGCACAGGGCGGCACCGCCCCGCTGGCCGCGCTGGCGCTGCATTTCACTCGGGCCGCGGGTTCGCAGGACGCCGAGAAGGCGATCGACTATGCGTGCCGGGCCGGGGAGCTGGCGACACGCATGCTCGCTCACGAAGAGGCGGCCGAGCACTACGGCCGCGCGCTTGAGGTCCAGGAGCGTTTTGAACCCGAGGCGCTGGTGCGCCGCTGTGAGTTGTTACTCCTGCTCGGGGAGGCACGGGTGCGCGCCGGGGAACGGCCCACGGCATGGGGGATCTTCCGGGAGGCGGCCACCATCGCCGCGAATCGAAACGACAGCGCGGCCTTGGCCCGCGCGGCGATCGGCGCGTCCAGGCGCTACATCCAGCCTCCCGGCGTGATCGACGAGCAGCTGATTGCGCTGCTTGAGCAGGCGCTCGTGATGACCGCAGGCCAGCGCACGGTCGAGCGAGTTGCGCTGCTGACCCGCGCCTGCGGAGCTCTGTACTACTCGCCGGCCCGCGGGCGGATGGTCGAGCTGGCCGACGAAGCGACCGGGATTGCCGACGAGCTGGGGGATCCGGTGGCCCGTGCGCTGGCCGCCGCCGCCCGGCGGCGGGCATTCTGGGATCCCGGTCACCTGGAGCAGCGGCTCTCGGATGCGACCGAGCTGCTGACGCTCGGCCGCGAGGCCGGCGACCTGGAGCTGGCGCTGCAGGGGCATGCCTGGCTGGTCGTCGATCTGCTTGAGCACGGCGACTCCGATGCGGTCAACGCGCAGATCGAAGCCTTTGCGGCGGGAGCCGAACGCCTGCGCCAGCCCCTGTACCTATGGAACGCCTCAGTCTGGCGCGCGATGCGGGCGTTGCTGGCAGGCCGACTTGAGCAGGCCGAGCGATTCGCCGGCGAGGCCCTGGCGCTCGGGGCACCGGGGGAAACCGTCACTGCGCCGCAGTACTACGCAGCGCAACTGCTGGCTATCCGCCGCGAGCAGGGCCGGATGGCCGAGCTTGAGCAGCCGGCCCGCGAATTCGTGCTGACCAACCCACACCGCCCGGCTTGGCGGGCCGGGCTGGCCACGCTGTTGTGCGAGCTGGATCGCGCCGAGGAGGCACAAGCCGAGCTGGATGCATTGGCCGGCGAGAACTTTCAGGACATTCAGGAGGATGGGGACTGGATGACGGCCATCACGCTCCTGGCCGACTGCTGTGCCGATCTCGGCGACGCGGAGCGAGCTGGTCACCTCTACGAGCTGCTGAAGCCCTACCGTGAGGCGAACGTGGTCATCGGGCTCGCCGTGGTCTGCCTGGGGTCCGCGGCCCGCTACCTGGGCCGGCTGGCGGCCACGATGGACCGGCGGCGTGAGGCGGCCGAGCACTTCGAGCGGGCGCTGGTCGCGGAGGCGGCGTTGAAGGCGCCGGTCTGCCTGGCCCACACTCAGCTCGAGTACGCGCGCATGCTCGGTCCTGACTCGGCGAGAGCCCGGTCGCTCCTGGAATCCGCGACGACCACAGCGCAGAAGCTCGGACTGGCGGCCCTGCTGGGCCGCGCGGCCAAGCTGGACTGGAGCTAGGCGAGGCGCGCCATCCGCTGTTCAGCCGGGCTTGCGGTGAGCGCTACCCTCCGGCGAACCTATGTCCAAGACCCTCGTTATCGCCGAGAAGCCCTCCGTCGGGCGTGACCTCGCCCGCGTGCTCCCCGGCGCGTTCACCAAGCACGAGGGTTATCTTGAGGGCCCGGAGCACACCGTGACATGGGCGGTCGGACACCTGGTCCAGCTGGCCGATCCCGACGAATACGACGATCGGTTCAAGAAGTGGCGCATGGCGGACCTGCCGATCGTGCCTGATCGCTTCAAGCTGGTCGTGCGCGACGAGCGCTCGAAGAAGCAGATGAACGTAGTCAAGCGGCTGCTCGGGAGCAGCGACATCGACGCCGTCATCAACGCCTGTGACGCCGGACGTGAGGGCGAGCTGATCTTCGCCTACCTATACGAGAAGTCCGGTTCCAAGAAGCCGGTGCAGCGTCTGTGGTTGAACTCGATGACCACCCAGGCGATTAAGGACGCATTCGCCGTGCTCCGCCCGGCCGCCGAGCTCGCCTCGCTCGAGGCCGCTGCTCGTTCACGCTCCGAGGCGGACTGGATCGTCGGCATGAACGCGACCCGCGCCGCCACGATCCGTCTGCGCTCCTCCTTCGACGGCGCCGTCTCGCTCGGACGCGTGCAGACGCCGACCCTGGCCATCCTGGCCCGCCGTGAGCAGGAGATCCGCGCCTTCACGCCCGAGCCGTACTGGATCGTCGACGCGAGCTTCGCCACGGTGAACGACCGCAGGGTGTATGAGGGCCGCTACCACTCCGGTGCCAATCCACGGGTCAAGTCGCCCGGTCAGGCCGCGGAGATCGTCCGCGCGTGCCAGAACCAGACCGGCGAGATCACCAAGCTCGAGAAGACCGAGCGCAAGGAGCGGGCGCCGCTCCTCTACGACCTCACCTCGCTCCAGCGGGACGCCAACAGCCGCTTCGGATTCTCGGCCCGGAGAACACTCGCGGCCGCGCAGCGCCTCTACGAGGAGCACAAGGCGCTCACCTATCCGCGCACCAACTCGCGCTACATCACCCAGGACATGGTCGGCGACATCAAGCCGATCGCCAGCCTGGTCGGTGAGCAGACCGAGTACGCGGCGGGTTCGAAATATGTGCTCGGCCTCGACGTCCTGCCGCTGGGCCGCGTGGTCAACGATGCCAAGGTGACCGACCACCACGCGATCATCCCGACCCGAGCCGAGCGCCATCCGGTCGACAAGATGAGCAGCGACGACCGCCGCATCTACGACCTCGTCGTCAAGCGCTTTCTGGCCATCTTCCATCCCGACGCGGTGTTTGAGAACACGCGCGTGGAGACAACCGTGGCCAGCCACGTGTTCCGCACACGCGGCAAGGTCATGCTGGTCCCCGGCTGGCGTGGGGTCTACGGCGAGACGGCCGATGTCGACACCGACCGCACCGACGACGACGAGGGTCGTGAGCAGCAGCTGCCCAAGCTCGAGCGGGGCGAGCAGGCGAATGTCGAGAAGATCGCCTCCGAGGAGAAGGAGACCAAGCCACCGCGCCGCTACACCGAGGGCGCGCTGCTGGCCGCGATGGAGACGGCGGGCAAGCTGGTCGATGAGGACGAGCTGCGTGAGGCGATGAAGGAATCTGGGATCGGCACCCCGGCGACCCGGGCGGCGATCATCGAGCGGCTGCTCCAGGTTGCCTACATCGAGCGCGACGGCCGCGCGCTGGTGGTGACCGAGAAGGGCCTCAACGTGATCCGGCTGCTCGGGGAGCACGCGCTCACCTCGCCCGGACTGACTGGGGACTGGGAGAGCCGACTGGCCAAGATCGAGACCGGAGCCGACTCACGTGAGGCCTTCATGGGCGACATCGTCAAGTTCACCGAGGCGACGGTGGCCGAGCTGGATGCCAACCTCAAGGACGTCCGCATCCCGCGGGCGAACCTCGGCCCGTGCCCGGTGTGCGGCCACGACATCGTCGAGAACCGAAAGGGCTACTCGTGCTGGTCACGGGACGATCCGGGGTGCGGGTTCGTGATCTGGAAGTCCAAGGCGGGTAAGCAGCTGCCGATCGTGGTGGCCAGGGAGTTGATCAAGACCGGTCGCACGGAGAAGCCGGTGACCGGGTTCAAGGGCCGCTCCGGAAAGAGCTTCCGCTCACGTCTGGCGCTCCAGCAGAACGAGGACGGCAAGTGGCGCGTCGAGTTCAACGAGCCCTGGGCCAAGGATGGGGCCAAGCCGCCTGAGGCCGAGGCTGAAGAACCGCCCGCCGCGCCAGAAGCCCAAGAACCGGCCGCAGCTTAGCCGCGCGCGAATCGGCGCTTGCGCCCGGATCCCGGGAGTGAGCCGTCAGGGGCACTCGCCACCATAGGCCGATGGCGCTCACGCTAGTACTCGGCCCGGCGAACTCGGCGAAAGCCGGCGAGGTTCTGGGCGCGTTCGCGGACGCCTCTCCCCGGGGCGCCCTGCTGGTGGTCCCGACCGCCGTCGACGCCGAGCACTACACGCGTGAACTGGCCGAGCAGCGAGCCGTGGTCGGGTCCGTGGTGACGTTCTCGGGGTTGGCCGGAGAGATCGCCCGGCGCGTCGGTCCGTGCGGCCGGCGACTGTCCGAGCTTCAGCGGGAGCGAGTCCTGGCCCGAGCGCTGTCGAGGCTCGAGCTTCAGGTGCTGGCCGGGTCGGCCTCCGCACCGGGCTTCTCTGCGGCCGCGGGCCAGCTGATCGCGGAGCTGCAGCGATCGCTGATCACCCCGCAGCGCTTCGCCCAGGCACTGACCGCATGGGGGGAGCAGGACGAACGGCGCCGGGGATACGCCAATGAGCTGGCATCGCTGTACCGGGCCTACGTGCGGGAGCTCGAGCGCCTTGGCCGTGTTGATGCCGAGCTCTACATCTGGCGCGCGATCGATGCGCTGCGAGTTCACCCCGGGCGGTGGGGCGAGACCCCGGTGTTCGTCTATGGCTTCGACGATCTGCTCGCGATCGAGCGCGACGCGGTCGAGACCCTCGCCCGGATCGTCGGGGTGGAGGTGACGGTGTCTCTGACCTACGAGCCGTCGCGCGCAGCACTGAGCGCGCGCGCCGAGGTAGTGCAGGAGCTGCGGGCGATCGCCGAGCGGGTGAAGGAGTTGCCCGCGCTGGACGAGTACTACGCACCCGGGGCCAGGGTGGCCCTGCACCACGTCGAGCGGCTCCTGTTCGAGTCCGAGCGGGAGCGGATCGATCCTGGCGAGGTGGTCCGGCTCCTGGAGGCCGGTGGCGAACTGGCCGAGGCTGAGCTGGTGGCCGGAGAGGTGCTGACGCTGCTGAAGGCCGGCGTGCCGGCCGACGAGGTCGTTGTCGTGTGCCGCTCGCTGGCTCGCACCGCTCCGGTGATCGCGGGCGTGTTCCGCCGCTACGGGATTGCGCTGGCGAGCCGCTACCGGATCCCATTCGCCCACACGACGCTGGGGCGGTCGGTGCGGGCCCTGGCCAGGTGCGCGCTGGCGCCGGAGGCCTCGGCTGATGACCTGCTGGATCTGCTGAGGTCTCCGGGCCGCCTCGACCGTATCGAGTTGGCCGACGCGCTCGAAGCGGAGATCCGCCGCGAGGCCCTCAATACGTCTGAGCAGGCGCGCGAGCGGCTGCAGTGGGACCTCGACGAGATCGACCGGCTCCGATCCTCCGAGGATGTGAGCGGAGAGCTGGCGCGTCAGGCCCGCAGGATGTTCGCCGCACCGCACCGCGGCGGCGCCGCGATACTCGGTCCCACCGAGGAGCTCGATGCCCGCGCGCTCTCAGCCCTGATCGCAGCCCTCACGGAGCTGCAGGAGCTGGGAGAGCGGCCGAGCGGCGCCGAGCTGCTGGCCCTGCTGGAGCGCCTCGAGGTCGAGGCCGGACACCCCGTCCGGGAGGGTGCCGTGCTGTTGGCCGAGCCGCTGGCCATCCGCGCGCGCCGGTTCCGGGCCGTATTTGTGTGTGGCCTCAACGAGGGCGAATTCCCGATGCCCGGGCGCAGCGAGCCGTTTCTGTCCGACGAGCACCGCCGCGAGCTGGCGCTCACCGCCGGCTTACGGTTGCCCGCGACCGAGGATGCGCTGGCCCGCGAGCGCTACCTGTTCTACGCCTGCGTCTCCCGGGCGACCGATCAGCTCGTCCTCAGCTATCGCAGCTCCGACGAGGAGGGCAACTTGTCCCTGCCCTCGCCGTTCATCGCCGACGTCGCCGACCTGTTCGTGGAGGACTGGCCGGGACGCCGGCAGCGGCGGCTGCTGGCCGACGTGGTCTGGGATCCGGCCACCGCGCCCACGGAGCGTGAGCGGGCCCGTGCTGCCGCCTCAGCCCGCGCGTCGGCTACTGCCCCCCCGTCCCCGGTGCACGCTCTGGGGCAACAGGCGCTGAGCCACGTTCGCCACAAGGATGTGGTCTCCGGAGGTGCACTGGAGACCTACGCCGATTGCCCGGTGAAATGGCTGATGGACCGCCAGCTTTCTCCCGAGCGCTTCGAGCCCAATCCGGAGCCGCTGGTGCGTGGCAGCTACATGCACGAGGCCTTGGAGGAGGTGATGGGACGTCTGGAGAGCCCAGTCACGTCGGAGAACCTCGCCGATGCGCTGCGGATCCTGGACGACGTAGTCGCCGAGATCCCTCCGACGCTAGCCCCGGGGCGATCCGAGGCGGTGCGCACCGCGGCACTGCGCTCGATCGAGGCCGACCTTCGCCGCTATCTGATCCAAGAGGCCGGGGACGGGTGCGATTGGACGCCACGGGGACTCGAGCTGCGGTTCGGCTTCGCGGGTGAGGAGCGCTCGCTGCCGGCCGTGGCGCTCGGCGAGGGAAGTGACCGAATTTTCTTACGTGGCGTGATCGACCGCGTAGATGTCGACCCCGATGGCAGC
This sequence comes from uncultured Solirubrobacterales bacterium, assembly GCA_963757165.1. Taxonomy (GTDB): domain Bacteria; phylum Actinomycetota; class Thermoleophilia; order Solirubrobacterales; family Solirubrobacteraceae; genus Palsa-465. Next base: position 36,169 of record CAVWQO010000004.1, read on the forward strand.
GGCCGTGCGCTGGTCCGGGACTACAAGAGCGGCGCGGCCAGGCCCGAGCAGCAGGGTGCCCGGTGGAGCACCGACCGGCGCTTCCAGGTCGCGCTCTACATGATCGCGATCCGAGACCTGCTCGGATACGACCCCGTGGCGGGGCTCTACCAGCCGCTCGGCGGAGGCGACCTGCGCCCCCGGGGCGTCTTCCTCAAGGGCGCTCCCGTCGGATCACGGGTGGTGGCCAACGATGGCCGGGAGCGTGAACAGCTGGAGGAGGTTCTAGACGACGCGCGGGCGCGTGCGGTCACACTCGCTGCGCAGCTGCGTAGCGGTGTCTTGAAGCCGTGCCCGGAGACGTGCTCGCGGGATGGCTGCCGGTACCCGGGCATCTGCAGGATCAGCTGATGGAGTTCACGCCAGAGCAGCTGGCGGCGATCGAGCGGCGCAGCGGCGACCTGCTGCTGGACGCCAGCGCCGGCAGCGGAAAGACCTCGGTTCTGGTCGAGCGGTTCGTCCGCGCTGTGGTCGAGGACGGTGTCGACGTCACGGCGATTCTCACCATCACCTTCACCGAAAAGGCCGCCGCGGAGCTGCGCGACCGCATCCGCGCTCGGCTGCGAGCGCTCGGCCTGATCGAAGCCGCACGAGCCACCGAAGGCGCTTTCATCTCGACCATCCACGGTTTCTGCGCGAAGATCCTGCGCACCCACGCGCTCGCCGCCGGCCTCGATCCTGAGTTCACCGTGCTCGACCAGCCCGAGGCCGAACGGCTGGCCGATGCGGCTTTCGACTCGGCTCTGGAGGAGCTGGCGCAGGACGAGCCGGGCGGGATCGACCTGATCGCGGGCTACGGCAACGGACCCTTGCGCGGTGCGATCATCGGGATCTACCGCGAGCTCCGGGCCCGTGGCGAGCTTCGGCCGGCTCTGCCGCCCCTCGGCCCCGCCCCGGATCTAGAGGCCCGGCGTGTGGAGCTGGAGGAGGCTGCGCGTGCGGCCGTGGGTGAACTGGGGGAGATCCCCGATCCGGCTGTCCGCGTCACGCAGGCGCTCGACCGGCTGGAGCGCTGCCGAGAGATCATCGGACTCGCGGAGCCTTGGCTGGGCGAGCTTGACCGCGTGTCGCTGCCCCGGGGCAACGGTGCGGCCCTGTCGACGCCCACCTGCCTCAGCTACACCGAGGCGCTTGAACGTTTCCGGGAGGCCTGCGAGTACCAGCGGGCTCAGCGGACTCACCGGCTGTTGCAGCGTCTGGTGATCAGCTTCGGCTCCGAGTACACCCGGGCCAAGCGGGACTGCTCGGGGCTGGACTTCGAGGATCTGGAGCTACTGGCCCGGGAGACGCTGGCGAGCCACGCTGAGCTACGCGAGCGCTACCGCGAGCGGTTTGCCTCCGTCATGGTCGACGAGCTTCAGGACACCAACGTCGTGCAGCTGGAGCTGATCGAGTCGGTCGCTGAGGAAAACCTGTTCATGGTCGGCGACGCGCAGCAATCGATCTACGGGTTCAGGCATGCTGACGTAGAGCTGTTTGAACGACTCGGCGAGCGCCTGGCCGCCATCGGCGCACGCGTGACGCTCGACACCAACTTTCGCTCACGGCCCGAGATCCTGGGTGCACTGAACGTCGCGTTCGAGCGGATACTGGGCGAGCGCTTTCGGCCACTTCGCCCCGGGCGCACGGTCCCGCCGGCCGATGCGCCCGTGGTCGAGCTGCTGGTAGCCGACAAGGGCGCGGACTGGACCAAGGATGGGCTGGCAGCGCCCTGGCGCCTGGCGGAGGCCGCGGCGCTGGCCCGGCGGGTCAGAGAGCTGGTCGACTCCGGCGCGGCTCCGGGGGAGGTCGTGCTGCTCACTCGGGCCACGACGGATCTGCGGGCATACGAACGGGCCCTTGAGGACCTGGGCGTCCCCACCTACGTGATCGGCGGGCGGGGCTACTGGGCCCACCCGCAGGTGGTTGACCTTGTCGCCTATCTGCGCACGCTGGCCAACCCGCGCGATGAGGAGCAACTGCTGACCGTCCTCGCCTCCCCGCTCGTCGGCGCGTCCGTCGACGCACTGGTCGGTCTGATGGCGAGCTCGCATCAGTCGGGTCGTGATCCGTGGTGGGTGCTGCAGAGCCCGGAGGGGCGCTTGGACAGCCTGGCCGTGGCGGACCGCGATCGGCTGGCCCGCTTTGCCCGGTGGTTCTCGGCCGAGCGTGCCGCGTCGCCCCGCGTCGGGGTCGAGGAGCTGATCGAGCGTGTGCTCGAGCGGACCGGTTACGACCTGGCGATGCTGACGATGCCGGGGGGTCAGAGACGGCTGGCCAACGTTCGCAAGCTGATGCGGCTGGGCCGTGAGCACGAGGCCGTAGCCGGTCTTGACCTGCGCCGCTTTCTGGAGCTCGTGAGCGCCCGCAGTAGCGGCTGGGGCGGCTCCGGCGATAGCCGTGAGAGCGAGGCACCGGTGGAGGGCGAGGCGCTTGACGCCGTGCGGCTGATGACCATTCACCGGGCCAAGGGACTGGAGTTCGAGGTCGTCTGCGTGGCCGATCTGGGTCGCGGTCCGATCCGCCGTGCCCCCCTGATCCGGGTGGGGCGTGACGGCAGCCTCGGCCTGCGGCTGGCTGAGCCCGGAACTGGCAGGCGCGAACCCGCGTTGGCCTACAACGCGCTGGGCGAGGAGGAGCAGCGACTCGAGCAGGAGGAGGAGCGCCGTCTCTTCTACGTCGCCATGACGCGTGCCCGTGAGCGCCTGCTCCTCAGCGGCGCCTCGAACTTCGAGACTTGGCAGACCAATGGGGGCAGCGGGCCGATGGGTTGGATCGGCCCGGCGTTCATCCCGGACATCGCCACGCGGGTGCTGGAGGGCTCCGGGGTGTCCGACAGCGGCGTCAGGTTGACCACGGTCAGGCCGGAGGACGCACCGTCATCGTCGCTGTCGGTCGCGCGGAGCGCATCCGGTCTGACGCGGACGCCGCTCGCGATGGACGCACACGGTCCGACGCCGACGCCGACGCCGACGACGCCGCCGACGACGACGCCGCCGACGCCACCTAGGCCGACGCCGCCCGACCGGACCGGATCCGCCCCCGCTGCGCAGTTCCGTTCGCATAGCGAACGTTTCTGCGCTTCAGAACCGATCTGCGATCGGGCCGGCACCGCGGTGGGTTCGCCCGTAACCCGCCTCAGCTACTCCGCGCTGGCCGAGTACCGGCGCTGCGGCTACCGCTTCTACACCGAGCGGGTGCTCGGGCTGCCGCCCGTCCCGGTCGTCGCTAACGGTTCCGCTCCGGCGGTCCGGGCTGATCTGGCGGCCCGGGGTGATCCGGCGGCCCGGGCTGATCCGGCGGCCCGGGCTGATCCGGCGGCCCGGGCCGATCCGGCGACTGCGCTCTCCGGAATCGAGCGGGGGATCCTCGTGCACGCGGTTCTGGAGCAGCTTGACTTCCGGCGGCCGGCGCCCGTGCCGGTGGCCTCCTTGGTTGCGCCCGGAGAGAAACCCCCGGGCCCCGAGGAGGCGAACGAGCTCGACGCCCTGATCGCGGGCTTCACGGCCAGCGAGCTGGCGGTACGGCTGGGCCGGGCGAGCAACCTCCGGCGCGAGGAGCGATTCACGTTCCTGCTCGCTGACGGCGTGTTGATGACCGGTGCGTTCGACGTCCTGGCCCGCGAGGGACCCGGGCAGCTGCTCGTGGTCGATTACAAGAGCGACCGTCTGGCCGGGGCCTCGCCAGAGCAGGTGGTGAGCTTCTCCTATCTGACCCAGCGGCTGATCTACGCCGTCGCGGCCCTTCGGACCGGCGCGGCCGAGGTGAAGGTCGTGCACACCTTCCTCGAGGACCCGGCGCATCCCGTGAGCGCCCGCTTTGAGTCCGCCCAAGCGCAGGCACTGGAGCGCGAGTTGGACGCGCTGACCAGCGGGGTGCGGCGGCGCCAGTTCCCGGTCACCGAGATCCCGCAACGCTCGATCTGCAGTGGCTGCCCGGCCGAGGGTGGCCTCTGCTCCTGGCCGCTGGAGATGACCCGCCGCGACTCGGTCGACCAGCTGTTCTAGCCGGGTCCCAGCCGTGCCCAAAGACTCACGTGCTCAGCGGGTGGGGGCCCTCAGGTACCCGCACAGGCCCCAAACCGCCCACGGCGCCTGGGGGTGCGGTGGGCGGTGACCGCAGTTCGTCCCTTCGGAGCGCTGCTAGCTCGGCTTGAACTCGACGTCAACCTGCTCGTTGTCGTGGCGCTCCTCGACTTTGGCGAGCGCGGTCAGAGTCTCCTCGTCCGCCCGCCTGCTGGGCGGCCCCAGGAGGCTGCGGGGCCAAAGCTTGCGCGTGACCACGACGTTGATCTCGGCCGCGTAGAGCGTCAGCTGCGCGCCGAGGTGCAGAAACACGAGCAGCGCGATGACCAAGCCGAAGACGCCGTACGTGGCGCTCGAATGTTTGAACACGTGCCCGATGTAGATCCCGCCCGCCACCTGCAGGATCTCCCAGAACACGGCGGCGACGATCACTCCCACCCACAGGCAGCTGGTGGCGATCGTCGCCGAGGTCATGAAGCGGAAGGCGGCCAGGAATAACCCGACGTTCAGCAGCAGCGACAGAAGGATTGCCGCGATCTTGCCAAGCGTCCCGCCGAGGTGCAACCCGCCTGTGACCAGGCCCGTGGCGACGGTCGCCGCGATGAACATCGCGCCGAGCGATCCGAGGAGCAGCAAGCCGCGCGCGCGGGCGTGAAGGAAGTCCGGCCGGTCTTTCATCGGCACCGCCCAGACTCGGTCGAAGGCGTTCTGGGCGGCATTTGTGATCCCGAGCCCAGACAGCAGCGACGTGATCAGTCCGAGGACCAGGACCAGCACGTGCCCCTTCAACGGATGCACGCTGTTGCCGAGCTGGTCGCTGATGACCGGGAACTGCTTCAACACCGAGTTGCTGATCGAGTGGGCAGCGACCGGATCGCTCTGGAGCACGAACCCGAGGATGGTCACGAACACCAGCAGCAGGGGGAACAACGAGAAGAACGCGTAGTAGGCGACGAGGGCGGCGAGGCTGCCGCCCTGATCGTCGCCGAACTTCTTCAGCACCGCCATCGGGATTGCCAGCCAGCGGTGTCGCTGCTGGACCGCGTCGAACGCCTTGACCGGCCGCAGTAAGTCCACGCGGGTCGGCTACCCGTTCAACACACTGTTTAGGCGGTGAGAGCGAATGTGGATTGCTGAGAGGCTTCGCTGCGACGACGGTCACGGAGGATCACCGTCGCGCCCCCGGAAGGGCTGAAGGTGATGCTCCGCCGAGCCGTCTGCTCGGCCCCGGGCCGAGCCGGCCGAAGCTCGTAGCGACGCAGCGCCACACGCAGGACGATCTTCATCTCCTGCAGTGCAAAGCTGGCGCCCAGGCAGCGTCGACGACCTCCTCCGAACGGAATCCAGGTGTACGTGCCGGGAGTCGTGCCGAGGAATCGCTCCGGGCGGAAGGCGTACGGATCGGGGTAGATCTCAGGATCGTGGTGCACCAGGAAGGCGCTGGCCAACAGGGCTACTCCGGGCGGATATTCGAAGTCACCGATCTTCACGTGCCGCTTGGTCAGGCGCGGCTCCGCGTTGGGAAGGACAGGCTTGTGTCGCAGCACCTCGTAGACGGTCGCGGTCAGGTAGTCATCGCCGCTGTCAGCGTCCAGCTCCTGCGCGAGCCGTCGCGCTACTCCCGGCTCGCGGGCCAACCGCTCGAAGGCCCAGGCCAACTGCGAAGCCGTGGTCTCGTGTCCTGCCACCAGCGCCGTCATCAGCTCGTCGCGCAGCTCCTGCGGCGACATCGGTGAGCCATCCTCGTGGCGGGCCTGGAGGAGCATGGCCAGGATGTCGTCGCGCTGATCATCGGGGTCCGCCCGGCGCTCATCGATGACGCGGAAGATCAGGGCATCCGTGCGCCGGGTGAGCTCGGCGAAGCGCCGCACCGGGCCGACCCAGCGGCCGGCGCGCTGCACCCACGGCATCACCGACAGCGGGCTTTCGCTGAACACGAGGACTTGAGTCAGCGAGTCCCGGAGCTCGTCCAGCTGCGCGCCTGATTCCAGGCCGAACACCGCGCGCAGAATGATCTCGAGGGTCAGCGTCTGCAGACGGGGATGGAGCTTGATCGCCGCTTCCTGCGGCCAGTTGTCGATCTCGCGTTCGGCCAGGTCGGTCATCAGGCCGGTCAGGCGTTGCATCTTCTCGCCGTGGAACGCCGGTAGCAGAAGCTTGCGCTGCTCCATGTGAGGCGCTTCGTCAAGCAGGATCACGGAGTTGCGTCCGATGATCGGCTCAAGGATCCGCGCTCCTTCGCCGGGATGCAGCACGTCCGGCGCCGCCATGAACAGATCCTTGATATCGCCGGGATCAGAGAGGATCACGAACGGCGGCTGGAACGGCAGCTGCACCGTGACCCGCTTGCCGTAGCGCTGGCGGAGCCGCTCCAGTGACGCGGCCGGTCGCTTCCAGGTCGCCAGCATCTGCAACGCGCCAGGGACGCTGGGTCCTGGCGGCAGCGATCGCCTGATCTCCCGTTTGCTCATCTGCCCTCCTCGGAGTGGGCCAAGGAGGATACGTACGCCCGTTAGCGGCCGCCTCTAGCTCCCGTCCGTCGCTAGCTCCTGTCGCGATCCGGTCGCCCTTCCACCGAGAGCAGCAGCTTCTTGCGCTCCACGCCACCCGTGTAGCCGCCGAGCCCGCCGCCGGAGTGCAGCACACGGTGGCAGGGGACGATGATCGGTAGTGGGTTGCTGCCCAGCGCATTGCCGGCGGCGCGAGACGCCATTGGGCTCCCCGCCGCCCCCGCCACGAGCTTGTAGCTGGAGACGCCCCCGTAGGGGATCTGCGCGGTCGCCTTGAGCACCCGCTGGGCGAAACCGCGCGTGAGCTGCCAGTCGAGCGCGACGGAGAACCGCGTCCGTCGTCCGGCGAAGTACTCGTCGAGCTCGTGCCGAGACTGGTCGAGCGCGCGCGGCGCTTGCAACACGCGGGGGGAGATCCGGACCGCAAGATCCTCCAGCACCGCCTCCTCCGCGCCGTCCAAATAGGCCAGCCGGACGAGTCCGCGTGGAGTCTTGGCCAGGAGCAGCCTGCCCACCGGAGAGTCAAGCGTCGCGTAGGCGACGTCGAGCAGTCCGGCCCGGGCAACGGCCTCGCTCAGGTCTGGTAGAGGAGGGGATTCGCTGAGCCCGGCGCGCAAAGCTGAGCTGATCCGATCGTCGTCGGTCATGGCGTGTACTCCGTTCGAAGTCGTTTGAGTGCCTCGTGCACGTTGCGTCGCGCCGCCTCCTCGCTGGTCTTCATCACCGCCGAGATCTCGTCGTAGCCGGCGTCGGCGACGTAGCGCAGCGCGAGCGCCGTACGTTGTTTGGGCGGCAGCTGCCGCACCTGGTCCCAGAGCTCCTCGTCCGGCAGCGGCGCTGTGAGCGTCCCGCGCTCAGGCACGTCCGCCACCGGTACGGCGCGGCGCCCGCGGGCTCGGACCGAGTCGATCGCTTTGCGATGAGCGACGGTCAGGATCCAACTGCGCAGGTTCGAGGCGTCCCGGAGCCGCGGATAGGCGCGCAACGCCGCCACCCACGTCTCCTGGTAGCAGTCCTCAGCGTCCATGGGCCCGACGCTGGCCACCAGAAAGCGGTGGACATCACGCCCGTGGGCATCGAGCAGCTGCTGGAACGGCGGAAGCTTCACGCGCATAGAACGGGTGCGGGCAGCATCCCGTGAGACACTGAGGACATGGAGCAACGCTCACTCGGCGCGCAGGGCCTGGTCAGTTCGGCTGAGGGGCTGGGCTGCATGGGCATGTCCGAGTTCTACGGGGCGGCCGACGAAGCGGAGGCGATCGCCACGATTCACCGCGCCCTGGAGCTCGGCGTCACGATGCTCGACACCGCCGATGCGTATGGATACGGCGACAACGAGGTGCTCGTCGGCCATGCCGTCGCCGACCGGCGCGACGAGGTTGTCCTGGCCACCAAGTTCGGGATCGTGCGCGACCGGGAGAACCCGATGGTGCGCGGAGTCAACGGTCGGCCTGAGTACGTGCTCTCGGCGTGTGACGCGTCGCTGCGCCGCCTCGGGCTTGAGCACATCGACCTGTACTACCAGCACCGGGTCGATCGTGACGTGCCGATCGAGGAGACGGTGGGCGCGATGGCCGAGCTGGTCGACGCGGGCAAGGTCCGCTACCTGGGGCTTTCGGAAGCCTCAGCGGAGACGATTCGCCGCGCCCACGCCGTGCATCCGATCTCGGCGCTGCAGAGCGAGTACTCGCTGTGGAGCCGGGACATCGAGGATGAGGTGCTGCCGACGATCCGTGAGCTCGGTATCGGACTGGTTGCCTACAGTCCGCTGGGGCGCGGTTTCCTGACCGGGCAGGTGTCCAAGGAAGGTCTGGACGAGCAGGATTTCCGTCGCCACAACCCCCGCTTTCAGGGTCAGAACTTCGAGCGAAACCTGGAGCTGGTCAACCGGGTCAAGGAGCTGGCCGAGGGCCACAACTGCAGCCCCGGGCAGCTCGCGCTGGCCTGGATCCTGCACCAGGGCAAAGACGTGGTGCCGATTCCGGGCACGAAGCGACGCGCCTATCTGCAGGAGAACGTCGACGCCACCGACCTGAACCTGAGCGAGGAAGATCTCCGCGAACTCGACGCGGCGGCTCCCGCGGGGTCGGCCGCCGGCGACCGTTATCCGGACATGTCATGGGTCAACCGTTGAGCAATACCGCGCTCACGGCTTGAATCGGGACAGCGGTTCGCTATACAAAAAGGCCATGGCACGCGCAATCTGGTCAGGCGCAATCAGCTTCGGCCTCGTCAACGTCCCGGTCAAGCTGTACAGCGCCACCTCACCCAAGACGGTTCGCTTCCACCAGCTCTCCAGCAAGACCGGCGCTCGCATCAAGCAGAAGCGGGTGGATCCGACGACTGGCGACGAGGTGCCCTTTGAGGAGATCGTCAAGGGCTACGAGATCACTCCCGACCGCTACGTGACCATCGCCCCTGAGGAACTCGACGCGCTTGACCCCAAGGCCACCCGCACCGTCGACATCGAGGAATTTGTTGATCTGGTCGACATCGATCCGATCTTTTACGACCACAACTACTACTTGGCGCCCACCGCCGGCGGCGCCAAGGCCTACAAGCTCCTGCTCGACGCGATGCGCGAGGCCGGCAAGGTGGGGATCGGCCGTGTCGTGCTGCGCTCAAAGCAGCAGCTATGCGCGCTACGGCCGGCCGGTGACGCGCTAACGCTCACCACGATGCTGTTCGGCGACGAGGTGCTCTCGCCGGACCGGATCGACGAGCTCGACGCGCTTGGGGACGCTGAGGCCTCCGACCGGGAGCTGAAGATGGCCCAGCAGCTGATCGCGTCCCTGTCGGCCGACTTCGAGCCGACCAAGTACCACGACGAATACCGCGAGCGCGTCCTCGAGCTGATCGAGCGCAAGGCCGCCGGCGAGGAGATCGCCGTCCAGCCACAGGCCGAGGAGCCCGCAGCCGCCCCGGACCTGATGGCGGCCCTGGAAGCATCCCTGGCCGCGATGCGCCCCGAGGACGAAGAAGTGCAAGCCCCAGCCGCAAAGCCCAAGGCCGCGGCGAAGAAGAAGGCTCCAGCCAAGAAGCCGGCCAAGAAGCCCCCGGCCAAGTCCAGCGCCAACGGCGCCAGCGGCAGCCGTCGGGCATCCCTCGCGGAACAAAAGTAACGCTGGTCTGAGAGAAAACGCTTCCGCTCCGCCCGGGATGCCCGAAGGCGGACGCTGGCGCCGACGAGTCCGCGGGGCTCGACTGGAGCGCTTGCGCTGATAATCTTCCGGTAAGTCGGGCCGCCGCTGCTTACCCCTGTCCCGCTCCCAGGGCCACTCCTTTCCCATGCACAAGCTTTCCGCCTCACCGGGGGCCACTGGCCTCTACGACCCTCAAAACGAGCACGACGCCTGCGGCATCGCGATGGTGGCGAAGCTGTGGGGCGAGGCCAGCCACGCGGTGGTTGAAAAAGCCCTGGATGCGCTGGAGAACCTCGAACACCGGGGCGCCGAAGGCGCCGACCCCAACACGGGCGACGGCGCGGGCATTCTGCTCCAGATTCCCGATGCCTTCATGCGCGCAGTCACCGGCGTCGAGCTTCCGGCTCCGGGCCGTTACGGCGTTGGGGTCTGTTACCTGCCGCGGGACCCTGAACGGCGGCAGGCCCTCGAGCGCCTGATTGAGGAGACGATCGAGACCGAAGGTCAGCGGTTGTTGTGGTGGCGCGACGTCCCGGTTGACGAGCGCCACGTCGGCGATACCGCCCGTCTGGTGGCGCCGTTCATCCGGCAGGTCGTGATCGAGGCCTCGGAGGGGCTGGCCGACCAGGAGGCGTTTGAGCGCAAGCTGTATGTGATCAGACGCGTGATCGAGCGGGAGGCCGGAAGCGACCTCGCACTACCCAGCTTTTCCTCTCGCACGATCGTCTACAAGGGCATGCTCACCGCGCCCCAGCTCCCGCGCTACTTCTGTGACCTGCGCGATCCCCGGGTGGCCTCACGGCTGGCGCTCGTGCACTCGCGCTTTTCCACCAACACCTTCCCGAGCTGGGAGCTCGCCCACCCGTATCGGATGATCGCCCACAACGGTGAGGTGAACACGCTGCGGGGCAACGTCAACTGGATGCGGGCGCGTGAATCCCAGCTCACCTCGGAGCTGTTCGGCGACGACCTCGACAAGGTGATCCCCGTGGTTCGCCAAGGCGGCTCGGATTCGGCCACGTTCGACAACGTGCTCGAGCTGCTGGTGCTCAGCGGCCGCTCGATTCCCCACGCGGTGATGATGATGGTCCCTGAGGCGTATCGAACCCGGGCAGATCTGGACCCGGATTTGAAGGGCTTCTACGACTTTCATTCCTGCATGATGGAGCCGTGGGATGGACCGGCGGCGATCGTCTTCACAGACGGCCGGCTCGTCGGCGCCATGCTCGACCGCAACGGGCTGCGGCCGGGACGCTGGATCCAGGACACCGAGGGCTATGTCGTGCTCGCGTCTGAGACCGGCGTGATGACGGTGGCGCCGGAGCACGTGCAGCGCAAGGGCAGGCTCGCTCCGGGCAAGCTGTTCCTGGTCGACCTCGAGGACGGGCGGATCGTCGAGGACGAGGAGGTCAAGCGACGGGTGGCCCGCCGCAAGCCCTATGGCGAGTGGTACGAGCAGTCGGTGGTGCACATCGCGGATCTGCCCGACCGCGAGCCCCGGACGCCTCGGATCGAGCCGCTGCGCTCCAAACAGCTGGCCTTCGGTTACTCCCAGGAGGACCTGCGGATGATCATCGCCCCGATGGCGGCGAAGGGCGAGGAGCCGGTGGCCAGCATGGGCAACGATGCCGCGTTGGCCGTGCTTTCAGATCGTCAGCCGCCGCTGTTCGCGTACTTCAAGCAGCTGTTCGCCCAGGTCACCAATCCTCCGATCGATCCGATCCGTGAGTCGGTCGTGATGAGCCTGCAGACCGGCGTGGGCGCCGAGGTCAACCTGCTGATGGAGTCGCCTGACCAGGCCCACCAGCTGGTCATGGACCAGCCGATCCTTCGCAACGCGGAGCTGGAGAAGCTCCGCCAGGTCTCGCACGACGTGTTCGAGGCGGCCACGCTCGACATCACCTGGCCGATCGAGCACGGCCCGGACGGGATGGAGATACGCCTTTACGACCTGTGTGGAGAGGCCGCGCGCTACGTGGACAACGGCGCCAACATCCTGATTCTCTCCGACCGCAACCTCGGTCCCGAGCGCGTCGCGATGCCCTCCCTGCTGGCCGTCGCGGCGGTTCACCATCACCTCGTCCGGCGCGGCACCCGCCTGCGCACAGGCCTGGTGATCGAGTCCGGTGAGCCGCGTGATATCCACCATATGGCGACGCTCATCGGTTATGGGGCGGCGGCGATCAACCCCTATCTGATGTTCGAATCGCTCGACGAGCTCACGGATCGTTCGCTGCTCCCCGAGGATCTCGGCCGTGACGAGGCGGAGGAGCGCATCGTCAAGGCGATCGGCAAGGGCCTGCTGAAGACGATCTCCAAGATGGGCATCTCCACCATTCAGAGCTACTGCGGAGCGCAGATCTTCGAGGCGGTAGGCCTCAACCGTGAGGTGATCGACACCCACTTCACAGGCACGGCGTCACGGATCGGCGGTATCGGCCTGGATCAGCTCTCCAGCGAGGCGATGGAGCGCCACTACCGCGCCTACCCGCGGACGGCTCGGGATCTGCTCCCCGTCGGTGGAGTGCTGCAGTGGCGCCGTGACGGCGAAATCCACGTCTGGAACCCGGACACCGTGGCGAAGCTCCAGCACGCGGTGCGGGGCCAGAATGGTGATGCTCACCAGACCTACGAGGAGTTCTCGGCCCTCGCCAATCGTGAAGCGACCCGTAAGGCGGCGCTGCGCGGCCTGATGCAGTTCAAGCCCGCCGGTGACGCGGTCCCGCTGGAGGAGGTGGAGCCGGCGCAGGAGATCGTCCGCCGGTTCACGACCGGTGCCATGAGCCTCGGAGCGCTCAGCCGTGAAGCGCACGAGACGCTGGCCGTGGCGATGAACCGACTGGGTGCCAAGTCGAACACCGGCGAGGGGGGAGAGGATCCCTCTCGCTACACCCCAGACGCCAACGGGGATTCGCGGCGGTCGGCCATCAAGCAGATCGCCTCCGGCCGCTTTGGGGTCACGATTCACTATCTGGTGAACGCTGATCAGCTGCAGATCAAGATGGCGCAAGGGGCCAAGCCGGGAGAGGGCGGTCAGCTGCCCGGTCACAAGGTCGACGACTACATCGCCAAGATCCGCAACTCGACCCCTGGCGTCGGGCTGATCTCGCCCCCGCCACATCACGACATCTACTCGATCGAGGATCTCAAGCAGCTGATCTATGACCTCCGGTGCGCCAACCCGACCGCTTCGGTCTCGGTCAAGCTCGTCTCCGAGGTTGGCGTCGGCACGGTTGCCTCAGGCGTGGCCAAGGCCAACGCCGATCATGTGACGATCGCCGGTCACGATGGGGGCACCGGGGCCTCGCCCCAGTCCTCGGTCCACGGGGCCGGCGTGCCGTGGGAGATCGGCTTGGCCGAGACCCAGCAGACGCTGTTGCTCAACGACCTCCGTTCACGCATCACCGTCGAGGTCGACGGTCAGATGAAGACCGGCCGGGACGTTGTTGTCGCTGCTCTGCTGGGGGCCGACGAGTTCGGCTTCTCGACCGCCCCGCTGATCGCGATGGGCTGCATCATGATGCGCGTCTGCCACCTCAACACCTGTCCGGTGGGCATCGCCACGCAGGATCCTGAGCTCCGCGCGCGCTTCCGTGGCACGCCGGATCAGGTAGTCAATTACTTGATCATGGTCGCCGAAGACGTCCGCCAGATCATGGCCTCGCTTGGCGTTCGCCGCTTCCAGGACATGATCGGCCACACCGAGATGCTGGACATGGACCCGGCAATCGAGCACTGGAAGGCCAAGCATGTCGACCTGTCGATGATCCTGAAGACGCCCGATTTGCCGCAGGACGCGCCACGGTGTCGCACACGCGCGCAGGTTCCGGTGCTCGACGACGCGCTCGACTGGGAGCTCGTACGCAAGTGCGCGCCGGCCATCGAAGACGGCGAGTCGGTGCACTTCGGGCCTGTGCCCGTGCGCAACGTCAACCGCACGGTCGGGGGCATCCTGTCCGGAGAGATTGCGCGCCGCCATGGGCTGAATGGGCTCCCCGAGGGGACGATCGAGCTCTCGTTCTCCGGCTCGGCCGGCCAGAGCTTCGGCGGCTGGCTGGCGCCGGGCGTGACGTTCTCCCTGCGCGGAGAGACCAACGACTACACCGGCAAGGGCCTCTCCGGAGGCATCGTCTCGGTCCGCCCGCCCGAGAGCGCGCTGTTCCGGGCCGAGGAGAACATGATCGTTGGCAACACCGTGCTCTATGGCGCCACGGCGGGCCGCGCCTTCTTCCGCGGCCTGGCCGGCGAGCGATTTGCCGTGCGCAACTCCGGGGCGCTGGCCGTGGTGGAAGGGGTTGGCGATCACGGCTGCGAGTACATGACGGGCGGCCGCGTGGTCGTGCTCGGCCCGACGGGACGAAACTTCGCGGCCGGGATGAGCGGTGGTATCGCCTACGTGTATGACGTGGATCGCCGCTTCGCCAGCCGCTGCAACCCCGAGCTCGTCGACCTCGATTCCCTCGGCGACGGCGACGCGGACGAGGTCAAGACGCTGATCTCCGAGCATGCGCAACGGACCGGCTCGCTGGTCGCCCGCAACCTGCTCGCATCCTGGGAGCGAGGCGCCCGGGAGCGCTTCGTGAAGGTGATGCCGCGTGACTACAAACGAGCGCTGCAGCAGCGATCCGAGGAACCCGAGGCAGTCGGGGCGTAGCTGGAAGCGCCCACGCGTCCTGCGCGTTGTTGATCGTGGCGCCCGCTCATCGCAGCAACTGCGCCGCCACGCCCTGGATCGTGTCGATCCCGTATTGCATCGTCGGGTCGCCATCGGTCATCACGGCGATGGCCAGCCGCCTGTGGTGACCCTCGAGCCGGTCGACCTGGTGAACGAGCTGCCCGAGGCCCGTCGGCTCCGAGCCGTCCTTGAAGAACGTCTGATAGCCAAGCGGGCGCGCAATCACCGGGATGCCCCAGCTCTGCGACGCGGCGATGGTCGAGAGCAAAAAGCGAGCGTAGCCCACGAACTGGTGGGGAATCAGCGAATCCATCTCGAAGAAGTACCGTGCCTGGTCGGCCGGGCTCAGCTGTGCCGTGCCCCACGAGCCGGAGACCGAGAAGTCGGTCATTCCCGCCGCCCGGGCCACAGTGTAAAGCCCGGAGTTGCCGACGATCGACCAGCACTGGGTCGCCGCGTTGTTGTCCGAGATATGGATCATCGGATACAGGAACGAGTTGCTGAAGGAGTCGACCCGGCGCTGGCCACGGGCGTCGAGCCGGCGCAGGTAGGCGACCAGCAACATCGCCTTGACCACGCTGGCCGTGTTGAACGTCGCATGAACGCGCACCCCCGATAGCCGGCCCTCGCTGTCGATCACTGCGAACGCGGTCCGCCCTGCCCGCTGAGCCAAGTACCTGGCGGCCTTCGACACGGCGGCCGGGCCGGGGAAGCCGACCGGAAGCGAACCGGCGCCCCGATAGGCGAGTCCGGCGCACCCGGGCATGCTGACCCGGTCCTCCAGGGCGTGCGCCTGTTTGGGGTCAAAGCACGCCCGGAACCGGAAGCGGCCAGCGGGTAGCGCGATCTGCGTTCTCAGCACGACGATGTTGGGACCGAGCCGGTGAGCCGCGGTGGCTGCAGCCGGCGAGTAGCGGCGAGCGCCGCCGGCGGCGTACGACCAGCTGACGCGTGCGCCGCCCCAGCGAAGATCAGACGGATGGAACACGAGGATCGTCACGCCGGCGGTTCCGAACGGGAGCGCCCGGACCTTGACGATCACTCTTCCGAACACGCGAATCGCCACTTGGGCGCTCGCGCCACTCCCGGGGACCACTACGCGGTAGCGGACGTTGCGATCCGGTAGGACCCCGAACGCGTACGAGCCGTCTGCGGCGGTCGTGGTCGTCCGCACCAGGGAGGCGACCGGATACGGATATGCGCTCTTGTAGAGCCGAACCTCGGTCCCCGCCGGCAGGTTCGTCACGTGACCGGAAAGTGTCAGCAGCTTTCCGGCCGTGACCGACCTGGGTGCGCCGGCCAGCGTGATGGTCGGCGTCGCAGGGATGGCCCCGCGCGCCACACCCGGCCCCAGCGCTGCAGTGGCAGCGACGAGGGCCACGACCAGGTTGCAGCGGCGCATCTCCCTCAGAGCAGCGACCCCGTCACAGCCTGGATCGTGCCGATGCCGTAGCCCATCGACGGGTCGCCGTCGGTCATCACGGCGAGCGAGAACGTCAGGCCGTGGCCCTCCAGACGACCGACCTGATGAACCAGCTGGCCGAGGCCCGTCCCTCGCCAGCCGCCCTTGAAGAACACGTTGTAGCCGCGCGGCCGGGCGACGGCGGGGATGCCCCAGCTTTCATACCCGGCAATGGTGGAGAGCAGGAACCGGGCGTAGCCGACGAACTGGTGTGGGATCAGGGAGTCCATCTCGAAGAAGAACTTGGCCTGGTCCGCGGCGCTGATCTGGGCGTTGGCCCAGATCCCGACGATCGAGAAGTCAGTCATTCCGGCGGCCCGGGCCACCGAATACAGGCCGGAGTCGCCGACGATCGACCACGTCTGCGTCGCCGCCGAATTGTCGGACACGTTGATCATCGGGTACAAGAACGAGTTGCTGAACGAGTCGACGTGCCGCTGTCCACGCGCGTCCAGCCGTCGCAGGTAGGCCACCAGCAGCATGGCCTTGACCACGCTGGCGGAGACGAACGTCCAGTGCTCGTGAAGACCCGACATCCGCCCTTCGCTATCAACGACGGCGAAGGCGGTGCGCCCGGCGTGACTGCGGAGCACGCTCGCGGCGCGCGCGATCGCGCCCGGACCCGGAAACCCGACGGGCAGCGATCCGCCGCCGTAGTAGCCGCGGCCGGTGCAGCCCGGCGGCCGACGGCTGTTGGCCAGCGCATGATCCCCCCGCGCGTGGAAACAGGCACGCCAGCGGAAACCCCCGGCCGGGAGCGTGATCTGCGTGTGCAGCATGGTCACGTACGGGCTCAGCTTCTGGGAGCTGGTGCTCGGCGCGGCGAAGAACCGACCATGACGGCCGACGGCGAACGACCAGCGGACCCGGGCTCCGCCCCAGCGCAGGTCGCGGGGATGAAAGATGACCACGCTGACGCCGGCCTGTCCCAGCGGCAGCGCCTTGACCTTGGTCAGAACCTTTCCGCTCACGTCGACCTGGGTGCCTGCCTGCGCCGCCGTGCCGAGGAGGACTACGCGATAGCGCGTGTCACGGTCCGGCGTCACGGTGAATGAGTACGAGCCGTCGGACGCGGTTGTGGTGCTGGCGGCCAGGCTCGCGACGGGGAACGGGTAGGGGCTCACGTACAGCCGCACTTCGGTTCCGGCGGGCACCCCTGTCGCGGCGCCCTTCAGCGTCCCATGCTGTCCGCTTATCAGCTGTGCGGGGACAGCCCGGACGGTGACGGTGGGCGTCGCCGGCGGAGGCGGAGGCGGAGGCGAGGGCGTTGTGTCGGCGCCGGCCACCGGAGTGCTGGCCATGGCCGTGAGCGTTAGGACGCCGACCGCGCCGAGCGTCGTTGCTACCCGTGTCCCCAGGCTGCGCACGCGCGCACTCTATGGGTTGACATGGACGGTGTGCAGGGATCTGTGGTTTGGCGGCGCGTTGGTACGCTCCGCTGCCCCATGGGAGAACTTGGCGCATTTCTCAAGATTCATCGAGTCGGCTTTGACAAGCGCGACCCTGAGCAGCGCGTGCACGATTACAAGCAGTACTTCGCGCTTCAGCCCGACGACGAGCTCCAGCGCCAGGGAGCACGGTGCATGGACTGCGGGATTCCGTTCTGTCACGAGGGCTGTCCGCTCGGCAACCTGATTCCGGACTGGAACGACCTCGTCTACCGCGGCAAGTGGCGCGACGCCATCGACCAGCTCCATATAACGAACAATTTCCCCGAGTTCACCGGCCGGATCTGTCCGGCGCCGTGCGAGTCCGCCTGCGTGCTGGCGATCAACGATGACGCCGTCGCGATTGAGCAGATCGAGATGGCGATTGCCGAGCGAGCCTTCGCTGAGGGCTGGGTGGTCGCCGATCCGCCGTCACGGCGCACCGAGAAGACGGTCGCCGTCGTAGGCGGCGGACCGGCCGGCCTGGCGGTGGCGGCCGAACTCAACAGCTCGGGACACACCGTCACCGTGTACGAGCGGGACGAGGGGCCCGGCGGCCTGATGCGCTTCGGCGTGCCCGATGCCAAACTGGAGAAGTCGATCATCGACCGCCGAGTCGACATCCTCGCGCAGGAGGGGATCGACTTCGTCTACAACACCGACGTCGGCCGCGATCTCAGCGCCGCCGAGGTGATTGAGCGCCACGACGCGTTGGTGCTGACAATCGGCTCGCGCGTCTCACGTGACCTCGACGTGCCGGGCCGCCAGCTGCACCGAGTCCACTACGCGATGGACTACCTCTATCAGCGCAACCGCTGGGTCGCGGCCCAGGAGGGCCGGCCGTACAAGCCCACCGAGCCGGGCGAGGAGATCACGGCCACGGGCAAGCGGGTAATCGTGATCGGCG
Source organism: uncultured Solirubrobacterales bacterium (assembly GCA_963757165.1). Classification (GTDB taxonomy): domain Bacteria; phylum Actinomycetota; class Thermoleophilia; order Solirubrobacterales; family Solirubrobacteraceae; genus Palsa-465. Next base: position 54,336 of record CAVWQO010000004.1, read on the forward strand.
GCGGCGATACCGGCATGGACTGCATCTCCAATTCGCACCGCGAGGGCGCACGCAGCGTGGTCATGCTCGACGTTTACGCCGAACTGCCCACCGACGGTGATGATCCGCGCCATCCCTGGCCGCTGCCGCCCAAACGCACCGCGTCGACCTACGCTCTCGATGAGGGCGGTAAGCGGCGCTGGGGGACCGAGGTCACCGGATTTGGCGGCAAGGATGGGGTGGTCAGCCACGTGTACGCCCGGCAGGTCACCGGGACCTCCTCGCGCGATCTGACCCCGGTACCGGGCACGGAGTTCGTGCTCGAGGCAGACCTGGTCCTGATCGCGATCGGCTTCGAGCACCCCGAGCATGCCGGACTGGTGGAACAACTCGACCTTGAGCTCGACAAGCGCGGCAACATTCGCACGCGGCAGACGTACCGCACCTCGGTCAAGGGCGTCTACGCCGCTGGGGACGCGCGGCTCGGACAGTCGCTCGTGGTCACGGCGATCGCTGAGGGCCGCAAATGCGCCCGGATCGTCAACAAGGATCTCGGTGGCAGTCCGATGGATGCCGACCGTGAGATGCTGGCGGTCGGCGCGTGGAGCGGAGAGGCGGATCGGACGCTGCGCCACGAGGCCGAGGCCGCCGGCACCGTCCGTCCCGGTGAGGAGTTCTTCAGCGGACCGGGCGAACGGCGCTCCTGAGCGCTGCCCAAGCGACGTTCACCGGGATCTGAGCTCGGCTTGGCTGGGTCATTATTTCGCCCATCGCGCGTGCTCGGGGTGCTACCGTAGATCAGGACTGCGCGAGTACCGCGCGGAGGGTTGACGCCGCAGGACGGTTTTAGGTTTAGACCAGGCTTGGGACGGGGAAACTCGCCCCTGTCGGTCAGGGAACTGCGCCCCCACTTCCCTGACTCTCCGGGGGGCCCAGATGGATCTGGGCCCCCCGGGTCTATTTCTGGGGAGGGATCTCGCAGCTGGCCCGCGCCGCTGGCCCGCGCGGCGGTCCGTACTGCGCTGCCAAACCTCAGGTGCGGCCGACTCCGCCGTATGCGACCGTGTGTCCATGGCACCGATTGCCGCCGCGAGCGTGGCCACGCACACCCATCACCACGCCTCCATCGGCGACACGATCAACAGCCTCCTCGACTCGGCGGGGAAGTTCTTCTCCCAGCTGGCCAATCTGAGTTGGGTCTCGCTGCTGATCGCGCTGGCGCTGTATTCGCTGTATCTGTTGCTGCGCTCGCGGGCCCTGTTCAACGCCGTCCGGGCGGCCTATCCAGACGAGCACGTGCGCTGGCGGGACATCTGGGGCGCCTACATGGTTGGTTACGCCGTCAACAACGTCTTCCCGCTCGGGGGCGGCAACATCGCGCAGCTCTTCCTGGTCCGTCTGGCCATCGCCCGGAGCAGCTATCCGACGCTCGCCGCCGCCATGTCCACCGGGGTGATCTTCGACTGGTTCATGGGCCTGCTGATCATGGGCTTTTCCTTCACCCAGGGAGTGTTTCCGAAACCGCCGAACTTCTCCAAGCTGCCGGCGTTCGACATCAGCTTTTTCGCCTCGCACATGCGCTTCACGCTGTTCTTTCTCACGGCGCTGGGGGCGACGTTCCTGGTGGCGTTTGCACTGCTCTCAGCCAGGGTCCGGGCGTTCTGGGACCGCGTCCGGCAGGGATTCACGATCCTGCGTGACCGCCGCCGCTACCGGCGAGAGATGGCCACGTGGCAGTTCGCCAGCTGGATCGCCCGCTTTGGCGCGTACTGGGCGCTGTTGGACGCATTCCACATCGGCGGCTCGGTGCGCAACGCGCTCCTGGTCCTCGGTGTCCAGGTCGTGGCCTCTGTTTTCCCGTTCACGCCCGGTGGGGCCGGCGTGCAGCAGGCCTTACTGCTGACGATCTTCGCTCACAACCCGAACGTCGCCTCGTTCTCGGTCGGTCAGCAAATCGCCACCGCCGCGGTGGGCGGCGTGATGGGATTTGCCGCACTGGTGTTGATCTTCCGCTTCAAGAGCTTCCGGGAAGTGTTGGCCCGTGGACGTGAGCACCGTCGTCAGGAGGCCGGCGACACCGGGGAGGACACCGAGCAGCAGCAAACCGTGATCGCCGGGTAACCCGCGCGCCCAGAGCAAACTTGACGCCCCCGTCACCTTTCCCTAGGCTGCTCGTCACCATCGTCAACCAGAACCCCTCTAGGAGCCAGTCGATGAACAAAATCCCCTCCGTCTGCGTGATCGGCGCCGGCTCGTCAGGCATCGCCGGCGCGAAGGCCCTCCACGAGCGCGGGATCCCGTTCGACTGCTTTGAGAAGTCCGACCGCGTTGGTGGCAACTGGGTGTTCGGCAATAAGAACGGAATGTCGTCGGCCTACCGTTCGCTGCACATCAACACCTCACGGGAGCGGATGGAGTATTCGGACTATCCGATGCCGAGCGACTATCCGGACTTCCCCCACCATTCGCACATCGCGCGGTACTTCGATGCGTATGTGGATCATTTCGGCTTCCGGGACCGGATCGTGTTCGACACTGGGGTCGAGCACGCCTCGCGTGAGCCGGACGGTGTGTGGACGGTGCGACTGGAGGGAGGCGAGACACGCCGCTACGACGCGCTGATGGTGGCCAACGGGCACCATTGGAATCCTCGTTGGCCTGAGCCGGCGTTCCCCGGAGAATTCGACGGCGAGCAGATGCACTCCCACCACTACGTCGAGAATTCCGGCTTCCAGGACAAGAATGTGCTCGTGGTGGGAATCGGCAACAGCGCGATGGACATCGCGGTCGAGTCCAGTTTCGTCGCCAAGCGGACCTTCATCTCCTCACGCCGCGGGGCGTACATCCTGCCCAAGTATCTCTTCGGGCGCCCGCTGGACCAGATCGGCGTCAACGCCCTGACGCCGGTGCTTCCATTCGCGTTCCGGCGCGCGATCCTGATGGCGATGTACCGGGTCGGCGTGGGCAAGGTGGAGGACTACGGGCTCCCCAAGCCCGACCACAAGATCGGGGAGGCCCATCCCACGATCTCGGCTGACTTCCTGAACCGGATCGCCCACGGTGAGATGACGTGGAAGCCGAACCTCTCCGCGCTCGAGGGCGACAAGGTCCGCTTCGAGGACGGCACCGTGGAGCACATCGACGTGATCGTTTGGTGCACGGGCTACAAGGTCACGTTCCCGTTCTTCGACGAGGACTTCATCTCTGCCCCTGACAACGACCTCCCGTTGTACAAGCGGGTGTTCAAGCCCGGAATCGACAATCTGGGCTTCCTCGCACTGCTGCAGCCCCTGGGCGCGACGATGCCATTGGCCGAGGCCCAGGGGCGATGGTTCGCGTCGTATCTTCGAGGGGAATACCACCTGCCCTCTCGGCAGGAGATGGAGGCTGACGTGGAGCGCGAGCGGGCGAAGATGTTCAAGCGCTACGTAGCCTCCAAACGGCACACGATGCAGGTTGACTTCGACAACTATCTGCACGACCTGGGGAAGGAGCAGGCCGCTGGAGCGGCCCGTGCCCGAGCGGCCGGGTTCTCGCTACCGGTCTCGCCCAAGGCGGCGGAAGAGCAGACGGCGGTTCCCGCGCCGGCATGACCAAGGCGGGCCTGGACAGCGCCGAGTCCCTGGAGGCGACAGCGCTCGACGACGCGACGGCGAGAGGCGAGACGCCGGAAACGGCCAGCGAGCTCGATCCGGCCGGCGGCGGGCGCCGGGCGCGCACCAAGGCGAACAATCGGGCCGCCATCCTGCTGGCCGCGCGGGAGGTGTTCGCCGAGCTCGGCTACGACGCTGCCGGCGTCCGCGACGTGATCCGGGGCACGAAGCTGGCCTCGGGCACGTTCTACAACTACTTCGACGACAAGGAGGCCGTGTTCCGCGCCGTGCTCGACGAGAGTGCGCAGGAGGTCCGCCGCCGCCTCCGGGAGGTGCGCGCGGCTGCGCGCACACTCGAGGTGTTCGTGGGCGACGCATACCGAGCGTGGTTCTTGTTCCTCGTCGAGGACGAGCTGATGTTCAAGCTGATGCAGCGCAACGCGGGACCGATTCGATCCATGTTCGGGGACCCGATCTTGGGTGCGGGCGTCGAGGAGCTACTTGAGGATCTTCGTGCCGCGATCGATCGCGGTGACGTGCCACCACTGGACGCCGACTACATGGCGGGCGCGATGGCCGGCGTGGCGCTTGAGCTCGGGGTGCGCATGGCCGAGCGGGACCCGGCGGACGTGGAGGGAGCCGCTCGCTTCGCCACCCAGTTGTTCCTGGGCGGGATCAGCCGGATGGCGGGCAGCGCCGCCGGCGGTTAGACGCCGGCGGGGCCTGCGCGCAGCTGCTTGGCGCGCAGGCGCAAGAGCTCAAGCAGCTCACGGCCACGGTGAAACGGGTCGGCGATCGGGGCTCCGCCGTCAACCGGCAGAGCAGCCCTAAGGCGGCCGTCGACTTCAGCGACCAACACGGGACCGTCGGGCAGACTGGCTGAGTCCAGGTCAGCGAGATCTCGTAGGCGTGGCGCGTCAGCGGCCGCGGCGTAGCGGAGCGTGACTCGTGTCACCGGGCTCTCGGCGGTCTTCAGCCGGGCTCGGCTCGCCTGTCGGGCGAGGTCGTGCCGATGGGCGCTGGCGGCGAGCGAACTGAGGGTGAGCATGGCGTCCTCCAAACCAGGTTCGTCTTTTCTGTCGTAACTATCTAAGTATTATAGACGGTTAGAATAACCGGTCAAGTAGGATTGCTGGTGATGGCGAAGAATCAAGCAGCGCCTGGGCGGCTCGAGTTGGTGCGTCAGTTTGTGAATACGGCGGACCTCGAGCAGGGCGAGGACCGGCTATCGACCCCGGCAGATCTGGCGAAATGGCTGCTTGAGCGGGACCTGCTCTCAGCTCCGGTGAGCGCCGATTGCGCCGACCTCGGCCGAGCGCTCGCGCTGCGGGAGGCTCTGCGAGCGATCCTGCTCGCCCACAACGGGGGATCGGGGGTTCCCGCCGAGGCGGCGCAGACGCTCGACGACGTCGCCTGCCGGGCCCGGTTGCAGCTTCGCTTCCGAACTGCAGGGATCGCGCTCGAGCCCGAGGCTGCCGGCGTCGATGCGGCGCTCGGGCGGATGCTGGCGATCGTGCAGTCCGCCGTGGCTCAGAACACCTGGGAGCGCCTCAAGGCCTGCCGGGAGCACAGCTGTGAGTGGGCCTTCTATGACCACACGAAGAACCGCTCGGGGGCGTGGTGCAATATGCGGGTGTGCGGCAACCGCGCAAAGGCGCGGGCGTATCGGGAGCGCCAGCTCGGCACAGGTTCTTAACCGGTCTCACGCATTTCGCATGTCACGATGGACGGCGGAATGCCGAGCTTCTGCCGCCACAATCGCCTCGTCCAGAACTGCACGATCTGCTCACGGGAGCAGGCGGTCGAGGCTCGCCCGCTCCTGTCCTCCAGCGCACCGCGGTCGACGCTACCCCGGGAGCCGGCTCCCCGCACGCCCGCGAGCCGTTCCTCGGGGTCGTCACGTTCGCGCACGCCGGGCGCCCGGGCGGGCGCTGGGATGCGCGTGTCCCGGCTCGCCCGGGGCGCCGATGACGGCTTTCGGAGTGCGCTCACGCCTGGGCTGAGGTCCGGCACTGATGCTCAGCGCCTGGCCGAAGAGCTGGCCTTCGCGGCCACACGTCTGAAGCGGCTCGAGGACGATCCCCCCGGCCTCTACGCCGATCTGGCGGCGAGACAGGAGGACGTCGAGGAACTGACCTGGCTGGGCTTCTTGATCGCCTACGTCTGTCCGCTGGAGAGCGAGGATCCGTTCAGCAACATCGCCGCCGTCCGGACGCCGTGGTCCTCCCCGGAGCTGCCGGCGCTCGATCACGCGCCCCTCGGCCCCCGGACGGCTCACGGGCCCCCACGTGGGACAGCGACGTTGTCGGCCTATCGCGCCTGGGCCTCACGCGCGGGCTCGCAAGCCGATGCGTTCCGCGGTGAGGCGACGTGGAGCGCCGAGCGACGTTTCGAGCGCGTGTTCGAGCGGCTGGCCCTGCCGGGCTTTCACCGCGATGCGCGGTTTGACCTGCTGGTGACGCTGGGGCGGGTGGGCCTGTTCGAGCTCAGGGCGGGAAAGCTGCATCTGGGAGGCGAGAACGACGTCACCGTCGCGGCCAAGCGGGCTCTGGGGATCGGCGATCCGCTGCTGCTGGAGCGTCGGGCGAGCCGGCTCGCGGCGGAATCTGGTCTTCCCATCGAGGCCCTGGACCTGGGCTTCTACAACTGGGGCCGCGGCGAGCGGACCACGTTGGGGCTGGGCCCAGGGGCGCAGGCGGATCCGGACTTCCTCGCCTCCGCGCGCGCCGGTCTGGGGCTCTCAGGGGAGACCTGAGGCGGCCAGGCGCGCTCCGTCCGGGGCAACACCTACCTTTGCGGCGACCGAACCCACCAGCCGGAGTCGCAATGTCACTCTGCTTCATCGAACCGCAGAACGCAATCCGGGTCATCGCCGACTCGGTGGGGCGTGAGGCGCGGCGTCAGATCCTCGGCGAAGTCGTGCGCGCATGGGTTGACGAGATCCCCGAGTCGGAGCTTGAATCCCACTACGCCAAAGCGGTGGCCGATTTGGATGAGCACGACCTCTCGCTGCTGGCCGCATGGCACGCCTCGCTGGAGGTCGGCCATCCGCTGCCGAACAAGGAGTTCCTCGTCAATGTCTTTCCGTCTCTGGGCGAGAACCGCCGTGAGGCGCTGAAGATCGCCGCGGGGTTCCGCGGCGAGGAGGCCTTCGAAGCTGGGGTGGGCGAGGAGCAGGCGTTCGACACTGTGCTCCCATGGCTCTCCGAGGAGCGCTGCGTTCAGCTCGCCAAGGAGTGCCTCGAGCTGTACTGCTGGGACAGGCTGGGCGCGGAGAACTGATCCTCCGGCGGCGCCGCGGGGCCGTTCACGGGTAGCGATTGCGCAAGGCGCGGGTGGGGTGGTGGCTGTGACGCACGGTATGCGTGCGCGAGCGCCACCACGTCCGGACACTCAGCGGTTGGCGGCCAGCGCCCGCTCTATCTCCTCGACGGCCTGCTCGGTATCCCGGAACCACACCGCCTGCATGCCGAGCTCACGCGCGGCGTTGCAATTGATCTCGATGTCGTCGACGAGCAGGGCCTCGCCCGGCCGGACTGCGAGGCGTTCGAGGGTGAGGTGATAGATCTGCGGTTCCGGCTTGCGAAAGCCCACGAAGGCTGAGTCGATCACGACGTCGAAGATTTCGTCGACCGGCAGCTTGGCTCGCCAGAGCGGCTCCCACTCCCGGACGTTGTTGGTGCAGATCGCCAGGCGGTAACCACGGCTCCGCAGGGATCCCATGTAATCGATCAGAGCGGTATTCGGGTGCAGGTGCTCGAAGTACTGCTCGCCGAACCCACGCAGGTGCACAGCTCGGCTGAGCAAGTCGGTAAGCGCTGTCTCCAGAGACTGCAGAAACGCGGCCTCGGTCATCCGGCCGGTTTCGAGCTCGAACAGTGGGTTGGCTCCCGTCTGCTCGGCCACCGCGGCCATGGCTTGACCCAACTGTTCCAGCGAGATGCCCGAGGAGTTCTGGAAGGCCACGAACGAGTCCAGCAGCGGAGAGGTGAGCACACCCCCGAAGTCGCTGACCACCGCGCGGATCGGCGTCATCGAGGCTGGGCCAGCACGTACGCGCCGATGCCGTCACGTCCGCGGCTGTGCCAGCGCATCGCGTGGGCACTGAGGTCGAAGCCGTCCGCGCGCAGGGTGATCCGCGCGCCGACCGTTTCGCCCGCCGCGCGGCGCGGGTACTCAGACGCGTCATCATCGCTTGAAATCCACAGTTCCAGACTCGCACGGGCCGGGGCGCCGTCGGCTGAGTACGTAGTGGAGAGCCGTGGGTCGGCCACCGAGGTCACGCGATCGGGCTCGAACACCGATCCCAGCACGAGATCGTGATCGTGTCCCCGGGCGCCGGAGGGCCGCAGCGCTGTGAGAGCGAGCCCGTCATCGGGGGCAAACCAGACGCAGGCGTCGCGCAGAGACTGAACCTTCGTGGGATCGATCGCGCTGCGGACGGTGCGGACGCCGATCGCGCGGAGCTCTTGCTCGGCTCCAGTCGACAGCCTCCCCTGAACCTCGCAGAGCTGGTCGAAACCCCCGTGCGGGGTGGAGCTCACGGCATCGGTGAGGGGCGAAATCGTCAGTTCACCGACGTCCCCGGTGAGACCCCAGTCATCCTCGCCGGCGGCGCCGTCGAAGCTCACGCCGGTCCCCGTCGCGGCCGATCCCGTCTGCAGCTGTCCGAGCCCTAGGGAGCCTGCGGGGGAGCCCCACGCCACGCCCCACAGGCCGGCCTCGAGGTCAGCGAAAACGACAGTCTGCAGCGGCGGCGCCGTGAGCGAGCTCACCGGCGGAGCCGAGGCTGATCGAGGTCATGGGCCGTTGACTCCACGTCGTAGGGCTGGCCGGTGAAGCGAGCCGCGCGGACGAACAACCGACCGTGGAGGTTCCGCTCCAGCAGCGGTCGCATCAAGGCGCGTGTGGGTCCGAAGAGCAGTACCAGGCCGACGATGTCGGTGAGGAAACCGGGCACGACGAGGAGCAACCCGCCGATCAAGACAAGGGCGCCGTCGAGGAGCTCACGCCCGGGGGCCCGGCGCTCGGCCAAGGTCATCGTCAGCCGCCGCCAGGCCGCTGCGCCCTGCCTGCGGATCGCCCAGATCCCGATCGGCCAGCTCAGGATGAGCAGGACGATCGTCTCAAGCACGCCGATGGCGCGAGCTACCTCGACCGCGGCGAAGAGCTCCGCGATCGGCCAGAGGATGAGCAGAACGGCCATCGTCCCAAGGCTACTGCGGTGGATGACTCAGGTCAGGGCGGCGGATGTTCCGTCGAAGCGAACGCCGGGCAGCCGATGTAGGCCGACCATCTCGATCAGCGTCCAGATCTGCGGCTGTGCTCCGCGTAGGAAGATCGCTCGTCCACGCCGGCGCAGGCGCCGCGACAGCATCGCCAAGTCGACCATCAGCGAGGTGTCGGCGAACACCAGCTCGCTGAGATCGACCACGACGTCGGCATTTGCAGCGATTGCACGGACCATCGCCTGTCGACGACATCCCTGCGTGGTCCGATCCTCGTCTCCGGCGCAGCGAAGGATCGACGGCTGTTGCTCGAAGTCGACGATGTCAACCAACCTAGCGAAAGGAGCAAACGGAACGCAACCCGTCTACCCGGTCAGCGCTTTCGTACACTCTTTTTCATGATTACAGTTGACGAGGTGACCGACGCCCTGCGAGAGGTGATCGATCCCGAGCTCGGACTGGACTTTGTCGAGCTGGGTTTGATCTACGACGTCGCGGTCGACGGCGACGGGGCGGTGCAAGTTACCTACACCCTCACCAGCCCCGGATGCCCGATCGGCCCGCAGGTGTCAGAGCAGATCGAGGAGTTCGTCGGCGAGCTGGATGGAGTCACCGACGTTCAGCCGACGATGACGTTCTCGCCGCCGTGGACCCCGGAGCGGATGAGCGAAGACGCGAAGTTCGCCCTCGGGTTCTAGACGCTCCCTCCGGCGATTCCGTGCAAAGCCGCCACACCGGGCTCTGAGTCAGCCCCGAGCTTCAAGGTGGGGGTTGGCACTGGCCGGGCCCGATCCCTCGGACCCGGCCAGCTGAGCTTCCGCCCGCCGGCGGACCGCTCAGGGGGAACGCTCACGCCGGCCGAGACTTGGGCGGATGCGGTGGGGACCAGGTGACGTCAAGGTCCCCGCCACCCACGATAACCGGTGCGCCACGACGAAGTTGGTGAGTTATGGACCTGGCGGACTACTGCCCGCGGAGCTCACGATTAAGGTCGATCGCCCGAATCTCGTGCTCCCCGGGTAGCTTGGCCAGCACCGAGGCCACGACTCTGCCGACGTCGTGCTCTTCATGACCGAGGTCGTCGGCTAGCGATTTCAATGCCGTGTGCACGATCTTCAGTTGTGCCGCCGTCAGTTCCAGGCGGTATGCCGTCTCGTCTGGTCGGATCAGGTCATCTGCCATTGCCGGGAAACCGTATCCCTACCAGGTCCGGCGAGCAACATGGGTCTGGCGTATCGATCTCCGGGGGGACCTATCCTGACCTCGTGCGCCGTCTGCCGCTGACCCTGGGCCTCGTTTTCCTGTTGTTCGGCGCGGCGCTGGCGCCGATCGCGCGTGGTGGCACCGGCGCTCCGAGCACGGGCAACGTCATGGTGGTGCTGGACCGCGGGGCGGCGATCGCGGCCGCGGGGCGTTCTTCGGTGCGGGCCACCGCCGCGCGGCTGCGCGCACGACCCGCGGGCCGATCGGTGCCGGAAATCGGCCTCATAACCCTCCGCCCCCCGGCGGGGGTCCCCGCGAGCGCCCTGGCCGCGACCCTGGCCAAGCTCCCCGGCGTGGCCTCGGCCACGCTCGAGCGGCGCTACGTTCCGCGGTCGTTGCCCAACGATCCCGCACTCCGGGCGGCTGACTCTGCCTCGGGCGTCGTGCAGTGGGCGCTGGCCCGGGAGAACTTCCCCGCCGCCTGGGACCTTTCGCGGGGCGACGGAGCCCTGGTCGGGATCATCGACACGGGTATCGACGGCTCGCATCCGGACCTGGCGGCCAAGATCGCCGGGGCCGTCGATCAGCAGGATCCGTCTGATGCGCGCGGCAACGCCAGGACGGATGAGGTCGGCCACGGTACGAACGTGGCCTCCCTGGCCTGTGCGGACACCAACAATGGGATCGGTATGGCCGGAGCGGGTTACAACTGCCGGCTGCTGATCGAGAAGAGCGACTTCACTGACTCCAGCATCGCCGCGGCGATCGTCGACGCCGCGAACCGTCAGGTGGACGCGCTCAACATGAGCTTCGGACCTGCTCAGCCGACGGCCAGCCCTGCGCCTCCGTCCGAGGTACGGGCCCTTCAGTACGCCGCTGCACACAACGTCGTGCTGGTGGCGGCCGCCGCCGACTCACCGGGTACCGAACAGGGCGACCCGGCGAACGTGCTGCAGCCCGCGGGAACGGGTCCCAGCCTGTCCCAAGGCCTCGGCCTTGACGTCACCGCCGCCGATTACTCCGGCGGCCGCGCGAGCTTCGCCGGGCAGGGCAACGAGATCTCACTCGCCGCGTTCGGCGCTTTCAAACCGGACGACCCCGGACTGCTCGGCCTCGGAGCGCCGGTGCCGGGCATCTTCGGGGCTTTTCCGGGCAATCAGACTGACCTGGATGCCCCGCTCAATGGGTGCGGATGCCGGACCACGTTTGGCGGCAGCGATCGCTACGCCTACCTCCAGGGCACCTCGATGGCGGCCCCACAGGTGACCGCAACCGCGGCAATGATGCGCGTGCTGAACCCGTACGCCACCGTGGTCGACGTCATCACGACACTGAAGGCGACCGCCATCCGGCCGAGCGGGACAGGCTGGACCGGCAGCCTCGGGTGGGGCATCCTCAACGCCGGCGGAGCGCTCGACGCGGTCCGGCGGGTCGATCGTCTAGCGCCCGTGTCGAAGCTGTCGGCGCCGAGCACCGCGCGGCAACGTCAGTTCATCCTGCGCTGGGCGGGACGCGATCCGAGTCCCGGAGCGCTGATCGCCTCAGGCATCGCCCACTACGACGTGTACGCCCGCGCGGGAGGCGGCGGGGCGCGCCTGATCGCCAGCACTGCTTCCCATACCCTCAGCTTCCGTGGGCGGCCCGGGTTCCGCTACGTGTTCTTCACCGTGGCGGTGGATCGGGCAGGAAACCGTGAATCGCGGCCGGTGAGCGCCACCACGCGGGTCGTCCGCAGCGCCCGCTGAGCGCCGGCGACGAATCGGGTCGCCCGCAGCGCCCGCGCCGAACCGCAGCGCCCGCTGAGCGCCGGCGCCGAACCGCCTCGCCCACCGCGCCCGCTGAGCGCTCAGGATCCAGAGCGCTTGGGACGTGTGCCGGACCCGCGGGTGCGCTTGGAGCGCATATCGGCGGCCGGTCCCCGCTGAGAGCGGGTGCGCCCCGAGGGGATGATCGGCGCTGGAGCGCTCTTCCCGTTGTCGGTGGCGGCTCGCCGAGCCGGGCCGCGTCCGGTCTTGGCTCGCGCGGCCTGCCCCAGCTCCTGCAACGAAGCTTCGATCCCCTCGGCGATCACGCCGATGTCCCCCAGCGCGTCGTAGTCACCCAACAGCCCGAGCTCGATCCGGCCGTTGTAGGACATGATCGCGATCGCCAGCGCGTGATGCTCGGGCAGGAAGGCGATCGGGAACAGGTCCTGGAGCTTGCGCCCGAGCACGTACAAGGGCATTTGCGGACCCGGGATGTTGGTCACGATCAGGTTGAACAGGCGGGTGGAAAAGTTCAGGCGAGAGGCCTGCGCGAGCACGGTTGGCGGCGCCAGGTTGTTGACCGCCGCGAGGGTGGCAGCACCGACGGCCTGCTTTGACTCCTTGAGGCCGTCCATCGCCTCCTTGACGAAGCGCAACCGGGCCACCGGGTCACGGATGTAAACCGGCAGCGGACCCCGCATCACCGTCAGCTGATTACCCAGCGAGCCACGCTGATCCGGGGTGCGTACCGACACAGGGACGAGCGCGCGCATCTCCAGTCCTTCGGTCCGCACTCCGCGGGAGTGCAGCCAGCGGGCCAGGGCACCGGCGACGACGGTAAGCACGACGTCGTTGACCGTGCCCCCGAGCGCGTCCTTGATCTCCTTGTAGTCCTCCAGCTGCTGCCGGACGACGGTGTAGCGGCGGTGCGGCCCGATTTCGACATTGAGCGGCGTCTCGGGAGCGGGATTGAGGCCTGCCCAGATGATCTCGCCCACGCCTTCGGCTGCGTCTCGGAGGATGCCGACTGAGCTCGTCGGGCGCGTGGCTGCGGCGATGGCGCGCGCGAGGATCTCCGCGGTGGCGCTGACGGCTCCGCGCACGCCGGCGAGGATCAGTTCCGCGGAGGAAGGTTCGGTCTTGGGCTGCCAGGGCTCGAGGTCGGTCGGAGTGGGCGGCGGCGTGGGGCTGATGTCGAACAGCACGGTGGCCAGGTCCACGCCGGAGACGCCATCGACCAGAGAGTGATGGGTCTTGAAGATCAGGGCGAAGCGATCGTTCTGGAGGCCTTCGACGAGCCAGCTCTCCCACAGCGGCTTGGAGCGATCGAGCTGTTGGGAGGCGATCCGTGCCGCCAGCTGGAATAGCTGGTCCTCGCTGCCGGGAGGCGGCAGGGCGGCATGGCGGACGTGATACTCGAGATTGAAGGACGGATCGTCGACCCACAGCGGGCGCCCGGTCTCCAGGGGCGGCGTCGCGAGCTTCTGTCGGTAACGCGGGACGAGATGCAGCCGTCCGCGCACGTGACCCAGGTAGTCCTCAAACTCCGGCGGGGGTCCGTCGAAGATCAGCACCGCACCGATGTGCATGTGCGACGCGGAACCCTCCTGATGCAGGAAGGACGCGTCGGTGGAGGTGAGGCGATCGAGATGTCGCTGGGGCATAAAAACGGGGGCGCCGGTTGCGGTTAGGGAAGAGTACGCTTCCGCCGTGCCCTGGGACTTCTCAACCGAGCCTGACTTCCAACGCAAGCTCGACTGGATGCAGGAGTTCGTCCGGGAGCGGATCTGGCCGCTGGAGACGCTGGTCGAGGAACTCGGCTTTGACGGGCTCCAGCGCGCGATCGCCCCGCTGCGCGAGGAGGTCAAGGCTCAGGATCTGTGGGCCGCGCACCTCGATCCCGAGCTGGGGGGTCAAGGCTTCGGCCAGGTCAAGCTCGGTCTCATGCACGAGATTCTCGGCAGCTGCGCGATCGCGCCGCTGGCCTTCGGAAATGCCGCTCCGGACTCCGGCAACTCGGAGATCCTCGCCCTGGCCGGCACCCCTGAGCAGAAGGAGCGCTACCTGCATCCGCTGCTGGCCGGCGATCTCAAGTCCGCCTTCAGCATGACCGAACCGGACACAGCGGGATCCGATCCGACGCTGCTGCGTACCGCGGCGGTGAAGGACGGCGAGGGGTGGGTGATCGACGGGCACAAGTGGTTCTCGTCGAACGCCTCGATCGCAGACTTCCTGATCGTGATGGCGGTCACCGATCCCGACGCCCGCCCGCACCAGCGGGCTTCGATGTTCCTCGTCGATGCCGATACGCCGGGCGTGGAGATCATCCGCGACGTGGCCACGATGGAGCATCCCTGGGAGAGCTACGGGCGGTATGGCAACCATGCCGAGATCCGCTACCAGCAGGTGCGGGTTCCGGCCGAGGCGCTGCTCGGGGCGCGGGGCGCGGGCTTCTTGATCGCTCAGCAGCGCCTGTACCCGGGTCGGATCCACCACTGCATGCGCTGGCTCGGCGTGGCCGGGCGCGCCTTCGACATGCTCTGCGAGCGCTCGCTCTACCGCTACGCGCACGGCTCGGTGCTCTCCAAGCATCAGACCGTGCAGAACTGGATCGCCGACTCCGCCGCAGAGATGCAGGCCGCCCGCCTGATGACCCTGCAGGCGGCGTGGAAGATGGACACCGAGGGCGTGGCCTCAGCCCGCAAGGAGATTGCGCTGATCAAGTTCTACGGCGCGAGGGTGCTGCACGACGTCGTTGACCGGGCCCTGCAGGCGCACGGTTCACTGGGCTACTCGACCGATTTGCCGCTCGAGGCGATGTACCGCTACGCGCGTGCGGCGCGGATCTACGATGGCCCCGACGAGGTCCACCGCGCCTCGGTCGCCCGCCAGGTTCTCCGCGGCTACGAGCCGCCGGTCGACGGCGTACCGACGCAACACGTGCCGACCCGGCGCGAGCACGCGCGGCAGCAGTTCGCCGAGCTGCTTGAGACCGTCACGGCCAACGATTAGCCCGGCTCTACACTCTCAGCCATGGCTGACGTACCTCAGACGTTGCTGCTGGCCGCGCCGCGTGGCTACTGCGCGGGGGTTGACCGCGCGGTGCAGACAGTCGAACGGGCGCTTGAGCTCCACGGCGCCCCGGTGTACGTCCGCAAGGAGATCGTGCACAACAAGCACGTCGTCGAGCAGCTGCGGGCACGCGGGGCGGTATTTGTCGACTCCGAGACCGAGGTCCCCGAAGGCGCGACAGTGGTGTTCTCCGCCCACGGCGTGGCGCCGAGCGTGCACGAGAACGCCGCGGCGCTGAACCTGCACACGATCGACGCAACCTGCCCACTGGTCACGAAGGTTCACGTGGAGGCGAAGAAATTCGCCGCCGACGGCTACACGATCGTGTTGGTCGGGCACGCTGGTCACGAGGAGGTGGAGGGAACGATGGGCGAGGCGCCTGAGGCCATCGTCCTGATCGAAAGCGAGGCGGACGTCGACACGCTTGAGGTCGCCGACCCCGAGAAGGTCGCCTACATCTCCCAGACCACCCTCTCGGTCGACGAAACGCAGGCGATCATCAACCGGCTGCGGGAGCGATTCCCGAAGATCACCGGGCCGCGTACCGACGACATCTGTTACGCCACCACGAATCGCCAGGCCGCTGTGAAGCAGCTCGCCCGGCAGTGCGACCTGGTCCTGGTGATCGGGTCAAGGAACTCTTCGAACTCCAACCGGCTCGTCGAAGTGGCGCGCGAGCACGGTGCCGAGTCGCATCTGATCGACAACGAGTCCCAGGTCCAGGAGCGATGGCTGACCGGCATGAACGTCGTCGGCATCACCTCCGGTGCCAGCGCCCCGGAGGAACTTGTCCAGCGGTTGGTGCGGTTCTTCACCGAGCGCGGCACGAGCGACGTGCGTGAGCTCGAGGTCGTTCAGGAGGACGTCCGCTTCATGCTGCCCAAGCGCATCCGCCAGGCAATGGCGGCGGCCTCGGCCTGACGGGATCCCGCGCGCTGCGCACGCTGGTCGTCTCGGACCTGCACCTCGGGGCGCCCTCTGGTCGTGACGTGCTGCGCCAGCCGCAGCCGCGCGCGCGGCTGCTGCGCGAGTGCAGCGAGATCGACCGGCTGGTGCTGCTCGGCGATGTGGTGGAGCTGCGCCAGATTCCCTGGCGATCGGCACTAGAGGCCGCGAGGCCCGTTCTGAGCGAGCTGGGGCAGGCGCTGGGCGCCGACAAGGAGGTGGTGCTCGTCCCCGGCAACCACGACCATCACCTGCTCGACGGCTGGCTCGCCCGCCGCAGCGATCGCGCCGGGCCGGAACCGATGGCGCTGCAGACCGAGGTCGACTGGCGAGAAGGCGAGGCGCTGGCCGGGCTCGCTGACGCGCTCGCTCCGGCCAGCGTGCGCGCTTGCTACCCGGGCGTGTGGCTGCGCGATGACATCTATGCCACGCACGGCCACCTGGGCGACCGGCACACCACCGTGCCGATGCTCGAGCGGCTGGCCGCGGGGGTGATGGCCGTCGTCGTTGGTGAGCCTGCCGGTGGCCCGCGCCGCATCGAGGACTACGAGTCCACGCTGTCGCCGATCTACGCGTGGATTCACGCTGTGGCGCAGGCCAGCGACCCCGGGCACGGGCGCGCTCCCGAGAGCGCCTCGACCAGCGCCTGGGAGGTCCTATCGGCGAGCGGCCGGGCCGGCGGGGCGGGTCGCTGGCGGCGCCGCATGCTGGCCGCCGGCTTTCCGCTCTTCGTAGGCGCGCTCAACCGGGCCGGAATCGGGCCGCTGCGCCCTCAGCTATCCGGCGGCGAGCTGACGCGCGCGTCGCTGCGGGCGCTCTGGGAAGTGGTGGCCCGGCTCGGCGTCGAGGCTGATTACGTGATCTTCGGTCATACGCACCGCGCGGGGCCGCTGCCGGGAGGCAATCCGGTGCCCTGGCGCGGTCCACAGGGCCGGGGGGCGCTCAACACCGGCAGTTGGATCCTGGAGCCAGCGTTTCTCGGGACCCGGCCGCAGACCAGCCCGTACCGAGCGGGCTTCTGTGTCGAGGTGGAGGAGGTCGGACCTCCGAGACTCAGGAATCTGCTGGATCCTCCGGATCAGCTGAGTGCTCCAGGGTCGCCAACCCGGGGGTGAAGCACACCGCGTGGCAGTGGACACCTTCGCTCACCGCCAGCTCCAGCTCCCCGTGGGTGCTGCAAGGATGGGTGATCAGCGGATAGCAGCCCGGCCCGTCCACCGGAAGCTCGACGCCGTTGGCCGTGACGGTGCCGGCGCCGTCGAGCACTGCCCACACGCCGCCCGCGTCGTAGGGGCCGCTGTAGATCCCCTCGACGTCATCGGTCTGTGGGGCCAGCTGTGCCCCCTCGGCGTCCTCGGGGCGAAGCGGTGGGAGCATGGGGCGGTCATCGCCGAGCAGTTCCTGGATCGCTCGCTCGGTGTCCGCATAGCCTCCCTCCCCGTAGTGGTAGTCGAACAGCAGGCCGTCCTGGTTGAACAGATATCGAGCGGGCCAGCCGAGGTTGCCGTAGAGCTGCCAGATCTCGTATTCGAGATCGACGACCACCGGATACGGGATTTCCAGGCGGCCTACGGCAGCCCGCACCGCCTCGGGATCCCCTGAGGGCGCAAAGCCCGAAGTGTGGACGCCGATCACCCGCAGGCCCTCGTTCTCGTAACGCTCGTGCCAGGCCTTCAGGTAGGGCAGGGTCCGGAGCGAGTTGGCGCGGCAGAAGTCCCAGAACTCGATCAGCACGGGGCGTCCGAGCTGCTGGTCGATCCGCAGCATCGAGACGTTGATCCACGGCAGCTTGGGCGGAAATGGCGGGGCGGCGATGTGGTCGACCGGTGCACGCACGGCGGCGATGGTAGAGCGGCGCCTGTCTTCATGTCCGTCCTCGTTGGTGCCGCCCGGCCCGGGGACCGCCGACGATCACGAGCCGGGCGAGGCTAGGGCTCGACCAGGCCTCGGCGGATCGCGTAGCGGACGAGCTCGACCCGGTCACGCATGCCCAGCTTGCGCAGCACGTTCGCGCGATGGGACTCCACGGTCTTCTCGGCCAGATGAAGGATCTCGGCGATCTGGGTGTTGGTGTGCGCCTCGGCGATCAGCTTCACCACCTCCTCCTCCCGGGGCGTGAGCGCCACCGCGGGGCCCGACGAACCATCCGCCATCCACTCGCGGATGATCGAACGCTCTGCCGCGTTGGTGAGAAACGCCTCGCCACGTCCAACCGCGCGGACCGCTCCGACGAGGTCCTGATCGGCTTCGCGTTTGAGCACGTAGCCCGATGCTCCGGCCTTCAGCGCCTCGAACAGGTAGCGCTCGTCGTCGTGCATCGAGAGCATCAGCACCCGCGTGTCGGGGACGTGCGAACGGATCGCGCGAGCGGCCTGCAAGCCGGTCATTCGCGGCATGCCCACGTCGAGGATGCACAGCGCCGGGCGGGCGGCGAGCGCCTGGTCCACCGCTTCCGCGCCGTCGGCCGCCTCGGCCACCACCTGCAGGTCGGGCTGGCGCTCGAGCAGTAGCTTGATGCCCGCGCGCACGATGCCGTGATCGTCGGCCACGAGGATCCGCATCCCGTGGCTCATGCGATCGTCAGCTCCACCCGCGTGCCCTGGCCCGGATCAGACCAGATCGACAGCTGACCGCCGGCCAGCAATGCTCGCTCACGCATCCCCGAAAGACCGAGGCCACCATTGCGCGGCCCGGCGAACCCGCAGCCGTCGTCGCTGACCCGCAGCACCGTGCGCCCGATGAACGAGAGCTCGACGTCGACCGCGCGGGCGCTCGCGTGCTGGACGATGTTGGACAGGCTCTCCTGCGTGACCCGATAGATGACCAGCTGCTGTTCCTGAGTGAGCTGCGGCACGGCTCCCCTGGCGTTGAACTTGGCGCGAACACCGGTCTGCTCGGCGAAGTCCCGGACCTGACTGTGCAGGGCGGGAATCAGACCGTGGTCATCCAGCACGGCCGGCCGCAGCTGGCGGGCCAGCGCGAGCAGCTCTTCCATCGCCTGCCCGGACAACCGCTTGGTCTCCAGCAGTTCCTTGCGCAGCTCCTCGGGTGCTCGCTCGATCGAGGCCTGCAGGCGCAGGGACACCGCGGTGAGCGCCTGGTTGACCTCATCGTGGAGGTCCTGGGCGATCCGCCGCCGCTCCCGCTCCTGGGCCTGGATCGCGGCTTTGCCGGCGTGCCGGCGCTCGGCCTCCAGACGGGACACCATCTTTCCGAACGCCCCCTCCAGGCGCTGCACCTCGGAGCTGTCACTCCGGTGAGCCGGCAGTCTCGGGGCGTGCGGCCCGGCGAGGTCCGTCGTCTCCATCGCTGAGATGAGCTGGTCGAGGGGCTCGAACCGGCGCCTTAGCAGCAGCCAGTTGCCCAGGAGGGTGGCGACGATGGCCAGTCCCAGAACCAGGGCCTCACGGCCGCGGACCACCAGGCTCAGGTGGGTGTCCAGGGCGACCGTCGCCACCAGCACGGTACCCGCGACCAGCAGCAGGTTGACGGCGAGGACTTGGGCGAGCAGCGGGCGTGACTTCATGGCGGGATGACGCGCGGCCCCCGGTCAGGGCTGCGGCGAAAATGGGGTCTTCACCCGATATCGGCCAAAACCCGTCTGACCGATACCCCTAGTGCAAGCCACAGAACTTCCGAACGACAGCACGGGCAGCGGGCTTGCGAGAGCAGATTGGGTGTGCAGCACCGGGGCGCTCCAGCTGGGGCGCCCCGGTCTCGTTGGGCCGCTAACGCCGAGCGCGTATACCCTTACACCAGCGACGGATCCGCCGCTACACTCTGTGAAGTATTGGAATCCAGACTGCCTTTGAGGAGTTTTCAGCCATGAGCCCGTCCGGAGCCGAAGTTCTCCGCCAGATCAAGAGCAGGATCGAGGAGGTGGATCCCTCCGACGTCCGCGAGCAGGTCCGTAACGGCGCCGTGGTGGTGGACGTGCGAGAGGCGGAGGAGTGGTCGAGCGGGCATATTCCCGGGGCCAAGCACGTGCCCAAGAGCTATCTGGAGTCTCGCATTGAGGGGGCCGCGCCCGACCGCTCCCAGCACGTGGTTCTGTACTGCCAGTCCGGCAATCGCTCGGCGTGGGCGGCGCGGACGCTGATCGAGGACCTCGGTTACGAGAACGTCGAGTCGATGACCGGCGGAATTACGCTGTGGAAGGACCGGGGCTATGACGTCGAGGTTCCCCGTTCGCTGACCGCGGAGCAGCGTGAGCGCTACTCACGGCATCTGCTGCTGCCGGAGGTAGGGATCGAGGGCCAGCAGAAGCTGCTAGACGCCAAGGTGCTGCTGCTCGGAGCTGGAGGCCTGGGCTCCCCGGCCGCGCTGTATCTGGCGGCCGCTGGAGTCGGGACCCTGGGGATCCTCGATAACGACGAGGTCGATCTGTCCAACCTGCAACGGCAGGTGATCCACTCGACCGACCGCATCGGCGTGTCCAAGGTGGACTCGGCCGAGCAGACGATCGCCGCGCTCAACCCCGACGTGAACGTGCAGAAGCACAACCTTCGTCTTGGTCCCGAGAACATCATGGAGATCCTGCCCGGCTATGACATCGTGGTCGACGGTCTGGACAACTTCCCCACCCGGTACCTGCTCAACGACGCGTCGGTACGTCTGCAGATCCCAGTCGTCTCAGCGGCGATCCTCGGCTTCGAGGGACAGCTCTCGGTGTTCAAGCCCTATGACGGCCCTTGCTACCGGTGTCTTTTCCCGGTTCCGCCGCCCGCCGAGTTGGCCCCGTCCTGCGGCGCGAACGGCGTCTTGGGGGTCCTGCCGGGCACGATGGGCCTGTTGCAGGCGACCGAGGTGATCAAGCTGATCCTGGGCGAGGGCGACCCGCTGATCGGCCGCCTGCTCATGTACGACGCGCTTGCCGCGAAGGTCACCGAGGTCAAGGTTCGCCGCGACCCACACTGTCCGATCTGCTCGCGTCATCCCGAGGCGATCGCCGACGAGGAGATGGGCTTGTTCCCGGACTACGAAGCGTTCTGCGCCGGAGCCCATTAGGGTTCCTGGCCATGGCCACCGTTCGCATTCCACCCGTGCTGCGCCCTGCGGTCGGGGGAGAGAAGGAGCTGACCGCGGATGGCTCGTCGGTAGCCGAGATCCTCCACTCCGTCGCCGAGCAACATCCGGAGACCGAGTCTCAGCTGTTCGCCGCCGATGGCGGGCTGAATCGTTACGTGAACGTCTACCTCAATGATGAGGACGTGCGCGTCCTGCAGGGACTCGAGACCACGGTGGCCGACAGCGACACGCTCGTCATCCTGCCGGCCATGGCCGGCGGCGCACGCTAGCCCGTCCCCTCGGGTCCCGGCGTCGCCGGGAAGGCTCAGCGCGAAATGGCGTCTTCATGGCTGAAGGCGCACACGACCGCAAGGGAGCCCGATGCCACATCCGCCAAAGTCTCAGACCCCTGCAGGCCCCCGACCTCACCGACGGTCCGCGGCCGTACTGGTGACGGCGGCGATCGTCGGCTCGGCCGTTGTCGCAGCCAGCGGATTGGCCTCGGCAAAGCCAAAGCCAACGCCGAAGCCGACGCACCCCACCGTCACCACGGCCCACAACGCCGCGCTGAAGGAGACCGTCGTCGTCGACTCCCACGGCCTCACCCTGTATGAGCTATCGCCTGAGAGCACCCATCACCTGCTCTGCAACACGAGCACCTGTCTGCACTTCTGGCCGGCGCTCGAGGTGTCCTCGGCCAAGGCCAAGCTGACCAAGGGACCCGGGGTCAACGGCAAGCTCGGGACCATGCCGCGCGGGAACTCATTCCAGATCACGCTCGGCGACCGGCCGCTGTACCACTTCTTCCAGGACAGGGCCAAGGGCGAGGCGCACGGCAACGGCATTCCGAGCTTCGGCGGCGTCTGGCACGTCATCAAGGCCGGAGCGGCCAGCAGGAGCGGCGGTACGACGACGACCACGAGGACGACCAGCACTCCCTCGACGAGGACCACCGGCACTCCCACGACAACGACCATGACAGCGACCACGACCACCTCGAGCATCTCGAGCACCTATTCATACCCCATGTACTGACGCGCGGCACGGCGGCCCACGTCGCTACACTTCGTAAAGCAATGGCGACGGAGCGGCTTCAGAACAAGCCCTGCGGGGGCCGGTACGGGGACATCGTCCAGGCGATCGGGCACACGCCACTGATCGAGCTCAAGCGGCTGAGCCCCAAGCCCGGGGTCAGGATCTGGGCCAAGCTGGAGTCGCACAACCCGACCGGCTCGGTCAAGGACCGCGTGGCCCGCTCGCTGATCGAGGATGCCGAGGAGAAGGGGCTGATCAGGCCCGGACAGACGATCCTGGAGCCGACCTCCGGCAACACGGGCATCTCGCTGGCCATGATCTGCGGCTACAAGGGCTACCCAGTCAAGGTCGTGATGCCTGAGAACGTGACCCCGGAGCGCACCGAGTTGCTGCGCATGTACGGGGCCGAGATCGTTTACTCGGAGGGTTCAAAAGGCTCAAACGGCGCCGTCGAGATGGCGCTGAACATGGCTGAGCGCGATGCGTCCTACTACATGCCGTATCAGTACGGAAACCAGGCCAACCCGCTGGCCCACTACAACGGGACCGCCCTGGAGATCCTCGAGGAGCTCGACGAGGTCGCCGCGTTCGTAGCCGGGCTCGGGACCGGGGGCACGTTGATGGGAAATGCCCGCCGGCTCAAGGAGGAGCTCGGCGACGGCGTGAAGATCGTCGCGGCGGAGCCGATGCAGGGCGAACCGGTGCAGGGCTTGCGCTCACTTGAGGACGGGTTCATCCCTCCGATCATCGATCTGTCGCTGCTCGATCGCAAGATCTTCGTCACCAACACCGACGCGATCCTGTTCACGCGCAAGCTGCTCGATGAGGAGCGTCTCTTCGCCGGCGTGTCCTCCGGGGCGATCGCCCGTGTCGCGGTCCGGATCGCCAACGAGCTCGATGAGGGCAACGTTGTGTTCGTCGTCGCCGACGATGGCTGGAAGTACCTGTCCTCCGGGATCTACACACGGCCGGTCGAGGAGATCGAGAACCTGGACGCCACCGTCTGGTGGTGAGCGCTCCGGCCGGCGCCGCTCGGTCAACACGGCGCGCGCTCCTGAGGCGCTGGCAGACCGGGATCGGGGCTGGTGCAGTGGTCGGCCTCGCCGCGTGCGGGAAGAGCTCGAAGGGCCCCAACATCCGAGAGTTGCCCGCGGCAGCGAAGTCGGTCGACGTGCTGCTCCTCAACCAGGCGCTCGATCTCGAACACAAGGCGATCGCCGCCTACACCGCCGGGATCCCGTTGCTCGAGGGCAGGGCGAAGAAGGCGGCGCAGTTGTTTCTCACCCAGGAGCTCTCCCACGCCGGTGAGATGCACGGGTTGGTCAAGCAGGCGGGTGGGCGCCCGCACAAGCCCAAGGCGAGTTACGACCTCGGACGGCCGAGCTCGGCACTGGACGTCTTGCGTCTGCTGCACGACATCGAGCGGCGGGAGCTGCAGCTTTACCTAGGCGCGATCACGAAGCTCTCTCCCGGCACGGTTCGCGCGGCCGTGGCCGCCGTGCTGGCCAATGACGCCCAGCATGTCAGCATGCTGCGATCGGTGCTGGGCCTGGCGCCGCTGGCAGGCCCGTTCGTGACGGGCGTCGAGTAGAGCCCACTGACCATGGACGACGCTTCCCCAACGCGCCGCCAGCTGCTCTCACGCGTGCTCTCCAGCGGTGCGGCGGCCTGCGCCGGGACTGCGCTGGGGGCGCTCCCCGCCCCGGGGCTCGCGCTGGCCGCCGAACCAGTGAGCGACCCCAAGCTCGTGCAGCTGCTGCTCGGCGCGGAGCTGCTGGCCGCCGCCGTGTACGAGCGCGTGATCGCCACCGGCCTGCTCTCCTCACGCGCACGACGCGCCGCCCGGGGACTGCTCGCCCACGAGCACGTCCACGCCGCTGCGCTGCAGGCCGAGCTCACGAGGCTGGCCACGTCGGCCCCGCCGGCACCCGCCGACATCAAAGCGGTTCAGAGCGCGCTCTCGGACCATCAGGTGACGCGTTCGCTCACCGATCTCCACCACGAGCGCGACTGCCTGGATCTGCTGCTCGACCTCGAGAATCTGATGGAAGGCGCGTACTACCAGGCGATGTCGAAGCTCGCCCGGCCGCGTTTGCAGCAACTCGGCGCCCAGATCCTGGCCAGCGAGGCTCAGCACTACGCGCTGCTGGGCGAACTGAGGCGCCACAAGGACTTCAGCCGGGCCGTTCCCTACGCATTCGTTGAGGGGCGCTATTGACGAGCCATGCGGCTCTAGTGGTAGTGAAGACGTCGGTGGCCTTGGGATGAGGCCAACCGGAAGGAACGGACGCCACGCTGACGGCGAAATGAGCGCGCAACCGTAGAGCCGAGCTGGCTGCGGAACGCCGGCTCAGCCACGCGGGCGCGGACTGAGGCTCGGGCCAGGATCGCCTCGGCAACCGCTCGCTCGTCGACCACATAGATCGAGTCCCGAACCAATTGCTGGAGTAGCGTCAGACGTGACCGCATGCCCGTGTATCGGCGTACGCGCCGCCATGCCTGAGGACCCTCAACGTTTATAGGACCCGCCCGAACCAGCCCGGGGCAAAGAACGCCGCGGCCGCGAGCAGAGCCGCCGCCAGCATCACCCCCGCCATCAGGTGCTCGCCGGAGCGTTGGCGCTCCAGCGCCCAGAACAACGCCAGCAGCAACCCCAGCGGCGGCGCGGCGACGGCGAGCACGACGGCGATGGCCACGTGCAACGGGTCAAGCCGGGCATCGATCCGCGGCCAGCGTGGGAGCGCCGGGACGGCTCGCCGGCCGGCCACGCGCCGGCGGCGCGCCGCCTCCAGGTCAGTGCCGCAGATAGCACAGCCCGCCGCGAATGGAGACACCGGTTCGCCACAGCCCGGGCACCGGCTCACGGCTCTCGCCATGGGCCCAAAGATAGGGCACCGTCCAGGCGGCGGTGGCTGTGCGGACGGCGAGGAGCGCCGAGGTCGCCCGGCGGGCTGCTGGTAGCCTCGCGGTCAGGATGCGGATCGCGCGCGGGCTCTATGAGGAGATGATCGCCCACGCACGTGAGGAGGCGCCGAACGAGTGCTGCGGCATGGTCGCATCACGTGGCGAAGAGATCGTCAAGGTCTACCGCGCGACGAACGTCGAGGCCAGCCCGCTCCGGTTCGTGATCGACGGTCGTGAGCAGCTGCAGATCTACAACGAGATCGAGGCGGCGGGACACGAGCTCGGCGCGATCTATCACTCACACACGCGGACCGAGCCCAAGCCCTCGCAGACCGATCTGAATTTCGGCCGGGCATGGCCGGGGGTCCTGTGGATCATCGTCGGCTTGGCCGGTGACGATGTGCAGGTGAGGACGTGGCGGATCGACGACGGGCAGGTCAGCGAGGCCGAGCTCGTCGTGGTGTGATGTCGGGGCACCGCACCGCTGCGGAGGTGGTCTGCCCAGGCTGCGCGCGCGCGTACCCGGCCAGCGAGCGCTTCTGTGCCGATTGCGGCATTCCGCTGGTTTACCCGGGGGGCGGGGACGCCGCCACACCTCTCAGCGATCGGCACAAGCGCGCGCGCAAGGTCAAGCCCCAGTTGACAGAGGGTGAGCTGGTCCGGGTCGCCGGCGCCAGCAACCAGGCGGAGGCCGAGTTCATTCAGGGATTGCTGCTGGAGGAGGGCATCCCCAGCCTGCTGCGCCGCCGCGCCGGCTTCGACGTACCGGATTTCCTGGCCGCGGGCCCGCGCGACGTGCTGGTGCCCGAGGCTGGGGTCAGCGCCGCTCGTGAGGTTCTCCTGGAGGCCGAGCTGATCTCCGTCACCCCGCCGGGCCGCCAGACGGTCACGCCCGCGCGCCTGCTGGCCGGGCTGATTGCTGCGCTGGCACTGGGATCACTCCTGGTGTGGCTGATTTTCGTGCTGACACGCTAGCTCGTGGTTGCGGCCCGGCTCACCTCGCAGCTGCTGGCGGGGCCGCCGGCCAGCACTCCGGTGCAGGCCACGAGGCGGTTGCTGGCGATCCAGGCCCAGGATCCGCGCGGCGCGCGGTTGGCGATCAGAGCGCGGACCGTTCCCGGTTCGGTGGCCGAGTTCGAACGCGAGCTGACGGATGCCCGCTCGCTGGTCATCACCTGGCTCAACCGGGGGACGCTGCATCTGGTCACGGCGGAGGACTATCCCTGGCTGCACGCGCTGACGGCGCCGCGAGCGCTCACCGGTAACGCCAGGCGTCTGGCCGAGGAGGGCGTCAGCGCGCAGGCCGCCGAGCGAGGCGTGAGGGTGATCGAGCACGCGCTCGCCGACGAGGGGCCACTGACCCGGGCCCAGTTACGCGAGCGTCTCGACGCGGCCGACGTCAGGACCCAAGGGCAGGCCCTGGTCCACGTCCTGATGCTGGCCAATCTGCGCGGCATCGCGGTCCGCGGGCCGATGGCGGGGCGCGACCAGGCATACGCGCTCGTGCGCGACTGGCTCGGTGATCCAGGCGAGGTCGATCGAGAAGGGGCGCTGGGCGAGTTGGCCCGCCGCTACCTCGCCGGCCATGCCCCGGCCGACGATCGCGACCTGGCTCGCTGGTCGGGCCTGCCGCTACGGGAGGTGCGGACCGGTCTGAAGGCGATTGCCGGCGAGCTCGTGGCGCGTGAGGACGGCCTCTTGGAGCTGGTCGGTTCTCCGGCGCCAGCCGTGACCCCTCCACCGCGTCTGCTCGGGGCCTTCGAGCCGGTCCTGCTTGGCTGGTGCTCACGGGAGTTCCTGGTCGGAGCGGATCAGGTCGTGTTCACGGTCAACGGGCTGTTCCGACCCTTCGCGCTGGTCGGCGGCCGTGCCGTTGCCACCTGGCGGCTGACCGGAAACGAAATTCAGATGCAGGCGCTGCGCGAGCTCACGTCAGAGGAGGCGACTGCGCTGCGCGAGGACGCGCGGGACGTGCTGTCCTACCTTGGGCTGTTCTGAGCGTTCAGGTGGCCGAGGCCAGCCGGGCGAGGTGTGAGCGCCAGGCGCCCTCGGTATGGACGAAGGCGCGGCCGCCGAACGCCTTCGAGAGGGCGGCGCGAGCGCCCTGGGGGTGCAGGCGGGTGGCGAACATCGCGGCTGCGCGCTCACCCTCCTCCCGGGCCAGAAGGTCGATCACGGTGCCGCCAAGCAGCGCCGCGTCCCGCAGCCCGGGTGGAAACCTCGGCCGTCCGCCCTCACGCAGGCGGCGGCCGATCGCCGGGCGGGCGTGCTCGGTTTGAGCGGAGAGCCAGCGAGCGGCGCCCTCCAAGAGCCACGCCCAACGCAGCTCCGCGGCGAGCCGAGCGGGTGTGAAGGCTCGCGGAAGATCGTGATTGTTCTCCGTGACCACCCTGCGGGCGTAGAGCGCGGACGCGCTCAGCCGCAGCATCTCGCGCGAGCCGGGGACGTTTGATGCCCGGGCGTCGAGCGCCTCGGGGGTGAGGACGTGCAGCTCTTCGCGGCCCGCCCATCCGGCGACGTAGCGTCGCGACGCTGGGGCGGTGGTCAACCAGCTCAGCGGGAGCAGCGGGTTTGACATCGCCAGCGACTTGAAGTCGTGATGCAGCACCACCGTCAGATCGGTGACCGTGCGCGGGAACACCTGGTCAAGCCGGTCGCGCGTGCGCTCCAGCATGTCCAGCACGCGATCGGCGTCATCCGCGTGCTCGGAATCATGCCGTGCACGGAACGATGCCGAGACTGACTCGACCCAAGCCATGTATCGATGTTCCGCCGGCTCTCAGCGGAGCCGGCGGAGCACCAGATCCTTAGACCAGGACCGGCTGGCGATCCGAGGCGACCGCTGCGATCTCCTCGGAGGCCCGCTCGAACTCCTCGTCGGAGAGCACCGGGGTCCCCTCGAACGGAAGATCACGCGTCAGCTCGAGCCACGAGCGGCAACCGCCGTATTCGTCGCGCACCTTGACGGTCACCGGTCGGGGGATCCGGTAGGTGCGCAGCAGAATCACGTGGAGGGGGTGCCGGCGCTTCCACGCCAGTCGCTTCTCCGCGTAGTCGGTCGTCCAGACGTAGAACGGCGACAGAGCATCGACGGCGCGACGGTCGGTGACCGTGAAGTGCGCCGCCACCTCCGCCCACGCGCGAATCCGCACACGATCGGGCTGGCTGACGTCGCCCTCGCGAAGCAGCGCGCTGGGCGGCGGCTCGCCGTCGCTCCAGACGCCTTCCTCGAGCGCGCGAGCGAGCTCCGGACGGTGGGACTCACGGACCAGATCGGCTCGCTGGTGGTCGAACGTGGGGTACAGAAAGAAACGGTCGTATTCGAGTTTGAAGTGTTTGTCGGGCTCGCGAATACCGCCCTTGCGAAGGGTGAGGAGCTGCTCGCCTTCGGCGAGCGCCCGTACGGTTACGGCCCATTCTTTGAAAGCAATC
Organism: uncultured Solirubrobacterales bacterium; assembly: GCA_963757165.1. GTDB lineage: Bacteria > Actinomycetota > Thermoleophilia > Solirubrobacterales > Solirubrobacteraceae > Palsa-465. Next base: position 82,479 of record CAVWQO010000004.1, read on the forward strand.
GGCATAGTCAGTGGGGGGAGATGGGGGCTTTACGGATGCCCGGTGCGCGCATGCAACCGACGGCGACAACCGGAGGGCTGATTCTACGGGAGATCTCGTAAATCCCCAAATGTTGCTGCAAATTCACATCTTTTGCGCAGCTACACCGGCATAGCTTTAGATTTTGGTGTGTTGGATCTTGGACCGCGCCGGCCCGCCAACGCTAACCGGCCAGGCGGTGATCAGCCTCGGCCTCGAGCACCTCGACCAGAGCGGCGAAGTCCTCGTTCCCCAGTCCCCGTCCGCTCGCCGCCGTGAGGATTTCCCGCGTCAGCGCAGCAAAGGCGAAGGGTGCGCCGGTGGCCTGCCCTTCCTCCAGGCACAGCCTCACATCCTTGAGCATGTGATCAAGCTTGAACAGCGTGCTGAAGTCATGCGCGCGCATCGGTGCGGCCTTCAGCTCGAGCATCGCCGAACCTCCGGACCCGGCTCGCATCACCGCCTCCAGGGCGTCGAGGTCGACGCCGGCGCGGTCGGCGAACACCAGGGCCTGTCCGACAGTCGCGGCGTTGATCGCGGCCACGGCGTTATTGATCAACTTGACGATCTGCCCGTGGCCGAGCGGACCGGCGTGGACGATCAATTTGCCCATCGCCTCGAGCACGGCCATCGCCCGCTCCACGTCCTCCCGCTCCCCACCCACCATGATCGTCAGCGTGCCGTCCTGCGCTCTCGGCGAGGACCCGGTCACCGGCGCGTCGACCATCCGCAGCTCACGTTCGGCAAGCCGCGCGGCGATCGAGCGCGTCGCTGTTGGCCCGATCGTGGAGCAGTCGATGCATAGGGTGCCGGGCGCCGCGGTGCTGAGCACGCCGTCCGTGCCGAGCAGCACCTGCTCGACCTGCGGCCCATCCACGACCATCGTCACGATCAGATCGGCATCCTGAGCAGCCTCGGCCGGCGTGGCGGCGAGCCTCGCGCCGTGCTGCTGCGAGAACTGCCTCGCGGTTTCCGCGGTGCGGTTCCAGACCGTCAGCTCGAAGCCGCTGCTGGCCAAGTTGGCGGCCATCCTGGATCCCATGATCCCGAGCCCGAGGAACGCGACGCGCTGACTCATGGTTTGGATGATGGCGGCTTCCCGTGCCCGCCGCCGCCCGGGGTCTCGATCCGCAGTCGCTGCCCGGGTGTGATCTTCCCGGTGGCCTTCGGCGCCAACTCGTGCCCGTCGAGCAGGTTGCGGCCGAGCGCGCCCGGCTGGCCGCCGTCGGCACCCGGGGGAGCGTGGCGCCGACGTTCGGTGATCAGGGAGTAGGTCAGGGGAGCCAAGGCCTCGAACTCGCGCACAACTCCCTCGCCTCCGTTGTTGCGCCCGCGGCCGCCGGAGTCGCGGCGCAGGCTGTACTGCGTCATGCGCAACGGAAACTCGAGTTCGAGGGCCTCAATCGGCGTATTCAGGGTGTTGCTCATGGCCACGTGAATCCCACTCGGCCCGTCCGCGTCCGGACACGCGCCCTGGCCGCCCCCGATCGTCTCGTAGTACACGGTGTCCTCGCTGCCCAGGGTGAGGTTGTTCATCGTTCCCTGCCCGAGTGCTCGCCCGAATGCCTTGAGGACGATGTCGGCGACCCGTGAGGAGGTCTCGACGTTGCCGCCGACAACCGCGGCTGGGGGCCGTGCGTTCAACAGGCAGCCTTCGGGGGCGATCACCTCGACCGGCCGGTACGCCCCGGCGCTCGGCGGAATCTCGGGATCGGTGAGGACGCGGATCGCGAAGTAGCACGCGGACCGCGTCACCGCGAGCGGGCAGTTGAGGTTGCCTTCGTGTTGGGCGGCCGTGCCGGTGAAGTCAAGCGTCAGCCGATCGCCCTCCACAGTGGCCCGCAGCGAAATCTGAAGATCGCCCTCCCGTGCCTCCAGCACGTCCCGGGCGCTCCGCGTGCCGTCGCCCAGCTCCTGCAAGCACGCCCGGGTGCGGCGCTCCGCGTAGTCCAGCACCTCGGCGAAGGCCCGGCTCAAGGTCTCCGCGCCGACCCGCTGGTGAAGTTCTCCGAGCCGGCGCACGCCAACGCGTCCGGCCGCGAGCTGGGCTCGGAGGTCGGCGCGGCGCTGGTCCGGGCGGCGCATCCGTTCGCTCAGCTCCATCACCGTCTCGTCGTCGAGGATGCGGGGCTCGATCACCACTCCCTCGTCGGCCAGGATCCGGCTGTCGGCCGGCATCGAACCGGGTGTCGGCCCCCCGACGTCCGCGTGATGGGCGCGGTTGGCGGCAAACCCGATCAGCTCCTTACCGACGAAGACCGGTGTGATCACGGTGATGTCCGGGAGATGGGTCCCGCCGCGGTAGGGGTCGTTGAGGATCCACGAGCGCTCCGGCGCGTGTTCCTCATCGCGCACCGCAGCGACGGCCGCAGGCATGGCGCCGAGGTGGACCGGGATGTGCTCGGCCTGCATCACCATCTGACCATCCCGGTCAAACAGCGCGGTCGACGCATCACGGCGCTCTTTGATGTTGGCCGAATGGGCCGAGCGGATCAGCACGGCGCCCATCTCTTCGCAGATCGCGCGCAGCGCGCCGGTCAGCACCTGGAGCTGGACCGGGTCGATCACCGCTCGCACTCCAGGCACACGTTGCCGCCGTCGTCGACCTCGCCGTGCCACCCGCCGGGGATCAGCAGCGTCGCCTCGGCGAGCTCGACGATCGCGGGGCCCGCGAGCGACGACCCAGGCGTCGGGGCACCTCGGAACACGTCGAAGCTGAGCTCCTTCCCGCCCAGCACGGCGCTGCGGCGCTCTGGGCTCGGCGGCTGCGCCTCGTGGCCCACCTCGTGCGCCAGCGAGACGTCGGCTCCGGGCAGCGTGCCGGTGACCCGGATCGTGACCAGCTCAAGCGCGCCGTCGGGGTCCCGGTAGCCGTAGCGGTCCTCGTGCTGGCTCTCGAAGGAGCTCCGCAGAGCGGCCGGCTCCGGCGCCATCCCGGCCTCAACCGCGAGCTCAAACGCCTGCCCGCGGTAGCGCAGCTCATAACTCGCTTGGAGCCTCAGGCCCTCCCCGTCCTCGAGTGCGCCGCGCACCTGGGCGGCCAGGTCCTCGACGCTGTCCCTGATCGCCTGCGGGCTTAGCTCATCGCCCGACAGGAACACGCTGCGCTGCATGTCCCGCCGGCGCTGAGACACGACCAGCCCGAGCGCCGCGAGCACCCCGGAGGCGCGCGGACAGATGATCCGGGTCATCTCGAGCTCCTCGGCAATGGCCGCAGCATGCAGCGGACCCGCGCCGCCGAACGCGAGCAGCGCGTGATCACGTGGATCGACGCCGCGCTCCACCGTCACCACCCGGAGCGCCCGGACCATCTCGGAGTTCGCGACACGGATGATTCCCTCGGCGCAGGCCATCGGTTCGAGCTCGAGCTCCGCCGCCAGCTGATCGATCGTCCGCTCAGCGGCGTCCCGGTCGAGCTCGACGCCGCCTGCCAGTGGCGCGTCTGCGGACAGATAGCCGAGCAGGAGGTTGGCGTCGGTGACGGTCGGCTCGGTTCCCCCGCGGCCGTAGCAGGCCGGACCCGGGTCGGCCCCCGCAGAGCGCGGGCCCACACGCAGAGCGCCGCCGGCGTCACGCCAGGCGATCGATCCACCGCCGGCGCCGACCGTGTGCACGGCGAGCATCGGGAGGGCCACCGGGCGCCCGGCGATCTCACCGCCGGCGCGCTCCTGGACGCTGCCATCCTCGATCACGCACACGTCACACGAGGTCCCGCCCATGTCGAAGCAGACCGCGTCGCGGGCCCCCGCCGCCCGGGCCACGAACGCCGCACCGGCCGCGCCGGCCGCCGGCCCGGAGAGGACCGTGAGGGCAGCGTGACCCGCGGCCGCGTCGAGCTCGATCAGCCCGCCGTTTGACTGCATGATCTGTGGAGCGGGGAGGCCGGCCTGCTCGCAGCGGTCGACCAGGCGCCGCAGGTAACCGGCCAGCAGGGGAGACAGGGCAGCATCGATTTCGGTGGTCGCCGCGCGCTCGTATTCGCGAAATGTCCCGACGAGCTCATGGGACAGCGATACGTGCGCCTCGGGGAGCCCGTCCACGAGCGCCTGTCCCAGCGCGCGCTCGTGCTGCGGATGCCGGTAGGAGTGCAGCAGCGCGACCGCGACCGACTCGGCGCCGGCCTGTTTGATCTCCGCGACGAGTTCGGTCAGCTCCGCCTCGGTCGGTGCGCGCAGCGGGCCCTCCGGGGTCATCCGCTCGGGGGCACCGAACCGGAGCTCCGGCGGGGCCAGCGGCGCGGGCCGGGCTGCGCACAGCCGGTAGAGCTCTGGCCGCGCCTGTCGGCCCAGCGCGATCAGATCGCTGAAGCCCTCGGTAGCCACGAAGGCCGTCCGCGCGCTGTTGCCCTCAAGCAGGGCGTTGGTCGCCACCGTCATCCCATGAGAGAACGCGCTCAGCTCCTCGGCCCGGCACCCGGCGCGCTCCAGCACCGCCCGCACGGCGGCCATCACCCCTTCGGACTGGTCGCCCGGCGTGGTCGGCGCCTTGGCGGTGACCAGCCGCCCCTCGAGCGCGAGCACGGCGTCGGTGAACGTGCCGCCGACATCGACTCCTAGGAGCATCCGGCGAAGTTACAAAACGGGGCCCGCGGATGCGGGCCCTATAAAAAACTTCCTCACGCCGCGAGCGGCGTCTCGATCTCCTCGGTCTCCGCCAGGTGCTGGTGCGATGGGCAGTAGCCGTTGTGGGGGAGCGGCATCCGCTGGCACGGGGTTCCCTTGCGCGTGCTCGCGCGGCACTGGAGCGGATTGCCGTACACGTCGAATCCATTCTGTGGCTGACGGGCCAGGAACTCGTCGGCAAAGCTCAGATAGCGCTCGATGACCCGCAGCACGCGGGTCTGGGAGCGCATCGGGAAGTACGCGCGGATGTCGTTGAACAGCGTCCGGGCCGGCCGCGCGAAGTAGTGGCGGTCCGTGGCCAGACGCTCAATCGCGGCCTCGCAGGCCCGCAGCACACGCTCATGATTGGCGTGCGGACAGAAGGCGTGCGGGTCCTCGGTGATCTCGTCTGCGAGCTCTCGGTAGATAGCTCGACTAAACCGGTACATGCAGACTCTCTCCTTTCGGCTTCCCTTGCCGGCCTCTATCCCCTCCTGCGCGTCGAGTATTCCCGGCATGTGTGAAGCCAGGGGAGCAGCGCATATTAACCCCACGTTAAGCAGGAACTTAGAGCGTCACGCCCAGTCAGCGAGGGCGGGTGCTTGATCGCGCTCCGAGGTGACGTGGCGGTTCTCGAACACGGGGTCGGTTTGGGGGAAGTCACGCCGCTGGTGCGCTCCGCGGCTCTCGGTCCGGGTGAGCGCCGAACCGGCGATCAGGCGCACCAGCGGATGCGGATCCGTGCTCAGCGCCCGCAGGCCAGGGCCGTCTCGCTCGATCCCGGCGTCACGCCACAAGGCCTCCCGGCTCTCCGCTGAGAGCACCGGGGGGCCAGTGGGAGAGCCCTGGCGCTCGGCATGATCGGCGGCCGCTGGTGGGGGCATCGGCTCCTCAAGCGCGGCGCGAGCCGCCCGGGCGCCGAAGACAAAGCATTCGGTCAGGGAGTTGGAGGCCAGCCGGTTGGCGCCGTGCAGGCCCGTGCAGGAGCATTCGCCGACCGCGAACAGACCCGGCAGGCTCGCGCGGCCCTCCAGGTCGGTGGCAATCCCGCCCATCATGTAATGAGCCGCGGGAGCGACCGGGACAACCTGACGTTCGGGGTCGATCCCGGCCCGTCGCAGCGCGGTGACGACGTTGGGAAACAAGGCCGGATCCACCTCTCGCATGTCGAGACCGACCGAAGCGGCGCCGCTGACGTCGATCTGGCGCTGGATCGCACGTGCCACCTCGTCCCGCGGGGCGAGCTCGTCGACGAACCGCTCGCCGTCGGAATCGAGCAGCTTGGCGCCCTCGCCCCGGACCGCCTCGGTGACCAGGAACCCGTCAGCGCCGTCAGTGGCGGCTACCGCCGTCGGGTGAAACTGCATCATCTCCAGGTCGGCCAGGGAGGCACCTGCGTAGTAGGCCAGCAGCAGGCCGCCGCCGGTCGCGCCGGTTGGGTTGGTCGTCCGTGCCCAGAGCGCGGCGGCGCCGCCGGTGGCCAAGGTCGTCGCCGCACTGATCAGCCGGCCGCCGTCGGCCAGGGCCACCCCGCAACAGCGAGCCTCCGCGGTGAGTAGCGCCGTCGCCCGCTGTCCCTCGCGCACCTCGATTTGGGGATCCTCGGCTACGAGCGCGCTGAGCTGGCGGATCAGGCGCCGGCCGGTCGCCGCACCGCCTGCATGCACGATCCGGCGTTTGCTGTGACCACCCTCCAGCCCGAGCGCGAGGCGTCCGCGGCGGTCGGCATCAAAGCGCACTCCGAGGGCGGCCAGGTCCTCAACGGCCTGCAGCGCTTCCTCGCACAGCACGCGGGCCGCCGACTCACGCACTGTTCCCCGTCCCGCCTTCAGCGTGTCAGCCAAATGCAACTCCGGGCTGTCCTCGTCGGACATCGCCGCGGCCAGGCCCCCCTGAGCCCAATAGCTCGAGGATTCCGCCAACGGGGTGGCGGAGACCAGCGTGACCCGCGCGCCCTGGCGAGCCGCGCAAAGGGCGGTGTAGAGGCCGGCGGCCCCGGCACCGACCACGGTCAACTCGGCGGCTGACGGTGAGGCGCTCACAGCCCGAGAGGGGACGCGGGTGCGGTCGCGGGAAAGCGGTCTCGAAGGCCCGGCAAGGCCCGGTACGGTACCGGCGATGGCTGGCAAGCCGATCTTCCTGGCACACCCATCATCGCTCGGGCACGACCCGGGCCCGCATCCCGAGCAGCCGGCGCGGATCACGGCGATCGAGCAGGAGCTGGCGGCACGCGACTGGCTCGGATTTTCGATTGCGGCGTCGCCGGCGGCGGAGCGGTCAGTCCTCGAGCGGGTTCATCCGCGTCGGTACGTTGACGAACTCGCCGGGATCTCAGCGCGGGGTGGAGGCCACCTGGACCTGGACACCGAGATGAGCGCCGGCTCGTTCGAGGCGGCCCTGCACGCCGCCGGGGGAGCCGTACGGCTGGCCGAGCTGCTCGTGCGTGGCGAGGTCCCGACGGGCTTCAGCGCCCACCGTCCGCCCGGGCATCACGCGCTCGCGGCCCGCGCGATGGGCTTCTGCCTGTTCAACAGCATCGCGGTCGCGGCGGCCCACGGGATCGAGGGGCTCGGGCTGCAGCGGGTGATGATCTTCGACTGGGACGTGCACCACGGCAACGGGACCAACGACATCTTTCATTCCAGCGACCAGGTGCTGTTCGTGTCGGTACATCAGTCGCCGCTGTATCCGGGGTCGGGAGCATTTGGCGACCTCGGATCTGGCGCCGGGGTGGGCTACACCGTCAACCTGCCCGTCCCGCCCGGCTCGGACGATCTCACGTATCGGTCGTTGGTCGAACACGTCGTCGTGCCGCTCACGCAGGCGTTTGCGCCTCAGCTGTTATTGGTCTCGGCGGGCTACGACGCGCACCGCGAGGATCCGCTGGCCGATTGCCTGGTCAGCGAGGCCGGGTATGCGGCGATGACACTTGCTTTGCGGCGTGCCTGTGCCTCGGTCAGCTGTCCGGTCGGGTTCGTGCTGGAGGGTGGGTATGCGCTCGGCGCGCTGGCGCGGTCCGTGGCGGCGACGATGGAGGCGTCCATCGGGGATCGGGGGCCGGCGGAGGACGAGCCGGTGGCGATGACGACGCTGGCGAGGCGCTTCCGGGAGGGTCTGGCGGAGTACTGGACGCTGTAGCAGCGGCTCCCGGGCGCTGTGGGGTCGTTGTCGTGGGGCCTGCGTTGGGAGGGGAGTCGGGGTCGGGGCCAACGCTGCTCTCCGGATCTGCTCGAGAGAGCCTCTCGGCGCCGATCTTGGCCGGGGCGAAGCTGGCTGGGTGGGTGGCTGGCTGGCTGGGTGGGTGGCGTCTCTGGTAGTCGTTCGGCCCGGGCCGGGACACGCGGTCCAGAGCCGAGCCAGGGCCAGAGCCAGGGCCAGGCGGCGATACCGCTACAGCGGACGCCGTCCGTCCGGGCCGATGTCGCACTTTGGTCGCTATGAGACCAAACCGCGCATCTCGCGGTGGACAATGGTCACCGTTGTCGCACTTTTGTCGTTGGGGGCGCTTGCGTCCAGTCGTGCTCGTCCAGTCGTGCTCGTCCAGTCGTGCTCGGTCCCTTTCGAAGCGCCGGTCTGGTCTCTTCCGCGGGCGGGTGCGCCGAGAATCTGATGAGGACCGCGTCGGCTGTGTCGTCCCGAGGCGGTGGCTAGCGTGGGTGACTACAGGCCGCCCGGGGGCGCGACCCGCCGCGCGACCGGAGTGCTCGGGACCTTTGCTCGCAGGCTGATCGCCGCCGCGGCGGCCTGGGCCTGGCCGGGGTAGCGACCGGAGAAGACGATCCAGAAGCCAGGCTTCATGCTCGGATGCTGGCTGGAGTCAAGGACGCCAACGTGTAGCCCGGTGGCGGCGAGCCGGCTCGCTTCGGCGTTGGCCGTGGTCTGGCTTCGGCTGCTGGCGAGCGCGACCGTCCAACCGCTCAGGCCGACCGGCCAGGACGCGATGGCCGCCGACCCTGCCGTCGTCGAGCTCGCCGGCGCCCCGGACGTGACGGGACGCACGGGCGCCGGCGATGCCTTGGCGCTGGGCCGCGTGGCCGCGACCCGGTCGGCGTTGGTCGACAGGTTGACCAGGGTGATCGCGAAGCCGACCAACGCCAGCCCCACCACCAAGGCGATCACGGCAGCGGCGATCCTCCAGTCCGGAGGACGGTGGATCAGCGTGCGGGCGGCTCCGCATTCAAGACACCACTCCTGGTCATCGCGCAGGGGCGAGCCGCAGTGTGCGCAATCGTCGCTCTCGGAGAACGCGTCGTGAGCGGGACTGTCGACCCGCGGCCTCTCGCCCGTCAGGCTCATCCCCGGCCGAAGTAATCGTCGAACTCAGTCGAACGACGCGACGCTGAGGCATTACGACCAACCGGTTCACCGCACATCGCGCAAAAATGGTCCTCAGTTCCGTGCACCGTTCCGCAGCGGGGGCAAACGCCGCCGATGCCGGCCTCACGCAACTCACGCATCGGCTCCTGCGCACCCAGCGCCTCCTCCAGCGCGCGCAGCTCAGCGTCGGTCCGGGCCGCGTCGGCGATCTTCGCCGCCAGCAGGTCCGGCCGCTCCACACCGAAACGGTGCAACTCGACCGCGAAGCCGCCGATGTCACTGAGCTGGATCTCCCGGAGCTTGCGCAAATACCGGGCTCTGCGGCGAATCCGGCTCCGGCCGCGGAAGTGGGGTTCCGGCACGGGAGGCTCGGCGGGGGTCTGCGCCGCTGTGGCGGCGATCACCGCCGGTCCGGGGGCGCCTGCTGGGTCGGGCTCTGGGTCAGCGGCCCGGTCGGCGGCCGAGTCTGCTCCGGCGTCGTCGTCCTCGAACTCCTCGAGCACCAGGACTCTGTGCTCCATCGTTGGAGACTCGTCCTCGACGGGCGCGGGCTCGTCGGTGTCCTCCGAGGCGGGCTCGGGTTCGCGCTGGGCCTCCGGGTCCTCGACCGCCTCGGGCGCGGACTCCTCGATCGGCGCGGGCCCTTCGATCGGGGCCGGCTCGTCGGAGTCCGCGATAGCGTCGCGCTCGGGCTCCTCGATCGCCTCGGGCTCGTCGGGGTCCTCGATCGCGTCGGGCTCGGGCTCCTCGATCGCCTCGGGCTCGTCGGGGTCCTCGATCGCGTCGGGCTCGGGCTCCTCGATCGCCTCGGGCTCGTCGGGGTCCTCGATCGCGTCGGGCTCGGGCTCCTCGATCGCCTCCGGTTCGTCGGGGTCCTCGATCGCGTCGGACTCGGGCTCCTCGATCGCCTCGGGCTCGTCGGAGTCCGCCATCGCGTCCGGCTCAGCCTCGGCCTCGGCCTCATGGACCTCGACCGGCTCCGGCTCGCGCTCAGGGACCTCGGCCGCATTGGGCTCGGGCTCAGCCTCCGGGACCGCAGTCGCCTCCGGCTCAGCCTCCGGGACCGCAGTCGCCTCCGGCTCGGCGTCAGGGGTCTCCACGACCTCGGGACCCTCCACCGCTTCCCGGCGGCTCTCGACCACGTTGATCACCTCAAGCGATTCCACCGCCTGGGCCTCGTGAACCAGCTCCGGCGCGTCGTCCGAGCCAGCCGAGCCGTTCACATGGGTCACCGCCAGCTCGGTCGCGTGGCCGTTCAGGTACGGGACGTCGTACGGAGACGGATGGCCGTTCTGTGTCGGGGGACCAAGTCGGGTGCTCGCCGACGCGCGGCGGCGGCGGACGATTCGTTCTAACAGGCCGCTCATGATGCTCGAGGCCTGGCCGAGTATAGGCGTCCGCGCGGCCTGTATCGGGCCGCTGCAGAGATCGACGAGTTCGGGTGAGGGACCATGGCGTGGCAGTATCGCGGGGCCTCGCGTCCCGCGCCGGTCAGCGCAGTCCCGGGCCTATCCAGCGGGACGCGTCGCCGTGTCATCAACCAGCGTGCGGGTGGTGCGTACCGCGCCCGCCTGTGGCAACCCGTGGTCTCGGTTGGGGGCGCAAGCAGAGACGCCGCCGGCGGGTCAGGTCAGGAGCTCTCGCCAGGCGGACACCACCCGCCGGGCCATCCGATCGGCGGAGAACTCCTCCGCGCGCGTACGTCCATCGACGCGAGGATCGTCGAGGGCAAGGTGGGGCGCGAGCGCGTTTCGCCACGTCAGCAGGTCGAACGGCGAGCAGAGCGTTCCTGCGATGTCGGCCAGGGCCTGAGGGGCCACCCCGCATGGCGTGGCCAGCACGGGTACGTCGCTGGCCAGCGCCTCCAGTACCGCGAGGCCGAAACTCTCACGCTGTGAGGGGACGAGCACCGCGTTGGCCGCGTTCACCCAAAGCGGCACCTGCTCCGGCGCGACAGCTCCGAGGGTCAGGAGCGGCACCTGGCCGGCCACCGCGAGCGCCCGGTCGTAGCGCTTCTCGGTGCGCGCGGGATCGGCGGGAAACAGCAAAAACGGGCCGTCGGGATCCAGCCCGAGTTCCGTCCGCGCCGCCCGCCGCGCGATCGGCCGAAATCGATCGGTGTCGACCCCGCACGGGAGCACGCTGACCTCGCCGCGCACCGCCCACCGCGGCACTTGCGTGGCCAGCGGCTCGGACACCACGGCGGTCAGATCGAGCATTCGGAGCGCCGCGAGGGTGATCAGTCGCGATCGGGGATGGAACAGGTCCGTGCCGTGCAGCGTCACGGCTCGTGCGGTGCCACGCGCAGCGAGCGAGGGCCAGACGGTCAGGCCGAAGTGTGCGTGCACGACGTCAAAGCGCAGACCGCGGTACGTGCGGCGCAAATCAACGGCGCCGCGGGCGTAGGCGGAGGCCCCGCCGGGCGCGAACGAGAACACTTCCAACTCAACCTCGGGGATTCGTTGCAGCGCCCGGACCTGGTCGCGGACGAAGCTTCCGAGTGCGGGCCGGGCGGAGCTGGGGTACATGTTGGTTACGACCAACGCGCGCATCGGATCGCGAGCGTATCCCGGATCCGCCCGCGGCTCTGGCACCATCCGGACGATGAATGTCTCGCCTGACCAGCCGGTGGCGGTGTTCGATTCCGGGGTCGGCGGTCTCACCGTCCTGCACGAGCTGCTGGTTTCACTGCCGACGGAGGACTATCTGTACCTCGGCGACACGGCTCGATTCCCTTACGGCGAGCGGACGCAGGTGGAACTACAGGCCTTCTCCTTGCAGATCGCCGATCACCTTCTCGGGTCCGGGGCAAAGCTGCTGGTGGTGGCGTGCAACGCCGCCAGCTCGGCTGCCCTGACCACGCTTGAGCGCCACGTGGAGGACCGTGGGCTCGGAGTCGACGTGATCGGGGTCGTCGCGCCGGCGACGCAGCTCGCCGTCGCCGGCAGCCGAACCGGGCGGATCGGACTGCTCGCCACGCCGGCCACGGTTGCCTCTGGAGCCTATGAACGTGCTGTTCGGGGGGCGGATCCGCACGTCCATCTGGAGAGCGTCTCCTGCCCTGACCTTGCTCCGATCATCCAGGCGGGATTTCCGTTCGACTCCCATGTCGTGGAGACCGTGCGGGGCTATTGCGCGCCGCTGCGGGCGGCCGCCGTCGACACGGTCATTCTCGGATGCACTCACTACCCACTAGTGGCACCGATGCTCCAGCGGACGCTCGGCCGGGGGGTCACGCTCGTGACCTCGGGCACCGGCGTCGCGCGTAGCGTGGAACGCGCACTGGCCTCCCGCGGGTTGTTGAATCCCCGATCTGAGGAAGGCAGCTATCGCTTCAGGTGCACGGGGGACACCGAGACTTTCCATGCCCTCGGGACACGGTTTCTGCAGATGCCGCTCGAGCAGGTCGAGCACGTTGAGCTTCCGGCGCCGGTGGTCGCGTGAGCGCCGGACCCGGTGGTCACGTGAGCTCCGGCGGCCGCGAGCGCCGCTACGGACGCGGCCCGGACGCGTTGCGTCCCGTCACGATCGAACCCGGCTTCGTCCGTACGGCCACCGGCTCCGCGCTGATCTCGATGGGCGAGACCCGGGTCATTTGCACCGCCTCGGTGCAGGAGAGCGTGCCGCGCTGGATGACCGGGTCAGGTCGCGGTTGGGTCACCGCCGAGTATGGGATGCTCCCCGCCTCGACGGGCGAGCGAAAGCAGCGTGACGTCACCAGGGGGCGCTCGGACGGCCGGACGGTTGAGATCCAGCGGCTGATTGGGCGCTCGCTGCGTGGCGTGGTCGATTTCGAGGCGCTGGGCGAGCGGACGGTGTACGTCGACTGCGACGTTCTGCAGGCCGACGGCGGCACTCGCTGCGCCTCGATCACGGGCGGCATGGTGGCGTTGCGACTTGCCTGCGACAGATTGATGGATAAGAGGCTGCTGAAGCGCTCGCCGCTGATCGGGACGGTTGCCGCAGTCTCGTGCGGGATCGTTGACGGAATGGCCCTGCTCGATCTGGATTACCCAGAGGATTCGGCCGCCGAAGTGGACGCCAACGTAGTGATGACTGGGGAGGGGGGTTTGGTGGAAGTTCAGGCGACGGCCGAGCGCACGCCGCTCTCACGCGCGCACCTGGACGAGCTGCTGGCGCTGGCAGCGGGCGGAATCGAGTCACTGCGGGCGTTTCAGGACGAGGCGGTCGTCGCCGCAGCGAGGTGATCGATGGGGCCTGGTGCCGTACACGTGGGACCACTCGTGCTGGCCACGCGCAACCCGCACAAGCTGGAGGAGGTGCGCCGGATCCTCCAGCCGCTGGGGATCGCCGTCGATCCGCTTCCGGATGGCGTCGAGCTGCCTCCGGAGGACGGGGCAACGTTCGCGGAGAATGCCCTGCCGAAGGCAAGGGCCGCGGCCGCGGCTACCGGACGAGCGGCCATAGCCGATGACTCGGGGATCGAGGCAGAGGCGCTGGGGGGAGCCCCCGGAGTTCGCTCAGCCCGTTATGCCGGGCCGCAGGCCAGTGACCAGGAGAACCTCCAGAAGCTGATCCACGAAGTGCCGGCGCAGAGCGGGCTGCGCTACCGGTGCGCGCTGGCCTACGTGGACCCCTCTGGCGACGAGCACCTGTTCTTCGGCGACTGCACCGGTCGGATGGCGGCGCAGGCGAAGGGGGAGAACGGCTTTGGATACGACCCCGTGTTCATCCCGGACGAGGACCCCACGGGACGGACGATGGCGGAGCTGACCGAAGCCCAGAAGGATCGGATCAGCCACCGTGGACGAGCGGTGCGGGCATTTGCGCAATGGACGCGCGGGTAGGCGACGTCACCTCCTCCGAATACCGCCCCCCGGCCTCGGGCCGCCCGGCGCCACCGGGTCAGCGCAGGTTGATGGCGGCCGAGAGGGCAACGGCGAGCGTGACCGCGGCGTAGCCGAGGTAGCCCTGGAGGACGAGGATCAGCACCGCGATCAACAACACTCCCGCGGTGGCCAGCCAGCCGATTCGGGCGAGATCCACGGCCCTATTCTCGCCGCCCGGTCCGACGAACCGCGGTGCGGCTCACCCGGATGCCGGCTGATCAGTGCCTAAGGCTTGCGCTGTTGTCGACGGAACAGCACCCGGCGGGAAGGCCATCATCTCAACGAGATGGCCCGCGGGGTCCCGAACGTAGGCGCGCGGCGAGCCCCAATGTGCGGTCCTCGGCTCGATTTCGTGACCCTCACGTCGCAACCGATCGATCGTCTGCCCGTACCGCTCGACGACGATGCCAACGTGGCCTGACTGGACCTGGGCATCCTCGCGTGTCATCAGGTGGACCTGGGTCCCCGCCCGCTCAAGCCACAGGGCCCGGCCGGCAATTCCGGACGGGACGGGGACCGTCCGGAAGCCCAAGATCCCATAGAACTGCACGCATCGGTCTAGCTGCACGGGCGCCACTTCCCGGGTCACGTGTTGAATCATCGGGTCCTTTCTGACGCCTGGACGGCAGCCGGCGCCATATTTGCTGGCTTTGATTCCCGCAATTTGCGGGAAAGCTGCGGAAAGGGTAGAGCGGCGCCTCGGCCCACCGGAGAGAATGGCCGTCCCCGCGGGCCATTTCACCGAAGCGCCGTCCGCAGGGCGTGTTAGCGTCGAAGATTCCTACCACCTTGAAGGAGGGAGCAAGTGACGAAGTCAGAATTCGTCGATCAGGTCGCGGACCGAGCCGGTTTGAGCAAGAAGGATGCCGGCGACGCCGTCGATGCAGTGCTGGAGACCATCGAGGACGCCCTTAAGCGGGGCAGCGATATCAGCTTCTCCGGCTTTGGCAAGTTCAGCGTCTCGCAGCGAAGCGCACGCGAGGGCCGCAACCCCGCGACCGGAGCGAAGATTCAGATCGCCGCCTCCAAGGTCCCGAAGTTCACCGCCGGTGCAGGGCTCAAGAAGGCGGTCAAGTCGTAGCGCTAGACGGAGGCACGGATCGTTCGGTCACGGGCAGGCCGTCGTGACCATGGCGGAGGACGCCGAGGGGCCAGTCGCCGCTGGATCCGTTCCATCAGCTACGGACTCGCCGGCCGAGACGTTTGGTGATCGGCTCGCGAGCCAGGTGGCCGGACGCGCCTCGCAACTGGTGCTGGGGCTCGATCCCGATCCCGCTCGACTGTGGCCGCGGGCAATCGAACTAGCGGGCGGGGCCGGCGATCCGCCCGCCCCGCCCGCGGCCCGCGCCTCACTCGCCGTCGCTATCCACTGCACGCTGGCGATCGAAGCGGTCGCCGAGCACTGCGTGGCGGTCAAACTGCAAGTCGGATGCTTCGAGCGGCTCGGCGCGCCGGGCTGGGCGGCGTTGTCGGAGGTCGTTGCTCGCGCGCGGGAGCACGGTCTGCTGGTGATCGCCGACGCCAAGCGCGGCGACATCGACGTCTCGGCCGCCGCGTACGCGCAGGCCTTCTTCGGGGAGACGCCGACTCCGTTCGGCGCCGTCGCCGGCCTGGGCGCCGACGCTCTCACCGTCAACCCGCTGCTGGGGGCCGACTCGCTGCTCCCGTTCGTGAAATCCGCGCGTGAGCATCACGCAGGCTTGTTCGTGCTCGTGCGCACGTCCAACCCCGGCGCGGCCGACGTTCAGGAGCTGGTCCTCGCGGAGGGTGGGTCAGTCAGCGAACGCATCGCCGCGCTGGTCAGTCAACTCGGTGCGCCGTCGGTGGGTGCCAGCGGGTTGGCCGACGTGGGGGCCGTGGTCGGCGCGACGGCCCCAGAGCGTCTCGAGCAGCTGCGCGCGCAGATGCCGGCCGCGGTGTTTCTGCTGCCGGGGGTCGGCGCCCAGGGGGGCAGGGTGGAGGATCTGGCCGCCGCGTTCGCGCCCGGACCAGCGGGTGGTCTCGTCACCGCATCCCGAGGGATCGTGCGAGCGCACGAGAGCGACGGAGGAGATCCGGCCGGCGCGGCCCGGGCCGAGGCCCAGCGTCTGAGGGAGCTGGCGTGGGGGTTAGCGAGTTAGGCGAACGGGCCGCCCGAGCGGGTGGCATCCTGCGGTCAAGCTCGCGGGCGCCAGTATGATCGTCACGCGATGCTGGCTCGGAATCGAGCGCGCTACCTGGCGCCGATCGCGCTGGTCGTGGCGATCGGGGGAACATATCTGGTCGTGCACTCGGGGCTGAAGACAAACCACGCGAGCGCGCAAAATCAGCGGGGGCGGCACGTCAGCCGGCCCCATCGAAAATTCGCGCATGCGCGCTTCTACGTTGTACAGCCGGGGGACAACCTGACCAGCATCGCTCATAAGACCGGGCTGCCAGTCACGACGCTTGAAGCCCTGAACGCGAACCTCGACCCGAATAGCCTGCAGGCGGCTCAGCGGCTGAGGCTTCGCCGGTGAGGCGCGCGGTCCTGGTCACGCTCGCCACGGCTGCGGCGGTGGCGGGTTGGGTCGCGCCATCGGCCTCCGCAGCTCCGGGTTTGACGGTTCGTTCGGCGTCGCTGATCGAGGAGAGCACGGGCCAGCGGCTTTACGGAGTGGCGCCCGACGAGCGCGTGCCGATCGCCAGCACGACCAAGCTGATGACCGCGCTGCTGACCCTGGAGCACGTGCGCCACCTCGGCGTCGTGTTCACCCAGAACTCTTATTACTCCGCGCCCGCGGACTCCCAGATCGGACTCGTCCCCGGGGAGCGGATGAGCGTGCACGATCTGCTGCTGGCGCTACTGCTGCCCAGTGCCGACGATGCCGCTGAGGACCTGGCGTTCAACGTCGGGCGCGGCTCGGTGGCTCGCTTCATCGGGATGATGAATGCGCGGGCGCGGCAGCTCGGTCTCCGGCACACCCACTACTCAACACCGATCGGGCTGGACACCCCGGGCAACTACTCGAGCGCATCGGACCTGACCACGCTCGCGAGCTACGTGCTCACCCATTCCCGGTTCTTTGCGCGCGTGGTGGCGCTGCCGCGCGCTGTGCTGCATACCGGCAACCACATCCGGTTCGTCGCCAACCGCAATGATCTGGTCGGGAGTATCCCCTGGGTCAACGGGGTCAAGACCGGCCACACGCTTGGCGCTGGATACGTGCTAGTAGGTTCGGGTACCAGGGGTGGCATGACCTTGATCAGCGCCGTGCTGGGGACCTCCAGCCCCGCCTCCCGCGACGCCAATACATTGGCCCTACTGGGCTACGGCTTTCGCACGTTCCGTCTTGTTTCCCCGGTCCGCACAGGCCAGGTGCTGGCCCGCCCGACGGTCCGTGACCGCCCCGGCACCCACGCCGTGGTGATCGCCGCCATCGGGTTCACGGGCGTGCTGTCGCGCTCGGAGCCGGTCAGTCTCAGCCTCCACGTTCCGCGGCAGCTGGCAGGTCCGCTCAAGCGCCACGCCGTCGTCGGGTCGGT
Organism: uncultured Solirubrobacterales bacterium; assembly: GCA_963757165.1. Classification (GTDB taxonomy): domain Bacteria; phylum Actinomycetota; class Thermoleophilia; order Solirubrobacterales; family Solirubrobacteraceae; genus Palsa-465. The sequence continues at coordinate 99,769 of CAVWQO010000004.1, forward strand.
GACCATCCTTGCGGGGCGTCGCGTAATCGCGCGCATCCCGCTGCTGCTGGCGCGCGCGCTGCCCGCGGTCAGCCCATTGACCCTCGCCGCTCACTTCCTCACCCGAGGGTCTACGCTTGTCTTGCTCGTCGCCCTGTTTGCCCTCGCCGCTCTGGCCTATCTTTGGCGCGAGAAAGCGCGAGGGAAACATCCGGCCGGCCCGGAGGCAGCATGATCATCACCGTCACGCTCAACGCAGCGCTCGACAAGACGCTCGAGGTGCCGAGCTTCACGCCCGGACGCCGCCACCGCACAGTCGATCAGACGACCATGGCAGGTGGGAAGGGAGTCAACATCGCCCGCGCCATCAAGCGTCTCGGACAGCCGGTGATCGCCACCGGATTGGCCGGAGGATCGACCGGCAACCGGATCGTCGAGGCGCTCAACGACGAGGCGATCCTGAACGGCTTCGTCCGCATCCGTGAGGAGTCCCGCACCAACACCGCTGTGCTGGATCCCACCACGGGGCTGCACACCGAGATCAACGAGCGTGGCCCGGCCGTCTCCTCGATGGAGCTTGAACTGTTCCGGGAGAAGCTGCTGTACCTGGCCAAGGGCGCCAGCATCTGTGTGTTCGCCGGGACGCTTCCGCGCGCGATGGACCCCGACGTGTATTCCGGACTGATCCGGGAGGTGCGCAGGCTCGGCGTGATCACGATGATCGACACCGAGGGCGAGCCGCTGAGGTTGGCCATGAAGGCCGAACCTGACGTGGTGTCGCCAAACGAGCTCGAGGGCGAGGAGCTCGTCGGCCATGAGTTCAACGATGTCGACGATCGTGCCCAGGCCGTTGCCGACATGACCCGGCTTGGCGCGGCCGAGGCGATCATGACGGTTCCCGACGGCTGCTACGCACACGTCATTGACGGGGCCGGCTCGTCCGTGTATCGCGTCCAGGTCCAGGAGCAGGAAGCACGCTCCAGCATCGGTTCAGGTGACGCCTTCCTGGCCGGCTACGTAGCCGCCCGCTATTCGGGACGCTCAACAGTCGACTGCCTGCGCTTCGGCGTGGCCTGCGGTGCTGAGTCCACCCAGCATTTCGGCGCGGGCATCATCGACCCGACCCGAGTGGACAAGCTGCTGGCCGAAGTCCGCGCCGAGCGGCTGGAGCTCCGAGCCGAGATCCGCTGAGTGGCAGCGCCGCGCCGGCGGGGCCGGGGCACCCACTGCTAGCATGACCGAGACGATGGTTGCCGCCCTCGTCTGCCTCGCCGAGCATGTCCTCCGGACCCCTCGGGTCCCGTCCGCCACGCGTTCTAGGATGGCCTAATGGAAGTCGAAATCGGACGCGGAAAGAAGGCCCGCCGAGCGTATGGGTTCGACGACATCGCGATCGTCCCCTCTCGGAGGACGAGGGACCCGGATGACGTGGATATCTCGTGGACGCTGGGGCCCTACCGCTTCGATTTGCCGCTGCTGGCGGCCGCGCTAGACGGCGTGGTCTCGCCGCAGAGCGCCGGTGCGATCGGCAAGCTCGGCGGCCTTGCCGTGCTCAACCTCGAGGGCATCTTCTGCCGCTACGAGGATGCGGATACGCAGCTCGAGCGCATCGCCAGCTTTTCGCCTGACATCGCGACGCGTGAGATGCAGGACATCTACCGTGAGCCGGTGAAGCCGGAGCTGATCGCCCAGCGGATCCAGGAGATCAAGGACCAGGGCGTGGTCGCCGCGGCCTCGCTGACCCCGCAAAAGGTTCGCACCCACTACGAAGTGGCGCTCGAGGCGGGGTTGGACATCCTGGTCATCCAGGGCACGGTGGTCTCCGCCGAGCACGTCTCGCTGGACGAGAGCCGGCCGCCGCTGAACCTCAAGGAATTCATCCGCGAGCTCGCGCCGACGCCCGTTGTGGTCGGCGGCTGCGCCTCGTACCACACCGGTCTGCACCTGATGCGCACCGGCGCCGCGGGCGTGCTCGTGGGCGTCGGTCCGGGCGCGATCTGCACCACCCGCGGCGTACTCGGCATCGGGGTTCCTCAGGCCACGGCAATCGCCGATGTCGCCGCCGCCCGGTCGCAGCACATGCTTGAGACCGGCGACTACGTCAAGGTGATCGCCGACGGCGGGATGCGCAACGGAGGCGACATTGCCAAGGCCATCGCCTGCGGAGCTGACGCTGTGATGCTCGGCTCAGCCCTGGCGCGCGCGTACGAGTCACCCGGTCGGGGCTACAACTGGGGAATGGCGACCTTCCACCCGACGCTGCCCCGCGGCACCCGAGTGAGGACGACACCCAACGGCACACTTGAGGAGATCATCAAGGGTCCCGCCCGCGAGAACGATGGGACGTTCAACCTGATGGGCGGGCTACGCACCTCGATGGCGACCACCGGCTACCGTGACATCGCGGAGTTCAACCGCGCTGAACTGATGGTGGCTCCGTCGCTGCAGACCGAGGGCAAGCACCTCCAGCGTGAACAGGGTGTGGGCATGGGCGCAGCGGGCAAGGCGGCAACGGTTGGCGTCGCCGACTAGCTTGGCGGCCGCAAGCACTTCGTCTGCCGACGTCCTCGCTGGCTCGCGTGCGGAGCACGATCCACTCGCTGCGTCCTCAGCCGACCTGGTTTTCGCTTCGCAGGAAGAGACGGTTCTGCCGGGGGCGACCGAAGAGGTCGTCGTTCTGGATTACGGCGGGCAGTACTCGCAGCTGATCGCGCGGCGGGTCCGCGAATGCGGTGTGTTCTCGGAGCTGCTGCCTCACCACGTCGCTCCGGAGGAGGTAGCCAGACGCCGTCCCAAGGGCGTGATCCTCTCCGGCGGTCCCGCGTCCGTCTACGCCGACGAGGCGCCGCCACTGAACCGGGAGCTGTTGGAACTCGGCGTTCCGATCCTTGGCATCTGTTACGGCATGCAGCTGCTCGCCCTGGAGCTCGGAGGGCGTGTCGAGAGCGCGGAAGTGGGCGAGTTCGGCCGTTCCCAGCTGACCGTGGGCGCGACAGGCCGGCTGCTGGCCGGCACGCCGCAGGAGCAGACCTGCTGGATGTCCCACCGGGACACGGTGTTCGCCCCGCCGCCGGGGTTCGCCGCGCTGGCTTCATCGACCGCCTCGCCGGTCGCCGCCTTCGAATCGCTCGAGCGCGATATCTACGGGATCCAGTTTCATCCCGAGGTCGTTCACACGCCTTACGGCAACCACGTCCTGACTAACTTCCTGCAGGATGTCTGCGGCTGCGAGCGCACGTGGAGCGCCGCCTCGGTGATCGACGAACAGATCGAGCGGATCCGGGCGCAGGTGGGGGACGGACATGTCATCTGCGGCCTCTCGGGCGGGGTCGACTCGAGCGTCGCCGCGCTGCTCGTGCACCGGGCCATCGGGGACCGACTGACCTGCGTGTTCGTCGACCACGGCTTGATGCGCAAGAACGAGGGCGAGCAGGTAATCGCCGCGTTCCGTGACCACTTCAAGGTCCCGCTGGTCGCTGTCGATGCGTCAGAACGCTTCCTCGCGCGGCTGAAGGGCGTCTCCGATCCGGAGGACAAACGCAAGCGCATCGGTGCCGAGTTCATCCGCGTGTTCGAAGAAGAGGCGAACAAGCTGGATGACGTCCGCTTCCTGGTGCAGGGAACGCTCTACTCCGACGTGATCGAGTCGGGCGGCGGCACCGGGGCGGCCACGATCAAGTCCCACCACAACGTGGGCGGTCTGCCCGACGACCTGGAGTTCGAGCTCGTGGAACCGCTGCGCGCCCTGTTCAAGGACGAGGTGCGGGCCGTCGGAGCCGAACTGGGCCTGCCCGAGCGCTTGGTCTGGCGCCAGCCGTTCCCCGGCCCGGGCCTGGCGATCCGGATCGTCGGCGGAGAGGCGACGCGGGAGCGCCTCGAGGTGCTGCGAGAGGCCGACGCGATCCTCCAGGAGGAGATCCGCAAGGCCGGCCTTTACCGCGAGCTCTGGCAGTCCTTCTGCGTGCTCCCGGACATTCGCACCGTCGGGGTGCAGGGCGACACACGGACCTACGGAAACGTGATCGTGATCCGGGCGGTGACCAGCGACGACGCGATGACCGCCGATTGGGCCCGGTTGCCGTACGACCTGCTTGAGCAGATCGCGTCGCGGATGATCAACGAGATCCGTCCCGTCGGGCGCGTGGTGCTGGATATCACCAGCAAGCCCCCGGGCACGATCGAATGGGAGTAAGCGGCTAGGACGCTCTGCGCGCCCGTCGCCCGCCGGACCCGCACACGCACCAATTCGAACGCATCGCCTATCATGGGCTCGAGGCCGCGCTTTCAAGCGCGGCTTGTCCGTGCCATGAAGACCTACGTAGCCAAACCCTCTGACCGCGAACGTGACTGGCTCATCGTTGATGCAGCCGGTCTGACGCTGGGTCGCCTCGCCACGCAGATCGCCGATGCTCTGCGCGGCAAGCGCAAGCCGACGTACACGCCGCACATCGATACCGGCGACTTCGTGGTCGTGATCAACGCCGAGAAGATCTCGGTCACCGGCAAGAAACTGTCAGACAAGCGCTACTACCGTCATTCCGGATATCCGGGCGGATTGAAGTCCCGGAGCCTGGCCGAGATGCTCGATCGGCGTCCCGAAGAAGTCATCCGCCTCGCGGTCAAGGGCATGCTGCCGCGCAATCGTCTGGCTCGCAAGCAGCTGACGAAGCTGAAGGTATACGCCGGCCCCGAGCATCCCCACGCCGCCCAGCAGCCGCAACCGATGGAGACCAAGTTTTGAGCAATTTCGAGCGTCCCGAGGACGAGGAGCGCGGCGCCGAGGAGACGCCCGCCGTCGATCCCGCCGGAGAGGCCCCCGCCGACGAGTCGGCGCCCGCGGCCTCCGCCCCCGAGCCCGCAGCCGCAGAGCCTGAGGCGGCCGCCGCCGAGCCAGCGCCCGCAGCCGCCACGCCCGAGCCCGCGGCCGCCGAGCCAGAGCCCGCAGCCGCCGAGCCTGAGTCCGCCGCCGAGCCAGAGCCCGAGCCCGCGGCCGCCGAGCCTGAGGCCGCCGCCGAGCTAGAGTCCGAGCCCGCAGCCGCCGAGCCCGAGCCTGCCGAGGCCGCAGCCGCCGAGCCCGAGCCCGCCGCGGCGCCCGAGTCGGCGCCGGCCGGCGCTCCCGAAGCTGCCGCCACGGCTCCTCCGGAGGGTGAGGACGAGGACGATTCGACGGCCCGAGTGAAGCCGGAGATCCCTGGAGCCGACCTGGAGCCCGACATCGTCCCCGAGGGCGAGCAGTTCCTCGACGCTGAGGCCCTGGCGGCCGCAGAGGCCGAAGCCGAGGCGGCTGCCGCCCGTGCCCAGGAGGCCGAAGAAGAGGCCAAGCCGATCGCCGACGCCGCCATCGACTTGGCCGCCGGTGCCCGCTACACGTCGACCGGCAAGCGCAAGACGGCCGTCGCGCGGGTGACCCTCAAGCCGGGCACGGGCACGTACTCGGTCAACGGCAAGGAACTCGACGACTTCTTCCCCCGTCCCACGCTGCAGCGGATGATCCGCCAGCCGCTGGAGACGGTCGGATATGAAGCCCGCATGGACGTCGTCGCGCTGATGCACGGAGGCGGCGTGGCCGCCCAGGCCGGCGCGCTGCGGCACGGGATCTCACGCGCGCTGCTGGTCGCCGACCCCAACCTTCGCGGCGAGCTCAAGCGACGCGGCTTCCTGACGCGCGACCCGCGCGTGAAGGAACGCAAGAAGGCGGGACTGAAGAAGGCCCGTAAGCGGCCGCAGTTCTCCAAGCGCTGACCCGCCGGGTCAGCTCCGACCAGAACCCGCCATGACGCGGCAGCTTTTCGGTACGGACGGTGTCCGCGGGCGCGCCGGGCATTTTCTGACCGCAGAACTCGCCCTGGCGCTGGCCCGGGCAGCGGTCAAGCGTGCTCCCCAGGAGCGCCCACAGGTCGTGATCGTCCGGGACACGCGAGAGTCCGGGGAGATGCTGGAGTCGGCGATCGCGGCTGGCGTGACCGCGGCCGGCGGCGACGCTCTGCTGGCCGGCGTGCTGCCGACGCCGGCCGCCCCGCTGCTCGTGCGCCGCCATGGGCTGCACCTCGCGGCGGTCATCTCCGCCTCGCACAATCCCTACGAGGACAACGGGATCAAGCTGTTCGCCGCCGACGGCTTCAAGCTCGACGACGAGACCGAGCACGAAATCGAAGCGGAACTTGACCGTGAGCCTCCGCCGCCGGAGCGGATCGGCCGCGTACGCCGCTTCCACGGCGCGCTCGAGGACTACCTGCGTGAGCTCCACTCCCGCTTCGCCGAGCTTGATTTGGGTGGGCGCCGGATCCTGCTCGACTGCGCCCACGGTGCCACCTACCGGGCCGCGCCGGAGATCTTCCGGCGCCTGGGCGCCGACGTTGACGTGATGGCCGACCAGCCCGACGGGCGCAACATCAACGACGGCTGTGGATCCACCCATCTGGAATCGATTACCGCGGCGATGCTCGAGGGGGCCTACGACGCGGGATTCGCCTTTGATGGCGACGGTGATCGCATGCTGGCCGTTGATCGCAACGGTTCCGTGGTCGACGGCGACGAGCTGGTGGCACTGGCCGCAGTTCACCTGCGGCGTCTGGATCGACTGCCCGGCCATGGCGTTGCCGTGACGGTGATGACCAACTACGGTTTCCACACCGCCATGAAGGCGGCGGGCGTCGAGGTCGCCACCACCGCCGTCGGCGACCGCTACGTGCTTGATGAGCTGCGCAAGCGCGGCTGGATGCTCGGGGGGGAGCAGTCCGGTCACATCATCGACCTCGGCTTTGGACCCTCGGGAGATGGGATCGCCAGCGCCCTGCTCACGCTGGAGGCGCTGGCCGGTCGAGATCTGACCGAGCGCGACGCGATGGAGAAGCTGCCTCAGCGTCTGGTCAACATCCGCGCCGCCGATCGTGCGTCGCTGACCGCGGCGATGGGGGATGCCGCGGTCAAAGGCGCGATCGAGCGCGAGGACGGGGCCCTCAGCGGCCGGGGCCGGGTGCTGGTGCGCGCTTCGGGTACCGAACCGCTGATCCGTGTGATGGTGGAGGCGCCGAGCGAGCAGGAGATGCTGGAGGTCTCCGAGCGGCTCGCGCGCGTCGTTGCGCAGGCTCTGTCGGCCTGACCGAGGCCCGCGTCCCCTAAAACATCCGTTCCGAGGCCGGCACTTTCGGGACTTCGGAGGCGATCCGCGCCATCACGCCGTAGAAGCGCGGAAGCTCGGGGTAGACGATCGGCTTTCCACTGGTCACCAGCCCGACCGAGACACCGCGCTCGGGATCAGCCCACCCCATGATGTTGATCAGCCCGAGGTGACCGAAGGCGAGGTCGGTGTCGAGCCCGAACGGGCTCAGCACCTTGGCGCCGAGCATCAGGCCGTAGCTGAAGCGCGTGGGGAAGCCGAGCGAGAGGTCGATTTCCAGCCGGGACTGCTCGGTCAGCGCCCGCCGCAGCGTCTCTGGCGCCATCACGCGTACTCCGTCGAGCTCACCTCCCTGACGGAAGATCTCGAAGAAGCGTGAGAGCTCGTTGGCGGTGGTCATCACGCTGGCGCTGGGGATGACCGCAGTCTGGTAGCGGGGGTCGTTGGAAAGGTCGACAACCTTGTCGATGGGCTGGCTCAGGACGCGAGTAACGAGGTTCGAGAGCGGCGGCAGCAGCTTCGGGCCGGTGACGTAGTTGACGCCTACCTGATCGGCCTCCTCGGGACGGACCCCGTAGTTGCCCCAGCGGAACCCCAGGGGGTCGAGGATCTGCTCAGCCAGCACGTCCCGAATGCTCTTGCCGGTTACCCGCCAGACGATCTCCCCGAGGATGAAACCCCCGGAGACGGCGTGGTAGGCCAGCAGCGTCCCCGGTTTGACGAACGGCTTGGCGTCGGAGATCGTCTTGGTGAGAAACTCGCGGTCGCTGACCCGGTCCAGATCCAGCGCCGTCTTGGGCAGCCCCGGAATCCCGGCTCGGTGGGCCAAAACGTGGGCGATCGTCGTCTGGTCCTTGCCATGGACCCCGTATTCGGGGATGTAATCCGCGACTCGGTCAGTGATATCGAGCGCGCCACGCTCCTGGAGCAGATGGATGACCAGGGCCGTGACGGCCTTTGAGGTTGAGAACACGCAGAACGGCGTGTCGGTGCTCACCGGCACCTTGGGCGTGTCCGGCGAATCTTGCGGGCCATTGCCGCGCGCATGGCCGATTGCCCGGTCGAGAACCACCTCCCCGTTGCGCCGGACAGTCAGCTGCAGGGCCGGATGCACGCCGGTGCGATAGAGCTCGCGCCCCGCCGCCCAGATCCGGTTGGCCGTCCGCTCGCTGAGTCCGCCGGCCGCGGGGTTCTCCTGCTCACCGGTTACGGTCATCGCGTTGAGGTCCCGGGGGACGTGAATCCGCCGAAATGGATCCGGGACCAGCGGCAGCCGGGGAACGCGGGGCAGGACCATCAGCGCGGAAACTCTAGGGGTTCCCGGGCCGTTAACGCCTTTGAAGCCTCTAAGATCCCAAGCTCGCTCTCCGGTCAGTGAGGCGGGCGCGGGCTGCCGTTGCGGTTCGACCACACCATCCGATCCCGATTTCAGGAGTTTCCACGCCATGTGCGGCATCGTCGGCTACGTAGGACCGCGAGCAGCCCGCCCGCTGCTGCTGGCCGGTCTCGAGAAGCTTGAATATCGCGGGTATGACAGTGCCGGCATCTCGGTGCTCGGCGGCGACCGGATCGACGCCGTCAGGGCCGTCGGGAACCTGAGCGCGCTGCGGCAGGCCCTCGGCGAGCGGCCTGAGCCGACATCGTCCGCCGTCGCGTTGGCTGAGCCGCCGATCCCCGGGACGGGAATCGGCCACACCCGCTGGGCCACCCACGGGCGGGTGACCGAGGAGAACGCCCACCCGCACTTCGACAACACCGACCGCATTCACATCGTCGTCAACGGCATCGTCGAGAACTACGTTGCGCTGAAGGACCGCCTCACCGAGGAGGGCGCGGTATTCACTTCGGAGACCGATGCCGAAGTGATCGCGCACCTGGTGGCGCGCCATGGCGAGGACGGGCTGGTCGAGGCCGTCCGCCGCGCCTACGCCGAGCTCCGCGGCCATTATGCGTTTGTCGCCATCAGCGCCGACGAACCCGGACTGCTCGTCGGCGCGCGCAAGGAATGCCCGCTGATCATCGGCCGCGGCGACGGGGAGCAGTTCATCGGCTCGGCGATCCCGGCCTTCCTGCGGGAGACCCGGGTGGTGCAGTACATCGGCGATGACGAGATCGTGGTGTTACGACCGGACGACGTGCAGTTTTTGAGCGCCGACGGTGAGGTCCTGGAACGCGAGCAGGTCGAGATCGACTGGGATGCCGAGACCGCCGAGAAGCAGGGCTTTGAGACGTTCATGCTCAAGGAGATCTACGAGCAGGCGGACGCCGTGGCCGAGACGATCGGTGAACGGGCCGCCCACGAGCACACGATTGATCTGGGGGACCTCGGCCGGGTAAAGGACGAGCTCCTGCAGAAGATCCGGCGCGTGGTGATCGTCGCCTGCGGCACCTCCTATCACGCGGGGCTGATTGGCCGTTACGCCGTGGAGGAGTGGGCGCGGGTGTCCGTCGAGGTCGAGATCGCCTCCGAGTACCGCTACCGCAATCCGGTCGTCGGCCCGGGGGACCTGGTGATCGGCATCTCGCAGTCCGGCGAGACCGCCGACACGCTCGCGGCGATGCGCACCGCGCGTGAGCGCGGGGCCACAGTGCTCGCGGTGACCAACATCATGGGCTCGCAGATCACTCGGGATGCCGACGGCGTGCTCTACACGCGCGCCGGCCTGGAGATCGGTGTCGCAGCGACGAAGACGTTCCTCAGCCAGGTGGCGGCGATGTACCTGATCGCGCTGCGTCTGGGGGAGCTGCGCGGCACCCTGGAGCCGGAGGCGCTGCGGAGCTCGATCACCGAGCTCAAGCGTCTGCCCCACCTGATCGCCGAGCTGCTCGAACATGGGGCGGGCCGGATCGAGGAGATCGCCCAGCGCGCCTACACGGCCGACTTCTTCCTCTATCTGGGCCGACACGTGGGTCTGCCGGTGGCGCTCGAGGGGGCGCTGAAGCTCAAGGAGATCTCCTACATCGCGACGGACGCCTACGCGGCCGGAGAGATGAAGCACGGCCCGATCGCCCTGCTCGACGAGAGCACGCCCGTGGTCGTGGTGGCCAACGAATCGCCCGTGCTCGAGAAGGTGATCTCCAACATCCAGGAGGTTCGAGCTCGGGGCGCCCGCGTGATCGCCGTGGCGACTGAGGGGGACCCGCGCATCGGCGAGCACGCCGACGAGGTGATCTGGATCCCCCGCACCCAGTGGATGCTCGCGCCGCTGCTGGCGGTGATCCCGCTGCAGCTGTTCGCCTACGACATTGCCCGCCTGCGGGGGCTGAACGTCGATCAACCCCGCAATCTGGCCAAGACGGTGACGGTGGAGTGAGGGTCGGGATCGATCTGCTTGAGATCGACCGTCTCGAGCGGGCGCTGGAGCGTCGGCCGCGGCTGGCCACCCGGCTGTTCACCGAGCGCGAGCTCGCCTACGCCGCGTCGCGGGCCAGACCGGGCCAGCATCTGGCGGCGCGGTTTGCGGCCAAGGAGGCGGTGGCCAAGGCGTTGCAGTTGGACGGCTGGAATTTCTGCGAGGTGGAGGTGGTCGGCGACGGTGGGCCGCCGGCGATCGAGCTGCACGGTCATGTCGCCGCGTGTGCGAGGGAGCAGGGGGTTGAGGTCTCGATCTCACTCACGCACACCGACCGGGATGCCGCGGCCGTAGCCCTCGCGGTCAAGCGGTGAGGCTCCCGGACTGGGCGGGGCCGCTGCCGGACGCGCCCGAGCAGCGCGCACTGGATGACTGGGCCATCCACGAGCGAGGGATCCCCGGGCTCACCCTGATGGAGCGCGCTGGACGGGGGGTGGCGGAGCTCGTCGGGGAGCTGGTTCCATCGGGACGGATCGCGGTGGTGTGCGGGAAGGGCAACAACGGCGGTGATGGTTTTGTCGCCGCGCGGCTGCTGCGCGAGCGAGGACGGGAGGTCGACGTGTTGACCCTGTATCCGACCGACGAGCTGCAGGGTGATGCGAAGACCAACTTCGAGCGCCTTCCCGGTCTGGCCCCGACCCCGTTTGACGCCGCGGCGCTCGCCGGCGCGGACTGTGTGGTCGACGCGATCCTCGGCACCGGCTTTTCGGGCTCCCCGCGCGAGCCCAGCGCGGGCGCGATCCAGGCCATCAACGCCGTCGCCGGCCAGGCCGTCGTCCTCGCCTGCGACGTGCCCAGCGGGGTCGACGCCTCAACCGGTGAGGTCGACGGGCCGGCCGTGCGGGCGGCGGCCACCGTGACCTTCCACGCCGCTAAGCCCGGGCTGTGGATACATCCGGGAAAGGCCTGCGCGGGGGAGATCCACGTGATCGACATCGGGATTCCGCCCGGCGGGCCCGCGGACCCCCAGATCGGGCTGATCCTCGACGCTGTCACGGACGGAATTCCGCGGCGCGACCGCGACGCGACCAAGTTCGCCGCTGGCAGCGTGGTCGTCTGCGGTGGCTCGACAGGCCTGACCGGTGCCCCCAGCATGGCGTCCGAAGCGGCCATGCGCGCGGGCGCCGGTTACGTCACCGTCTGCGTGCCCGCCTCGCTGAACATCGTCTTCGAGATGCGCCTGCTCGAGGTGATGAGCGTCCCGTTGCCAGACGAGAATGGGGTCATCGTCCCGGCTGCACTGACCGAAGTCCTCGAGCGCACGGGCCGCGCTCAGTCCCTCGTACTCGGGCCCGGCCTCGGCCGTGACCCCGGGAGCGCGGAGTTCGCCCGGGAGCTGGCCCGGCGAGCCGAAGTGCCGTTGTTGCTTGACGCCGACGGACTGAACGCGCACGCCGAGAGCCTCGGCGCGCTGAGCGGCCGAAGCGCCGCCACGGTGCTGACCCCGCACGCGGGTGAGCTCGGACGGGTGCTGGGCCTCCAGAGCTCGGAGGTCCAGGCGCACCGGCTGAGGTATGTGAAGCAGGCCGCCGAGCAGGCGAACGCGATCGTCCTCCTCAAGGGCGACGACACCCTCGTCGCTGACCCCTCCGGCCGGCTCGCGGTCAGCCCAGGAGGGGCGCCCGCGTTGGCCACAGCCGGGACCGGCGACGTCCTCTGCGGAGTGATCGGTGCGTACCTGGCCAAAGGGATGGAGCCCTTCCACGCCGCCTGCGCCGGGGTGTTCGTTCACGCCGCGGCGGGTCGGCTTGCCGCGCGGGCGATCGGCACCGAAGGGGTGATCGCACGGGACGTGATCGAGTTGCTGCCTCGGGCGCTACCGCCGGCCAGCGAGTGAGCGCGCCGCACGAGCGCGGCCCGAGCCATTACGCTGGCGCCATCGACACCGTCGCGGACATCATGCTGAGCGACATCGTCAGCGTTCATCCCGAGGATGACGTGGAAACGCTGCTGCGCCTGATGCGCAAGCACGAGCTGCAAGGCGTGCCCGTGATCGATCATTCCGACCGCGTGATCGGCATCGTCACAGAGTCCGATCTGGTCATCCGCGACGAGGAAGCCGACATCCGCCTTCCCCACCACATCGACCTGTGGGGGGGTGTGATCTACCTCGAGTCGCTCAAGCACTACGAGGAGCGGCTTCGTCGGGCGTTTGCGTCGACGGTGTCGGAGATGATGACCCGTGACCCGGTGACCGTGCGGGGCGACGACAGCGTCCGCCACGCGGCGCGGCTGATCTCCGAGCGCAAGCACAATCGGCTTCCGGTTGTCGACGAGGACGGAAAGCTGCTCGGAGTGGTGACGCGGGTCGACGTGCTGGAGGCGCTGGCGCGCTAGCCGCGTCGAGATGCCCCTGCGCGCCCTGGCCCGAGTCAACCTGGCGGCGATCGAGCGCAACGTCGCCCGGCTGCGGCGAGATTTGCGAGGCGTGGCGCTGTGCGCGGTGGTCAAGGCCGACGGCTACGGGCATGGTGGCGTGCCGGTCGCGGACGCCGCGCTGCGGGCAGGCGCGAGCTGGCTGGGCGTGGCCACCAGCGAAGAGGCGCTCACGCTGCGTGAGGCCGGTATCTCCGCGCCGATCCTGGTCATGGGAGCCGTCAGCGCCGAGGAGCTCCCGTCGGCCTTGAAAGCCGACGTCGATCTCGTCGCATCCTCGGAGCGCTTCGTCGACGATGTGCTCGCCCAGGTCGGTTCCGGTCCGCCTGTGCGCCTCCACGTCAAGTTCGATACGGGGATGGGGCGGCTGGGGACGCGGGACCTCGACGAGGCCTTGAGGATCGCCCGGCGCGTGGCCGGCTCGCCGGCGCTGTCGCTGGCCGGCGCGATGACCCATTTCGCCACGGCCGACGACGATCCGGAGTTCATGGGCGCCCAGCTGGAGCGGTTCGTTCCCTTCGCCGAAGAGATGCGGCGAATCGCGGACGGCTTGGTCGTCCATGCCGCCAACAGCGCCGCGACGCTGACGAACCCGGCCTCGCATTTCGATCTCGTTCGCTGTGGCATCGCGGTCTACGGGTCGGACCCGATGAATCGGGATCCGTCCGATCACGGCCTGGAGCCCGCGCTTGAGCTGCGGTCCTATCTGGCCGCGGTGAAGCTGGCTGCCCCGGGGGAGAGCGCGGGCTACGGACGCCGCTTCATCGCCCGCGAATCAACGTTTCTCGGGACCGTCCCGATCGGCTACGGCGACGGGATCAGCCGGGCGCTGACCAACAACTGCGAGCTGCTGATCAGCGGACGCAGGTATCCGCTGGTGGGGACGGTGAGCATGGACAACCTCACCGTCGATCTCGGGGCGTCCCCCTCGGCGTCGGTCGGCGACGTGGTCACGATCATCGGTCGCGACGGCGGCGAGCGACAGACCGCTGAGGAGTTGGCGAGGCGCCTTGACACGATCAGCTACGAGGTCCTGTGCTCGATCTCGGGTCGAGTGCCGCGGGTGTATCACCGAGACGGCGCTAGCGCGTGAGCGGGCCCCTGGAGATCCTCGCCGGCCTGGTCCAGGACCGGGCTTGGCTGGTCGGCGGCGCGGTACGGGATCGGCTCCTGGGGCGGGACACAGCCGATTTCGACGTCGCCGTGCAGGACGATCCCCAGCGCCTCGCCCGGGCGCTTGCTCACGCGGCGGATGGGCATGCGTTTGCTCTCTCCGAAGGGTTTGGGGCCTGGAGGGTCGGCGCCCGCGACCACAGCTGGCAGCTGGATTTGCTGCCTCTGAGCGGCGCGACGATTGTGGATGACCTCGCACAGCGCGATCTGACGGTCAACGCCATCGCCCAGCCGCTGGCCGGCGGTGAGCCTGTCGATCCGTTCGGCGGGATTGGAGACCTGCGCGCGCGGCGGCTGCGGATGGTCAGCCCTGGGACGTTCGCGGCCGACCCGCTGCGGACCCTGCGCGTGTCTCGGCTGGGCTGTGAGCTCGGTTTCGAGGTCGAGCCGGACACATTGGTGGCCGCCCGGGCGGCTGCTTCTGGTCTTGAAGGCGTAGCGGCCGAGCGCGTGTTTGGTGAACTCAAGCGAATTCTCAGTGCCGATCAGGCGCTGCGGGGGTTGGAGCTCATGTACGACTCGGGCAGCACCGACGTCGTGTTGCCCGAGCTGGCCAGACTGCGCGGCGTCGAGCAGAGTCACTATCACCACCTCGACGTCTACGACCACACGCGAGCCGTGCTGGCCGAGACGATCGAACTCGAGCGCGACCCGGGACGTTTCTTCCCTGACGCGGTCGAGGAGATCCGAGCGCTGCTGGCCGAGCCTCTGGCCAACGAGCTCAACCGCGGGCAAGCGCTGCGCTTCGGCGCCCTGCTGCACGACATCGCCAAGCCGCAGACTCGCGGCGTGACCGCGGCGGGGCGAGTCACGTTCATGGGTCATGACGAGGCGGGCGCGCAGGTCGTGCGGACACTGCTCCGTCGTTTGCGCGCGAGCGAGCGCTTGGCTGAGCACGTGGCGGCGCTGACTCGCCATCATCTTCGACTCGGCTTCCTTGTCCACGAGATGCCACTCAGCCGGAGGACGATCTACCGCTACCTGCGGGCCTGTGAACCGGTGCAGGTGGACGTGACCCTGCTGAGCGTCGCGGACCGTCTGGCCACACGGGGGCGTGGATCGGAGGAGGCGATCGCGCGTCACCTTGAGCTGGCCCGGCCGATGCTCGCCCAAGGGCTGGCCTGGCGCCGGCACCCACCGCGGCCGCCGGTGCGCGGGGACGAGCTCGCCGATCTGCTCGCAATCCGACCCGGCCCGGAGCTCGGGCGCCTGCTCGGAGAGCTGGAAGAGGCCGCGTTTGCCGGGGAGATCGCAGGCCGGGAGGAGGCGATCGCGTTCGCCCGCGAGCGGCTTGGTGGCCGCTCGGCGGCGGAACGATAGGCTGCAGCGCGTGAGCGATCAGGACTGCATCTTTTGCAAGATCATCGCCGGCGAGCTGCCGGGCGAGATCGTCGATCAGGACGAGCAAACGGTTGCCTTCATGGACATCAGCCCGGCGACCCGCGGACACGCGCTGGTGGTTCCGCGACGCCACGCCCGGGACCTGCTGGAGATCGAGCCCGATCAGCTCGCCGCGGTGATGACGGCTGCTCAACGCCTGGCCAGGCGCGCGCACCAGCGCCTCGACGCCGCCGGGGTCAATCTGATCAATTCGTGTGGCCGCGCGGCCTGGCAGACCGTCTTTCACTTCCACGTCCACGTAATCCCGCGCTATGCCGACGATCCGCTGCAGCTGCCCTGGACGCCGGCACCGGGTGACCAGTCGGAGATCGCCGCGGCGGCGCAGGAGCTCCGATGAGCGGGGAGGGGCCTGTGAGAGTGCAGCACGACGGCGGCCTCGCCATCGTCACCGTTGATTCGCCGCCGCTGAACCTGTTTGACGCCGAGCTGGCCCGTGGGCTGGAGGAGGCGCTCTCAGAGCTCGAGCGCTCACATCCCCGCGCCGTGCTGTTCCGGGCCGAGGGCCGGGTGGTCAGCGGCGGGGTGGACGTCGAACTGTTTGCCGCCCTGTCTGACGCGGAGGCGGCGGCGCGGACCTTCGATGGCCTGGTGATGATCGCCCGCCGCGTGGACGCGCTGCCCTGCCCGACCATCTTCGCCGCCCACGCCCTCTGCCTCACCTGGGCCTTCGAATTGGCGCTGGCCTGTGATCTGATCCTGGCCGCCGAGTCGGCCAGCTTCGGGCTGGTCGAGGCCGTGATCGGGCTCACTCCGGCCATGGGGGGCACCCAGCGCCTGGCCGAGCGGGCCGGCACCGGGCGGGCCAAGGAGTTCGTGATGACCGGGGACCGCTACGACGCAGCGACACTCGAGCGCTGGAACGTGGTCAACCGCGTATATCCCGACGAGGGCTTCGACGGAGCAGTCCGGCAGTTCGCGGACCGGCTCGCCGCTGGGCCGACCCTCGCTCACGCGGCGACCAAGCAGGTCATCCGCGACTATCTCGAGGGCGGTGTCGAGCTGGCCAACGACCGCGTCGGCCGGGTGGCCGGCGAGCTGTTCGAGACCGAGGACCTGCAGAACGCAGTCCGGTCGTTCCTGGACGTGGGGCCGGGCAAGGCCACATTCTCCGGACGCTGAGCACTGATCATCCCGTCGCCGCCGGCTGTCCACAGGCGATCGCGCGCATTGCTGACGCCCTGCTGGTAGGTTTTCCGCGTTCGGTCGGGACCTCCGGGAGCCCGATGTATCCGAGTAGTCCCAAGGGGAGTGCATGGCAACCGGAACCGTCAAATGGTTCAGCGACGACAAGGGGTTCGGCTTCATCACGCCTGATGATGGCGGCCGGGACCTGTTTGTCCACTTCAGTGGCATCAGCGGAGATGGCTACCGCTCATTGCCAGAGGGATCTAAGGTCTCCTACGAGGAAGAGGCCGGGCCGAAGGGTCCGAAGGCCGTCAACGTCACGAAGATCTAATTGGGACTAGGCCGCGCCCGCGGCCGTTCAGACAGCACGCGAACCGGGTCGCGGCGGTCACCGCGGCGACCCGGCGCGCAACTGCTGCCGCCCGTTCGTGTTCAATGATGTCTATGAAACGTTCTTCATCTCTGACGACTCTGGCCGCGATCGGTGCGGTTTCCGCGCTGATCCCCGCCTCCGCGGCGGCACAGATCCTCGAGCTCGGCGTGCCCAGGACCCCGCTGGTGGCACCGGTCTGCCCGCCCACGGTCAACGCCGCAAACTGCACGATCATCCTCACTCAGGTCACGGCGCTGGAGACGATCCGCGACGGCGTGGCGTACCCGACCACGGTGACCAAGGCCGGCAAGATCGTCGCGTTCACGCTAGGGCTCTCGCGGCTTGACAAGAACGCGGTCACCGCGAAGAAGGACGTCCACTTTCTCGACACCACCTACGGCGGCACCACCCAGGCCGGGATTACCGTGCTCAAGCCGGTCGGCAAGAAGAAATTCCGCCGTTGGGCCGTCGCGGCCGAGAGCCCGGTCTTCCACCTTCAGCCGTATCTCGGACAGGTCGTCCAGTTCCCACTCGACACGAGCATTCCGGTCGTGCCCGGAGAGGTGGTCGCCCTGACGACGCCGACGTGGGCGCCGGTGCTGTCGTTCAACCTGCCGACGAAGAAGTTCGCCTACCGCCAGAGCCGAGCGGCGAACTGCAACAGTCCTGCTGCCACCAACCAGGCGCAGACAACGGTCGGGCAGAGCGCGCGCTACCTGTGCGACTATCCGGGGACCGCGGTCCAGTACTCGGCCACCGAGGTCACCAACCCGGTACCGCCGAAGAACCAGCTTCACGCCGCGGATCGCAAACCCTAGGCGGGCTGCGCGCCGGCTGGCGCTAGCAGGCGCCGGGGTTCTGCTGGCAGAAGGCCGAACCGAGGCCGGCGCCGCCGCTGCTGGACCCGCCTGAGCCGGAGCCGGAAGTTCCGGTTCCGGATCCGCCGGCTGAGGTGCCCGCGCCCCCGGAGGGCGAGGTGCCACCTGAGCTCGAACCGCTGCCGGCCGAACCCGAGGCGCCGCTGCCCCCGGCCGAGGCTCCTCCTGAGGCGGCCGTGCCGCCCGACGAGGACGGCGAGGCGCTGCTCGCTCCGGACGCGGCGGTGCTGGTCGTGCTCGGGCTTGAGGAGGTCGAGGAGGTGGTGCTGGTGATGCTCGCCGCGGCCGACGCGCCCGTCGGCACGGTAAGCGGGGGCGCGCCAGAGGTGTTGGCGGAATTGGAGCCGCCCCCGCCGCAGGCCGCCAGGCCGGTCGCCAACGCCAGCGTTGCGGCGAGCGCCGCCGCGCAGCGGGCGTTGGAGCGAGCGCCGGAGCAAGGCGTGCCAGCACGGAAGAGCATCAAGCCGCGAATCCGCATCGAGGCCGACCTCAGTCGCCGAGCGGAGCCATCCGTCGCCCGCAGACCTGGCAATCGTTCAGATCCTTTTGGTTTAGCTGGTCGCACCAGTTGCAGAAGCGGAGATTGTCCACGGCCCACGGAAGCTCGGAGACCGTCGGTGCCAACGGCAGCAGCTCGGCCACCACCTCGAGCGGTTCGCTGGTCTCGCGGTCTACGTACTGGACGCCGGGTTCGGCCTCGATGATCACTTCACGACCGGTGGAAGGCGTCCGCATGCGGTACTTCTGGCGGATCCTCATCCCGCGCCATGCTACCAGCGCCCTCGGCAGGGCAGAGCCGCCAAGCCGTGACCCCAACCTGTGCGCCGCTACGCCGTGCGCTCGGATAGAGTGCCGCCCGCATCGTATGGTGAGAGCTCTCGCAACCATTCCTCGGAATTTTGGTGCACTGGCAGCGGCTGGGGCCGTTCTGCTGGTCCTCGGCGGCTGCGCGGTGAAACATCCGACGGCCAACGTGGTCAACGGCAAGAAGCTGTTCGTGGGCAAGTGCGGGTCGTGTCACACGCTCGCTCACGCCGGGACCAACGGCGTGGTCGGTCCCAACCTCGACGACGCGTTCCGACAGGACCGCGCGGACCAGCTGCGCAGCTCCGACATCCGGGGCCTCGTCGACTACTGGATCCAATATCCGAGTGCGGGTG
Organism: uncultured Solirubrobacterales bacterium; assembly: GCA_963757165.1. GTDB lineage: Bacteria > Actinomycetota > Thermoleophilia > Solirubrobacterales > Solirubrobacteraceae > Palsa-465. The sequence goes on from CAVWQO010000004.1 coordinate 118,707, forward strand.
GCGTGATGCCCGGCATGCTGTTCAAGGGACAGCAGGCCGCCGACGTGGCTGGCTATGTCGCCCAGGTGGCGGCGAAGCCCGGCCAGGACACCGGTGCCCTGGCCTCGGCGGTGCCGACCACGAGCCAGAAGCCTGTGGCGATCAAGGCTGGGGTGGCCGAGATCGACGCCGATCCGACGGGTCAGCTCAAGTTCCTCGCCTCCAGCGCCACAGGGCCCGCGGGCAAGGTGACGCTGAAGATGAAGAACGCCTCCTCGGTACCCCACGACATCGCCATCAAGGGCGGTGGTCTGAGCCCCCAGGTTGGGCAGATCGTCTCCGGCGGGGGAACGTCAATCGTTTCCGCCACTCTCAAGCCCGGGACCTACGAGTTCTACTGCTCCGTCGACGGCCACGAGGCGGCGGGCATGAAGGGCACCCTGACGATCAAGTAGCCGCGGTCCGAGCGCCGAGGCGCTCCCGCAGCTCCTCGCCGCGGCCCGCCGCGACCGCGCGAGCGGCACGGCGCTCATCCAGGTCCACGCCCCGGGCGGCCGCGTAGTCGAGCAGCCGCTGGCGCTCCTCGCCTTCCCGGGCCACCTTCAGGAACAGCCAACAGAACAGCCCGATGGTAAGCAGGCTCTCCTCGACCATCATCACCCCGGCGGCGCTGATCTGATCGGCCATCGAGCTTATGTGCCAGTGAGCGTCCCCACCCCGGTAGTAGGGGTAGAAGACCGTGCCCGAGAAGATCATCGCGTTGGCCAGCACGGTGCCCAGGAGACGTACCGCGACGATGTAGACCAGCCGCGCCCCGTTGCCGAACCACTGCGGCTTGGGAAGCGGCCCGAGTAGCCCCATCCACATCGCGATGCCGAAGCCCAGGAAGGTCGCGTGTTCGAGCGCGTGGATGATGTCGTGGCGCAGCGCGGCCTGATAGAGCACGGGCGCGTGCCAGACGTAGAAGTTGACCGCCCAGAGCACCACGGCCACGACGGGGTGCGTGAGGACGCGTAGGCGGGCGATGAAGCGGTTGCGCAGCAGTGGAGCCAGCAACGGGCCGGTGAACCCGAGCACGATCAGCAGGGCGGCGAGGTCGCCGATCAGCAGATGCTCGACCATGTGGGCGACGAGCAGCTGATCGGCCAGCTTTCCCACCGGCGGGCTCAGCGCGATCCCTAGCAGGATCAGCCCCGCGGCGTAGCAGCCCTGGCGCCAGCCGGGAACCGCGTTCCGGTGCTCGCGCTTGAGCGTGCTGACCCGGGCCTGGTAGGGAAGCCAGTAGAGCAGCACGATCACCACCGGGAGCGCGATCGTTCCGGCCGGGCCGGTCGCCGCGAGGGGGAGAGTCGGGCCGAGCACGGACCTAATGGTGACGGGTGCGGGGATGGTGCGATGCGAGGTGCCCTCCGGGGGCGCCCAGCGTCCGTCGCTGTCCTACGAGACTGCCTGCACCAATAGCACCGCGACCACGATCGCGGCGACCGCGGCGACAAACCACACGAGCACCCGAAACGCGTCGGCTTCGTTTCGCAGGGGGTCGAACAAACGACGGACTTACAGCACGTACACAGTCGTGTAGACGATCACCCACATGATGTCGACGAAGTGCCAGTAGATGCCTGGCACCTCCATCCCTCGGTGCGAGTCGGCGGAGTAGTGGCCGCGGAAGGCGCGGATCGTCACGAAGGCCAGTAGGCACAGGCCGATGAAGACGTGGGCGCCGTGCAAGCCAGTCAGGGAATAGAAAACCGAGCCCTGGGCCGCGTCATGAGGCGCGAACCCGATGTGGACGTACTCGTTGATCTGCACGGTCAGGAAGGTCAATCCGAGCAGGAAGGTCGAGAGCATCCCGGCCTTGAGCCCGAAGCGGTTGCCGTTCTTGACCGATACCAGCGCCCAGTGCAGGGTCAGCGAGGAGGACAGCAGGATCGCGGTGTTGATCCCGGCCACGGCCTCTGGCAGCAGGGTGCCGTGCGCCGGCCACGGATCGTGGTTGACCACGCGGATGAAGAAGTAGGCGGTGAAGAACGCCCCGAAGATCATCACCTCGGAGATGATGAACAGGAGCATTCCCAGCGTGGCCGGCTCGACCCGGGACGAGCGGTTGGCCGGTGGGGGCCCGTGGTGCTCCGCGTGAGCGATGGCAGCGGCTTCCACTATGCGCTCGCGTTCGCGGTCTCTTCGTGAACGATGTGCTCCACCGGCTTGCCGCTGACGCGGCGGACTCGCTCGATCAGATCCGTCCGCAGCCAGCCGGACTTCGTCTCGGCGAAGGTGGAAATCACGATGTCGTCGACGCGGAAGGATTGCAGGGCGTTCATAACCGCGGTGTAGGGGTCGGGATCGCCGATCATCCCGGCGGCGAATAGGTCGTCTCGCCGCAGCCGGTTCACAACCAGCTCAAGCCGCGTCCGGGCCCGGCGGGTCGCAGAGCCGCTCCCGCCCTCGAGGGGCACGATCACGATGAACACGTGCTGCTGGCCCTCCGGGTCGCTCTGTGCCTTGGTCTGGAGGGCCTGCAGCAGCTCGTCGCCGCTGGCAGTCCGGTTGGCCACGGCCAGGGTGACCCTGAACGGCAGTCCTTCGGTATCGGGGTCGGTCACCACGTGCTCGACCCGCACGCCGGAGGCGTCACGAACGCGATCGATCAGATCACGCCGCAACCAGCCGGAGCGGGTCTCCGGATAGGTCGAGATGATGATCTCGTCCGGGTGATATTCACGCACGGCGTCGATCGTCGCCGTGTACGGATCCGGATCACCGACCTCGCCGTCCGCCTCGATGCCCTCGGCGGCTACGAAGCGCAGGGCCAGGTTGACGCGCGTCTGAGCCGCGTCGAAGACGGCATCGTCGTAGACGACCAGGCCGGCTCGGGGCCGGCTCTGGGGCACGACCAGGACGAAGCGGACGTCGCCCGCGGCCACCCGCTTGCGCACAGCCTCGATCAACGATCGGCCGCCAAGCGTCTCGTTGGCTACCACCAGGACCGTCTTCACTCGTGACTCTCCTGGCTAGGCGGGGTGGATGCGCTCCCCGCGGCGACGGTTCGGGCCGTCTCGGTAGGCGACTTGAAGATCCCGTGAACCGCGCCGGGGACGCCGTACTCGTAGGGGCCGCCTACCACCGTTGGAACCGCGTCGAAGTTGAAGATCGGAGGCGGAGAGGAGACCTGCCACTCCAACGTGAGCCCACGCCACGGGTTGGCGGCCGCTCTCGGCCCGCCGCGCCAGCTGGCAGCGACGTTGTAGATGAAGATCAACGTGCTCAGGCCGAGCCCAAAGCTGGCGAACGAGATGATCAGGTTCCAGGCGGCGAATTGCTGCGAGTAATCCGCGACGCGGCGCGGCATCCCCTGGATCCCGATCAGGTGCATCGGCCCGAAGGTCAGGTTGAAGAAGATGAACGTGGTCCAGAAGTGCCACTTGCCCAGACGGTCGTCGAACATCCGCCCGGTCATCTTCGGGAACCAGTAGTAGACACCGGCGAAGATCGTGAACAGCGAGCCACCGAACAGCACGTAGTGGATGTGGGCGACGATGAAATACGTCTGGGAGACGTGGATGTCGAAGGGGATCATGGCCAGCATCACCCCGCTGATCCCGCCCAGCGTGAACATCGTCAGGAATCCCAGGGCGAACAGCATTGGCGTGTCGAGATGCAGCACACCTCGCCACAGCGTCGCCAACCACGAGAAGATCTTGATCCCGGTCGGGATCGCGATGATCGCGGTGGTGATCATCATCGGTATTCGGATCCACGGTTGCATCCCGGAAACGAACATGTGGTGCGCCCAGACGGTGAAGCCCAGCACCACGATGGCCAACAGCGAGAAGGCCATCATCCGGTAGCCGAAGATCGGTTTTCGGGCCTTGACCGCGAGGACCTCCGAGATGATCCCGAACCCGGGCAACATCATGATGTAGACGGCTGGGTGCGAGTAGAACCAGAAGACGTGCTGGTACATGATCACGTTGCCGTTCTTCCCGGCGCCCACGAACGCGTCGAAGAAGTGGAAGCCGAGCGCGCGGTCCAGCAGCACGAAGAACTGCGACGCGGCGATGAACGGCGTCGCGATCACGACCAGCAGCGAGGTCGAGAAGTTCGCCCATACCAGCAGCGGCATCCGGAAGAAGCTCATCCCCGGAGCGCGCATGGTGATGATGGTGACCAGGAAGTTCAGCGCGGTGGCGATCGACGAGGCCCCGGCGAACTGCACGGCCACGGTGAAGAACAGCTGACCCAGGGGCATCGTCGTCGACAGCGGCGCATAGGCCGTCCAACCCGCTGCGAATGAGCCGCCGGGCGCCAGCAGGCTGAACAACATCATCAGACCCGCCAGCGGCAGCATCCAGTAGGACAGGGCGTTCAACCGAGGGAAGGCCATGTCCGGTGCGCCGATCATCAGCGGCAGGACGTAGTTGGCCAGACCCGCGAACACCGGAATGACGAACAGGAAGATCAGGAGCGTGGCGTGCATTGAGAACAGCCCGTTGAACTGCTCCGGTGTCACAAATTGCATTCCTGGCTGGGCCAGTTCGGCGCGCATCAGCATGGCCAGCAGGCCGCCGACCATGAGGAAGAAGAACGAGGTCACGACGTACTGGATCCCGATCACCTTGTGGTCGGTGTTGACGCGGAAGTAGTCCCGCCACGAGTGGGCGCCGTGGGCCGAGTGATCCTCGGCCCGGGTGGCCTTGCCGGCCGCCCAGTAGAACCAGTAGTCCGCCGTGCCGAGGCCGACGAGGAAGAACAGGGGGACGGCGATCAGCGCGACGATCGTGATCGCATGCCCGTCCACCACAGGATGCTGATGCATCAGCCAACGCACGAGCACGGTCAGGCCGACCGAGAAGCCCAGCCCGAGCACGTCGAACAGCGCGGCTCGATACCAGCCGGGCGTACGCAGCCTCGTCGCTATCGCCATGAGTGGGTCTCCTTCCCCCGGGCCGCTCTCGTGTGGCCGCATCCGAACATCATCAGCAGAGTACCTCTCACTTGGTCGCGCTGGCGATGAAGGCGACCAGCGACTGAAGTTGGGCCGGGGTCAGCGACTGGGCAAAGCTTGGGGGCATGATGTTCGCCCCGAAGCCGGGGGACAGATACGCGTTGGGCTTGGTGATCGACTCGAGGATGAACTTGTTGAGGGGCAGCCCGCGCTTCTTTGCATCGGCCACGATTGCCGTGCCGAGATTCGGGCCGGTCGTTCCACTCGTTCCCGCGGCGGCCAGGGTATGACAACCGCCGCATCCGGAGGAGCCGGTGAACACGGCCTTCCCAGCCGCGATCGTGGCCGCGGACGCCCCCGAGCCCGAGGATGTGGCGGATGTCGATCCGCCCCCCGAGCCCGACGAGCTCGCCCCAGCGCCGCTGTTGGCGCTGCCCGTGCCCTCTGAGGTCCCGCCGGTCGGGGCCCCGGCGCCGGCGCCGGGCTCGCCCGCCAGCGCGGCGTTGGGGGGAACCGTGCCGATCGGTGGCGACGCATTGGGCTTCTGAGTGGCAAGCCAGGTCTGGAAGGCCTGGGGGGTGAGAACATGGACCGTGGCGCGCATCAGGGCATGACCGGCGCCGCACAGCTCGGTGCACTCGGCCGGATAGCTACCAAGTTTGGTGGGCGTGACTCGAAGCGTCGTGGTGATCCCCGGCACGGCATCGAGCTTCTGAGAGAACTCGGGCACGAAGAAGCTGTGGATCACGTCGACCGAGCGGAGCTTGAACACGGCTGGTTGACCTTTGGCCAGGTACAGCGCCGGGGAGACGATGGTCTTGCCGCCCGGGCCGGTGTAGGAGAATTCGAAGGCGAACTGGCGCTCGGTGACGTTGACGGTGATCTCGCCCTTCTTGGAGTCCTCGTTGGAACGGAGGACCGAGTAGGCGTATCCGCACAGCGCAACGATCAGAATCGCTGGGATGGCCGTCCACACGACCTCCAGCCGCGTGTTCCCGTGAATCGGGGGCCCGTCCTTCTGCTCGTCGCCGGGTCGCATCCGGAACCTCCACACCGAGTAGCCGACCACGGTGAGGACGAGCACGAACATCGGCACCGAGACGATCAGCAGGACGTCATAGAGCGTCCGGATGTTGCCGGCCTGGCGAGAACCGTTGGCCGGGAACCAGGGAATCACCAGGGCAACGACGATGCCGATCGCAGCCGCGATCACACCGATCACCAGCATCTGCCTCAGCTCGTGTCTACGCACTCTTTCTTCCTCGACGGTGGGCCCGCGGCATCACTTCGGGCGGCATCCTATGACTTCTGCGAGACGAACGGCGCGGTCGCGCGCGCGCGAGCGCCACCGGCGCGGATCTGCTTGCCACCACGGGGCGGATCCCCCTGCGTGAGCGCCAGTGCAGGCCGCGTGGCAGCGGTGTTTGTGAGCCGCCTGATTTGACTATGATTGAGCCAATCGTTGCAAGCAACTGGGAGGGTCCATGCACGTGCGCGAAGGTATGTCCGACGTCGTTCTCACAGTGGGGCCGGGGCATACGCTTCGCGAGGCCGCAGACCAGATGTGCACTCGCAACGTCGGCGCCGCCGTGGTGATCGACCCTGAGGAGCAAGGTCCCGGCGTCATCACCGAGCGTGACATCCTCCGAGCCATCGGACGCGGTCAGGATCCTGACCGGGAGCGGGTCGCCGACCACCTGACCTCCGATCTCAAGTTCGCCGCGCCGGAGTGGTCGCTGGAGCAGGCGGCTGCCACGATGATCCGTGGCGGTTTTCGCCATCTCGTGGTTGTCGAGGGCGGCGAGCTCGTCGGCATCCTCTCGATGCGTGACATCGTGCGCTGCTGGACCGCCGATGGAGCGACCTCCGAGGTACCCGCCGGCGCTCGGGTCTGAAGCGGCGCGCCATCGCGGGCACGGCGTTGCGCGCCGCCTGCCCCCACGCGGCGAGGCGGGTCAGATCTGCTCGAGGCGGCTCTGGAGTCGTGATGCCGACCCCCGCCTGGATGGCGCTCGTCCTTCTGGCCTTTCGGCTAGGCGCGTGGGTGCTCTTCGGGCAGTGCGGCGATGTCCCGCCGTGTGTCCCTGATCCAGCGAACGGTGGTGAGAATGAAGATCACCGCGCCGACGATGACGAAGAAGATCGAGATCGTCGTACCGATCACGATCAGCGTGATCCCCACCGCGTTGGCGAGCGGGATCAGAGACGGACCGGGAAGGTGGACCTCCTCGCCGACCGGGGGCGCCTGCTGTTCGACCTCGCTCACGCGTGAACGTAGATAGCGGCGGCGAGGAAGGTGATGCCGAACATGAAGGCGCACGCGGCGCCTGCGATGAGTCCGGAGCGGATGTTCTTGCGTGCGAGCTTGCGGTCCATGCGTCCTCCGTGGAATTTACAGCTTGGCGTCGGCCACCATCGCGCCGAACAGCAACGCGAGGTAGAGCAGTGAGAACAGGTAGAGCCGCAGTGCGGTCTTGCGGTCAGCCCGGCGGTACAGAAGCACCGACCCGGCGATGAACGCGCAGCCGAGGGTCATCGAGGCAGCGAGGTAGATCCCCCCGAAGGCGCCGGCGCAGAACGGCAGCTGGGAGATGGCGTAGAGCAGCAGTGTGTAGAGCAGGATCTGGCGTCGCGTCTCACGCTCGCCGCGCACTACAGGCATCATCGGGACTCCGACCTGCGCGTACTCGTCCTTCATCAGCAGGCTGAGCGCCCAGAAGTGGGGCGGAGTCCAGTAGAAGACGATCGCGAACAGATAGACCGCCGTCCAGGACAGCGAGCCGCGAGTGGCGGCCCAACCGACCAGAGGCGGAACCGCCCCGGCGGCACCGCCGATCACGATGTTCTGCGGCGTGCGCCGTTTCAGCCAGATCGTGTAGACAAAGACGTAGCCGACGAAGCCGCCCAGGGCCAGTGAGGCCGCGAGTACGTTGACGGTCAGTGACAGCAGCGCGAATGACAGCGCGGCCAGCGTGATGCCGTAGATCAGCGCTGCGCGGGGCGAAACGCGCCCGGCCGGGATCGGGCGGGTCGCCGTCCGGGCCATCTTCGCGTCGATGTCTCGGTCGTAGTAATGATTGACCGCGCCCGCGCCACCGGCCGATAGGTAGCCCCCGAGGCAGGTCAGGGCGATCCGCAGAAGCGATGGATTTCCCGCGACCTCCATCGCCGTGACCGTGGTCAGCAGCAGCAGCGACTGGACCTTCGGCTTGGTCAGCTCGACGTAGTCGGACAGCACCTGGCGCGCCGCCGAGGCGGCGGACCCACTGCGCAGGAGGGTGGCGGTGGCCATCAGACTCGGGCGTAGCGCTCGCTGCCGCCGGTCTTCTGCGTGTCGCCGGTCTGGCGCTCGACCTGGCGGCGAATGTCCCGCATCGGCTCGACCGAGCGCACGCGGGGAATCACGTCGAAGTTATTGACCGGCGGGGGAGAAGAGGTGAACCACTCGAGCGTGTTGCCCTTCCACGGGTCCGGTCCCGCGATCCGGCCACGCTTGAGGCTGAGGGCGACGTTGGCGATGGTGACCAGGATCCCGACTCCCAGGATGAATGATCCGATCGTGGAGATTAGGTTGTAGGTCGACCAGCCGAGGCCGGGCTGATAGGTGTAGATCCGCCGCGGCATGCCGGAGAGCCCGAGCGCGTGCTGCACGAAGAAGGTGAGGTTGAAGCCGATGAACATCAGCCCGAAGGAGAGCTTGCCGAGCGTCTCGCTCATCAGCCGTCCGGTCATCTTCGGGTACCAGTAGTACAGGCCGGCGAACAGCGAGAACACGGCGCCGCCCATCAGCACGTAATGGAAGTGGGCGACGACAAAGTAGGTGTCGTTGAGTTGCCAGTCGACCGGGAACACGGCCAGGAAGATGCCCGTGATCCCGCCGACCACGAATACGGCGATGAAGCCGACCGCGAACAGGAGCGAGGTGGTCAGCACGATCGAACCTCGCCACAGAGTCGCGATCCAGTTGAAGATCTTCACGCCGGTGGGGACCCCGATCAGGAACGAGCTCAACATGAAGAAGCCCAGCACGACGATCGGCACCGGCGAGACGAACATGTGGTGCGCCCACACGAGCGTGGCCAGGAAGGCAATCACGGCGGTCGAGGCGGCGATCGCCTTGTAGCCGAAGATCGGCTTACGTGAGAACACCGGGATGATCTCGGAGATCATTCCGAAGCCCGGCAAAATCATGATGTAGACCTCGGGGTGCCCGAAGAACCAGAACAGGTGCTGCCACAACACGGGCGAGCCGTGGTTCGCCGGGTCGAAGAAATGCGTCCCGAAATGGCGGTCGGCGAGCAGCATCGTCACGGCTGCGGCGATCACCGGCAGCGCGATTATCAGCAGGATCGCGTAGATCAGGATCGCCCATACGAACAGCGGGAGCCGCCCCCAGCTCATGCCGGGTGCGCGCATGTTGACGACGGTCGCGTAGAAGTTGATCGCGCCGACGAGCGAGGAAATGCCGGTGATGTGGATCAGGAAGATCCACGCGTCCTGGCCGCCGCTGGGTGAGAACTGGATGCTGGAGAGCGGCGGGTAGCTCCACCAGCCGGCCTCCGGCGGATGGAAGAACAGCGTGAAGTAGAAGACGATCCCGCCCAGCAGCAACAGCCAAAAAGAGAGCGCGTTGAGGCGGGGAAAGGCCATGTCTCGCGCACCGATCATCAGCGGCAGGAAGTAGTTGCCGAAGCCGGCCATCACCGGCACGACGAACAGGAAGATCATCGTCGTGCCGTGGAGCGTGAGCAGCTGGTTGTAGTGCTCGGAGCTCAGCAGGGTGTTGTTGGGGACCCCGAGCTGAACCCGCATCAGCAGTGCCTCGACCCCACCGAGGATGAAGAACACGAAGGTCGTGACCAGGTACATGATCCCGATCTTCTTGTGATCGGTTGTGGTCACCCAGTCCAGCCACCGCTTGGTCTCACGCGGCTTGGTCACCTCGTGGGTGACGATCTGCGGAGCCGGACGGATTGAGTAGTCGGTGGTGGACATTCGTCTGTCGGCTCCTCTAGAGATTTCCGTTCGCGGTCAGGATCTGGCGCAGCTGGGTTACCTGCGCGTTGGCGGCCGCGATCAGGCTGGACTGCTGGGAGATCCACTGCTTGTACTGCTCGGGGGTGACCACTTTCACCCGCGCCATCATCCAGGCGTGCTGGCGGCCGCAGAGCTGCGCGCAGTGCCCGGTGTAGACGGAGCCGGCGTGCGGGGCCTTGAACCAGGTGTAGGTGGTGTAGCCGGGCACCGCATCGACCTTGCCGCCGAGCGAGGGGACCCACCAGTTGTGGATCACGTCGCTGGCCTGGATCACCAGCACGACGGTCGTGTTGGCGGGCACGACCATGTCGGTGTAGGAGTAGGGCAGCTTGCCGGTGAATGCGTTGTCGGCGCAGTTCGGACCGTAGGTGTAGCGGAAGATGAACTGGCGAGCCTGCACGCAGACGGTGAGCTTCTTGCCGTTGGGCGGGGTGGGTTGGCCGAGCGAGGCGGAGAGGACTAGGCCGTTGCTGTCGGAGTTGGGCGGATTGGTGATGCCCGGCAGCTTGATGAACGTGATCACGGCGATGACGACCAGAACCAGCGCTGCGGCCACCGTCCAGCCGATCTCCAGACGGGTGTTGCCGTGGATCTGGGCCGCCACCCGGTTCTTCTTGGCCCGGAAGCGGATGACCGAGTAGAACAGCGCGCCCTCGACCACGATGAACACCACCGCCGCGATGTAGAGCAGCAGGTTGTAGAGGCTGTCAATTGAGTCCGCGTTCGGCGAGCCGCCGGATTTCAGCGAGAGGAAGTTGGCGAACGCGCTCGGCGCCAGCAGCAGCGATGCGCTCAGGACAAGCGCGACCGTTACGAGCGCCAGAGAGCGGCGCCGACGGCGAAGGTTGGCGGCGGAAACGTCAAGTCGCAAGGCGGCGGCATTCTACCCACGCAGACGGGTATTCGTCGCCGCTGCGCAATCCCGCCCCGGATTCCTATACTGGCGGCACTTGCGCCTGCCGAGGGGCATCCGAGCGACGGCGTGGGCCCTCGTCGCGATGGGCGTCGCTGCGCCTGCTCTGCGCCGCCGCGTGAAGCTGCCACCGGCTGCCGTGCTGGGGAGCGCTGCGCTGGCGCCGGTCGCTGTGTGCGTGGCCATGCCTCGAAGCCGAGCACGGGATGCCGCGGTTTGCATTTTGAACATGTGGGCCTATCTGGCGGCCTACGAGATGCCGCACGATGATCCGCGGCGGCTGGCTGCCCGCGTCCATGTCGGCTATCCGATCGCCATCGACCGAGCACTGGGTCTTGGCGTGCCGCCGACGCTGCGACTCCAACACGGGTTGTCCTCCCCGGGGTCGGTCAACCGGGGCGAGCGAGTCCTCGTGTGGTGTCACTGGATGTGGTTCTTCGTTCCCCACGCGAGCGTGGGCTATGTGCTTCTCCGGGACCCCGAGCAGTTCCCCGTGGCCGCGGCCCGCATGTACGCCGTGTTCGACCTGGGCGCGGTGTTCTACTGGGCGATCCCCACCGCACCGCCCTGGTGGGCGGCGGCTCAGGGGCGCTTTGGCAACGGAAAGACCGCGCAGGTTCGACGAATGATGATCGAATACGGGGAGCAGTTCTGGGGTGACCGCTGGGGCGGCCTTTACGATGTCCTCGGTGGAAATCCCCTTGCTGCCATGCCGTCGCTGCACTTCGCCACCTCGCTGATGGCCGCGCACCTGCTGAGCGAGGTCGATCCCATCGCGGGCGCGGTGGGATGGACGTACGCCATGACGCTCGGGGTGGCGCTCGTCTACCTGGGCGAGCACTATCTGGCCGATCTGCTCGGCGGGGTTGCCCTGACCGAGGGCGTACGCTTCGCCGCCCCGAAAGCCGCTCCACTGGTGCGGGGTCTGTCGCGCCTCGTGCAGGCGCTGGAAGTACGGAGTGCCGGCGAGTAGCGAGGCCTGATGCTCGGTTCACCCAGCGAGCGGCCGGTTCCCGGGGCGCTTGAGGCCAACGAGGATCTGGAGCATTCCCGCGAAGAAATGCCGCGGGTGCGGTTCACGCGCCGCCGGCTGCTGATCTCAGGGGTGTTCGTGGTCTCGACGGTCGCGTTCCTGTACTTGGTCCTGCCTCGGCTGCTGGGGCTGCAGGAGACCTGGAACCGGATTCAGCACGGGAACCTCTGGTGGCTCGGACTGGGTCTGGTGCTTGAGGTCGCCTCGTTCTGCGGCTACGTGGCGCTGTTCCGAGCTGTCTTCGTTCGCGGGGAGTCGCCGATCGATTGGCGCGAGAGCTACGAGATCACGATGGCGGGGCTGGCGGCGACCCGGCTGTTCGCGTCCGCCGGGGCGGGCGGGATCGCGCTGACGGCATGGGCACTGCGTCGCTCGGGACTCGAGCCGCGCGTCGTGGCCTGCCGGATCATCGCCTTCATGGCCCTCCTCTATGGGGTCTACATGGCCACGTTGGTGATCGACGGTCTCGGGCTCTACACCGGGCTGTTCCCTGGCCCCGCGCCGTTTGCCATCACCGTCATTCCGGCGATCTTCGGCGCGGTGGTGATCGCCGTGTTCCTGTCGGTGTCGATGCTGCCGGGCGACTTCGAGCGGCTGGTCAAGCGCTACACCAACCCCGACCGCCTGTCGGGGCGGATCGCGCTCCGCGTGGCCGCTGCTCCCGCCACCGCGGCGACCGGAGTCCGCACGGCGATCAGCCTCGTGCGCTCCAGGGATCCGTACCTGCTCGGCGCGATCGCGTGGTGGGGGTTTGACATCGCCGTCCTGTGGGCCTCCTTTCACGCCTTCGGCAGTGCTCCACCGACGGCGGTGATCGTGATGGCGTACTTCGTCGGGATGGTCGGCAATACGCTCCCCCTCCCCGGCGGGATCGGCGGCGTCGACGGAGGCATGATCGGCGCCTTCTCGGCGTTTGGCGTGCCGGTTGAGCTCTCGGTGGTCTCGGTGCTGGCCTATCGTGGCATCGCGTTTTGGCTGCCTACGCTTCCGGGCGCGGTGGCCTACCTGCAGCTTCGGCGTACTGTGCAGCGCTGGCGCACCACCCGGACGCCAAGCTATACTTAATGAAGTGACCCACCGAGTCGAAAACGTAATCATCATCGGCAGCGGCCCTGCCGGCTACACGGCTGCGCTGTACACCGCGCGGGCGAACCTTGAACCATTGGTGATCGAGGGCTTTGCCTGGGGGGGGCTGCTGCAGCAGACGACCGATGTCGAGAACTTTCCCGGCTTCCCGCAGGGGATCATGGGACCCGAGTTGATGCAGCACTTCCGGGATCAGGCGGAACGCTTCGGAGCGCGCCTGGAGACCGACGACGTCACCAGGGTCGAGCTTTCGCCCGACGGTGGGCTGCATAAGGTCTACTCCGGCGACCAAGAGCATCTCGCTCGATCGGTGATCCTGTCGATGGGCGCCCAGCACCGCAAGCTCGGCGTCACGGGTGAGGCTGAGCTCTCGGGCCGTGGCGTCAGTTACTGCGCCACCTGCGATGCCGCTTTTTTCAGGAACCATCCGACGATCATCGTCGGCGGCGGTGACTCCGCCATGGAGGAGGCCATGTTCCTGTCCAAGTTCGCCGCCAAGGTCGCGATCGTCAACCGCCGCGATGAGTTCCGGGCTTCGAAGATCATGCTCGAGCGCGCCCGGGCAATCCCCAACATCGAGTGGATCACTCCCTACGTGGTCGACGAGTTCATCGGTGGCGAGCAGGGCTCGCTGGCCACGGCCCGGCTGCGCAACACCGCAGACGGAAGCGAGCGCTCCCTCGAGATAACGGGTGCGTTCATCGCCGTCGGACACGATCCGCAGTCCCAGCTGGTGCAAGGCCAGGTCGAGACCGATCCCGCCGGGTACGTGATCACGCAGGGCCGCTCGACGCTGACCAACCTCCCCGGCGTGTTCGCCGCGGGGGACCTGGTGGATCACACCTACCGCCAGGCGATTACCGCGGCGGGGTCAGGGTGTCAGGCGGCCCTTGACGCCGAGTGGTACCTGCGCGATACGCCGTTTCCGGTAGAGGACGTGGCCGGCGCCGCCAGCGCCCCGGCCTGACGCGCGTCAGATTCGGTACGGACAACCTCGCGCGGGGGCAAGGTTGTGCGATGGCTGGGCGCGGCCCATCCACAGGCCGAAGTCCTGCGTCCACGTCGACGGGGCGTAGCCTCCCAACGGCTGGGTGCTGAGACCGGTGCCGACGTCCGCGTAGCTGGGGTCAAGGATGTTGTGGCAGTGGTCGGGGCTGGCCATCCAGGCGCTCACCGCCTGCCGCGGCGTCTGAAACCCCGTGGCGATGTTCTCGCCCGCGGCCGACCAGAAGTACCCCGTGGCACTGATCCGGCCCGAGAAATCGGTGCCGTGGCTGAAGGTCCCGGAGCTGATCATCACGTTCGTCCACTGCTGGGCCGCGTGGTCCAGCCGCGCACTCGCCCGGAGCGCGGGCAGTCGCCGCGCGGCACGCTGCCGGTTGACCAGACACACGACCGCGTTGCGCATGGCCGCCGAGGGTGCGGCGGCGGCCGGCACGTCGGCGCCGGTGCAGGTGGCGGGCGGGGTGCCGGCAGCCCCGGCGCCCGGGGCGGCGCCCATCAGCCCCAGCGCCAGGAGGGCGGCGACGCTCCGCAGCCGCGGGGGACGGCGGGTGAGGGCGTTGAAGAGCACGGCTTCTGCATCGGGAGGACCCGCGCAAGGCCGTGAAGATCACGCTCAAATCTCCGATATCCGTCCAAGCGGCCGGCTCCGCCGCCGCACCGGTCAGGCGAGGTTCGTCCAGACGGTCTTGGTCTCGAGATAGGCGTCGAGGCCTTCGCGCCCGTGCTCGCGACCGAGCCCGGAGGCCTTGTAGCCACCAAAGGGTGCACCCGGATCGCTGGCGCCCCAGCAGTTGATGTAGACCGATCCCGCCTTGAGCAGGCGAGCCAGCTTGTGGGCGCTGGCCACGTCTCGGGTCCAGACGCCGGCGGCCAGTCCGTAATCGGTGTCATTGGCCCGCGCCGCGACTTCCTCAAGGGACCGGTAGGGCAATGCCACCAGCACCGGACCAAAGATCTCCTCGCGCGCGATCGTCAGCTCGTCGCTCGTGGCCGTGAACAGCGTCGGCGAAACGAAGTACCCCTCGCCTGCGCCCGCCCCTTGGCCCCCGGCGACCAGCTCGGCTCCTTCCGCTCGGCCGGCAGCGATGTAATTCAGGACGCGGTCCCGCTGCTCCCGTGAGACCAGGGGCCCAATCTGGCTCGCCGGGTCTAGTCCCGGGCCGACCCGGGACGCGGCGGCCCGGCTGGCCAGGCCGGCCACCACCTCATCGAATTGCTCGTGGTGCACGAATAGCCGGCTGCCGGCGTTGCAGGCCTGCCCTGAGTTGAAGTACAGCGCCTGAAACGATCCGGCGACCGCGGCGGCCAGATCGGCATCGGGGAGGATGATGTTCGGGGATTTGCCACCCAGCTCGAGCGTGACTCGCTTGAGGGAGTGACCTGCCTTGGCTCCGATCTCCCGTCCGACCTCGGTCGAGCCGGTGAAGGCGATCTTGTCGATGTCCGGATGATCGACCAGCGCCGCGCCGGTCGCACCATCGCCGGTGATGACATTGACCACCCCGGCCGGGATCCCGGCT
Organism: uncultured Solirubrobacterales bacterium; assembly: GCA_963757165.1. Taxonomy (GTDB): domain Bacteria; phylum Actinomycetota; class Thermoleophilia; order Solirubrobacterales; family Solirubrobacteraceae; genus Palsa-465. The sequence continues at coordinate 134,228 of CAVWQO010000004.1, forward strand.
TCCAGCGCGAGCTCCCCGAACCGCAGCGCGCTCAGCGGCGTCTGCTCCGCCGGCTTGAGGACGACCGTGCACCCTGCCGCCAACGCCGGGGCGAGCTTCCACGCCGCCATCAGCAGCGGGAAGTTCCAGGGAATGATCTGCGCGCAGACGCCCACCGGCTCCTTGCGCGTGTAACAGAGCATGTCCGGCTGGCGCACGGGGATCGTGGCGCCAAGCACGCGTTCCGGCCATCCGGCGAAATGACGTAGCTGCGCGACTGTCGACGCGACGTCGACGATCTTCGCCAGCTTCACCGGCTTGCCGTTGTCCAGCGCCTCGAGTTGCGCCAGTTCTTCGGCATTTTCCCCGACCAGATCGGCGAGGCGGTTGATCAGCCGCGCGCGCTCAGCTGCCGGCGCTGTGCTCCAGGGGCCCTCATCAAACGCTGATCGCGCCGCTTGCACGGCACGATCGACATCCTCGGATCCGGCGTGCGCGACGGTGGTGATGACTCGTCCGGTGGCGGGGTCGAATGTCTCGAACGTGCGCCCGTCGGCGGCGGCCGAGCGATCTGCGCCGATCAGCAGCTGCTGGTCGCGAGCCGCGAATTCACGGGTGGCCTGGGAGAGCTGGTCGGGAAGGGCGGTGATCGACAAGTGACCTCCTGGTCATCTACGGCTGGAGCACGATCTTCAGAGCCTCGCGGCGATCGTAGACCGCGTACGCCTCTGGGGCATCGTCGAGCGGGAGGTGATGCGTGACCAGCGGGGTGGGATCAAGCGTTCCTGCAGCCAGCATGGCCAGCACGCGATCCACGTGTCCGATGACGTTGGCGTGGCCGCTCTTCACGTTCAAGCCCTTGATCCAGACCAGCCCCATGTGAACCTGGCAGGACTCGGCGTAGACGCCAATCGCGAACACCGTCCCGGCCTTACGGGTGAGCCGCACGGCCAGGTCAAGCGCGTCCGGATGGCCGACCGCATCGATCGTGACGTCTACGCCCCGGCCCGTCGCGCTGCGGATCACCTCGCGCGGGCTGTCCTCGGTCAGATGCACCGCGATCGCTCCGAAGTCCTGGGCCACGGTCAGCCGGGCGGGCACGGAATCGATCGCCAGCACGGGACCCGCGCCCGCCGCGACCGCTACCTGCACGGCGCACAGCCCGACCGGGCCCAGTCCGAGAACGGCGACGCTGTCGCCCGGCCGGACCCCGCCCTCCACGACGGCGTGGTAGGCGGTCCCCATCACGTCGCCGGCGAACAGGGCAACGTCGGCGCTCATTTCGGCTGGCACCTTGCGCAGGGTCATGTCGGCGGTGGGCACCAGGGTCTGCTCGGCCTGGGTCCCCGGCAAGGCGCCCAACAGAGCGCCGTGGCCAAACGTTCGCATCGCGTCGCACTTGTGGTAGACGCCGCGCAGGCAGAAGAAGCAGGAGCCGCACGCCGTGTGGTAGCAGCCGAGAACCGTGTCTCCGGCCGCGACGCGGGTTACATCGTCGCCAATGGCGAGCACGGTGCCCACGAATTCGTGACCGATGGTGAAGCCGGGCTCGATCTTGACCCGGCCGTGGTAGATGTGCAGGTCAGAGCCGCAGATGCCACTGGCCTCGATCGAGACGATCGCATCGCCCCGATCCACCAGCACGGGCTCGGGACGCTCGTCGACCCGGACTTCCCCGGGAGCCTGATAGGTGACGGCGCGCATCCTCGGAAGATCATCTCGCGTTTTCCGGCTCGGCGCTCGGCCGTGCCGATCATGCGTCGTAGCGGAAGAACCCCTCGCCCGTCTGCCGTCCGAACCGGCCTGACCACACGAGCCGGGTCAGCGCCGGGGCCGGTCGGTAGCGCTCCTCCCGCCGCTCCTCATGCAGCGCATCCAGCAGGGCGAGCACGCGGTCCAGTCCGATCGCGTCCGCCCACGCCAGGACCCCGCGGGGGTAGTTGAGGCCGTACGCCAAGCCGGCGTCGATGTCCTCTGCGCTTCCGACGCCTTCGCCCAGCGCGAAGGCTGCCTCGTTGATGACCTGGCAGGCGATCCGGCCCAGGACCAATCCCGGGGCGTCCCCGACCCACGCCGTGTGCTTGCCGAGGGTGAAGAAGAACCGCTCGGCCGCCGCCGCCGCCGAGCTGGCGCTGTCGGCTCCGCGGGTGAGTTCCACGAGCTGGCAGTCGGCCAGCGGCGTCAGGGCGTGGAAGCCGACCGCGCTGCCGCCGGGATCCAGCGCGCCGAGCGATCCGCAATCGCAGCAGATCGCCTGCGGGGCGCCCTGCAGCGGCGCGTCAGACGGCTCGCTCCCATCCAGATCGAGGATCAGAAACGGGACCTCACCCTCGGCCTCGGACGGGGAGGCGACCTCCCAGCCCGCCTCCGCGGCGGCCTGCGCAAGCTCGTGCGCCAACGGTGAGGCGCCCGCAATCACGATCAGCCCGTCCCCGCCGCCCACGAGCGGCGGCTCGGGATCATCTGGCCGGTGTGAGCCGGGCCCCCCGCTGTAGTCGTAGTAGCCGCGTCCCGACTTGCGGCCCAGCCGTCCCGCCGCGACCGTTCGCACGGCGATCGGCGAAGGTCGCCAGCGCGGCTCGCCAAAGCTCTGCTCGTAGAAGGACCGCGCCACATCGAGCCCCACGTCGACGCCGACCAGGTCCATGACCTCGAACGGGCCCATCCGGAAACCGCCACCGAGCCGGCAGATCCGGTCGACCTCGGCGATCGGTGCCACCTTCTCCTGCACGAGGCGCAGTGCCTCCAGCCCGAACGGGCGGTTACAGCGGTTGACCAGGAACCCCGGGCCATCGGCGGCGTCGATGACGTGTTTGCCCATCGCCTCCCCCGTGGCCCGGGCCAGCGACAGCGCCGTCTCGCCCGACTGCTCTCCAGCCACGACCTCGACCAGCCTCATCACCGGTGCCGGATTGAAGAAGTGCATGCCCACGACCCGCTCGGGATGGGTCGCCGCGGCGGCGATCGCCGTCACCAGCAGGGAGGACGTGTTGGTGGCCAGCACGCAGTCGGCGGCGACGACCTCCTCCGCCAGGCGGCCGAACAGCTCCCGCTTGACGTCCAGTCGCTCCGGCGCGGCCTCGATGATCAGTCCGCACGGACCGAGTTCCTCGAGCGTCGCCGCGGGCTCCAGCGAGTCCGCGGCCGATGCGGCCGCTGCCTCATCCCAACGTCCGCGCTGTACGCCCCGCTGGAGCTGAGCCCGAATCGACTCCAGCCCCCGCTGGAGCGCTTCCGGAACCGGATCGTGGAGCAGCGTCCGGGCACCGGACTGGCACGCGAGCTGTGCGATTCCCGCGCCCATCGTCCCGGCCCCGACCACGCCGATGACCTCCGGTCGGTTCACCGTCTCAGCCAGGAACGAGGGCGTTGATCCCGGTCAGCGCGCGACCGATGATCAGCTTCTGGATCTGGGAGGTCCCCTCGTACAGCGTGGTCACGCGGACGTCCCGGAAGTAGCGCTCAACCGGGTGGTCGTCGACGTAGCCTGAGCCGCCGTGCACCTGGATCGCTGTGTTGGCACAGCTGACTGCCGCCTCGGTGGCGTACAGCTTGGCGATTGAGGTCTCCGTCGTGTTCGGCTTGCCCGTGTCCTTGAGATAGCCGGCGCGCCACACCAGCATCCGTGCCGCGTCAGTCTGCACCTTCATCTCGGCCAGCATCGCCTGGACGAGCTGGAAGCCGCCGATCGGACGGCCGAACTGCACCCGCTCCTTGGCGTAGGCAACGGAAGCCTCGACGCAGCCTTGGCAGATCCCGACGCACCCGGCGGCGACGCTGTAGCGACCGGAGTCCAGTGAGCTCATCGCGACCTTGAAGCCGTCGCCGACCTCGCCGAGCATGGCGCTGTCGGGGACCTCGGCATCGTCGAGCGAGATCGAGGCCGTGTCAGAGCCACGCAGGCCCATCTTGTGATGGATCTCCTGGGGCTGGTATCCCGGCTGGTCGGTATCGACGAGGAAGCAGGCCAGGCCGCGGTGACCCTGCTCGGGGTCGGTCTGGGCGAAGATCAGAGCCACCTTGGCGTGATTGCCCATCGAGATCCACATCTTGGCCCCGTTGATCACCCAGCCCGTATCGGTCTTGCGCGCGCGGGTGCGCTGGTTAGCGGCGTCGGAGCCAGTGTCCGGTTCGGTCAGGCCGAAGCAGCCGAGCCATTCGCCCGAACAGAGCTTGGGCAGGTAATGCTGCTTCTGCTCCTCGGTCCCCCAGCGCAGGATCGCCGAGCAGACCAGCGAGGTCTGCACTGAGATCACGGTGCGCATCGCCGAGTCACCGCGCCCGACTTCCTCGACGATCAGCCCGTAGGTCAGATAGTCGAGACCCGCGCCGCCGTATTCGCGCGGGACGATCGCCCCGAGGTACCCCTGGTCGGCGATCTTGCCCACCAGCTCCAGATCGAACCGCTCGTTTCGATCGTTCTCACGCGCGCGCTCGACGATTTCGTTGTCGGTGAAGGCTCGCGCTGTCTCGCGGATCAGGCGTTGCTCGTCAGTGAGGTCGAAGTCCATCGCCCGGGCACGGTACCCCAAGGTGGGTACGCTCCGGAGTGCCGTGGCACCTGAGACCCGTTACGCGCGCAGCGGCGAGCTCCACATCGCCTACCAGGTCGTCGGCGACGGCCCGATGGACCTCGTTTACGTGCCGAGTTGGATCTCCCAGGTGGAGCACTACTGGGAGGAGCCGCTCGTGGCCCGGTACTTCAACCGCCTGGCCTCCTTCTCCCGCCTGATCATGTTCGACCGCCGGGGCTCAGGACTCTCTGACCCGGTGCCCCGAGCGCCGACGCTGGAGGAGCAGATGGACGACGTCGTGGCGGTGATGGATGCGGCGGGATCAGAGCGCGCGGCCGTGTTCGCGCTGCTGGAGGGCGGGGCGATGGCGGCTCTGTTCGCGGCCACCCATCCCGAGCGCACGGGCGCGCTCGTCCTCTACGAGGCACAGCCGCGGATGTCTTGGGCCCCGGACTACGACTGGGCGATGCGCCAGGAGGAGCGCGAGGAGTACCTGCGCGGCGGAGGTCTCGTCAGCTGGGGCGACGGCTCGCGGATCATGTCGCTTTCCCCGAAGTCGGCCGACAATTCCCGCCTACTCAACTGGTACGCCCGGCTGGAGCGTCTTGCTGCCAGCCCGGGGACCGCGGCCCAATTGATGATGATGAACGGTCAAGTCGACGTGCGGGCGGTGCTGCCGACGATCAGCGTGCCGACGCTCGTTCTGCACCGAGCCGACGATCGGTTCATCGACATCCGCCACTCACGGTATCTCGCCGAGCACATTCCGGGGGCGCGCCTGGTGGAGCTCCCAGGCGAGGAGGCCCTGTCGTTCGGGGGCGACGCGGCCAGCGAGCTCGACGAAATCGAGGAGTTTCTTACCGGCACCCGGCACCGCCGCGACTCCGAGCGGATCCTGGCCACGGTGATGTTTGCGGACATCGTCGACTCCACCCGCCGCGCGTCAGAGATGGGTGACCGGCGGTGGCGGGATCTGCTCGAATCGATTGAGGGCGCGGTCGGCCGTGAGCTGGCGCGTTTCCGCGGGCGTGCGGTGAAGACGATGGGCGACGGCTTCCTTGCCACGTTCGACGGACCGGCCCGCGCGATCCGCTGCGCGGCGGCCATCCGCGACGGGGCACGGGCGCAGTTCGGTTTGGAGGTGCGCAGCGGGCTGCACACCGGTGAGATCGAGGTGATGGGCGACGACGTCGGGGGGATCGCGGTGCACATCGGCGCACGGGTGGGGGCAAACGCGCGCCCGGGGGAGGTGCTGGTGTCCGGGACGGTCAAGGACCTCGTGGTCGGGTCGGGCATCTCGTTCGAGGACCGCGGTGAGACCGAGCTCAAGGGCGTTCCGGGTCGCTGGCGACTGTGGGCGGCGGCGGCCTAGCCGCGGCGCGCGCGCCTGACCACGACCTCCGGCCCCCGCCGCAAATCGCGACGAGGGCCGGAAACGGCCATTACGTCCGTCGGCTGGCGCCTAGGAGGCCGGAGGCAGCGTCGAGACGGGGGGCAGGGCCACCGTCACGCTGACCGGCGACGATGCCCCGCCAATGTTCTGCGCATCGCCGGGCACGCGGGCGCGGAACTGCTTCGTGCCCGCGGTCCCGAATACACGCGTGAACGTGAACGAGCTGTCGAAGCGAACGCGCGTGACCGCGACGTTGTGCCAGTCACCGTCTGCACCGAGCCGCTGCAGGTAGACGAAGTCCCCTGCCTTGTCGGGCGTCACGGTTCCGGTGAACGTGACCATCTGTCCTGCGGTCACGCTGGAGGAGGCCGTAGTCAGTGTGACCGTGTCTTTGACACCTTCGAACAGGCTCGCGCTGCGGCGTGTCGGCTGCAACGTCGTCCGGACGAAGTACCACTGGTTGATCGTCGGGCTGACCGAGAAGCTGTAGCTCCCGTCAGACTTGGTGAGCCCGGCCACGTCACACACCGGGACGACCTGGGTGACCGCACGGTGACACAGCGTGATCGCCGTGTTCGGCGCAGGCGTCGTGGTCCCTCGCGCGTAGAGCTTGCCGGAGATGGTGGCTGACTGACCGTAGGTGATGATCGGGTCAGAGGTCTGGATGGTGAAGTCCGGCACCTGCGCCTGCTGCACAGCCACCGACACCGCGTCGGACACTCCGCGGATGTTGCGGTTGTCCCCCGGGAAGGCAACGCGTACGGTGTGATCACCAGCGAGCCTCCAGGCATAGGAAATGGAGTAATTGGAACCCGGCCCCAACCGCCCGCTCTTCAGCGTCTTCCAGTCGTCGCTGGAGCCGATCTGCTCCTGGAGCGCCACACGCTCGGAGGCGTGGTTGGGATCGACATGCCCGGTGAACGTCACCGGGTGCCGGGTGAACGCGGTATTTGAGCTCGCGGCGATGCTGACCAGCGCCGCCACGTGCTCGTGCACGGTGCGGCTGTGCACGCTCGGTGTGGCGCCCAGTCGGACGAACCAGCTGCGGTTGGTCTCCACCACGCCCTCGGCGCGGGTGAACTCATAGAACCCGTGTGAGTCGGTGGTGGTCTGACTGATCGGCGTGTAGCCGCTACGCGAGTCACTGATGTGGTGGTACAGGACGATCGACTTACCTGCGATGTCGGTCCCCTTGAGTTGCCCGTAGATCAGCACTCCCTCTCCGGCGATGATCGGATCCGGGGTGGCGTTGATCGTCAGGCCGTGGTTGTGCCGGGGCGCGGCACCAGCGAGTCCCGGTATCGCCACGACCGCGAACACGGCCAGGGCACAACCGAGCACGGCAATGCGTGGGCGCATAGAGCCCTCCTTTTCCTGCTTGGTTTCCGTCGCCTCCGCCGGCGGTCCGGCTCCCTGCCGGGCGGTGGCTCTTGACCCCCACAGAAACACGGGCGTGACCAAGAAAGTTGCGCGGCCCACGAGCGCGACGGTGGCCGCTCTCAGGCGATAATCAGCGACTGCGGGTCGCTCGGGCTGACCCGGACGGGCATGACCGCGCCGGGTTGAAAGCGGCCAAGGGCGATCCGGCTGACGATCTGCGTGAGCACGGCCTGATAAGGATCGCGCCCGGGGATGGTCACGGTCAGCTCGAGCTGGACCTGCGGGTTCTCGTTGACCGTCGCGCCGGTATCGCAGATCCGTTCAACCCTGGCTTGACCCGCGATGCCACGGGACATCAGCGTGGCGGTTCTCCGCTGCTGATCGGCGAGGCCGCCGAAGTCCATCTGAACACCTCTCCAGGGTTGGTGATGAAGTGCCAGTGTCGTGATCCCACGGCGCGGTGACAATCGCGCATCGGTCTCGGATCGGTATCGAAGCCACGTGCGCTCCGGTATCGAACCCACGTGCGCTCCGGTTAGACTCAAGCCTCGGTGGACCCATTCGCGCTTGTCCTGCTCGCCGGCCTGGCCGCGCTCATCCTCTGGGTCTGGCTGCTGGGCAAGTACTACCCTGGCAGTGGGCTTGAACAGCTGGGGCTGCGGACAGCGCGGGAGATCTCCGAGAACCGTGAGGCGCTGGAGGCCGAGGACCTCGAGCAGATGCTGGCCGCCCACAACGCCCGGCGACGCGCCCGGGGCGAGTCCGAGGTCACAGTCCACGACCTGGAATTGCGCGTGATGGAGGACCTCAGCGATCAGCGCCGCCGCAGTCAGGAGCTGTTGGCTGACCGCGAGCTGGATCAGCTGCTTGAGGCGACCAACGCGCGGCGACGGGCGCGGGGGCTGCCGGAACGCACGCGTGAGGAAGCACGCCAGGAGTTCGGCCGGAGGACCGAGTCTGGGGGCTGAGCCCCCGGCAGCGCCCGCTCGATGGCCCGCTGCCTGATTATTGGCTGCGGCTGCCGCGGCCTGGCGCTCGCCCGCGAACTGCGAAACCAGGGCCACGCGATCCGCGGCACGACCAGAGACGCGGGCCGCTGCAGCGAACTCGAAGCGGCGGGAATCGAGCCCCACATTGGTGACCCCGACCGGGTCGCCACACTCGCGCCGGCCTTCGAGCACGTGACGATTGCGTGCGTACTGCTCGGGTCGGCCAGCGGAAGCGAGGCGGAGCTGGCGGCACTGCACGGCAGCCGCCTGGAGATGTTGCTCTCACGGATGTTGGACACGACCATCCGCGGGATCGTCTACGAGGCCGCCGGAAGTATCGACCGGGCCGTCCTGGGCGAGGGGGCGCGGATCGTGCGTGAACGGTGCGATGACTCATTGATTCCGTACGTCCTGCTCCGGGAAGACCCGTCCGTGCCCGCTCGGTGGCTGGGAGCCGCCGCGGCCGCGGTGGGCGGACTTCTGTGAAGCTCTGCTCACCTCGACCCAACTGGTGAAGTATCGGCGAGCCCCGATTTGTCGCCGCTAAAGTCAACTTCTCCTGTGAAGGGCACAACTGCTGATGGGATACCTAGCTGGCGATTTGGGAGAGCGACACAGTGGCTGATTACGCGAAGGACGTGCTCGTCGAGCCTGAGTGGCTCGAGCAGCATCTAGACGACGACTCCATCCGGATCGTGGAGGTCGACGAGAACCCGGCGCTCTACCAGGAGGCGCACATCCCGGGCGCGATCGGCTTCGACTGGCGTAAAGACCTCCAGGATCAGGTCAGGCGTGACTTTCTCGGTCCCGAGGATTTCGCCAAGCTGTTCGGCGGCAGCGGCGTCTCCGACGAACATCTGGTGATCCTCTACGGCGATCGCAACAACTGGTTCGCCGCCTACACCTACTGGTACCTCAAGTACTACGGGCACGACAACGTCAAGCTCCTAAACGGACCGCGTGAGCGTTGGATCGCCGAGGGCCGTCCGACAACGGCCGAGGTTCCTGCGCATCCACCGGCGGCGTTCAACGCGCAACCGGGAGACGCCAGCATCCGAGCGATGCGTGACGAGGTCATGAACGCGCTGGGCGAATCGCACCAACTTGTCGACGTGCGTTCGCCGCAGGAGTATTCGGGCGAGCTGGTCGCCATGCCGGGATACGAAAACGAAGGGGCACAGCGTTCCGGGCACATCCCCGGTGCGGCCTCCGTGCCCTGGGCCCAGGCGGTGAAGGAGGATGGGACGTTCAAATCAGCTGAGGAGCTGCGCGAGCTCTACGCCAACAAGGGTGTTCTGTCCGGTGATCCGGTGATCACCTATTGCCGGATCGGCGAGCGCTCGGCCCACAGCTGGTTCGTCTTGCACGAGCTGCTCGGTGGGGATGACGTCAAGAACTACGACGGCTCTTGGACCGAGTGGGGGAACCTCGTCGACGTTCCGATCGAGCGCGGCTAGCGTTCCCCGCCGGGACCTAGGCAGCAACCAGCAACGGGCCGATGCGGTCGAATAGGTCCGAGACAATCCGCGCGGTCGCCCCCCAGATCAGATTGTCGGCCACCAGGTAGGTGTCGGTCCGGATCGGGACGCCCCTCCGGATCAGGCGGCGTCGGGCATATCCCGCGGCCAGCGCGCTCAGCGGCAGCTCCAGCACCTCGGCGACCTCTCGGGCGCTCAACGTCCAGCTGCGCCCGGACTCGATCAGACCGACGAACGGATACACGGCGTAGCCGGTGGCGATCGTCGGCGTCGGCTGAAGGGCGCCGACGATCTCCACGGCTTCCGGGGGAAGGCCGATCTCCTCGTGGGCCTCGCGCAGTGCCGTCGCTTGCAGATCCTGCTCGCCTTCGTCGAAGCGGCCGCCGGGGAAGGAGATCTCGCCGGGATGGCGGCGTAGATCGTCGCGCCGCTTTGTGAAGACGGCATACAGCTCGCCGTCGCGGATGTACAAGGGGACGAGCACGGCGGCATCGGTGCGACCGCTCACCTCGAGCGCCATCGCCTCCTCCGGCGCCAGCAGAGCCCCCCGCAAAGCCTGGTGGACGGCTTCGCTGTGCAGCGCCATCCGCTGACTATATGTGCCCGCGCGAGAGGCTCCTCGCACGCGCGCGTCTATGCGCTGTTTCTACCAGCAGTGGAGCATGCTGCCGACACCGCCGGCAGTACCCCCGGCACGACTCCCGCCTCAGTCCCCGGCCGCGAGCAGACGCGGGCCTCCCAGCTAGGTTCGCGCGGGGGCGAGGACCTCGACGCGGTCATCGAACATGACCTCGCCCTCGAGCGTGCGGTGAACCGGACACTTGGCGGCGATCACCTGCAGCCGCTCGATCTGCTCCTCCGTGCACCCACTCGGCAGCCGCAGCGCGAGCTTGAAGCGGGTTGGGCATCCACGCTCGGCTGGCGTGTAGTCGACCTGGACCTCGACCGGGCCGAGGTCCCAGCCCTTGCGCTTGGCGTACATCTCCATGGTGACGGCCGTGCACGAGGCGAGGCTGGCGGCCAGCAGCTCCTGCGGGCTCGGACCGTCGTCATCGCCGCCGTGCTCGGTCGGCTCGTCGGCCGTCAGCTGATGGTTGCGGACGTCGATCCGGTGCGTGAACGAAGTGGTGGTCGTGCGGTGAGCGGTGGCCCTCATTGGCGGATCCTCTTGGTTGGCTTAAAGCACGTGACGCTCGCATCGTAGCGCCGAAAAACGGGCTACTCGGCGAGCGGATTCAACAGCAGGCCGGTCGGGACCTTCGGAAAGAAGTACGTCGATTTCGGCGGCATGCTCTCGCCGGCCGCGGCCACCGCCTGAACCCGCTCTACCGGGGTCGGAGCCATGAAGAACGCGGCGTCGTATTCCCCACGCTGCACCAAATCCAGCGCCTGCGCATCGTCGCGCGCGTAGCCGAGTCCGTTGAGATGGTCGATGTCTTCATCGGTCATCTCGAGAGCGCCCTTGAGGATCAGCGCCTCGAGTACGGCGGTATCCAGGCGCCGGTAGGGCTCGGCGTGGTCCGGTAGGGCTCGGTCGGCGATCTCCGGGTCCTTCAGCGTCAGCCGGTACGGACGGCGGAAATGGGCGTCGATGTACCCGATCTGAATTTGACCGCTGGAACCCGGAGGGAGCTCGCTGACGTCGGCCAGCGGCTCGATGTCGAAGTCTCGTCGGAGCGCCGTGGCCAGCGTCTCGTGCTGATCACGCCGCAGTCCTCGCACCAGCCGATGGGTCGGGAACACGGTCAGCCCCGGGTCCTCGAGCGCGACGAGGCACATCAGGACATAACGGTGCGGGCCCTCGCCGCCGATCTCCTCAGCGTAAACGCGTGCGGTCTCGTACCGGTGGTGCCCGTCGGCGATCAGCAGTTCCGCCTCGCGCAGCGCCCGCGAGACCACATCGATCGCCTCCGAGTCGGTTACTCGCCACAGCCGGTTCACCGTGCCGTCATCGTCTTCGGTCTGCGAGAACGGGGGCTCTCGCATGGCTGGCGCGAGCGCCTGCCAGGCCACGTCCGCGGGGTCAGAGTACAGCGAGAAGATGGGGGAGAGGTTCGTCTTGGTCGCGCGCGTCAGGCGCAGGCGGTCCTCCTTCGGGCCGGGATGCGTGCGCTCATGGGGCCGGATCCGCCCGGCGCCGTATTCCTCTACGCGGACGCGCGCGAGAAAGCCGCGCCGCGTCCGGGCTCGGCCGTCGGGCCCGGTGTAATCCTGCTCCAGGGCCCACAGCGCGGGCTGATCGTCTCGCACCACCACGCCTTCCGCGCGCCAAGCCGCGAGCAGCTGCGCCGCCGCGGCGTACGGGTCGCCATCGGCGTGCGGGAGGTCGATGCGGACGATGTTGTAGGGCGACCGCGCTTGAAGCTCCTCCCGCTGCGCGGTATCGATCACGTCGTAGGGCGGTGCCACGACAAGCTGGAGCCCTCCGGTCCGCGCCGGGTCATAGTGGAGCGCGTTCAGGGGTCGGACCTCGGCCATGGCGCGTCGGAGGGTACTTCACCGCCGCGCTGACCATTCCCCGGGCCGCCATCGCGCCCGCCGCCAGGTACAGGCCGCCCTGGATATCCAACATCGTCATCAAGCCCAGGGCGGGGGAGAGCACCCCGGCGGCGAGCATGCCGGTCGCCTGACCGGCACTGTCCGCCAGCCCCAGAGCGCTGAACACACGGCCTCGCTCGTGTTCGCCGGCCGTGAGGCCGAGCGTGCTGACCAGGCCGGTCACCAGCGCGATGCCGGGCGCCCCGACCAGCATGAACAGAGCCAGGTAGATAGCGGTCGCGGTGCTGAGAACAGGCAGGTTCCACACCACTAGATCCAGAACGCCGAACAGCACAGCGGCCCAGACGGTCAGCCGTGCCGGCGATAGCGCGCGGCTGACGAGGCTGAGCAGCAACCCAGCCGCCATCGCACCGATTGCCTGCACTCCGCGCATCAGCCCGATCTCCGCTGCCCCGCCGTGGAGTCGCTCGGCGACGAAGAGCACGAACAGGACCACGAAGATGCCCTGGGCGATCTGCGCCGTGAAGGCGACGAGCAGAGTCGGGCGGACGACGCCGCGCCCGAGCGCGGACCGCACGGTGCCGGGTGGCCCCAGGCCCCCATCGACGCCGTGCCGCGAGCACGTCGCCGGGCGCATCGGGGGTCGGCTGAGCCGGGCGATCAGCACAGCGGCGAGAAGATACGTGACCGCGTCGGCCACCAGGATCAGCCGCAGCTGGCCGGCCGCGAGGAGCAGCCCGCCGAGCGGGCCGCCGATGAGTCGGCCGGCGCTCTCGTTGAAAGCGATGAGTGCATTGGCTGAAATCAGCTCGTCAGGGGCCAGCAGCGTCGGCAGCAACGCGTTCTTGGCCGGATCGAACAGCGCCGAGAGCGACGCCTCGGCCAGGATCACTCCATAGAGGACCGCCAGCCCCCCGCGGCTCCCGACCCAGACCAGCGGAAGCAGCACGATGGCCTGGAGCAGGCTGAGGACGAGCAGGGTCCGGCGACGGTCAAAGCGGTCGGCGAGAGCTCCGGCCCAGGGTGCGAGCACGACTCCTGGCGCGAGTTCGATCAGAAACGCCAGCGCAGTCCCTAGCGCCGATCCCGTCTCGCTGTAGACGAGGATCGGCAGCGCGACGAACAGCATCCAGTCGCCCGCATCGCTGATCAGGCCGGCCAGCCACAGCGACCGGAAGTCGACTTGCTCGAGCGCGGGGGGCCGTCTCACTGCGACCAGGAACGCGGGAAGGCCTGGAGGCCGAGGTGGACCGGCTCGGCGTCTTCCGGCGGCGCGTCACGAGTGGCAGCGATGAGCGGGCGGATCAGAGCATCGAGTTGGGCCACGAGCTCGCGCAGCTCGCCCGGGCTCACGCGCAGCGTGTACGCCGCGTAGGCATCTGAGCGACGCCAAGGTTCTGACACCTGGTCACGGTGGGTCAGGTAATCCCGCACCAGGCGCTGGTCGAGCTGTAGCGATGCGGCCATCACCGCGGCGGCCTCGACGCCCTCGCTGCCGGAGCGATCGAGTTCGAACCCCGTGATCGTGGCTCTCCACGGGCGCTCGCGGCCGTCAGCAGATTCATCTCGTTCGACGAGCCCGTGGCCGGAAAGGACGCGGAGGTGATAGCTGCAGTTCGAAGGGGTGTCGGCGACGGCGCGCGCGCAGACCGAGGCAGTCGCCGGGCCCTCGGCGATCAGGTAGCTCAAGACATCCAGGCGCACAGGGTGCGCCAGTGCGTCCAGCACCGCCGGATCGGTCAGCAGCGGGCGTGTCGGTTCCATCAGCGCTCCTCGGCCTAGGTCTGAAAGGGCATTTCAGACACTACGGCAAGATGGAAAATGTGCAAGAGCTTTTCAGAGTTTCCCCGGCTCGCCACTCCACGCTTGCGCGATTGACACCCGTAAGAGGCCACGATCGCGTTAGACTTGGGCGGGCACGGGGCGTAGCGCAGCCTGGTAGCGCGCCTCGTTTGGGGCGAGGAGGTCCCCGGTTCAAATCCGGGCGCCCCGATAAGCCGTGTTCGGCGAGCTGCTGAGCCGTCAGTGGTTGACCACGTGAGCCAGCCACTGCGCTCGGAACTCGCAGATGACCTTGTGGGTAACCGGGTCGAGATCGCTTTCGGTCACTGTTCCGCTCGCCCGGCGCCGGACCAGGAACCGGCCGCTCAATGCGTACCGATATCCGGCGCCGGTCCCGTGCGCGCTGAACCGACCGTCCGGATCCGGCGTCATCCGGTCGACGTGCAGGCCGGCGGCCTTCCCGACCGGGCAGAGGTCTCTGATGTCGTTGGCCAGGACGATCGCAAAGCCGCGGACGCTTCGCCCGTTGCCTGCGGCGTGGAAGCTCAGGCCGTCGACGAGGCGGCTGTTCGGCTGCGATCGGCCCGTGCTGGTATCGCCCGCGACGTACCCGGAATAGTGGGCGCCGTCGACGACGGGGTAGAGCGGGACGCCGGTGGGAAAGCCCTTGAGCAGCCGGGAGAAAATCCCGGCCAGCGTTTCCTTGCCGTAGGCATGGGAGCCGTCGTACATCGACAGCACCGCGAGCGAGACGCGCGCACATCCGCGCGTCAGCAGGACGACCTGGTGGTCCAGCAGGCCGGTGCCCGACCCCCATCCGCCCTTGAAGAACAGCGCCCAGCCATGCGGTGCGACCTGACCGATGCCCCAGCGCTGGGATGGCGTGACCGAGGCGAGCAGCCGAGTTGCGAACGAGCGATGGCGGCGCACGATGAACTTGTCGATGTTCAGAAAGAACTTCGTTTGGTCCCGGGCCGTGATCCGGGTCTCGCCCCACGGTTGCATGACCGGGGTGAAGTGGGTCATGCCAACGCGGTTGGCCAGCCCCTGCAGGCCGGAGTTGCCAACGATGCCGTCGACGATCGAGGCCGCGTTGTTGTCCGAGTGGGTGATCATCGGAACGAGCAGCGACGTGTCCCCGCCGTTCAGCGCTCGCGCGGCCACGGAGGGCCGATCCAGGTAGGCGACCATCAGCATCGCCTTGACCACACTCGCCGACCACTCCACGTGGTCGGCCCGGTAGCCGTAGAAGCGACCGGGAGTCCGAACCGCGAATGCGATGTCGCCGCTGCGCCGGCGGGCGTAGGCGAGCGCGCCGCTCATGTTCGGTCGCCAGATCTGATCGAGCGGTTTGCCCGCGCCGGGGACGACGCACGCCCGGGCCGGTGCCGCGCGCGGCGACATCGCCTGGGCTTGGGCCAGCCCGATCGTTACGGCGGCCGCCAAGCACAACACCGCGATCCTCGCTCGCGCGGGTGTCCAGGAGCGGGATCGGAGCGGGGACACCTCTACAGTTTCCCTGTTTGCCAGCCCCCGTAGCTCAGTTGGACAGAGCGACGGCCTTCTAAGCCGTGGGTCGCAGGTTCGAGTCCTGCCGGGGGCGCTGGAGGGTGATCACCCGACGCTGGTAGATTCACCTGCAACGCGGTGGGCGTAGCTCAGCTGGTAGAGCTCCTGGTTGTGGTCCAGGCGGTCGGGGGTTCGAGTCCCCTCGCTCACCCTCACGAATGTGCTGCTATCGCGCAGAATAAGGACGTTAGTTGCCGATATCGGCGTGTCGGCATCCATCATTGCTCCATCAAATTCGCGTGAGCGACGCCACGAGGAGCGCCTGAGTCTCGGATTGGCCGATCGCCTCACCGACTATCAGGCCCTCTCAACGTCTAGACCACCCGTGTCCAGCCGTAGGTGCTCGGTCAGGGCTTGCGCTCCT
>CAVWQO010000005.1:0-260921 GCA_963757165.1 uncultured Solirubrobacterales bacterium
ATCGGGTCGATGATGGCCCACAGGGCCTCGATCTCGTCGTTACGGGTGAACAGGGTGGCATCGCCGCGCATCGCATCGAGAATCAGACGCTCATACGCCTCGGGCGACTCCGACATGAACGAGGTCCCGTAGCGAAACTCCATGTTGACCGGACGGATCCGCATGCTCGGTCCGGGGATCTTCGCGCCCAGTGAGACAGAGACCCCCTCGTCCGGCTGGACGGTGAGGATGATCTGATTGGCCTGGACGCCCACTGACCCTTGACTCTGGAAGGCCAGATGCGGAACCGGCTTCAGCGTGACCGCAATCTCGGTCACCTTGCGCGCCAACCGCTTGCCGGTGCGCAGGTAGAAGGGAACCCCGGCCCAGCGCCAGTTCGACACGTGCAGGCGCAACGCCGCGTAGGTCTCCGTGCGGGAGTTGGGATCGACGCCCTCCTCCTCTCGGTAGCCCGGCACCCGCTCTCCGGCCACCACTCCAGACGCGTACTGAGCCCGCACGGCCATCGAGGGCACGTCCGCCGGCGCGGGCGGGACTATCGCCTCGAGCACCTTCAGCTTCTCGTCACGCAGGCGGTTGGCCTCGAACGACGCCGGCGGTTCCATGGTCAGCAGCGCGAGCAGCTGCAGCATGTGGTTCTGGACGAGGTCGCGCAGCGCGCCCGCGTGTTCGTAGTAGCCCGCGCGACCCCCAATCCCCATGTCCTCGGCGGCAGTTATCTGGACGTTGTCGATGAAGTTGCGGTTCCACACCGGCTCAAACAGAGCGTTGGCAAAGCGCAGCGCCATCAGGTTCTGCACCGTCTCCTTGCCGAGGTAATGATCGATGCGGAAGACCTGCGACTCGTCGAATACGCTCAGGACCTGAGCGTTCAGCTGACGCGCCGACGCGAGGTCGTAACCGAACGGCTTCTCAATCACCACTCTGGTCTCCGCTCGCTCACATTGGTGGAGCTTTGCGTCGCCGATGTTCTGGCAGATCACCGGGAAGAACTCGGGCGCGGTTGAGAGGTAGAACACGCGGTTGAGCGGCTCGCCCGCCTGCTCGTCGAACTCGCACAGGACGCGGTCGATCTCCTCGTAGGCATTCACGTCGTCGAACGTCCCGGCGACATAGCGAATGTTTGACAGCAGACCTTCGAGCACCTTCGGATCTGGTTCGCGGCGCGAATACTGCTGAATCGACTTGCGGGCGATGGTCTGGAAGTCCTCGTCCTCCTGGTCGCGACGCGCCACACCGATCAGCTCGAAGCGCTCAGGCAGGGCGCCCTCGTGTGCGAGGTTGTAGAGCGCCGGTAGGAGCTTACGGTGCGCGAGGTCGCCGGTCGCGCCGAAGATGACCAGTGAGGTGGGCCCGACCGGAAGCCGCTCGAGGCCCTGGATGAGCGGATTGTCCTCGTCGCGTTGTTGTTCCTCGGCAATGGCTGCGCTCATGATGGATCGCCCGCGCCGACGCTCTTGACCGCGTGGCCACCGAACTGGTTACGCAAGGCCGCCAGCATCCGGGCCGTGTAGTCACCGTTGCCGCGGGAGGTGAAGCGAGCGAACAGAGCCGCCGCCAGTGCCGGCATCGGGACGTCGTGATCGATGCCCGAGCCGAGCGTCCAACGACCCTCGCCGGAATCCTCGACGTAGCCCTCAAGGTTGCTGAGGTCGTTCCCGTCAGCTTCGAAGGCCAGCGCGGCCAACTCGAGCAGCCACGAGCGGATCACCGACCCCTGCCCCCAGAGCTTGGAGATCTTCTCCATGTCGAGGCCGTACTCGGACTTGTGCAGCAGCTCGAACCCCTCGGCGTAGCCCTGCATCAGGGAGTACTCGATCCCGTTGTGGACCATCTTCACGTAATGACCTGAGCCGGGTCCGCCCATATGTCCCCAGCCGTCCGGTGGCGCCAGCACGTCGAGGATCGGAGCGATGTGGGCCACGTGCTCGTCGGCCCCGCCGACCATCATGCAATAGCCAACCTCCAGTCCCCAGACGCCGCCGCTGGTGCCGACGTCGACGAAGCCGATGCTGCGTGCGCTGCACTGGGCGAAGCGGGCGATCGAGTCGGTCCACTTCGAGTTACCGCCGTCGATGATCGTGTCCCCGGCTTCAAGCAGCCCGAGCAACGTCTCCACGGTCTTCTGGGTCGCGTCGCCCGCCGGGACCATGATCCACACAGCCCGCGGCGCGGACAGCTTCTGCACGAGCTCCTCCAACGAACCGGCACCCGCCGCACCGTGATCCTCCGCGGTGTGCACGGCGTCCGCGCTGAAGTCGAATGCCACCACCTCGTGCTCGGAATCGCGCTTGATCCGATGCACCATGTTGCCGCCCATCTTGCCCAGCCCCACAAACCCGATCTGCATGGACGTGTCAGCTCCTCCTGAGTAGTTCCTTGATCCGCTCACTCAAGTTGCGCACCGCGCTGGCTGCGTCCCCCTCGAGCTTTACGCGCTCGGCGGCAAGGCCGTGGCCTCGCAATGTCTGCAGGTCGCCGGCCGCCTGTGCGGCGATCAGCTTCCCAAAGGAATAGTCGGCACCCGGGATTGCGGCGTCGTGCGCCGGGTCGGAGACGAACTGCAAAAACCGGCCCGTGGGAGGGCCGCCCTTGTGCAGCTGGCCGGTCGAGTGCAAGAACCGTGGACCGTAGCCATACGTGGTCGCGGCTCGCGTGGCTTCACGGATCACGGCGCGCAGCTCGGACACGGCCTCATCGACGGCTGGCGAAGGGGGCACGTAGCCCATGATCGCCACATAATGCGGGGGCCCGGCGTCGATGAGGAGCGCTCGCAGCGCATCGTCGTCAGCTGGCTGGAGCTCGGGCACCGATCCGGAATCGAGCACCCGCCTGGTGTTGTCCTTCGCCTCCTGCACGTTCGGCTGATCGAATGGGTTGATCTCAAGCACCCACCCGGCCACGGCCACCGCGAATTCGGCCAGGAAGAAAATGCGACCGAGATCGGTCGGGCCCTTGGTCGCGAGCGTCAAGGTCGGATGACCGGCCTCAGCCAGCTCCTTCACCGCCTGCTCCAGCCGCTCGTCAGGGTCATCGCTGTTGCGCAGGTAGGCGAACACGCGGTCATCTCCGTAGACGTCCGCATCGCCTAGCGGCTCATCGGCCACCGGCAAGATCCCCCGACCGTGCTTGCCGGTGGATTCCGCAATCAGCTGCTCGACCCACAGGCCGAAGCTCTCGATCGGTGGCGAGACCAGGAAGGTCAACTTGTCACGGCCCTGACGCGCCATCTCGCCGATCGCAGCGCCCAGCCACAGTCCGGAGTTGGACTCACTGGAGCCGTAGTGCATCGAATTCTGTTCGGCCACCTGGCAGCCGTGCAGGAGAACCTCGACGTCCGCCCCCATCAGCGCCGCCGGAACGAGACCGAAGTACGACAGCACCGAATAGCGGCCGCCGATGTCCGGCGGATTGGAGAACGTGCGGCGCAGGCCCTCGTCGCGGGCGAGCTGCTCGAGCGGGCTGCCCGGGTCGGTCACGACGACGAACTGGTGCGGACCGGCTAGCGCCTTGAAGTGGCGGTAGTGCGACAGCGTCTCGATCGTGCCACCGGACTTCGAGGAGACGATGAACAGCGTCTTCTCGATGTCGACGGACTCCTGTACCGACAGCACCACATCGGGATGGGTCGAGTCGAGCACCTGTAAGCGCAGTCCGTTCGGCTGCTCGCCGAAGGAGCGCCTGATCACCTCGGGCCCAAGCGAGGAGCCACCCATGCCGAGCAACACGCAGTCGGTGAAGCCCTCGGCCTTGACCTCCTGCGCAAACTTCTTCAGCGCGGGGGCGTGCTCCAGCATCGTGTCGGCCACCGTCAGCCATCCCAGGCGATTCTCGATCTCCGACACCCCGGGACCGCCCCACAGCGACGGGTCACGGCGCCAGATCCGTTCAGCGACGCGCTCGGATACCGCCCGCTTGACGCGGGCGGCGACCGGCTCGGCCAGTTCAGGCGGGAGGTTTCCCTCGATCGTGGGCGGCCGGCCGGTGGCTACCGCCACTCGGCGCTCCTCGATCCCGGCCAACAGCCGGTCCATCGCCTGCTCGAACTGCTGTACGCCCTCGACCAACAATTCATCGGTTACCTGGTGCAGATCGATTCCCGCCTCACCCAGCGCCTGCAGGTCCGATGATGGATCGTGCTCCACCGTCGGCCCGCTGAGGTGACCATGATCGGCCACTGCATGCAAGGTCGCCATCGGCATCGTGTTGACCGTGTGCGGCCCGACCAGTCCGTCCACGTACATCGTGTCCGGGTAAGCCGGATTCTTGACTCCCGTTGAGGCCCAGAGGGGACGCTGTACCGACGCCCCGCCGTGACGCAGGCCGTCCCACCGGGGGCCCGAGAAGATCTCTTTGAAGCGGCGGTATGCGGAGCGCGCGTTGGCCAGCGCCGCTGTCCCGGCGAGATCCGGGCGCCCGAGCTGCTCGAGTTGGGGATCCACTTTGGTGTCCACTCGGGAGACGAAGAAGCTGGCAACCGAGTGGACGTCAAGCGGCAGCCCCTCGGACTGACGGCGCTCGAGCCCGCGCAGATACGCTTCGGCCACGGTCTCGTAGGCCTCAACGGCGAACAACAACGTCACGTTGACGTTGATGCCCTCGTAGATGGCTTGCTGGATCGCCTTCGCGCCCTCGGGCGTCCCGGGGATCTTGATCATCACATTTGGCCGGGACAGTGCCTCCCAATACGTGCGTACTGCGGCGATCGTCCGCTCGGCGTCGTGGGCGATATCCGGCGCCACCTCGAGCGAGACAAAGCCGTCGCGTCCGTCCGTCTCACGATGAACCTCGGCGAGCACATCGGCAGCCAGCTGCACATCGCGCACCGCGATCCGGTCGTAGATCGCCTGCGAGTCAAGGTCCTCACGGGCCATCGCCTCGAGGTCCTCGTCGTAGTCATCGGAGCCGAGAATCGCCTTCTCGAAGATTGACGGGTTGGCGGTAACGCCGCGTAGAGACTCCTCGTGAACCATCCGGGCCAGTTCTCCGCCCTCGATCAGCGACCGACGGATCTGGTCGAGCCACACGCTCGTCCCGGCGGCCGTCAGCGCGGCCAGCCGCTCGTTGACCTCCGCGGTCGTGCTCACTTCCCCACCAGCTCCCGGCCGATTTGCGCCACCCGGTCGGCGGTGATGCCGAAGTGCTCGTAGACCTCTTTGGCCGGACCGGACTCGCCGAACGTCTCCATACCGACGAACACCCCGTCTTCGCCGATCCACTTGTCCCAGCCGAGTGGACTCAACGCCTCGACCGCGATCCGCGCGCGGCAGGCCGCGGGCAGGACCTGCTCGCGGTAGGCCTCGTCAGCGCGGGTGAAGGTGTCCATGCACGGCATCGATACGACGCGGACCTTGATGTCGCCCAGAGCCTCGGCGGCCTCGAGGCAGAGCGAGACCTCAGAACCGGTACCGATCAGGATCAACTCTGGCTCGCCCTCCGCGTCGCGCAGGACATAGGCGCCCCGCTCGATCGCGTCGTCGGGGATCGCGTCGGGGTCGAGGATCGGAAGGTTCTGCCGGGACAGCGCGAACGCGGTCGGTGCCTCGGCGTTGCGCAGCGCGAAGCGCCAACCGAGCGCCGTCTCGTTTGCGTCAGCCGGCCGCACGACGTTTAGCCGCGGGATCGCCCGGAGCCCTGCGAGATGCTCGACCGGTTGGTGGGTCGGCCCATCCTCGCCGAGACCGATCGAGTCATGCGTGTAGATCCAGATCGACGGGAGTTTCATCAGCGCGGACAGCCGGACCGCGCCGCGCATGTAGTCAGAGAAGGTGAGGAACGTCCCGCCGTAGGCACGGAAGCCGTGCAGCCCGAGGCCGTTGACGACCGCCCCCATCGCGTGCTCGCGCACGCCGAAGCGGAGGTTGCGGCCGTCGTACTGGCCCTTCTCAACGTCCCCTGCGCCCTCGATGTCGGTGTTGTTCGACGTCGACAGGTCGGCGGACCCACCGACGAGCTGGGGAATCGCCTTGGCCGCCCATTGGATCACGTCGCCCGACGCCTTCCGGGTCGCCACCGGATCATCGCTCGGGTCAAACCGGGGCAAGTCCTTCTCCCAGCCGTCCGGGAGCTCGGGGGTGGGACCGGCGATCATGTCCAGCAGCTTGGCCTGCTCGGGCTTGGCCTGCGCGTAGGCGTCGAAGCGCTCCTGCCATTCCGACTCGAACTCTCCCCCGCGCTCACAACATTCACGGAAGTGCGCCAGCGCCTCCTCGGGCACGTAGAAGTGCTTGTCCGGATCCCAGCCATAGGCTTCCTTGGTCAGACGGACCTCATCCTCGCCCAGCGGCGAGCCGTGGGCACTCGAGGTGTCCTGCTTGTGCGGGCTCCCGTAGCCAATGTGCGAGCGAACCAGGATCAGCGACGGACGGTCCTCGACCGCCATCGCGTCGCGGGTGGCCTGCTCCAGCCGGTCCAGCGACATGTCCTCGCCGACGTCCTCGACATGCCAGCCGTAGGCCTCATAGCGCTTCACGACGTCCTCGGAAAAGGACTGCGAGGTCGGGCCGGCGAGCTGAATCTTGTTGTTGTCGTAGAAGGCGATCAGGCGACCGAGCCCGAGGTGGCCGGCCAGGGAAGAGGCCTCGGAGGCGACGCCTTCCTGTAGATCGCCGTCGGAGGCGATGGTGAAGATGTGATGGTGGACGATCTCCTGGTCGTCCTCGTTAAACCGCGCCTCCAGCATCTGCTCAGCCAGCGCGAGGCCAACGGCCATCGAAATCCCCTGTCCGAGCGGACCGGTGGTCGCCTCGATGCCCGGCGAGTACTTGCGCTCAGGGTGTCCCGCGGTCGGCGAGCCCACCTGGCGGAAGTTCTCGAGGTCCCGGAGGGTCATCGGGTAGCCGGTCAGGTACAGCATCGAATACAGCAGCATCGAGGCGTGCCCGGCCGACAGCACGAAGCGGTCGCGATCGATCCAGTCCGGGTTGGAGGGGTTGTGGCGCATGACGCGCGTGTAGAGGACGTAGGCGAGCGGAGCCAGGGCCATGGGCGTTCCGGGGTGGCCGGAATTCGCCTTCTGCACGGCGTCCATCGACAGGGTGCGGATCGTGTTCACGCACAGTTCGTCGAGCGCTGTGGCGCTGTCGGTCGCGGTCATGGAACGAGGAGGGTGCGTTCGGACAAGACCACTACAGGCAGCATAGACAGATCCTCTCTTCCCTAAACAGCGATGTGGTTACCGGCGGATTAGCCAAACAGAACTCCGTAGCGCTGATACTCCTCCACCGGGACGCGGCGCACCTCGGCGACCGCATCCTCGAGTGCGACTAGCTCAATCTGGGTGGACTGCAACGCGGTCATCGTCCCCCACGCGCCATCGTGTGCGGCGTCGATCGCCGCCAGGCCGAGGCGGGTGGCGAGCACGCGATCGAATGCCGTCGGCGTCCCGCCGCGTTGAACGTGCCCCAACACCGTCGCGCGGGTCTCGTAGCCGGTCCGCTGCTCGATCTCACGCTCCAACACGTAACCGATGCCGCCCAAGCGCGGGTGCCCGAAGTCGTCGACGCCGCCGGCGTCGAGGACGATCGTCCCCTCCTGGGGTACAGCGCCTTCGGCGGCCACGACGATCGAGAAATAGCGTCCGCGCTCGTGGCGGCGGCGGATCAACCGGCAGACCTCGTCGATGTCGAACGGCATCTCCGGGATCAAGATCACATCGGCTCCGCCGGCGATTCCTGAGTGCAGAGCGATCCAGCCGGCATTACGTCCCATCACTTCGACGACCAGAATCCGGTTGTGGCTCTCGGCGGTGGTGTGCAGTCGATCGATCGCCTCTGTCGCCACCTGCAGGGCCGTGTCGAAGCCGAACGTGACGTCAGTCGCGCCGAGGTCGTTGTCGATGGTCTTGGGCACGCCGATCACCGGGAGCCCGTCGCGGTGCAGGCGGTTGGCCACGCCCAGGGTGTCCTCGCCCCCGATGGCGATCAGACCGTCGAGGCCGCGGCTGGAGAAGGTCTCTTGGACGCGCGCGAGCCCGTCCTCGCGCTTGTACGGATTGGTCCGGGAGCTCCCGAGGATGGTTCCGCCCCGCGGCAGGATCCCCCGCGTCGACTCGATCGTGAGCGGCAAGCACGCATCCTCCAGGACGCCGCGCCAGCCATCCTTGAAGCCGAACAGCTCATCGCCGTGCGCGTCGATGCCCTTGCGAACCACAGCCCGGATCACCGCGTTGAGGCCAGGGCAATCACCGCCTCCTGTCAGCAAGCCGATCCGCATCTTTGCCAATCCTATGCTGCTTGTGCGTTCCGAATATTGCTACGTGGATGTAGGATTGGCGTGAGGATGACCACGACCCGTCGACGACGTCTATGGGGCACGGGTGCCGGGCTCGCCGCCGCGCTCGGCGCCGGCTTGGCGGCACAGCAGGGCTTGAGACGGAGAATCGCCGCCGACCCGCAGAACGAAATCCTCCGGGCGCCGGCCTCCGGGACGCCGGGCACGATTCGCTCAGCCGACGGCACGGAGCTCCATCTGGAGCGCTTCGGCCCCGCGGACGGCGCAACGATCGTCCTCCTCCATGGTTGGACGGAAACGATCGGCTACTGGACACCTGTCATCCGCGAGTTGGAGACGCGCGGCTTCCAGGTCGTAGCCCTCGACCTCCGTGGCCATGGCTCCAGTGGCCGGGCGGCCGGCGGCGACTACTTGCTGGCCCGCTTCGGTGAGGACCTCGAGGCCGTGCTCGATGCCTCCGTGCCCGACGGCCAGCATGCCGTCGTGGTCGGACATTCGCTCGGCGCCATGTCGATTGCGGCGTGGGCGGAGCATCACGATGTCCCCAGACGCGTCGGCGCTGCGGCGCTCTTGAATACCGGCGTCGGCGATCTGATTGCCGAGTCGCTGCTGATCCCCCTGCCCAAGATCGCGCACGCGCTCAACCAGACGATCGCCGTGCGCGGGTTCCTCGGCTCACGTGCGCCGCTCCCGCGTTTCTCCACCCCGCTCAGCCATGCCGCGATTCGCTACGCCGCGTTCGGACCCGATGCTTCGCCAGCTCAGGTGGCCTTCTACGAGCGGATGCTCATCGCCACTCCGCCTGACGTCCGGGCCGACGTCGGGATCGCGATGTCCGAGATGAGCCTCCATCACGCACTCGAGCGGCTGACCGTTCCGACGCTTGTCGTGGCCGGTGAAGATGACCGGCTGACGCCGCCATCGCACGCGCGCCGGATCGCGGAGATGGTGCCGGTACTTCACAAGCTCGTGGTGCTTGAGCGCACCGGACACATGGGCCCGCTGGAGCGACCGCAGGAGGTCAGCGCGGCGCTCGCCGACCTGGCCTCGGTCGCGTCCGCGAGCCAGCCGGTCACGGCCTGAGCCGGTCACAGTTTCGGTGCGACTTCGCCTCCGTGCGACACGGCGCTTCCCGCGCGTCATAGAGTGGTGAAAGTGGGTTCACGTCCAGCCCCGCAGCTCTGCCACGTCCTGGTCGAAGATCCTGACTTGGCCGAGGCCATCCCGACCGAGCGCCGAGATCAGGCGGTCGAGCGCTGCGTCGTACCCACGCTCAACCTCCCCCCCGGCTCGGCGTCAATGCGAGCGGTGGATGCGTTCGCCATCGATGCTCTGGCTGACGACGGAATCGGATTCCTGGTCCTGGATGGCTTGATGATCAGACGAGTCGGAATCGACGGACGCTTCGGCGTCGAGCTGATCGGCGAGGGCGACGTCCTGCGACCCTGGCAGGCTGAGGACGCTCCGACACTTCCGCTCGAAGGCTGTTGGTCGGTGCTGGAGTCGGCACGGCTGGCCATGCTCGACGGCAACTTCACCAGGCTGTCCGGCGAGTTTCCCGAACTCGCGGGGCGCCTGTTTGAGCGCGCCATAAGGCGATCGCGACGGCTCGTGGCCAACATCGCCATCATCCACCAGGCGCGGGTTGACGACCGGCTGCACATGCTGTTCTGGCACTTCGCCGCCCGCTGGGGTCGCGTCCGCAGCGACGGCACGCTGCTGCCGCTGCGGCTCACGCACGTGGTGCTGGCCGATCTCGTGGCAGCACAGCGACCCACGGTTACCAGCGCCTTGGCGGAACTGGGACGCCGCGGACTCGTGCGAGCCGTGGACGATGGGTGGCTCCTCTCAGGGGAGGCTCCTCAGCGCGCGCAGAGCCTCGGCGCGACTGCGGTCGGGCTGTCAACACAAGCCTCCGGCTGAACGACCAGACAACGCAGCCCGCGGATCGGCGCTAGAAACCCGCGACGATGCACATTGATCCGTACATCGTTCTGGGCAGCGCAATCGTTGGCCTGCTGGTGGGGATGACAGGCGCCGGTGGCGGTGCGTTGATGACCCCGATGTTGATTCTGCTGTTCGGCGTGACGCCCTCGACCGCCATCTCCAGCGACCTGGTGGCAGCCGTGCTGATGCGGCCGATCGGCGCCCTCGTCCACCTACGAGCGGGCACGGTCAACCTGCGGCTGGTCAAATGGATGGTGCTCGGATCGGTCCCGTCCGCATTCGTCGGTGCATACCTGTTGCGGCTAATGGGTCATTCGAAGAGCGCGCAGCAGAACATCGAGGTTGCCCTCGGAGCCGCACTGCTGGTCGGTGCCGGCGCCATGGTGCTTCGGTTTCTGCTCGATCGCCGCAAGGGACACAAGCGAACGGGGGCGGTAGCGGACGTCGCCCCGCGACCACTACTGACGGTGGCGATCGGCATCGTCGGCGGGATCATCGTCGGCATGACCTCCGTGGGGTCAGGTTCACTGATGATCATCCTGCTGCTGTTCGTGTACCCGATGCTGGGGGCAAAGCAGCTGGTCGGGACCGACCTCACCCAGGCGGTGCCGCTCACCGTCGCGGCTGCCCTTGGCGCGGTAGCCTTCGGGCACGTCGAGTTCGGCCTCACAGGCTCGTTGATCCTCGGCAGCGTGCCGGCAGTCTTCGTGGGCTCGCTGCTCTCCTCCAGCGTGCCCGATCGATACATCAGGCCGGTGATCGCCTTCGTGATCTTTGCGTCTGGACTCAAGTACGTCGGCGTCGGAACCACCGCGCTCGGCTGGATCCTCTGCGCAGTGCTGCTTGCCGGCAGCGTGACGTGGCTCGTGAGCGCACGCCCCTGGCAGACCGAGCCTGCCGCGAGTCCAAGCGATCCTGGTTAGTCGCGGATCTGTCGCGCGCTGCGGCGCGGCTTCCGGACTCAGAGCTGGGCGACGAGCACCGCAGGGTGGGTCGGTACCTTGCTGCCGCCGGCAGGCTCCGGGGTAACCATCACCGTGGTCACACCGTGGAGGTTTCCGGGTACGTCGACCGTTCCTGACCCGGCAGCGGTTGTGCTGAATAGAGCGGTTGTCGGTACCGGGGGGTGCGAGCCCTTCTTGAGCCACACCTCATACACGTGGCCGGCGGGAGGCTGGGGCATGCCTCGCACGACGAGCTCGCCCCGTCCGCGGTCGACGTTGAGCACCGCGCTGGCCGACTTCCATGCGACGCTGGCCTGGATCACCCGGGTTCCGCTGCCGCCGGAGCCGAGCAAGACGGCGCCGACGGCCAGGACCACCGCCACCGCGCCAGCCGCTCCTGCGAGGGCCGGCCGTGGGAACGTGACCATCCAGCCCGTGCGACGTCTTACTCGCGCCTGTCTTGGAGCTTTGGCGCGGGCCTCGGCACGCACCTCGGCCAGCACACGGCGCTTGAGAGCGCGTGGAACCGGCTGCGCCGGAGCAGAGAGTGGCAGGACATCGACGACCGCCGCAAACGCGCTCACCTCATCCCGACAGACGGCACACGTGGCCAGGTGCTCCCGGAATGCGTCGGCTTCCGCGGCCTCGAGCGCGCCCAGGGCATACGCGGCGGCATCCGCGCCACAGTCGCGGTGCTGGGTCATGTCATCGCGATCGTTCATACCAAGAACCCCGCCGGATCGCCAAGCGCGATCCTCATCTTCGTCAGTCCCAGGCGCATACGCCCCTTTACGGTCCCCGCCGGCAGCGCGAGCATGTCAGCGATCTCGGTATGGGTGAACCCCCCGAAATATGCCAGTTCGATGACTTGGCGCTGCTCGGGCGGCAATTCGCCCAGCGCTCCGCGCACGTGGCTGGCCTCGTCGCGGCGGGCAACCTCGGTCTCTGTTCGCTCCATCGCCGGTAGCTGCTCGGCCAGCCCCTCGTCGCTGACGTTGCGGCTTTCCCGGACTACCCCGCGGCGGAACGCGTCGATCGCCCGGTTGTGCACGACCCCCAGCACCCAGTTGCGGACGCTTCCCCGCCGACGGTCATATCGCGCGCCGCTGCGCCAGAGGGACAGGAACGCCTCCTGAACGACATCTTCAGCCATGGCACGACGGCCGCACATGCGGTAGGCCAGCGAGAACGCGGCCGCACTGTGACGGTCAAAGATGACCTCGAACGAGCGCGCCTCACCGCTACCGACGAGATCCATGAGATCCTCGTCAGCAAGGCTGGTGAGATCGCGGCGGCGGCCGCTGACGGGTGTTCTGAACAAGTTCGGCTTCTCGGCTTTGCTCACGGCAGGGGAATCTTTACCGCAGCTCACATCCTCTACGCAGGTGTGTCGATCCCGGATCAGCCACCCCAGGACTGAAGGCGGGGCTCGGCACGGCGGAGCCGGGGGATATGATCGACCGACCACGGGGAGTGGCGCAGTCTGGTAGCGCACCCGGCTGGGGGCCGGGCGGTCGCAGGTTCAAATCCTGTCTCCCCGATTAGAAAGTCCCTGTAAATGAGCCATTACGATAGTGAGCGCCTAGATCTCGAGCTCGGGCGCGCCGTATGAGTGCGGCGGCAGTACCCCTCAGGACCAGGGTGCTTTGAGGTGAGCGCGACCGTGCACATCCTGCTGGCGTCGGGGAGCCTTCGGCACGCCTCAACCAACACAGCGGTCTTGAAGACCGCGGCCGAGCTGGCGCCCCGCGGCGTTGAGATGACGCTCTACGAAGGCATGAGCGATCTGCCCCATTTCAATCCTGATGGCGATCGAGAAGGTGAGCCCGTGCACCCCGCGGTCGCAGCACTCCGCGAGCAGATCAACGCCGCTGAGGCAATTCTCATCTGCACGCCTGAATACGCGGGCGCGCTCCCAGGCGCCCTGAAGAATCTGCTGGAGTGGACGGTCGGCGATGCCAGCACATATCGCAAGCCGGTGGCGTGGATCAACGCAGCCGGGCCCGCGGCGCCCACCGGGGCGGCTGACGCTCATCAATCGCTGAGGAAGGTACTCGGTTATGTGCACGCCGACATCGTCGAAGCCGCCTGCGTGCGGATCCCGCTGACGCGTGATGCGATCGGGCCTGCGGGCACGGTCGACGATGAGATGGTCCGCCAGCAAATCGCAGGCGTCCTCCTCACACTGGCTCAGCACGTGGAGACGAGCGAAACGAGCTCTTCGACGCCCGCGGGCACTTAACCGATCCAGCCCTTCGCGCGCTGGCTGAGCGGGATCGTCGCCGTCCAGCCAGGTTGTCGATCAGGTCATAGGAGTATGGCGCCAGGCAGATTTGTCCCACCCACGGCCTGACGTGCTCCGCTCTGCGCGCGCGGTCACCCCTCGCGACGCATGAGCACCGGATCGGGCACCAGATCGTCACACGGATACCGGCGCTCGATCTCCGCCTGGGTCACGCCCGCGCGATCTCCGATCATCCGCTCCCGCCGAACGAGGCCAGTCCGGAGCTCATCATCCCCTCGCTGACCGCAGCAGCGACGCGATGTCCGCCACCGGTCCGAGGTGCGCGAGCTTGTCGGGGTTGACGATCGAGCTGATGCTGGTGATTTGACCCTCGGCGAGTTCGAGTGCCAGAACGCCGATGATTCGTTGTCGTCCGTCGAGGTAGAGCGCGCCGGGGCCGCCGTTGACCTCGACCGGCCGTACTGAGACGTCCGGAAGTCGCTCGGCGAGGCGGAACCAGTTGATCAGCGTGCGCGCGACGCGGTTGCGTCCGTGGAGCGAGCGGGCGAGCGCCGGCACCTTTCCGCCTCCATCGCCAGTCAGCGCGACGTCGTGAGCCAGCAGCGCCTCGAGCCCTGTGAGATCGCCGTGCTGCGCGGCGGCCAGGAACTGCCCTGCCAACTCGTCCTGCTGCTGGCGGGTGGTCTGGAAGCGTGGTCGGCGCTGCTCGACGTGGCGTCTGGCCCGCGTGGCGAGCTGGCGGGCGTTGTCCTCGCTCTTGCCGAGGATCGTCGCGATCTCCCGGAATCCGTAGTCGAATACGTCGTGGAGCAGCAGCACCGCGCGCTGCTCTGGGCTGAGGCTCTCGAGCAGCACCAACATCGCCACGGACAGCGAATCCGCAGTCTCCGCATGCTGCGCCGGATCATCGTGACCGTCGGTGATGATCGGCTCGGGCAGCCAATCGCCGACGTACTGCTCGCGGCGAGCACGCGCTGAGCGCAACTCGCTGATCGCCAGCCGCGTGGTCACGGTAGCCACGAACGCCCGCGGCGATGCGATCTCCTCGCCGCCATCCAACGATCGATGCACGCGCAACAGCGCCTCCTGGACCACATCCTCCGCCTCGGAGACGCTGCCGAGCATCCGATAGGCGATTGCAAATGCGACGGGCCGCAGGCCCTCCAGCAACCGCTCACGGTCGGTCATGCCGCGAGTCCCTCCCGCCAGCTCGAGTGCGTTGGACGCCAGTTCAGATCCTGCCTGGCCTTCGTATTCGACGCGCCTCGAACTTCCGTCATCATCATCACAGCGGCCTCACCGGCGGCGAGCCTCCCGACGAAGCGCGGCACACGCATCGGCTTCTTCGCACCGAGTGTCTGCGCGACCGCCGGCAGCCACTCGGCGACCGGGGCGGGATCGTCATCAACGACGTTGTAGACGCCGCGAGTGCCGCGCTCGACTGCTGCCGCCGTCGCTTCCGCGGCATCGGCGACATGAATGAACGACCACACACCGGCGCCGTCGCCGACCAGCGGGAACTTGCGCTTGCGAATCATCTCCAGCTGTTCAGCGCCCGGGGACATCGACGTACCCGGACCGTAGAAGACTCCGTAGCGAAGCACGATCCCCTCTGTCCACGTCGCTGTGAGAACCGCGTCCTCCAGGTGGCGGATCGCCTCGTGGATTCGGCGTGTCTCGCGCACGGGGCCTGGATCGAGCGGGTCCTCCTCGGTCTTCACCGCGCCGCCCGTACGTGCGTACGCTCCGTAACTTGCGACGCTCTGCGCCACGAACCGCTTCACACCGACCGCCTGGCCGGCTGAGAGCAGGTGATCGGTTCCCTCCGTCCGCAGCCGGTTCGTCATCGCGAAATCGCGGTCCATGTGGCGCATGTCGATGGGCCCGATCGCGGACAGCTCATGGACGATGACGTCCGGCTTCGCTCGGGCCACGGCCTCAGCGACCTGGTCGGGATCAAGCGCGTCCGCGACCACCGCCACCGCCCCGAGCTCGAACAGCATCTCCTGCTTGGACTCACTGCGCGTCATGCCATGCACCTCATGTCCCGCCTCAACCAGCCGCGGCACCAGCTGGCGGCCGATCGCGCCTGTTGCTCCTGCCACGAACACCCTCATTCGTTGGTCCTTTCATCGAAGAATCGCTACTCCTCCAAGACGCAGCACCAACCCGCGATGTGACACGTTCGCCTGCGCTCGACCACCGGACGCCCTGTGCCATCAGTCTCCAACCGTGCGAGAGCGCGGAGGGCGATCCGGCGACGGCCGAAGCTTGCCGAGCTGGCCCTCGCCGGAGATTTCGGATTCCGAGGATGCCGCCCCCTACCACGCATCCTTCAATCCCTGCGGCAGCGATCGAGGGGTGGCCCGTCGAGCGCGCATTCGGACAGGAGGATCTGATCGGTATCGAAGGCAAGACCGGTCCGCTGACCGGCCGCGCTGAGCGGGTCCAAGGCGAAGATCGCGCGGCAAACCCACGCTCCCGGAGTCGACCTAGCGCTTAACCGCGCTCCCGAAGGCTGGATCGTGGAAGGCGCAGATCTGCTCGATGCTCGAGCCTTGCAGCGTCAGGATGGCCAGGCTGTCAGGGATGAATGCCTTCGCGGCGGCATCCAAGCCCGCCGCGCTGAAGGCAAGATCTCCGTTCGCCGATGTCGGGGTCATTCTCCACCGCGCCTCACCGTCGAGCGGGCCGGCCCTGAGCTGCGGCAACGCCCTCGTAACCGCGAGACAGGTTGGAATCGACGGCATTGCCAGCACCGCCTCCTCGGTCAGCATCGCGATGATCGCGTCGATGTCGCTCCTCTCCCACGCGTCCACGTAGCCGTTGACGACCTGGCGCAGCCCATCATCGCCGAGTGAGCGCAGTGTGGACTGCTGGCTGCGCGCCGGCAGCCGGCTGTCGACGATCCGATGTGCCGCTGCAGGGCGCTGTAGACCGCTCCGGGGCTGGTCTCGAGCGCGGTCGCGACCTCCTGCCCCGACAGGCCAAGCACCTCGCGGAGGATCAGCACCGCGCGCTGGCGCGGCGGCAGATGCTGGAGAGCCGCGATGAACGACAAGTCGACGCTCTCCCGCTGCTCATAGCGCGCCTCAGGGCCCGCGAGACCTTCTTGCAGGCCGAGGGCATACTCAGGGTAGGGCTCGATCCAGGTCGACTCCACGAACGGTTCGCCGAAAGGGTCGTGCGGATCAGCCGGCTCCCCGTAGTCGATCGGCAGCACCCACGCGGGTCGGCGTTCGATCACCCGCAGGCAGACGTTGGTGGCGATCCTGTAGAGCCAAGACCGTAGTGTGCTGCGGCCCTCGAACCCGCCGAGATTGCGCCACGCGCGCAGCAGCGTCTCCTGGACCGCGTCCTCAGCGTCTCGGACCGAGGCGAGCATCCGGTAGCAATGGGGCGTGTAGCTGCCGCCGGTAGATCTCAGTCAGCTCACCGAAGGCCGCTTGATCACCCGCGCGCGCGGCGCTCAACAGGCTGGCTTCCGTCACCTGATGCGCGCGCCAAGTCGTTTGCGCTGCCAGTACGCGATGGCGCCTGCGCGTGATGCAGAGATCGCGCTACGCCGTGCCCCCAGAGCTTCCCGTGCACCCAGCAGCAAGGTCATTGTGTTGATCGCTCGACGTCGGCGGCCATCGGCGGTGCTGGCATCCCGCTCGCAATGCTCGCGGCTAATGCGGAAGATGGCAAGCGCGCTGCCAACGGGTGGCGAGGATCAGTTGGCGACGTAGGCCGCAGCTCGTTATAGCTTGGTCGAGTCCAGTGAGTCGAGCCGCGCGGCCGGGGTCGGCATCGGTCGCCAGACGCGGCATGCACACTCGTCGAGTTCCCGGCCCAGTCACTAATGCGGCTACCGGGATCAGTCGATTTGAGCGAACACACGTTTTGTGCGTTGGCCGAGTTGCCTGTGGGGAACCTGGTGACTCGGCCGACACGTTCTGCGGTTGCCAATCCGAGTCACCTCCGACCTTCGACCCAACCCATGACCCGCGCCCCACTGATGCTCCTCAGCGCCGTGGCATTGCATGACGCAGCGCGCGTCGCGCTTATCGGGGGCGCGCTCGCACTCGAGCGCCAGCTTCATCCCGACGGATTCGACGGGCACTTTGCCGCACTCAACGTCACGCAGGCCATCAGAGACGCACTGACCGAGGAGAGGCTCAGAAGCTCGATCCTCGGCTAGCCACGACGCATTGTCGGCGACACGCGCGGCGTGCGCAGTTGCCTATCGGTCCGACCTTCGCAGCTGGTCAACCTGGCGTCGAGTCGAACCCAAGGTGACGGCGCGCGCCGCGCGTAGCGCGTAGCGCGAGGGTGTCGCTCAGGTCTTGGCCTCAAAGCATTCCACCAGACGCTGCCACCGGTACATCGCAGGCTGCTCCCTCACCCGTCCAGCAGCGCACGATGTCCCGCATCGAGAGGATGCCCGCCACCTCTGATCCGCTGAGCACGATGATGTGGCGGAAGCCTCCCCGGACCATCGCCGTCGCGGCCTGCTCCAGCGACCAGTCCGACGCGGCGTAGACCACCTCCGAGGTCAGGTGGGCGCGTACCCTCTCGGTGTCGACATCCTGCCCCACCCCGTTGGAATGGAGGATGTCGCGCTCGGTGATGATGCAGGGGCCGCCGAGCGCGTCGTCGATCACCACGGCGGCGCCGACGCCATGAGCAGTCATGCGCCGTGCTGCTTCACGCAGGGTGTGGTCGGGTCCTGCGGTGACAACGATCGGGTTCATTCCATTTCGCACCAGCATCGGCAGCCTCCTATCGGGTTTTGCGGCGGGTCGTGGCGCCGGCTCGGCGAGCCCGGGCAGGCCTGTTAGGTAGACGAGGTGCGCGTCGCCTCGGGCTGACCGCGCCAAAGTGCCCCGGTCACATCCGGTCAGGCGCGCGTCATAGTCAGGCACGAGCGTGATCTGTTCGTCGACCGCCGTGGCAACCTCCTCAGCGGAGCGGCTGAGGATCAGTAGCCGGGACTCCCAGACCTGGCTGGGCACATCGACGCAAACCTCGAACACGCACCCGTCGCCCCGGTCGAGAATCGCCTGAGCTGCCTCCATCGTCCGGGCTCGCGCATGACCTGGCATAGGTCATGAGTAGCTGCACCGCCGCCGGAAAACCCATCGAAGATCGCCGCTGGGCTGAGCGAGCACTCTATGCGTCTGCAACCGCCGCGACCGTGGCTGGCTCGGCGTCGGTACGTACTCCGTTGGCTCCGACTGCCACCGCCGCGCGCGCCGTGACCAGCTGATACAGGACGAGTAGCTGGGTCAGTGCCAGCGATTCGGATCGGTGCAGTTCGGTGCCCACGGTGAACTCTCCCAGACGCTCAGTGCGCAGATGGCTGGCGAAGTGCATCCGATCCCAGACGGTCTCCTGGATCGTCGCGCCGAGAGTGGCGTCGATCGTTCCGGGAATCCACAGTGAGGTCTCAGCGCCGCGCTCGTGCAGAGTGATCCCATCCGTCCCAGGTTGCACGAGCGAGGACAGATCCGGATGAATCAGCCCCGGGCGCATCTCGACCTTGGCATCGAGGTGCTCCTGATCCCCGCGATCACCGGGCATAAATGAGATCACGAGATCGGCGTGGCGCCGCTGCGGGCGGATAAAGGCCTCCGCGTCGGCTTCCCGGTGGTCAAGCTCCTGCAGGACCTGATCGGTGGTATAGCCGCGGCGCGAGCAGTCGCGCTGGACCTTCCACTTGCGCCGGAGGTCCTCGGGCGGATCGAGATATAGGCGCACGTCGTAGACGTCGCGCATCGCGCGAGTGTGAAATCCGAGCAGCCCCTCGACGATGATGAACTGCGCCGGCTGGACGTACTCGGCCGCCGCAAACGTTCCCTCGATGTGGCTGTAAACCGGCTTGATGATCGCGTTCCCAGCGCGCAGGTGCTCGAGGTGCTGGGCCAGCACGTCGAGATAGTTGCCCTCGGGGTGCAGCGGCGTGAGTCCGCGCTCGGCCCGCTGCTGGCGGTCGTAGCGGTGGTAGTGATCCGCCGAGATGTGTGTCACCTGGGCCTCCCCCAGGATCCTCACCAGCCCGCGGGTCAGCGTGGTCTTTCCGGCGGCGGAATCTCCGACGATGCCGAGAAGGATCGGGCGTGGCATCAGACCTCGACGCTAGCCGACAGCTCAACCGCGGGAGCCGCGGGTGCCGATGCCGCGAAGGCGCCCACCACCGCGACCGCGGTGTCGGCGGAGATCACCCTCGGGACGAGCTGGAGCACGGACTCCCTCGCGCAGAAGGTGATGTCCGCCTTCATTCCGGATGCCTTGAGCACGCAGGCGTCGTCGCTCTGCGCCAGCGCTTGCAACGGAGAGGAAAAGCCGCGCGCGACGGCCTCCGCCACCCGTGCAGCGTCGGTTCTCGGTCCGGCGAGGGCGGCACATATTCGCCCGGCCAGGTACGTGTCCTCGAGGGCCACCGCGCCGTCCGTGCCGGCGCAGATGAGCTGCAGGCGGCAGGCCACGAGATCGTGGCCAGCCAACAACCGGAGGACCGCCGAGAGATTGAGCAGACTTGCGAGCAGAACCTGTGGGGCCAGGCGGGTGGCCGCCACTATCGCCGGGGCGCCGTTGGTCGTCGCGAGCACCAACTCCTCGCCGCGTACAGCCAGCACGTCACGCGGGGAGTTTCCCTGATCGAATCCGTTCGGCTTGACACAGTGCCGCTCTCCCGCAAGAACGCGGCCGGGGCCACGCAGTCTCTCGGCGTGCTCCACGCTCTCGGCGCAGAGCACCCGCTCGTAGCCGGCGGCCAATGCTTGGATGGCCACAGAGGTGGCCCGCAACACGTCGATCACCACGGCCACGTCGCAGCGGCGGATCTGGGCTCGGGTCAGCGCGACGTCGATCACGTGGCGCTCGACGCGCGGATGAACTCCATGCCATTCGACGCTAGCCATGCATCGCTCGAGCAGCCAGCAAAAGATCGCTAGGACGCATAGAGCTTGGACTAAGAGTTGCTGTGCGGTGCGAGATAAGGTTTCACCTTATGTGTTAGCGCAGTTTTATTACTTGACGGTTATGTCAAATCGCACCTATGGTGCACAGATGATCCAACGAAAGGCTCGCTTGACATGACGCTTACGGACGATCCCCACACCAGCCACAAGCGCGATCGGTGGGCCGCGGGCGTGACTCCGTACGCGGAGATGGGCTATTGGGACGCGGACTACGTGCCGAAGGACACCGACATCTTGTGCGCGTTTCGGATCACGCCTCAGCCCGGCGTGGATGCGATCGAGGCCGCAGCCGCGGTGGCCGGCGAGTCATCCACCGCGACCTGGACCGTGGTCTGGACAGATCGCCTGACGCCCCATGAGCATTACCAGGCCAAGGCCTACCAGCTGGATCCGGTACCCGGCGTCGAGGGCCAGTACATCGCCCGCATCGCCTATGACATCGATCTTTTCGAAGAAGGTTCGGTGGCCAACCTAACCTCGTCGATCATCGGCAATGTCTTCGGCTTCAAGGCGCTCAAAGCATTGCGGCTCGAGGACATGCGGATCCCGACGCAATACATGAAGACCTTCCAGGGCCCTCCGCACGGAATCGTCATGGAGCGCGAGTACCTGGACAAGTTCGGCCGCCCGCTGCTCGGAGCAACGACCAAGCCCAAATTGGGGCTATCGGCCAAGAACTACGGACGGGTGGTCTACGAAGCCCTCCGCGGCGGTCTTGACTTCACCAAGGACGACGAGAACATCAACTCGCAGCCGTTCATGCGCTGGCGTGATCGTTACCTCCACGCGATTGAAGCCGTCAACCGCGCCTCAGCCGCCACCGGCGAGATCAAGGGTCATT
The DNA here is from genome assembly GCA_963757165.1 of uncultured Solirubrobacterales bacterium. Lineage (GTDB taxonomy): Bacteria > Actinomycetota > Thermoleophilia > Solirubrobacterales > Solirubrobacteraceae > Palsa-465. Next base: position 21,175 of record CAVWQO010000005.1, read on the forward strand.
ACATGAACGTGACCGCCGCCGATATGGAGGACATGTACGAGCGCGCCGAGTTTGCCAGGGAGATCGGCAGCGTGATCATCATGATGGATCTCACCGTCGGCTACACGGCGATGCAGTCGATGTCCAAATGGGCCCGGCGCAACGGCATGCTCCTGCACCTGCATCGCGCCGGCCACGGCACCTACACGCGGCAGAAGACCCACGGGGTCAGTTTTCGCGTCATCGCGAAATGGTGCCGGATGATCGGTGTCGATCACATCCACGCCGGCACCGTCGTGGGCAAGCTGGAGGGTGACCCGGACATGATCCGCGGCTACTACGACGTTTGTCGCCAGCGGTTCAATCACGTCAACCCACAGCGGGGTATCTACTTCGATCAGGACTGGGCCTCGCTGGCGCCGGTGATGCCGGTGGCCTCAGGGCGGGATCCACGCCGGTCAAATGCATCAACTGCTGCACTACCTGGGCGAGGATGTCGTGCTTCAGTTTGGTGGCGGCACGATCGGCCACCCCATGGGGATCGCCGCCGGGGCGACGGCCAACCGAGTCGCTGTCGAGGCGATGATCAAGGCTCGCAACGAAGGCAAGGACTATTACTCCGAAGGGCCCGACATCCTGCGGGATGCCGCCCGGGGTTGTCCGGAGCTGGACGCGGCGCTCGAGGTCTGGAAGGACATCACCTTCGACTTCGAGTCGACCGACACACCCGACACCGTGGCCACCGCTACGGCAATCCGCTAGACCGGCCCGGAAGGCATAGCCATGAGAATCACACAGGGGACTTTCTCGTTCCTGGAGGATTTGACCGACGCAGAGATCGAGGCTCAGATCCGCTACGGGTTGGAGCACGGCTGGGCGATCATGGTCGAGTACACCGATGACCCACATCCGCGGAACAACTACTGGGACATGTGGAACCAGCCCGAGTTCGACCTCACCCCCGACGAGGCCGACGTCGCCATGCGCGATGTGCAGGCCTGCCGCGAGGCCTACCCCAACCACTACGTGAAGCTGGTCTGCTACGACAACTCTCTGGGACGGCAATCGTCGAGGCTCAGTTTCATCGTCAACCGCCCCGCGCAGGAGCCCGGTTTCCGGATCGAGCGCCAGGAGAAGTCCGACCGGCAGATCCGCTACACGATCAGCTCCTACGCGACCCGGCAGCCGGTCGGTCGCCGCTACGGCAACCGCGGCAACCTATCCAGCACTCGCGACCCGGCGGCCGTGCAGAACGCGACACCGGGACGGGACTCACAGCTGAGCGCCGACCAGTCCCCCTCACCGAACGGGATCCCGATCTCCACCGACGACGGGCTCGGAGAGTCGTGATGAGCCCCCGGGGCCTGGACACCACGGGTCGTCCCCTGGATCCCCACGCACCGGGCCGTGCACGGGGAGTGCATCCGAACGACCGCGGCTCGCCGTCCTTCGCGGATGAGTTCGCGGGCCAGGTGGTTCGCCCCCCCAGCGGAGCCAGATCAGGATCGGCGCTCGGCGACGTCGATTTCTCGGCCGCGGTTGCCGACGGTGAGGCCGATGTGCGGTCCGTCGTCCAGGACACTCGCATTCACGAAGTGCTGGAGGAACTCGACCACGATCTGGTCGCGATGGCGCCCGTGAAGACACGGATCCGTGAAATCGCCGCGCTGCTGGTGATCGACCGACTACGAGACCAGATGGAATTGGGATCAACCCCCCCGACGCTGCACATGAGTTTCACCGGCAAACCGGGCACGGGCAAGACGACGGTGGCCTTCCGGATGGCCGCCATCCTTCACCGGCTCGGGTACATCGAGAAAGGACACATGGTGTCGGTCACGCGCGATGACCTCGTCGGCCAGTACGTCGGGCACACGGCGCCGAAGACCAAGGATGTGATCAAGCGCGCGCTGGGCGGTGTCCTGTTCATCGACGAGGCGTACTACCTGCACCGGCAGGAAAACGAGCGCGATTACGGCCAGGAAACGATCGAGGTGTTGCTGTCGGTGATGGAGTCCGAGCGTCAGAACCTGGTCGTCGTGATGGCCGGCTACGAAGATCGGATGGAGGACTTCTTCCGGGCCAACCCCGGGATGGGATCCCGGGTGGCGCATCACATCCGGTTTCCCGACTACAGCGTGGACGAGCTCCTTGCCATTGGACAGCTGATGGTGGCGCGCCAGGGTTACGCGCTCAGCCCCGCCGCGACCGTGGCACTACGCGAGTACATCGAGCGCCGAATGAATCAACCCCGGTTCGCCGCCGGACGTAGCATGCGCAACGCAATCGAGCGCGCCCGCATGCGGCAGGCCACCCGGCTGGTCGCCGCTAGCCGCAAACTGACACGCCACGATCTGGCCACCATCGAGGCCGAGGACATCCTTCACAGCTCGGTCTTCAGTGAGCAGCAGCCGTGAATTCCCGTCCCATCATTCTCGGTGTCGTCGGCGACTCCGCTGCGGGCAAGACCACGATCACCCGCGGGCTGGTCCGAGTCCTGGGCGAAGAGCACGTGGCCCACATCTGCACGGATGACTATCACCGCTATGACCGCAGGCAGCGGGCCGAACGCGGGATCACGCCTCTGGATCCCGAGTGCAACCACCTCGACATCATGTCTCAGCACCTGGTTCACCTGCGTGACGGCGAGGCGATTCTCAAGCCGGTCTATCGTCACAACGACGGCACCTTCGGACCGCCGGTCTATGTAATGCCGGAGCGCTTCACGCTGATCGAAGGCCTGCTCGGCTACCACCTGCAGGAGATGCGCGATGTCTATGACGTCCGGGTATTCCTCAACCCCCCTGAGGAGCTACGGCGCCGGTGGAAGGTGCGGCGTGACTGCTCACGGCGCGGCTATACCACCGACGAGGTGCTGGCCGAGCTGGACCGGCGCGAACCCGACTCCGAAGCCTTCATCCGCCCGCAACGCCGCTTCGCCGACCTCGTTGTGTCGTTCATGTTGCCTGACGGCACGAGCGAGCAGGATCAGATGCATCTCGACGCAGAGCTGACTCTGCTCGACGGCCTGCATCATCCTGACCTCACTCCGTTTGTCAACGGCAGCCCCGACGGACTGACGTTGGTCGAGGACGACACCTCGCGGATTCTGCAGATTCCCGGCCGGATGGACCCGGATCACGCGGCCGCAGTCGAGGAGGCGATCTGGGCGCGGATGGAATTCGCGACCCACCTGCGCGCGACGCGGCTGGGCGAGTTCACGATCGGCACCGAACTGTTCCGCTCCGAATCTCTGGCCCTCGTGCAACTGCTGATCCTGTATCACCTGATCACCGCCAAGGCGGCTGTCGCGCTCGGCGGGATCGGTGCCCGGAGCGACGCCGCAGGCGCCGAGGGCAGAGCCAAGGACGGACCCGACGATGGATCACAACCGGGGCACAAAAACGGGGCCGCCCGTGCGGAGGACCCCCGCGTTCGGTCCCCCGCGGGCGCCTAGCCAGACATCCCTCGTGGACTCATAGGAAGTCCCTATCGGTCCGCGGGAAATCCCGATGGAACAACACTGCGCCAACCGGGAACATGGTGCTTGTGGCAATCGATACAAGGATCGGAATCCTCTCCCACGTCCTGCTGGTGGCAAACCGGACGGCAACCGATGCGCCCCTGATCGAAGCCGTGCGCTCACGAGCGCGACAAGGCATCGTGGTCTTTCATCTCCTGGTTCCGGCGACCCCCACCGGGCTTCACCGCCTGGTCGACCCCGAAGTCGCCGGCCGCGAGGCGGCGGCGCAGCGCCTGGAACTCGCGCTGGCCACGCTCCGCTCAGTCGCTGGGCCGACGGTCACCGGACACGTCGGAGACGCCAACCCGCTGTCCGCGATCGAGGATGCCCTCAATCTGCGCGGCTTCGACGAAATCATTCTGTCGACGCTGCCGTGGCGCGTGTCCCGATGGATGCGACTCGACCTGCCCAGCAAGGTGCGAGCTCTTGGAGTCCCGGTGACGCACGTGACCTCGACGTCGACCGTCGCCGCACAGCCCGCCGGCGCGCTGGCTCGCGTCGCCTAGCCGCCACGGCGCAGCGGTGAGGGTCAAACAGAGCTCTCCAGGCGTCGGTCTTGTTTTATCACGGCGTTGCTCACGTCCGTGGACGTGACGCGTCCACTTTGTGCGCCGAGCGCTCGCGTTCGTGCGCCGCTGCACGGGCGCGGGCGTGATTGCGCTGGGCGTCGGTCAGCGCGCCGGGATGGCCGTCACCGGGCCATGGCGCGAGGAAGAGCAGCAGGCGAGCGTCGCAAGCGGCAAAGATTTCACGACGTTCCTGGGGCGCGAATTCGAACAGCGCTCCGGGACCACCCTCGGCCGTCGCAGCTCCGGGGCTCTTGACCGCGATCTCGCCCGTGACGACCAGAAGCCAGGCATGCTCGTGTACCTCGTGGTCCTGCAAGCTCTGGCCGCTGGCCATCTGCAGCGCGACGACTCGCGCCGCCGGGCTCGAAGAAAGCACTTTCGGAGCACACGGTGCCATGTCCAGGGCACGTACGTCCCAGGAGATCATGGGAGAAGCTGGCCGGCCCCTGGTGCACCGGGGGATGACGGGAAGATGGAGCCCCCTTTCCAGTCGCGCCTGCAGCCGTTCTGGCCGCGGGCACTCCAATAGCGTCCATCCACTCTCCTCCGTTTCGGGAATAAGTCAAGCCGAGCGTTCAGCAGACAGCTGCTACCGCGGATGTCGTCGACGCCTCTGCTTGCGTCGACGACTCCGCGGGGACTTCAGACGACCGGCTCGGCCGGCGATACCCCGCTCGGCGCTGCGCGGGCGATCAAGCGCGCGATCAGGCCGCCGACAAACAGGTACACCAGCGCGGCGATACCCCAGTTGACGGCCAGGGCCAACTTCGGCTTGCTGATCGAGAACAGGTTGTCGAACGGTCCGACCAGCCATCTGGCGGCGTCATGGATATCCCGCACGATCGTGTTTGACGCGTTGGCGTCGAGCACACGGAGCACGATCGCCGCGACGATCAGCAACACGATGATGCCGGCGATCAGACGCACGAGGCGGGCAATCGCCATCATCAGCGACCCGACCGCCCAGGCGCCGCGCGCTGCCGCCACTCGGCTGCGGCCAGGCCGCGTTGCGGCCAGGCCGCCGGGGCCGCTGCTCGACAGCGGCCGCATCATCCGCGGCCGCGGCCCGAGCTCTCCGGCTGCCCGGCTGTCTCAGTGCAAATGCCATAGCTGTGTCTGCGCTAGGCGACTGAGCGGCCGCGGCCGCCAAAGAACATGAGCACGGCGAGCAGCGCCAGCAGGAACAACAGCGGGTGTACGGCAACTCCACCGACAACCGCAAGTACGAGCAGGATTACGATGAGGGTTACAAGCATTTGACCTCTCTCCTTGCCCCCGTTCGATTGGTAGCTGCGTGCTACCCCCCGACGCATGTGCCAAACCGCACGCACGGGTCTATGCAGGCGGTTCTTCGGCCGGACCGGTTCCACATTTATGCGCCGCCTTTGGGATAGTTGTGTAGGCAACCATCATGCTATCCTCATGACCATGGAACTTGGGCTGGCCACGTTTGCCGATCTGAGCTCGGGCATCTCGCCTGAGCAACGGATGCGAGACCTGATCGAGGAAGCCGTTCTGGCCGACCAGCTCGGACTCGACGTTTTCGCCGTCGGCGAGCACCACCGACCGGACTTTCTCGTTTCCGCCCCCGCGGTCGTACTGGCCGCGCTCGCGATGAAGACCGAGCGGATCCGGCTCTCTAGCGCGGTAACCGTGCTCAGCTCAGACGATCCGGTGCGAGTGTTCCAGCAATTCGCCGAACTCGATCTGCTCTCAGGCGGACGCGCGGAGATCATGGCCGGGCGCGGCTCGTTCATCGAGTCTTTTCCGCTCTTCGGCTACGACCTCGACGACTACGACAAGCTGTATGCCGAGAAGCTGGAGCTGCTACTCGAACTTCGCAAGTCCGCTTCCGTGACCTGGACGGGACGGCTTCGGCCGCCGCTGGCTGAGGCCGGAATCTGGCCACGGCCGCTTCAGGACCCCCTGCCGGTCTGGGTTGCCGTTGGTGGCACCCCAGAGTCGGTGGTCCGAGCGGGAACACTTGGGCTCCCGCTGACCGTGGCGATAATCGGCGGGCAGCCGGAGCGGTTCGTGCCCCTCGTCGACCTCTACCGGAGGGCCGGCGCCGCCGCCGGGCACGACCAGTCCCAGCTGAAGGTCGCGATCAACACGCACGCCTTCGTCGGCGAGACGTCCGAGCAGGCTGATGCCGCCTTTGCCGCGCCCTATCTGGCGATGATGAATCGCATCGGGCGCGAGCGCGGATGGCCGCCCTCGGGTCGCCCGGAGTACGACGCACTACGCTCGCCGCGCGGTGCGCTCGCCGCGGGCTCGCCAGAGCAGGTGGCCGAGAAGATCCTCTTCGAGCAGGAGCTGTTTGCTCACCAACGCTACGTCGGGCAGATGAGCGTCGGGGCGGTGGCGCATCGTGACGTGATGCGGTCGATCGAGCTGTTCGGCACCAGCGTTGCTCCGCTGGTGCGTGAAGAGTTGGCCCGGCGCAACGCGGATCCCTCACCGGCAGCGCCTCAGCTCGCCTGAGCTCGCTGGGCTGGACCGGCATGGCACCATACGGTCGGCTGTGCCCGAGCGCCTGTACTTCACCGAGTCCGACGAAGCGAACCAGCTGATCGCGCAGGATCCGATGGCGTTGCTGATCGGGTTCGCGCTCGACCAGCAGGTGACTGTGCAGAAGGCGTTCGCCGGCCCGCTGGTGCTGCGTGAGCGAATCGGCTCGCTGGATGCCGATGCTGTCGCGACGGCCGACCTCGAGCCGGTGTTCCGGGAACGTCCGGCCATCCACCGCTTCCCCGGTGCGATGGCCAAGCGCGTCCACGACCTCGCCGTCCATATCCGCGATCGCTACGAGGGCCAGGCTGAGAGGGTGTGGCGGGACGCACCAGACGCGGAGTCTCTTCGGCGCAACCTCGAGTCCCTGCCGGGCTACGGCGAGATGAAAGTGAAATCACTCGGCTCGGTACTGGCCAAGCGTTTCGGCGTCGCGACCGCGCAGGCACTTGTGCCCTCGCATCCGACGCTCGGGGATGTCGACTCGCCCCAGGCCCTAGCGGACTATCAGGCCGCCAAGCGCGCGCATAAGGCGGAGTGGTTGAAGAGCGCCTCGCGTGCCCGCTCATAGCCGGAGCGCGTAGGGCATGGCGACGGTTGAGTACGAGACGCCGCACGGGCTCGCGCGCGCACACGTCGAGACGACACCGGGAGCTCGTGGAGCGCTCGTCCTCGGGCACGGCGCCGGTGGTGGTGTCAACGCTCCGGACCTGGTGGCGGCCAAGCGGGCTGCGGTCGCCGCTGGGCTGGCGGTGGCTTTGGTCGAGCAGCCCTATCGCGTCGCCGGCCGGCGCTCGCCCGCGCCCGCGCGTCAGCTGGACGTGGCGTGGATCGCGGTGATCCAGCGGCTGCACGAGCACGAGTTGAAGCGCCTTCCGCTGATCGTAGGCGGACGCTCATCGGGCGCGCGGGTCGCCTGCCGGACCGCCGTAACCGTCGCGGCCCGCGGCGTGCTGTGCCTAGCGTTCCCTTTGCAGCCCCCGAGCCGCCGCGGCTCGTCCGGCGCCAGTCCGAGCCGGTTGGACGAACTCGAGGCCGTGCCGGTGCCGATGCTGATCGTGCAAGGAGCGGGCGACCCTTTCGGCGTGCCGCCACAGGCACCGGGACGGGCCGTCGTCACGGTCAACGGAAATCACAGCCTGAGGAGCGATCTCGGCACCCTCGAGCACGAGGTGGGCCTGTGGCTGCCCCTCGTGCTCGCAGCGAGCGGTCAGTAGGAGCGGGCGACGGGAATCGAACCCGCCCTAGAAGCTTGGAAGGCTTCTGTGCAACCACAACACTTCGCCCGCGGGACACGCGGGATGGTACCTGGGGGAGCGATCCGCGGACGGGCTGCGGACGCGGACTAACCCGACGTCGGGTGTGTGCGACGTTCCTCGGTGGGAACCTCGCCCTCCCGGGTCAGATCGGCAGGCGGCCATGGTCCCGTCCAGTTATCCAGGGCCCCGTCGATCGTCACCACTGAGCCCGAGAACGCCGGACCGACCTCCGACGCCAGCAGGGCGACCAGCCAGCCGTACTCCTCAACCTCGCCGAGGCGCTGGAGGGGCACGGTCTCGGCGGCGCGCCGCCACAGCTCCGCCGGATACTTGCGCAACGACTCGGTAGCGAAGCGCCCGATCGCCACCGCGGTAACGGAGATGTTCTCGGCGCTCCAGCGTTCAGCGAGCTCCCGGGTCAGCGCCTCAACCTCGGCGCGCGCCGCTCCGGTGTGGGCCATGGCCGGCATCCCATGGTGCGGTGAGACGGTGACGTTGACGATCGTCCCGTGGGCCGCGGAGCGCATTGCCAGCTCGTACGCGGCCTCGCACATGTTGAGCGTGCCACCGACATTCAGCCGCTGGACCGCACGCCACCCCTTGGTGGTGATCCCCTCGGCGGGCACGAAATACTGACCGCCGGCGTTGTTGAGCAAAAAGTCCAGCCGCCCGTGACGCTCCAGCGCGGTCCGGACGATCTGGTCCGCCTGCTCTCGCTGGCGGATGTCCCCGGCCGACCAAGAGCAACGATGGCCGATCTGCTCCGAGGTCTCCGCCAGCACATCCTCGCGTCGGCCGGCGATCACGACCTCGGCTCCGCAGGCCGCGAGCTCGGTGGCGGCTGCCTTGCCCAGGTTGGTGCCCCCGCCGGTCACCAGCGCCACAGTTCCCTCGAGCGCGCCGTCGGCGAACACCCGTGAGGCGTCCACGGCTACTCCCCGAGCACCTTGATGACCAGCCGCTTGCGCCGCCCGCCGTCGAATTCGCAGTAGAAGATCTGCTGCCAGGGACCCAGATCAAGTTGTCCCTCGGTGACCGGGACGATCACCTGGTGGTGTACCAGCAGGTTCTTCAGGTGCGCGTCGCCGTTGTCCTCGCCGCCACGATGGTGGCGGTAGTCGCCCGGATTGGGCAGGAGCTCCCTCGCCACCTCGTTCTCCGGCTCGCTCCAGCTCGGCGGCGCCAGCTTGTCAAGCCACTCGAGCGCGTCGGCCTGGATACCCGGCTCGTCGTCGTTGACCCACACGCCGGCGGTGATATGCATCGCGCTGACCAGCACCATCCCCTCACTAATGCCGGCCTCCCGGACCGCTTCGGCGACGTCCTCGGTGATGCGGACGAACTCGCGCCGCTGCTCGGTCTGAAACGTGCGGTAGACGGTGTGGGATTTCATTGCTGGATCGTATGGGCTGAGCCGTCGGAGCGTCCCGCGTACCTCTAGACTCCAGCGGGCCTGAAGGGGAGTAGCTCAACTGGCAGAGCACCGGTCTCCAAAACCGGGGGTTGCAGGTTCAAGTCCTGTCTCCCCTGCTTCACGCGTCAGTTTCGGTGTATTCCGTCCGAGCCCGAACGTATGTTCGTGTTCATGCCTCCAGCTCGTTCTCACGAGGACTTCCGAAGGGTTTTGGCTCTCAGGGCCGCTGGCCAGACGGATCGTGAGATCAGCCAGCACACAGGCGTGCCTGTGAACACGATCAGGGTGTGGCGAAGGCGTGGACCGTCCCGGCAGGCCGCGAGAGTCCTGAGCGGCGCGCGGTGCTGTCAAGCGTGCGGCGAGCTCGCCCACGAGTTCGATCAGCTCCCATTGAACGCGTACGCGTACCTCTTGGGCCTGTACCTGGGGGATGGGTATATCGGTCGGTCAGGCCGGTCCTGGGTACTGCGGATCTCACTCGACGAGGCCTACCCAGGGATCGTTGTGAGTGTTGTGACGCAATTGAGTCGGTCTGCGGACGTCGCCCTCATGCGGCTCGGGACCACCCTGGCCAACGCTGCGTGCGGGTCTCGTCGGGCTGGAAGCAGTGGCCGTGCTACTTCCCCCAGCACGGGTCGGGCGTCAAGCACCTCCGCAAGATTGAACTCGCGTCCTGGCAGCAGTCGCTTGTCAAGGTGCAGGCCGGCGCGTTCCTCCGCGGGCTCGTCCACAGCGATGGCTGGCGAGGGGTCAATCGCGTTCATGCAAAAGGGAAGGTCTACGAATATCCCCGCTATCAGTTTTCCAACCGATCGGACGACATTCGCAAACTGTTCACCGACGCCTGCGACTGCCTCGGAGTGAGCTGGCGCCCCTGGACGCGGTACCACGTATCGGTGGCACAGCGAGAATCGGCTGCGATCCTGGACAGCTTCATCGGACCGAAGACCTAGCTTTAGACCCTGCATGCGGGCGGAGGGACTCGAACCCCCACGAGCGTAAGCCCACCGGCACCTAAAGCCGGCGCGTCTACCAATTCCGCCACGCCCGCCAGGAAACTGCTGCACGCGGCCGGTTCAGATTGTATGGTCCGCTACGTGCCTCCCGTCAGGAACCTGCGGCCCGGCTACACGGTCATCTATCCGAACCGTGGCAAGGCCGGAAGTAAGGCCACGAAATCGATCGTGATTTTGCTGCTGCTGGTCTCGGTTGTGCTGATGCTGATCGTGACCCTGGCGGGCTGGAGCAAGCTGCAGGGGCTGAAGCCGGTGAACATCGGCTGGGCGTTGGTCTACCTGATTGCGGCCTTCTACATCGCGCGCTGGAACCGGGGTCTGCTGCCCCTCGCAGCGGCGCTGGCCATCCTCTTGCTGATCCTCGCGGTGATCGCCGGCACGGGTGCGGCGGGAACGAGCTGGTTCGACCGTAATCATGTCGGCTACGCCGGTGCCCACACGATCTTCGGTGGCGGCGGCCTCGGCCCCGATGAGCTCGGGCTGCTGACGCTGTTGATCGCCCCGGTCCAGGTCCTGTTGATCTTCTTCGCCATGCAGGGCTTCGCGCAGGGCTGGAACGTCGAGGTCGAGGTGTCCGAGGAGGAGGCCCGCAAGCGCGGCCACAAGCCCTCGAATCCCTCTTCGCCTGAGCCCGCTCCAGCCGCCTGACGTTCCCCGACGCCAAGCCCGTAGGCCGGTGCAAGCGCGGAGCCGGTGTAATCCGGCGCCGGCCTGGTGTAAGCCCGGAGCGCGCTGGTTGACATCGCTCGCGTCCCGGTGCGAGACTTCGTCAGAGTACGGACCGGATTGAATCGGGGTGACGGCACTGCAGGTCCGACGATGCTGCCGGCGGTTAGGCACCGGGCGTGGCACCTAAGAGGCGGTTTCGCCGGGCTGGTGTGCACATCGCTGCTCGCCGTGCTCGCGCCGTCGCTGGCGCTGGCGACGTTCCCCGGGCGCGACGGGCTGATCGCGTTCGCGCAGGGAAACCTGGTCCCGGGCGGGGGCGCGTGGGTTCCGGGCGGGGGGGCTTCGGCGCATTCTCAGATCTACACGATCGACGTCCGGAGGTCCGGTGACGCAGCTCACGCACGTGGCCTCAGACCGGGCGGCCGCGTCGCCTGACTGGTCAGCGGATGGCAAGCAGATTGCCTACGAGTCAAACCAATCCGGGCGCTTTCAGATCTGGGTCATGAACGCTGACGGCAGTGCCGCGACTCAGCTCCCGCGCGAGCGCGGCTACGAGGACTTCCGGCCGACCTTCTCGCCGATGGGAAGCGGATCGTGTTCAGCCGGTGCGGTGAGCCCTTCGGCGCGAACGCCTTCTGTGATCTCGCTATGATCAATGCGGACGGCTCGGGTCGCTGGACCCTTACACGCCGGTCATTGGACCAACTTGCGACCGGAGTACTCCCGACCGCAGTGTTCCCGGGCCGGACCGCCGCAGCTGTACTGCGCCGGTACACCGTTGCCGCGGCCAGGATCGCGCGTGGACAGCAAACGCGGTTTCCGGCGCGTAGACCGTGGTGATCTGCCGACTCACAACGCCACGGCCTGCGGCCGACACGCCAGCAGCGAGCGGGGCCGGCTATCCGGCGCTGAGCATCAGCACAGCGGCCAGAGTCCGAAGCGAAGACGTCACGCCCGCAAGCCCTCCGGGGGGGTCGACCACCACTAAACGGCCAGTGACACGACCGGAGCAACCACCAGCGCGGGCCCCGACCGAAACGTTGCGACTGGCCGACATCGCGGCTTGGTCATCGGCTGGCCTTGACCTTGAAGACGTCCGACGTGCCGACCCGGTCGCGCGCGTAATAGCCAGTGAGCTCGAGCACAGTAGGATTAGCGAGCTGGCGCGGGGCACGATCAGCCACTCCACCTTGAGCGGTGCGAGGCGGTTCCATAATGTCTCGTCATTCGGGACGTCTATTCCGGCCCTATCAAAAACGCGATTAGCGCTCCCGGTGGAGAACACGTCACCGATCAAGAGTCCTTTGGCGTAATAGCGGGCGGTCTGGCAGCCCGGGCTCCACGCGCGGTACTTCGATCCAGCAATCCGGTTGAGAAATGTGACCGCGCCGTAGCAGGAAACGCGGGTGGCGATAAAGCGGCGGATCGCCGCCGGGGTTGTCGGTGGAAGCCCGTTCGTTGACCGAACCGCAGTGGCGGAGCTTGCCGAGGACCACAAGATCGGATCGCCGCGAGGACATAATCGCACTGGAAGTCGGGCTGCGAGCTGGTCGGCCATCGGGTCATCCCCCGAATTGCCCAGTCAGCTGCAAGCCCAGCGTAAGCGCGAGCACGCCCAGCGCCGGAACGAGATATCTGGGATCAGCTGAAATGAACAACGAGACGGCGACGCACAGCCCGCTTGCCGCGGCGACCCCACTGAACGTGCGCTCGCGCCAAGCCAACGGCGACAGCAGCGGCAGGAACCCGGCGACCAACAGCCAACTCAAAGGAGAGCCGTCGAGCCCCGCCAAATATCGGCCTCCGCGCCAGAACTTCAGGTCCTGGCTCACCACCGCGCCCACACCGGACCCAGCCGCGCGCGCGACGAACTTCTGCAAGTCGATTTCTCCTGCCGTCCAGAGCCCACTGCGGTTTCCGAAAAACCCGGTCGCGAATGGATAGACCGGGTCGCCTGTGATGTGAATTGTCCAGAGATACCACGGCGCCGCAATCACCGCGAAGCTGGTGAGCGCGACCAGCAACCAGACCGGCCGAAACCTGGGACTGCGCGCCGCCAACAGCACACCGACGAACGCGCAGCCACCGAACACCACGCCGGTGTACTTCGTCGCAGCTGCTTCTCCGAGCAGGACCCCACAGAGCGCGAACATCGGCAGCGCACGACCACCCCCCTCCGCAGCGTCCAGGCCGACAACCAAACCAACAGCAACAAACGCGAGAGCCCAAGTATCAACGAAAGCCGCCGTCCCGGCCCAGATCACCACCGGACTCGCCAGCACCATTAGGGCCGCAATGAACCCCGCGACCGGGCGACGCCCCGAGCCGACGAACCACAGGGGCACCGTCAGCACCACACAGGCGAGCACCGAATACTCAAGTGCTGCAGCGCTCACTGGATAGGATGGGAGCATCGTACCAGCCCGAACACCGATTGATTTGCCCGCGGAAGAAGCTTATCAGGCGAATGGGTCATAAACCAAGCCGTGGTGCTGAACAAGATCGCGCGCGAGCGGCAGGTGGTATCCGTTCACGTCGGCCGTGGTGGACGGATACAGGGTCAGCAGGGAGAACCCCAGCAACACGAGACACAGCACACTCATGCTGGCGACGAACGCTGCGCCCGGGTTCGCCGCTGACGCCATCCGCCTGCAGCCGGGACAAATCGATCACCAGACAGCGAATACTCAGTCCGAGAGCAACAGCCGCGAGCAAAGCGACGCTTACCCAATCAAAAATCCGAAACCATGCCAGGAGGCACACGACGAGGCTGAAGATCGTTATACCGACGAATAGCGCGACCAACGGCCCCGCCGGACCGCGCACAATCCTCCGCGACACGGGATATCCAATGCACAGCGCAACAGCGAGCACCGCCGCTACCGGGGCATACGCCGAGAGCCAGAGCTGCACAAGGTCCAACACCGAGCCAAGGGTAAGCGTCGCTCGCAAATCAACCGGCCGCGGGTTGGCGCCTCGAGCAATCCGAGCGATCCGCCCAAATTGATGCTGTGATCGCCCTTGCCATGGCCGTCGAGCGCGCAAGCACCCCCGTCCCCGCGCCCGTCCACCTACTCGGGTGGATTTGACCTAGTCCGAGAGGATGGCAAGACCGTATCGGCAGGCACGGTCTGCCAATCCCTCAAGCGGCCTCCACGCGTCTGCCGGGCTGAGGAGCGACCGCGATCTCGTCTGAGTTCGGCTGAAGACCTTGGCCGCTCCGCTCAAGTCCTGAAATGTCTCGTCTCCACGGAGCCTTTCCCACCAAGCGGGAGCGGAAGGGTGAGGTTGGCGAAGCACCCCGAGCGGCCCCTCTGCGAGGTGGTCTAACTGTCGATAGACCTCGTCACCCCAGAGCGCGGCGAATACGACTGACAGCCGCGGTAAGTCCTCGAGGGGAACGACATTGCGTGTCAATCGGAAGAGCGGTCCGAAGTCACGATCTTCGCCCCGGCCGGCCTGTGGGCCAAAGGTGCTCGTGAAAGCGCAGCCGCGGTCGCATTGGCATTGCGGACCACTGGGATCGCGTTGTACATGACGGAACCTCCCAACCGCTCCGCCGTAACGACACCCTGGCGGGATGAAGTCGAACGAGAATGGTTGACCTTCTCCGCGGAATGATGCCCCCGCGCAAGCTCGAGACAGTGGCGCATCAGACCCAGGAGCCCTGGCTCATCACTCAGGATCCCAGTATTGATCAGGACAAAGCGCGCCTCTGTTCCTGGGCTCCGCGGCAACGGCTTCCGGCCCCGCGTTGAACCAGGGGTCAGTCGATACTCCTGGTGGCAAAAACAAGCAGCGCTCGGGACCGGGGCCAATCGCAGCGACCGGCACGAGCACAACGTTTCCGGCTTCGAGGGCCACGTCTCGCGGGCGAAGCCCCAGAGTTCAGTCAGCCGTGTCTCATCGACCATCAGCCAAAGGATAATCCCGCGCGCCGAACACCTTGGAGATCGATTTTTGTGCGGGGCACTGGGCGCATAACCAGTCGAACCCAACGAAAAAAGCGACCGCGAGCTACTGAGGCGTGACGAACAACCAGCGGGAATGAATGACGTCGGCACCACCGAGATAGATGTTGATTCTCGACCGGACCCGGCTCCCCAACAGGAAGTATCGACGCTTGCGAAGGCCGAGCGTGTAACGCCCGCACGCCCGCGGTTGATCAGCGGAACGGAAGCCGTCTACGACCCGGTGACGCTGGTTCTGTGTCCACTCGATCTCGAACTGCAGGTGAGAACTCCGCGGAGTGCAGACAGCGAAGTCCCATCGGAGGAACGCGCCGTTGTCGATGACGCGCTCGTTAGTGATGTATGCGCGTTCGGACCCAACCGTTACGGCAGTCCCGAGTGCCATGCCGAGCATGAGCGTCGTAGCGATGGCGATGGCAACGCGTCTCACAGCACGCGAGCCTATCCGAACCGCCCGTCCCGACCGGCCATCGCGTGGTGAAAGGAGCAGAGGCATCGGCCGTTCGTGACTGGATCATTCGAGCCGCCTTCGCGCAAGTCGATGATGTGGTGTGCTTAAAGCTGCTTCGTGTTGGTGCAGCGCACGCCGAGATCATTGACGAACTCGCACCGATTGCCGGCGCGGGCAGCAGGCCAGGCGGAAGGCGCTGGCCTGCCAGCCTGAGCCACGGCCCGGAGTGATCCGTGACGCGCCACCGTGACGCGAACAGCGCGACCAGGGCGAGAGCTTGCCGCAGGTCAAACACGGCTTGAGTGGCATGACCGGATCAGCCGGCTCGCGCCGCGCGACCGGCGAGCTTGAGGTCGAGCAGCTCATCGAGCGTGAACGTTTCGAGGTAATCGATCCAACGGGCTCCGAAGCGGATCGGCTGGCCCTGGAACCGGGCGACGTCCCGCAGTCGCTCAAGTAGCTCGCCGTCGTCGACCCGGGCGAGGTCATACGGATCATCCATGTCCCCAGATCGTCGCAGCCGACCGGGCGTTAGCGCGAGTTTCTGGCGCGTGGCCCCACGATCGGTAGACGATTGGTAAACGGGCGTCCCAGCGCGGACTCGCAGCAATTACCGAAGGTCGCAGTTACCAGGCCATTCCCGGCCCGAGCCTTGCTCGCAGACGATGCGGCGAGTGGGATTCGAACCCACACGTCCCGAAGGACAATGGCTTTTGAGGCCATCGTGTCTACCGTTCCACCACCGCCGCGCGCGGCCCAAGTCTAGTGTCCGGAGCCGGAGATTCGTGAGCAGTCGCGGGAGTGGCCGGGAGCCGCCGGGCGTGATCCGAGTGTGATGCAGGCGTGATCCGGGCGGCCAGGGAGCGCTACCGGTCTGAATCGACGACCAGGGCGTACAGCTCGTCGATCAGACCGCCCGGAGCGACCACCACTCCCCAGGGGTCCACGCCGGTCTCGGGCAGTTTGCGCGAGGCCAAGCCGGCCCGCCCCGCGATCAAGCCGCCGGCCGCCAGGTCCCAGTCGTGGAGCCCGCGCTCGTAGTAGGCGTCGTAGCGCCCGCACGCGCTCCAACACAGATCCAGCGCGGCTGCCCCGGCTCGGCGGATGTCCCGCACGCGCGGGAGTAGCCGCGCCACAACCGCGGCTTGACGCTCACGCACCGACGCGTCGTAGCCGAACCCGGTGGCGACCATCGCGGTGGCTAGATCGGCTCGCTGCGAAGAGGCGATCGCGCGGCCGTTCATCAGCGCCGGTCCCTCAGCAGTCGCCGTGAAGCACTCCCCCCGGTTGGGGTCGAGAACCACACCGGCCACCGTCCCCGAGGCATCCTCACAGGCCACGCTGACCGCGAATTGGGGGATCCCGAACAGGAAGTTGACCGTCCCGTCGAGCGGATCGACGACCCAGCGCAGCTCGCCCTCGCCGGTCTCCCCTCCCTCTTCGCCGATGATCGCATCATCGGGCCGGCGGCTGGCAATAACCGCCCGGATCGCCGACTCTGCCGCCAGATCCGCATCGGAGACAAGATCGGTCGGGGTGCTCTTGGCGCGGACGCCAGCCGCGCGCTCACCGAACCGCGTGCGGAGCTCGGCGGCCGCCGCCGTGGCCGCCTCCACGGCGATCTCCAGCAGCTCCTGTTGGCCGGACGTCGTCATCGACTGGTTTGTACCGGGTGCTCCCCACCGAGCGCCTTGCGATCATGCTCGCGGCATGGCCGCAGCCGAGACACTGACCGGACTCACCGCGTTCGCGCGACGCGGGGCCGGCACGGACTCCGAGCGCCGGGCGGCCGGCTGGCTGGCCCGGGAGCTCGCCCTGGGGGGCCGACAGGCTCGTGTCGAGACGTTCTGGTGCCGTCCGAACTGGGCGCTGGCCCACGCCTGGCACGCGCTGATCGGGTTGGTCGGCAGCCTGGTCTCGGTCGGCTCACCGCGCGCGGGGGGAGCGCTGATCCTGGTGGCGCTGCTCTCGGTCCTGGCCGACACCACCTTCGGCACCTCGCTCGGGCGGCTCCTTACGCCCGAACGAGCGAGTCAGAACGTGATCCTCCCGCCCTCGAGCGCTGAGGCGCAGCTCCCAGTTCGGCTGATCATCACGGCCAACCTAGATGCGGGCCGAGCCGGCCTTGTCTATCGCCGCCCGTTCCGGGCCGCGGCCGCCCGACTGCGGGAGCTCTCGGGCGGTCGGCTCCCGGGGTGGCTTGGCTGGCTGGCCCTCGCCTTGATCTGCCTGGAGGGCACCGCGGTCGGTCGCCTGGATGGAAGCCGCGGCGCAGCCGTCGGGCTGGTGCAGCTGATCCCGACCGTCATCCTCGTCCTTGCTCTGGCGCTGCTGCTGGAGCAGGCCACGGCAGAGTTCGCTCCGGCGGCGGGGGACAACGGCAGCGGTGTCGCCGCAGCGGTGGCGATCGTGCGTGCCCTGGCCGCGGGACCCCCGAGCCACGCGGCCGTCGAATTGGTGCTGCAGGGCGCCGGCGATGGCGGCGCCATCGGGCTGCGGCGCTATCTGCGCAGCCGCCGAGGCGAGCTCCAACCCGCGACCGCGGTGGTCCTGGGCATCTCCCCGTGCGCCGCCGGATCTCCACGGTGGTGGATCAGCGACGGGCAACTCATCCCCCGCCGCTACTTCGGCGCGCTTCGCCGCCTCGCCGCCGCCGTGGCCGGCGACGCTCCACATCTGGGCGCCCGCCCCACCCGTTCCCGCAGTGCCTCGCCCGCGCTGCCCGCCGCGGGTCGGCTGCCCGCGCTGGCCATCGGCACGCACGATCAACACGGTCTGGTGGCTCACTCACACGAGTCTGGTGACACGATCGCACGCGTGCATGAGGAGAGCATCGAGCGCACGGTCGAGTTCGGCCTCCTCCTTGTTGACGCCGTCGACGGCTATATCGCGCGCCGCGCGGCGGCTACACGGGAGTGATCGGATTGCGCTTGGCCGGCCACGAGCGCTGCTTTCCGGCCGTCAGGGCAAACCGCTTGATCAGCTCGGCCCGGAGTTCATCGGGCGTGATCACCGCATCGACGATCAGCTCAGAGGCTAGGTGCAGCACATCGATGTCTTCGGCGTAGTCCCGGCGCAGTTTCTCGGTCAGGGCCGCGCGCTCGTCTGGATCGTCGACCGCCTGGAGTTGGTTGTAGTACACGGCGTTGACCGCCGCCTGCGGACCCATCACGGCGATCGACGCACTGGATAGAGCCAGACAGCAGTCGGGATCGAAGGCCGGCCCCGCCATCGCGTAGAGCCCGGCGCCGTATGCCTTGCGCACGATCACCGAGATCTTCGGCACTGTGGCCTCCGAGACGGCGCTGATCATCTTGGCGCCGTGCCGGATGATGCCCTCGCGCTCGACCTGTGTGCCGATCATGAACCCCGGCACGTCGGCCAGAAACAGCAGCGGGATGTTGAACGCGTTGCAGGTCGTGATGAAACGCGCGCTCTTGTCGGCCGAATCAACGAACAGCACGCCGCCCTTGTGCTTGGGCTGGTTGGCCACGATCCCGATCGTCCGTCCCTCCAGCCGGGCATACGCGACGATCACCTCCTTCGCCCAGCGCTGATGGATCTCCAGCAGCGAGCCCTCGTCGACCAGCAGCTCGATCAGCTCCATCATGTCGAACGGCTTGTTCTCGTCCTGTGGGATCAGTTCCCGCAGAGAGCGACCGTTCGCCGGCGGGACGGGTAGTCCCGGCGGTGCATCCTGCTCGAAGTGCGATGGAAAGTAGCTCAGGTAGCGCTTGGCGAAGTCGATCCCCTCCTCGTCGCTGCGCACGAGTGCGTGCCCACATCCGCTCTTGGAGGTGTGCATTCGTGCCCCACCCATCTCCTCCAGTGAGACTTTCTCGCCGATCACCATCTCCGCCATCCGAGGCGAGCCGAGGTACATCGACGCGTTCCCGTCGCGCATGATCACGACGTCGCAGAAAGCGGGGATGTAGGCGCCCCCCGCGGCGCTGGGACCGAACAGGACGCACACTTGAGGCACCACGCCGGACATCCGGACCTGGTTGAAGAAGATCCGGCCCGCGTGGCGGCGACCGGGGAACATCTGCACCTGCTGGTTTATCCGGGCGCCAGCCGAATCGACCAGATAGACGATCGGTACGCGCAGCGTCAGGGCTCGCTCCTGGACGCGGAGGATCTTCTCGACCGTCTTCGGTGCCCACGACCCGGCCTTGACGGTCGGATCGTTCGCCATCACCGCCACAGCGCGGCCGGCGATGGACCCGAGACCGGTGATGACTCCTTCCGCGCCCAGTCCGTCCTGCTCGGAGCCCGCGAGCAACCCGTCCTCGGAGAACGAGTCTGGATCGATCAGCCGCCCGACTCGTTCACGCACGGGCAGCTTGCCCTGTTCAGTGGCCCGCTCGCGATGATGGTCCGGCCCGCCGGCAATTGCCCGGGAGACGGCTGCCTCAAAGGCTTCGGTGTGGTCGACGTCGGTCACAGTGGCTCGTTGGGATGAAGCGGCACGGTCGGTCCCGCCCCGGAGATGTTCGCATCCGGAGATGGCGGCAGCGGTGTGCGTGGTCGCAGACCGATGATGATCCCCATGGCGCCGATCACCAGCAGGAACAGCGGCCATCCGATCAGCGAGCCCCGACTCACCACCGGCGCGCCGACGAAGACCGCGAACGCGCCGAGCACGGCGACGCCGAGATAGCCGGGCCCGGGCTCTCGATCTATGGCCGCAAAGGCGACCAGCCCAAAGCCGATCATGAGCAGGAACGCCTTCCAGCCGAACGACACCTGTGGAGAATGCGCCGACACATCTCCCAACCCTGAGACCAGGAACGACCCAGCGATCACGAGGGTCGCAACCCCGGCCGAGTTGACGAAGGCGACCGAGTGCCGACGGCGGCGCTCGCGCAACGCGGTGGCCGCCGCCGCGTAGGCGATGACCAAGACCACGAGGATCGCCCGGAGCGTGCCTTCACCGCGTGGGTTGAAGATCCAGCTGACCAGGGCTTCCAGCGCCACGGCCGCGGAAATCGCCGCGATCAAGGTACAAGCCGCCGAGTTCGCTCGACGGGCCGCGGCCGCCGCTACAGCGGCCTCGGCGGCGAAGGTCCATCCCACCCCGCCGGTGCCCGGCGGCCGGGAGGCTCCGAGAACCTCGGCCAGCAGGATCAGCACGAGGAGCAGCGGGAGCAGAGCCGCGATCAGCAACACCGAGTGGTAGGCCCGTGGGCTCTCGTGCTCGCGCTGCGCCAGCCAGGCGATCGACAGGAGCACGGCGGTGGTGAGCGAAACGATGGCGAACCTGACGCCGAGTGGCCACTGGACCATGCGGAAGTTGATCACCACCGCTGCCAGCGACAGCGGCACGACACCAGCCGCGACCACATCGCCGCGGTGCGGGTGCGGCCGCAGCCGCTCGATCACCATTGCACTGGCCCGGCGGTGAGCAGGTGACTGCCCAGCGGTCGCCCCAGCATCTCCTGCGCCGCGCGTGCGGCCACCAACAGCCGGTCGAGCTCGATGCCGGTCTCGATACCCATCTCGTGGAGCATCGAGACCAGGTCCTCGGTGGCGATGTTCCCGGTTGCGCCCGCTGGAACGGGACAGCCGCCGAGCTCACCGAAGCTCGACTCAAAGCTGTCGACCCCGGCCTCCAGGGCCGCCAGCACGTTGGCCAGCCCCTGACCTCGGGTGTTGTGGAAGTGCGCGGTGAGTTCGACGTCGCCTCCGAGCGTGTCACGCGCGGCGGCGAAGAAGGCGCGGACCTGCAGCGGGTTGGCCATGCCGGTGGTGTCACCGAATCCCACCTCCTCGGCACCCGCCTCGACGAGCCGGCGTGCGATCGACAGCACACACTCCGGCGGGACGTGTCCTTCGTAGGGGCACCCGAACGAGGTTGAGATCACCCCCTCGCAGCGCAGCCGCTCCGCTCGTGCACGCTCGAAGGTCCGGGTGAGGCCCGCCAGCGATTCCTCGATCGAGCGGCCAACGTTCTTTCGATTGTGCGTCTCGGAGGCCGACAGGAACCCGTTGACCTCCTGGAAGCGGGAGCGATACTCAAGCGCTCGCTCAAGGCCGCGCTCGTTCGGGATCAGGACGCTGACCGCGACCTCCTCAGGGAGCCTCACGGCCTCGAGCACCTCTTCGGCGTCGGCCAGCTGGGGGATGACGTCGGCCCGGACGAAGCTCGTCACTTCCATCCTCCTCAACCCGCTCCGGCCCAGCAACTCAATCAGCCGGACCTTCTCACGGGTCGGGATCACCTCCGGCTCGTTTTGGAACCCGTCGCGCGGTCCGACCTCACGGATCCGCACACGGGCGGGGGCGTTGCTCATGCCCTACTTATAGTTCACGCGCCGCCTGCAGCGTGCGCCCGGGCCACCTCGATCACCCGTCGCTCGTGGGTTCCCAATCCAATCGTCCGCCCATCCTCGGCGACGACCTTCACGGCGAAGCGCAGCTTGCGCTCGTCGACGACCTCCTCGAGATATGCATACGCCGTGCAGCGCGTCCCCGCCGAGGCGGCGGCAACGTGCTTGATGCAAACCTCGAACCCGACTGTTGCGCGACCGTCGTCTAGAAGCGGGAAGACCAGCATCGCGGCGGTTCGTTCCATCATCCCGATCATCGCGGGAGTCGAGAGCACGGTGGAGGAGAGCGTCCCGCCGACGTCGGTCAGCAGTCTCCCCTCCACGACGAACTCGTTCGCCGACTGCAGTCCCGCCTCCAGCCCTGAGCCCATAGTCGCGGCAGCCTACTGGACGTCTCGGGCCATACACTCCACCGCCGTGACTCGCCCCATCTGCATCGTGGGTGCCACCGGCGCGCTCGGCTTCGGTCTGGCCTTACGCCTTGGCCGCGAGGGCGTTCCGATCGTCATCGGATCCCGTGACGCGGCCCGAGCGACGGAGGCAGCCGAGCGCGCGAGCGAGCGGGTACCGGATGGGACGTTTTCCGGAGCCGAGAACGCCGACGCGGTCAAGGACGCCGAAATCGTCGTCCTCAGCGTGCCGTTTCGCAACCAGTCCGAGACGCTGACCAACCTGAAGGAAGCGCTCCAGGAGGGTCAGCTCGTGGTCGATGCGACTGTGCCCCTGGCTGCTGCGGTGAGCGGCAAGGCCACTCGGTTGCTTGGGGTCTGGCAAGGCTCAGCCGCGCAGCAGGCTCAGGAGATGGTGCCTCAAGGGATACGCGTCGTCTCCGGGTTTCACACCGTGAGCGCTGCATTGCTGGCCGACCTTGACCACGAGCTCGACGAGGACGTGCTCCTGTGCGGGGACAAGCGCGAGGACAAGGCCCGTGTGGGGGACCTGGTCAACAAGATTCCCGGGCTGCGCGCGGTGGACTGTGGCCCGCTGGAGATGGCCAGGATCGTCGAAGGGCTGACCCCGCTCATCATCTCGGTCAATGTGCGGCACAAGACGCGCGCCGGAATCAGGATCACCGGTCTGGACCTCGGTTGAGCGGCCCCGTGGTCGTACTGGCGGGCGGGACGGGCGGGGCCAAGCTGGCCCGGGGAATGCTCGATGTGGTCGGTCCCGATCGGCTGACCGTGATCGCCAACACCGGCGACGACATCGAGATCTACGGCGCCTACGTTTCCCCTGACCCGGACCTGGTCACGTTCTGGCTCGCCGACCGCATCGACGCACGCGGCTGGGGTCTCGATGGGGACACGTTCGCGGTCATGGACGGACTGCGCGAGCTCGGCGTGGAGGTGTGGTTCAACCTCGGCGATCGTGACCTGGCCATCGGGATTGAACGTGCGCGAGCGCTCCGCGCAGGCTCGACGCTGACCGCGGCGCACGCCGCGATCGTGTCTGCGCTCGGCGTCCGCGCCAAGATCCTGCCCGCTACCGACCGGCCCCTGCGAACTCGGGTCATGGCCCAGGATCAATGGTGGGGCTTTCAGGAATTCATGATCCGCGGAAAAGGACAAGGCCCGGTTCAGGACGTGGATTTTCGCGGCGCCCGCGCCGCGCCGGCGACGCCCGAGGTACTCCGCGCGATCGCCGACGCCGAGGCGATCGTTATCGGTCCGTCGAACCCGGTCGTCTCGATCGGTCCGATCCTGGCCGCCGAAGGTATGAGGAGCGCGCTGGAAAACGCGCGGGCGCCGGTGATCGCGGTCAGCCCGTTGGTTCACGGGGAGGTCATCAAAGGGCCCACAGCCGCATTCATGCGGTGGGCGGCCCAGCCGCTGGGCAGCGACGGCATTGCCGCCTCGTACGCTGGACTGCTGAGCGGATTGGTGACCGACGAGCGAACGGAAAGTCTGCCGGTCCTACAGACGGAGATGCTGATGGACACCGCACAGCGACGGCGGGAACTGGCGCAGCGGACGCTGGAGTTCGCGCTCGCGCTCTCGCCCTGAGCAGATGACCATCGTCGCGATTCTTCCTGTCAAAAGCTTCGGCGGGGCCAAGCAACGTCTAGCCCATGAGCTCAGCCCCGGCCCACGCCGAGGGCTGGCGGAGGCGATGTTCTCCGATGTACTTGTCGCCCTACGGCGCACCGCGTCGATCGATCGTGTGCTGGTGGTCAGTGGCGACAGCGACGCGCAGCAGATCGCCGGCGGGTACGGCGCCGGGGTTCTCGACGACCAGCAACGTGGACACAGCGCGGCGGCGCTGCTGGGGATCGCTCAGGCGATGGAGTCAGGTGCGCGGCGGGTCCTCCTGGTACCCGGCGACTGCCCGCTGCTTGATCCCGAGGAACTGGAGGGGCTGCTGGGCCGTCCGGCCGGACCACGATCCGCGCTGATCGTCCCCGACCGGCACGGCACGGGTACCAACGCCCTGTTGCTGACACCGCCTGACTCGCTGGAACCTGCCTTCGGACCGGGAAGCTGTGAGCGTCACGCGGCGGGCGCCCGCGCCCGGGGAACTGTCCACGAGGTTGTCCATGTAGCGTCCCTGGCGCTTGACATCGACACCCCGGAGGACCTCGCCGCCCTCCAGGAGAAGCTCCAGGGCGCTCACGGAGGCGCAGCTCACACGCGCGGGATGCTCAGCCAGCTCAACCGCAGCCGGGCTTGATGAAGCTGACCGTCGACCCCCTGGACGGAGTCCCAGAGGTCAAGGCCGGCGATGACTTGGCGCAGGTGATCCTCGCGACACTCGGCGCGGGGCAGGATCTGCGTGAAGGCGACGTGCTGGCGATCGCGCACAAGATCGTCTCGAAGGCGGAGGGGCGGACACGCGCGCTGTCAGATGTCTACCCCCAGGCGCGGGCACTCGATCTGGCGGCACGGATGGACAAGGACCCGCGCCACGTGCAGGTGGTACTCGACGAGACGCGTGAGGTGCTCCGCGCCGCCCGTGGCGTGCTGGTATGCGTCACCCACCAGGGTTTCGTCTGCGCCAACGCCGGGGTCGACGCCTCCAACGTGCCCGGCGAGGAGACCG
Organism: uncultured Solirubrobacterales bacterium; assembly: GCA_963757165.1. GTDB lineage: Bacteria > Actinomycetota > Thermoleophilia > Solirubrobacterales > Solirubrobacteraceae > Palsa-465. The sequence continues at coordinate 45,902 of CAVWQO010000005.1, forward strand.
TGCTGATGCTGCCGCTTGATCCCGACCGCTCGGCGCGGGAGCTGCGTGCGCGGTTGCGCAGCCTGACCGGCATCGCGCCGGCGGTGGTGATCAGCGACTCCTTCGGTCGCGCCTGGCGAGTCGGTCAATGCGACGTGGCGATCGGGTGTGCAGGGCTGGCGCCGCTCGAGGACTGGCGCGGACGCGGCGACACGCAGGGCCGCGAGCTGCGCGCGACCTGGATCGCGGTCGCCGACGAGCTCGCGGCGGCGGCCGATCTGGCACGGCGCAAGGACGGCCAGCAGCCGGTGGTGCTGGTGCGCGGTGCCGGCCGGCACGTGAGCGCGGACGACGGCCCCGGGGCCGCCGCCCTGCTCCGTCCTCAATCCGAGGACCTCTTCCGGTAAGCCGTGCGCTGGGCGGCGTCGGTGCCGCCGTCTACCGCTCCTGAAGCACGGACAGGACGTTGCCGGCCGGATCCTTGAACCACGCGATGAAGGGTCCGCCCTCGCGCATGATGCCGCGCTCGTCGACGGGCATTCCCTCGTAGCGCTCGAACTGCACGCCCCGGTCGGCCAGCGCATCCACCGCCTGCTCGATGTCGTCGACCGGGAAGTTGAGGATCGTGTAGTCAGCGGGTGTGTGGTTGGGCTTTGGGTACACGAGCGTGTCCCGGTCTCCGGCGATGTGCAGGGTCAACATCCCGTGTTGCTCTGAGGTCCTCAGTCCCAGCGTTTCCCCGTAGAACCGCTTCGCCGCCGCGACGTCATTCACGGCGAAACCGCTGAACGCTGGCGTGGTCTCGAACATAGCTGCTCCTCTGGCTGGCGGTTGAAAGTCTGCGTACCAATTGGACCGGGTAAACGGCCGGAATTCATCGCCGGTTCCGGTAGGGTCAGCTCCGAACCCGCGGCCCGGCCAGGAGACAGCATGAGCGAGGAGACGGTCAAGTACCTGTTGCGCGAACAGGACATCCCTACGCACTGGATCAACCTGCTGCCGGATCTCCCCGGCGAGCCGCTGCCACCGCTGCACCCCGGGACACTGCAACCGGCCGGACCGGACGACCTCACGCCGATTTTCCCCATGGGGTTGATCATGCAGGAGGTCTCGGCCGAAGCCGAGGTGGAGATCCCCGAAGCCGTGCGGGAGGTCTACAAGCTGTGGCGCCCGACCCCGCTGATGCGCGCTCGCCGCCTGGAGCGGGAGCTGGATACGCCGGCTCATATCTACTACAAGTACGAGGGCGTTTCCCCGGCCGGGTCCCATAAGCCCAACACGGCCGTCCCCCAGGCCTACGAGAACGCCCAGGCCGGTATCCGCCGCCTTGCCACCGAGACCGGTGCGGGGCAGTGGGGATCCGCCGTGTCGTTTGCCTGCTCGCTCTTCGGGCTCGAGTGTGAGGTGTTCATGGTCGGCTCGAGCTATGACCAGAAGCCCTACCGACGCTCGATGATGGAGACCTGGGGCGCCACTGTCCACCGCTCGCCCAGTCCGCTGACCGCGGCCGGACGGGACAACTCCGCGCACACCACCGGCTCGCTCGGGATCGCGATCTCCGAGGCCGTGGAGATGGCCGCGGGTCGCCCGGACACCAACTATGCGCTGGGCTCGGTGCTCAATCATGTCTGCCTACACCAGACGGTGATCGGCCAAGAGGCGATCGCACAGATGGCGATGGCGCAGGAGCAACCCGACGTGGTGATCGGATGCGTCGGCGGCGGGTCCAACTTCGCCGGGCTGGCCTTCCCCTTCGTCCGTGAGGTGCTTCAGGGCCGCGCGAAGATGCGCTTCCTGGCCGCTGAGCCGGCCGCCTGTCCGACGCTGACCCGTGGTGTCTATCGCTACGACTTCGGCGACACAGCAGGACTGACACCACTGATGGCGATGTACACGCTCGGTCACGACTTCGTGCCGCCGCCGGTCCATGCCGGGGGTCTTCGGTACCACGGGGACGCGCCGATGCTGTGCGGCCTTGTCCGCGCGGGACTGGTGGACGCGCAGGCATACGGCCAGAACGATGCGTTCTCGGCCGCCGTTCAGTTCGCGCGCTGCGAGGGGATCATCCCCGGGCCCGAACCGGCGCACGCGATCCGAGCGGCCATCGAGGAAGCCGAGGACGCGCGGGAAGCCGGGGAGCCGCGCGTGATTTTGTTCGGCCTCTCAGGTCACGGCAATTTCGATCTGGCGGCCTATGACGCGTTCCTAGCCGGCGAGCTCGAGGACCCGGAGTTCTCCGAGGACGACATGCAAGCCGCGCTTGAGCGATTGCCGGAGGCGCCCGCGATCGCGTGAGGTGGTGCGTGCCCGGCCGCGAGCTCGGTCGCGTCCGGGGCCTCGCCCGAGCCACCTGGCCGGGTGGCGCCGAGCAGGGCCGCCAGCACCAACACCACCCCAATTAGCTGCAGGGAGCTGGGCGCCTCAGCGAAGATCACCGCCGCAAGCGCAACCGAGCCGACCGGTTGCACTGTCAGCAGCAGCGACGTGAGCGCCGCTGGCAGCCGCGGCAGCGAGGAGGTGATCAACAGCCATCCGAGGACCTGTGAAGTCAGCGCCAGGGTGATCAGCCATCCCGCGCCAGGCCAGGTGGGAACGAGCTTGGCGTCGCCGATGATGACTCCGGCAATCACGCACAGGACCGAGGCGGTCGCCGTGGCGTCGAACAGCGGCCCAGCCGGCCGACGGAGATCAGCGCCGCCGCGGCGAAGCAGGAGCAGAAACCCGACGTAGGCGATCCCGGCACCCAGGCCGAACACTGTGCCCCGAGTCGGGTTGCGTCCGTACGCCCCCTGTTCGAGCGCGCCGGAGATAAGCAACACTCCGAGCAGCGACACCGGCAGGGCGGCCAGGACCTGCCGCCCCGGGCGCTCAGCGAGAATCGCCCATGCGACCAATGGGACCAGCACGACCTGAATGTTGGCCAGCACCGTCGCCAACCCCGCACCGACGTCGGCGATCGATCGATGCCACAGCAGCAGGTCGGCGGCGAAGAAAACGCCCGAGGCGACCGCGGGGCCGCGTTGGCGCCACGGCCTCGGCCCATGCTTGCGGTCCTCATGGCGAGCGATCAGCCACAGCAACGGCAGCGCGTAGACGCAGCGGAAGATCGCCGCGGTCGACGGCGAGGCGTGACTGAGGCGCACGAGGATGCTGGAGAACGCAATCGCCACGGCGCCCAGCACGGCGCAGATCCGCACATTGCGCTCAGTGGCCAGCCAGCGCTCCATCCGATGCAGCGTACGTGGGGCGGGATCGGCCGGCTTCTCGGCAGCCGAGCGCGCACGGTGAGCAGACAGTCCGGCGGCTCCGGCCGCTCGCTCAGAGCTCGCCGAGCGGTCTGACCTCCGACGGCGCGCCGATCGCATGGAACCCACCGTCAACATGCAGAATTTCGCCACTTACGCCCCGCGCGAGGTCGGAGAAGAGAAAGCAGATCGCGTCGGCGACGGGGCCGGGATCGCTGACATCCCAGCCCAGCGGAGCCTGGGCTCGCCACAGTTCGGCGAGGCTCTCGAAGCCAGGAATTCCTCGCGCGGCCACCGTGCCCAGAGGGCCCGCTGAGACCAGATTGACCCGGATCCCACTCGGCCCGAGATCGCGAGCCAGGTACCGAGACACCGATTCGAGCGCCGCTTTGGCCACCCCCATCCAGTCATAGATCGGCCAGGCCACAGCGGCGTCGAAGTCGAGCCCGACGATGCTCCCGCCCTGACTCATCAGCGGCCGCACGGCCGCGGCCAGCGCCTTCAACGAGAACGCGCTGGTCTGGAAAGCCTGCGCGGCGCTCGCCGCCGGCGTGGTCATGAAACGACCACCCAGCGCGTCCTCTGGCGCAAATGCGATCGCGTGCAGCACCCCATCCACCCCACCCCAACGCTCGCCCAGGGCCTCGGTCAGAGCCGCCAAATCGCTCTCGGCATTTACGTCGAGCTCCAGTACCTCCACCGGCTCAGGCAGGCGCTGGGCCGCGCGCTCGGTCAGCCGGCGCACGCGCCCGAAGCTCGTCAGCAGGACCGTCGCTCCCTGGCGCTGCGCCTGCTCGGCAGCGTGGAAGGCGATCGAATCCTTGGTGATGACGCCGGTGATCAGCAGGCGTTTGCCCGCCAGGATCACGAGCGAGACCGTGCCGGAGTCACGACCGGGATCCAGCGGGGGTCACGACCGGGCTCCTGCCAGGGTCCGCAGCGCCCACGAGAGCCGCTCCCGTGTGTCGGCCGGTGCGACGATCTCGTCAACAAACCCGGCGGCGGCCGCGGCGTCGGCTCGGAGGTGCTCATCGGCGTAGGCGCCGGCCAGCCGCGTACGCTCGGCCTCTGGGTCCGCCGCCACGCGCAGATCACGGCGGTTGACGATTCCGACCGCAGCGCGGGCACTCATGATCCCAAGTTCGGCCTCGGGCCAGGCCAGCACGAGGTCGGCGCCGAGGTCACGGGAATTCATCGTGATGTAGGCGCCACCGTAGGACTTACGCAGAACCACAGTGAATTTCGGGACCGTTGCCGCGGCAAAGGCCCGCACGAGCTGGGCGCCGCGCCGGATTACGCCGGCCTGCTCCTGCCGGCTCCCGGGCATGAACCCTGGCGTGTCGACGAAGGCGACGAGCGGCAGCCCGAAGGAATCGCAGAAGCTCACGAACCGCGCCGCCTTTTCGGAGCCCTCGGCATCCAACACGCCGCCGAGGCGCCGGGGCTGATTGGCGACGACGCCGATCGGCCTGCCGTCAAGGCGGGCGAAGGCAGTCACGACGTTGCGCGCCCACCGCGGGAAGACCTCGACCAGCGAGCCGGCGTCGATCACCCCAGCCAGCGCGTCCCGAACGTCGTAGGCGCGACGCGGCGAGGAAGGCACGACCGTCCCAGGATCCGCGATCTCCGGGTCGACCGCGTCAACCCTCGGCGCCGGCTCCCCGGCGGCGCTGGGCAGGTACCCGAGCAGCTCACGCACGCGAGCGGCCGCCGCTCCAACGTCGGACTCAACCAGGTGGCACACGCCGTTGCGGTCGTGAACCCGCGGGCCGCCCAATCCGGCCGCGTCGATCTCCTCGCCGAGTGCCTCCAGGACGACGCCGGGCCCGGTGAGAAACATCGCCGCGTCCTCGGTCATCACGATCAGGTCGGTCAGCGCCGGCGAGTAGGCACCGCCTCCCGCCGAGGCCCCGGTGACAATCGAGATCTGCGGAACCACACCGGTGAGAGCAACCGTGTGACGGAAGATCCGGCCGTAGCCGCCCAGCGCCGCGGTGCCCTCCTGCATCCGGGCGCCGCCGGACTCCACGAACGCAACCACGGGGATCCGAGCGCGCCCGGCGATCTGCAGGACGCGCACGATCGTGTCTGCGTGCCGCTCGCCGAGCGAGCCGCCGAGGTAGCTGCCGTCCTGGGCGTAGCAGGCGATCGGCCGTCCGGCCACAGTCCCGGTCGCCCCGATCACTCCGTCTCCGGGTACCGCACGCACACCAAGCCGCGGCGAGCTGACCCGCGAGCGCAGGACCTGGACACTTCCGGGATCGCAAAGCACCTCCAACCGCTCCAGCGGCCGCAGGCGCGCGCCATCACGCTGGACGGCAGCGGTCAGGCTCATGACTCCACGCCTCTCAGCACCAGCGCGACGTTGTGCCCACCGAAGGCGAACGAGTTGGAGACGGCGGCCGGCGGACGTCCGTTGCCTGTGCGCAGCAGCCGCGACTCACCAGGGACGTAGTCCAGGTCGAGTTCTGGATCTGGCACCTCGTAGCCGAGCGTCGGCGCGATGATCCGACTTGACAGTGTCTGGGCCGTCGCCACCGCCTCAACGGCACCGGCGGCGCCGAGGAGATGGCCGATGGCCGACTTTGTCGAGGAGATGGGGATCTGTCTGGCACGTTCGTCGCCCAGCGCGCGCTTGATCGCCGTGGTCTCGGCAGCGTCGTTGAGCTGGGTCGAAGTTCCGTGCGCGTTGATGTAGTCGATCTCCGCACCCGTCAGGTCGGCGTCGGCCAGCGCCAACTCGATCGCCTTTGCCGCGGCAGCACCATCGGGGTCCGGCGCGGTCAGGTGGTATGCATCCGAGGTCGAGCCGTAGCCGAGCACCTCTCCGATGATCGTCGCGCCCCGGGCGCGCGCGGCGGACTCCTCCTCCAGCACGAGCATGCCCGCACCCTCGCCCATCACGAAACCGTCACGGCGAGCGTCGAAGGGACGCGAGACACCGCAGTCGGAGAGCGCCTGCATCGAGTTGAAGCACGCGTAGCCAAACTCGGTCAGCGTCGCCTCGGCTCCACCGGTGACCGCCGCATCGGCGTCGCCGTATTGGATCATCCGCATCGCCATTCCGATCGCATGCCCGCCGCTCGAGCAAGCTGAAACGACGCCGAACATCTGGCCTCGCAGGCCGTACTTCATCGACACCGCGGCCGCGCCGGCATTGGGCATGTACTGCGGGATGCCGAGCGGCGAGACCATCTTCGCGCCCTTGTCGCGCATTACGTCGTGCTGGGTCTCGACCGTGTCGATCCCGCCGATCCCGGTGGCGATGACGCAACCCACCCGCATCGGGTCATACGGCAGCTCCCCGCCCCATCCCGCCTGCTCGACCGCCTCGCCCGCCGCCACGACCGCGAACTGCGAGAACCGATCCAGCCGGCGCGCCTCCTTGACAGAGAGGAAGCTCTTAGGGTCAAAGTCCGTGCAAGCCGCGACGCCGTCGACGATCCCAACCTCGCCGGCCGCCCACCGAGGGTGCAGCGCGCTCGCGCCGACCCCGAGCGGGGTGACGGCGCCGAGCCCGGTGATGACGACCTTGTGTCTCACGCCGATGCGCGCTGGGTGATCAGATCAATCGCGTCGCCCACCGTAGTCAACTCCTTCATGTCCTCGCCCTTGAGGATCACGCCGTACTCGTCCTCAACGATCTGAGCCAGCTCGACCAGGTCCAATGAGTCGATGTCCAGCGCCTCGAAGGTCGCCTCCCGGGTGATCTGGCTCTCGTCCGGGCCGAAGCTTGCGAGCGCTTCGACGACGCGGGCCTGGACCTGCTCGGATGTGACCGCGGCCATATTCAGCTCCTGTCTGTTGTTCGGTTCATGAGATCCGTCATGCCGCCAGACCACCATCGACGCTGAGCACAGCGCCGGTCACGTAGCCGGCCGCTTCTGAGATGAGGAAGCGTACGCAGGCCGCTACCTCATCCGGCGTGCCCGCGCGCCGCGCCGGCACGGCGGCCAGTAGCTCGGTGTTCACGCCGGCCGTCATCTCGGTCTCGATCCAGCCCGGTGCCACGGCATTGATCGTGATCCCGCGGCGGGCTACCTCGACTGCTGCGGTCTTGGTGAAGGCGATCAGCCCGGCCTTGGCCGCCGCGTAGTTGGACTGGCCGGGGTTCGCGCGCAGGCCCACCACCGAGGAGATATTGACGATCCGCCCGGAGCGCGCCCTCAGCATCGGCTTCAAGGCACGCCTGGTCATCCGAAACGCGCCGCTCAAGTCGGTAGCCAGGACCGCGTCCCATTCCTCGTCGCCCAGCGACGGGGTGAGATCGTCGCGGCTGATGCCGGCGTTGTTGACCAAGGCGAGCACAGGCACGCCGAACCCCGACTCGAGCGCGGCGAACAGCTGTTCAGGTGCGGCGGGGTCAGCTACGTCGCCGGACAACGCCACGGCTTGGCCCCCGGCGCTCTCGATCGAGGCCACGACGGCCTCCGCGCCAGACCGGTCGGCGCGGTAGTTGACCCCCACGCGCCAGCCGTCCTGCGCCAGCCCGCGGGCGATCGCCGCTCCAATCCCGCGTGAGGCGCCGGTCACGAGCGCCGATCCCTTTGCCGCCAGGCCGGTGCCATCAGCCACCGCCCACCGCTCCCCATTCGAGAACACCGCCACCCCAGGTAAAACCGGCTCCGAATGCGCTGACCAGGACTCGGGAACCCGCTCGCAGACGACCGTCGGACTCGGCCTGCGAGAGCGCCACGGGCAGCGTCGCCGCAGACGCGTTCCCCAGCGACTCGATGCAGTCCACCACGCGCTCGCCGGGCAGCTCAAGCCGCTCGCCGAGCGCTCGCGTGATCCGTGCGTTGGCCTGGTGATAGACGAACAGGTCGATGTCGGCCAGCGAGAGACCCGCGCGGGCCACCGCGGTCAGGGTCACCTCGGCCATCCGGTTCACGGCGTGGCGGAACACCTCGGGTCCGTCCATCCGGATCAGCCGATCGCTATGAGCGGCCGTAATCGTGGCGCCATGTGAACCGTCGGCGCCCAGCACAATCGGTCCGATCAGGCCGCTTCCGTCGTGCGCCTCGCCGAGGATCACTGCACCGGCGGCATCGGCGAACAGCGGAGCGGTGCGCTTATCGCTGTAGTCGGTGATGCGGGTGATGAAATCCGCGCCGATCAGCAGCACCCGCTCCGCGCGCCCGCTCTCGATCTGCGCGGCGCCGATCGCCAGGCCAGAGAGAAACGACGTGCAGGCGGCGCCGACGTCGAAAGTCCCGGCGTGCTCGGCGCCGAGGGCATGCGCGACCAGCGGTGCCGTGTTGGGCGTGAGCTCGTCCTGCGTCAGGGTCGCCACCATCACCAAATCGAGATCGGCCGCGGCCACCCCTGCGCGGGCCAGCGCGGTCGCTCCAGCCCGCGTGGCGTAGTCGGCCAGGCGCTCGTCGGGGCGCGCCCGCCGGCGTTCACGAATTCCCGTCCGCGAGAGGATCCATTCCTCGGTGATCCCTAGCTCCCTCGCGAGCTCGGCGCTGGTCAATCGCTCCGCGGGCAGCTCGGTGCTGACGGACAGGATCGAGGCCGCGCGACGCGTGGCGGCCACGGGCACAATCGGCGTGAGCGTTCGCTCAAGCATGGACGAGCTCCACGTCGCGGAGGGTCCGCTTGGCCAAGCCGGTGAGCACCCTTCCCGGCCCGACCTCGACAAACCGCACCGCACCCATGTCGTGCATCGCCAGCATCGTCTCGCGCCAGCGCACTGGCCTCGTCAAGGCCTCGGCGAGACGCCGGCGCACGTCGTCGAACGGTGACGCGGTGACCGCGCTGAGTACGGTCGCCCGCATCGGCTGCACAGCCACCGCAGCCAGGGCGGCCTCGAACTCGGGCACCGCCTCGGCCATCATCTCCGAGTGAAATGCGCCGCTGACCGGCAGCTCCATCGCCCGGAGCCCGAACTCGCGCGCCGCGCCCGCGGCATTCGGCAGCGCATCGCGGGCGCCGGAGAGCACGACCTGCTGGGGGGAGTTGTCATTGGCCACCGACAGCCCAAACGCATCGGCCAGGGCGGGCGCCTGCTCGGCGGCCCCGCTGCCCAGCAGCGCGATCATCCCCCCATCCCCCGCCCGCTCGCCGGATTCCTGCATCAGCCGTCCGCGCAGAGCCACGAGCTCCAGCCCGTCACGCTCGCTCAACGCACCGGCGGCCACGAGCGCCGCCAGCTCGCCCAGGGAGTGACCGGCCATCAACTCGCCGTCTGGGTGGCCGAGGGCCGCCCATCCCGCCAGGCTGGCGCAGAAGATCGCGGGCTGGGCGTACATCGTTCCCGCCTCCACGCGCGCGAACGGGTCCTCGCCGAGGATCTCGGCAACCTGCTCGAGCAGGTCCGGGCGTTCCCGAACGACGGTGTCGCGCATGTCTGGCGTCTGGCTTCCCTGTCCCGGGAAGAGCAATGCGGAGAGTCCCATTCGCCTAGCCATACTCGCTCACGCGAGGGTGGATACAGCGCGGGACCGTAGTTCCCCCCGTTCGGGGGGCACAGGCCTTAGATTCCCGATGGTTAGGATCTCCCTGCCTTGCCGCTGCCCGATCCCTCGCCCACCTCAGCCGCACTGGTCACCGGCGCCTCCGCCGGCATCGGCCGGGAGATCGCGCACGAACTGGCCGCCCGCAAGCACAACGTCGTCCTGGTCGCGCGGCGCAAGCCGCGCCTGCAGGCGCTCGCGACCGAGCTGGCCGATCAGCACGGTGTTCGGGCGGAGGTGATCGCCGGCGACCTCACCAAGCCGGCGTCCCGCGGACGCCTGCCGGGCCGGATCGAGAAGCTCGGCCTCGACATCGACATCTTGGTCAACAACGCCGGCTTCGCCACCGGCGGACCGTTCCACGAGGCCGAGCTCGAGCGGGAGCTCCAGCAGGTTCGACTGCTGGTCGAGACCGTCGTCGCGCTGACCTCGATGTTCGTCCCCGCGATGGTCGAGCGCGGGCGCGGAGGGATCCTCAACGTGGCCTCCACCGCAGGCATGCAACCGATGCCGTACTCGGCCGGCTACGCCGCGGCCAAGGCGTACGTTCTCTCATTCTCCGAGGCGCTGCACTACGAGCTTCGCGGGCATGGTGTGGTCGTGACCGCGCTGGCTCCCGGTCCCGTCAAGACGGACTTCTGGGAGATCGCGGCCTGGGAGGTCGCCGGGGGGAGTTCATTCGAGGACGCTGTGCCGAGTCCGGCGATGATCACCCCACAACAGGCGGCCAAGGCGGGAGTCGACGGCCTCGCCTCAGGAGCCCGGGTGGTCGTGCCAGGCCTGCCGACCCGTGTCGCCATGCAGGCCGCCCGCTATCTGCCGCACGCGCTGAAGCTTCCGACCATCGAACGGGTCATGCGCCGCCGCTGAGCGGGGTCCCGTTGGAAGCGGCCTGACGCATGGCTGACGAGGCCGCTCGGCGGATCGACGCGCTGATCCAGATCGCCCTGCGGCTCGCGCGCTCAGCTCCGACCGGGCGGATCGCCCTGGCGCAGCTGGCTGGCTCCCTTGACCCGGCCTGGGTCCCGTTGCCGTGGGGCGAGCCTATCCTCGGCGAGCTGGTGGCGGCCCGTGCCGACGCCTGCCTGCCGATGGCGTTCAAGCAGATCAACCGTACCCTCAGGGATGCGGCGGTCGCCGACGAGCTCGGCGAGCTTGACCCGACCCCGGTCGCCGTCACCCCCACCGCCCAGGTTCATCGCGCTGTCCACGAGGGCCGCGACGTTGCGGTCAAGGTGCTGCGCCCCGGCTTGGCCGACTCCGTGCGTCAGGACCTGTCGCTGCTCGAGGGTCTGAGCGCACCATTGGCCGCAGCGTTTCCGGGCCTGGACACGAGGGCGATCCTGGCCGAGGTCCGCGAACGCGTCCTCGACGAACTGGATCTGGAGCACGAGGCCATGGCCCAGCGCCGGTTTCACCGTGCGCTGCGTGATCACCCCTTGTTCACCGTCGCCGCCCCGATCACGCACCTTTCCCACGCCAACGTGACGGTTACCGAATGGGTGGAGGGCGTGCCGCTGCGTGAGGCTGAGGACCCCGACGCTGCTGCCGCGCGTCTCGTCCTTTTCGTCCTCGGCGGTTTGCGGGCCGGCATCGTCCATGCGGACGTCGACCCCGACGACGTTCTCGTGCTTGACGACGGCCGGCTGTCGATCCTCGACTTCGGGGCCACGAGCGCCGTCGACGGGACCCGAGCCGAGCAGACCGCCGCCGCCCTGGAAGCGTTCATCGATGGGGATGCACCGGCACTCGGACGGGCACTGGACAGGCTGGGGTGGCTCACGCCCGCGCATGCCGAGTCGGCGCTTGAGCTGGGTCGCCACGTGCTCGCCGATCTGGCCAGCGCGGATCCGGTGCGGCTTGACACGGAGGCCGTGAGCGCTGCGGGCGGGCGTGCCGCCGCGCGCCCCCGTCAGGTGCTCGAGTTGATGCGGGCCGGCGCGCTGGCGCCGGAGGATCTGTGGCCGGCGCGGGCGGGTGCAGCGCTGTTCGGGTCGATCGCGCGGGTTGGCGCTACGGGTTCGTGGCGAGAGCTGGCCCGCGCCGCTCTGCGTGACGGCTGGGACGCTCGCCTGCCGGACGCTCGCCTGCCCTCGTAGCGGCCGCCTGGCCTCGTAGCGGCCGCCTGGTCAGGCCGCGGCCTGCTCCGGCTTCTCGATCACTGACTCGACGGACGGCTGGTGCCCTGAACGACCAAGCCGCCGGCTCAGCCAGGCGAGCCCGACCGGAGTCCCAGCCACCGCGCCGCTGATGTGATCGACGCCGCCCCGCGTGACGTAGAGCCGGACATCCGCCCCGAGCCGCTTCCAGTCGTCCTCGAGATTGACACTCTGGACGAACGACACGATCTGATCGCGCCGGGCGTGATGGAGCAGGACCGGCGTCTCGGGCGCGATCGTGCCCAGGCGATTCTCCCGCAGGCGCTCGCGCCACTCCGGCATCTCGAGCACGTTGGGCTGGGTCAGATCGGATGCATGCATGAACCGCGGGCCATGGAGCACGGCTTGAACGATGGTCGACTGACGCAGTCCCGCGATCTTCGCGGCCGCCATCGGGGTCAGAAATGGGTCGAGTTCGAGCTCGGGATAAGCCGCGGCATAGCCGATCCCGCCGTAGGCCATGAAAAACGAGAAGAACGTGCCGTCAAGGCTGGGCCCGGCGGTCTCCACGTCGGCCGCGGCAGCGCCCGCGACCACGCCCGCCAGGGGGAGGTCAGGCGCGTAGCTCGGCTGCAACTGGGCCGCCCAGGCCGCCGCGGCGCCGCCCTCGGAGTAGCCGATGATGGCCGCGGGTCCATCGGGCGGAAGCTCCTCGGGACTCAGTGCGCGGGCGGCACGCATCGAGTCGAGCACGTTCGGGCCAAGCGCGCGGCCCACCATGTAGGTGTGGTCACCCGGCGTGCCGAGCCCCTGGTAGTCGGTGATCGCCACGGCCCATCCCCGCGCAAGCACCATCGCCATCAGACCTGCCTCCCAGTCGAGCCCCCGGGTCAGCAGCCGCGAAGGGGCGGCGGCGTCGCCAATCCCGTGCGTGCCGATGGCGTAGCCGATCAGCGGCCGTGGTTGGTGGCTGCGACCACGCGGCAGCAGGACGATCCCGGACACCGCGGTGGGCTCGCCGGTGGCCGAGGTCGAGAGGTAGAGGATCCGCCAGGCGCGGGTCCGCAGGCGCAATCCCGGGACCAGATAGGCATCGACAGGCTCAGCCCGGATCACGTCCCCCGGCGCTCCGGCGGGCAGCGGCGAGGGCGGCTCGTAGAAACCGGTCTCGGGCGCGCCCTGGCGCCGGGGCAACGACACGAGCATCAGCTGCGCCAGCGACTGGCGCGCAACGTCCATGATCGTCACGCAGAGACTCCTTTCACCCGACGTCCTTCTCTCCTGCCTTACCTGCCGTTTAACAGCTTACCGGTCAGGCTGGCTGGCTGGCCAGTAGGGGTCACCGCCGGAGCCATCGTGAGCGGTGGCGAGGCGCCGGCCGAGAGGTAGAAGCGTTGCGCGGGTTCTCCCCGCCACTACAGCCGACGGCGGCGCCGTCGCGACTGAGTGCCGCGGCTCCAGTCCTTCATCGTCCAGGGGGAGTCGAGTGGCGATTCGCCGCTGATCCGGCCCGCGCCGGGAGTGTCGCTGCGGTCATAGGGACGGCGGGAGATGCCGCTGCCGGCGACCGTGTACCAGCCGATGACCACACCGACGAGTACGACCAGGCAGCCGATCACCATCAGCATCTAAGCCACCCTACCCCAACAACCCGATGCGCTGTGCCCGTTGGACGGCCTCGGCCCGGTTGCGCGCCTGGAGCTTGCGGTACAGCGCGCTCGTGTGCTCCTTGACCGTGTGCGGGGATAAATAGAGCCGCTGCGCGATCTCTCGGTTGGTTGACCCTGCAGCGATCAGGTGAAGCACCTCCCGCTCGCGCTCGGTCAACAGCGGGGCCGGCTGCTCGGCCTTCGGCGGGAACATTGTCATGCCGAGACCGACCATGTGGACCGCCCGCGCCACGTCGCTCGCTTCCCAGTCCTTGGACACGAAGCCCGAAGCCCCGGCCGCACGCGCGGCCGCCGGAGACATTCGGCCGGCGCCGGAGATCAGCAGCACGCGGGTCCCCGGCGAGGCCTCGCGGATTGATTCGCAGACGTCGGCCCCAGACTCGCCGGCCAGGAACAGGTCGACCAGTGCGACGTGAGGTGTGAACGCCCGCGTGAGCTCCAGGGCCTCCGCTCCGTTGCGCGCGGCCAGGCAGCGCTCGACCCATGCCTGCTCGCCGAGCAGGACCCTGAACCCCCAGTGGACGACGTCGTGGTCGTCGACTACGAGCACCCGCAGCCGGCGGTCGTCGAGCCGGCCGGCGGGCGGGCGGGCCTTCGATCCGGCCGCCTCGCTCACGGGAGGGTCCCCTGCTCCAGCGGTACGACCAGACGTACCCGCCACCCGTCGGACTCGCTAGGCCCGAACTCGACCACCCCGCCCTGCTGGAGGGCCTCGAAGGCCGCCAGCCGCAGACCCATCCCCCCACCCCGCGCGCCTGACCGCACCCCGTCATTTCGGACCTCCAAGGAGAACGTGTCAGCGTCGCGGGCAACCGCGACCTCCACACACGACGCGCTCGCATGCTTGGAGATGTTGCGCAGGGCCTCGCCCAACACCGACTGAGTCAAGGGCTCCAGGTCGAGGGGCACCGTGACCCCAGCCGGCCAGTCGACCATCACCGGGGCGCCGATCGAGCTCTGCAGGCGCTCGACCTCCTCGGCCAGCGTGACTCCGGTCTCCGGAGGCAGCGGGGCCAACGGCCGCTCCAGCGCGCGGCGGAGATCACTGATCCCCTCCTGCAGCTCAACGCGGCAGCGCTCGCGCTCACCGGGATCCAGCGGCTGCTCGGCGCTCAGGGCCAGCGAGACGCCGAACAGGCGCTGCAGCACGCGTTCATGGATCTCGCGGGCCAGATCCAGGCGCTCGCCGAGGTGGCGACTGCGCTCCTGCTGGCGCGTGGCGTTGCGCGCGGTCGCCACCAACGCGGCAGTCTTTCCGAGCGTCCACAGCAGGTGACGCTCGCCGTCAGAGAGCTCAAAGCGCCCACCTCCGCGATCGGCGCAGATCACGCCGTAGGCGCGGCCGGCCGCGCTCAGCGGGGTGCAGACCAGGGTGGTGATGCCGAGCACCTTGGCATACTCCGCGGGTACCGCCTCCTCGATCCGGTCCGAGACGACCACCACCTCGTCCTCGAGCAACGCACGCTGGGCGATCGGTGTATCGACCAGCGTCGGACGCAGCTCGGCGAGCTGCTCGAACGAAGTGCCGTGGGCGCCCACGGCCCGGACCCGCCGCCGGCTGGCGTCGGCCATGAAGATCGCCGCCCGGCGCATCGTCGTCAGACGGCAGATCGCCTCACAGATGCGGTCATAGAACTCCGTCGAGGAGGTGTCGGTGTCGATGTCCGCAAGCAGCTCGACGAACACCTCCAGCGGCTCGACGCCCGCGAACAGCGCGGGCGTGTGTTCAGCCACCGCGCCCGAGCGCCGGGATCCTGCCCCAGGCCCGGAGAGGCTCACGCCGCTACCGGCAGCTCGTACCGGCGGCGGATCTCGTAGAGCGTGGTTCGCTCGGCCGCCGGACGCCCGGCCCGGTGCGCAGCCGCGACCAGATCCTCAGGCTCAAGCCTGACCCCGTGATAACTGCCGGCCATGCGAGAGATCGATTCCTCCATCAAGGTTCCCCCCAGGTCGTTGACCCCCCAACGCAAGGCCTCGGTCGCAGCGTCGAGCCCCATCTTCACCCAGCTCGCCTGCACGCTGCGCACCGACTTGCCCAGGGCCAGCCGAAAGGCCGCAGTGTGCTTGAGGTTCTCCTCCCGGGAGATCTCCTCGACTCCGTGTGTGCGCCCGAGCAGGGTGTGGAACGGGATGAAGGACAGTGGCACGAACTCGGTGATGCCGCCCGTGCGTTCCTGCAGCTCTCGCACCACTCGCATGTGCTCGGCCAGCTCCCAGGGCTCCTCGATGTGGCCGAACATGACGGTGGCCGTCGACCGCAACCCGACGGCGTGCGAGGCCTCGATGATCTCGACCCACCGGGCGACGGGCAGTTTGTTGGGCGAAATCCGCTCACGCACCCCGTCGTGCAGGACCTCGGCCGCAGTCCCCGGTGTCGAACCCAGGCCAGCCTCACGTAGGCGTTCGAGCACCGCTTGCGGCGACAGCTCGCTGACATCGCACATATGGGCGATCTCCATCGGCGAGTACGCGTGCAGATGCAGCTCCGGTGCGAGCTGCTTGGCGAAGCGCAGCCAGTGTTCGTACTCCTGGATTCCCCACTCGGGATGAATCCCGGACTGCATGCAGATCTCGGTCGCTCCGGCCTCGACGGCCTCCTGCACCCGCGTGGCGAACTCGGCCTCTGAATGCTCGTAGGCGTCAGGCGAGCGGCGAGCCTGGCCGAACCCGCAGAAGGCGCAGCCGACGATGCAGATGTTCGAGACGTTGATGTTCCGGTTGACGACAAACGTGACCGTGTCCCCCGCCAGTTCGCTGCGCAGCTCGTCGGCCGCAGCGCGCATCTCCTCGATGACCTCTGGTCGCCGCTCGGAGAACAACGCCGTCAGTTCCTCGCGGCGCAGCGCGGCGCCGTCGCGAGCCCGTTCGATCGCTCGTGGAGCGGCTTGGTCGGACACCGTCACCTCGTCCCGGCGACCCGAGCCCCGCCGCGGGATGAACGACCAGTAGACGCGCTTGATCACATCCAGAACCGGGGGCGCGATCCAGGTCTGGTCGATGTACTCCGGGTACACGCACAGGCGCTCGGTTAGTGCGAAACCCTCGGCCTGCAGGCGCTTGCGAACCAGGGTCGGCGACGGGAAGGGATGCTCGGGCGAGATGTGATCGCCGTTGGCGCTCAGGCCGCCGAGGTCGGTGGCCCCGGCCTGGACGAGCTCGACCCACCAGTCCGACAGGTTCGGCGGCACCTGGATTCCGATGTCAGGCATCAGCGCGCTCGCGTGGGACACGAGCCGTTTCATGTCCTCGATCGTCACCTCGCATGCCCAGGCCGGCGCGTCACGTTGCGGTCCGCCGGCCACCCCCGTGCGCCAGTACTCCTGGGCGGCGTGTCCGGCGATCTCCGCGGGCTCGCGGCCGTAGTAGCTCGCGTGCGGCACGAAGTTCTGCAGGATCACCTCCTGCAGGTGCCCGTGGCGCTGATGGAGCTCGGCCAGGGCCTCCAGCGACGCCATCCGCTCCTCCTCGGTCTCACCGATGCCGACCAGGATCCCGCTCGTGAATGGAATCTTCAGCTCGCCGGCGGCCGAGATCGTCTCGATCCGCCGGGCCGGGTGCTTGCTCGGTGAGCCAGCGTGAACGCTTTCCATCAGCCGCTCGGAGATCGACTCGAGCATCAGCCCTTGTGAGGCGGTCACCTCGCGCAGCCGCGCCAGGTCGACCTCTGACAGGGCGCCGAGATTCGTGTGCGGCAGCAGCCCCCGCTCAAGTGCCCGCTCGCACGTCCACACCACGTACGAGGTGAAGTCCGCGTGCCCGTACTCGGCCAGCCGCGTCGCCACCCCCGCGTTGACCTCTGGCATCTCGCCGGTGAGCACGAGCAGTTCCTTGACGTGGTGGCGATTTACGGCGCGGTCGAGGATCGCCACGACCTCGGCCGGCGAATACAGATGTGCCTGGTGGGTGGCGAACGCGCAGTACTTGCAGTAGCAGCGGCAGGTCCGCGACAGAGACAACGTGAGGTTCCGGCTGAACGTGACGCGGCGGCGCATTCGCTCGCCCGATTCTACGGAGCCCGACCGGCGACTCCTATGCTGCCCGCTGATGCGCCGCGCCGCCCTGGCCCTTGCCCTTGTCCTGCTCGCCCTCTGCCTCGGCGTCGCCGGCTGTGGCAGCGGGTCCTCCGCGCCCCAGGGGCAGGACGTGACCTTGGTCCTCGACTTCACGCCGAACCCGATTCACGCCGGCATCTACAGCGCGGTGGCGCGTACTTTCGACGACGGGGAGGGCGTGCATCTCCACGTCGTTGCCCCGAGCGCCAGCACGGACTCGATCAAGCTGCTGGACACCGGCCGGGCCAGCTTCGCCATTCTCGACATCCACGACCTCGCCATCGCCCGCGAGCGCCATCAGGACATCGTGGGAATCATGGCCTTGGTGGCGCGCCCCCTGGCCGCGGTCATCGCCGCCCCTCAGATCACCAACCCACGCCAGCTCCAGGGCAAGACGGTCGGTGTCAGCGGCCTGCCCAGCGATACCGCGGTCCTCCATTCGGTCCTCGCTGGGGCCGGTGCCGACCCTCACCGGGTCTCGACGGTGAATATCGGCTTCAACGCGGTGGCGGCGCTGCTCAGCCACCGCGTCGCGGCGGTGACCGCGTTCTGGAACGCTGAAGGAGTCACCCTGCAGCGTCGGCACCCCGGCTACCACATTTTCAAGGTCGATCAGTACGGGGCGCCGGCGTACCCTGAACTGGTGCTGTGCGCGACCCGCTCGAGCCTGCGCGAGGACCCGGCCCTCGCCCGCGCGGTGGTCAGGACGCTGGTGCGGGGCTATGGGGTGACGCTGACCGATCCCGAGGGCAGCGCCGCCGATCTTGAGTCACAGGTGCCCGGTTTGGACCCCAAACTGGTGAGCGCGCAGCTCGCCGCCGAGGGGGGCGCGTTCGTGGCCCCGGACGGAAACTACGGGGAGCTCACGCTCGCGACGCTGAAGCAGTGGGCGCGCTGGGAGGCGAAGTTCGGGATCGTGCGACGGCCGCCCGACGTTTTTCGCATGTTTGACCCGCGGTTCGTCGCGGGCACCGCCCCACTGGTTGGCAGCTAGGCCTCGGCGGGCCGCTGGCTCAGCCGCTCGACGAGCGCAGCGGCCTCCCGGGCCATCCTCGAGCGGGGCACGACGAGGTCGAAACCCGCTTGCTCGGCCTGCGCGCGCACGTCGGCTTCGACGTGGGAGTAGAAGGCCAGGACACGAGCATCCTGAAGCTCAAGCGCGCGGATCTGGGCGATCCGTGCGGCGGCATCGGCCGTCAGATCGACCACGACGACGTCGGTCCTCTGCGCCAACGGGCCGGGCTGGCTGACCAACTCGGCCTCGTGGCCGCCGGCTTGGAGCATCCCCAGGACGTTGGAGCCGAACAGTAGGTCGGGGACGTACGCGACGACGCGCGCCACGGGACTATTGCGCTCGCAGGCGCTTGAAGTCCTGGCGCACCGATTCCGGGCGACCCCACATCTGGGTCACCTCGACCCGGCCGGTCCGGACTTCCCGGACGACCAATTGACCGGCGATGTCAGCATCGTCGAGCAGCTTCAGCGCGGCGTGCACGACCGGCGCCGCGGCGGCGTGGCCGAAGCGGTGGGCCACCAGCAGCCGCCAGTGCCAATCGCTCTTGGAGTTCGGCTGGGCGTTGCAGGTCACCAGCAGCACCGCCGCGTCAACGTACTGACGCTCGTCGGCGATTCGCAGATCTAACTCCAGATCGGTCCAGTCGTCCGGCAGCGAGGCCACGACCGCGTTGAAGGTCTCGGCCAAGGCCATGATCAGCCGGCCACCTGCTTGACGATCAAGAATACGTTCAGGGCCGTGATCACTGCCGCGACCGCGTAGGCCAGCCCGCTGGTCAGCGCACTGTTGACATGGACGCCCATCACTTCGCGACGGCCGGTGAGCAGAACGAGGGGCACGAGGGCGAAGGGTATCCCGAACGACAGCACGACCTGGCTCAGCACCAGAGCGCTGGTGGGACTGGCGCCGACCGCCAGCACGATCAGGGCTGGGGTCATGGTGACCACGCGGCGCAGCAGCACGGGACTTCGGATGTTGATGAAGCCGGCCATCACCACCTGCCCGGCGTACGTGCCGACGCTCGAGGACGACAGCCCGGACGCCAGCAGGGCGACGGCGAAGATGACGGCAGCGCCACCGCCCAGAATCCGCTCGAACTCGTGATGAGCGTGCTGGATCGTCGTCGCGCCAGCCGATCCCGAGCCATGCAACAGCTTTGCCGCGACAGCAAGCATGGCGAGGTTGACGATCCCCGCCAATCCGAGCGCGATGATCACGTCAAGGCGCTCGAAGCGGATCACTCGCCGGCGCTCGCTGTCGTCCCGCGTCGCGATCCGACCCTGTGTCAGCTCCGAGTGCAGGTAGATCGCGTGGGGCATCACCGTGGCGCCGATGATCCCCACTGCCAGGTAGACCGAGCTCGGTCCGCTCAGCCTCGGCAGCAGGCCATCCAGCGACTGATGCACGGAGGGACCCACCCGCAGTGCCTCGTACAGAAACCCGGCGAAGACGATCCCCAGGAGGGCGGTGATCGCGAGTTCGAAGCGGCGGACGCCGTGCGCCTGGAGCTCGAGGATGCCAAAGGTGATCACGCCGGTGATGAGACCGGCCGGCAGCAGCGGGACCCCGAACAAGAGGTTGAGGCCCAGCGCCGCCCCGAGAAACTCAGCGATGTCTGTGGCCATCGCCATCACCTCGGCCTGGATCCACAGGGCAATCGAAGTCCACCGTGGGAAGTGGAGGCGACAGAGCTCGGGAAGGTTGTAGCCGGTCGCCAGGCCGAGCTTCGCCGAGAGGTACTGGATCAACATGGCCATCAGATTGGCCACCAGCACCACCCACAGCAACAGATAGCCGAACTGGGCTCCGCCCTGGAGATTGGTGGCGAAGTTGCCCGGATCGACGTAGGCCACCGCGGCCACGAACGCGGGGCCGAGCATGGTCAAGGTGGCGCGGATCCGCCCGCGGGCGAGCAGTGCTTCGAGCGGTGACTTCGGCTCGACAGCGTCGGCGCGTTCGACCACGCTGGCGTCAGCGGCCGGCGCCGGAGGCGGCGGCACCTGAACCGGGGCGCTCACGTGGCCAACTCGACCCTCATCGCCCGTGCCAGGCCGCCACCGATCACGTGGACCTCCGGCCCGAAGCGCACGAACAGCGGCCCGTCGAACGGCTGCCGCTCGATCACCTCGAAGTCGTCACCCGGAGCGATCCCGCGCTCGGCCAGGAACCGGAGCATGTCCGGGTCGGAATCCGAGATGCGAGCGAAGCGCCCGCGGGCGCCGCTGTCAAGCGTATGAAGGCTGAGCGTCGGGCCTTCCTGGATGGTGAGATCCCGTGTGGGGATTGGGTCACCGTGCGGGTCCCGGGTCGGATCGCCGAGCTTGGCTGCGATCAGCTCCTCGAGCTCCTCTGACAGGACGTGCTCCAGGACCTCAGCCTCTTCGTGCACCCGGTCCCACGGCACGCCGAGGCTCTCGACGAGGTAGAGCTCGAGCAGCCGGTGGTGACGCATGACCTCCAGCGCCACCCGTCGTCCGCCGTCGGTCAGCGTGACGCCCCGGTAGGGCTGATGCTCGACCAAACCGAGCTCCCCGAGGCGTTTGACCATTCCCGACGCCGAGGCCGGGGTGACCCCGAGCCGCTCGGCCAGGGCGGTTGTGCTCACCGGCTCACGGCCGCGCATCTGGAGCGCATAGATCGCCTTGGCGTAGTCCTCGACCGCCGAGGAAACTGTCGCCTGTTCTTGGTGACCCATGAGAAAGATTATGGCACGGCTAAACTATTTCTTCGTTTGGCCCGGCGGGTTGAGCCGGCTGACTTTCTATTCTGTGGGGCCTGAGCTCGATTGCTCCCCCCAACGACTACCGCACGATCACCGAGGCCTGCGGCCTGATTGACCGCTCAGAACGCGGGAAGCTGGCCCTCACCGGTCGCCAGGCCCGGGAGTTCCTCCAGGGGCAGGTGAGCAACGACATCGAAGCCCTCCGACCCGGGCACGGCTGCTATGCGGCGTTCCTAACCCCCAAGGGGAAGATGCTCGGGGACCTGCGCGTTCTCGATGCCGGCGACGAGTTGCTGCTCGACACCGAGCGCATCGCGCTGCAGGAGCTGTTCAACATGATCCGGCGCTTTCGCGTTGGCTACGAGGTCGAGTTGCACAAGCGGACCCTTGAGCGCGGGCTGCTGTCGCTGGTGGGACCGGATGCGATCGTCCTGGCCGGGGCCAGCGAGCTCACGGAGGAGCACCGCAACGCCCCGGTCTCGATCAGCGGTGTCCGGGCCTTGGCGATCCGCACCGACGTCGGCGTGGACCTGCTGTGCGACTCGGAGGCGACGGCTGAGCTGCGCGGGGGGCTCGAGCAGGCAGGCGCCATCGTCGTCTCCGAGGAGGCGATCGAGGCGCTGCGGATCGAGCGGGGCCGACCTCGCTACGGGACCGACCTCGATGACACGGTGATCCCACAGGAGGCCGGTCTCAATGAACGCGCGGTGTCGTTCACCAAGGGCTGCTACGTCGGGCAGGAGACAGTCGCGCGTCTCTACTACCGCGGCAAGCCCAACCGGCAGCTGCGCGGTCTGAGGTGCTCGGAAAGCGTGCGGGCGGGAGACCAGGTCCTCTTCGAGGGCCGTCCCGTCGGTCAGATCGGCAGTGCAGCGGTTTCCCCGCGCGTGGGGCCGATCGCGCTGTCGCTGGTCCGGCGTGAAGCGCCGCCGGGCTCGACTGTCACCGTCGGGGTCGACGGTGTCTGCGCCGAGGTCGTGGAGCTTCCGTTCGCTTGAGCCTTGGCGGCGGGCAGCCGTGAGGACGCGGCCGCCTCGGCGACGAAGCTCATGAGCCGCTCGGCATCCGGGGCCGGGTCGAGCGCGAGCTGAGATGTATCCGGGTGCGAGACCAGATACGTCTCGACGATTCGGACCTCATCGACCTCCAGCGGCGGGACGTGCGCGCCAAGCTCTCTGCGCCCACCGCGGGCCAGAGCGGCGGCGGTGCGCATAACCAACTCGGCGCTGTCAGGTAGCGGGCCCCAGTCGAGAAGCCGCCCACCAATCATCCAGAAGGCATCGAACCTCGGCTGTGTGGGGTGAGCGGCCAGGATCAGCCGCGGCCTCACGTGCGTCGCCTCTAGCACCCCGTCCAGGCGGCTGAGGACGGTCTGCAGCCGTCTGGCGCGCCGTCGCAGCCAGCCCGCCCGCTCGTAATGCTGTTGCGCGGCCGCCTCCCGCATCTGGGCGTGTACGTGGTCGAGCAGTCGCTGGCGCGATTCTCCCCGGGGGCCGAGGAAGGCAGCCAGAGCCGCGTCGAGCCGGCGTCGGTAGAGGTTCGGATCAAGGTCACCCAGGCAGGGCGACAGGCAGCGTCCCATCTGTCCGTAGGCGGACGGATGCTCGCGGCGCGGCATCCGGCGGCCGCAGTGCCGCAGCCCGAACAGCGAGTCCAGCTGCTCCACCAGCTCGGCCGCCAGGCGGCGACCGCGCAGAGGGCCGATGCTTACGGCATGCCCGGCCGCCGGCGCCGTCGCCACCTCGAGGATCGGGAACGGGATGTCCAGTCGGCAGCGGATGTAAACGAGACGGTCATCGATCCGGGTGAGGCGGACGTTGCCCGGAGGCCGCAGCTGTTTGATCAGCTGGTTCTCGAGCACGAGCGCTCCCAGCTCGGAGCACGTTGGGCGGTAGTCGACGACCGAGGCGTGCGCCGTCCACTCCGCGTGCGGGGTCGAGGGAGCGAAATGCGCGCGGGCGCGGCTGCGGATCGAGACCGACTTCCCCACGTACACGGTCGTGCCCGCCGAGTCACGGAACAGGTACACGCCGGGGTCGCGGGGCAATTCACCGAAGTCGAGCTGCGGCAGGCGTGCGGCCACCGGGACTCGTTGGCCGCGAAGCCCGCGCGTGGCCCCGTTGGCGCTCAGCCGACGCCGGGAAGGCCGTCGTGGCTTGAGCAGTGCCATGGCGTCGGCGATGGTGATCGCGTTGGCGCACAGCCGCGGGAACAGCGCACACAGCACTCGCGCACAGGTCTCTGCGTCGGCCAGCGCGCGATGGGCCAGCTCGACGTCGATCCCCAGCGCGTCCGCCAGCGCGCCGAGCTTGCGCTCTTGCTGCAGCGGCAGCATCGTCCGCGCCACGGCCGCAGTGCAGATCACCGGCGGGTCCGGCCACTCGAGGTCGGCGCGAGCAAAAGCCTGGCGCAGCACGCGTCGGTCGAACGGGGCGTTGTGGGCGACCATCACCCTCCCCTCCAGCCGGCTCCGCAGCAGCGGAAGCACATCCTCTGCGACCGGCGCGTCGTCCAGCATGCCCTGAGTGATCCCGGTGAAGCGCTGGATGCCGCGGCGCAGCGGCATGTTCGTCCGCACGAGCGAATCCCACCGGTCGTGGAGCTCCCCACCCCCGACCAGCACAGTCCCGATCTCGGTGACCTCGCAAGCGTCCCCGCCGAGCCCGTTGGTCTCGGTGTCGACAACCATGAACTCGGCCGTCACGATCGGCTGCTGCAGAAGTTCCAAGCGCTGCGTGATACGCCGCGGGTCGGACGGTATGAAACCGAGCTTGCAAGCCGCTGCGCGTTGATGACCGCCGCCGGGGGTAGGATCGCTTCCGAAAGACGCCTGAGAGGAGTCGCCCGTGACCACAATCGCCCATGACGCCGACAAGCTCCGCGAGCTCGACGCCGACACGCGCCGCGCTTGGTCCGCCTATAGCGACCGGCTGCGCGAGTTGAGTGGCGAGGAATATGAGCTGGCGGAGTCAGAGTCCTGGGCTGATCTCCAGTCCGAGCTGGACCGTCTCGAGCGCTGTCGGCGCACGTTGGATCCGTCCGCGGACTGAGCTCTCGACTGTCGCCGCCCTCGGCCCTGAGTCGTGTCCTGTCGTGAGCTTCACTCGCGCGCCATGATCCTGTCGGTTAGGGTTCGCGACGACGAGGCCCGGAGACACGCGCCGTGTTTCCCACGGGACTTTCGGAGATGAGAGACAAGCCGACGATGCGCAGCATGACGTTCGGGATTCTCGCCGCGACCGCGTTGAGCGTCTCCGCCTGCGGTAGCAGCGGCGGCACGTTCGCCAACCGACCGCGCCCGCCCTCCCCGGTGAACCTCACCGTCTACGTCAACAACGCGCGCGTCTCCGTCTCCCCGTCTTCGGTCGGGGCCGGCCCCGTGGTCTTCATTGTCAGCAACGCCGCCACCCACACCGAGTCACTCAACATCCAGTCGCCCAGCGGCTCGAACATCGCGACCACCGGTCCGATCAACCCGCAGGCCACCGCCGAAGTGACCGTAGACTTCCGCAGCCGCGGGACGTACACGGTCGCCGCCAGTCAGCCCGGACAGAACCAGGCTTCGCTCGCCACCCCGAGCGGGATCCAGCCCGCCTCGTTGCACATCGGCAAGCCGCGCCCGAGCGGATCGAACGAGCTGCTCCAGCCGTAGTGCACCAGCCGTAGTCCCGTCGCACGGCGCCCGGGCCTAACCCGGGCCTCGACCGGGTCTCGAGTGGCCCTGGCCGATTTCCCGCACCGGCGGACGTGCCCTCGGTGGCCGTACGGGTGTCAGGGATCTTCGCCACATGCTTGCAACTGTGGAAACAGCCATTGCATGCAATACTTGTGTGCGTGCAAGCAACTACTCAGCCCGATACGGCACCCGCCCCCGCCGTCCCTGACCTCGCCCAGGACCTCTACGCCCTGGTCGTGTTCCTGCACAAGAACTGCAACGCCGATCTGTTCGCCGCCGTCGGCTCGCTGGAGCTGACGCTGACCCAGATCAAGTTGCTGCACCAACTCGAGGACACAAACCGAGAGCTGACGCTCAAGGAGGGTGCGGAACTCGTCCACGTCTCGCTTCCTGCCGCCAGCCGGATGGTCGATGAGCTGTATCGGCGCGGCTTCGTCGAGCGCCACGAGGACGCGACCGACCGCCGGATGAAGCGAGTGAGCCTGACCGACAGCGGACGCTCGGTGATCCGGCGCCTCAACGCCGCCAGGCTCAACGGCCTTGAGCAGTTCGCCCAGACTTTGACCGATGCCGAACGACGCAAGCTTGCGCCAGCGCTTTCGAAGCTGCTCGAGCGCGATGACGTCGCGGCCTGCCGACCGGAAGGACTTGACCGGTGACGAAGCGGTTTCTCGCCCATCAAAGCCGTCTGGTGACCGACGAGAACAGCCGCTGGTGGACGCTGGGAGCAATGTGCTTCGCGTTGTTCATGGTCATGTTGGACAACACCGTGGTCAACGTTTCGCTGCCGTCGATCCAGCGCGATCTGCACGCCTCACTGTCCGCCCTGGAGTGGACGGTCAACGCCTACACGCTCACCTTTGCCGTGCTGATGGTCACCGGCGGGCGGTTGGGCGACATCTTCGGCCGGCGCCGAATGTTCATCTTCGGCGTGGTCGTCTTCGGAGTTTCCAGCGCGGCGATCGGCTTCGCCCCCAACGACACGACGCTGGTCGCGTTCCGCGCGGTTCAGGGCATCGGAGCCGCGTTCATGATGCCGGCGACGCTGTCGATCATCACGCAGGCCTTCCCACCGCATCAGCGCGGCATGGCGATCGGCACCTGGGCCGGCGTGAGCGCGCTCGCCCTGGCCATCGGCCCGGTCGTCGGCGGCTTCCTCACCGAGCAGGTCAGCTGGCGGGCGATCTTCTTCATCAACCCGCCTATCGCCGTCGGCGCCGTCGCGGTGGCACTGTTCGCGGCTCGCGAGTCACGTGACGAGACGGTCGGCAAGTCGGTCGACTTTGCCGGGATCGGCGCGATCACCGTCGGGCTCACGGCCCTCGTACTGGCCTTGGTCGAAGGCAACACCTGGCACTGGGGCTCCACCCGCGTGATTGCGCTGTTCGCGGTGGCGCTCGTCGGCCTGGCCGCATTCGTGACCATCGAGACGCGCAGCAACGCACCGATGGTCGACTTCAAGTTCTTCCGCTCCCGGACGTTCCTGGGGTCCAGCCTGGTCGCGTTCATCGTGACGTTCGCGATGCTCTCCCAGTTCTTCTTCCTGGCGCTCTACATGCAGAACATCCTGCACTACTCGCCGCTCCAGGCCGGGATCAGGTTTTTGCCCTCGACTCTGCTGATCATCGTCATGGGGCCGCTGGCCGGGCGCCTGACCGATCGAGTCGGGCCAAGGCCGCTGATGACGCTGGGGCTGGCCGTCGTGGCCACCTCGATCTTCATCCAATCGCACATCACCGTGCACACCGGTTACGGCCTGCTGTTGCCAGGATTCATTCTCATGGGCATCGGGATGGGTCTGGTGATGTCGCCGATGAGCACTGCGGCGATGAACGCCGTCGACCGCACCAAGGCGGGCGTCGCCTCCGGTGTGCTGTCGATGAGCCGGATGGTCGGAGGTACGTTCGGGGTCGCGGTGATGGGAGCGTTGATCGCCACGATCGGCCGCTCGAAGATCGATCAGCTGCTCCCCCAGCTGCCCGCCGGAACGCGCGCGACGATCGCCAATTCACTCGGCGGGGGCGCTGTGGTCGGACAGCACGGGTCCGCAGCGGTTGCCGCGGCGGTACGGGAAGCGTTCGTCTCTGCCCTCTCCACGGGTCTACTGATCGGCGCGATCGTGACCGTCTGCGGCGCGGTCCTCGCCTGGGTCCTGATCGAGACCAAAGCCAAAGCACCCCAGGTCGCAGAGCAAGCCCACACCGCTGCCGGGACCGAGCCTGAGCAGGAAGCCGCGCCGCAGCCCGAACTCGTCGCCTAGGCCGCACCGGTGCGGGCGAGCGCGGCGGCGGCCTCCCAGGGCCGCCGCACCGTGCCGCGGAGCGTGAGTTCTCTACAGTTCCACCTCTTCCTGGTACCCCCGAGCAAGTGAGGCACCGTACGTGGCCGTGGATCTGAGCCAAGTCGCAAACGTCGATACACAGCCGGGCGAGCTCCCGAGCACGATGGCCGCCTGGGTGATCCGGCAGGAGCGCGAGGGCGAGCCGACCGACGCCTTCCAGCTCGAGGAGATAGAGGTGCCCGAGCCGGGAGCCTTCGAGGTCGTGGTTCGGGTCATGGCGGCCGGCGTGAACTTCAACAACGTGTGGGCGGCGCTGGGGGAGCCTGTCTCGGTATTCCGCTCCCACCCTAAAGAGGATCACCACATTGGCGGCTCCGACGCCTCGGGAATCGTCTGGAAGGTCGGTGAGGGTGTCACGCGCTGGAAGCCGGGCGACGAGGTCGTGATCCACTGCAACCAGGCCTCCTATGAAGACCCAGAGGTCCATGGCCTGGACCCGCTGGCCGCACCGAGCCAGCAGATCTGGGGTTATGAGACCAGTTGGGGCTCATTCGCGCAGTTCTGCAAAGTCCAGGCCCAGCAGCTCCTGCACAAGCCCAAGCACCTCTCCTGGGAAGAGGCTGCCTCATACGGCCTGACCTACTTCACCGCCTACCGGATGCTGATCGACCGCTGCAAGCTGCAGGGTGGTCACCGCGTGCTCATCTGGGGCGCCGCCGGTGGACTCGGCGTATTCGCCACGCAGCTCTGCGCGATGACCGGCGCGGACGCGGTTGGGGTCGTCTCGAGCGATGAGAAGGGCAAGCTGATCGAGCAGCTTGGCGCCGTCGGCTACATCAACCGTTCGGACTTCGCGGGAATGATGCGCAAGGGCGGGGAAACGCCCGAGGAGGAAAAGGCGCGCTTCAAGGAGTCGCGCCGGTTCTGCAAGGCCGTCGAGGGGATCCTCGGCGGCCCGCCGGACATCGTGTTCGAGCACGTCGGCAAAGCCACGTTCCCGACCTCCGTGCTGGCGGTCAAGCCGTTCGGCAAGGTCGTGATCTGCGGTGCCACCTCGGGCTATCAGCTCGACTTCGACGTGCGCTATCTGTGGATGCGCCAGAAGGAGATCATCGGTTCGCACTTTGCCAACGCCTGGGAGGCGACCAAGGCCAATGAGCTGATCGAGGAGTCGAAGGTCCGACCTGTGCTGTGGAAGACGATGGGCTTCGAGAAGGTCGCCGAGGCGCACCAGCTGCTCCGGGACAACCAGCACCTGGGCAAGATCGCGATCCTCGTCGGGGCAGCCGAAGAGGGCCAGGGCAAGACCGCCGACGGGCCCGGAGCGATCCGCGCAGAGGTAGGGGCCTAGTGCTCGCCGCCATGCATACGATCCGTTTTCACGGCGGAGGCCGCTAGTGGCCGTTGTTCATATTCCGTGGTACGCCACGATCCTCCGCCAGGACGCTCTCGCCGTCGAGGTATCCCGGGTTGCCCCGATCGCGCTGCGCTATGGCGCAACGCAGTACGCGGTGCATCGCTCCAAGGATGACCGGTACAAGATCCTGCAAATGACCTGGTTTGAGACCAAGCGCGACTGGTATCGCTATTGGGAAGGCCCGGAGATGATCGAGTTTCGCCGGCGCAACTCTGGTCGCTACCAGGTCCCGATCACCTACGTCTGGCACGACGAAATCGCTGCCGGCGCGCTCGGACCAGAGGTTCCGCTGCAACCGGAGCCCGCGGAACCGCACCCCGAGCCCCAGCCCGAAGCTGCCGCCTGATTAGGGCGCCCCGGTAGGCTAGGGCTCGTTCAACCGCCGTTACAGGGGGGGCGCAGTCGTGAAGGTCAAGATGGTCTGCCTGGAGGACGGGATCACCTCCTGCGGCTTTCGCAAGATGGCTGCGCATGTCGCCCGTCTCAACGCCGATACCGAGGCGATGTACGTCACGACCGGTCGCTACAGGGGAATCCGCGCCGCCCTGTTCGGGCTCGGCTCCGGTGGCGGGCTGACCGACGATGAGGTCGACGAGATCGCCCAGGGCCTGGTCGGCGCCGATCTGGTCGGGTTCTCGTCGATGACCGGCTACGCCGACCTAACGCGCCTGGTGTCTCGGCGCCTGCGGGCTCTCGACCCCTCGGTCTACCAGGTGTGGGGCGGGATCCACCCGATCATCCAGCCCGAAGACGCGATCACCGCCGACGTCAACGCGATCTGCACCGGGGAAGGCGAGTTTGCCTTCGAGGAGTTTTTCGCAGCGTTTACGGACAGCCGCGACTTCACCGGCACCAAGGGCTTCTGGTTCAAACCCGATCTCGGCCGTCCCGACGAGGTCAAGCGCAACCACTTCCTCCCGCTGATGACGGCCGATGAAATGGAGCAGCTGCCGTTCCCGCTGTACGGCGAGAAGGAACGCATCTACCGCCAGGGGAAGGGCTTTCAGCCGATCTCGCTGAGCGATTACGTAACCAACGACGGGCTCAGCTACACGACGCTATGGTCGATCGGCTGTCCGTTTCACTGCTCCTATTGCGGCAACACGAAGTTCATCGCCAACGACGCCAAGTACAAGCGGATCCGCCACCCGAGCGCGCGCTACATCGTCGACCAGATCAACGACGCGCGCCGGCGTTTCCCGCACCTCAGCCAGGTCAGCTTCCACGATGACAGCTTCATGGCGATCAGCTATCCGCAGCTCGAGGAGTTCGCCGAGCTGTGGAAAGCGGAGGTCGACCTGCCCTTTGCCGTCTACGGGGTGATCCCCAATTACGTCAAGCAGGACAAGTTCGAGCTGCTCACGTGGGCCGGGATGAACCGGATCCGGATGGGGATCCAGTCGGGCTCCGAGAACATCCTCGACTTCTACAAGCGCCCGTCGCCACCCGCGAAGATCCGCGCGGCCGGTGAGGTGATCGGCAACTTCACACCTGAGTATCACCTGCCCCCGGCCTATGACCTGATCGTCGACAATCCGGTCGAGACGCGGCAGGACGTCGTCGACACGCTCCAGCTGATCTACGACATGCCGCGTCCGTACACGCTGTTCATCTACTCGCTCAAGGTGATCCCCAACACCGAGCTTGAGCGCTTGATCTCCGAGCGCGGAATCGAGCTCGACGAGATCGACTCGAGCTACTTTGTGATCCCGCCGCGGGTGGGCAACCTGCTCCTCTATCTCTTGTGCCTGTGGAAGCCCCCGGAGTGGCTGTGGAAGCGACTGCTGCGGCGCGTCCGCGCCAGCACCGAGCCCCAGCCGATCTACCCGCGGCTTGGGCTGATCCTCCGCACGCTGTACCTCGCGCATCGAGCCATCTGGCATTTCCGGCGGATGGACTTCTCGATCTTTCCCGGCTGGACCGGCTACGCGTTCTGGCGGGTGGGGTTGGTCGGGAACTACCAGCGTCGCTACGCCAAGCGGATCGCCAAGCCGCAACGGCCGGAGAAGTGGCGCGGCGGCCGCAGCGCCCAGCGTGCATCGGCCGACGTTGGGCTATCGCTGATCCGCCCGCCCGAGCACGAGCTCGGCGAGGCGGCGCAGGGCTGAGGCGGCGCCAGGCCTAAGCGGCGCCAGGCCCGCGCAGCGCAGGGCCCTCGCGGCGCAGGGCTGAGTCCGCCGCGTGCTACCGCCCGGGCACACCGGCCGCGGCGTCCGCGCCGTGATTGCCGCCCGACTGCGCAGCGACGGCCGCGCCGGCCCGCACGCGCAACGCCAGCTCAAGCCAGAAGCGCTGATCGGGATCATCTAACGCGGCGCCGAACAGCTCACGCAGACGTGTGACCCGGTAGCGAGCGGTTTGCGGATGCACCGACAAACGGTCCGCGACCCGGCCCAACCGCCCCTGCTCGGCCAGCCAGACGGCGAGCGTCTCGGTAAGGCGCGCCTGCGCTCCTCGAGACAGGCCGGCCAGCGGCGCCAGCCGTGCTTGGGCCAGTTCCTCGGCGAGGCCCGGCTCACTTCGCAACAGCAGCTCGCCCGCGCGGTCGCGCGCCACGGAAAGCGACGGGCCCCCGGAGGCGAGGGATAGCGCACCACGCGCCCGGGCGAAGCTCACCGAGGCATCCCGCCAGTCGACTGTCGTGCCCAATCCCGCGCTCGCCCCCGAGCGAATCACCGCGTGCTCGATCTCGCCGCGGCGCCCCGGACCGTCGGGATCGGGCACCAGCGCACACGTGAGCTCGGCGATCGTCTCGGCGATCGTGCCGGCGGGCAGATGGGCCGCAGTGCCACGCCGGTCCCCGCCGATGACCACGGCCGCGAGCGACCGGGGCAGCGGCCAGCGAGCATCACCGGCGGCAGCCTCGATCAACGCGGTGTCGACCGGAGGATCACGCACCAGCAGCGCGACCAGCCGCCGGCGCCGCAGCTCTGCCTCGCTGGCCGCCGCCGACTGTTCCATCGCGTGGCCTTCAGCCGATTCGGCCGAGAGCATGTCGATGTAGGCGAAGATCGATTCGGCCAGCAGGTACATCGTGCCCGGCTCCAGGTGGGCTGCGGCTCCTGTCTGCGCAAATCGCCGCCACGCGACACGAGCGCCGGCGCGGTACGCACTGAGCAGCGACTCGAGGCTGCGCCCGGCCCGCATCTCACCTCGGCCCAAGGCCACGTACACGTCTGCGCGCTCTACCGGGCCACCGGCCTCGATCTCCGCCAGAAAATGAGACAGCGCCGCCTCAACCCCGGCACGGATGCCGGCGCCGAAGTCTCCGTCGAGCGGGCGCGCGTATGCGGGGACCAGACGAACGGCATCGATCGTCTCATCGGCAACATCCGCCAGAACTGGACGCAGCACAGCCGCCACGTTCGACGGAAGGTCATGCCAGGGCTGGGACGCCATTTCTCATACAGAAACTACAAGTTCCGAGGACCGAACCATCGGAAATCTCAGAGAAGTTTGAGCGCCGGCTCCGTAGACTGCCCTTGGTGACGCGCACGCACAAGATCGCGAACCTGATCGGTGTGCCGCTGCCCCTGGTCGGGCTGGTCGTGGCGATCGCGTTGTTGTGGAACCGTGCCATCGGTCCGCTCGAGCTCGGGCTGCTGGTCGGCTTCTATGTCCTAACCGCGCTCGGCGTCACGCTCGGCTACCACCGGATGTTCACTCATCGCGCATTTGAGTCCTCACGGATGTTCAAGGCGATCGTCGCCGTGTTCGGATCGATGGCCGTCCAGGGTTCGGTGATCACCTGGGTGGCCGACCACCGCAAGCATCACGCCTTCACCGATCAGGACGGGGATCCGCACTCACCCCACCTCAGCGGCCCGGGCTTCACCGGCGCGATCAAGGGCCTATGGCATGCCCACGTCGGCTGGTTGTTCGAGTCCGTCGGCACCGCGGAGCGAGAGCGGTTCGCCTCGGACCTCGTCAAGGACCGCGTGATCCGAGCGGTCGACAAGCTTTTCTGGGTCTGGGTAATCGCCGGCTTCGCACTCCCGTTCACCCTCGGCTGGGTGGTCGGCGGAGGCATCGGCACCGCGCTGACGGCACTGCTGTGGGGAGGGTTCGTACGGGTGTTTCTCCTGCACCACGTCACGTGGTCGATCAACTCCGTCTGTCACTTCTTCGGACGCAAGCGCTTTGACATCGAGGACGAGTCACGCAACGTGTTCTGGCTGGCGCCGCTATCGATGGGCGAGGCCTGGCACCACAACCATCACGCGTTCCCCACCTCGGCCTTTCACGGGCTGCGCTTCTGGGAGCGGATGGCCGATCCCACGGGACTGATGATTGCCCTGCTGGAGAAACTGGGGGTCGTTTGGAACGTGGTGCGGGTCAGCCCCGAACGCCAGCACGCCAAAGCGCTTCCGGCTCGCCGGGCCGAGCCGGGCGTCCGCGCCTAGCCGGGGGTCCTCGCGGAGCCTGCCTTCGCGCCGAGCCTGCCTTCCGCGCTAGCCGTTCTCCAGCGGGGCCATCGACAAGCCGGCACCGTCGAGCTGGACCCAGTAGAGCTCAGCGTCCTCACGCGGGCCACCCCAGACGATTGCGCAGCCGTTGTTGTGAATGCGGTCGGCAAACCGGTAGCCCTCGGCGAGGGTGATCCCCGGGATCACGTGGGCCAGGGTCTCGGCGACGTGATCGAAGGTGTTGAAGTCGTCATTGAGGACGACGACGCGCCAGAGTCCGCCGACCCCGCTGCCCGGCCCGCTCACACGCGGCAGCTCCACCGTCTTCGCCATCGCGATTCAGGATACCGAGGCGCTCTCAGCGCGCTTGCGCCAATAGCGGGAAAGTCCGGCGTACAGTTGCTCGGGCGGTGCGGCCTGTACATATGCGGCCGCCACCGCAGCTCCGGCATCGGCCTCGATCTCGGATCGGATGGCAGCAATGAACGCCTCCTCATCGGACGCGCGCGCCATCTCGGCCCAGGTGTCCAGGCGACTTGCGACCTCGTCCAACTGGTTCTCGACGTCCTCACCGAAGCCGAAATGGGTCATCGCCAGCCGGTCTGGCTGCCAGGCTGCGATCAGCTCGATCGATTTGTGCCAGGCCTCCACGTCGATGTCCGGCGGCGGGGTTGGCGGAATCGTGAGCGAGGAGGAGGTGATGCGCACACCACCGACATCGCCGACGAACGCCGTGCCGTCGTGCAGGTAGGACACGTGGTGCGAAGCATGGCCGGGCGTGTAGGCGACCGTGAATGAGCCGCCGAGCAGCTGCTCACCACCCCGCAGGGTGTGCAGATTTGCTTCGGGCACGGGGGCCATCTCCCCCCACAGGCGGTCCATGTCGTCCCCGTAGAGCCGCCGCGCGCTCTCCAGCAGCCGGTCCGGATCGGCCAGGTGCGGCGCGCCGCGTTCATGCACGTAGACCTCGAGGTCTGGCCATCGACGGACCAGCGATCCGCTCGCGCCCGCGTGGTCGAGGTGGATGTGGGTCAGCAGCAGGGCGCGCGGCCGCGTGTCTCCGAGCGCGGCGAGGAGGGTCGGCAAGGTGGAACCAGGACCGGGATCGATGATCACCTCGCCGACCAGATAGGCGCCGATCACCCGCTCGCGGTCCAGATGCTCGAGGTCGATCAGCTGCACAAAGCGCTCAGGAACCGCGCTTGGGTTCCGGCCACTCGCGTGGCTCATCCGAAGCGAGCGGCTCGATCGGCTCGAAGACCACCGTCGGGTCCGGATCGGCCGAGGCGCCCGCGTCTTCGTACTCAGCGGCGGAGGACGACTCGAGCGTGGGGTCCGTCACGGGCGAGGATGCGTGATCGACGTCAAGCGTGGGGTCGTCCTCAGCCTCAGCCGGCGTCTCCGATCCGGCCTCAGGGGTGAAATCGACAACCTCCGCCGTGTCAACCGTTGAGGCCTCCCGCTCGAAGCTGCCTGTGTCCTGTGCGGCCGGAAACCGCTCTGCGGCGCTGTCAGCCAGCATCATCAGCTCCCGCGCGAGCTGGCGTGCATCCTCGACGATGCGCATCCGCTCAGCCCAGATGCGGTCGGTGTCGCCATCAAGATCCTTCAGCCGCTGCTCCGCGGCGGCAGTGATCTGCAGGGCCTCGTCACGAGCGACCTCCAGACGATCCTCCGCCTCACGCCGTGACTGCGCGGTGATCTGCCCGGAGGTGTCATGCGCGCGCTGCAGAACGCCGGCAATCTGCTCGCCGACGCGCTCGAGCGCGCGACGCACTGCCGCCTCCGGCGAGCGCGTGGCCTGTAGTTCCGCTACGAGCTGGCTCGTTCGCTGGACGTAGGCGTCAACCGCGACGCGATCGTAGCCTCGGAGCACGACCGGAAAATCTGGATCGGCGGCGATCGGCACGGCGTCGTCTGGAAGCTTGCCCAGCGGAGCGGTGATCTCCGCCAGAAGGGCATGCTCGTCCGCGGCTGAGCTCTGGTCAGGCATCCTCCTCCAGACGTTACCCCAGCGCTCCAGCAGGGGAACGCGCAGTCGACAACTGATAGTCCTCTTGCGAGAGCGTGGCGGCCCGGCGCCGGTAGGCGCTCCACGTCCAGGGCCACTGGTTGGGATCGTGTCCGCGCTCGTCGACGTACCAGTTGGTGCAGCCCGAGTGCCAGACCGTGCCGCGCAATGCCGCCCTGAGCTCTCGGTCAAACCGTTCCGCCGCATCCGGGCGCAACTCGATTCTGCCCGCGCCGGAGCGATCGAGCTCGCGCAGCGCCGCGATCACGTGGGCGATCCCGGCCTCCAGTGTGTAGATCACCGAACCGGTGCCCCCGTTGGTGTTCGGCCCGTAGAGCAGGAACAGGTTCGGGAACGACGGCACGGTCAATCCGAGGTAAGCCCGCGGGATGTCCGCCCATGCCTGCGCCAGGCTGAGGTCCCCTGAACCCACGATCTCCATCGGAGCAACGAAGTCGTGGCTGCGAAAACCGGTGGCCAGCACGATCACGTCCGCGGGCCGCTCGGTGCCATCGGTGGTGCGAATTCCGGTCGGGGTCACCTCACCGAGGCGCTCGGTGACCAGTTCGACGTTGGGCTGGGTCAGCGTCGGGTACCAGTCGTCGGTGAGCATCACACGTTTGCAGCCGATCTCGTCGGCCGGAGTGACCTTGCGTCGCAGCTCCGGATCGCTGATCGCCTTGGTGATCTGACGACGACCGATGGCGCGCATCGCCGGGAGCAGCCATTGCCGGTTGGTCATCGCCAAGGCTCCGAACTCGTTGAAGGCGAAAACCGCCTGCCGGTCGAGGCGCTGGAGCACGGGCAGCCGCTCGAACAGTCGCTTGGTGCGCTCGCGGTAGGCGAAATCCTGCTTGGGAAAAGTCCAGCCGGGAGAACGCTGGTAGACGTGCAGGTTGGCAACGCGGGGCTGGATTGCCGGCACCACCTGGATCGCGCTGCAGCCGCTCCCGATCACCGCCACCCGTCGACCGTCCAACTCGACGTCGTGGCGCCAGCGGGCGGTATGAAACGACGGCCCCTCGAACTGATCCAGTCCGGGCAGCAGCGGGACGCTGGGCGTCGACAACTGTCCGCATGCGGTGAGCAGCACCTCGGCGCTATACGGACCAGCGCTCGTCTCAAGCCGCCACAGGCCGCTGTCTTCACTCCAGCGAGCCGAGAGCACCTCCGTGGAGGTGCGGATCCGGTCGAACACGCCATAGCGCCGCGCCACGTCTTCCAGATAGGCCTGGATCTCGGCCTGCGGCGCATAGCGGCGCGTCCAGTGGGGATTGGGCGCGAACGAGAACTCGTAGAGGTGCGAGGGGATGTCGCAGGCGGCACCGGGATAAGTGTTGTGATGCCAGACGCCGCCGACGCGTTCACCCCGCTCGAACACGGTCACGTCGGCGTAACCGGCCCGCTTGAGCATGACCGCGGCGCCGACGCCACCAAAGCCACCGCCGACTACTGCAACAGAGGGCATCGACGAAGGGTATACGCGCCCACCGGGCCCATACAATGCACCGAATGTCGGAGACCCTGCCGCCCCGCCTGGCTGAGCGTGACCGCCCTTGGATGATGCGCACGTACGCCGGCCATTCCGACGCCCGGCGCTCCAACGAGCTTTACCGCAAGAACCTCGAGAAGGGACAGACCGGGTTGTCGGTGGCCTTCGACCTCCCGACCCAGACCGGCTACGACCCGGACCACGAGCTGGCGCGCGGCGAGGTGGGCAAGGTCGGCGTCTCGATCGCTCACCTGGGCGACATGCGGGCGCTGTTGGACGGGATCCCACTGGACGCCATGAATACGTCGATGACGATCAATGCCACGGCCGCGTGGCTGCTGGCGCTGTACATCGTCGCCGCCGAGGAGCAGGGCGTGGCCGAGGATCATCTCCAGGGCACGACCCAGAACGACATCCTCAAGGAATACCTGAGTCGGGGCACGTACGCCTTCCCGCCCGGGCCGAGCATGAGGCTGATCGCCGACACGATCGCCTACACGGTGCAGCACGTGCCGAAATGGAACCCGATCAACATCTGCTCCTATCACCTGCAGGAGGCAGGGGCGACGCCGGTCCAGGAGATCGCCTACGCAATCGGGAACGCGATTGCGGTGCTGGATGCCGTGCGTGAGCGGGTCCCGCAGGAGTTGATGGGCGACGTCTTCGGCCGGATCTCGTTCTTCGTCAATGCCGGCGTGCGGTTCGTCGAAGAGCACGCCAAGCTGCGCGCGATGTCGCAGTTGTGGGACGAGCTCGGCCGGGAGCGCTACGACGTCCAGGAGGACAAGCACCGCCGCTTCCGCTACGGCGTGCAGGTCAACTCGCTCGGGCTGACCGAGGCCCAACCGGAGAACAACGTCTACCGCATCGCGCTGGAGGCCCTGGCGGTGACGCTCGGGCGCAGCGCCCGGGCCCGGGCGATCCAGCTGCCGGCCTGGAATGAGGCACTCGGGCTGCCGCGGCCGTGGGACCAGCAGTGGTCCTTGCGCCTGCAGCAGATCCTCGCCTACGAGACTGACCTGCTCGAGTACCCGGACATCTTCAAGGGCTCCGAGGTGATGGAGGGGCTGGTCGCAGAGCTGGTGGAGGGAGCACGCGAGGAGATCCAGCGCGTGACCGAACTGGGCGGAGCGGTCGACGCGGTCGACTACATGAAATCCGCGCTGGTCGATTCCCATCGTGAGCGCTGGCGGCGAATTGAGTCAGGCGAGCTGACCGTGGTCGGGATGAACCGCTTCACGAGCACCGAGCCATCGCCGCTTACCGCCGATGCCGACGGGGGGATTCTCGTCGTCGATCCGGAGGTCGAGGCCCAGCAGCAGGAGGCTGTGCGCCGCTGGCGCGCTGAGCGGGATCAGCCGGCGGTCGACGCCGCACTGGCCGAACTGGCCCGCGTCGCGGCGTCCGCGGGTGAGAACATCATGCCGGCCACGATCGCCGCGGCCCGCGCAGGTGCGACCACGGGCGAGTGGGCTCAGGCACTCCGCAACGTGTTCGGCGAGTACCGGGCCCCGACCGGCGTCGGCGAAGCAGCAGCAGTCTCCAGTGAGGACGTCGCTGAACTGCGTGAGGAGGTCGAGCGCGTCAGCGATGCGCTGGGCCGGCGGATCAAGTTCCTGGTCGGCAAACCGGGCCTGGACGGACACTCCAACGGTGCCGAGCAGATCGCCGTGCGCGCCCGTGACGCCGGCATGGATGTTGTCTACGAGGGCATCCGTCTGACGCCGTCACAGATCGCCAACTCAGCGTCCCAGGAGGGCGTGCACGTGATCGGGCTCTCGATTCTGTCCGGCTCGCACCGGGAGCTGATCCCGTCGGTGCTGGAGGCGCTCAAGGCAGCCGGGGTCGCAGATGTGCCAGTCGTGGTGGGTGGCATCATTCCCGAGGCTGATGCCGCATGGATGCGGGAGATCGGCGTCGTCGCGGTCTACACGCCCAAGGATTGGGATCTCAACCAGATGATGCGGGACATCATCTCGCTCGTCGGCGAGCGTCACGGTCTGGATATGGCCGCACCCGCTTGAGCCAGGCGCCCGACGAGAGCGCAGAGCTGGCGCGGCGCCTGCGAAAGGGCGACCTGACTGCCGCGCCCGCGGTGCTGAACCTGGTGGAGACTCGCACCGATGCCGCACGGGCGCAGACAGCGGCCCTGCTCGGCGACCTCTCGCCTGCGGCCCTGGGCGCCGAAGCGCGCGCGCACGTGATCGGCGTGACTGGACCGCCGGGGGTCGGCAAGTCCTCGCTGCTGTCCCGTCTGATCGCCGAATGGAGGAAGCGGCAACGCTCGGTCGCCGTGCTGGCCGTCGATCCCACCTCCCGCCGCTCCGGCGGCTCGCTCCTGGGCGACCGGGCCCGGATCGAGGTCGATCCCGGCGATCGCTCGGTGTTCATCCGCTCGACCGCCGCCGGCGATCGCCTCGGAGGTCTGGCCCCGGCCACCCGGGCGGCCGCGTCGGCGCTGGCCGTCGCCTTCGACGTGGTCGTGATCGAAACGGTCGGGGTCGGCCAATCTGAGACCGAGGTGGCTGACCTCGCCGACACCACGGTGGTGGTCGTGCAGCCCGGGTCGGGCGACGTGCTGCAGTTCCTGAAGGCTGGGATCATGGAGGTGCCTGACGTGCTCGTGGTCACCAAAGCCGACCTCGGACGCGTGGCGACGCGGGCACTGTCCGATCTTCGCGCAGCGCTGCACGCACTCGGGGGAGCCGAGACCGCCGTGGTCTCGGTTTCGACAATTTCCCCGCCCAGTGGGATCGTCGAGCTGGCCGAGGCACTCGAGGTTCATCGGTCCCAGCTTGACCTGGGCTCCCGGCGAACACGAGCCCGCCGGATGCACGCGCTGGCCGATTTCGCGGCCGAAAACGGGGATCGCGGACTGCGCGCGCTCGGAGGCCGTCGAGCCGCTGAGCGCTGGCTGGCCGAGCATGCCGAAGGGCTCGACGTTCCCACGCTGGAACGCGCCCTTCAGCAGCACGCTCGCTCGGTCGAGTAGGCGATCCACCCCGACAGTGGCTCGTCTCTGCCGGCAATCGCGAAGCCATGCGATTTTCCGGAAGGGGATCGGACCCGAAAGCGGAATATTCGGGCTTACCCATGATTTATGTGTCCGCTCTCAGACGAGCCCTCCCACTACTGATTTCGGCCGGCCTGCTCACGGCCGGCACCACGGCAGTTCCCGATGCTCACGCTCAGCACCGTTCGTTGGCCTCGCCAAACCGGCCGTGGGCGCAGCCGACGACCACGACCACGACCACACCCACGAGCACAAGCACAAGCACAAGCACGAGCAAGACCACGACGACCACCACGACGACCACCACGACGACCACGCGCAAGCCAAAGCCAAAGCCTAAGCCGAAGCCGGTTCCGAAGCCGCTGCCGCAGGGTGAGTGGTCAACCTGGGGCTATGACTCGGCTCGCACGGGTTACAACCCCCACGAAAACATCCTCACGCCCGGAGCGGCTCGTTCGTTGCGGCAGAAGTGGACGTTCAACACTGGCTCGATCATGAACACACAGCCGATGTTGGCCGCAAGTGTTCTGGTCACGATCCACCATCTGCGCACGAGAGCAGACCTCGTCTTCGTGGGCAACGAGCACGGCGGGTTCTACGCCATCAACGCGGCCACCGGCAAGCGGGTCTGGAAGCGCAATCTCGGATTTTCGCTTAGCGCCTGTACCGACATCCCCGACCACCATTACGGAGTCACATCGGCGCCGCTCCTCGACAGGGCCTCAAACACCGTCTTTGTCGCCGGCGGCAACGGCAACCTCTACGCCCTCGATATGTCCACCGGGGCGAGGCGACGCGGATGGCCAGTGCGGATCACCGGCGACCCCAATCACGAGCACGTGTGGAGCGCGCTGACGCGCTCCACAGACGGTGCCATCTACGTGTCGGTGGCCTCGGATTGCGACATCGCTCCGTACCACGGGCGAATCGTCAAGGTCCGGATTGCCTCCCACCAGATCGTCGCGAGATGGTCCCCGATCCCAGGTTTTACATCGGGCGGAGCCATCTGGGGCTGGGGCGGTGTGTCGGTGGATCGTCTGGGTCACGTCTTCACCGCGACGGGAAATGTCTTCGGCCCCAGTGAGCACGCCTTCTTTGCCGAGCATGTCGTCCGGCTGACCAAGGATCTAAGAGTCCAGGCGAGCAATTTCGTCACTCAGATCAAGGGCGACGATGACTTCGCCTCCGCGCCCATGCTCTACCAGGCGCCGAGGTGCCCCCCGCAGCTCGCGGTGATGCAAAAGCACGGCTGGCTCTACATCTACAACCGGAACGCCATCGGTTCTGGACCAATGCAGGTCATCCACATGGATGGCGCTCACGACTTCATCGGCGGCCCCGCCTGGGATCCGGTGACCCGGATGGTCTATGTGTCCCACGCGCACGATTCGTTCAACCACCGGTTCGTGAACGGGATCGCGGCCCTGAGGATCGGTAGACACTGCAAGCTCGGGCTGGCCTGGCAACGGCGATCCCCCCATACCGGAGTCCCGTCCGCGCCGATTGTGGCCGGAGGGGTGGTCTATTACGGAAACGGCATCGGACAGCGCCTGCTCGCGTATAACGCGGCCAACGGCAGGCCGGTCTGGAACAGTGGCACCCTGCTGAGGGGCCCGATCTTCGCCGCCCCCACGGTGGTCAACGGAACGCTGTACGCCGCAGCCTGGGACGGACGGCTCCACGCATTCTCGCCGCGAGCGGCGCCGAAGTAGCCGCTCGTGGCGGACTGACGCGCCGGCCGTCGAATGGGGCACAATCTCCCCGGTGCGGCTAGACCTCGTGATCATGCTCGGCGCGTTCGTGCTGGCCAGCCTCCTGGCCGGGGCGCTGGGAGCGGTGAACCTGGGCACGGCGCTGGCGTTTGGCCAGATCGCCTTCGCGCTCAGCGCGGTCGCGGTGATGGTGCGCAGGCCCTAGGCGCCCGCAGTGCAGGCCCTAGGCGCCCACCCGCAGCACACGAGTGGGCGCCCGGATCACAGGCCCCGGGCATTCACCCGCCCGAGCGAGCGACCGGCGAACCCCCCAGCGAGGCGATCCGCCAGCCTTGCCCGGTCTTGATCAGCTCAACGGTGTCCAGGGAGGCCGGTTGGCCCTGTGCCGTTGAGAGGGTGATCACGGCCGCGCGGGAACCCGACACGGTGATCTTGCCGATGCTGAGGGTGGGCCGGCTGACTCCACCAAAGCCGATCTGCATGGCCTGCGGGCAGCTGATCCCACCGGCTGCGAGCCGCGTGAGCAGTGAGGGCGCCAGAACCTGATCGCAGATCGTGGCGTAGTCGCGGCTCGCCGCGGCACTGACGAACTGCGCGATCTTGGCCCTGACCTGGTCCTGCTGACTCACCCCGCCGCATCCGCCCAGCGTGCCCGCCATGGCCACCGCCGCCATGACTCGCGCTGCCCGCATCGAATGGAGGGTAGCCTGTGGTCATGAAGCTGGATCCGCTAGTGGACGGACACGGGCGCTTGATCGGAGACGTTCGCATTTCCGTCACCGACCGTTGCAATTTCCGCTGTCAGTACTGCATGCCGGCTGAGGGGCTGCCGTGGCTGGAGCGCGAGGACATCCTCACCTTCGAGGAGATCCAAAGGCTGGTGGCGCTGCTGGCCGCGATGGGTGTGCACGACGTCCGCCTGACCGGCGGCGAGCCGCTGGTCCGCCGTGACTTCCCGCGGTTGGCGAGCATGCTCAGCGACCTCGAAGATGTGGCTGATTTGTCAGTGACCACCAACGGGTTTCTGCTGGAGCGTGATGCTGAGGCGCTCGTCCGCGCCGGGGTCCACCGCTTCAACGTCTCGATCGACTCGCTGCAACGAGATCGCTTCTTCCAGATGACTCGCCGCGACGCGCTTCCACAGGTCCTGCGCGGCCTGGAGCTGCTGGCCTCGTTCCCGGAGGCACATCCGATCAAGGTCAACGCCGTGGCCATGCGCGGCTTCACCGAGGACGAGCTGATCCCCTTCGCCGAACTGGCGCGCACCAGCGACTACGAGATCCGGTTCATCGAGTTCATGCCGCTGGACGCCGACCACGCCTGGACGCCGGACCAGGTCCTCACCGGCGATGAGATCAGAGCCGCGATTGGAGCCGTTTATCCCCTGGAGCCGCTTCCGCGCGAGCCGCACGCCACAGCGCGCGTCTACCGCTTCGCCGACGGCCACGGCAAGCTCGGCTTCATCAATCCGGTCTCGGAGCCGTTCTGCGCCGACTGCAACCGGATCCGGCTCACCGCGGACGGGCGACTGCGCACCTGTCTGTTCTCGCTGGGCGAGACGGATCTACGGACGGTGATGCGGTCGGGGGCCGACGATCAGCAACTTGAACGAACAATCCGTGACGCCGTCTGGCGCAAGGAGCTCAAGCACCGGGTGGGTGAGCCCGGCTTCATCCAGCCGTCGCGGACCATGTCCGCGATCGGCGGCTGAGCGTCCGACAAAGTCTTTAAGCCTTTTGCAACAGACGCCCAGCATCATCTGAGGCCAGATGCTCCTGCTGATGCTGTTTGCGCTGATCGCCGGCGCCGGAACCGCGATCACCCCATGTGTGCTGCCGGTGCTGCCGGCGCTGCTGTCCGCGAGCGCGCTCGGTGGCCGCCGCAGACCACTGGGCATCGTCATCGGTCTGGCCAGTACGTTCACCATCGCCATCGTCGCCCTCGCCCAGCTGGTCAAGGGGGTCGGCCTGGCCGGAGGGGCAGCACGCACCGTGGCGATCGTGGTTCTCCTAGCCTTCGGGCTGATCCTGCTTGTGCCGGAGCTCGCCGCCCGGGTGCAGGCGCCGCTCTCCCGGCTCGCTCGCTTCGGCCCGCGGACGCGAGGGGATGGCTTCTGGTCCGGCCTCGGGGTGGGCGGGGCCCTGGGCTTCGTCTGTGCGCCCTGTGCGGGCCCGATCCTCGCTGCGGTGACCTCGGTCAGTGCGTCCGGTGGTGCGTCCGCGCGCATCGTCGCCGTGGCTATCTCCTACTCCGTCGGACTGTCCGCCGTCCTGCTGCTCTACGCCGTCGGTGGCCGAGCGGTGATCGAGCGCGTGCGTCGCTCGGCCCGCGGCCATGTGGTCGAGCGCTCGCTCGGCGCGGTGCTGCTGCTGACCGCCGTGTTGATGTTCGCCAATCTCGACGTGCGCTTTGAGGAGGCCCTGGCCAAGAACTCCAGCCTGCCCGGGTTCTTGGTTGACCCCACGCGGTCCCTGGAGAACACGAGCGCGGTCCAGAAGCGGCTGGCGGCACTGCGTCCCGCGTCGCCGTTCGCGACTCGGC
The DNA here is from genome assembly GCA_963757165.1 of uncultured Solirubrobacterales bacterium. Lineage (GTDB taxonomy): Bacteria > Actinomycetota > Thermoleophilia > Solirubrobacterales > Solirubrobacteraceae > Palsa-465. Next base: position 89,691 of record CAVWQO010000005.1, read on the forward strand.
AGGCCTCCCAGCGTGTGAGCTCGTCGCTGCCGAAGCTCGGCCCAGCGCCCCAGTTCACCGGGACTGAACAATGGTTCAACACCCCCGGCGGACGTCCGCTGAGCCTGGCCGAGCTGCGCGGGCATGTCGTGCTCGTGGACTTCTGGACCTACACGTGCATCAACTGCCTGCGCACACTGCCGTTCCTCAAGGGGCTGTACGCGGCTTATCACCGCTACGGACTTGAAATCGTCGGAGTCGAGACGCCGGAGTTCACCTTCGAGCAGGATGCTGGCAACGTAGCGCAGGCGGTCCGCTCCGACGGACTGCGCTACCCGATCGTGCAGGACAACCAGTACGGCACCTGGAACGCCTACAGCAATCAGTACTGGCCTGCGGAGTATCTGATCGACGCCCACGGGCAGGTGCGGCATACCCAATTCGGCGAAGGCGATTACCGGGGCAGTGAGGCGGCGGTACGCAGCCTGCTGCGTGAGGCCGGCGCACGCACCCTCCCCCACCCCATCACCGCGACCGCAGTGATTCCTTCCGCCAAGCTGGCCACACCTGAGACCTATCTGAACAACCAGCGGGCGCAGGGCTTCGACGTGCCGCTGCGCGCCGGCACGCACAGTTATGCCGGACTCGCCCATCCCACGTTGAACGAGTTCGCCCTGCGTGGCACCTGGGACGTGGGGTCACAGTCGTCCACGCCGCGGTCTGCCGGTTCCGCGATCCAGGCCCGCTTCCAAGCCGCAAGGGTGTACCTCGTGCTGACCTCGGCCGGCAACGTTCCGCGCCGGGTCCAGGTACTGCTGGACGGAAAGCCGATCACCAATTCGAGCGGCGGAGCCGACGTGCACAGCTCATACCTGACCGTGCGTGGGCAACGCCTGTATTCGCTCGTCTCACGCCCCAGCGCAGAACAGCACGACCTCGAGGTGCGCGTTCCGCCCGGGGTCAGTGCCTACAGCTTCACGTTTGGCTAGCGGCCGCTCACGGACCGCCTGTCATCGAGCATCGCCGACGCCTGAGCGAGGTCTTGGGGGGAGTTCACGTTGAACAGCACCTCGGGATCAGCAACCTCGAACACACTGGCCCCGATCGCTTGGACGACCTCACGCAGCGGGGCTCGGCCCTCAGCTGCCGCTTGGCTCAGCAGCGCGGCGGCATCGGGGAGATAGCACCCCAGCAGCGGCTGGATCTCGCCATCGCGCCCGGCGACCACCGCGGGGGCGTCCGGCACACGATGGCCGGCGAGCCCCCGGATCACACCGGCGGAGACAAAGGGAAGGTCCGTGGCGCAGACCACGACCGGCCGCCCACCGGCGCGCCGCAGCGCCTCGGTGATCCCGGTCAATGGATGCCGGGGCTCCGGTGGCTCGATCCAGACCGTCACACCGGGCAACTCAGGCAGGCGCGTGTCGGGCTTGGCGATCACCGCCACCTCGTCCAGAACAGACCTCAGCGCATCCAGCGGGTACTCGATCAGCGGGCGGCCCTGCAGCTGGATAAGCGCCTTTGCCCCACCGATCCGGCGCCCGATTCCCCCGGCCAGGACCACCCCGATCGGCCCGCGCGCCGGCCGGATCACGCCCCATCCTCGTGCTCACTCACATGGGGATCGTAGAATCAAACAGATGGAGGGCTCAACGGAGGTCAGAAGCTGGCTGCGCTGCTACCGGTGCTGGTCACAGAATCTGGAGGTTCAGGTTCATTACGAGGGCATCCACCGGATCGATCCCGAGAGCGGGGAGCGGGGCGAGGTGGTCGACGAGATGCAGGAAGCGGTCGTTCAGTGCCTCGAGTGCATGCACGATCAGCCCCACCTCGGCTTTCACAACGGCCGGGTCGAGCCGATCGAGGACCGGTGGGAGCGGATGATCGCCGGCACGCCCTGGGTTGCGTCGTGCACGGTGACGGTGGACGCCGACGACGTCGAAACCTGCTCAGGCCCTGAGGCCGGCGACGCGCTCTCCTATGCCGCCTTCGGTGACCACGGGACTCGAGAATTTTTCACGCATGTCCGCTTTCACAAGCACGACGAAGACCGAATCGTGGTGCACCTGCTGGTAGAGCTTTACGCCCGGTCGGCCGAGGAGGCCACGGAGGTCTTGGAGGAGGCAGCTCGCGGCACGCTGGCCATCACCTCCCTGGCTGAGGAGTCACGTCCGCCCGCGTCGACGGGCGAGAGCAAGCACTAGCGGGGCTAGCCGGTCTGGGCGCCTACGAGCCGGTCTCGGGGCTTGCGAACGGGCCGCCACTGCCACAGCTCGACCACGATCAGCGCCAGCGCCACCGGAACCGTGGCCGGGAGCTCGTTGATGACCAGGAACAGTAGGTCGAACACCGCGGCGATGATCAGCGTCATGAGCGCCGCGGTGCGCTGGAGCTTGACCTCACGCGCCAGCACGGCTCCGAGCAGGGCGGCGACGAACAGATCGCCGTAGCCCATCGAGACAGTTCCGAAGAGCACCGTCTGGAGCTGCGGCAGCCCAGCCGCCGGGTGAGCGGCGATCAGGGTGGCGTTCGGGGCTTGGAGCAGATCGGTGATGACCAGCCAGCTATCCGCGGCGGCCATCAGGACGATTCCCGCCTTCAACCACCCGGGGGGCGTCACGGCAGCCAGCAGGACGCCGAGCGTGACGCAGCTGAGCGCCGCTAGCAGCGCCGCGCCGGCCTGACCGATGAGCGAGGTGCGCTCGGCCCACGCGAGCACGAACAGCGGGATCACGAGAAGGGACATTGGCCGCCTGGCCCCTCGCATTGCCCACCCCAACGCCGCGGCGGCCAGGATCGGCACGGCCACCAGCGCGAGATAGGTGAGCCCGGTCGCTGTGTCCGAGACGTACCGGATCGCGAATACCACGGCCACGATCGAGGCCAGCGGTACGAGGGCCCAGCCGCGTCCCCGCAGCCGGTCAAGCCGGGCGAAGCTCGACACCGCGCGTGGAGCCACGACGACGCTGGCCTGCAGGATCAGCAGGCCGGCGTCGGACGGGACGAAACTGAGTGCCACCTCCCCAGCGTACGAAGGTGGCGACGCGAGCCGGCCCCCGGGCCGGTCAGCCCTCGAGCTGCTGCGCGAGCGCGTCGAACTGCGAGCGCAGCTCGGAGGGCAGACGATCGCCGAAGCGCGCGTAGTGCTCCCTCATTTGCGGAAGCTGCTGTGCCCACTCGTCGAGGTCGACGTTGAGCAGCTTCTGCAACGACTCCGGAGGCAGCTCAAGACCCGCCAGGTCGATGTCACCCTGCTTGGGCAGCTGCCCGACCGGGGTGTCGTGGGCGTCCAGCGCACCCTCGAGGCGGCGGAAGATCCAGGCCAGGACCCGCGAGTTCTCGCCGAAGCCTGGCCACAGGAACTTGCCCGCCTCGTCGCGGCGGAACCAGTTCACGTAAAAGATGCGCGGTAGCCGGGCACCCTCGCGCTCACCGATCGTCAGCCAGTGGGCGAAGTAGTCGCTCATGTTGTAGCCGCAGAACGGCAGCATGGCCATCGGGTCGAAGCGGAGCTCGCCGACGTTGCCGGTGGCCGCCGCGGTCTTCTCGGAGGACATGATCGAGCCGAGAAACACTCCGTGCTCCCAGTCGCGGGCCTCCATCACCAGCGGCACCACGGTTGAACGGCGGCCGCCGAACAGCATCGCGTCGATCGGCACCCCCTCTGGGTCCTCCCATTCGGGCGCGATCGAGGGGCACTGCCCCGCCGGCGTGGTAAAGCGGGCGTTCGGATGGGCCGCGGGGGTCTCGGCGTCCGGCGTCCAGTCGTTGCCGTGCCAGTCGATCGCGTGAGCCGGGGGCTCCCCGGTCATTCCCTCCCACCAGATGTCGCCATCGTCGGTCTTGGCACAGTTGGTGAAAATCGAGTTGCGTCCGAGCATCTCGATCGCGTTTGGGTTGGTGCGGGCGCCGGTCCCCGGGGCCACGCCGAAGAAGCCGTACTCGGGGTTGACCGCATACAGCCGACCGTCCTGGCCGAACTTCATCCAGGCTATGTCGTCACCGATCGTCTCGACCTTCCAGTCGGGCAGCGTCGGGATCATCATCGCCAGGTTGGTCTTGCCGCAGGCACTGGGGAACGCCCCGGCCAGGTACTTAACCTCGCCCTCGGGTGAGGTCAGCTTGAGGATCAGCATGTGCTCGGCCAGCCAGCCCTCATCGCGGGCCATGATCGAGGCAATGCGCAGGGCAAAGCACTTCTTGCCCAGCAGCGCGTTCCCGCCATATCCCGAGCCGAAGGACCAGATTTCCCGGGTCTCCGGGTAATGGACGATGTACTTGTTATCGGCGTTGCACGGCCACGGGACATCCTGATCTCCCTCGCCCAGCGGAGCCCCGACCGAGTGCACGCAGGGCACGAAGTCGCCGTCCTCGCCCAGCGCGTCGAGCGCAGCCTGGCCCATCCGCGTCATGATCCGCATCGACACGGCAACGTAGGCCGAATCGGTCAGCTGGACGCCGATGTAGGAAATCGGTGACCCAATCGGTCCCATCGAAAACGGGACCACGTACATCGTGCGACCACGCATCGATCCGCGGAACAGCTCATGCAGCGTCTCCCGCATCTCCTGCGGGTCCCGCCAGTTGTTCGTCGGGCCAGCGTCCGCTTCAGCGGCGGAGCAGATGAACGTCCGGTCCTCGACACGCGCCACGTCCGCGGGATCGGACAGGGCGAGGTAGGAATTCGGGCGCTTGGCCTCGGAGAGCTTCTCGAACGTACCCGCCGCGACGAGCGTCTTGGCTAGCTGGTCATACTCCTCCGCGGACCCGTCACACCAGTGGATTTCGTCGGGCTGCGTGAGGGCGGCGATCTCCTCTACCCAAGCGCGCAGACCGGCATGGTCGGTGGTGGCTTGGTGCTTCGGTGCGGTATGGGCCATGGGTTTCCGGAACTCCTTAAGCTTCGGTTGAGGCGCGAAGCCTACCCGGGAACGGGCTCTCACAGCCCCTGGGCGGCTTCACTCCACGTTGGTCTCAGCAGCCTGAGTCGGCTGCCCCGGCTCCTTGCGGGGAACGAGCACGACGCGCTTGAACTCGGCCACGAGCACGCCATCCTGGTTGAGCACGCGGGTGTGGACCCGCACCACCCCGCGGTCGGGCTTCGACTGCGAGGGCTTGACCTCCAGCACCTCGGACTCGCAGAACAGCGTGTCGCCGTGGAACACCGGGGCGGGATGCTTGAGCTCCTCGGTGGCCAGATTGGCGATCGCCTTGCCGCTGACGTCCGAGACGCTCATGCCGAGGGCCAATGAGTAGACCAGCGGGCCGACAACGACGTTGCGCCCCTGCTGTGATTGCTTGGCGTAGACGTCGTTGATGTGCAGCGGATGGTGGTTCATCGTGATCAGGCAGAACAAGTGGTCGTCTGACTCGGTAACGGTCTTGGCGGGCCAATGTTTGTACACGGCGCCAACCTCGAACTCCTCAAGGTAACGGCCGTAAGGATGAGCGCCGCTGGCTTCCCGCGTCGCCTGATCGGTGTCAATTTGGTTCATGGGGCTCCTGAGTCGCTTCCGAGGGACCCGGGAGCATGCCATCCCCCGCGCGGACCGGCGTCGTGACCACCGAGTGTCAGGGCTTCGCAATCACCAAGGCGGCACTCGCGGCCGGCACGGTCACCTGATAACCGGTCGCCTGCCCCTGCAGCCGCTGAGTGACCTGCGGGCCGCCCAGCGAACCGTCAGGCTGGAGCGTCTGCCCGGCCAGGGTCACCCCGCCGGTCGCTCGCACCGATGACGCCAGCAGTCGCTGCACGGTCACAGATCGGCCCGACCCGAGGCGCAGACGCACGGTCTGACCGCTCGTGCCCTTGTTGATCAGCAGGACGTGCATCGTGTCCCCGGGAACGCGGACGCCCCATGCCTCCAGATGAGCCGGCAACGGCGAGCTCAGCCTGAGGTGCACGATCGTGCCGTTCGGCGACATGGTGCGGGCGAACAGGATCAAGCCGTAGATCAGCGGACGGGCGACGAAGCCGCTGGCGCCGAGGGCCAGCGGCCCGTTGATCTTGGTCGGACGGATGTGGACGTTGACGGCATCGAGGTGCGTCGCGAGCAGCGAGAGCAGCGCGTCAGGCGCCCACAGCGCGGTGGCAAACGTGTCGCTGACGCCCCGGCTTCCCCCGCAGGTGACCGAGTTGACCTCGTCGAGCCGAAACCGTCGCTGGGCCCCGTGAGCCAGCGCGACCGCGGGCCTGACGGAGCCGGCCAGACCGGTGGTGAGCGATTGACTGAGAAGTTTGGTCAGGGTCGGATAGTTCGGTGTGCCCGGCCGCGCGCAGGCGCCCAGCGGATAGCGATGTCCCGACAGTTCGCCGAGCCGCGCGTGGTCGGCGCTGACCACGCTCCGCAGCCAGTTGAAGTTGGACGAGGTGCTGGTGATCGCCGGCCCCAGCACGGGCACGGCTGGCGCGATCGTGGCCAGTTCCGCGGCATAGGCTCCGAACGCGCGGTTGTAGGCGGAAATCGAGTAGCCACCGCCGTACTGGTCGGGCTCATTGCCCACCTCGTAGCCGAGGATGCTGTGAGCCGGAAGCATCGAGTTCTCCGCGCGGGCCTCCTCTGCCGCGAGCTGCGGCGTTCCGTTCTTGAGGTTGAGATCGAGGAGCACGCGCAGGCCGGCGTCCCGGATCAGTGTGGAAGCCTGGGTAAACCACGTTGCGCTGAGCACAAAGGCGTCACGTGGCAGCACTCGCGCGCCGGGATTCCAGAACGTTATGTCGGCCGAGTCGCCTCCGATGCGCAGGACCTGCGGACCGTCGCCTGCGATCTTGAGCAGCGACAGGACGCGCTCGAAGCTGGGCAGGAACCTCTCGTAGAGCGGGAGCTCGGAGTACTCGATCGACAGCCCAAAGAACGACGGCGGGACCTTCACCACGCCGGCTTGAGGGGTGATTGCGATGACCCGCTGAGCCGCCGCCGCCGGGACGGTGGCCGCGGGCCGCAGGCGAGCGTGCGCGAGGGAATGGCCGCCGGCTGAGCCCAGCCACAGCATCCCAGCCGCAAGCGTTGCCGCAGTCAATCCCTCGATCGAGCGCCGCCAGCCCCTCGATCCTGCGCCGTCGCACCCAGCGCCACGCGCGAACATGGGCGTGAAGGTTATCCCGGGGCGCGGGTACACACCCCCTCCCGGTAGCTTTGACCCTGAAAGACCCAAAGGAGACTGACACGTGCGAAACCCCCGCGACTTCGGAAAGCCACTGGCCATCGGTGCGCCGGCCCCCATCCTGGAGATCCCGTTCAAGCCATCTCGGATGATCCACTTCCTTGACTTCTCCAACGAGAAGATGCTGGCCAAGGTCCCGCAGATCGCCCCCACGGTCGACATCCTCCTGGGCAACCTGGAGGACGCAGTCCCGGTTGATCGCAAGGAAGCCGCACGCGAGGGCCTGGTCCGCGTGGGCAAGGAAATGGAGCTCGGCGACACGCAGCTCTGGACACGCGTCAACAGCCTGGAGTCTCCATGGATCCTCGATGATCTGACCACGCTGGTCACGGAGATCGGACACCGCCTCGACGTGATCATGGTGCCCAAGGTGGAGGGTCCGTGGGATATCCACTACATCGATCGGCTGCTGGCCCAGCTGGAAGCCAAGGCTGGACTTGACCGTCCGATCCTCGTCCACGCACTGCTGGAGACCGGGCTCGGGGTCGTCAACCTGGAGGAGATCGCCAGCGCCAGCCCGCGGATGCAGGGCATGAGCTTCGGCCCGGCCGATCTCGCGGCTTCGCGGCGGATGAAGACGACCCGCGTCGGTGGTGGCCATCCCGGCTACCGGGTGATCGACGATCCTCATCCGGACGACCCGGACGCGCCGCGGGCCAGCGCCCAGCAGGACCTCTGGCACTACTCGATCGCGCGGATGGTCGATGCCTGCACCTCCGCGGGGATCCTGCCGTTCTACGGACCGTTCGGCGACATCCGGGACGTCGAGGGCTGCGAGGTCCAGTTCCGCTCCGCCTTCCTGCTCGGCTGCGTCGGCGCGTGGTCGCTTCACCCAGTCCAGATCGACATTGCCAAAAAGGTGTTCAGCCCCGACCCCGACGAGGTCCTGTTCGCGAAGAAGGTGCTCGAGGCGATCCCCGACGGCCGCGGCGTGCACATGATCGACGGCAAGATGCAGGACGACGCGACGTGGAAGCAGTGCAAGGTGATGGTCGATCTGGCCGAGATGCTGGCCCAGAAGGATCCCGGTCTGGCCGAGTCATACGGTTTCACGCCGAGCGCGGTGTAAGGGGCATCCGGTGCGCATCTCGGCCAAAGCCGACTATGCCGTCCGGGCCGCGGTCGAACTCGCCGCGGCTACCGACGAAAAGCCGGTCAAGGCGGAACGGATCGCCACCGCACAGGGCATCCCGCTGAACTTTCTGGAGAACATCCTTGGCGAGCTGCGCCACGCCGGGATCGTCCGCAGCCACCGTGGCGCGGAGGGTGGGTTTCGCCTCGCTCGGGCGCCCGTCGACGTGACGGTCGCCGACATCATCCGGGCCGTCGAGGGGCCGCTGGCCAGCGTCCGCGGCGGCCCGCCCGAAGAGGCGGCCTATCGCTGGCGCGTCGGAGACCCTGCCGCGGGTCTGGATCGCTGTGCGCGCGAATCTGCGCCGCGTGGTCGAGAACGTCACAGTCGCCGACATTGCTGCCGGACATCTGCCCAAAGCGGTCGAAAAGCTGGCCGAGGATCCTGACGCCTGGGTGACGCGGTAGACCCCTCCCAGGCGCTGGGCTGTGGCTGTGGCTGGGCTGGGCTGGGCGACGAACACCGGCTCGCAGTGTCGAGCTTGGTCTCGACCGATTTGACGTGCTGCCCCGAGTAACGTCACAAACCCTGCGGCGCTCGAGGATCTTGGTCGTTTTGTCGGCCTGAGCACGACAAATGCGCCTCGATCGTCTCCGGCGGCATCTGTTGTCACGTTTGTCGGGGTCGGGCCGGGGTCGGAGCCGGAGCCGGGGCGGAGCCGGAGTCGGTGTCGGGGTCGGCGTCGGCGTCGGGTCGGCGTCGGGGCCGGGGTCGGGGCGGGCCGGGCCGGCGCCGTCAGTCGGAGTCGGACCCGGAGCCGGCTCGCGACTTGTCGCCTATCCGCGGGCCCCGGAGGCAGAAGCGGAAGCCGGCGGCACTCCCAACGCCTCTGCCTCAGCCTGCGCCGGCGGGCGCACGTAGACGATGTCCCCGCGGGCGAGCTCCAGCTCTTCGGTCTGACCACGCGTGAGCTGGGCCCGAGCCACCTCGCCACCAGGCAGCTCGAGCTCCACGCGGACCTCGAAGCCGAGATGCACGACACGCGCGACCATCGCCTCGATTGCGCCGTCTGCCGGGGTCAGGGAAACCGTCACGTCGTGCGGGCGCACGAGCCGGCCGCCGACCGTGCTAACCGGGCCCACGAAGCTCATGACGAAGTCGCTGGCCGGCTGGTCGTAGACCTCCCGCGGCGAGCCGACCTGCTCGATCATGCCGACGTTCATCACGGCGATCCGGTCTGCGACCTCCATCGCCTCCTCCTGATCGTGGGTGACCAGCACCGTGGTCACCCCCTGTTCGTCGTGCAAGCGCCGCAGCCATTGCCGCAGCTCGGCGCGCACGGTGGCGTCAAGCGCCCCGAACGGCTCGTCGAGCAGAAGCACCTTTGGATCAACGGCCAGAGCCCGGGCGAGCGCCATGCGCTGGCGCTGCCCGCCTGAGAGCTGATGGGGTCGCTGCTCTGACCACTTCGTCAACCCGACCAGCGACAGCAGCTCGTCAACCCGGGCTCGGACTTCGGCCTTCGGCCGCTTGCGGATCTTCAGACCGAAGCCGACATTGTCTCGAACGGTCATGTGCGCGAACGGGGCGTAGTGCTGAAACACGAAGCCAATGGCGCGGTCTTGGGGCCGGGCGTCGGTTACGTTGTTGTCGTCGATCAGCACCGTCCCCTGGTCCGGGATCTCCAGGCCGGCGATGATCCGCAGCAGCGTCGACTTTCCCGAGCCGCTGGGCCCGAGCAGAGCGGTCAAAGACCCGTCCGGCACCTCAAGTGAGATGTCGTCGAGCGCGCGGAAGTCGCCGAACTGCTTGGAGATCGATTGAACCTCGATTCTCATGTTGAGTCATGTCTCCTTGGTCCGATCAGGGTCATCACCAGCAGCACGAGCAGCGAGATCACCGCGAGCTCGGTCGCCGCCGCATAGGCACCGCTGATCGATTGCGAGCCGATCTGCGAGTCGCGCTGGTACACGAGTAGGGGCAGGGTCAGGGTCGACCCGGCCACGTTTGAGGACACCACGAGAACTGCGCCGATCTCTCCCAGTGCGCGGGCCGTGGTCAGCACCACACCGTAGGCCACGCCCCAGCGGATCGAGGGAAGCGTGACCCGCCAGAACGTCTGCCACGACGACGCTCCGAGCGTGGCCGCGGCCTGTTCCTGCTCGTTGCCGATCTCCATCAGCACCGGGGCAACCTCGCGTACGACGAATGGCAGCGAGACGAACATGGTGGCCAGCGCCATGCCGGGTGCCGCATAGATGATCTGGATGCCGTGGTTGATGAACCACTTGCCAAACCACCCGTCCTGACCGTAGACCAGGATCAGGGCCAGCCCGACGATCACTGGCGAGACGACGAACGGCAGGTCGATCAGCGCGTTCAGGAAACCGCGCCCGCGGCCCTTCCCCCGGACCAGCACCAGCGCGCACACCACGCCGAAGATCGTGTTGAGCGGGACTGCGATGGCGGCGACGGTGAGGGTCAACGACAAGGCGCTTATCGCCGCAGGAGTGGTGATCCAGTTCCAAGCGGCACCCACCCCGTGCTCGAAGGTGCGGCCGAAGATCACGCCCAGCGGCAGCAACAAGAGCAAAAACAGATACAGCAGGGCTACGGTGCGCAGCGAGAGGGTTGCCGGCCGGCTAATGCGCAACGCGGCCTCCCAGGCGTCGCAGCAGCATCAGCACCAACAGCGAAAGCGCCAGCAGCACCACCGACAGCGAGGCGGCGGCCTGCGGCGCGTCGCTCTCGATGTCGGCGAAGATCACGATGCTGGCGATCTGAACCTTGCCCGCGATCAAGACGAGCGAGCCGATTTCCCCCACCGAGCGGGCGAAGGCCAGCGCGGCGCCGGAGAGTATCGCCGGGCGCAGTGCCGGCAAGATGATCTGCCGGAACGTGACCGCGTTCGAGGCGCCCAGCGATGACGCAGCCTCCTCGGCCTCGTGGTCGAGCTCGAGCAGCACCGGTTGGACTGAGCGCACGACGAACGGCAGCGTTACGAACAGCAAGGCCAGGATCACCGCCGCCCGCGTGTAGGCGAGATGGATTCCGAACGGGCTGCCGGGCCCGTAGAGCACGAGCAAGGTCAGTCCCGCGACGATGGTGGGCAACGCGAAGGGCAGGTCGATGAGCGCGTTGACGATCCGCTTGCCCGGAAACGAGTCCCGGACCAGCACCCACGCCACCAGCGTCCCCATGACCGCGCCGGTGGCCGCCACCACCAGCGAGACCATCAAGGTGATCCCGAGGGTCGTCAGCGCGGCGCTCGTGGTTACTGAATCCAGAAACGCACTGGGGCCCTGAGTGAATGCCTTGACCGCGACCGCGGCCAGCGGAATCAGGACGACCACGCTCAGATAGAGCGTGGCCAGTCCCAATCCCAGTCCGCTCGAGCGCGCCGTCCGCGATCGTCGGCGGACGGGCGCACGCGGTGCGGAGGCGGGCGCCGGCGCAGGCGCCGGGGAGACGTATGCGCTACTTGGAGGCAGTGGGGACTCCTGCGGCCTGCTCGATCTTGGTAACCGATCCCCCGGCGGGGTCAAAGAAGGTCGTCTTGACCTTGCTCCATCCGCCCAGGAAGTCGATCGTGAACAGCTGCGGCGGCGTCGGGAACTTGGACGCGAACTTGCTGAACACCGACTTCACCACCGGGCGGTAGCCTTGCTGCGCCCAGATCGTCTGGCCCGCGGGCGACCACTGCCAGTCCAGGAACGCCTTCGCCTGGGCTTGGTGGCTGCTCTTGGAGGTGACGGCGATCGGGGTCTCGATCAGGATCGTCTGCTTGGGCACGATGTACTGCACCGAGTCCCCGGCCTTCTGCGCGGCGATTGCGTTGCTCTCATAGTCGAGCAGCACGTCGCCCTTGCCACCGGTGAAGGTCTGGAGCGCTGCGCTCGCGCTCGAGTCCTGAACGCTGACGTTCTTGGTCAGTAGCGTCTTGAGGTACGCCAGTGCCTGGGCGGGCGACTTGCCCTCCTTCAGCTGGGCTCCGTAGCCGGCAAGGATGTTCCAGCGCGCGCTTCCAGAAGTCGACGGATTCGGCGTGATCACGTCCACCCCTGGCTTGACCAGGTCATCCCAGCTGCTGATGTGCTTGGGGTTGCCCTTGCGCACAACCAGGACGACGACGGAGTCGCTGGTGATGCCTTTGTGTGGACCTGCGTTCCAGTTGGAGGAAACGATGCTGTCCTTGACCAGGCGGGTGACGTCAGGCGCGGTCGAGAAAGCGACGATGTCGGCGGGCTGGCCGGAGTCCACCGCGCGGCTCTGTGAGCCCGAAGCCCCGAACGACTGGTTGAACGAGGCGCCCCTTCCGGCCGGGGTCTGGCCGAACGCCGTAGTCAGGGCGTCGTAGGCCTTCTTCGGGGTGGAGTAGGCCACCAGGGCCAACTGAGTGCCCCCACCTGACGAGGCTGACCCGCCCGAGCTCGCCGCGGCAGTGGAGCTGCTGTCCGAGGAACCGCCGCAGCCCGCCAGCGCGAGGGCGCCGCCCACGGCTGCGATTGACGCGACGGCCCCACCGCGTCCAAAAGTCAATGACTGTCTCATTTGCTCCTCGTGAAATCTAGGTTTGTCGATCAGCTTTGTTGGAAAGCTCCGGCGCATTTGTAGCACACAAGCCAACCGAGTCGATGCGGATTGTGTTGATGCCGTGATCGGAGGAGCTTCGCTACCCTCCCGCGCCTTCCATGCGCTTCTTCGAATACGAGTCCCGGGCGATCGTCGCCAAGGCTGGGATCCCGGTCTCCAAACACGGGTTCGCCGAAACCCCCGAGGCGGCACGCACGATCGCCCTGGAGATCGCCGGCCCCGTGGTGATCAAGTCACAGGTGCTGACCGGGGGGCGCATGAAAGCCGGTGGCGTCCAGTTCTCGGACACCCCCGAGCAAGCGGCCGAGCACGCTGAACAGGTTCTGAACCTGGAGATCAACGGGCACATGCCGCGCGGCGTGCTGGTGGACTCCCGGGCGGACGTCAAACACGAGTACTACGCCGGCGTGGTCTGGGATGGAATCCGCAAGCAGCCGGTGATGCTGTTCTCAGACATGGGCGGGATCGACATCGAGGAGGTGGCCGAGCAGCACCCCGACCACGTTGCCCGCGGGCACTTCTCGACGCTGCGGCCGTTCTCTGACTGGCAGGCCAAGCAGGTCATCGCGTCCTTGGGGATCACGGGCTCGGCGCTGAACCGGCTGACACCAGTCCTGACGCGGCTGGCTCGGCTGTTCCTCCAGTACGACATGACGCTGGCGGAGATCAATCCGCTCGGCGAGCTGCAGGACGGATCGTTCGTCGCGCTCGACGCCCACATGGACATGGAAAACGAGGCCCGCCCACGCCAGAAGGCCCTGCTGAAGGAGCTCGGCGTCGGCGACGAAGAGACACGGCAGGCGCGCGAGGCCACGCCGTTTGAGCTGGCGGGCGAGGAGGTCGACGCCCAAGATCACCGCGGCGTCGCCGGAAACGTCACTGAGTTCGACGGCAACCTCGGCCTGGTCATCGGCGCCGGCGGCGGCTCGCTGACCCTGTTCGACGCGGTTCGCGCCCACGGTGGGGACCCGGCCAACTACTGCGAGATCGGCGGCAACCCGTCGGTGCGCAAGGCCTGCGGCCTGGCCAAGCTGGTGCTCCAGAAGCCCGGCGTGGACAAGATCGCCGTGATGATGTCGATCGTCTCCAATACCCGCGTGGACATCGTCGCCCGCGGGGTGATCAAAGCCTGCGTCGAGCTTGGCTATGACCCGGCCGAGAAGATCGCCATCTTCCGCATCCCCGGCGCCTGGGAGGAGGAGGGCTTCGCGATCCTGGAGAAGTACGGCGTGGAGTACGCGGATCGCAGTGTGTCTCTGCACCAGGCGGCCAAACGCGCGGTGGAAAAGATCCAAGGGGCGGCGGTCTAGATGTCAATCCTGATCGACGAGAACACCACCTTCATCGTTCAGGGGATCACCGGCCGTGAGGCGGTGAACCTGACGCGAGAATGCCTGGATTACGGCAGGGGAGCGAAGATCGTTGGCGGCGTGACGCCCGGCCGCCTTGGCCGCGACGTCCACGGCGTCCCCGTGTTCGACACCGTCGCGCAGGCGGTCGAGCACAATGGCGGCCCGATCTATGGATCCGTGGTCACGGTCCCCCCGGCCTTCACCAAGGACGCGGTGTTCGAAGCAATCGAGAACGGCATCCAGCTCGTGGTGATCGTGACCGAGCGGATTCCCCGCGGCGATGTAGCCCAGATGGTCGAGTTGGCCAATGAGCACGGCGCGCGGATCATCGGTCCCAACTGCCTTGGGATCATCGTGCCCGACGTGATCAAGATGGGCGGCATCGGCGGCCCCGCCCGCGACGCCGCCAAGTCCTACACGCCGGGCGCGGTGGGTGTGATCTCCCGCAGCGGCGGCATGACCACCGAGATGTCGTCGACGCTCACCGCCGCCGGGCTCGGGCAGTCGACAGCGGTCTCGATCGGTGGCGACGCGATCATCGGCCAGAGCTACGCCGAGCTGATGCCGCTGTTCGAAGCGGACGAGCAGACCGAGGCGATCGTCATCTACACCGAGCCGGGTGGACGAATGGAAGCCGAGCTGGCGCGCTGGGTGACCGAGAACAACTCACGGCTGCCGATAGTTGCGTTCATGGCCGGACGTTTCATGGACGAAATGCCCGGCATGAGCTTCGGCCACGCTGGCACGATTGTCGAGGGTAAGGCCGATACCGCCAGCGAGAAGATCGCGCGGCTAGCCGAAGCCGGGATCGTGGTCGCCGAGGAGATCTCCGAGATCCCCAACATCGTCAAGGAGAAGATCGGGAGCCGGACGACGGCCTCGCCGCCCGGTCAGCCGCGCCCGGACGGCGAGCCCGCGGCAGGAGGGCGCGTATGAGCGACGCGCTGTTCATCAACGTCGAGGTCGACGACGCCGTCGCGCGTGATCCGGAAATGGCGGCCAAGCTGACCGAGGTCTGCCCGGTCGACATCTTCGCCCAAAACGAGGACGGCACGTTGCGCATCGTGCCGGAGAACCTGGATGAATGCGTGCTCTGCGAGCTGTGCATCAATGCCACGCCCGCCGGCACCGTCCAGGTGATCAAGCAGTACTCCGGCCAAACGCTCCCGGCCTAGGCGACAGCCCTTTGTGCTCCCGGGGCGCAGCGGGCGGCTTTTGACGGCCCATCCGGAGGGTTGGCCGCCTCGCGGCGGCCAACCTGCCGGTCGGCCCTCGGGTACCGCTCGGCTGTCCTGACCTAACGCCCCACGTCTTCCGGCGAGTGGCCGAAGAAGCTCAGCACTTGCTGGATCCCGCTTGGGCGGTTGGTGTAGCGCATCGTGTATTGCAGCAGGCCAGGAACGAACTTGATCCGCTCCGCCGTCGCACTTGAGCGCCAGCTCCCAGGGTCAGCCCCCTGCTTGGTCGCGAGTTGCTGCCCGGCCTTATCGAGCGCGGCCCACAGCTCCGCCCGGCAGCGCTTGAGGCTGCCGCCACCGCAGTAGCGGACCGCGAACCTGCCCCTGACACGGTCGCCGAGGAGCGTCCGGAGGTCCTTGTTCATGTAGACGTGCCACCCGGTGAATTGGCCAGCCGGCGGCTGGTCAAAGGGAGTGACAAACGCGGCCAGCTGTGTCGATAACGCGCCACCAAGCACACTTGATGCCCACGCGTTGGCGAGAAACGGCCAGGCGGTGTCCATGATCGCCGCCCCTGGGTCGGTGATGTTGCCGATTCCGGAGGCATCGGTGCGATCCAGGCGACTGGACCCATGCTGACGCCAGGCGTCGAGCAGGGCGAGCATCTTCGCGTCGCGGCCGTTGGGCGCGCGGCCTCCATGCAGAACTCGGGAGAGCACCGGCTCGAGCGTGACCTCACGCACATCCTGGGTGCCCGCGGCGTTCATCGCGGCCACGATCCGCTCGGGAGTGAGGTTCCGCCCGGAGCCCAGGTTGCGCAGCAGCAGGTCGACGCGCTGCACCGCGCCCAGCGACCAGTTGTCATCCGACGCCGGATAGCCGGCCTGGGTGCGGTTGTTCCAGTTGACGATCTGCCCATTGGCCGGGTTGATCCCCTGCGGATGATTCCTGGCCGAGACCCAGCCGCGCCACTCCTCGTTCCCGCGGCCGTCGATCGGCATCGCCGGGTCGACGTTCCGTGGCCGGATGGGGACAAGGCCGCTGGTGAACACGCCGATGTCCTTGTCGTCGACGTAGAGCGAGTTGAACGTCTGCGGAGTCCGGTTGGCGGCGCGGAAAAACTGATGGACGTTGTGGACCAGCCCGTGCGAGAGGTCGTGGTAGAAGACCTGATCCACCACGTCCCGGCCGTAGCTGGAGCGCTTGGAGCTGAGGGCGACGAGCCGCCCGTGCACCCGGGCGTAGCCAGTCACCGGACCGTGGATGGTGCGATAGAACGCGACGTGGCTCGCATGGGCCGTGCCTGCGTCGAGGGTTCCGGCGTCGAAGAACTCCATCGCCCGGCACCGACCCCGGAACACGTAGCGATGGGTACTGTGTCCGCACAGCGTCTCGACGTAGGTGTCGATGATGTCCAGCTTGGCGGAGGTCAGTGACCACCCTGCGTCCTGGCTGCGGCCGATGAAGATGTAGCCCGGGAACGGCGCCGACGTGACGCCGCGCTGGCTGATGCCGGGACCCTGCTCGTCGACCTCGAGCGTCAGCCCCGGGTAGAAGTAGCCGATCTGCGGCCCGGCGACCATGATCGGGTGGTGGGTGGCGGACCGGGCGCCGGAGACCAGCAGCGCGTTCGAGGCGTGCGCGCTCGCGGCGCGGGCGACGGCGGCGGCCTGCGCCGCCCGGGTGTCGAGGCTGCCGGGGTCGAGGTTCAGGTTGCCGCTCGTCGAGTTCGGAGCCGGTCCGAAGCTGACACGCCCAGGGACGCTGACCGGCGCCTCGGGATCGTTGGCCTCCCTGAGGTCCTTCCAGACCTTGGTCCCCTTGACGGTTCCGAGCTTGCGCCGTAGCGCGGAAAGGAACTCGCTGCGCACGGCCTCGTCGCCGCCGCCCTGACCGACGAACTGGCCCTTGAGTGCGTTCAGGGCGTAGATGTCGGTGCGGGTGAACGGTTTCGGGTTGCCGCCATGAGCGGAGAAATACGCGTTGATTCCAGCCAGGTAGACGTCGATGTCATGCAGCACCGCGCGTCCCTTGGCGCCGTTGGCCAGGAGCGCCCCCGTCTGCTTGGCCACCTCGGTCTCCGTCTGAGCGCTGGGGGTGAACTGGTGCAGGCCGGAGACCAGGCCCAGGGCGCTGAGACCCGGAGCGCCGATCGCGGCCACCAGCGAGTCGTAGCGAGCCTGCTGGAGCAGCAGCCCGCGCTGCTCGGCCAGCACCCAGCCCGCGCCCCAGGTGACGTCGTCACGGGTGAGGCCGTGGATGTGGGCGACGTGGTAGCCGTCGAAGGCGATCTTCACTCCCGCTCGGGGGGTCTCGGTGACGGTTGGTCCGGGAGTCGCAACGCCCAGCGTCTCGGGCTTGAACAGCCTCCTGACGTCGGTCGCCGTCACGCGGTCGAACAGAGGCGTCAGCGCGTCGTACATCCGCGCCTCACGGCTGGCATCGGGCGGCACGGGCACGCTGCCCTGAGCACCGGAGGGCACGACGTCCCGCGCGATGATCGCGTAGTCCTGGGCCGCCGCACCTGCCGGAACGGCCATGGCACCGACGATCGCCACGGCCAACACCGCTGTTCTTATGCGCACGCTCTCTCCTCGGCTCTCTCCGGCGCCGATCCCGGACACACCGTATCGGACGCGGGATCCTCGGAGCGGCACACTCCGTACCCGCTGATCAGTCGGTGCGTCAGGTGCTAGGCGGCGGCGCGGGCCAGACGCCGGTGGGCCGCATCGGTCAGCGGCCGGTAGGTCTCTCCGGAAGCATCTCGGTACCAGGCCAGCCGCCCCTCCCCCGGCTCGGGCACTCCGGCCTCCCGCAGCTCACCGGTGATCGGCCGGTACCAGGTGGTGACCGGGATCCGGTCGACAACGTGCACGATGGCCGGACGGCCGTGCGGATCGCAGACGGCCAGTGCGCGTCCAATGTCCCGGGCCTGCAGCTCATGGCCTTCACGCAGCGTCACCGCCGCGATGGCGATCGGGTGCTCAGCGCCATCGGGAACGACGCCGTAGGCCACCGCCAGATCGACGGCGGGGATGTCACCGAGCGCGTCTCGAATCGGCACGGTATAGGCAGGGCCATCGGTTGTCATCACCACGTCGCCCAGGCTGTCAACGCGCCACAGGTCGCCCTGACTGTCGCGGCGGAACAGATCGCCGGTGGTGACCCACGCGTCCTCACGTGTGAACACCCCGCGCAGCGGTGTGCTGCTCGTCTGGTCGCTGCGTCGCATCCGCGCCAGCAGCAGACCGACCTCGCCGACCGCGCACTCGCGGGCGAATCCGTTCTGGTTCAGGATCAGCTTGCGCGCGGCGATGTCGTAGGCGGCGATCCGCACCTCGGCGGTTCCGGGCAACGGCCGCCCCATCGCCCCCGGCTTGGAACCGCTCACGTTGGCAAGAATCGCGCCGGTCTCGGTGGCGGCGTAGAACTCCAGCACGCGAGCGGGCTTGAAGCGCTGCTGAACCCGGCGCCACAGTCCCCGTGGCATGCCGGAGCCGATGAACAACCGAACCGGATGATGGCGCTCCCCGGGCTGCGGCGGCGCCTGCACCAGATCGTGAAGCAGCGTCCAGGTGTAGGAGGCCACGGTAACGCCGTAGCGACGCACCTCCTCCCAGAACGTGCTCGGGTCGAAACTCGTGCCGACCGCCAGCCGCGCACCACCGGCGATCGCGCCGCCAATGCTCATCATCAGGCCGGATGGGTGATAGAGCGGAGTGATCGAGTAGACCGTGTCCGAGCCGCTCAGGGCGGCCGAGGAGGCGGTGCCGAACGCCGACAGCGCCCACCGGCGGTTGCTGATCCGGCTCGCCCGCGTACGGTCGCCCTCGCCGGTGAAGAGGATGAAGGCGAGATCACTGGCGCGGCCGGGATCTGGCCGGTACCAACTTGGCAACTCGACGGCGTCCGGGTTGATCTGCTCCATATCGGTACTCAGGGGGACGCCGAGGTCACGCGGCCCGCCACCGCCGCCGAGCACGAACGTGTGCAGCTTGCCGAGGTCGGCGGCAAGTGACGCTCGCTCAGGGTCGGAGATGATTCGCGATACCTGCCCGAGCTCGGCCTCCCGGGCGAGGTCTCCGTCGGGCCGGAGCATCACCGCGACGGCTCCAACCCGGCTGATCGCCACCACCAGCGCCAGCGCAGTCGGGCGTGGGCCCATCAGCACGCCGACGTGTTCGCCCTGGCGGACGCCGATGGAGATCAGCCCGCGAACCACGTTGTCGATGCGCTCGTTGGTCTCCAGCGCGCTGTAGCCGCGATTTTCAAACAGGAAGAACACGTCATCGGGAGCCTTGCGCCGGCGCTCGTCGACCAGCAGTCCGATCGAGATCCGGGTGCTCGGCTGGATCTGCTCAAGCCGAGCCAGACGGGGCAGCTGGCCGGCGGTCTCCCGTGCGAGCTCGCGGACGCTACGCACCGTGCGAGAAGCGGTGCCGAGTACCGAGCGCGCCATCCCGGTGCCAACCGCGCCGGCCAGCTCGACGCCGTAGACCATCCGGTTGCGAACCTCCGGCGATACCTCGGCCGAGGCCGCGTCGTCGGGCACCGGAGTTACTTCGTCGGGCAGCTCTCCGTCGCCCGCACGCCATCGCGCCCAGCGGGCGACGGTGGGCCAGGTGATGGTGTTCGAGGCCGAGCCGACTACGAGGCCGAAGTGCCCGGCCCGCAGGGCGAGCTCATAGACCTCGGCCTGGGGTGCCGCCAGCCGGATCGCTCGGACGCCAGCGGCCGGGGCAATCTCGTCGACCGTTCCCACGACCGACAGAATCGGAGTCTCGATGTCGGCCAGCGTGAGCAGTCGATCTTCAATCACAAAACCGCCCTCGAGCATCCGGTTGTGGGCGACGAACTGGCGCAGGAAGTCGGCCATCGCGGGGCCGGGCCACGCCACCCAGCCCTCGGCCTCCAGGAACCGGCGCTGACCCTCACGTGGAAGCAGTGCCTCGCGGTCGTGCAGACGCAGGATGAAGTCGACGCGGCTGCGCATCGACTTGACGGGATCGAGCAGCCTGAAGCCGTTCCGGCTGGCCCAGGCGGGTAGCGCCCAGCCGTGAAACACGCGGTCGGCCAGCACGCCGGCCAGCCCTGAGGCCAACTGCTCCGGGATCCCGAACGGCATCGCCAGGCGGGTGTCGACCGGACTCCCGAAGGTGATCAGTGAAGCCAGACCCTGGTTGCGCCGGTACGCCGCCGCTTGGTAGACGAACATCCCGCCCTGCGAATAGCCGGCAAGATTGACGTCCCGACCGGTCGCCGCACGAACCCGGTCGACCGCGTCGGAGACCGCGAGGACATGGTCGGCCAGTGTTCGCTCCAGTCCCCCCTCTTCCCGTTCCGGAGCGCCGAAGTCGACCACCCACGGATCGACGCCGTTCTGACGCAGCAGGCTGACCGCGCTGGTGCTTGGGGAGACGTCATACACCTCGGCGGCGAGCATCATCGGCGGCACCAGCAGAACCGGCGGCCCTGGGCGCTTGCTCGCGCCCGGGTAGTAATGCCGCAGGCGGTAGACCCGCTGCTCGCTGGCGACCTCGTACGGCGATGGCTCCTCGTCGGTGGTCAGCCCGCCGAAGCGGGCCACCTCGAGGGCGTTCTGCGCGGCGGCGCCCAGCCGTCCCACAGGCGCGGTGATCGTTTTCGGCAGTAGGTTCACGGCTGCACATGTTCGCCGATCTGCTCGCTCACCGGGCGGATGGAGCGGCTATTGTCCGCAGTGGTTCCGGCGGCGGGGACCGCACAGCCGACAACGGATCGCCGGAGGACGAACAATGCTGAGCTTGGACTTTGATGCTCGTCGCGCTAGCTCGCGAGGCCGTCGTTCAGCAGGAGCGCGCGGAGGCCTCGGACTTCATCCAGGGAGCGTTGGCATCATCCAGAAACGCCGGCCGGAGTTCAAGGGCTCCAGAGGCGGGTAGGGTGGCTTCATGAACCTGGCCAGCATCATCACCAAAGCTGCCGAGAAGGACTCCGGTCACGTCGCCGTCAAGCTCGACGACGCCGAAGTCACCTACGCCGAGCTCGACGAAGCCTCGGCGCGCGTGGCCGGGCTGCTCCGAGAGCGCGGCGTGCAGCCGGGGGACCGGGTGGGGATCATGCTCCCGAACGTTCCCTATTTCCCGGTCGTTTACTACGGGATCCTGCGGGCCGGCGGGGTCGTGGTGCCGATGAACGTGCTGCTGCGCAAGCGAGAGGTGGAGTTCTACCTCAAGGACCCGGAGGCAAAGGTTCTGTTCGCCTGGCACGACTTCGCCGACGACGCCCACGCTGGCGCGGACGCAGCCGGCGCCGAGTGCATCCTCGTCACCCCGGGCGAATTCGAGGAGTTGGTTGCCAAGGCCGAGCCGCTCAGGGACGTGCACCAGACAGACGACGATGACACGGCTGTGATCCTCTACACGTCGGGTACGACCGGGACCCCCAAGGGTGCGGAGCTGACCCACCACAACCTGACTCGCAACGCCGCGATCGCCTCCGGCTTGTTCGACCTTGGCGCCGACAGCGTGATCCTCGGCGCGCTGCCCCTGTTTCACTCGTTCGGGCAGACCTGCTCGATGAACGCCACCGTTGCCAAGGGCGGGACGCTGACCCTGATCCCCCGCTTCGATCCCGCCAAGGCGCTGGAGATCATTCAACGGGATGAGGTCAACGTCTTCCTCGGTGTCCCGACGATGTACGGGGCGATGCTGAATTGCTCCGAGCGGGAGAACTTCGACGTCTCGACGCTGGAGTTCTGCGGCTCCGGCGGGTCAGCCATGCCCGTTGAGCTGATGCGCGGATTCGAGGAAGCGTTCGGCGCCAAGGTCCTGGAGGGCTACGGCCTCTCGGAGACCTCGCCCGTGGCATCGTTCAACCACCCGGACAAGGAGCGCAAGCCGGGATCGATCGGGACGCCAATCGAGGGCGTGGAGATGAAGGTGGTCGACGACGATGGCAAGCCTGCCGATCAGGGTGACGTGGGCGAGATCGTGATCCGCGGCCACAACGTGATGAAGGGCTACTGGAACCGTCCCGATGCCACCGATGAGGCGATCCGCGATGGTTGGTTTTACTCAGGTGACATGGCCACGGTGGACGAGGACGGCTACTTCTTCATCGTCGATCGCAAGAAGGACCTGATCATTCGTGGCGGCTACAACGTGTATCCGCGGGAGATCGAAGAGGTGCTCTATGAGCATCCGGCCGTGCGCGAAGCGGCCGTGCTGGGGATTCCGCACGATGAGTACGGCGAAGAGGTGGGTGCGGCTGTGGCGCTCAAGGATGGCGAGGAGGTAAGCGCCGACGAGCTGCGCAAGTACGTGAAGGATCAGGTGGCCGCATACAAGTATCCGCGGCGAGTCTGGTTCGTCGACGAGCTGCCGAAGGGCCCGACCGGAAAGATTCTCAAGCGCGAGATCGATCCGCCCGAAGGCGATTGAGCGTCGGCTGCGACATCCGCCCGGCACAGCGGCGGGACGCCGGGCTGCTGTTCACCATGATCGGAGAGCTCGCGGAGTACGAACGGGCCTCTGAACGCGTCGTCGGCACCCAGGACATGCTCGCTACCGCACTGTTCGATGCTCCGCCGGCGGCCGAGGCACTGGTCGCCGAAGCGGGCGGCGAACCGGCCGGATTCGCCCTGTTCTTCGGCACGTTCTCGACCTGGCTGTGTGCGCCCGGGCTGTGGCTGGAGGACCTCTACGTAAGGCCGGAGCACCGCGGCGAGGGAATCGGTCGCGCGCTGCTCGCACATCTGGCTCAGCTGGGCGTGGAGCGTGGCTGCGGGCGCGTGGAATGGTCCGCGCTGAACTGGAATACCCCGGCGCTCGAATTCTACGATCGGCTCGGAGCCGCCCGCCTGGATGACTGGAAGGGATTTCGCCTAGAGGGCGAATCGCTGCGGCGGCTGGCCGGGCCATAGAAAAACCCCGCCGGAGCGGGGCTTTTCCGTAGCAGACCTATAAGCCGGATCTTGTCGAGAGCAACCATCCATCTAAGCGGCCTACCCGGACCTTGGCGGGCAACCTGCAAACGGTCCTGCTTGGCCTAGCATCAGGTGGGGTTTACCTGGCCGCCGCGTCACCGCGACGCCGGTGCGCTCTTACCGCACCATTTCACCCTTACCGGCCTGGAGCTCTGCAGCGGCCCCAGGCTTAGGCGGTGTCTTTTCTGTGGCACTTTCCCGCGGGTTTCCCCGGGTCGGCGTTACCGACCACCTTGCCCTTTTGATGTCCGGACTTTCCTCGAAGGCACTCACCTCCGCGGCTGCTCAGTCTGCACGGCTCAGCATAGCGCCGGAGCCGTGGTTTCAGCGTCAGACGAGCGTCGAGCCGCACCCTTCGCACCGCCCGCCAATCGGCCGCGCGTGAACGCCGTACTCGGGCGTCATCTGCTCCGCGCAGACAGGACAGGCAACGACTCGGTGGGCGGCGAGCTCCTCCCATACGCCGACGAGCATCTCGTCGAGCGTCGGCTCACCACCCACCTCGTCGAAGAGCGAGGGCGGACGTGAGGCCAGCATCGTGGTCATGCGCGCGGCCCCATCACGACATGCTCCGCATCAGGCCGACGACCTTGCCGAGAACGCGCACGTCGCGGCTTCGGATCGG
The DNA here is from genome assembly GCA_963757165.1 of uncultured Solirubrobacterales bacterium. Taxonomy (GTDB): domain Bacteria; phylum Actinomycetota; class Thermoleophilia; order Solirubrobacterales; family Solirubrobacteraceae; genus Palsa-465. The sequence goes on from CAVWQO010000005.1 coordinate 113,620, forward strand.
CTGCATGGTCTCGTTCTCTGGCTGCAGACGAACGTGGTCCTCTTCCTGGAAGAAACGCTTGACGGTCGCCTCCTCGCCCACCAATGCCACCACGATGTCGCCGTCGTTGGCCACATCCTGCGGCCGCACGACAACGAGATCGCCATCCAGGATTCCCACGTCCTTCATCGACTCGCCGCGCACGCGCAGCAGGTACTCGCCATCCTCCCCGCCGGCGAATCCCGGTGTCTGGATGTAGTCCTCGATGTTCTCCTCCGCCAGCACCGGCTGCCCTGCGGCCACCTGCCCAACGAGCGGCAACCCAGGACGCACGAAGCTCCGTACACCCGCCGCCGCTCGGTCGAGCAGCTCGATCGCCCGCGGTTTGGTCGGGTCCCGCCGTAACAGGCCGATGCGCTCGAGATTCGCCAGGTGCGCGTGGACAGTCGACGACGATGCGAGCCCCACCGCCTTGCCGATATCGCGCACGGTCGGCGGATACCCGTACTTGGCTGAGTAACGCTTGATGAAATCGAAAATCTCCTGCTGACGTTTGGTGAGATCCATCCGTCCACTCCTTGTCGCGTTGCCCCTCGGCTGCGCCGGTGGGTCGAACATGTGTTCGTGAATGTAGCGCGGCCCGAGGACGGACTCAACCACCCGCTCCAATCGCGCGGGTCGCAACGGTTCTCCCTGCGGCTACGGGATCTTGTTGTCCAGGCTGCGTGCGTGCTGCAGGACTTCCTGCTGCACCGCAAGCGAGCGCTGTAGTAGCGCGAGTGCCTGTTGCTGAATCGCCAAGCTTTGCTCCTGCACCGACAACGATGCGTCCTGCGTCCGCTTTGACTCGCGCAGGGTCCTCAGCATGCTCGGCACCTTGACGAGTACTCCCTGGATGTTCGCGAGCGCGCCTGGCAGCACTGAGGCAGCGCGGGCCACGGGGCCAACCAGGTTCGATTGCCTGACCGCGACGAAGAAGCCATTTGCGGCATCGAGTGCCGCAGCCAGTCGACCCCTAGTCGTCGCCGATGCGGCGAGGTCGCGAAGCTGGCCGAAGAAGGCCGGCAGGTCGACTGAAGTCAAAGTTCTAAGCAGGGGAGCGGCTTGGAGTGCCAGTTCGCGGGCCAGTCGAGCCGACCGGACGGGATCAGACCCACGAGCGGCTCTCAATGCTGGGATCAGCTGGCTTAGCGCAGCTGGTAGTGGTGCGAGCGCAGGGTCAGCCCGGCTCAGCAGCGCCTTCGCGGTCTTGTCTTGGCTGGAGACATGACTCAACTGTGCCCGCAATAGGACCAGCTGAGCGGTCAGGAGAGCGAGCAGCGTGACTACGACGATCGCAGCGAGCACCCACGGAAGAGCAGAGCGCGCAGGCGAGTTGACGGCAGTGTGCGGCTGGCTGACGGAGTTAAGGGAGGCCAAGAAGGTACTCGGCCCGACGGTTCAGAAACGGTGGCCGCGAGGAAAGCAGGCCGGTAGGCCAGCAATCTCAGCTCTGCCCGCAACTGACGCGCGACAAACTCAGGCGGTGAGGAACGGCAAGGCCAAAGCAAGCACCTGCTCGGGCACCTCCTCGGGCAGGAAGTGGCCGGCTCCCGCGATCTCCCGCATCTCCAGGTTTCCGACCGTCATCGGCGCGAGGAGTGCGCGTAGCAGGCTGTCGGCGCCCATCAGGAGCAGCGTCGGCACGTCCAGGCGATCAGGGTTCTGGTTCGCTCGCGCACTGGCCGGGAGCTCCCGCGTGAGGAAGGTTCGGTAGCAGGCCGAGCTCGCCCTGGCCCGAGCGGGCTCACGCAAGACGTTGGCGTACACGTCGAGCTCCTGATTACTCCAATGCTTTCCGGCGCCGCCGCTGCCGCGGCGGATCAGGCTGCGCACTGCGAAGGGACTCGCGGTCATGGTGCGTGGACCGAGGCCCGGTGTCGCCACAGCCACTTGATAGGAGAGAAGCTGGAGCAGCGCAAGCGGACGCGGCCGTGACGCCGCCGGCCAGGGCGGAACGATGTCGAGCGCCACCAGGCGCTCGATTCGTTCAGGATGCTCGAGGGCCAGGAGGAACGACACGTAGGCACCCCAGTCGTGGGAGATCACACTCACCTGCTCGAGACCTTCGGTGTCGAGCAGCGCGATGATGTCGGCGGCCAGCGTGGCCTTGGCGTACCGGCCCGCGGGCGCCTCCGAGAAGCCCCAACCCCGCAGGTCGGGCGCGAGCACTCGATAGTGATCTGCGAGCCGGGGAATCATGTGCCGCCAGCACCACCAGTGCTGGGGCCATCCGTGCAGGAGGAGCAGCGGCGGCCCCTCCCCGGCCTCAGCGACATGCAGCCTGACCTCACCCGCTTGGACGTAGCGATGAGTGACGCCGGCGACGGGCGGCAGCTCAGACAGTTCCACGTCGAAAACCTAGCCGGTCATAAGCCAATGGTTACCGAACTGAGCCGTGAACGCCAGCTCGCGCCGGCAGCCTACCGGCTCCGTCCGTGCCTGCCGTCACGACGGCGAGACCCGGCGCCCTGGCGTGATCCGGAGCCCTGGCGTGATCCGGAGCCCTGACGTGATCCCGAGCCCTGGCGAGGCCCGGCGCCGTGCCGGGCAGCACCTCCACCCGGGCGGCCGGATCCGGCGCTCTGGCGGGCGGGTCCAGTGCCCTGGCGGCCGTTCCCGGCCCCCTGCCGGGCCGCGGGCGCGGCGCGGACGCCGTCATCGCCGCCCAGCCCATGGTCGATGCCAAGCTGATGCGCCAGGCGGCTGACGTCGTGACGTTGAGCGCCGTCCACGAGCGTGATTCCGATGCCGGGGCGCCCAGCGCGTCCGGTTCGCCCGATCCGGTGCACGTAGGCATCGCGGTCCGGCGGCGGATCGAAATTGATCACGTGGGAGATGTTGGCGATGTCGATCCCGCGAGCCGCGACGTCGGTGGCCACAAGTGTGTCGACCCTGCCTGACTCAAAGCTGGCCAGGGCCCGCTCGCGCTGTCCCTGCGTCTTGTTGCCGTGCATGGCCAGCGCAGTAATCCCATGCGACTGAAGTCGCTTGACGAGACGATCCGCACCGCGCTTGGTGCGAACGAAGACGAGCGTCAGCTGGCGTTCACGGCTCAGTTCGGTAACCAAGGAACCGAGACGGCCCTCGTGCGTGACACGGATGAAGCGATGCTCGATCTGCGCCGTGTCGGGTCGCTGCACTGGTTCGTGTTCGTGCAGGATCGCGTCATGGGTGTAACGGTGCGCGACCTCGCCGACTGCCCCGTCGAGCGTGGCCGAGAAGAACAGCGTCTGCCGTTGGTCGCGGCATGCGTTGACGATGCGGTCGACAGCCGGGCGAAAGCCCATGTCGAGCATGCGATCGGCTTCGTCTAGGACCAGGAGCTTGATCTGGGAAAGCGAGAAGGCGCCTCGCTCCAGCAGGTCCTCGAGGCGTCCGGGGGTGGCGACGAGGATGTGCGAGCGTCCGGCCTCACGTGCCTGCTTGACCAGGCCGGCGCCTCCGTAGACGGCGGTGACCCGCAGCGCACGTGCGTGAGCGATCGGACGAATGTCCTCGACGATCTGCTGGGCGAGTTCCCGGGTTGGAGACAGCACCAGGGCGGCGGGCCGAGGCCCGTCGCTGGCGATGCGGTCAACCATGGGAATCCCGAAGGCCAGCGTCTTGCCGGAGCCGGTCGGGGATTTGGCTAGCACATCGCGGCCGGCGAGAACATCGCCGATCACCAGGCGCTGAACTGCGAAAGGTTCGGTGATCCCGCCGGCAGCTAGCGTGCTGACGACGACATCGGACACGCCGAGATCGGCGAAGGACTGCGTTGACATCTAAGACTCCTTGACAGCGGCGGGGCCGCGTACGGTTCGGGAGACGGCTGACCCCGAAACCGCGCTGAGAGCGGGTACCAAGCGAGCTGCCTCGCGGCCGGCGAACGCCGACCGCTGGTAAAGAACGTAGCAGCAGCGGCCCCCGGCGCTGAACCAGGACGCGAGACATCGCCGCGCCCCACCGCCGGAGGCCCCGCTCTGGCGGGGCCTCCGGCGGCAGCGTGCCGACGGCGCTAGACGGCCTGCTGGGGCGACCCGCAGAACGCGCACTTGCGCGCCAGGCGCGGGATGTCGCTCAGGCACTCGGGGCACGGATGCGTCTCGGAGTCGACGTCAGGCTGGGTCTTACGCCGCGCCATCAGCGCGTTGACCGGCTGCACGACGAAGAAGAACACCGCGGCCGCCACCGAGAGGAACGCGATCAGATAGTTGATGAAGTCTCCGTAGAGAAAGCGACTGCCGTTGATGGTGAAGCTCAGCGCGGAGAAGTCGTGTTTACCGAAGATCAGCGCGATGATCGGCGTGAGGATGTCGCGGACGAGCGCGGTCACGACAGCGCCGAACGCGGCTCCGATCACGACCGCCACGGCGAGGTCGACAACGTTGCCTCGCAGTAGGAAGGTTTTGAAGTCTTTCAGCACCGAGGGCTCCTTTTGTCGCTTGAGGCTGACTTCACGGGTGCCTTTTCGCAGTCAACGGTGAACTCCCTTTTCGCCGGCCAGGCCGGCCAGAGGTCCATTCTCCGTAGATCCCGCGTTTTCGCTGCTGTGAGGAGCTACCATCTGCCCGCATATGGAAGGAGCGCGCTCGCCACGATGGCTACCGAGCTAGCAGACACCCCGGCTGAGGCCGCTGAGCACGTCGTCCACTTCTACGCGGACGATTATGAGCTCAGCCGGACCGTGGGCGCATTCCTCGCCGACGCTGTCGCCCTCCGGGCGCCGGCGGTCGTGATCGCCACCGAGGCCCATCTGGAGGCATTCGTGGCCGCGCTCGAGGCCACCGGGCTCGAGCCGGACCGAGCGCTGGAGGATGGGAGCTTGGTCTTCCTGGACGCCGCCGCCACGCTGGGCCGCTTCACGACGGACGGCGGCATCGATCCGGAGGCGTTTCGCCAGGTCGTCGGCGAGATCCTGCGCGAGGCGAGTCAGGCTGGACCGGGCCGCGTTCGCGCGTACGGCGAGATGGTGGCCCTGCTGTGGGAATCCGGTGACGTACTCGGCGCAATCGAGCTGGAGCGACTGTGGAACGAGCTCGGGCAGGAGCTGGAGTTCACCCTGCTGTGCGGCTATCACAGCGAATCCGTCTCCTTGCCTGAACAGGCCGGGGCGCTGGAGCAGGTGTGCCACCTCCATTCGTCCGTGTCGCCGTCGGGGGCAAATCGTGAGCGCTCAGGTGAATTCCCGGCGGAGCCGGACTCGCCGGGGTCCGCACGCCACTTCGCCGTCGAGGCGCTGCGCAGCTGCGGGCTCGAAGGCGTCACGCTGGACGACGCTCAGCTCGTCCTCAGCGAGTTGGCGACCAATGCGGTCATCCACGCGCGCACCCCGTTTTCAGTGACGATCTCAGCCACCGCCTCACGCGTACGAATGGCCGTGCGGGACGCCAGCCCGGTCCGGCCGATCATGCGTGACGACGATCCGATGGCGCTTTCCGGACGGGGACTGCATCTCGTGGACAAGCTTGCCGTTGATTGGGGCGTCGAGATCGCCGCCGACGGCAAGACGGTCTGGGCCACCTTCGCGGCCTGAACCGAGCGCTCCTTCAGGGGCGGTTGCGTCCGAAGAGATCGTGAGCTTCGACCCACTCCTCGGCCACGATGGCGGAGCCCAGCGAAAGCTCGCCACACAATACGGCCGCGGCGACGATCTCAGCGAACTTGCGCACCTTGCCCGTTCCGTAGCAGCCCAGGAGCTCCAGGCACTCGCGTTGGGTGGCCAAGCCCGTCCCGCCCCCGTATGTGGCGACGATCAACGAGGGGATCGTGACCGAGTAGTAGTAGTCACCGTTCTCACGCAGCTCGGCGTACACGAAGGCGGCCGAGGACTCCGCAACGTTTGCCGCGTCCTGACCTGTGGCGATGAACATCGCCGTGATCCCGTTGGCCGAGTGGGCACCGTTGTTGTTGACGCCTGACATGAAGCCGCCCAGGTTCGAGACCTGGCGGGCGCGATACATCAGCGCTGAATCGGATCGCATGATCTCTTTGAAAAGACGGTTCGGGACCGTCGCCTCGGCGACGACGCGCTTGCCGCGCGTGCGCAGCATGTTCACCTGGGAGCTCTTCTTGTCAGTGGCGAAGTTCGACTCGAGAAAGAAGTGCTCGATCTCCGGGCGCTGTCCGACAATCCACGCGCACCCCGCGGCCGTGGCTTTACCGGTGAGGTTCTGGCCAGCGGCATCGCCGGTCGTGTAATCGAATCGGGTGTAGACGATCCGCCCGGCCGTGTACTGCTCGATTTCGATCAGCTTGCCGGATTTCGTGGTCGTCTCGGCGGCTGCCTTGATGTGCCCGAAGTTCTCACGCAGCCAGTCGCAGAAGTTGCGGGCTTCGCGTGCGCTCGGAAACAAGAACGCCGGCGCGCGCTGCATTCGATCGTCCATGATCGTCGTCGTTACGCCACCCGCCTCGTAGAGCAGGCGCATGCCGCGGTTGTAGCTGGCTACCAGGGTCCCCTCGGCAGTTGCGAGCGGTACGTAGAACTCGCCCTGGGCATGTTCGCCGCTGACGAGCAGCGGGCCGGCCAGCCCGATCGGGACCTGAGCGACGCCGACGAACTGCTCGACGTTGCCCGTCAGGATCTGCGGGTCGAAGGAGTAGCTCGCGGCGTGCTCGAGCGAGACGCCCGTGCGCTCTTGCACGAACGCGCGGCGGCGCTCGGCCGCCTCACGCGTGTAGTCGTTCGCGCGGTCGCGCGGGACGGGTGTCCGGCCGTTATCCATCTCTCCTCCGCAACTGGCAGCACTGCAAGGGCCGCCACCGTAACACAGGCCCGGCAGCCGCCATCGCGCCCCCCGACTTCAACCAAAAAGCCCCGCGTGCGCGGGGCTCTTCAGTGCGCCCGAGAGGACTCGAACCTCCACGGACCAATTAGTCCACAAGGCCCTCAACCTTGCGCGTCTACCAATTCCGCCACAGGCGCGGTGGGGCGGCCAGTATAGATATACGACACGCTTTCGCCCGCCCGCGGGCAGTCTCCCAGTTCGTCTAATGAGCTGACCGCAAAGAGCCAGGGCGCCCGCGCTCGGCCACGTACAGCTGCGATACCTCCGCGGGACTCAGGGCCCGTTCATAGGTGCGGAGCTCGTCGACAGACCCGACGAATGTGTCGGTGGGTGCGTACACCAGCGTTCCCGTGCCCAGCGTGAGGGGACCCGTGGCGGCCGGCATCGAGTCGACGTGCTCGACGTCCTGGGGAACGCCGTCGACGAACACCGAGACGGTGTAGGAACGTGCGTCGTACACCCCGGTGACGTTGTGCCAGGTGCCGACCCGCGGCGGGAACCGGCCGTCGTCGTAGTGCATGTTGGCCTGGACTCCGCATTGGAGGGCGGAGCAGCTCGGGCTGCCGGGAACCAAGAACGTCCACCACGTCCGCTGCGCCGCCGGCATCACTCCCGAGGCGATTTCACCCGGCCGTGACTGGGAACTCCGTACAGCGGTGGAGATCCCCAGCGAAAAGCTTGATCCGTCGGTCCCGGGTTGGCTAACCGCGCTGCCGGATTGGCCGCTGCGGCCAGTGTTCAGCCAGGCCGAGACGGTGAACGAACGCCGCGTATCAAGCACCGGGCGAGTGGTTTGGGCCATCGCTCCCGCAAGCGGGATGGAGAGTGCCGTTCCGTGGATCCCGCGGGTCCAACCGGCCCCGCCGCCAAGCGTAAGTGGGGCGTGGTGGCCGCTGGCGTCAGCGGCGCTCGTGCCGTGTCCCTCGTCGAAATGCCACAGGCCCGTGCTACCCGGCGGAATCGCCCCGAGCTGGGGCCCCCCGGCCACGGCCTGCTGCGCTGCGGCGGTCAGGGCGTTGTTCCAGCTCCGGAACAGGTTTGGGTCGATCGTGAAGACGCGCCTGTCGTAGGAGATGATCCCCAGCTCCTGCTCATAGTCTGCGAGCTCGGTGAACACAGCCGCGGATACGCCCGGCGTACGGATCTCCTGAGCCAGCATCGCGTATTGGCGGGCCAGCACTCCGGTGATGTACGGCAGCCGCCATTGTGCGGCCGGCGTGCCCACGCTGTACAGCACGCCGGGCCAACGGTGGCCAATGGGTGGGAACGGGAGGACGCCCCCGTACTCACCGATGACCGACGCTCGGCGATCGGTAGGAGTAGCAAACGGGCCTGGATACAAGTGCGCGTCACGGATGTCGCTGCTGGCCGACTCCAATGCCGCGCAGCAATTGGCGCTCCCGCTCTGGCTGTCGACCAGTGCACTCGGATCGAGCTGCTTGATCGTTCTCGTGATCCCGGAGAGGTCGAACTGCTGCCAGCCCTCGTTGAACGGGACCCAGGTGACGATCGACGGGTGCGAACGCAGTTGGACGATGATTCTGCTCAGCTCACGCCGAAACTCGAGCTGAGCCGCTCGGCTGGGTGCTCGCGGGCTGGTGACGGGCATGTTCGGCATGTCCTGCCAGACCAGTAGGCCCAGCTGGTCGGCCCACAGATACCAGCGATCGGGTTGCACCTTCACGTGCTCGCGCAGCATGTTGAACCCCAGCCGCTTTGCGCTGAGAATGTCCGAACGCAGCGCGGCGTCGGTCGGGGCGGTGTACAGCCCATCGGGCCACAGACCCTGATCGAGCGCGCCGCTCTGGAATACGAACCGCCCGTTCAGCAGAACCCGGGTCACTCCGTTAAGGCGACCCAGCGTGACCGAGCGCATCCCGAAGTAGCTGGTCACCCTATCCGCCTCCCCGTGACGCGTGAGCAGCTGCACTCGCAAGCCGTACAGGTAGGGTCGCCAGGGCCACCACAGACGCGCTCGCGGGATGCTCACCGCGAGCGGTCGGCCCACGCGGGCCTGGGCACTGGCGAGAACGCGGCCGTTGGCCAGCACCGAGACCGCCACGCGCGCCGCGCCGGCAGCGGAGGAAACGTCGGCGGAGACCACGAGTCGCTGCTGCTTGAGATCTGGCACGAGTTGAACTCCGGTGAGATGGGCAGCAGCCACGGGCTCCAGCCAGACGGTCTGCCAGATGCCGCTTGACGGCGTGTGGAAGATGCCCAATGGCGGGCCGGGGGCCTGCTTTCCCACCGGCTCCCCGGCCCCCCCGACCGGGTCGAGGTAGCCCACCAGCAGCTCGTTGACTCCGTGCGGCCGCAGGGCCCGGGTGATGTCGATGGAAAAGCCGTCGTAGTCGCCCTGGTGGGTGCCCACCAGCCGTCCGTTGACGTACACGCGAGCGACCCAGCTGACCGCGCCGAAGTTCAGCATCACATGGCGTGAGCCCCACGCCGGCGGCACTTGGAAGTCACGCCTGTACCAGCCTGCGATGTCGGTCCGCTGCACTCCTGAGAGCGCCGACTCCACCGGGAACGGGACGAGGATCGTTTCGGCGAGCTGGCGTCCGAAGGGCGGTAACTCGCCGGCGCGCGCCTGCTCATACTGCCAGCGCCCGTTCAGGCTCTCCCAGTCAGATCGCCGAAGCTGCGGCCGTGGATATTCCGGTAGCGGGTTGGTCGACGAGACCTGACTGGTCCACGGCGTGCTCAGCGGCGCGGGCCGACGGATGTAGTCAGCCGATGCGGCGGTGAGAGACGTGCAGGCGAGGGCGAATGCCACCGCGAGCAGGAAGAGCGAGCTGTGTCGGGCGCGGCGGCGTATCCGCGCATTCTCGCGTCCAGCGATCTGGGCTGTCCCCACCCCGCACCCCGACGGCACTCCGGTGCGAGAACGAAGCATGCCGTCCGCACGGATTCCCGCCTGCCTCTTGGCCTTTGTTCGGTCCTGGCCATCCCGGCCGCGGCGAGCGCCCTCCCCCACGCCACGCCGACCAAACTGCGACAACCGCGAGTTCACGGGTTTCCGCAGTGCGCGGTTTGGTCGTATACCGACCAAACCGCTACGTCCGCGCCCGCGGGCGGCGAGGCCCGCAGCGTTTTGGTCCTCGCACGCCCCCGACGGCGGGTGTGCCGGCGGCGCGACCCGGACTCCCTAGCCCGCGCGCCGCGACCGAGACAAGCTCACCCCCTAGCGCAGCAGCAAACCCAGGATCGACTCCGCCCGCGCCGCATCAGGCTCCTCCCCGGTGATCCGATCGAGGTACACGTAGGACTCGATGATCCGCACAATCGTGTAGGCAACGTCGTGGAGGTCGACGGGAAGATCAAGCGCGCCGCGAGCGACCTCCTCACGCAGCAACTGCTCCACGGCATCGATCAGACGGGGCTGAAAGCCGGCGTCGCGCCAGGTCAAGAGGCGCATCGCCAACTCGCCCTCCTCGGCCAGAAAGCGACTCATTCCCGGGTTGGCCAGAACGGCGGCGATGAAGCGGCTGATGATCTGCACGACCCGCGGGGCCCCGCGCTTGCGAGTCCGCGCGCGCTCGCGCTCGAGCGTCGGAGCAGCGAGCGACCACAGCACCTCCACGAGCAGCTTCTCACGCGACCCGACCCAGCGATACAAAGTCACGCGGTTGACTCCGAGCTCGGAGGCCAGCGAGCTCATGTCGACCCGGTCGCCTTCCAGAAAGCGACGACGCGCTAGAACGAACGCCTCCAGGGCATTGCCGCGTGACCCAGGCCTGGGGGTGCTTCGATCACCCAGCGCGCGGAGTTCCAGCTGACGCTGAAGCAGCGTGGTCCCATCCTGGGCAGAGGCGCGCACGGCTCAGAGGATGACGGCCTGACGCACGGCATGACCGCTGGCCAGTCGATCAAAGCCTTCGTTGATCTCCTCCAGTGCCAGTCGGTGCGTGAGCAGCCGCTCCACGGGCAGCGCCCCGGCCCGATGCATCGCCACGAAACGCGGGATGTCCCGCGCGGGGACCGCGGAGCCGAGATAGCAGCCCCGCAAGGTCTTCTCCTCCGCGACCAGGCTGACCGCCGGGATGCTGAGCATCTGCGCAGGATCGGGGAGTCCGACGGTGACGGTGGTCCCGCCCCGGCGCGTCGCGGCGTAGGCCTGAGCGAGCACGGCAGCGCTGCCGGCCGTCTCGATCACCCGGACCGCTCCGCCCCCGGTCGCGGCCCGGACCTCGGCCACGGCGTCCTCACCGGCCAGAACCGCGTGGGTGGCCCCCAGCTCAAGCGCGAGGTCAAGCTTCTCCGGCACAACGTCGACGGCCACGAGCGTCGTGGCGCCCGCGACGCGCGCGCCCAGGAGAGCCGCGAGTCCGACTCCACCCAGCCCGAACACGGCCACACTCTCGCCCGGCGTGACCCCAGCGCTATAGAGCGCGGCGCCGACGCCGGTAAGTACCGCACAGCCGAACAATGCGGCGATCTCGAACGGCAGCTCGTGATCGACCTTCACCGCGGAATGCGTGCTCACCACGGCGTGCTCGGCAAACGCCGAGACACCGAGATGGTGATGCAACGCAGCACCACCGGGGTCATGCCAGCGGCGAGCCCCGGAGAGCAGCGAGCCGGCGGTGTTGGCCACGGCCCCCGGCTCGCACAAGGCCGCGCGGCCGTCCAGACAGGGCGCGCAGCGGCCGCAGCTCGGGACGAACGAGAGCACGACATGGTCCCCGAGGGCGAACTCGCTGACGCCTGGGCCCAGCTCGACGACCTCCCCCGCGGCCTCGTGACCCAGGACTATCGGCATCACGCGCGGGCGTGAACCGTCAATCACCGACAGGTCCGAGTGGCAGAGGCCTGCAGCGCGCACCCGGATCAGGATCTCGTCCGGTCCTGGCGGGCCCAGCTCGAGCTCGACTATCTCCAGCGGCCGGCTGTGGGCGTACGGCGCCGGACTGCCCATCTGGCTCAGAACGGCTCCGCGAACCTTCACGAGCTTTCCTCGTCGGCCACTACCAGTCGCTCCAGCGCAGCTCTCATGGCGGGCGGAATCTCGACCGGACGGCGATTGGCGCGGTCAACGAACACGTGGACGAACCATCCCACCGCCACGGGCGATCCGTGGCCGGTGCGGTACAGGGCGATCTCGTAGCGAACGCTGCTGTTCCCGAGGTGCGCCACTCGGAGCGCACCTTCGATCACGTCGGGGAACTCGACCGCCGCGCGGTATTCGCAGTGCGACTCGGCGCACAGCCCAATCACCTCGCCTGCGTGGATGTCCAGCCCGCCCTCACGGATCAGCCAGGTGTTGATCAAGGTGTCGAAGAACGCGTAGTACTCGACGTTGTTGACGTGACCGTAGACGTCGTTGTCCCCCCAACGTGTCGGCATCGGCATGGTGAAGCCGTAGTCCGCCAGCGTTTCGCTATCGGCGCTCATCGGCGGCAAAGCTACAGAACGGCTCGGGGTTGCGCCGTCCGAGGCCATGGGTATAAATTGCAACACTATCCTCTGATGTTGCGAAAGGAGCTCGGGTGCGGAAGACCGATTGGCAGGCTGTGGGTGAAATCGCCGGCGAGGCACTGGCCGCCACCGGCACCTTGGTCAAGGACGTGCATGAGGGTGTGGCGAGCCGGCCGTTCGGGATTCTCGGACCTGCCGCACAGCCGGTCCGGGTCGTCCATGATGGCGCCAGCCGGATGGTCTATGCCGGCGTTCGCCGCGGTCTGCGTTCGCTGGCCCGCGCGGGAGCCGAGCTGGCATCGGTCCGGGCGCCGAAGGACGGCCAACCGCTCACCTCGCAACCGGTGGGCGCACTGGTGATCGGAGCGGTCAACGGAATGTACGGAAACCATCTGCACTCCCGTGGCAGCGAGCTGTCGCTGACGATGGAAATCCGCCGCCGTGGCGCCGGCGTGCCGGTGACGGCGGACGGCCTCGCCCGGGCCTACCCGCGGGCCACCCCTCGGGTCGTCGTGTTTGTCCACGGACTGTGTGGAACCGAGGCCGCGTGGCGCCTGCCCGCCCGCGGCAGTGACCGCAGCGACCGACGGACCTACGGACAGCGGCTGGAGCAGGAGCTCGGATTCAGCTCGGTCTGGCTGCGTTACAACACGGGTCTCCACATCTCCGAGAACGGGCGAGAGCTCGCCCGCCTGCTTGACGAGCTGGTGAGCAGCTGGCCGGTCGACGTGCAGGAGCTGGTCCTCGTTGGCCACTCGATGGGCGGTCTGGTCGCGCGCAGCGCGTGTCATTACGCCGAACGCGAGGCGCACCCGTGGACGGACCAGGTCAGACACGTCTTCTGCCTGGGTACGCCCCACCTGGGGGCCGATCTTGAGAAAGGAGCCAACGCTTTGGGTTGGGCCATGGGCCGGATCCCGGAGACCAGGGCCCTCGCCCGCGTTTTGAACGCCCGCAGCGTCGGGATCAAGGATCTGCGCTACGGCTCGTGCGTCGATGAGGACTGGAGCGACTGCGATCCCGACGAGTACCTGCGCGATCGCTGCCGGGAGGTTCCCTTCCTTACTGGCGCCAACTACTACTTCATCGGCGCGGCACTCAGGCCAGACGCGGTGGGAAGACTCGTCGGCGACCTGCTCGTGCGCAGTCCCAGCTCGTCCGGACGCGGGAACGACCGCGGCCGTCGCATTCCAATCGAGGTCGATAACGGCTACGAACTGCGCGGCCTCACCCACCTCGACCTGCTGAACCACCCAGCGGTCTACCGCCAGCTGCGCGAGTGGATTTTGCGTGCGGACGGGGCCGCTGCACCGGAGGCTCAGAAGCAGTTGGTGTCCGGCCCAGCCGCCTAGCGGGCGGCGCCGGAATCGCCCGCCAGCCACTCCGCCTCGGCCCGGCCCAGATCGGTCACCGGTGGCTCGTCGTAGAGGACCTCGCGCACGATGCGGGACCAATTGTTGCTCGCCTGAAGCTGGCCGAGGATGGCCAGAACGAGCACGTAGGCGCGAGCGGCGACGATCTGGCCGGCCGGCATGCGGACCTCGCTGCGGCTCATCTTTCCCTGCTGGATGATCGCCTCGGTGACGAGGTTGGGCGAGATCGTCACCTCGTCGTCAACCAGCAGCCAGCCGCAGAGCGTGTCGTAGACCTCCATGAGCAGATCGAGCTCGCGCTCGTTACGACTCCTCAGCACTCCCTGGTCGCGCATCAGTTCGAACAGCCGGTCGTTGTCGTGCTGGTGCACGGCCACGAGCACGTCTCGCTGCACAGCCGCCTCCGGGTGACTGAGCTGCTTGAAGAACCCGAAGTCGACAAAGGCCACTCGGCCGTCAGCCAGGAACAACGAGTTCCCGGGGTGCGGGTCGCCGTTGAGGAGCCGGTGGCGCATCGGGCCGTTGACGTAGAAGCGGCCCAGGATCTCGCCGAGGCGTGAGCGCTCGGGGCCAGGCAGGTGCGTTATCTCCTCAAAGCGACGACCCTCGACGAAATCGCTGACGATGACCCGCTCCCGGCAGAGCTCGCTGACCACGTCAGGCACGACGACGAACGGATGACCCCGGTAGCGCCGGGCGACCGATCGTTGGTTGGCCGCCTCCAACTCGTAGTCGAGCTCCTCGGTGATCCGCTCACGCACCTCGTCGGCGATCTCCTTGGTGTCCAGGCCCGGTGAGATCCGTGCCAGCAGCTTCAGTGCGAGACCAAGGTTCTGCAAATCGGCTCTGACCGCTTCCTTGATCCCCGGATACTGGACTTTGACCGCGACGTCCCGGCCGCCGTGGAGGGTGGCTCGGTGGACCTGGCCGATCGAGGCGGCGGCGATCGGGTCCTCAGAGAAATCGGCGAACTGCGTCGACAGCCGCTCGCCAAGGTCCTGCTCGATCACGCGGCGGATCTCCTTGAACGGGTGTGGCTCGGCCGAGGCCTGCAGCTTGGCCAGCTTGCGCTGGAACTCCTCCCGATGATCCTCGGGAACCATGCCGACGTCGATCACCGAGAACGTCTGGCCGAGCTTCATCGCGGCACCCTTCATCGTCCCCAGCACGGTGACCAGCCGCTCGGCGGTCTCGATCGCCTGGCGACCCATGGCCTCCTGGCCGGCCTCCTCGGTGCGCGCGACGTTCGCGGCGCGTGTCCCCAGGGTCCGCACCGCGTGCGACGCGGCGACGCCCCCCAGCTTCGTTGATCTGGCGATTCTGCCCGTACCCCGTTTGCGCTCCCCCATCTGGCTCCTTCCCCCGGCTCCCGGTCAGCCCTCGGCGAGCCGCCGCAGCAGTGCCACGGCGTCGCTGAGCACGGTCTGTTCCTCAGGCGAGAGGTCCTTGTCGATTGTTCCGGCGAGCCAGCCAACGCGCTGACGACGATCGTCCTCTAGGACGGCGCGCCCTTCGGCGGTCAGCTCGACGATTGCCCGCCGTCGGTCGTTCTGGTCCGGCCGGCGGGCGACGAGGCCCTCGGACTCCAGTTCGGCCACCGTCTGCGCCATCGACTGCGGCCTGACTCGCTCGCCGAGTGCCAGGTCGCTGACACTCTGCGCACCGTCGCGGTCGAGGCGTCCGAGCACAGTCCCCTGGGAGAGCGAAAATCGGTGCTCAGCGCGCAGGCGTCGCACCAGTTGGCCGAGCACGACCCGCAGCTCGCTGGCGATCAGGGCCGGATCCGCGCGGGTCGTCATGCAGCGCAGATCATATAGGTGGACAGGTCAACTGTACAGGTTACCTGTATAATTGTTTCACGGTGGAGAACGACCGCTACAAGTGGCTCGCCCTGTCGAACACGACGCTCGCCGTGCTGCTCGCGACGCTCGACGCGTCGATCACTCTGATCGCGATGCCGGACATCTTCCGCGGCATCCACCTTGACCCGCTCGTTCCGGCCAACAGCTTCTACCTGCTGTGGATGATCCTCGGGTACATGGTCGTCTCCAGCGTCCTGATCGTGAGCCTCGGTCGGCTGGGTGATCTGTACGGACGGGTTCGGATCTACAACCTCGGCTTCGTCATCTACACCGCGGCCTCGCTGCTGCTGACGCTGGACTGGCTGACCGGGAGGGCGGGTGCGGATTACCTGATCGTGTTCCGGATCGTGCAGGGGATCGGCGGGGCGTGTCTGCTCGCCAACGCCGCCGCGATCATCACCGACGCGTTTCCGGCCAACCAGCGGGGCATGGCGCTGGGCATCAACAACATCGTCGGCGTCAGCGGCATGTTCGTCGGCCTGATCCTCGGCGGGCTGCTCGCGCCGATCAACTGGCGACTGGTGTTCCTGATCTCCGTACCGGTCGGCTTGTTCGGGACTGTGTGGGGCTACCTCAAGCTCGAGGAGCGATCGCAGCCGCGGCGCCGACCGATCGACTGGTGGGGCAACGGCGCGTTTGCCTTCGGGCTGATCTTCGTGATGGTCGCGATCACCTACGGGATCCGGCCCTATGGCAGCCACAGCACAGGGTGGGGCAGCCCACGTGTGCTGGCCCTGCTGGGTTCCGGGGTGGCCTGTCTGATCGCCTTCGCGGTGATCGAGAAGCGCGTGCCCGACCCGATGTTCCGGCTCCCCCTGTTCCGGATTCGTGCCTTCACGTTCGGGACGCTGTCCACGTTTCTCTCGGCCATCGCGCGCGGCGGCCTCATGTTCATGCTGATCATCTGGCTGCAGGGGATCTGGCTGCCCCAGCACGGCTACAGCTTCACGCAGACGCCGCTGTGGGCGGGCATCTACATGCTGCCGCTGACGGCAGGGATGCTGGTGGCCGGGCCGACCTCGGGCTACTTGTCCGACCGCTACGGTGCGCGGCCGTTCGCCACCGGCGGGATGATCGGCACGGCGGTTGGGTTCGCGCTGCTGCTGCTGCTCCCGATCGACTTCTCCTACCCGCTGTTCGCCCTGATCCTCGGCCTGATCGGGGTCTCGATGGGAATGTTCGCCTCGCCGAACCGCGCCGCGGTCATGAACAGCCTGCCCCCGGGCGACCGCGGGGCCGGCGGGGGAATGAATCAGACCTTCCAGAACTCGGCCCAGGTGATGTCGATCGGCATCTTCTTCACGCTGATCATCGCGGGGCTCGCCACCACGCTTCCCGGAGCGATCACGCACGGTCTTACCGCCCAGGGGGTCACCGGCCCGATCGCCCGGCACGTGGCGGCGCTTCCGCCGGTGTCGTTCCTGTTCGCGGCGTTCCTGGGCTACAACCCGATACAGCATCTCCTCGGACCCTCTGCACTCGGTTCGCTGAACGCGCACAGTCAGGCAACACTGACGGGCCCGACCTTCTTCCCCCACCTGATCTCAGGGCCCTTCCAGACCGGACTCCACGAGGCGTTCGTGTTCGCGATCGTGGCCTGCCTGATCGCGGCAGCCGCGTCGCTGATGCGAGGCGGCCGCTACCACCACGGCGACGAGTCGCCACCCAGTGCCGCCCGGCTGCACGCGCCGCGGCGATCCCTGACCGGCACCCGAGCGGAGGAGCAGCATGCAAGTTGAGTGGTATGGACAATCGGCGTTCCGGCTGGCCGGCGGATCGCAAACCGTGTTCATAGATCCGTTCGGAGATCTGTCCGGACTGGCCGCGCGGGGCATGCAATTCGAATACCCGCCGATCGAGGACGTCCGCGCCGACGTTCTGCTGGTCACCCACGAGCATCAGGATCACAACGGCGTCGAGGCGATTTCCGGATCCCCGGTCGTGCTGCGATCGACTGCGGGGCGCTTCGAATCACCGATCGGTGAAATCGTGGCGATCGCCTCCGAGCACGACAACGTGGCCGGGACCGAGCGCGGGCCCAACACCATCTTTGTGCTCGAGCTCGACGGGCTGCGGGTGTGCCATTTCGGTGACTTCGGGCAGGCCGTGCTTCGGCCCGAGCAAGCCGAGGCGATCGGACCGCTGGATCTCCTCGTGCTGCCGGTCGGCGCCGGACCGACGATCGGCGCCGAACAGGCCGCGAGCGTCGCTGCCGCGCTGAAGCCGAGGTGGGTTGTGCCGATGCATTACCGCACGCCGCGGATCGGCTTTCTGGAGACGGCCGACGAGTTTCTCTCGCTCATGGCAAACGTGCGCAAGCTAGACACGAGCGCGTTCGACACCGATGCGCTCGATGACGCGCCGGCCGTACTGGTCCCCGCAGCCCCTTGAAACCCCTTAGCGCAGCAGGACGACCCAGCTGAGTGCGGCGAGGACCGCAGCGACTGCCATCGCCAGCACCAGCGTGACCTCAAGCAGCAGGGCTCCGCTGACGGCTCCGAGCAAAAGCGCCAGAACCGTGAACAGCCGCCGCCCGGTCGCCTCGCCGGAACCGCCGAAGATCGGCAGCCCGGCGGCCAGATTGGTCAGTGTGCCGGTGAGGACCGTGGTGGTCAGGTCGGCCACCCCCACCCGTCGCATCGTCGCATTGCGGACGCCCATGGCCAGCGCCAACAGCGCGATTACGGCCAGCCCCGAGGCCGCCCCAACATGGACCCTCACTACCGCAGCGAGCAACGTGGCAATCGTGATCACCAGGATCTCGATCACCAGCGCCGCCCCGATGTGTTCTCGTCGGCGCGTGCCCATGCGGACCGCCAGCGCGCCACCGGCGCCCGCACCGACGAGGAAGGCGGCCAGCGACACCAACGGTGCGCGCACGGGCAGCTGGGCGCCGCCGGCGAGCCCGAACCCGAGCAGGGCCACGTTTCCGGTCATGTTGGCGGTGAACACGCGGCCGAGGCCGATGAAACTGACCGCGTCCACCAGCCCGGTGGTGAACGTCAGCAGCAGCAGGGCCTGAGTCAGCGGATCGCGCAGGCTCTCGGAAGTCGGCTCATCAGATGCCGCCCGAGGGTTGGGGATGCTCACCGCGTCACGGGTCAGGCCGCGCCGAGAGGGCGGAGCTCGGCGATCAGGTAGCGGCTCGTGAGCCGCAGGCCCGACGGATCCTCGTTGTGGGCGGCCAGCGCGGCGATCATCTGCTCGCGGACATCCTCGTAGGTTCCGGCTTGCTCCAGGAGCGGACGCGCCGCAACGCTCATCGGATGAACGGACTGCACCTCGTCGAAGTACGCCTGCGGCGATGAGCCGGTGAAGACGAGCTGGCCCTCGGCGAAGCTGGCCCGGCCGCCGGCCTGCCCGACGATCTCCGCGACGGCGGCCCGGTCGGCCCACGGGAACCGCGGGGGCGGCGCCTGCCCGAGGGCGGCAAACACGGCCCGTGTCGCGATGCCGGCGACAGCGTCCAGCCCACCCTCGGGGATCCACGTCGTGATCAGGGCGCGCCCATCGGGCACGAGCACGCGGACGATCTCCGAGATTGCCCTCTGGGGGTCCTGCGCGAAGATGACGCCGAAGATCGAGATCGCCAGCTCGAAGGACCCGTCAGCGAACGGCAGCTGCTCGAGGTCCCCGGTCACCCAGTGCGCGTGGATGTTCTCGGCGGCGGCGCGAGCCGCGGCGACGCTGACCAGCCGCTCCGAGCGATCGAGGCCGGTGGCGCTGGCGCCGGCGTTGGCCGCCAACAAAGCCGCATTGCCGGTTCCGCAGGCCACGTCGAGCGCCCGCTCGCCGGGGCCGATCTCAGCCATCTCGATGACTCGCCGAGCCACCGGCTCGAGCTCAAGGGCGGTCGCCTCGTACTGGCCGATGCCCCAGTCGATTCGCGGGCCCGGTGTCCGTCGATCTGGATCTGCCATGAACTAGCTCTCCTGGATGTGATCGGCTTCCCGCGGGCCGGGGAACGGCCGCGTAAGACAGAACCGGGCGAGCGTAGCTTCTGGAACGCCTTCAACGCCAGGAGTGTCCGAAGCGATCCCGCGCGTGTGGGGGTCATCCGCGAAGCCGCCGACCTCAACCGAGTGCTGCGGGCTGCGGTAGCCGGAGATGCCCGTCAGCTGCAATTGAAGAGCCCGCCCGAGGGCGTCCAAGCGAGCGGCGATGATCGGCTCCTGGCCCACTGAGTAGTTCGTTCCCGCCGCGGGGAAGAAACCGTACGTGCCGCCGTGGCTGACGAATGGCGTGCTGACGCATCCGGCCGGAGCCACCCCGGCACCTCCGGAGCTGGCCACCTGAGCCGCGGCCGCGCGCTGGTCGAGCAACGCGGCCTCACGTGAGAGGGTCCGCCGCAGAGCGTTCAGCTGGTTCAGCTTGTGTGCGCGGAGGCCGGCCACTGAGAGCTTTCGGTTGACGATCGACAGGCGCAGCTGCGCCACCTGGTCACGCTCGACCAAGACGGCGGCGGTCGCTCGCTGCCGGCGAACCTGGACGGCCGTGAGCCGGCGGGTCTGGGCCGCCACAGCCAGCCGCTGGGTAGCAACCAGGCGGATAACGCGCGCGTTCTCACGCTCAAGCGCCTTCAGGTTGCTCAGCCCGCTGAGCAGGTCCTCGAATCCGTGGGCGTTGACGATCACCCCCACCACGGTGGGGGGCGGTGTCTCGTACTCAGAGCGCAGTTCGGCGGCCAACAGCGCCCGGCCGTGGCCATATTGACGTTCAAGGTCCTGTAGGCGCAGCCGCGCGCCCCGCAACTGGACCCGGACTCCGCTCAACAGCCGTTCCTGCCTCGAGACGCTGCTCTGGATCACGGCCAGTCTCGCCTGCAGCGCGTCGATCGTCCCCTGGTATCCCTGGAGCTTGTGCGTATAAGTCTGGATTCCGGCGCTGAGCTGCCCGGCGCGCTGCTGGCCCGCGGCATAGCGGCTGGCCAGATCCCCCCGGCTTGGCTGCGCCCCCAGCCACGCCGCGAGTGTCACCAGAGCGCAGATGGCGACGATTCGGCGAGGATTCAGCAGGGCGGACATCACGATTGAGCCTGGGCGCACACAGACGCGGACCTGGGCGAAGGCAACCGCCGTCAGGCCGAGAGAAGGACTACGCGTCCGGGCGGCGAAGCTATCAAGTCGGCCGCTGACGTGGGATGTTTTGTGCCGCTGTGCAGGGAAAGTTGCAAGTCGCCCGGCCGGACCTATGCCTGCGTGGGCCGCTCGCGGATCACCGTCAACGGGTGTGGTGCCCCGGTCGCGGCGTCGGGAATCGGCGCGGACGTCCGCGCGGGCGGCTGCACTCGCTCGCCCGCGCCCGTGCCGCCGCGTCGGCCGAAGCGCAGGTACAACGCCGGGATCACGAACAGGTTCATCAGCGTCGACGTCGCGAGGCCGCCGAGGATCACGATCGCCATCGGGTTTTCGATCTCCTGTCCGGGACGGTTGCCCAGGAACACGAGCGGCGCCAGCGCGAGTGCGGTGGCCAGCGCGGTCATCAGGATCGGCGAGAGCCGCTCGGACGCGCCGCGCATCACCAGGCCGACGCCGAAGGGCTCCCCCTCCTCCCGTTCGAGGTGCTGAAAGTGGCTGATCAGCAGGATCCCGTTACGCGCGGCAATTCCGAGCACGGCGAAGAAGCCGATCAGAGCTCCGAGCGAGATCGTGCCGATCGCCGCCCAGGCAGCCAGCAAACCACCGACCAGAGCCACGGGGAGCGTCAGGAACATCACCAGGGCAAGACGCAGGCTGCTGAAGGCAGCCTGCAGCAGGAGCAGGATGGCGAGCGCGGCACCGATGCCCAGCACCAGCAGCCGCCGCTGTGCGGCGTCGCGCTCAGCCGCCTGGCCGCGCACCTGGATGCGATACCCGAGCGGCACGTGGATCCCGGCCAGCCGCGCGTTCACGGCTGAGCTCGCCGCGCCGAGATCACCACCGCCGACGTTTGCCGTGACGTCGATCTTGTTGGTGCCATCGACGCGGGTGATGTCGCTCGGCGTACGGGTGACGGCGAGGCTCGCCACCTGGCCCAGCGGCACGTGCCCTCCTCCGGGCGTGTCGATCAGAAGCCGGGCCACATCAAAAAGGTTCCGGCGTACCTGCGGGGTGCTGTACACCGTCACCCCCAGGGCGATACCGGCGACGTTGATCTCTCCTACCTCGACGCTCCCGATCATCGTCGCGGCCGCTCGTCGCACCTCGCCCGGCGTCAGCCCTGAGCGTGCCGCCACCTCTGCGTTCACCGTTTCCTGGATCTGCGGGATGTAGCCCTGCGACTGAGGATGGAGATCGACGAGGTTTGGCGTGCCCCTGAGGCGGTCGGTGACCGTCTGGGCAAGACGCTGCAAGGTTCCGAAGTCGGGCCCTGAGATGCGCATCACCAGGTCAGAGCTCGAGGACGAGAGCGTCTCGTCGATCCGTTCGTGCAGGTAGGTCGTCACATCCACGAAGGTCCCGGGAAATGACGCCCCCACCGCACGCACTGCGTTCGTCGTCTTGGCCAAGTCGGCGTGCGGGGACAGGGCGATCCACTGCTCCGAGAACTCCGGTCCCGCGATCTCTTCGCCGAGCAGCGCCTGACCGATGTGCGCCCCGACGTGGGTGACTCCGGGCACCGCCAGCAGCCGTCGATGCAGCTCGGCCACGACCCGCTTCATCTCCGGCAGCGAGGTTCCGGGCTTGGTGTCGAAGTGCATCAGCAGATCGGGCTCCTTGAACGACGGAAACAGATCCTGTCCCAGATGCGGCAGCACCAGTGCGGCTGCGGCGACCGCCACGAGCACGGTGGCAAAGGCCCAGCGCCGAGTGCGCAGCACCGGACCCAGCAGCTTGGCGTAACCCCGCTTGCACCCGGCAATCAGCACTGGGTCGCCCGCGGTCAGGCGAGCGCTCGGCATCAAGATCATGGCCAGCGCGGGTGTCACCGTCAGCGCAACCACCATCGACGCGAGCACCGCCAGCGCGTAGGCGAGCGCCAGCGGCTTGAAGAACGCGCCCGTGAGCCCCCCCACCAACACCACTGGTGCGACGGCGACGATGTTGATCAGCGTCGCGTAGAAGATCGCCGTCCGGACTTCCAGCGAGGCGGCCAGCAGGAGCCGAACGGGCGTGGTTCGCCGTCCCTGCGCCCGCCAGCTCCGCAGCCGCCGGACGATGTTCTCCATGTCGATGATCGCGTCGTCGACGACGACGCCCACCGCCACCCCAAAGCCGGCCAGAACCATCGTGTTGATGGTGGCCCCCTGGGCATCGAGAACCACGGCTGCCGCAGCCAGGGAGAGCGGGATGGCCAGGAGGCTGACGAGCGCCGCCCGCCACTGGAACAGAAAGGCCAGCAACACGAACACGACGAGGATGCACCCGAGCACCACGGCAAACCCAAGGTTGCTGATCGCCGTGTGAATGAAGCTCGACTGGCGGAAGATGTGAGAGTCGATCCTGATCCCGGGCATGCCGGGGGCGAGCGCGGTCAGCGCGTGATCGATACCGCGGGTCACCTCCAGCGTGTTGGCGCCGGGGAACTTCTCCACCACCAGCATCAGGCCGGGGCCGCCGTTGACCACAGCGTCGCCGATCAGCGGTGGATGGTCATAGACCACACGCGCAACGTCGCCGACGGTCAGCGTCGTCTTTGCGCGGTGTGCGAGCGGTACCGCGGCAAGCTGCTGCGGCGTCGTGATCACCTGAACGTTGCGGATACCGAGGCGCTGATTTGGGGCCTCGAGAAATCCCCCCGTGCCGATCGCGTTGCCGGTGGTGAACTTCAGCAGTCCGGCATCAACGGCGTTGTCAGCGGCATCCATCAGCTGGTTGAGCGAAATTCGGTTGGGCGTCATCCGGCTCGGATCTGCCTGGACCGAGATCTCCTTTCGCTTCTCCCCCCAGATGGCCACATTGGCGACGCCCGGGACATGAAGTAGCCGAGGCCGAATCGTGTACTGAGCGATAGTCGAGAGGTCAAGCGGCTTGATCGTGTTCGAGGAGATCCCGATCTGCATCACCCGGCTCGTGGCGGACACGATCGGGTACAAAGCGGGGGGCGAAGCCCACGAGGGCAGGGTTGACGCCGCGGCGGAGAGGCGCTCCTGCACCAGTTGCCGGGCTCCGAGCACGTCGGTGCCGCCCTTGAAGTACAGGAAGATTGCCGAGAGTTGCGGCACGGACTCCGAGTCCGTCTCATAGACCCCCGGCACTCCCTGCAATGCGTTCTCCAGTGGAACCGTGACCAGCTGCTCGACCTCGGAGGGCGAGAGGCCGAGACATTCGGTCTGGATCTCGACGCTGATCGGCGCGAACTCCGGGAACACGTCGACCTTCTGATGGCCGAGCGTCTGGACGCCGAAGAACACCAGTGCGGCGGCCGCAGCGATCACGAGATAGCGAAAGCGCAGGCTGCCGGCGATGACCAACCGCATCGCTCAGCTCCTATCGGCTCGTGCTGGGTTGGGCCGAACTCACGACTGAGCCAGCACGCCGGTCTGGACGCCAAACAGCTCCTCCGCCCCGACGGTGACCACTCTCGCGCCCGCGCGCGGCCCGGTGACCAGATAGGCGGAGTCTCCCGCGATGTGATCGATGGTGACCCGGACCTCGACGAAGGTCAGCGGCACGGGATTGACGAACGCGTAGGTCCGCCCACTTGGGTCATAGACGATCGCCTGGGGCGGGATGATCACGGCCGCTGCGCCCCTGGCGCGGCCCGGGACGGGCTGGGCCCGCGTTGTCTGCAGTCCGATCCGCTGGGCGCCATCCGCGGTGAGGACGATCTGCGCGGGGGACTTACCGGTCGCCGGAACGAGCCGGCTCGCGGGCGTGATCGGTGCCTCATGGCTGCTTCCGCACCCGGCGAGGGCGAGCGCGACGGCGACCAGCGTCAACGTCAGATGAGTGCGGTTATGCGTCAAGACGGGCTCCTGGGGACACGGGCGGACCGATCGGGGCGAGTATGGGTTCGGGCAGGGCATCCTCGAAGGTCTCGTCGGGCTCGAGCGGGGCGGCAGCACCAAGCGCGACACAGATGGCCGGCAGCACGAGGAGATTGAGCAGTGTCGTGCTGACCAGACCGCCCATCATCACCGCAGCGCTGACGTGGCTCAGCTCGTTCCCGGGCACAGTTCCGAGCACGACGAACGGAATCAGGATCAGGCCGAGCACCACAGCTGATCCCAGCGCCGGCGCGAATCGCTCCCTGGCCGCGCGGCTGACGATTTCCCGGGGCAGGGCTCGATCGGCCTGCAGCCGCCCTCGCCGGGCCGCCGTGACCACGGGCATGCCCTGGCGCACCGCGAAGGCGAGGACGGCCAGCATCCCGGCATCGGCCGCCAGCGAACCGGCCTGTCCGCTGCCCACGGCGACGACCGCTGCGCCGGCCAGACACAGCGGCAGTGTGCAAAAGAACGCGACGGCCAAGCGCCAGCTCCCGATGGCGGCTTGAAGCAGCAGCACGATCCCGATCGCCGCGGCGAGCAGGTAGGACAGGAAAGCCGCATGCGAGGTCGGCTCCTCAGGCGTCACTCCGATCGTCTCCGCGTGATAGCCCGAGGGGAACACGACGGTCTTCAATCCCCGCTGGATGTTCGCGCCGGCAGAGCCAGCGGCGCCCGAGTAGACCGGCGCGGTGACGTCGATAAACCGGGAGAGCGCCTCGTGCTCGATGTCGAAGGGGTCCGGCCGCACGTTGACCCGGGCAATGGCGCCGAGGTGCACGTGGCCACCCCCCGAGGTGTCAATCAGGAGGTTGCGCACGCTGGCCACACTCGGATGCGCGGGTATCGCACCGCGCACGACTACGTCGAACACGGCCTGGTTCTGGAAGAAGTTGCCGACCGTCAAGCCCGAGATAAGCGTCGAGGCCTGACGGCGCGCGTCTCCGGGAAGTACACCAGCCCGCAGTGCCGCCGCGTCGTCGACGATGACCTCGATGTTCGGTTCTTGGAGCGGGGGTTTTACGCTCGGGGCTCCGAGCCCGGTCGTTTGCTGCAGCAGCGCCGAGACTCGGCCGCTGAGAAGCCTCAGTTCGCCGAGATCCTGCCCGTAGATACGGACGGTCAGGTGCGGTCGGGCCGGGGCCAGCACGCCGTTCATGGCAGTGGACTCGTAGGTGCCGATCTGCGCCGAGATCCCCGGGACCGCGAGCGCGGTCGCCCTCACCGCGGCCAGCACGCGCTCGTAGTCTGCGTCAGGCCGGACCGTGACGAATATCTCTCCGGACGCGGAATCGACGATCCGATCCGCGGTCACCGCCCGGCCCAACGTCGCGCCGACATCGCTAACCCCCGGCAGCGCGCGGAGTGCAGCCTCGGTTCGTCGCGTGATCCGGCTCATCTCCTGCAGCGACGCGCCCGGCGGCCCGCTCCACCCGATCACCAGGCTCCGATCCTGAAACGACGGCGCCTGCGGCTCCTGCACGAACGCGAGCGCCCCAACGGCGAGCAGCCCGACCAGGCAGACGGCGAGGATCGCTGCGCGAGGAATCCTCATCGCTCCCCGGAGAGCGTGTTCGTAGCTCGCGCGCAGCCACGCCGTGCTCGGTGCAGGACGTCGGGGCGGGCGTCCTGCACCGAGCAACAGCATGCCCAGTGCGGGGGTGACGATCAGCGCGACCAGTGTCGACGCGATCACGGCCAGCGCAAAGGCCAGCAGCATCGGATGCACGAACCTCGCCGCCAGGCCGTTGGCGACGAACGCGGGGACAACGCACAGCAGCACGATCAGCGTTGCGTATCCGAGAGTGCTGCGCAGGGGCGCGCACGCCTCGACAATCGTGCGCCCGAGCGGTCCTGCAGCGGTCCGCGCTGCCCGCTCCCGCAGGCGGACGAGCATCACCTCTGTCGCACCGACGGCATCGTCGATGACCACGGCCAGAGCCAGCAGCAGCCCGAGCGCCACGAGGGCGTTGAATGTGTACCCGAGCAGATCGAGCACGAAGCGCTGCGCTCAGCAGCGACAGCGCAATCGAAACGAGCGCCGTCGCCGCGGCCCGAGCTTGCCAGAGCAGCGCCAGCAACGCGACCGCCCCCAGGGCCAGAGCGATCGCCGCCGCAAGTGCCAGGTTGGACAACGCGGAGGCTTCGTAGGTGGCGGGGCGGAACAGGCCGGTGTCGATGCTCACACCGGCCAGCCCGGGGCGTAGGTCATTCAGCGCGCGCTCCAGCCCCTTGGTTACGCCCTCGAGGCTCGCCGAGGGCAGCTTCTGGACGAGGAGGACAAGGCCCGGCGTCGTCTGGGTGAGCGCGTCACCGATCAGCGGCTGGTTGCCGAGGATGACCCGGGCCACGGAACCTAGGGGAAGCCTCCCTGGAGCTCCGGCGATGGGCACACCGGCGAGGTCCCGCGGCGCGCCGAGCGGAAGTACCGGTCGGATCTCCAGCCGCTGGTTGACACCCTCGAGGAAACCCCCGGTGCCCGGCGAGGAGCCCTGGAGGTAGGTCAGGGGAGACACGAGTTGGGCGTTACCGGCCGTTTGGATGACTTGGCTGAGTGTCACGCCGCTGCGGGCCAGACGAGCGGGATCGGCGACCACCTGGATCTGGCGATCACGCTGGCCGAGGATCGCCACGTTGGCCACGCCGGGAACGCCGGCCAGTCGCGGCTTCACCACCCAGCGGGCCAGGTAGGAGAGCTCGAGCGGCGACAGGCTCCGCGAGCTGAGACCGATCATCATCGCGCGGCTTGAAGAGGACAGCGGCTGGATCAGCACCGGCGGCCGGGACACGTTGGGCAACGAGAAGGCGTTGGTGAGTCGCTCCTGCACCAGCTGGCGCGCGTGCAAGAGCGAGACCCCGGGCTCGAAATACAGGTCGACGGCCGACAGGCCGGGGATCGAGCTCGAGCGCACGTCCCACACGCCCATCACGCCGTCGAGCAGGTTGTTCTCCAGCGGCACCGTCACGTATTGCTCGACCTCCTGGCTGGAGAGTCCGAGCGCTTCCGTTTGGACCTCCAGCACCGGCCCGGAGGCGAGCTCGGGGATCACGTCGTTGTGGATGTGGCGCAGCGACAGCACGCCGACGACGAGCAGACCAGCGGCCAGCGCCACGACCAGCGTCCGAAACCGCACGGCGGCGCCCAACACGCGCAAGCTCAAGGTTCGACCTTCGGCCGGGAGCCGATCCACGAAACCGCCCAGATTGAAGAGCTACAGTGCGACATCCGCCCCAGACGTCCGAGTACTCACCCTAAGAACGATCTTAGGATATGCCCGAGATTCAAGAAGTGCAACCACAACGAGAGTCCGGTGGCTTGCCAACGGCCTCAGCAGGTCGATTGCTGATGGTCGAAGACGACCGCAAGCTGGCGGGGACGCTCGCGCGCGGATTGTCAGCCGAGGGATACGTGGTCGACCTGGCCTACACCGGAACCGACGCGCTCGAGCAGGCCCAGGCGCGCGACTACGACGCCGTGGTCCTCGACGTCTTGCTGCCCGGGGCCGACGGCCACGAGGTGTGCCGAACGCTTAGGGAACGCGACCGGTGGGTACCGGTGCTGATGCTCACCGCCCTCGGTGAGGTCGCCGACCGGATTCGCGGTCTGGACAGCGGGGCCGACGACTATCTGATCAAGCCGTTTGACTTCGGCGAGCTCCTGGCCCGGTTGCGCGCGCTGATCCGCCGGGGTCCCTCCGAACGGCCCGCCCCGCTGCAGGTGGGCGAGCTACGAGCCGATCCCCTAACGCGTTTGGTGACCTGGTCAGGCCACGAGACCGAACTGACCCCGCGTGAGTACGACGTGCTGACCTTCATGATGCGCCGCCCGGGGCAGCTTGTCTCACGCCGCCAGCTCCTGGAACAGGTCTGGTCACCGGGGTATGCCGGGTCGCCGAACGTCGTCGACGTGTACGTCGGCTATCTCCGGCGCAAACTCGAGCGGCCCTCACTCCCGCGTCTGATCCGGACCGTCCGAGGAGCCGGATTCGTGCTCGAGACAGGCTGAGGTCCTCGCCCATGGAGCGCACTTGAAGCTGCCGATCCGCGCGCGGCTGACTGCGTGGTACGCGGTGTTCCTGATCGCGACGCTCGCCGCGCTTGGCGCGTTCCTTGTGCTTGAGCTGCGCTCGGACCTGCGCTCGTCGATCGACCGCGAGGTAAGCGCCAGCTCGTTCGCGATTAGGCAGACCTACGTCGACGAGGGCATCACCGGCTTCAACGAGATCAGCGCCGCGACCCTCCGACACAGCGGCGCCCTGGCGCAGATCCTGGGACCCGACGGACAGGTGATGGCGACCTACGGCGGCGATCTGGCCCAGGACCCGATGCTGCCTCCGAGCGCGCAGAGGGCGGCCATGGCGGCGGTGGCACCGCCGCGGACGGTCAAGCTCGGCGACTCGGGCCAGACATTCCGACTGACCAGCGCCCCGGTCGCTCGCCACGGACACGCCGCGCTTCTGGTCGTCGGCGAATCACTGCAGGGCGCCACCGAGGCAGTGCGGAAGATTTTGATCCTGCTCTTGATCGCCGGACCGATCGTGCTCGCTGCGACCGCCCTGGCCGCCTGGCTGCTGCTCGGAAGAGCGCTGCTGCCGGTGGACCGGATGCGTCGCAAGGCGGAGATGATCGGTATCGACCGTCTCGATGAGCGGCTTTCGACGTCGCCCCCCGACGATGAGCTCGGTCAGTTGGCCGCGACGCTCAATGCGATGCTGGACCGACTCGAGGCGGGCGTGCTGGCCCGGCGCCAGCTGGTCGCCGACGCCTCACACGAGCTGCGCACCCCTTTGGCAGCGATGCGGGCGGAGCTCGACGTGAGCATCAGAGACCGAAATCGCACCGACTCCGAGCGGGCCGCTCTCGCCAGCGTGCGCGACGACGTCGACCGAATGAGCCGCACGGTCGACAACCTAATGACACTGGCGCGAGCCGATGACGGTCGTCTGGACCTGCACCGCGTCGACGTCGACCTCGAGGATCTCGCCCGGTCCGCGGTCAGCCCGTTACGGGCCCTGGCCGGAGCCAAGCAGGTGACCGTGGTGACCCGCGGTGAGCCGACGCCGGTCGTGGCCGACCCACAGCGGCTGCACCAGGCCCTGACCAACCTGGTCGAGAACGCGATCAAGTACACGCCTCCGGACGGCGAGGTCGTCGTGTCCACCTGGCATGGTGAGCATGAGGCCGGCGTGACCGTACGCGACAACGGAATCGGGATCCCGCACGAGGAGCAGGCCCATGTATTCGATCGCTTCTACCGCGCTGACCGATCACGTTCCCGGGAATCCGGGGGAAGCGGTCTTGGCCTGGCGATCTGCTACGAGATCGCGGCCGCACACGGCGGGCGTATCTGGGTGCACAGCGAGGCGGGCGTAGGGAGCTCGTTCTCGATCGCCGTCCCGGCCGATCCCGCCGAGGTAACCCTCACGGCGCACGCGCGGGCGCCGGCGCCTCCGGTTCAGCGTCCAGGCAGGTGATAGATGTCGATGGTTCCGTGCCGCGCGTGCTGGTTGGCGTCGCCCTCAGGCACGATCACCCGGCCGGCGATCACAATCGGGCTGTTCCAATGCCCGGTCGCCGCGGGAAGTGAGATCAGCGGGGTCAGCTGCGTCGGCTCGTAGACCCTGACGGCTCCGGCGTTGAAGTCGTAGACGTAGAGGAGGCCTCCGGCGATGATCGGGCTCGTTCCGGAGTTGGTGTTCTGAGCGACGAGATGGAGGCGTGGGTTGCTAGCACCCGAGAGCACGTAGACCGCGGTGCCGTCTGCGTTCGCCACGTACACGAATACGCGTCCGGCGTTCTCCCACACGGCTGGAGCGCTGAAAACGCTCCCGCCCCCCGGGGAGGAGACCTGGTCCCGCTGGCCTCCGACTCGCGGACCGGCCGCCCCGCTCGTCCC
The DNA here is from genome assembly GCA_963757165.1 of uncultured Solirubrobacterales bacterium. Lineage (GTDB taxonomy): Bacteria > Actinomycetota > Thermoleophilia > Solirubrobacterales > Solirubrobacteraceae > Palsa-465. Next base: position 143,868 of record CAVWQO010000005.1, read on the forward strand.
GTTCAGACGATCCAGATCAAGCAGGTAGAGCTTGCCGTCCTTGCCGCCCTGGACGGCCAGACGCAGGCCGCCCAGGGGCGGAAGCAGGGCCGGAGCGGTACTGCCGACATCAGCATCGGCGGCACTCAGCGCGGCTTGGTTGCTCGGGGTCCAGTTGTGCAACAGCCGGGCCGCGTCCGGGCTGAGCTCGAGCACGCTGTCGCTCCAGTTGCTGACCCCATCGAAGGGACGGCTTCCCGTGGCGTTGCCGGTGGCCACCAGCAGCCGCCCGCTGCCCGGCTCCACGACGGCCCCCGAGCGCGCCCAGATGGCCGAGTCGCTGACCGGGCAGCGGCTGGGGACGAGCAGGCGATGCTGTCCTGAGCACAGCGAGTTCCAGACGTGGATGATGCGCCCGCTGACGCGATCAATCGTCACCACGTGCCCCTGATAGGGCGGCGCGTCGCCGATGTATCCACCGGTGGTGGCGATCAACTCCCCGCCGCTGATGTTCAACGCTGAAGCCAGCTTCTCATGCGACGCGTCGAGGGTCACGTGTACGGGCCAGTGAGGCGAGCGGATCTCGCGGCCGGTGGAAACGGAGAGCTTGCGGATCAGACCATCCGGACTGGCCGCGAACACGTACCTGCGCCCCGGATCAGCCACTGGGCTCGTCGTGGTGATCTGTGAGCTGCCCTCGTAGGTGCGAATGTCGGGGGGTACGAATTCCCACAGCCTGCGTCCGGTACCGGCATCGAGCGCAATCGTGCGCCCGTAGGAGGTCGTGATGAGGATCAGATCACGAGCGCGGCCGCCAGCCCGGATGGCATGAAGCTCGATCGGCGAGGAGTCAACCGTCCCATCTAACTGCACCCGGCGCTGACGCAGGCTGCTCAGGTTGTGCGCGGTGATGCCCGTCTGTGTCGGGCCAACCCCTGTGCGGGCGGCGTCGAAGTTGAACCGTGTCCAGTCCCCCACCGGCACGTTGGTCGCCGCGGCGCCAGCGACCGCACCGGCGTTCGCGCCCCCCGGCAAGGCGGCGGCGGTCCCTCCACTGCCGCCGCACGCGCCGAGCATGATCGCGCAGGCCGCGACGACGGCCTGCGCCCAGGTGGGCCGCCTCACGGAAGCTGGAGCCCTAGTCTGGAAGCAGGCCCGGTGGCGCTGGGACCGCCGAGCGGGAGGACGCGGTCGACCGTCGTACCGACGGACTCAAGCGTCTGCGTGGCGATCGTGCCGACGGGTCCCGGAATCTTGCCCGTGATCGAAGTCCCGATCCCGACGATCCTGTCCACGACCGTCGGGGGCGCCGGGGTCGGCGGGGAGCTGCCCGCGCCGGCGCCAGAGCCCGTGGCGCCACTGCCGGGGGCACCGGAGCCCCCGGTACCGGAGCCGCCGGTGCCAGAGCCGCCGGTGCCAGAGCCGCCGGACCCGGAAGCACCTGAGCCAGCGCCCGAGCCGCTCGAGCCTGACCCTCCGGACCCCGATCCCCCGGAAGCTCCGCTGCCCCCGCGGGCGCCTGAGCCTCCGGCGAGGTTGCCGGCCGCCCCCGGCCCGCCGGCGCGCGCGCGGGCTCCGATCGACCCACCGGAGACCGTTACAGCGCCCGCGCTAGGGCTCGGAGCGGCCGCGGCGGCGAGCGCGCGGCCCAGCGCGGACTTCCCGCCACCGAGGGTCGCGCCGACCGGCGTGGCGGCAGGGAGGGTTGGACCCGAGAGGGCCTGGCCGAGCGAGCTGAGCCTTCCGAACCCTCCGGCGAAGGCAAGCACGACCAATGCGCCGGCAATTGCACCCGGCACCAAGAGCGCCGCGCCCGAGGCTCCGAACAACTGCCGCGTCCATGATCGCGCCAGAGTCACAGCGCAATGGTAACCCTGCTCAGGCTTCTGACGGCCCGATTGCATCGGGGTCCGCCAACCCGTGCGGCCGGACGCGCCAGTACGATCGCAGCCGAGGGCCCTCCCACGAACGCGGACGCTTGAAATGCAGCGCTTTTCCATCGCACGTTCGCTGCGCCTGGCGCTGGTCGGGCTGACGGTCGTGCTCGCGGTCGTCGCAGCGCTCGGAGTGTCCAGCCTCTACAGCGCGCGGCAGCGGTATGAGAACCTGCTGGCCCGCAGCTCGGGGCTGTCAACCGCCTCGGCGAACCTCGTCACTGCCGGCATCGCCGAGTCCGAGGTCCTCCGTGACGCGGCGGGTCCGAGCGCCGCGTCCGCTCGGCGCGCCGCCGTGGCCGCGTACAACGCGGCGGCGAGGGCCGCTACGTCCCTCTCCAGCGACGATCCGCTGAGCCGTCGGCTCGTGCAAGAGCAGGTACGGGCAGAAGCCGATGCCCGCCGGCTGGCACGCGGTGGGCGGTTGTCGCTGGCCACGACGCCCGGCGGGCCGCTGGATCGCGGCCGGCGGCTGGCGGCCAGACTGCAGAACCGCCAAGCCGCGCGCCAGAGCGCCGCCCGCGCACAGGCTCGGGCCGACTCACGCCGGGCGGTGATCCTCGTGGTGGTGGCCGGCCTGCTGGCCCTGGTCGGTGCGCTGGCGCTGATCACAGTCCTAGTGGGTGCGATGCGCAAACCGCTCGACGCCCTCGTCCGTGCGACCGGGGCATTGGCCAGCGGCGAACTGGAGCGACGGGTCAAACCCGCCGGCCCGCGTGAGCTTCAGGATCTCGGCAGCGCGTTCAATACGATGGGCGATGAGCTCGCCAGTGCGCGTGGGCGGATCGAAGCCGAGCGCAAGCGGCTGGCCGTGACGATCGAGAGCCTCGGCGACGGGCTGCTGGTCACCGAGCCGGGCTCGTCGACGATCGCCACCGTCAACCCGCGAGCAGCTGCGCTGGTGCCCGAGCTCAAGGCGGGAGCAAAGCTCGATGCCGTTCAGAGCCCGCTACCGCCGCTGGACGGGGCCTTGGGCAGCGAGGCCATCATCGAGCACCACGGACGCTCGCTGGCGGTGACCGCGGCGCGGCTCGGCGACGAGTCCGACAGCGTGGTCTGGACCGTCCATGACATGAGTGAGCGCGCACGTCTGGAACGGGCCAAGAGCGAATTCGTCGCCATGGCCTCGCACGAGCTGCGTAGCCCGCTGACCTCGATCAAGGGATTCGTCGAGCTGCTGGACCGCTCCTCCGAGAACATGTCCGAGCGCCAACGTGAGTTCGTGGACATCATCCATCGTTCAACCGATCGCCTCGTCGAGCTGGTCAACGACCTCCTCGACGTCGCGCGGATCGAGGCCGACCGCGTCGAGATCGAACGCCGGCCGATCGACGTCGGTGAGGCGGTGCGGGAGGTCGTCGAGCTGATGGGGCCCCGGTTGCAGGAGAAGCACCAGCATCTGGGGACCTACCTCGCGCCAACGCTCCCACTCGCCTTCGCGGACTCAGGGCGCGTTCGCCAGATCGTGGCCAACCTGCTCACCAACGCCCATCTCTACACCGCAGAGGGTGGGCGCATTCACATCGGCGTGGAGCCGGAGCGGGCGTGGATCCAGATCATCGTCGCCGACTCCGGAGTTGGAATGACCAAGGAGGAATCGGAGCGTGTCTTCGAGCGCTTCTACCGGGCTGCTGACGGCGCTCGTTCGGTCACCGGCACGGGCCTCGGCCTATCGATCGTCAAGTCGCTGGTCGAGCTCCACGATGGGCAGATCACGGTCGAGAGTGAGCCGGGACGCGGCACCACCTTCCGGGTCCTCCTTCCCGTAGCCATTCCCGGACCCGAATCCGCTCGGTCACTCGACGTGATGCGGGGCCGACGGGTGTTGGTCGTCGACGACGAGCGTGAGATTGCCGAGCTGATCGCCGGCCAGCTCGCCCCCCTGGAGGTGGAAACCGAGATCGCCGCGAGCGGTCAGGAGGCCCTTCAGCGACTGCGCGACGGCAGCTACGACGCGGTCACGCTCGACATCCTGATGCCGGGGATGGATGGCTTTGCCGTGCTCGGGGAGATCCGCGCGCAACCGGACCTGCGCTCGATTCCGATCGTCTTCGTCTCGGTCTTCTCAGGGCGCCAGGAACTGGCCGGCGAGTGGATCGTCTCCAAGCCGATCGACGCCGACGAACTGCGGGAGGTGCTCGGGGCCGCCGTCAGCGCCGGCCGGTCCCGGGTGCTGGTGGTCGGCCGCGATGAATTGCAGCCGATGCTCGAGCCCGCACTCGACGAGATGGGCATCGAACACGAATGGGAGACGACTGGAGCCGCGGCGGCCCGCGTCTGCGGCGAGCGACGCTTTGAGGTCGCGCTGGTCGACGTCGGCGTGCGCAATCCGCAGGCCGTGCTCCAGGCGCTGGACCTGCGCGGACGGCGGCTGCGCCGCGCGGTGATCCTGTTCTCCGACGGCGTCACGCCGGCGCCGCCTGGCCTCGGAAGACTGGGGATGGAGGTCGTCCCGGTCGACCAGGCGGCGGAGGCGCTACTTGCTGCGCTCCGGGGGGAGCGCGATGTAGGCTGAGCGGGACATGGTTGTGCGCAGCGACGCCGAGCTGGCCAGGGAGATTGAGCGTCTGCGGGCCGAACTGAGCCGGCGAGAACACGAGGCGGCGGAAAAGGAGCTTCAGCTCGAGCGCTACGCGGCCGATCTGCGGGAGACCTTCAAACAGGAGCGCTCGCGCCGGCAGGAGCTTCAGCGCTCCTACATGGCCACCGTGCGAGCACTGTCGAACGCGGTCGAGGCGCGGGACGCCTACACCGGCAAGCATGCTGAGCGTGTGACCGCCTACGGGCTGCAGATCGCCCGGACTATGAATCTGCCTCTGGCCGAGGAGCCGGAGATCGAATTCGGGTTTCTGCTCCACGACATCGGCAAGTTGGCCATCCCTGACGCGATCCTCTACAAGCCCGGCGCCCTGACCGACGAGGAACGGGCTCTGATGGCCCGGCATCCCGCGATCGGCGCCGAGATCGTGAGCGGAATCGAGTTTCTCGCCGATGCGGCCGCGATCGTTCGATCCCACCACGAGCGCTGGGACGGAGACGGCTATCCGGACGGCCTGGCCGAGACCGAAATCCCGCTGGCCGCGCGTGTGTTCGCGGTGGCCGATGTGTTCGACGCCCTCACCACCGACCGCCCATACCGGCCGGCTTCGACCCTCCCGGTTGCCCGAGCGATGATCCTGGACGAGACGGGCTCGCACTTCGATCCCGACGTGGCGACGGCGTTCAGCGCGATCGACGACGCAACGTTCGAGCACATCGCCGCAGAGCTTCAGTGAGCGCTCCGCGGGGAGGTGCGGGGCGGCCAGATGTGAGCAAACACGGCGTGTTGGTGGTCGACGATGACCCGTTCATTCGCAAGCTGATCGCCACCACCTTGGAGGACGTGGCCGAATTTGAACTGCACGAGGCTGCCGACGGCTTGGAGGCCCTCGAGGTCGCTGAGCGTGAGCGGCCGACGCTGGTCTTCCTCGACGTCGACATGCCCCGGCTCGACGGCATCGTCGCCTGTCGCAAGCTGCGTGAGAATCCGGCCACCAGCGAGACCACGATTGTGATGCTCACCGCCGCGCATGGCGACAACGTCGAGCGCAGCGCCGAGGAGGCCGGAGCCGACCTGTTCCTGACCAAGCCGTTCAGCCCCCTTGACCTGCTCCGGCTGGTCGATCGACTGAGTGATCAGCCGTAGGGACGCCGCCGACCTGGCACTGCGCCGGGGCCTTGAGCGGCTGCGTCGATCACGACCGGCCCTAGTACCCGAATATCCGCTGCAGTTGCGGGCGAGGTGGGGCTGGGACGGCGCCCCGGCGCTGGCCCCGATCGCCTCGCTGCTGGAATCCGGCCGCGCCGGTTACGAGGACACCATCGGCAGCATCTGCGAGTTACGAGAATGGGCGCAGACGATTCCCCGGCAGCCGGTCCCGGGGCAGCCGTGCTGGGAGAACGACTGGTGGGGAACGGTCGATGCGCTCGTGCAGGTGGCGGCGCTGCGGACCCGCAATCCCGCCCTCTACCTCGAGGTTGGTTCCGGCTTCTCGACCGTGTTCGCCCGCCGCGCGATCACCGACTTCGCACTGCGCACCAAGATCGTGTCGATCGATCCCGCGCCCCGCCGAGACGTGGACGACATCTGTGACGAGGTGATCCGCCAACCGCTCGAGGCGGTCTCGGCGTCACTGCCCGAGCGCCTGTCCGCGGACGACATCGTCCTCGTCGATGCTTCACACGTAGCACTGATGAACACCGACGCCACGGTGTTCTTCCTTGACGTGCTGCCCCGCCTACCCGAGGGCGTGCTGGTGGGGATCGACGACGTCTTCCTGCCCTGGGACTATCCGCCGACCTGGACCGAGCGCGTCTACGGTGAGCAGTACCTGCTCGCGGCGCTGCTGCTCGGCGGAGCCGCTGGGTGGACCGTCCGGTTTCCGGCCTGGTGGGTCGTCCACTGCTCGCCCCTGGCCGAGCGCCTCGAGCCGCTCTGGCCGGTCGTCGAGAACCGGTTCGGCCGGCACTCCGCGTCGTTCTGGCTCGAGCGGGTCAGCCGACCTTGATCAACACGATCGTGTTGATCGCAAAGACGATCGCGAAGCCGATCGTCCACCGGTTCAGGTTTCGCTCCACCAGCGAGCCGCCACCCAGAGGGCCGGCACCGCTACCCACGCCGAAGGCCCCGGACAGTCCGGCATCCTTACCTGAGTGCATCAGGATGAGGAAGATCAGCACGACGCAGAGGATCACCTGGAGAATGCCGAGGATCGTTGCCATCGCGGGCGATGGTAGCTACTCCGGCTCGCGCAGGCCAGGTTCTGCGCGGTCAAACGGGGATCGATCCGGGGCACGGGGTCGCAGCTGGTCGATCTGCTTGAGGATCTCGAGCGCCTCGCGTCGCAGGCCGCCGTCCAGCGCCTGGAAGTCCTCATGGGAGAGCTTGCCGGTGTCGTAGTCCAGCTGGGTGTCCCGGATCTCCCGGTACTTGCTCTCCCGCTGGGCCTCGAGCTCGCTGAGCTCGGACTGGCGCTCAAACGCTCCCGGGTTGGAAGTCGCTGCGGCACTGCCGGATCGGACGTCCGCGCCGTCGGGGCCCACCCCGGCGCGGTCCGTCGAGCTGGGCGTCTGGGCCTTGGCCTCCGGGCGTCGCAAGGGACCGGTCACGATGTACACGACCGTCAACAGGACCAGGAGGACGAGCAGGAACTCCACGAGGGTCCGGGCGCAGCCGCGCTAGGCCGGCTCGCGCACCGCCGTCCGCTCGCGCACCGGCATCGACGGTGGCGCGGACGCGGCGCGCCGGCTGGCGGCAAGGCTACGCCGCCGAGCGAGGGAGGGGATCGGCCAGAGGGCGATCAGACCGCCGGCGGCGATCACGATCGCGCCCAGCCACAGCCAGGTGACCAGGGGCGAGACGATCAGGCGGAAGTTGACCGGCCAGGGATGGCTGACGTACCGCGCCGCCAGACCGGCGATGGCCCGTGCCCGCTCGACGCGGATCGCCACCAGCGTTCTGGGCTGGCTCACCTGCGCCGGCGTCAGGCTGGTCATCAGGTTGGTGAAGACCTTGTCGCCGCGGGCGATCTCGGCCTGAATAGGCTGGAAATTCAGGTTGACGACAGTCCAGATGTCTCGCGTCAGCCCGGCCCTCAGGCCGACCTGGGAATCGGCCTGACCGTTGAAGGCCACCGAGATGGGACCGACGGTCGGATCGTTGGTGGCGGGATAGAAGCCACGCGTTGTCGTCACCGTGGTCACGTGTCGCCCGTGCTTTGAGACCTCGAGCACCGCCCCGAAGGAGAGCTTGGCCACCTCGCCCTGATTGGTGAAGGTCGCCTGCTCGGTCGGCCGCAGATAACGCATCGTGTAGCCGTTGACCGTGGCGTGCTGTCCGGGCGAGAGGATCACATCCTGCGAATGCGCGAACGACGACGAGGCGGCCACCCCGATGAGCATGATGGCCAGCCCCGCATGAGCGATGTAACCCCCGTAACGGCGGCGGTTGCGGCTGATCAGCGCGAGGATCGCGCGCGGCGGCGAGTCTCCGGTCAGCGCCCGCCTGGCATTGGTGCCGCGCCACAGCTCCTGTGCGACGGCGGCGAGCACGAATCCGCCGAAGGCGAACATCAGCAGCGCGAACGGGCGGGACAGCGAGCTGCTGGCCACGAGCAGCACGACAAGCGTCAGCAGGACGATGGCCGACGGGAAGATGAAGTTGCGCCGTAGGTTGGCCAGCGTCACCCGCCGCCAGGCGATGATCGGACCCACGCCTGAGAGCAAGACCAGAACCAGCGCCAGGGGCACGATGAACGGACGGAACGCCGGCGGACCGACTGACACCTTGGTACCCGTCACCGCCTCGGAGATGAGCGGGAAGAACGTGACCCAGAAGATCACGAACACCATCGCCATCAGCACGAGGTTCTGCAGCAGGAACACCGCTTCACGGGACCACAGGGAATCCAGCTGGGCCTCAGAGCGTAGGCCCGGGCGCCGCCACACCACCAGGCTGATCCCGCCGGCCACCATCGCGGCGATCAACAGCACGAACGGAACGCCGAGCGTGGAAGCGCCGAACGCATGGATCGAATCCAGCACGCCGGAGCGGACGAGGAACGTGCCGAGGATGGCCAGGGTCCCGCTGGCCAGAATCAGCGACACGTTCCAGACCTTCAGCATCCCCCGCTTCTCCTGGATCATGATCGAGTGGATGAAGGCGGTACAGGCGAGCCACGGCATCAGCGCCGCGTTCTCGACTGCGTCCCATGCCCAGTAGCCCCCCCACCCGAGCTCGGTATAGGACCAGCGCGCGCCCAGCAGAATGCCGATGCCCAGAAACAGCCAGGCCGCCAGAGCGAAGCGCCGGGTCACCCCGATCCATTCGGAGTTCAATCGGCCGGTGATCAGAGCGCCGATTGCGAAGGCAAAGGGCACGGTCAGCAGCGTGTAGCCCGAGTACAGCATCGGCGGGTGGATCATCATCGTGCGATGCAGGAGCAGGGGGTCAAGTCCCGCACCCTCGAGCGGTGGATGGGCGCTGGTGGTGAACGGGTTGGCCGCGAACGGGAACACCATCAGCGAGGTGAAGAAGGCCGCGAATCCGAGCAGGACCGCCGTCGCGTAGGGCGCGATCTCCCGCACTCGGTGGCGGGTCAGAAACAGGATCAGGCTTGACCACAACGAGAGCAGAAGCACCCACAGGAGCAGCGAGCCCTCCTGCGAGGACCAGGCCGCCGCGAGTTTGTAGAAGGTCGCGGTCGTGGTCGATGAGTGGCCCGCGACGACGTTGAAGGAGAAGTCGCTGCGCAGGAACGCGGCCTCCAGGATCACGAACGCGATCACCATCAGGCCGGCCAGCGCATACACCGCTCGGCGACCTGAATCGACCCACTCACGACGTCGGCTCCTGGCTCCATAGAGCGATGCGCCGATGCCGTAGACGCAGACGGCCAGCCCGAGGATCAGCAGCGCGCGACCAAGCAGCGCCATGTCAGCGAATGCCTCCCGGCGTCAGAGCCATCAGTAGGAGGCGGTCGTGGCCTGGTACTTGGACGGGCACTTCGTGGTCAGCGAATCCTGTTCCCCGACGAAGCTCGAGCCCTGCCGATGCACCGTGACCAGCACTCCGCGACCCTGCCGGAACGGATCGGGCACGATGCCCGTGTAGCGCACCGGGACCGACACTCTCAGCTTCGGGTCACGGATGCTGAATAGCAGCGCGCTTCCCTGATGATGCACAGACCCGTCGAGCACCGTCCCGGCGAGGATGTAGGAATGTCCCGGCTGGGCACGCTTGAGCAGCTGACCGGCGGTCAGCTCGTCACGACCGGCGCTGAAGCTCGTGTAGACGAGCGCCGACGCCAGCAGCAGCGCGGCGGTGAGAGCGACGGTCAGGCGGATGAAGCGCTTGCGACTCGGGTCCATGGGGAGAGATCAATTGTCCCACAGCGGGCGTCGGCTACCGCTCGCCTCGGTTTGTCCAGTGACGCCGGGTCAGAGTTCAGCCCGGAAGGAAGTCCAGCCGATTAGCGTCATGTTAGAAGCGAGGATTTCCGCCTGCGGGCGCGAAACCATTGACGATCGAAACCGTTTTCTGCGATGAACGTGCTAGTTCGACCCAAACGAAGCCAAGGCGGCTCACGCCGCCGCCGCCCGGCGCCTGGCGCCGAGCCCCGGCCGAACCTCCAGAGCCAGTCCCCGGCTCCCACCCCGGTGCCCGCAGGCCCTGAGAGCAAGCTGCGCCGCCGCCGGGAGCTCGGACCTGAACACGACCAGGCTGAGTACAGCTGCCAGTGTGGCTTCGTGTTCAAGGCCCCCGTCTCGACATCGGTCGGCTGCCCGCACTGCGGCGACACCCAAGCCTGGTAGACCAGCGTCCCGAGGCGGGGCTTACTCGGCCGGCTGCTGTGCCTCCGGGACGGGCGGCGCCGCGGTCCCCGGTTTGACCTCTGCCCCCGCTGGCAGCAGCTCAGCCAACGACTCCTCAAGCCAATCGATCAACTTCCAGACATCCCGCATCTGTTCTCGATCGGCCACGATCCCAAAGTCGAGGTGGCCGATGTAGCTCATCACGGTGATGTTGAGTCCCATCCCGTCGGTGATCACCGACACCGGGTAGTTGGCCACCAGCTCGGCCCCGGCCAAGTACAGCGGCAGCTGCGGTCCGGGCACGTTTGAGACGACCAGATTCCAGATCGGCTTGCGCGCCGCGGCGAGCGAAAAGGTCATCCGAGCCGCACGCGAGAAGACGGCCGGCGGGATGAACTGGGTCGCATCCTGCAGCAGCTGGGCCGGGAGAGCCTTGTGGCGTTCTTTGGCCATCAGCATCGACTCGTGGGTGAGCATCAGACGCTGGACCGGGTCGGCCTCGTTGACGTACAGCGGCACGCTCAGCATCCCGATCCGGTTCCCGTAGGTGCCGATCTGCTTCTCGCTGCGCACCGACACCGGCACCTGGGCCACAAGCGGGACCTCTGGCAGCTCGTCGTGCTCCAGCAGCCACCACCGCAGCGCTCCGGCGCAGATCGACAGGATGACGTCGTTGACCGTGCACCCGTACTGGTTCTTGACCGTCTTGACCGCATCCAGCGACAGCTGGCCGAAGGCAAACCGCCGATGCGGTGAGACGTGGCCGTTGAACGACGTCCGCGGTGGAGTCAGGTTGCTGCGCTCCAGTACGCGCGGCTCCCCCCCGCGAATCAGGCGCGCGACCCTCGCGGTCGTCCGGCCGAGGGTATGGACGCCTGGCACCTGCGAAAGGAAGGCCACATCCTGGACGTTGGGGAGCGTCGAGGGCAGCGCGCGAGCTACTCGCTCCACGTAGCGCGGAGCTGCGAGCACGCCGCGCAGGAGCATCTCGATCTCGCTCGGTTCCCGGCTGACGTCCTTCCAACCTCGCGGTTTGGCAGGCGGCTCGCGTCCCTCCGCAGTCAGGTCGAGCAGCACGCCCATGATCTCCGCGCCGGACATGCCGTCGATCACCGCGTGATGGATCTTGGTCATCACCGCGACCTGGCCGGCGGCGAGGCCCTGGATCAGGTACAGCTCCCATAGCGGCCGAGCCCGGTCGAGCGGGCGCGAGAAAATCCGGGCCACCTGTTCAGCCAGCTTCTCGTCGGTCGCGGGCGGCGCCAGCGCCAGCTCCCGCACGTGGTACTCCAGGTCGAAGTTGGGATCGTCGATCCAGTACGGATAGTCAAGCCCGAGCGGCACCGCCTTCAGGCGCCAGCGAAACGGCGGCAGCAGCGGCAGCCGTTCGGCGATCAGGTTCTGGATGTCGGCCAGCTCCAGGCGCCCGTTGGGGCGCGTGCTCGGATCGAGAATTGCCAGTCCCGACACGTGTCCCGCTTGCGTCGGACTCTCGAGTGCCAGAAACTGCGCGTCTAGCCCGGTTAGCTGTCGCAAGTCTCCACCCTGCCGCGAGTCTACCGACCTAGGTGCAGCTTGCGATAGGCCGCGAGGTCTGCCACCACGAGGTCGGCACCGGCGAGCTGGGACGCGTCGACCGTGGTGGTCAGCGCCACCACACGCATGCCGGCCGCTCTGGCCGCGCGCACGCCGGCCGGAGCGTCCTCGAATACGGTGCAGTGTCGTGGCGCGATCGCCAATGCGGCGGCGGCCCGCAGGTACGGCTCCGGATCCGGCTTGCCGTGGCGCACCTGGTCTGCGGTGATCATCACGTCCGGTGTGGGCAACCCGGCGGCCCGCAGACGGGCTGCCGCAAGCGCCGCGGTGGCCGAGGTCACGATCGCCAACGCTGATTGGCTTCGCAGCATCTCCGCCGCCCCGGGCAGCGCGGTCACGCCTTCGGTGTCGCCGGTCTCCCGCGCTTCGACAAGTTCCGCCTCCGCCTCGGCGTCCAGGTTCGGTGCGAACTGTTTGATCGACTCGCGGTCGGGGCGCCCGTGCGCCTCCAGGAAGGGCCCCGGGTCGAGTCCGTGACGAGCGGCCCACCAACGCCAGCTGCGATCAACCGCAGCCAGTGAGTCCACCAGCACGCCGTCCATGTCGAACAGCAACGCGCCTGGAGTCAAGCGGGGCGGTCTCTCTGCAGCAGCTGGCGGTGGCGATCGCCGGAGGGACGGGAGATGATTGCGGACGCCAGGCGACTGGCCGCCGCCAGCGCCTCCGGCCAGTCGGTACCTGCCCCCAGCGCCTGGACGAGGCCGGCGTTGAACGCATCGCCGGCCCCGGTGGTGTCAGCCGCGGCAACGGTCGGCGCGCCGGCCCAGAGCTCGGTCCCGCCGGGACCGACGGCAAGGCTTCCTCGCGCTCCCAGCTTGACCACCACCCAGCCGCCGGAGGCCGCTTGCAAGAGCCGAGCCGCGTCGGACGCGGCCCCGTCGGCGACGCCGGCCAGGGCACAGGCTTCCGCCTCGTTGGGCAGAAACACGTCGACCAAAGGCAGAAGCTGCCGTACCTCGTCCCTCGTCGACGCGGCAAACCCGCCGGGATCCCACGCCGTGTCGAAAAACGTTCGACCCCCATGCCGGCGAGTCGCCGCCAGCAGCCGTCGCGCTGCATCGCCCTGAAGCCCCGGAGCGACGAAGTAGTCGCACAGCAAGAGGCTCCCGCAACGCAACGCGTCGTCGGGGATCATCGAGTCCTCCCAGTGCGAGTTCACTCCGAGATAGGTGAGGAACGTGCGGTCGCGCACCGGAGACTCCACCGCCACGGTCAGACCGCTCGGTTGGCCGGAGAGCACGACCAGATCAGCGGCGAGTCCAGCCGGAGCGAGGAGCTCACGCATCCAGCTGCCGAGATGATCGTCTCCGATTGCCCCCACCAGACGGACGGGCAGGCCCGCCTCGGCGAAGGCCAGCGCCGCGTTCGCCCCCGCGCCACCAACGCGCATGCTCAGCTGATCAGCAAGCAGTGTTCCGCCCGGCGGCGGCAGATCGGATACCGGGCTCATCACGACATCGGCCTGCACACACCCGATCACCGTCACCGAAGGCGGGACGGCCCCGTTGTCCGGCTCGCTCAAGTTCCGTGCGCCGCTCACCAGGCCACCTTGGTGTCGTCTTGGTGGCGGCGTAGATGGCCGATCGCCATGCCGCGGCGGCGCGCGACGTGGTCGGCCAGCAGCTGCGCTGGAAGGATCTGGAGCACGGAGAGCGCCAGCGGTCCGGTTGCCGGCAGCGTCAGCGCGGGGGTGGCCAAACCGGGCTCGCGTGCGCCGTCGGTGATGAAGGCAACGCGCGCACCGAAGGATTCGACGTCGCGGGCCAACCGCGCTTCTCGCTCGCCACCGAAGATGACGCAGCCCAGATCATCCCCGACGGCCTCCACGGGACCGTGGAGATATTCTCGCGTCTCCATTCCCGCGGCGGGCAGACGAAGCGCTTCGCGGGCCAGCAGCGCGGTCTCCGCGGCTGCAGCCTGACCCGCGCCGCCGCCGACCGCGTCGACGGCGCTCACCGTGGCGAAGACCTCCGCGAGCTGCTCCGCCAGTGGATCCAGCCGCTCCAGCGTTTCCGCGGCGAGGTCCGGGATCCGAGCCCAGTCCGACGGCACAGCTGCTCCCAGCAGGGCGTCGCAGAGCATGCCAAGCGTCTGTAAGGTCGCCGTGTAGGAGAGCGTCGCCACCGGGGTATCCGGCTGCGGCCCCAGGGGCAGCCAGAGCTGCGCGGCCCGGGCCAGCGGGCTGTTTGCCTGTGCGCTGATGGCGATCATCGGCGCTGTGTCGATCCGCTCCAGCGCGGCGAGGGTCTCGGCGCTGGCCCCAGACTGGGAGACGAGCACGAAGGTGTCGCCCAGGGCAGCGGCAGGCCCCGCAGCCAGCTCCGCGGGCGCAACGATGAAGGCGCGCCGACCCGCCGCCCGGAGCGCCAGCACCGCAGGAATCATCGCGTGGGCACTGGCGCCGACCCCGCTGAACACCAGCGTTCCCTCCCGCATCGGACCAACGGCATCCTGGTCAAGGGCCTCGCGGACCGACCGAGCGCCGGCGCGCAGGTTCTCCGGCTGGGCAAACACGGCGTTGCGGAACGCGTCGCTCATCCCTTCACCGCGCCCGAGGCCAGGCCGCCGACGATGTAGCGCTGAAACACCACGGCGACCAGCACCGGCGGAACGGCGGCGAGAATGCCTCCGGCGGCTTGCAATCCGAAGTCGGTGGTGTACCGCCCGGTGAACTCGGCGATCGCCACCGGGATCGTCTTGGCCGCGGTGGTGGAGGTGAAGATCAGCGCGTAGAGGAACTCGTCCCAGGCGATCAGGAACGCGAACAGCATCGTCGAGAGCAGACCCGGGCGGGCCAGGGGCAGGATCACCCGGAACAGCGCGCCGATCCGGGAGCACCCGTCGATCCGGGCGGCGTCCTCGAGGTCCCTGGGGATCGTCTGGAAGTAGTTGCCCATGATCCAGAGGACGAACGGAGTTGCGAAGGTGCAGTAGACGATGATCAACCCGAGCCGGGTGTTGAGCAGGTGCAGCCGAACCATGATCAGGTACAGCGGAATCACCAGCGCGATCGGCGGCACCATGTAGGTTGAGAGGAACAGCAGCAACGACGCTCGTTGCCCACGGAAGCGCAACCGCGCGAACGCATAGGCACCGAATACGCCGACGGTGATCGAGATGGCCACCGTGGCGGTAGCGATGATCAGGCTGTTGAGCAGCGAGGCTCGGAAGTTGGCGAAGATCGTGCCCCCGTGGGCGGTGAAGATCTGGCTGTAGCGACTGAACGACAGGTGGCTCGGGATCCAGCTGAGCGGGATCTTGAGCAGGTCGGCCTGTGAGGACAGGCTGGCGATCACCAGCCAAGCGAACGGGGCGAGGATGATCACCGAGGCGATCACCGCCGCGAGGTGAATGAATATCCGGTAGCGACGTGAGTCCTGCATCAGGCCATCCCGTATTGGTCCGAGCGCAACAACCGGATGTACAGCACGGCGAAGACCAGGATGAACAGGACCATCAAGTAGGCGAGTGCAGACCCGTAGCCGAAGAACTCATCCGAGAACGCCCGCTGGTATGTGTAGTAGGCGATGCTCTGGGTCCCGTTGGCCGGGCCACCCCCGGTCATCACGTAGATGATGTCGAACACCTTGAACGCCTCGATCGTGCGCAACACGAGCACGACGACGATCACCGGGCGCAGCAGCGGCAGGGTGATGTGAACGAAGGCGCCCCATCGCCCGTAGCCATCGATCCGGGCCGCCTCGTACAGGTCACGCGGGATCGTTGTGAGCCCTGCGAGCAGGAAGAACGCGACGAGCGACGTGTTTTTCCACACGTCGGCCAGGATCACGATGTTGAGCGCTCCGAACGGCGAGCTTAGGAACGCGTGGTAGGAGTGCGTGACCCCCAGCTGGGTCAGAGCGGCGTTGATCACGCCGTACTGGGCGTTGAACATGTAGCGCCACATGGCGCCGTTGACGATCGTCGGCAGTGCCCACGGCAACACGACGATCGTGCGGAACAGCCAGCGGCCCCGCAGAGGTGCATACAGGAGCAATGCCACGCCCATCCCGAGTACGAGCTCCAGTCCGGTGGAGATGATCGTGAAGTAAGCGGTCCGTTCGACCGCTGACCAGAACTCGGAATGCGACAGCGCAAACGTGTAGTTGCGCAGCCCGACGAATGGGAAATGGCCGGCAAACGGCGTGTCGACGGCGTACAGCGACGTGTAGAGCGTCTTCAGGATCGGATAGATGACGATCCCGAAAACCACGATGATGCTGGGCGCCAGGAGGGCCAGCGCGAACCGGCCCTCGCGGGTGCGCGCGCGCAAGCTCATGCCACCGGAACGGGGCGGTGCCCCGTCCGGCGTTGCCGCGGTGCTCTGCATCGATCGTTGGCCAGGTTTAGGCGGGCGCGCCGGAGGTGAACGCCGAGGCCGCCGCGTTGAGTGCGTCCTGCGGGCTCTTGCGGCCCAGCAGCGCATTCTGGATCTGAACCTGCAGAGCCTGGGAGGCCGCGTTGTAGTTCGGCACCTGGGGGCGCAGGATCATGTCCGGCAACTGTGTTTTCGCCACCGACACCAGCTGGGCCCCGGCGGCCTTGACCACCGTCGGATCCGAGTAGGCCGCCGACCAGATCGGCAGTGAGTCCTTGACGTAGTTGTTCTGCACCGGCTGGCTCGTGATGAACCGGATGTACTTCCAGGCCTCGTTGGGATGGTTGCTCCCGGAGGCGATCATCACCGGCTGCCCGCCGTTACATCCCGGGGCGTGTCCTGCGACGCCGATGGGCGTGTGCAGGATCATCACGTCGTCCTTGCTCACGTTGCTCTGCTTGGGGTCGAGCGCCCCGGCGAGCTGGAAGGTCCAGTTGAGGTTCATCGCGATCTTTCCCTGCGCGAACGCCTTCAGCACGTCCGCCTCGAGCGAGCTCGTGGAGGCCGGGTCGGCGAGTTTCTGATCGAGCAGCATCTTCATGAACTCGAGCGCCCTGAGCCCACCTCCGGACTGGAAGGCCGGCTTGCCTGACGCGTCGAGGAACTTGCCGCCGAAGGCGCCCAGCAGCTGCGCGTAATCGCAGACCACGGCCTCGGCCTGCGACCAACTGCCGAGCCACGGATACTTGACGATCCCCTTGGCCTTGATCTTCTTCAGCGCCGCTGCCACCCCGTCCCACGTGCGTATCTCCGCGGGTGAGACTCCGGCCTTCTTCAGCATTGATCCGTTGGCGTACAGATATTTGGTGTCCAGGATCCACGGCATCCCGTAGTACTTGCTCTTGTAATTTGCCATCGCCAGAGCACCGGGGAAGATCTGCTTGGTCGGCTCGCTGCTGACGAGTCCGGTGATGTCCTTGACGATCCCCTTGGAGCCGAATTCCGCAGGCCAGATCACGTCGCCCAGGACAACGTCGTACGTGCCGGCCGGAGCGGCGGCAACGATCTTGTCGTGCAGCGCCTCGTAAGCGACCAGGGTGTTGTTGACCTTGATGTTCGGATTGGCCTTCTCGAACGCCGCGGTCATCCCGGCCAGGTCGCTCGCGCTGTAGCCGGCTTGCTGTTGGAAGAGGTTGTTGAGCGTCACTCTTCCGCCGGACGAGCCACTCGAGCCCCCGCACGCGGCCAGGTAGAGCGCGGCGCTGGCGCTCGCGCTCGTGGTGATGAAGCTGCGGCGCGAGTACCTGCGCTCTTCGGTCTGTTTCGGCTCCGGGCCCATCCTCTCCTCCTCCACGACAACCTGTGTGTTCGTTTTGTAAGAAGCTTGCCTCAACGACCATACTGTCCCTATTCTGGGGCGTCAAGCGCGATGCGTGATTTGTAAAGGGCCCTAACGACAGTGACTGATTCCCGCAGCGACGACGGCCGGAACGAGGCGACGCGACCCGGTGGAAGTGCCGCTGGCGACTCGCGGCTCAGCCTTCTGCGAGAGCTCGGAGAGCAGGCCGTGCTCGAGACGATCTTTCGCGAGGGACCGATCACGCGTCCGGAGATCGCGGGCGCGACGGCGCTGTCGAAGCCAACCGTTTCGGCTGCGGTCAGCCGGCTTGAGCACGCCGGGCTGGTCCACGCCGCCGGAGCCAGGACGGGTCACCGCGGGCGCAACCCCGTCGCCTATGTGGTCAGCGAGCAAGTCGGCTTCGTGGTTGGCGCAGATATCGGCGGGACCAATCTCCGTGTGGCTGCGGCCGACCTCTTCGGCGAGCCGATCTGCGACGCCCAGCAGGCCACGAGCAAGGACACCAGCCGCGCGGTCGGCGTCCAGATCCTGGAGATGGTCAGCGAGGTGATCGAGCGGGCGGGGGCAACGCGAGGCCGCCCGCTCGCGCTGGCCATCTCGGCTCCGGGTGTCATCGACCAACCCAGTGGCCGGGTCACCTCGCTGGCCTACAACGTCACGCCGGAAGGTGGCTTTGACCCCCTGGAGGTGGTGCGAGGACGCTTCGACATGCCCGTCCTGGTCGAGAACAACGTCAACCTCGCGGCCGTCGGGGAGAAGTGGTTCGGCTTGGCCCGTGGCGTCACGACCATGGTGTTCATCGCGATCGGCGCCGGCATCGGTATGGGAATCATCATGGGCGACGAACTCGTCCGCGGGGCTCACGGCGCCGCCGGGGAGATCGGCTACCTGCCGCTTGCTGGGGACCCGTTCGATCCGCGTCACCGCCTCCACGGCGGACTCGAGGACGAAATCGCCGCCGCGGGGATTCTGGCTGCCTTTGACGCTCGCCGGGATCCCTCCATGCCCCAGCCCATCGCTGCGCAGCGGGTGTTCGAGCTTGCTGTCGACGGCGATCCAGCGGCGCAGGCGGTGGTCGAGCAGGTCGCCTCTCGCCTGGGCACGGCGATTGCCACCGTTTGCGCGATTCTCGATCCCGAGCTGGTCGTCCTCGGCGGTGGGATCGGCGCCAACCCGCTGCTGCTGCGTCCGGTACGCGGCGCCGCGGCGGCCCTAGTTCCGATCACCGCTCGAATCGAGACCAGCCGCCTCGGCGACCGCGCCGCGCTCCAGGGAGCGATCGCCGTAGCGCTCAGATCCGCGCGGGAGCAGCTGCTCTCGCAGGGTGCGGTGCCACGCGCCGCCCGCCACAATCTGGCCACGATGCGGTCCGGAACGAGATAAGGAGCACCGGTTGGCGGCAATTTCCATCCGCGGGGTTTCCAAGCGCTACCGCGACGGCACGCAGGCCGTGCACGAGCTCGACCTCGAGGTCGCCGACGGCGAGTTCATGATCCTGGTCGGTCCTTCCGGCTGCGGTAAGACGACCCTGCTCCGGATGATTGCCGGACTGGAGGAGATCACCACCGGTGAGATCGACATCGGCGGCCGGGTCGTCAACGACCTCACCCCCAAACAGCGCGATATCGCGATGGTGTTTCAGAACTACGCCCTCTATCCGCACATGACGGTGGCCAAGAACATGGGCTTCGCGCTCAAGCGGGCCCGGGTCCCGGACGAGGAGATCCAGCGCAAGGTCACTGGAACGGCGGAACTGCTCGGGATCACCGACCAGCTGCAGCGCAAGCCCGGGAACCTCTCCGGCGGTCAGCGCCAGCGCGTGGCCATGGGACGTGCCATCGTGCGCGACCCGCAGGCCTTCCTGATGGACGAGCCGCTGTCGAACCTCGACGCGAAGCTGCGGATCCAGATGCGGGCGGAGATCCTGCGGATTCAGCGCGGCCTGGGCTCGACCATGGTCTACGTCACCCACGATCAGACCGAGGCGATGACCCTGGGTGACCGTTTGGCCGTGATGCGTGACGGCGTCCTGCTCCAGGTGGGCAGCCCACAGGAGCTCTACGGGCAGCCCAGGGACGTTTTCGTCGCCGGGTTTATCGGCTCGCCGGCGATGAACTTCCTGGCCGGCGAGGTGGATGCGGACGCCCTGCGCATCGCGCTCGGCACGATCCCCGGTTCGGCGATCCGCGACGCGGGCGGCCACATGCCGAGCGAACCCGGGCCCGTGCTGGTTGGAATCCGCCCAGAGGACTTCGAGGACGCGGCGCTGGCCGGGAATCGCCGGGACGGGTTCAAGCTCACCGCACCCGTGGACGTGCTGGAGTCAACCGGGTCCGACGTGTATGCCCACCTCTCTTTGAGCGCCGCTGACAGCCCCGGGGAGCTGCCCGAACAGGTTCGCCACCAGTTGCAGGCCGCGCTCGTGGACCCCACCGAGGCGCCCGTCCCCACCTCGCCCGAAGTGGTCGCCCGCGTCGACTCCTCCAGCGGTCTGCGGGAAGGCTCCCCCGGCGAGCTGTGGCTGGATCTCAGCAAGCTGCATCTGTTCGACCCAGCCACGGGCGAGCGGCTGCAGAGCTGAGCGTTGCCCACGCGCGAGCTCACCCCATGATCGCGATCCTCGGCGGCCTCGGCGCCGCTTTCGGCTGGGGGGTCTCGACCATCTGCTCGTCACGTTCGAGCCGGCTGATCGATCCAGCGTCCGTGGTCGCCTGGGTGATGCTGGTGGGCCTGGTGCTGACGCTGCCCGCCGTAGCGATCAGCGGCGTCCCGGATCGTTTGGGCGGGACCCCCGGGTTGTGGTTGCTTCTGACCGGTGCGGGAAACGTCGGCGGCCTGCTGGCTGCCTACGCTGCGATGCGCATCGGCCAAATCGCGCTGGTCGCGCCGGTGATTTCAACCGAAGGCGCGATAGCAGCGGTGATCGCCCTGCTCGTCGGCGAGAGCATCGCCCCCGCAGCCGGGGTGACCCTGGCGGTGATCGTGGCCGGAATCATGCTGGCGGCGATTCCCGAGCGTGGGTACGCCGAAACCGCAGCTTCGGCCCGTCATCCGGAGGCGGTTGGTCTGGCGGTGCTCGCCTCGATCGCCTTCGGAGGCAGCCTGTACGCCGCCGGCCGGGCCGGCGCCACGCTGCCGTCATCGTGGGTAATCCTGTCCGCCCGCCTGATCGGCTCCGTGGTGCTCGCCTTGCCGCTGGCGATGAGCGGTCGCCTGCAGATCACGCGGCGCGCGCTGCCGCTCGTCGTCGGCTCCGGGGTCTGTGAGGTAATTGGCTTCATCGCCTTCAACGTTGCCGCCCGGCACGGGATCGCCATCGCCGCCGTGCTCTCGTCTCAATTTGCGGCGTTGGCCGCGCTCGCGGGATACGTCCTGTTCAAGGAGCGCCTGAGCCGGATCCAGCTGATGGGCGTCGCGATCCTCCTGATCGGCGTCGCGGTGCTGAGCGCAATCCGCGGGTGAGGTGAGTCTGAGCGCCCCGCGCTCTCTGACGCCCGACCCGGGTACTTCCTTTCGGTGTCGGAGCTGCTCCCCACCCGCACCGCCCGCGCTTCCGTGCTCGACCGGTAATTCGCCATACACGAACTAAATAGCCGAGGCTTGACCCCCCGGCAGAGCAGCGCTAGGGTCGCCATTCCGCAAGGCTTTAAACGAAATGTCCCCGGGAGGACTGAGCGTGCCGATGCCCCGAGCCACCCTCACGACGATCGTCACTGCGCTGCTTTTCGGGCTCGGCGCGGGCGCTGCCGGCGCGCCCGGCGCCTGGGCAACGACAAACACACTGGGCACGAGCGGCTGGCAGGTCCAGAGCACCGCGAACGCGACCGCTCCGGCGAGTCAGATCTCACGAGCAGGCTTCTCGACGGCTTCCTGGCTTCACGTCCGCCCGGACGCTGCCGGCGCGCCTGGAACCGAGGTGGGAGCACTCGTGCAGACCGGTCGTTGCCCCAATGTGTTCGTCTCGACCAACATGCAGAGCTGCTTCGGGTTCATGTCGCAGATCGGGCCGGTAACCATTCCCGCCTTTGCCGTGCCGTGGTGGTTCCGGACCGATTTCGCCTACCGTCCCCGCGGTTCCGAACACGCTCAGCTTCAGATCAACGGCGTCGTCGGCAAGGCCGAGGTATGGGTGAACGGGCGGCGCGTGGCCACGCAGGCCGAGGTCCAGGGAGCCTTCACGGAGTACAGCTTCGACGTGACCCGGCTTCTGGTGCGGGGCGCCAATGCGCTGGCGCTGCGCGTCTACCCGAACAACCCGACCAAGCTGTTCACGCTCGACAACGTCGATTGGACCCAGATCCCGCCGGACAACAACACCGGGCTGCAGTTTCCGGTGCAGCTCCATACATCCGGCGCGCTCACGCTCAGCAACGCCCACGTTGTCCAGCACGACAATGCCGACGTCTCGCAGGCCGCCCTGACGGTGAAGGCGTCGGTCAGCAACCGGTCCGCCGCCAGGCAGACTGGGCTGCTCACGGCGTCCGTCACCAGCCCGGACGGAGCTTTGATCCGGCTCGTGCGTCCGGTCAGCATTTCGGCCCGGACGACTCGAACCGTCAGCTTCACTCCAGCCCAGAACCCGCAATTGAGGATCCGCCACCCACAGGTGTGGTGGCCCTACGCGATGGGCCTGCAGCCGCTCTACCGGCTGCGGGTGGCGCTGGCCCAGCCGGGCACGTCGGCGGACACACAGACCGAGACGTTCGGGATTCGCCGCATCACCACCCGCCTCATCGGTCGGGCGCCGATCGCGCCCCAGGGCTCACGGCAGTTCCTGGTCAATGGTGTCCCCTTTGTATTCCGCGCCGGCGGCTGGTCCGAGGATCTGTTCCTGCGCTACTCCCCCTCCGACACCGCCGCGCAGATCGCCCTGATCAAGAACCTCGGCCTGAACGGAATCCGGACCGAGGGCAAGCAGATGCCCGAGGACTTCTACCGCCAGATGGATCGAGCCGGAGTGATGATCGATGGAGGCTTCCAATGCTGCGACGCGTGGCAGCTCCCCGACAACCAGAGGGGCGTAACCAATCACGACCTGCAGATCCTGCAGCTGTCCGCCCGCGCGATTGGCGAGAGGATCCGCAACCACCCGAGCGTGATCAACTTCAGCTGGAGCGACAATCAGCCCACCCCGCGCCAGGAGCGTGTCTCGCTGATCGGCTTTCGCCAGGCCGATTTCCAGGAACCGCTGGTCGCCTCGGCCGAGTACAAGAGCACTCGGCGGCTGGGCCCGTCCGGGGAGAAGGAGGGCCCCTACGACTGGGTGCCGCCGAACTACTGGTACGACACCAGCCACTACAGCCCGGGCGATGCAAGTCGTACCAATGTCGGCGGCGCGTGGGCCTTCAACAGCGAGGCCAGCGCCGGACACACGGTGCCAACGCTCGACTCGATCCACCGCTTCATGTCCCCGGCTGAGCAGGCGCAGCTTTGGCAGAACCCTGACTACAACCAGTACCACGCCAACTACGAGCCAGACCTCCCAGGTCCCAGCAACAGCGGCTATTCGTTCGGCACCCTGCATGACCTCGATCAAGCGATCTCACATCGTTACGGTTCATGGTCAAGCCTGACCGGCTACGTCGAGCGGGCCCAGGCACAGAACTATGAGACCCAGCGCGCTGAGTTCGAGGCGTACATCGCGCACTCCCGTCGCCGCCAGGCTCCCTCTACCGGCGTCGTCTACTGGCAGCTGAACAAGGGATGGCCGACGCTGCTGTGGGACCTCTACAACCACGACTACGACCAGGCGGGAAGCTACTTCGGCGCCAAGAAGGGAAACGCGCCCCTTCACGCCCTCTACTCGTATGACGACGGCAGTGTCTCGGTGGCCAATCTGACCGGACGTCCGCAGACGGGCCTGTCGGTACGGGCCAGGGTCCTCGGCCTTGACGGCAGGCTGCTCGATGACCGCAGCGCTCGGCTCGCCGCGATCCCGTCGCAGGGTGTCTCCGGCGGCCTGCTTCATCCTGCGCTTCCGGCCTCCACCACCCCACCGGCTCCGGCTCGGACCTATTTCATCGAGCTCGTCCTCAGTCGCCAGGGACACGAGCTCGATCGCAACGTCTACTGGCTGTCGACCCAGCAGGACGTGGTCGACTGGCCGAAGACGATCGGCAACCCACAGGCAACCATGAGCCAGTACGCGGACCTAAGTCAGCTCAGCGGGCTGCCCGCCGCCCAGATTCGGGTGAGCGCGCGCACCCACCATCACCCCGCAGCCGACGGCACCGACACCGTCACCGATGTGACAATCACCAACACCTCGTCCCAGCCCACGGTCGGGTTCTTCCTCCGTGCCGACGTCCGCCGCGGAACCCCGGCCCGATCGCCCGCCGCGGGGGACAACCAGGTGCTGCCGATCGTCTGGAGCGACAACGACGTGACCCTGTGGCCCGGCGAGTCCGAGACGCTGCGCGCGTCCTACCGCGGCGCGAGTCTCCGCGGTGCGGCGCCGGTCGTGAGCGTGAGCGGCTGGAACGTGGTCGGAACCTCCGTCGCCGCTGGCTGAGACCGGCCTCCGAGACAGACCAACGCCTCGATGCACAGAAACGACCGCATAGCGAACGTTTCCGTGCGCGCCGGTGTAGGCAAGGTCCTCGCCCGCACCCCGAACGGCCCCGTCGCCGGGGCCGCCGCAGGAATAACCAATATCCTCGCGCGGCAAGCACAGCCCGAACACGAGGTCTCACATGCTCACGCTCACTGGTCTGGATGAGGTCAGGTCTTACATCGGAAAGGAACTCGGCGTCAGCGATTGGCACGAGGTCACACAGGAGAGGATCGATCAGTTCGCCGAGGTCACGGGCGACGACCAATGGATTCACGTCGACGTGGAGCGGGCAAAGGAGACGCCGTTCGGCGGCACGATCGCCCACGGCTATTACGTGCTCTCGCTCGCGCCGCGCTTCTCGTATGACCTGTTCACCTTCGAAGGATTCGCCTTCATGCTCAACTACGGCCTCAACCGGGTGCGCTTCCCCTCTCCGATGCCGGTCGGCCAGAGGGTCCGCATGCGGGCCAAGCTCGTGTCAGTGGACGATGTCGCCGGCGGCGCTCAGATCGCCACCGAGCTGACCTTTGAGCGTGACGGCGGCGAGAAGCCGGTGTGCGTAGCCGAGACCTTGATGCGCGCCTACACCGGGTAGGGACCTGACGGGTCAGGCTGGCGGTAAGGGGCGTAGGTGCGCCCGTGGCGCTCGTAAGCGACCCGGTCCGGCACGCGCTACAGGGCAGCGAGGACGCGCTCCGGCGCCTCGAGTTGGGGCCAATGGCCGACATCCTCGAGCGCGGTCAGCCGCGCGGTCGGCAGCCGTTCTCGGATCCGCTCGGCGACGTGCGCACCTGAGATCGGGTCAAGCATGCCCCACACGAACGACACCGGCAGATCGGTCTGCTCAAGCGCGCCGACCCATCGCTCCCTGCGCGCGCGACGTTCATCCATGTAAGCGATCAGGCGATGCAGCACGACGCCGCCGCGGGTTACGGCCTGCCAGATCTCCGCGGCATCCGCGGTCCCATCGAAGCCGGGTCCCCATGTAGGCGCCAGCACCTGCGATAAGACCTCCTCGGTCATGGCCGCGCTGATCTGCGGCCCCTGCTCGGGGTCGGCCAGCGCCGTCTGGGCTGGCTCGGGGCGGTGCAGTTCCGGATACAGGCCGCCGTTGAGCAGGTGCACCGCGGCCAGATCCACCTTGAGCGCATGCTCCGCCCGTCGGGCCAGCAGCTCCTGCGTCACTGTCACCGAGTAGTCGTGGGCGAGGATGACCGTGCGGGTGATGCCCTCACGCTCCCACAGCGCCTCCACGAGATCGGCCTGCTCGAGCATCGAGTAGGGATGATCCTCAGGTTTGTCAGAGGCCCCGAAGCCGAGCAGGTCAGGCATGAGGAGCGATTGGGTGGCGCTCAACTCAGGGACGATCTTGGCCCAGTCATGGGAGGAGCTCGGGAACCCGTGCAGCAGGGTCATCGAATCGCCTGATCCGGCTTTGCTGACGAAGATCATCCGCTCGTTGCCGCCGAGCGTGAGCGGTATCCGCTCGCCGGCCTGCCACCACCCCTGAATATCGCTTCCGTGCGTCCTGCTCACGTCCGAAGCTGACGGCTGGCGTGATCCAGACTTGAGAGCTCTTCGCTGGTCAGCTCGAGCCGGGCCATCTGCAGCAGTTCCTCAAGCTGCGCGACGCTGCGCGCGCTGGCGATCGGAGCGACCACGGTGGGCTGTGCGGCCAGCCAGGCCAGCGCAACGGCCGCGAGCGGCGCACCGCCATGGCTTGCGGAGACCTCGTCCAGAGCCTCCAGCACCGCCTGCCCCCCGCGCTCGAGATACTGGGCCGCACGGGGTGCGCGTGGGCTGTCCACCTCCTTCCCGCCGGGTCGGTACTTGCCGGTGAGAAACCCCTTGGCGAGCCCGAAATAAGGCACGCAACCGACGTTCTCCCGCCGGCAGAGCTCCTGAAGCTCCTGCTCGTACTCGTCGCGCTCGACCAGGTTGTAGTGGGGCTGCAGCGCGACGTAGCGCGCCCAGCCTTCCCGGGCGGAGGTCTGCAGCGAGGCGGCGAGTCGCTCGGCGGAGAAGTTCGACGCTCCGATGTGCTTGACCTTGCCCGCCTCTACGAGCTGGTTGAACGCCTCCAGGGTCTCCTCCTGCGGTGTGTCGGGGTCGTCCTGGTGGGCGTAGTAGAGGTCGATGTAATCGGTGCCGAGCCGGCGCAGCGAGTCATCGCAACCGGCGCGGATGTTGCCCGCTCCGAGCCCCGGGCGCTCCTTGGCCATCCCGACCTTGGTGGCGATCACCATCTCGGCGCGGCTGCCACTGCGATTCAGCCATTCGCCAATGATGCGCTCGGATTGCGAGCCCGCGTACAGATCGGCGGTGTCGACGAAGTTCCCGCCGGCCTGGCGGTAGGCGTCGAGCACGGCGAACGAGGTCTCCCCGTCCGCCGTCCACCCGAACACGTTGCCGCCAAGGCAGAGTTTGAAGACGTCGAGGTCGGTGCCGTCGATCCGGGTCACTTCTCTGCCGTATTCCCGCTCGCCCATGCGGCAATCCACCCGAGCCGGCCATCGGTGTCCTTGCCCATCCAGCAGGTGAGGAACTCCATCGGGGCCACCCTACCGTTGACAGGGTCGCGGCCGTGGCCTCGCTCCCGCCGCCTCGTGCTCTCCCCTGCTCACACGGTGGGTTCGCCATCAACGGGAGGACTTACGTCCTGCGGGCTGCTCGGACTAACGGCGAGAAGCTAGACGGCGACCGGCGGCTCGCGTGCACCGCGTGACGCGCCGACCGACGCGAGCACCACGAGCGCGATTCCGAGCAGGGCCCGCAAGCCCAGCCCCTGTCCGAGGACGAGAAACCCGGCTGTCGCCGCGACGGCCGGTTCAAGGCTCATCAGCACCGCGAACACGCCCGGATCGATCCGCCTCAGCGCCTCCACCTCAAACGAGTAGGGGATCGCCGAGGACAACATCCCCACAGCCGATCCAATCAGCAGCGCATGGGGTGTCAGTAGCCGGGACCCGCCGTCGGCCACACCGAGCGGGAGCGCCAGCACGGCCGCCACGCACATGGCCACGGCGAGCCCGGCACCGCCTTCGAACGCCCGGCCGACGCGCGCGTTGAGCAGTATGTAGGCGCCCCAGAAACAGCCGGCGAGAAGCGCGAGCAGAATCCCCACCCCGCTGAGCCCTGCAGTTCCCGCATTGGTTAGCGCGAGGATGCCTGCGACCGCCAGCACCACCCACAGCAGATCCAGCGGCCGGCGTGAGCTGGCGATGGCCACGGTGAGCGGCCCGACGAACTCGATGGTCACGGCCGCGCCGAGCGGGATCCTGTGCAGCGCGGCGTAGAAGCTGAGGTTCATGCCGGCCAGCACCAGCCCGAACGAGGCCGTCAGCAACAGCTCGCGGGTACTCCAGCCCCGCAACCGCGGGCGCCAGAGCGCAAGCAGCACGATCGTCGCTGAGACCAACCTGAGCAGAACCGCCCCACTGGGACCAACCTGGGCGAACAACTTTGCCGCCAGTGCCGATCCGAACTGGACCGATGCGATGGCCACGCCAACCAGCCCGAACGCTGGCACCCTGCTCAAAGGCCCGCTGTGGCGGGGCGCTGCCTTGGTCTGGGCCACGGGCCGAGCGTAGCTGCGTATGGCGAGCCGCCGGACCCAACCGGAGGCCGCCGCAAGAGTCTCGGCGCCGGCAGCGAATAAGTAGCGGCGATGCCCGTCGGAAAGGCCAAAGCCGTGAGCAAGGACCGCCCCGACGCCGACTTCAAGGTCGTCGTCCCGTGCCTTGTCCAGATCGACGAGAAAGCCGTGCGCGATCACCTGGAGCATGACCAGTTCTTCTGGCTCGATCTATCTGCTCCCAGCCACGAGGACATTGAAAGGCTCCGGGAGCTGTTCGGATTTCACCCGCTGGCGCTGGAGGACACCGAGGAGTTCAGACAGCGCCCCAAGCTCGACGACTACGGCGATCACGTGTTTCTGGTCTTCTACGGCTGTTTGCCAGACACCGCCGGCGAGGACCCGTTGCAGGAGGTCCACCTCTTCATCTCCGGGCAGTACCTGGTCACGATCCATGACAAGCCTCTGCCCGCGCTGGACGAGCAGCGGCTCGCGCTCGTGGGCCGCGTTCTGCACAGCGAGCAGTTCGTGCTCTACCGCGTCCTCGACGCCCTCACCGACAGCTTCTTTCCCAGGCTCTCCGAGATGGACGACGAGATCGACGAGCTTGAGGCCGCCGTGCTCGCCAACCCGACCGATATTCAGCTCCAGCGTCTGTTCTCGCTCAAGCGGCAGTTGATCTCGATGCGCAAGGTCGTCAGCCCGCAGCGCGATCTTTTCGCCCGCTCAATCGATCAGATCGCCGAGCTGCCCGGCCTCCAGCTCGACGAGCGTGACTACTTCCGTGACATTTATGACCACCTGATCAGGATCAGCGATCTGATCGACTCTTACCGAGACCTCCTCTCCGGCGCCACGGACCTCTACCTCTCGACGGTCAGCAATCGCCAGAACGACGTGATGAAGCAGCTGACCGTGATCGCCACGATCTTCCTTCCCCTCAGCTTCATAACCGGTTTCTTCGGCATGAACTTCGCCTTCATGGTCACCCACGTCATCCACGCGTCGTGGACGTTTTTTGCGCTGGGCATCGGCAGCATGGTGCTGACCGGGGTCGCGCTGCTCATCTACTTCCGGCGTAAGGGCTGGGTCTGAGCTCTTACGTGAGCGCCGCCGTCGGCTGACGGGCGCGGGCGCGATCCCCAGTCCCACCAAGTGCGTCCGCCACGGCGCGGAACGCTGCCGGGTTGACCGCCATGCCGACGTGGCTGGAGCGCACCTCGACCTGGACTGCCGCCGGATCCAGACACGCCCTCCAGGCGACGACGCCGTCAGTACGAGAGTAGACCGACGTAAAGGCCACCTCACCGGGAAACGGCGCCCGCGTATCGGCGCTCGCCTGCGCGCAGCAACTCGAACCGCATGCGTAGGAAAACACACCAGGCACCCCGAGTGATCCCAGTAGCGCGACGGTGCGAACCTGGGCGCGGACGAGTGGGTGAACCTTGAGCTCGTCGGTGAGCGGCGACCCCAAGCAGACGATTCCCTCGACCAGGTCCGGCCGGCGCACGGCCAAGATGCGCGCCATCGTCCCGCCGCGGCTGTGCCCGACGATGTGTACCCGCCGCTCGTGCTGCACGGCGAAGCCCTCGAGCTGCGCGTCCAAACGCGCCAGCGCGCGCTCGGCGCAATCGACGTTGGCGCGGATACCGGCCCGGCAGGGTCGGTATCCCATGTCCCGCAGCCAGCGCGCCATCAGCGTGAGCGACAGATCGCCGGCCAAGAACCCAGGGATCATCAGTACGGGCGCGCCATCCCCTCGCCGGACCCCCACGCCGCGCAGCACGGGGTCGCGCCGCAGTGAAGCTCGCTCGAACGCCACTCGGCCCTCCCGCCAGATCGGAATCCGCAACCGCTCGGCTACCGGCACCCCGGGGTTGTACCCGATCGGGGGCGCAACAGGCGGCCGCTCCAGAGATGCAGGCGGCTAGCTGCTGCGCCGGGTGTGGATGTCGAAGACCACCCTCGTGCCCTTCACGCTCACGACGCGCATGTCAGCGACGTAGTGCACCCCTGCGGGACCCGTGAACGTGCACGTGAACGTATTCCCCGGCTTGGCCTCAACGCCCCCAGGACATTTCACCGCGCTCGCCAGCAGGTGGAACGGGGTGTGCTGAGTAACTATCTCGGCGACCGACTTCTCGGCGCCTGAGGCCACGATCGTGCTCTTGCCACAGCCCGCCAGCAGCAGCAAGAAAGTCACGACTCCTAGCGCCCCGGTCCACCGCACGCGCGCAGTATGTCCGAAGGGCGACGAGCCCGCCAGTGCCCGGCCCCCAGGACCAGCATCGAGATTGTGTCGAAACCTCAGCCGCGCGACTGCTCGTCGGCCTGATGCGCACGGTCGCTGGCCCGCTGCTCCTCGGAGTCCGCAAGCGTGCCGTGATCGGCCGCCTCACGCTCGAGCGCGCCGGCCGCAGCAGGCTCGGCTGCCTCCGCCTGGGCCGCCCGGCGTTGCATCTCCTGTCGATGCTCTCCCGCACGCTCGGCGTGTTCGGCTGCCTGCTGCACCGTTTCGTCCTGTTGTGATTCTTCTCGGATCTCGACCACGGCTCCAGATTCGGGGGAATTTCCTCACGGCGGTCCTACCCGGTCCGGGTCATCCCGATTCGCCGCCTGAGCGGTCCTCGATGTATGGTTTGTACAAATTTGTAGGAGGGAGTTAGTTGTCGCAAAATCTCGTTGAGCTAATTCGCCGTCATCACTCGGTGGCGGCGCCGACCGCGCTCGAGGTGCTCAAGGAAGCGGTCGATGATCACGGAGAGCTCACCGATGACGATCGACGACGCGCGTCCGAGATCTCCGGCCTGCCGGAGGCGGCCGTGTACGGAGTCTCGACGTTCTACGACGACCTGCTCAATCCGCGCGGGGCGCGCCACGTGCGGGTCTGCACCGGAACAGCGTGTTTCGCCGCCAGCGGCGGAGATCACGTGGACGCAATCCGCGAGGGCCTGGGACTGAAGCTTGGCGAACGTCTCGGCGACAGAACGCTTTCGCTGGCCGAGACGGTATGCCTGGGCTTCTGCCACGCCTCGCCGGCGGTCCGCGACGGAGACGTGATCGATGCCGGAGCGGATGTCGTAGCCCGGGTGCTGGCCGGCGAGACGCGGCCCGCGGTCGAGCCGGACTGGCAGAGCGTGCTCGCCGAGCCGGTGCTCACCGTCCCCGGCGACTGGTCCGGGCTGCGCCGCGCGCTGACCGAGCTCGGGCCCGAGTCATTGCTGGAGATCGTCGAAGCCGCGGAGGTCCGCGGACGCGGAGGCGCGGGGTTCCCAGCCGGGACTAAATGGCGCTTCACGAGAGCAGCGCGCGGTGAGGACAAGTTCATTGTCGCCAACGGTGACGAAGGCGACCCCGGGTCATACATCGACAAGTATCTGATGGAGCGAAATCCCGCCCTTGTACTCGAGGGGCTGGCGCTGGCCGGCTTCGCGGTCGGCGCGGCGCACGGATTCATCCTGACCCGCTCCGAGTACCCGCTTTCCAAGCCGGCGCTGGAGGCCGAGATCGAACGCGCGCATGCCGCCGGATGGCTGGGCGAGGACATCCTCGGCAGTGGCTTCGCCTTTGACGTGACGGTGGTCGAGGGCGCCGGGTCCTATGTGGTCGGCGAGGAGACGGCGCTCCTCGCCTGCCTGCAGGGACTGCGGGGCACGGTGTCAGCCCGGCCACCGTTTCCCGCCGAGCGTGGCGTCTACGGGCGACCCACCGTGGTCAACAACATCGAGACCCTGGCCAACATGCCGTTCATCGCAGCTCACGGGGCCGAGGCCTACCACGCGCTCAGCCCGGACAGCACGACCGCCGGGAGCAAGCTCGTGTGCTTCAACGAGCGCTTCGTCAACCCGACTGTCTTCGAGGTCCCGTTCGGCCTGCCCGTCCGGGAGCTGTGCGAACGCATTGCCGGGGGCCTTCGCGACGGTCGGGCGATCAAGGCGGTCCAGATCGGCGGGCCGCTCGGAGGCATCCTGCCCGCCTCCCGCCTCGACACGGCGTTCGACTTCGACGCCTTGGCCGCCGAGGGCTGCATGGTCGGCCACGGGAGCATCCTCGCCTTCGACGACCGCACCGACATGCGGCGTCTGACCGGTCATCTGCTGGGCTTCGGCGCCCACGAGAGCTGCGGAAAGTGCTTCCCCTGCCGAATCGGTCTGCGCCGGGCCCACGAGATGTTCTCCGCCGACGCGCCGGTCGACCGTCAGCGCTTTGAGCAGCTGCTGGAGGCACTTGAGCTCGGAAGTCTGTGCGCGCACGGGAGCGGCATGCCGGCACCGCTGCGAAGCCTGCTGGCTCATTTCCCGGACGAACTGGGGTTGGCATGACCTCGGTGCATGTCGACGGGGCGTCAATCGACGTTGCTCCCGGCACCACGATTCTCGAGGCCGCACGGAAGGCCGGATCCTGGGTGCCGACCCTCTGCTACGACGAACGCCAGGCACCTTTCGGCGCTTGCCGCGTGTGCCTTGTCGCAGTCGAGGGGTCGCCCAAGCCTCTCCCGGCCTGTACCACTCCATGTCGCGACGGGATGGTCATCGACACGAGCGACTCGACCTCCAGGCGAGTGGCTGCGGCAGTGGTCGAACTGGTCCTCTCCGAGCTACCGCAGCCACCGGGGCCGCACACGGAGTTGGCGGTGATCGCCGAGCGCCTGGGAGTCGAGGATTCCCGCTGGCCGGGCACCGTCCACGAGGTCGAGCATGACCTCCGTCACCCATACCTGGCCTTCCAGCACGAGCTGTGCATCTCCTGTGGGCGCTGCGTGAGGGCGTGCGATGAGGTCCAGGGGGCGTTCGCGCTGACGGCGACTGGCCGTGGGTTTCAGGCCAACATCACGGCGGGCCTCGACAGCGGTTTCGAGGATTCGACCTGCGTCTCGTGCGGAGCCTGTGCGGATACGTGCCCGACCGATGCGATCACCGAGATCACCCTGCTTGACGGGGCAGTCTCCACCGGTTTAGGGCGACTGGCCGAGCCCGGCCCGCGCTTGCGCAAGGGACTACGATCGTCTGAGAGGTGATGAGGATGGAAACCGAGCGATTTGATCAGACCGTCACCACGACCTGCGGTTACTGCGGAGTCGGGTGCCGGCTCGAGGCTCACGCCAAGCACGGCCGAATCGCCTCGATCTCCCCGGCGCTCGACGGACCCGCGAACGAGGGTCATACCTGCCTTAAGGGCCGTTTCGCCCATCAGTTCACGCGCTCCCGTGACCGGCTCACCTCGCCACTGATCCGGGAGGGTGGAGGATTCCGCGTGGCCAGCTGGGACGAGGCGCTGCAGCGGATCGTCAGCGAGCTGCAGCGGATCAAGACCCAATACGGGCCTGACGCGATCGCTGGCTTGGCCTCATCACGAGCCACTAACGAGGATTGCTACGCGATGGCCCGGCTGATGCGCGCCGCCGTCGGGACCAACAACATCGATAACTGCTCGCGGGTATGCCACTCGCCGACGTCGTTCGCGCTGCGCCGGTCCTTCGGTCTCTCCGGGGCGACCGGCTCGTTCACCGACATTGATCACGCCGAGGTCGCGTTGCTGCTCGGTGTCAACCCCACCCAGGGTCACCCCGTGGTCGGCGCCCGGATCAAGCAGGCCGCGCTACGCGGCTGCAAGCTGATCACGATCGACCCGCGGCGGATCGAGCTGGCTGATTACGGAGTGCTGCACCTGTCAGCGCGCCCCGGCAGCAACGCGGCCGTCGTGCTCGGTCTGTCTCACGTGGTCCGTCGCGACGGAATGGTGGATGCCGACTTCATCGCCGCGCGCACCGAGGGATACGAAGCGCTGGAGGAATTGCTGGAGCTCTACGACCCCGCCACAGTCGAGACGATCAGTGGGATTCCCGCGGCCGACCTCGAGCGCGCGGCCCATATCTACGGGGGGGCGGCGAGCGGCTCGTTGCTGTGGGGACTCGGGGTGACTGAGCACAAGTACGGATCAGAAGTCGTGCAACTGCTGTGCAACCTGGCGATGATGACCGGCAAGGTCGGAAAGCCAGGGTCGGCGCTGTTGCCTCTGCGGGGACAGAACAACGTGCAGGGTTCCTCGGACATGGGGGCGCTGCCTGACACCTACACCGCCTATCGGCCCGTCAGCGACGAGGAGGTCGCACGCTCCTTCGAAGCGGCCTGGGGCGTTCCGCTGTCTCGACGCAAGGGCTACACGATCCCGCAGATGTTCGACGCGGCGATCGCCGGCGAGCTGAAGGCGATGTACATCTTCGGCGAGGACGTCGCGCAGACGGACCCAGATACGGCTCACGTCACCGCCGCGCTGGAGAACCTCGAGTTCGTGGTCTGCCAAGAGATCTTCGAGAATGAGACGACCAAGTACGCCGACGTGGTCTTGCCCGCTTCGTCGTTCCTTGAGAAGTCGGGAACCTTCACCAACGCCGAGCGCCGTTTCCAGGCTGTCGAAGCCGCGATCGATCCGCCGGGTGGGGCGCGGACCGACATCGACATCATCATGACCGTCTCACGCATGCTTGGGCATGAGATGGGCTGGCAGACGCCGTGGGACGCGCTCGATGAGATTGCGCGCCTGACCCCCACCTACGCCGGAGTCAGCCGGGCGCGACTCGGGCGCCACGGCCTCCAATGGCCGGTGCGCCCCGACGGCACCGATTCGCCGACGCTCTACGACACGACCTTCGACCGGCCCGGGGGTCGCGGCCAGTTCGCCGCCCTGCCCTACAAGGAACCGGGCGACGCGCCGGACGGTGAGTTCCCCCTCGTCCTGGTGACCGGCCGCGTATTGCAGCACTACAACGCCGGCACGATGACCCGCCGGACCCACAACGTCACGCTCGTCGACCGCGACTGGCTGGAGATCCACCCCGTCGACGCCGCCCGCCTGTGGATCACCGACGGCGACAAGGTTTCGGTGCGCAGCCGCGTCGGGCAGACCGAGTTGCACGCCCGGATCACCGAGCGAATCGAGCCGGGCCACGTGTTCACCTCGTTCCATTTCCCTGAGGCCCGGACCAACCTTCTCGTCGGGCAGTCCGCCGACGTCAACACGTCGTGCCCCGAGTACAAGGTCGTGGCCGTCGACGTCCGGCCGATGGCCGAGCAGCCGGCGTTCACCCCGGTGCTCACCAGCGCCCGCTGAGTCCCCACCGGCCACCGAGCAATACAGTCCGGGCATGCCCCGGCGCCGGATCGTCATCGATCACCTCACCATCGGTGTCAGCGATCTGACGCGCAGCCGCGCCTTCTATGCCCGCGCTCTGATTCCGCTCGGGTTCGCCGAGATCGGCCCGTGGAGCGAGGAGGCACGCGAGGTGGCGTTCGGGCTTGAGGAGGCCGACGACTTCGCGATCTCCACTGCCTATCCGAGCGCCGGCCCTGTGCATGTCGCATTCGCGGCGGACCGCCGCGAACAGGTGGACGCGTTCTACGCTGCTGCGCTCGACGCCGGGGGACGCGACAACGGGCCGCCGGGCCTGCGGCCGGAGTACTCAAGCGAGTACTACGGGGCCTTCGTGCTTGACCCCGACGGGAACAACATCGAAGCCGTTCATCACGGCCGCGCCTGACGGGCTCAATCTGCCGTTGCGCTAGCGGTGCTTGACAATCCCGCTCGGGCGCCTGCGCGTGCCGCGATCCTGGCGGGGAACCGGTCCTGAGGTCGCTTTGGGGGCGAGCACCGTCCGCGGACAGGCCGCCGGGACTGCAGGATTGGGCAGGGCCGGTCGGGCCGTACGGGGGCCCGCTGCGAAGTTGAATGCGCTGGTCAGGTCTCCGGTCACCCCGCGCCGCCAACGGCTCAGATTCGGAACCTCAACGCCGAATCGCGCCTCGAGGAAGCGCAACGTCGAGGTGTGATCGAACGTGTCTGGGCAAACCAGGCCGCCCCGGGAGAACGGCGAGACGACGAGCATCGGCACCCTGAACCCCAGGCCGATCGGTCCGCGCACCCCTTGCGCGGCTGAGGGAAGCTGAGAAACGCTCAGAAACTCCCCCTTGGTTCCCTTCGGCGGGGTCGGCGGCGCGACGTGGTCGAAGAACCCGCCGTTCTCGTCCCAGGTGATGAACAGCGCGGTCTTCGCCCACGTCTTGGGATGGTCGATCAGCGCTTCGACGATCTGCCGCGTGACGATCTCCCCAGATACGGCCCGGGAGAACCCAGGGTGCTCGCTGTCCACGAGCCCAGGGGACAGCCAGGAAACCTGCGGCAGACTCCCGGCAGCCAGGTCGGTCATAAAGTCGCCCGGGAACGTGGGTTGAATCCCACGCGCAGCCAGGGTCGACCCTGTCCTGTAGGCCGTGAAATACGGGAGCACGCTGTCGAGAATGCCGCCGGCCGGCGAGTTGTAGGCCTTCCAACTGATGCCGTGTGCCTCCAGGCGCTCGGGCATGGTGGTCCAAGTAAAGGTGCCGAGCTTCGCCGCACGTCCCGCGACCAAGGTCTCAACCAGCGGGCCGCCGTGCTGGCCCCCGGGATCGATCGTCGCACTCATCGACATCAGCCGATTGGGATCGGTCGGACCAATCACTGAGCAGTGGTAGCCGTCGCAGAGCGTGAACGCATTGGCCAAGGCGTGGTAGAACGGGATGTCCGAGCGCTTGTAGTAGCCCATCGTTTCGGCCCCGGTCCCGGCCGGCTCGCTGGGGGGGATGTCGGCCGTCTCGTGCGCGCGCAGCCACTGGTCCATGCGGCCGTGATTCCAGGACTGATGCTGTGGGCCCCAGTTATGCGTCAGGTCAGGCAGGCACTGCGTTCGGAGGTTGAACGGGCGCAGCTTCTTGCCATCGGTTCCGACCTGCGTGAACGCCGCTCGCCCCTGACGGTCGCCGAAGCCCCGGACGCCCGAGAACGTCCCGAAGTAGTGGTCGAACGATCGGTTCTCCTGGATCAGGATGACCACGTGCTCGATGTCCTTCAACGTGCCAGCCTTCGGCGCAGCGGCCGCGGCGCGCGCCAGCAGGCCGTCGATTCCAGTCGCGGCCACGCCCATACCGACGCCCGCTGCGGCGATGTCCCTCAGCACTCGCCGCCGGGTGACACCACCCGTCATCTCAAGGCCCTCGTCCATGTCCATTCTCTCTCCTCGTTGGGCTCGCCACCCGGTCGCCGCGGCGCGAGCCTATCAGCGGGCCAATCCCGCCACACGCCTAACCGTTCTTCCCGCACTGACGGGGTGCCCGCTCCGGTGACCGTTACCGGAACGGGCACCCAGGGTGCCAGCGAGGCTCAGCAGGTGCGACCATCGTGTCCCGGTGACGTTCGTCCGTTCCTTGGCCTTGACGCGGTGAGCGCGGCGCGCGCGCTTGCACTCGCTGTGGCCGAGCGCGATCACGTCCTGCGGCGGGATCAGCTCGCCAGCGCCACCGCGGTGCTCACCGGAGTGATCTTCATTTTTGCCGGACTGGCCAAGTTCGTCTTTCATCACTGGGAGCTGAGGGCGTTCCGCGCGTTCGGGCTGCCATGGCCGGAGGCTCTGGAGATCCTCGCCGGCATCCTTGAGACCGCCGGCGGCGCGCTGCTGATCATGCGCCTGTTCGTCGTTCCCGTTGCGTCGATCCTGGCCGGGACCATGGTGGTTGCGGTCGGCGCCTCCGGAATCGGCCACGGCGACGTGATTCCGAGCCTCACGTTGGCTCCCGTCCTGCTCCTGGCGATGGCGTTCCTGCTCGTGCGGGCGTGGTCGGCCTCCGGGCTGCCGCGGACCGAGTAACGGCGGTTCGGCGACCAAGTTCTGCGCAGCGGGAAGGACTTGCCGGTTGTACACGTCTCTGAAGTGAAGGCAGCACCACTGAAAAGGACGTGAACCGTGCCGAATCTCCCCACCAGCCCGCGCATCCTCAGAATGATCTTGATCATCGTCGCTGCGGCGATGATCCTCGCGCTCCTGGCCGGCTGCGGCCACGGCGGCGGCGGCTACTGATTCGGCTCCCTGGTGGCGTAGTGCCCAGCCCGGCCGGGTGATAGTGCCCGCAGGGCCGTACGCCACTTGATCGACTGGCGTAGTTGGTCATCACCAACGCGACTCGTCGCCGGCCGTCAAAGCCGTCGACCTCCGCGCGCCGCACGACGCGCTTCAATGTGGCACCGCGCGTTCGCACACGGTCGTCGGCTGACCGCGTCGTTGTCCACTGCGGTCGAGCAACACGAGCCCATGACTCCGCGTAATCAACTCCTGCTGGTTGCACCTGCGTGCTGACGCCTGCCCTGAGAGAGGGCCTGCGGGCGGGCCTGCCGACCGGTCTGGCCTCCGGGTTGGTGGCGATCTCCTACGGCGTGCTCGCGCGACCCGTACTCGGGGCCGTGGCGACCGTCGTTTCCTCGGTGGTCATCTTCGCCGGCTCGGCCCAGTTCGCGATGCTCGCGGTTCTCTCAGCCGGAGGCGGACCAGCCGCGGCGATTCTCGCCGGCGTGCTGCTGAACCTTCGGTTCGTGCCGATGGGGCTCGCGCTTGCGCCCTGGGTCCGCGGCGGTCACCTCCGCCGGGCAGCGACGGGCTGGATCATGGTCGATGCGTCGTGGGCCATGGCCGCCCGCGAGGGCGGACGCTTCGACGTGCCGTTCATGCTCGGCGCGTCCCTGGCCAATTATCCGGCCTGGGTTGGCGGCACGCTGATCGGCGTCCTGGCCGGCTCAGACCTCGGGAACCCACGCGCTCTCGGCCTCGATGCGTTGTTCCCAGCCTTCTTCCTGGCGCTCCTTCTCGAAGAGATTCACGGTTCGCGGCGGCGTGCGGTAGTTGCCTTGTCGGGCGCCCTGATCGCGCTCGCGCTGACTCCGGTCGCGCCGGCCGGGCTACCCGTGCTCGCCGCCGGCACCGCCGCCCTGCTGGGGCTGCGTGGGTCATGAGCAGCGCGTGGGCAGCGATCCTCGGCCTCACCGGCGCCACATTGGTCGTCAAGGCGGCGGCTCCCGTCCTCCTCGGCGGGCGAGAGCTGCCGCTTCAGGTGGTGGCGGTCGTCGCCCTGTTCGCCTCCGCGTTGCTGGCCGCGCTCGTCGTCGTGGAGACGCTCACCGATGGCAAAGCCCTGCGAGCCGACGCGCGCCTGGTCGGCCTGGCCGCGGCGACGCTGGTGCTCTTGCGCCGGCGGGACGCGATGCTGCCGGCCGTCGTTGTCTCGGCCGCCGCCACAGCTCTAGTGCGCGCGTTGGCCTAGAACCACAACTCGACGAAACCTCACCAGCTATCCGGGGTCTGGCTCTAAGACGCGCAACGGTCGGCCAGCGTCTTCGCCCTGCAGCCTTCGATCCTCAGAGCCCACTGCTTGAACACAGCCAGCACGGGCTTCGGAGCGACCCGGCCGCTGACGGACTTCACCAGCCCTGCGTAGTCGAATCCGTAGCGTGCCGCCCCGGGAGTTTCGTCGCCCATCCAGGTGTACCAGTAGAAGCCCGACAGCCCGAGCTTCTTTCGGTTGGAAATCAGCATCGGCATGAGCTGCGCCAGCCGTGCCGCCTGCTGGCTTTCGGTCGTGCTGACTCCGAACTGCGGTGGGGCCTTGCCCAGCGACGAGGGCCATGTGATCTCCGTGGCGAGAATCGGCTTTCCCGCGTCTCCGGCTTGGTTCATGACCGCTCGCGCGCGCTGCAGGATCGTTATAACGCCCCCGGCCCTCGCCGTGTATGGGTGGATCGCGGCGACATCGAACAGCCGCCTCGCTCCAGGCACACGGTAGACCTCGGCGAGGTATTGCCAGGAGAAATCGGCGAAACCGGCGAGGACAACCCTCGCGGCTGGATCTGCGGCTTTCAGCGCCCCGTGCGCAGCAGCCAACAGCTTCACGTAGTCAGCCGCGAATGGCTGCACCGACCAGTACCGGACGAAGTTTGGCTCGTTCCAGATCTGCCACATCCTGATCGGCACGCGCGGTACGGCCGGATGCGCCGTCCAGAACGTGCCCTGCGGGCCATAGCGCGCGGCCAGAGCGCTCAGGAAAGCTGCGTAGGGAGCCGTCGACCTCGGGGGCGAGGCCGGGTTGCCGGGCTGCACTGCGTCCCAGGCCGGAGTGGATTCGACGACAGGGAGCACGGTCACCCTGCGGCTCGCCGCGGCGCCGACGATCCGATC
Source organism: uncultured Solirubrobacterales bacterium (assembly GCA_963757165.1). Classification (GTDB taxonomy): domain Bacteria; phylum Actinomycetota; class Thermoleophilia; order Solirubrobacterales; family Solirubrobacteraceae; genus Palsa-465. The sequence goes on from CAVWQO010000005.1 coordinate 183,568, forward strand.
CAGCTCGGCGAAGCGCGTCGGCACCGTGCCCACTGGCTGGAATTGCGAACGGTCAGCGCTGGGCACCGCTGCCAGCGTCCGGTACGGCTGGAGGTCAGACCACCGAACGGCGACGCGGAGGCTTTCTGCGCCGCTGGCGACCGCAGCGTCAAGCTGGGGGCCGAGACCGGCGCCCAGCACCGGCCCGTCGAACATCACCCCGACCAGCGGGCCAGAGACCCCGCGGGAGGCCTGCGCCGCGTGCTTCTGGCTGGATGATCCACATCCAGCCACGGCGCCGACCGTGAGCCCCACGCACGCGATGGCGGCCAGATTGGACTTCAGGCGGCGCATCGCGGCGAGTGTAGGCATTGATAACGCGATCCGACCGCAGCGACTGCGCCGCCGGTCCCGCAACGGGATCTAAGCTCGCTCCAGCCCGCGGACCGGATCAGTCGTGGTGCGCGTCAGCGGCGCGGGGTCACCTCCGGGAAAGCGTCGCGCAGCGCCCGGTCCGTGGACCAGAAGGCAAGCTCGCGCCATGGGAGCTCGGTTGGGGCAAAAGCGCGAACCTCGACCGCCTCCGGGGTGGTGCGTGGCTCGCCGAGGGCAAGGGCGCGGAAGACGATCAGGACCACCCGTTCCTGAGCCCTGGAGTAGACACCGACGAGCGGGCCGAGCTCGATCGGCAGGCACAGCTCCTCATCGGCCTCTCGGTGCACGGCCTCTTCGACCGACTCCCCGAGATCAATGAACCCACCGGGGAACGTCCATAACCCGCGTCCGGGCTCAAACCCGCGGCGCAGCAGAATCACTCTGCCCGCGGCATCGAGCGGAATCGCGCCCGCCACAGGTTTCGGGTTGTAGTAGGCGGCATAGCCGCAGCGCGAGCAGGTGATCCGGCGAGGGAAATCCACCTCGGCCGGCTGACCGCAGCGCGGGCAGAAGCGTGCCTCCGCCAGAGCCGGATTCAGAGTCGCGTCCATCCGGCCGGCGTCAGCCAAGCGCACCCAGCTCGGCGTCGGTAAGGCCCCGCTTTCCCCGCTTCACCGGATCCCAGGCGACGAGCACAGTCTTTCCAGACGCAGCGACGCGACCGTCGGGCAACGTGATCTCGTGCTCGAGCTGAAGGCTCGAGGTGCCCACACGCGCGACCCGTACTGTCACGTCCACCTCGCCGTGGTCCTTGCGCACCTCAGCGTGATAATCGAGGTCGACGTGCGCGAGGACGAAGGCCCCGTGGGCATGGTCAACGCCCACGCGGCGGACAATCTCGGTGATCAGGGCGGCGCGGCCTTCCTCCAGTAGCTCGTGGTACACGGACTGATTGAGGTGACCAAGCATGTCCATGTCCCGCCAGCGCAGCTGGACGCGCACGCTGTGCTCCAGTCCGGACGTCACCAGGGACCCGTGGCTATTGCCAGTACTTCTCGACCGTTTCAGCCGAGCGCTCTGACGCCGAGTCGGGGTCCTTGCCCGCGCTGCGCAGCGCGCGCCGCTGACGCAGAAGATCCCAGAGGCGGTCCAGGTCGATTCGGATCTCCTCGAGTCGAGCCCTGTCTTGCTCCAGCGTCGGGTCCCGCTCCCCTTCCCGCTGGCGCAGCTTCTCGCGCTCAGCTTCGAGCGCTTCGATCTGGCTTTCGATCTGCTCGTCGCTCGGCACGTACAAAGCCTCGCAGATCGCGATCTCGACCGCCTGCCGACAGGTGGGACTGTGGCTCAGCTCGGGCCGAAGCGCTCGGTGCGGATGCGCTCGGTCCCGTAACCGGCATCCATCAGCAGTCGCGAGGCGGCCTCGACGAAGCCGTTCGGACCGCACACGTAGGCCATGCCGTCCGGCCAGGCCAGTTCCTCGATCATCGTCAGGTCGATCCGCCCGGTGTTCCCGTCCCAGGCCTCGGGCGTCCTCCGTGTGAACGTCAGCGTCGTCTCCTCGCCGAGCTCGTCGCGATAGAAGACGTCGTCCGGTGAGCGCACCGAGTACAGCAGCCGCGCCCGGACGTGCGGGAACGCTCGGCGTCGGTGACGCAGCATCGACATCAGCGGGACGACACCGGACCCGCCGCCGATCAGCAGCAGCGGCGAGTCGCCCGTCCACGTGAAGTACTCGGTCAGGGGACCGCGCACCTCCAGCTCATCGCCGATCTCCACTACATCATGAAGAAACGGGGAGACCTCACCGTCCATCAGGCAGTCAACCGTCAGCTCGATCTCGCCCGTGTCGAGTGGGCTGGATGCGACCGAGTAGGAGCGGACTGCCTGGTATCCGTCGGGCGCGGTGAGACGGAGCGTGTAGTACTGGCCCGGGAGATGCGCGCGCCAATGAGGAAGTGCCAAGCGAAAGGACTTCGCCCGCGGCGTTTCTGTGCGGATCGACGTCACCTTCCCGGTCTGCCACGGGACCGGCTGGGCGGGAGCAGCGGGGGAGCTCACGGCGTCAGTCGCCCTGAAAGCGCTGTTCTTTCCAGGGATCGCCGTAGTCGTGGTAGCCGTAATTCTCCCAGAACCCACGCTCATCGCGGTCGAGGATCCGCAGCCCCTTGACCCATTTCGCTGACTTCCAGAAATACAGGTGGGGAACCAGCAGCCGCGCGGGGCCCCCATGCTCGGGCGCGAGCGGACGTCCTTCGTAGTCCCACGCGACCCAGGCCTGCCCGTCTCGGACATCGGCCAGCGGCAGGTTGGTCGTGTACCCGCCATAGCAGAAGGCCAGTACGTGAGTGGCTCGGTCGTCGATCCCGGTCGCGTCGAGCAGTGTGTCGACCGATACCCCGCCGAAGCGCGTACCGAGCTTGGACCAGCGGGTCACGCAGTGGATGTCACCCTCGAACGTCGAGCCGGGCAACGCATGCACCTCATCCCAGGTCCACGTGCGTGGCTCCGCGACCAGACCCTCGATCGTAAAGCTCCAATCGGCCGTCGGCACCTGGGGCGTTGGCCCGGCGGTGAGAACGGGAAATCCCTCTTCGAAGTACTGCCCCGGCGGCAGCCGTTGCGCGGTACCCGCCGGTGCGCGCTGCCGGCCGAAGAAACCCCGAGTCGCCATGCAGCCCAACGGTTACACACCGACCGCGATATGGCAAGGCTCGGACCGGACCTCCGGCGGGCAGCGACTAGATTGGTCACGATGCCACCTCGTGCCTGGTCTCACCCGCCCGCGAGGGCCAGGATTCGACGTGCCGGTTGACGACACGCTCGCGCTGCTCGACTGGCGGCGTCGGGTTGCCGAGCTCTACGCCTCGATCCGGGCTGAGTCTGACCCAGCGCTCGCCTGGGCGCACTGGAGCCGGACGCGCACCAGGCTCTTCGGCGAGCATCCCCAGTCCCCAGTGCCGCTCCCTGAACGAGCGTGCTTCTCTGGCCCGCACGTGTATTCCTACGACCCCGCTTGGCGGGCTCTGGCGCACGTCGAAGCGGCGCGGTCGAAGCGGTTGGAGCTGCCCACGAGTTCTGGGCCGCCGATGGCCTTTGACCGTTTCGCACGGGCCCACTTCTCCGTGGGTGCCGGCGATCTGAGTCTGGATCTGTATCTCTTGGAGGGCTACGGCGGTGGCCTGTTCGTTCCCTTCGCAGATCTCACCAGCGGACACGAGACCTACGGGGCGGGGCGCTATCTGCTGGACACGGTGAAGGGCAGCGACCTCGGCCAACAGGGCGAACAGCTGGTCCTGGATTTCAACTTCGCCTACCAGCCCTCATGCTCATACGATCCACGCTGGAGTTGCCCCTTGGCCCCGCCGGGCAACCGGCTCACGGTTGCCGTACGTGCGGGCGAACGCCTGGCGGCCGCGTAGGCCGCGCGGGCGCGGGCGCGGGCGCGGGCGCGGGCGCGAGCGCGGGCGCGGGCGCGGGCGCGAGGTCTACCCGAGACTCAATTCTGCGCGATCGGTCGGCCCACGACGAGTGCGTCTCGAAGGTCGGGGTCAAGATCGGAGTACCTGGCGTCCGGCTCGGCGCCCAGTCCGTCGAGCGTCTTGCTGAAAAAACATCGAGCCGCCGCCGCAAGCACGACATCGAGAATCTCAGCGTCGGACAGTCCGAGGTCTCGCAGCCGGTCGACATCCTCTTGGCTCACCGTGGTCGCGTCGCGCGCGACCTTGTCGGCCAGGTCCATCACGGCTAGGTCGACGGGCTCGAGGTCAGCCGATCGATAGTCCTCGACGAGCGCTCGCACGCCATCGGAGTCCAAGAACTTGGACAGCAGCACAGATCCGTGAGCGAGTGTGCAGTAGCTGGAACGAAGCCGGCGCGCCGCCGCCAGGGTGGCCAACTCGTATCGGCGCAGATCCATGTTGGCTTTGATCGCGCCGTTGAGCTGCCGCCACGCCGCGTAGACCTCTGGACGCAGCGCAAACGCCTTGGTGAAGTTCGGCAGCGCGCCGAATGCCTCTATATCGGCTTCGTACATCTCGGCCACCGCCCCACTGGCCTGGGCTTCGGGGATGCTTTCGATGTAGGTCATGACAGCTCCTTGTTAGCAATCTGCCGCGACGCAGCGGCGCAGTTCGGTTTCTCGTAACCGGGCAGCCTAGACGCCGCAGCGGGGCGCGGAAACGGCGTATCGCCTCCGGTTGGTGCAAGATTAAATCGACGTTCAAACGAAAGGACTGGTGACGCGATGATCACCAAGCTGGACTTTGTTGCCATCCCGTCGCAGGACTCTGAGCGCTCGCGGCGCTTCTATGGCGAGACGCTCGGGTTACGTCCCGATGGCCATGGGCAGTTCGAGTTCTGGGCGGGGGAAACGTGTCTGGGGATCTGGGAGCCCAAGCGGCTCGGCATAGACTTCGCACCTCAGAAGAACGGGCATCTTGCGCTGCACGTCGATGATGTCGCCGCAGCGCGGGCTGCGTTGGAGGCCAAGGGCGTCGGCTTCAGCGGCGAGACCTTGGACACCGGCGTCTGTCACATGGCGTTCTTCACAGATCCCGACGGCAACGACCTGATGCTGCATCATCGCTACGCGCCGTACGCATGACGGGTTGCGGGCTCTGCGGCGGGCCTGGCGGGCGCTCGGCTCTTATCGGCAAGCGTCTCCTCACCTGCTAGAGGCCGTGGTGCGGCCACTCCGGGTTGAGGTTCCCGGCTTTGAACGCGGCTGCGCCGATCGTATGTGAGTCGCGGCGCATGAACATCGATAGCGTTTGCTCGGCCTCGATTCGCAGGCGCTCCTCGAGCGTGCGCCCGATGCCGCGCATGACGCTCTCCTTGTCACTGCGGATCGCGCCCTGAGGGAGGCGGGCGATCTCACGAGCAAGTTCCTGAGCTCGCTCCAGAGCCTTACCGCGCGGCACGACCTCATTCACGAGCCCGATTTCCTGTGCCTCGCCTGCGTCGATGCGGCGCCCGGTGATGATCAACTCCATCGCCTTGGCGAAGCCGACAACGAGCGGCAGCCGGACCGTCATTCCGTCGCCGCCGACGATGTTCCAGCGCCGCTCGAGCGCGCCGAAGGCGGCGTTCGCGGCGGCGATCCTGATGTCGGCAAGCAGCGCCGTCTCAAGCCCGGCGGCGAACGCATGACCGTTTACGGCAGCGATCACAGGCTTGAAGATGTCCACCTTGCGCGTGTAGCCGCACTCTCCTGGCGAGTTGTGAAGGTGAACGCGAAACTCGTCGTAATCGCCGATCTCGTTTAGGTCTGCGGCGTCCTGCAGGTCCCAGCCGGCGCAGAACGTCGTTTCGCCCGCACCGGTGATCACGAGCACAAACGCATCATCGTCATCGCGGAAGCGCTGCCAGGCATGGTGGAGCTCCCGGTTCATCACACGGTTGACCGCGTTGTGCTGCTCGGGCCGGTCGTAGGTGAGCGTCACGACGTGATCAACCTGCTCGTAACGAAGGGTCTCGTATCCCATACCACTCCTTCTCGTCGTAGAACCGAGTCGCACGCCGGGCCTAGCTATGGCCACGCGGGGTGGATGTTGACGCAGTTTGCGGGCAGGCCGGCTGTGAGCCGGCTCGTGCAATGCGCGCGAATTCAGTCCGGCGTCCGCGGGTCTCGCTTTGATCGGATGCGTCAGCCATGGTGTTTCACCGATGAATTTGGCTCATGACCCCGGTCTCAGTGCGTGTGGCCGAGGCCGCACGATGACGATCGACCAGGAGGACTCAATTGCACACCGAGGATGACGCGGGTTTCCCGGGCCTCTCGTTCCCTGAGGCTCAATCTGGAGTGAGTTGAGATGGCCAGGTTGATCTATTCGGCAATCGCATCGCTCGACGGTTACGTCGAGGACGCGCACGGCAGGTTCGATTGGGCGGCGCCCGACGACGAGGTGCACGCCTTCGTGAACGACCTCGAGCGGCCGATCGGCACTTACCTCTACGGGCGCCGGATGTACGACACGATGGTCTTCTGGGAGACCGCGGGCGCCGGTACTGGTTCGTCGACGGTGACTCGGGACTATGCCCAGATCTGGCGGGCCGCAGAAAAGATCGTGTACTCCCGGACACTCCAGACCGTAACCAGCGCCAGGACGCGGATCGAGCGTGATTTTGATCCGGACGCAATCCGGCGGCTCAAGGAAACCTCGGGAGCAGACATTTCGATTGGCGGCGCGGAGCTTGCTGGCGAGGCGATTGCTGCGGGTCTGGTCGACGAGCTCCATCTGTTCCTCGGGCCGGTCATCGTGGGTGGCGGCAAGCACGCACTGCCGGACGACACCCGTGCGCAGCTTGAGCTCCTAGACGAGCGCCGGTTCGGAGGCGGCGTCGTTCATCTCCAGTACCGCATCAGCGCCTGACAGACACGGCAACCCGCCGTGAGCTGGCGCCCGGCTGCGCGAAGGCATAACGCGCGGGCGGGCTTGGACACGGTGCGACGAGCGATCTTCCGCCCGCTCGTCGCACCGAATTGCTCAGGCAGCGGCTCTGGCGGATGCGTCAACGATGCGAGCCACATAGTCGCCGGTGATCTGCCGGGTGGCGGCATTTACGCGGTTGAACGCGTTGATCGTCGCAATCGCCACCATCAGGGCCGCTAGCTGCGGCTCGGTGTAGTGGCGGGCGGCTTCATCCCAGACCTCGTCCGGGACCGGATCGGGCCGGTCCGCCAGCCTCGTGGCGCCCTCGGTGAGCGCGAGCGCCGCACGCTCGGCGTCGCTGAAGTACGGAGCTTCGCGCCACGCGCTGACGAGGTGGATGCGCTCGGCACCCTCGCCCATGTGCTCGAGCTCGCGCGTGTGGATGTCCACGCATACGCTGCAGCCGTTGATCTGGCTCGCGCGGAGCGTCACCATCGCAAGTGTGGCCTCAGGGATCCCGGCGTGCTTTGCCGAGGTGCCGAGCTGCTGGAACGCGTCGAGCGCGCCGGGCACGGTGAGTGCTGGGTTCTTGATTCTCGCCTGGGTCATGGTGTTCCTCCTGGGTCGTCGGGGTTGAGTTGTGGATCGGTGGGCGCATCACGGAGCGATCGGTACGCGCGGACGAGCGATGCGAAGTCGCCGAGCACTCCGAGGTGCGCGAGCTTGTCGGGGTTGACGACCGAGCTAATGCTGCGGATCTCCTCACCGGCGATCTCGAGCGACCACACGGCGATCAGTCGCTGCTCGCCGTCGCGGACCATCACTCCCGGACCGCCGTTCACCTCGGTCGGTCGCAGCGTGAAATCGGGAAGCCGCGAGATGACCCGCATCCAGGTGAGCAGCATGCGGGCGACGCGATTGCGACCGTGCAGCGACCGCGCCAGCGCCGGAACCTTCCCGCCGCCGTCGCCGGTCAGGACCGCGTCGTGCGCCAGCAGCGCCTCGAGCCCGGCCAGATCCCCCTCCTGGGCGGCGGCGAGGAACCTCTGCGTGAGCTGCTCACGCTGCTCCCGGGAGGTCTGGAACCGGGGGCGGCGCTCCTCGACGCGACGCCGGGCTCGGCTCGTGAGCTGGCGCACGTTGTCCTCGCTCTTGCCGATGATCTTTGCGATTTCCGGATAGCCGTAATCGAACACATCGTGCAGGAGCAGCGCGGCTCGCTGCTCGGGAGACAGGCTTTCGAGCAGCACTAACATCGCCAGCGACAGCGAGTCGGCCATCTCGGCGTGCTGGGCGGGGTCGTCGACGCCGTCGGTGAGGATCGGCTCAGGCAACCACTCGCCGACGTACCATTCACGCCGCGCGCGCGCCGAGCGCAGCTCGTTGATCGCCAACCGGGTGGTGACGGTGGCGACATAGGCCCGCGGAGAATCGATCTGCTCGCCGGCCTCGATCGCCCGATAGACGCGCAGCAACGCCTCCTGGACGACGTCCTCGGCTTCAGAAACGCTGCCAAGCATCCTGTAGGCAATCGCGAACGACGCCGGCCGCAACCGCTCGAGCTGATGTCCTTCAGGGGTCATGTCGGGGGTGCTCCAAGTCTCATCGTCCGGTTCGCGGGTTGGCTATACCGATAAGACAACACGACCGCCCCAGCTGTGACACCCCCGCCTTTTAGCGACCACCCGGCGACTTGACGGCCCGGTCGTTGGGGGAGGCCAGATTAACTGCAATGGCGGATCATCCGTGACGCCGGGTTTGATGCCCGTAGCTCGGGGATTCAGCCGCCGAGTCTCCCAGGCAGCCTTCCAGCGGCGAAGCGTGAACTCGAGCGGCGAATCGTGAAAACAGCCTGAGCAGTGATGGGCGGGTTGCCTGGTGGTGCGTAGCTTGCGGTAGCGATCACCCGGAGGCGCTTGCCCGCGTGTAAGTACCTCTTACCCTGCCGCGTGAGCTTGATTAGGACGTTGTGCGGCCCAATCCTTGAGAAGGTCGCCGCAAGCCTGCTGATCGTGGTCGAGTTTGCCCTCGGCGACGAGGTCTGCCAGGAGATAGACAGGCGTCCTGGCGCGAATGCGTCAAACGAGAACGCATATCCCCCGGCCTGAAGCAGGTGATCGATCGTTGCCTGTCTCGGAATGATCTTTCGCAGCAACGCCCGCCTGATCTCAGCCGCAGACGCCGGACGACGCCCGACAAGCAACCTCCCGGCTCCGTCAACCGCTACGCACGCGATCAGCGGACAAGCCACGCCGGCTATACCCGCGGGATCGGTGTAGATCTGTGACCACGCTGAGCCATCCCCGACAGGGTTTGTGGAGGCGTACAGGTTGCCCTCGGCGCGGTTGCTGCTGAACAAACCCGGTGGTGCGGCCGCGTCCGTCGCGAAGCAAAGGGTGCGTGATACGCACCAGAGCCGGGTGAGGTTGTCAGGAGCAACCGTCGCGGCTGTCGCTGGGCTACTTGCACTCAACGCATTCCAGGTGACGACGACGCCGGCCTCATAGCCGCCGCTTGCGCTGGGGCACTCGCCGGGACCAGCCGTGACACCTAACGGGCAGGCTGTCACGCAGAGGCCGCCGTCCGTACACGACACAGCGAAGTCTTCTGCGGAGGTCGGCCCATTAGCCGCCCACGTCGATGCACCCCCGATCGGGTCCTGCGACATGAAGGCCCCGCCAGCATCGTTAACGACGACGCAGAACAGCGGTTTTGCGACACAGGAGATTCCGGTCGGCGGTGCGTCACCAAGAGGCCCATAACCGTAGTGCAAGGTTTCGTAGTAAGAACCTCGCCCCACGCCCGTATCGCGCCACGCCCCTGGACCAGCACCCGGATCACTCGACACCAGAACGGTCGCGCCGATGGCAGCGCAGACCCTGGTCGACGCGCAGGAGACACCTGACAGCGGCTGGCCACCGGTGACCTTTGCAGCGGTCCACCCGGCGGCGCCGCCCGCCGGATCCGTCGACGTCACGACGTTACCCGCTCTATCCACGGCGACGCACAACGACGTCGACGGACACGACAACCCGGAAAACACGTTCGCGCCGTCGACATCCGCGGCATGCCAGCTCGCCTCCACCGTAGGTGCTACCGACGCCAACACACGTCCTGCAGAGTCGACGGCAACGCACAACGACGCCGACGGGCACGCCAATCCCGTTAGCGGCGCGCTATCGATCGGTCCGCCCGAGTGCCATCGCACCTGCAACGCCCCCGCGGGGCCGGCCAGGCCAGCTAGGCCGCCGAGGCAAGTCATGACCGCGCACCCGACCGACCTGATGCGAACCAGGCCGAGCAGACGTCGGACACCCCTACTCATGTTGCCCTCCGCATCATGGCCTCGGCTGGTCGTCGCATCGACACTCCTAACGCAAAGACGTCCTCCGGACGCAAAAAGTTGCTGCTTCGCCCACTTCCGCAAGAGACTCCCGACCCAACGCTGATCACGGGGTCGCTTGATCGAGAATCGGTACTTCGTTGCGTCCGTCCGGGGTCAGAGCAAGCCGGGAGCGGTACTCGGCCTCGGTGTGTGTTCGGTTTGAGATTGCCGCGGAGGAGGGCTGACGGCCGCGGGTGAACACGCGGGTGAACCCCGCAGCCGACCCAGGATGAAAGTAGCTGAGGCACACGACCCGCAAATCCAGCTGAGAGCTGGTTGCCAAATGCCCGCCCTGACGCCAGCCTGAAGTCGCGCGAACCGAGATCCTTCGCGGAGATCTTCGCGGAGACGCGCTTCACGGCGCCAGACATTGTGGATATCTCTTCTCGCGCCGCTCTTCGGTCGCGGGGTCACTTCGTGTCCGGTTCGGATCCGGACCGCAGCAGAGCAGCGATTCGCGCCTCGAGATAGCGTCGCTCTGGAAGGCTTGTGGTGAGGCGAGCAGCCCGCTCATACGCCGCGCGGGCACCGTCCCTGTCGCCGGCCATCTCCAGGAGATGGGCGCGCACGGCCGCGAGGCGGTGGTGGTCACGCAGCGGCTCGTCGACCGTAGTCAGCAACTCCAGTCCCGCGCGTGGACCGTGGACCATCGCGAGCGCGACGGCCCGGTTGAGCGTGACCATGGGGCCGGGCGCGACGCGCTCGAGGATCTCGTAGATGGCGAGGATCTGCCGCCAGTCGGTTTCTCTCGCGCTTGGCGCCTCGTTATGGATCGCGGCGATGGCGGCTTGGAGCTGATACGGGCCTCCGGGTTTGCTCGCCAGTGACTCCTCGATCAGCGCGACGCCCTCGGCGACCTTGGCGTGATCCCAGAGCGAGCGGTCCTGCTCGGCGAGCGGGACGAGGCTTCCGTCGGCGCGGGCGCGCGCGGGACGGCGAGCGTCGGTCAGGAGCATCAGCGCCAGCAGCCCCGCCACTTCGCCGTCCTCCGGTAGGCGGCGGTGGACCTCGCGCGTGAGACGGATGGCCTCAGCGCTGAGCGCGACCCGGGCCACTTGCGCGCCGGAGCTCGCCATGTAGCCCTCGTTGAAGATGAGGTAGAGAACGTGCAGGACGACGGGGAGCGCCTCGGGTCCGGGAGGCGCGAACCGAGCGCCGGCAGCGCGGATCGTCGCCTTTGCGCGGCTGATGCGCTGCGCCATCGTGCTCTCGGGAACCAGGAAGGCGCTCGCGATCTCTGCGGTGCTGAGGCCCCCGACCGCGCGCAGCGTCAGCGCGATCTGGGAGGCGGGAGTCAGCGATTCGTGGCAGCACATGAAGAGCAGCTCGAGCGTGTCGTCCTCGTCGGCTGCCTCGCCCGGCGCCGGCTCGCGTGCCAGGTTCTCCTCGCGGCGGTGGCGGGCACGCTCGCTGCGCAGCTCGTCGATCAGCCGCCGGTGGGCGGCTGTGAGGAGCCAGCCGCGCGGGTTGGCGGGAACGCCATTGCGCGGCCATTGCTGGGCGGCGTCGAGGAGTGCCTCCTGCACGGCGTCCTCGCAGGCGTCGAACCTTCCGTAGCGGCGGACGAGCGTCCCGAGGACGCGCGGCGCCAGCCCGCGCAGCTGCTCCTCAGTGCTCACATCTCCTCTCCGCCGGGCGTCATGACGGGCCGTACCTCGATGCCCATCCAGCGTGCGTCGGGCCACGTCGCCGCGATCTCGAGCGCGCGGTCCAGCGAGTCGCAGTCGATCATGCAGTAGCCGGCCAGATGCTCCTTGGCCTCGAGGTAGGGTCCGTCGGTCACGGCCGGGACACCATCGCGCACGCGCACGACCTTTGCCTGCGAGACGTCGGCGAGTCCTTCGCCTCCGACCCATTCGCCCGACGCGGTCAGCTCGTCGATCAGGCGCCCGACCTCGGCCCCGATCTGGTCCATCGGCTCCGGTGGGTCCTCCATGAAGTTGGGGTTGTGGTGGATCAGCAGCATGTACTTCATGACGTGCTCCTTTCTTGGGTTTCACGGTGATGTCGGAACCGAATTCCCCTTCTCGACATGTCGAGAGACGAGTTCTGGCTCCGACTTCCGTCTGAAACTTCAAATGCCGAAGGAAAGGACCGACATGACCATCGACCGTTCCCCCTGGATCGCTCTCTACGTCCTGTGCGTAGGGATGCTGATGATCGTCCTCGATGTCACCGTTGTGAACGTTGCGCTTCCGTCCATCCAGGACGACCTCGGGTTCTCCACCTCGAGCCTCGCGTGGGTTGTGAACGGCTACCTGATCTCATTCGGCGGGCTGCTGCTGCTCGCCGGACGCCTGGGCGACCTGCTTGGTCGCCGAACCATGTTCCTCGCCGGCCTGGCGTTGTTCACCGGCGCCTCGGCCCTGTGCGGTCTGGCGCAGAGCGAGGTCTGGCTGGTGCTGGCGCGGTTCGTGCAGGGCATCGGCGGGGCGATGACCTCGGCCGTAATCCTCGGCATGATCGTGACGATGTTCCCAGAGCCGCGGGAGCAGGCGAAGGCGATCGGCGTCTACGCGTTCGTCGCCTCAGCGGGCGGCTCGGTCGGCCTGCTCGCCGGCGGCGCGCTCACCCAGGCGATCGACTGGCACTGGATCTTCTTCATCAACATTCCGATCGGGATCGCCGCGGCGATATTCGGCCGCCGGCTGCTGCCCGTCGACGAGGGCATCGGCCTGAGCCAGGGCGCCGACCTGCCGGGGGCGGCGCTCATCACCGGGGCGCTGATGGTCGGCGTCTACACGATCGTCAAGCCCGCGGCCGAGGACGGTTGGGGCGCCTCGACGACGCTGATTCTCGGTGCCGTCTCGATCGCCCTGCTGGCCGCGTTCGTTGCCCGTGAGGCGAAAGTCGCCACCCCGCTGATGCCGCTGCGGATCTTCCGCTCGCGCAACGTGACCGGCGCGAACCTCATCCAGGTGCTGAGCGTGGCCGGGATGTTCGGGATGTTCTTCCTCGGCTCCCTCTACCTGCAGCGGGTGCTCGGCTACGACGCGTTGCAGATCGGCTTGGCATTCCTGCCGGTCACCATCGTGATGGGCACGCTGTCGCTGCGCTACTCCGAGAAGCTGATCCAGCGCTTCGGCGCCCGCGCGATGCAGTTCCCCGGTCTGGGCCTGATGGTTGCCGGCATGCTGCTGTTCGCCCAGGCGCCGGTCGACGGCACCTACTTGCGTGATGTTCTGCCCGCGCTGTTGCTGAGCGGCACGGGCGTGGGCCTCTGCTTCCCGGCCCTGATGGGGCTGGCGATGTCGGGCGCGACGCCGAGCGACGCCGGCCTGGCCTCGGGCCTGGTCAACACTGCTGCGCAGGTCGGCGGGGCGCTCGGCCTCGCGGTGCTGGCCACGGTGTCGACCTCGCGCAGCAACCACTTGGCGCAGGCCGGGACGGCGCACGCGCAGGCGCTGACCAGCGGGTACCACCTGGCGTTCCTGATCGCCGCCGGGCTGGTTGCCGCCGCGATCGTGGTCGCCGCGGTGGTCGTGCAGTCCGAGAACCGCGCGGCCGAGGCGACGGCGCGGGCCAGCGGGCTGGCCTACGAGCGCGGCTGATCCGGGCGCTCGCGAGTAGAGAGGTCGAACCGGCTTGTTGTGCCGCTCGCCCGCCGCGAACAGCGTCGCCACGCTGGCTCACTCCCCGGAAGTGGTCTCGGACGCTGTCACGCACCGCGTCCCGGCGCGACGCGAACCCGCGCGGGTAGCGACGCCATGCCTGGCGTCATTACCCGCGCCAGATGACCGCCAGGTTGAGACCAAGCACACGAACAAGACCATTAACCCGGCAACACCCCGATCACCGACCAGAACTGCGCCTGCGACGCGGACGCGTTACCGCGCCAAGATCATTCCGTTGCCCGCGATCGTTGCCCGATGCGACAGCAGGTCGCACCTGAGAAGGCAGAAAGCCGGCGTTCGCCGGACTTTCCCTGCAAGCGGACGACGGGGCTCGAACCCGCGACCTTCGGCTTGGGAAGCCGACGCTCTACCAGCTGAGCTACATCCGCGCCGGGGCAATTCTAGGCGCCCGAGGGTCCCTCGTGACGGCGCCAGGGCTCGCTCGCCGGCGCTGTCCTGGGCGAGACCCGCCGTCACCCCGTGAGGACGCCACCACTACCCTTGATGGACGATGCGCCGCTTCCTGCTTCCCGGATTGGTCACGGCCGCCGCGGTGGCACTTTTGGCCCTGCTGGCGTTTGGCGTCTCGCACCAGGGCACGGACTCATCGATCGATTCCGCAGTGGCGAACGGCCATCGTCCGGTGGCGCCGAGCGCGCAGGTGGCGCTGCCGCGCCTGGGCACGCCAGGGACCACGAGTCTGCTCAGCCTGCGCGGCAAGGTGGTCCTGGTCAACGTGTTCGCCTCGTGGTGCGGTCCGTGCAAGGCCGAGGCACCGGTGCTGGAGCAGGCGCAGCGTGAGCTGATCAAGCGGGGCGGGACGATCCTCGGCGTGACCTATCTCGACAATTCGACCGATTCGCAGCAGTTCGTGCGCCAGCAGCACATCAACTATCCGGTCGTGCGAGACGTCAGCGGGAGCTTTGTTCGCTCCTTCGGAACCACGGGCGTGCCGGAGTCGTTCGTGATCGATCGCAGCGGACGGGTCGCCGCGTTGCGCCGCTTCCAACTGGACGGGAAGTGGGTATCCCAGACCCTTCCCCGCGTGCTCGGGCAGGCAGGATGACCCGCCGGGCCGTCGCGCTCATTGCGCTCCTCGGCCTGATCGTGGCGCCCATCTGGCTGGCTGCGCCGGCCGGGGCCATAACGGCACGGGCTTCGCTCAGCGAAATCGAGAACGAGGTGATGTGCGTTTCCTGCCGCGAGCCACTCGCGCTGGCGCAGTCGCCGCAGGCGTTCGCGGAGCGAAACTTCGTCCGCAACCTGGTCAATCAGGGCCAGACCAAGCAGCAGATCGAGCAGGCGCTGGTCCTCCAGTACGGCACGGCCGTCCTCGGGCGCCCACCTGCCAGCGGCTTCAACCTGACCGTCTACATCCTTCCCCCCGCGCTGGTCGCGCTGGGGCTGCTGGTCCTCGCCGTCACCCTCCCCCGCTGGCGACGCCGCGCGCGGGCTGCGGCGGCGGCCCCCCGCGTGAGCGGGCCGCAGCTCGGGGCGGCCGACGCCCGCCGGCTCGAGGAAGACCTGGCGCGCTACGACTGACGCCGCCCCCGGGCCGCCCCCGAGACGACCCCGGGACGACCCCGAGACGACCCCGGGACGACGCCGCACGATCTGGCTCGGTTATGGCGGTTACTCAACCGAGCCATCGAGGGCCCGGTGAGCGCGGCTACATCGAGTCCGGCGCGCTGACGCCGAGCAGCCCCAGCGACAGCGCAATCGTGCGCTGTGCCGCGATCGACAGCGCGATCCGGGACGACTCGAGCGGCTCCGGCGTCACCCCCAGCACCTTGCAGTCGCGATAGAAGGCGGTGAAATCCTGCGCCAGTTCCAGCGCGTACACCGCGATCCGGTGCGGGGCGCGGCGCTCCGCCGCCTCGGCGATCTCGTCGGGCAGCGCCACCAGCTTGTTGATCAGCCTTCGCTCGGATGGGTGCAATGGCGCCTCACCCCAGCCGTCGCGGTCGGCCACCGCCGCCTTGATCCTCCGCGACGACAGCCGGGCGAGCATCGACGCGATCCGCGCATGCGCATACTGGACGTAGTAGACGGGGTTCTCCGCCGACTGGCTGCGCGCCAGATCGAGGTCGAGGTCCAGCGTGCGATCGTGCGAGCGCTGGAGCATGAAGAAACGCGTCGCGTCGACGCCGATCTCGTCGAGCAGGTCGTCGAGCTTGACAAAGGAGCCCTTGCGCTTGGAGAAGGCGGCCCGCTCACTGCCTTCGACCAGGTGCACGAACTGCAGAATCGGGACCTCGACGGTGTCGGGGTCGCCGCCCAGGGCCGCCATCGCCGCCTTCAGCTCCCGTGCATAGGCGTGATGGTCGGCCCCGACCGGCATCAGCTGCCGCTGGAACCCGCGCTCGCGCTTGTCCTGCAGGTAGGCGATGTCCGCCGCCAGGTAGGTCGGTTCGCCGTTTGAGCGAATCACCACACGGTCCTTGTCGTCTCCAAACACCGTCGTGCGGAGCCAGACCGCGCCGTCGGAGCGATAGGTGTGCCCCTCCCGCTCGAGCAGCTCCAGCGCCCGCTCAACCCCGCTCGGTGATCCTTCATGGAGCGCCCGCTCGCTGAAGAACCTGTCGAAGCTGACGCCGTAGCGGACGAGCGTGGCCTTGATCCGCCCCAGCATGATCTCGACTGCCTCGGCCGCGAGCACATCGGGGTCGCGCTCCGCGGCGTCGTGGATCTCCTGGGCCAGCTCCAGGACGTAGTCGCCCTGGTAGCCCCCCTCGGGGACGTCCTCCCCCCTCGCGCGCGCGCGCACCGACTCGCCCAGCAGCCGAATCTGGTTGCCGGCGTCGTTGAAGTAGTACTCGCGGGAGACCTCGTGACCGTGGTAGGCGAGAATCCGCGCCAGGGCATCGCCGTAGGCGGCGTGGCGACCGCTGGCCGCCACCAGCGGTCCCGTCGGATTGGCCGAGACGAACTCGATCAGGATCCGCTCGCTCGGCTGGGCTCCGCCGGATCCGAACTCCGTGTCCGCGGCCAGCAGCGAGTCGAGCGCCCGGCGATGCCATCCGCCGGAGAGGGTCAGGTTGAGGAACCCGGGCCCGGCGACCTCAGCACATTCCAAGTCCTCGCCCAACCGCCGCGCCAGGTCCTCCGCCAACCGCTCGGCAATCACCCGTGGGGCCGCCCCCAGCACCGGGGCCAGCAGCATCGCCGCGTTGGTCGAATAGTCGCCCTGGCCCTCGCGCCTGGAGCGCTCCAGGCGCGGCGGAACGGGCAGCTCGCCATGGGCGCCACGAACCGCAGCGGCGGCGGCGCAAACCTGAGCGCGGAGCTCCTGTAACGGGTGCGTGTTCTCAGCCGGGGAATCGATCATCGTCACCCGGGGAGCGTAGCCTCAGCGCTCGCGGCGTAAGCCTCAGTAGTGATACGGCTCCCCGGCGAGGATCTTGTGGCCCCGGTAGAGCTGCTCGAGCAGCACCACCCGCGCGAGCTGATGGGGCAGGGTCAGATTGCCCAGCGACAGGCGGTGATCGACGTGATCGAGATCCAGCCCGTAGGGGCCGCCGATGATGAAACCCAGGTCGCGTCCACTGCGGCGGCGCTCCTCCAGCCAGCGGCTGAAGCCCAGCGAGTCGAAGTGCTCGCCTTCGCGGTGCAGCAGCGACACGAACGTCCGATCGGGAATTCGCCGGCCGATCTGCTCGTCCTCTCGCACTTCCGCCAGCTCGAGCCGAACATGACGAGCCAGCAGCTTCTGGTAGTGCTGGACATCGTCGGCGAACGGCGGACGCAGTCTCCCCACGGCAACGACGACGATCCGCACGAATGGGATACTAGTGTCGTGGAACCGCCGATTCGCTCGCATTCGAGTGGGCTCGGTGCGATCGAACCTGCGATCCGCGACACTAGGCAGACATGGAAGATTCCAACACGCCAGAGCGCCACATCAACATTCATTTCTCGCCGGAGATCATGGCGGGCAACTACGCCAACTTCGCCAACGTCAGCCACTCCGATTACGAGTTCACGATCACGTTCGCGCGCGTCGATCACGAGGTCGACGAGGAAGAGATTCCCGGAGTCGTGGTCTCACGCATGAACCTCTCGCCGAAGTTCATGCGCGAGCTGATCGACGCGATGCAGGACAACTACTCCAAGTGGCAGACCCGTGAGGGGATCAAGAACCTGCCCGAGTTCGACGGTCCGGGCCAGGAAGAGAACGAATAGGGCGGGCCTATCGGCCCGCTTGGTTGGCGTAGCCCAGGGCTATGCCGATGCGTTCCGCGGTTGAGGGGTGCGTCGACAGCAGCGAGGTGACCCAGCGCGGGGGATCGAGGTCGGCGACGTTCTGCAGCGCGATCGTCCGCTCGAAGGACACGAACGCCTCCGGCGCGCCGGTCAGCTTCAGCGCGAAGCTGTCGGCGCGGCGCTCAAGGGCCCGCGAGAGGCGATTGCCGATCAAACCGACGGGCAGCGAGAGGATTCCCACGGCCAGCCCCAGGGCTGGGAGGGCAGCCGGCGTGGCCCGCTGGGCCGAGAGGCGCCAACTCAGCCGCTGCACGGCGAGCGCGCTGGCCGGCGCCACGAGCGCGGCGAACAGGACGCTCCGGGGTACATCTCGCCCGCGCACGTGCGCGAGCTCATGCGCGACCACGACGCGGACCTCATCACGGCTGTAGCGGTCAAGCAGCGTGTCGAACAGCACCACCCGCTTGGTCGGCCCGAGGCCCGTCACGTAGGCATTGGCCGCAGTGGTCCGTCGGCTGGCGTCAACCGAATAGACCTCGCCCACTTTCACGCCCGCGGCGCGGGCCAGCTCCAGCACGTCCGCGCGCGTCTCACCGGCGGGGAGCGGCGTGAAGCGGTTGAAGATCGGGTCGAGGACGACCGGCGCGACTGCCGCCACCACGGTCCCGAAGAGGACAGAACCAGCGGCCGCGGGTGCCCACCAGGACCGTGGGTAGCGCCGGGTCAGCGAGGTCACTGCCGCTCCGGCCGACGCCGAGAATGCGCTCTGCAGGGCTGCGGACTTGATCATGTCCGCAGCCCATCCGCGCCAGGACTGGGTCACCAGGCCCACCTCGATGGCCCGCCGGCGGGCCGCCACGCCGAGGGGGAGCGCCGGCAGGGTCAGGGCCAGCGAGAGGCCGGCGCCAGCGGCTGCGCCTCCCAGGGCAGGGCTGGAGATCCGTTGGATCGCCGGGGGCTGACGGCGCGCCAGCAGCGACAGAGCGCCGGCTTCGATCGCGCTCCGGGCCAGCCCGAGAGCCATCTGCGGGCGCGCAAACGCCCGTCCGCGCTCGATTTCATGCTCGCTGAAGTACGAGCCCAGTTCGACCGGGACGGGCTCGATCGGCGTCCCGCGCGGCGCGAGCAGTCTGGCTCCGACCTCCGCCGCGCCGAGCGTGATCAGGATCGGACCGAGCACCCCGGAGCGTGAAGAGCGCCTCACACGGGAAACTGTAGAGGTGAAGATCGCCGTCGTCTCAGATATCCACGGCAACCGCCAGGCCTTCGAAGCGGTTCTGGATGCGATCGAGGCCTCGTCGTGCGAGGAGATGTGGTGCCTGGGGGACCTCGTCGGATACGGGGCGGATCCGGACGCCTGCGTGGAGCTGGCCCGCCGCCACGCGGCCGTGTGCCTGGCGGGCAATCACGACCTCGGAGTCATCGGGAGCCTGCCGCTGGAGCAGTTCTCCAAGGGTGCCGCGCTGGCCGCTCGGTGGACCCAGGAGACGATCTCGCAGGAGACCCGCGCCTACCTGGAGGCGCTCGAACCCCAAAACCTGGACGAGGTGGTCGGCCTCTACCACGCCAGTCCGCGTGATCCGGTCTGGGAGTACGTGCTCTCGCCGCTGCAGGCGGAACTGTGCCTCGATGTCCAAACCCACCGGGTCTGCCTGGTCGGCCATTCTCATGTCGCTCTGTCGTTCCGGCGCTCGCCCGGCGAGACCGCAACGGGCGAGACGCGGGAGGCCGACGTGGAGCTTGAGCTCGGCGGCGGGGAATGGCTGATGAATCCCGGCAGCGTCGGCCAGCCGCGTGACGGCGACCCCCGGGCGGCGTGGCTGGAGCTCGACTCCGCCGCCTGGCGGGCCGTGTACCGCCGGACCGATTACGACATCGCCGGCGCGGCTGCGGCGATCCGCGCTGCACGCCTGCCGGATTCGCTGGCCGAGCGGCTGCGCTACGGCCAGTAGCTGATATCCGTGGACGACCTAACCTGCTCCCAATCAGGCAAGTCTCTAAAGTCACGCCGCGGATGCGCTACGTGCTCCGCGCACTCCTCGCCGGCAGCCTTGGGCTCGCCGTGGCTTTCCTCGTCGCCTGTGGCGGCGGCTCCGGCCTGCTCTCATCCGACCAGGCGAGCGGCCTCAACGCTCAGCTCAATCAGGTGACCAACGACGTGAGCGCGGGCCAGTGCGCCAATGCGACAAACGCCGCCAGCGGCTTCACCGACCAGGTCAACGGCCTCTCCGGGCAGGGCGTGAATCCCAAGCTCGTGGCCAACCTGCGGCAGGCCGCGACCGTGGTCGCCCAGCTGGCCGTCAAGAACTGCCAGCAGACCACTACCTCGTCCTCCTCGACGACGTCCAGCCCCACGACCTCGAGCACCTCGACGACGACTTCCGCGCCGACCACGACGACCACGACCACTACCTCCACCCCGACGTCCTCCTCGCCGCCCACCAGCTCGACGGCCACCGGACCGACGTCGACTACCCCACCCAGCGGGGGCGGTGGCCTTGGCGGTGGCGGAAACGGCCGCGGGAACGGCGGCGGCGGCCTCGGAGGCAACGGACAATGACGGGCACCACGACGATCGCCGGGCGCTACCGAATCGAAGGCCGGCTGGGTGTCGGCGGCATGTCGACGGTGCATCTCGCCTTCGACAAACGCCTGGAGCGCCACGTCGCGCTGAAGCTGCTGGCCGAGCACCTGGCCGATGACCCCACGTTCGTCTCCCGCTTCCGGCGTGAGGCACTCTCCGCGGCCCGGCTCGTGCACCCGAACATCGTCCAGGTGTTCGACTTCGGCTTCGACGAGGGTCACCACCAGCACTTCATCGTCATGGAGCACGTGCCCGGTCACTCGTGCGCGGAACTGCTCCGTGACCGCGGGCACCTCGACGTCGAGCAGGGGGTCGAGATCGTCGCCCAGGCCTGCCGCGGACTCGACTATGCGCATCGCAACGGAGTCGTGCACCGCGACGTCAAGCCAGGAAACCTGCTCGTCTCCGATGCCGATGTGGTCAAGCTGGCCGACTTCGGGATCGCTCGCGCGACCGACCAGTCGAGCATCACGCAGGTCGGCTCGGTGCTCGGCACCGCGGCGTATCTGGCCCCCGAGCAGGCACGGGGCGAGGAAGCCGGCCCCCGCGCGGATCTCTACTCACTCGGAGTCGTGGCCTACCAGCTGCTCTCGGGACGGCTTCCCTACGAGGCTACGTCGCTCTCCGAGCTCACGCTCAAGCAACAGCGCGAATCGCCGATTCCCCTGCAAGAGCTCAATCCCCACGTGCCGCCAGAGTTGGCCAACGCCGTGGAGAGCGCGCTGGCCCTCGACAAGGAGGCCCGGCCCGCCAATGCGATGATCCTGGCGGAGGCGATGCGCAACGGGGCTCACGGCATCGGACCCGGGCCGGGCCAGGCCACCACCAACCTGGGCACCGGTTCCGCCACGCGCGTGCTGCCCAACCGCGAGCCGCCAACGGCTGAGACACGCATGGCCGCGCGGGCGCCCACGGCGCGGGCGCCCACCGCGCGCACGGCCCGCGTTGCACCGGCCACTCCCCCGTTCACCCGTGAGCCGCGTCCCCAGCGGGTCCGCCCAGCAGACGCCCCAGCGCGCGCGCGCGAGCGCAAGCGGCACGGGTTCCGGCGCTTCGTCGCGCTCGTGGCCATCGCGGCGCTGCTGACCGCGGCGGTCGCGGTGGCCCTGATCCTCGCCACGAGCACCTCGTCCACCGTCGTTCATCTCCGCACGGTCATCGGCAATGACGTCTCCAGCGCGGTCAAGAGCGTCCAGAGCCTGATCAATCAGAACACGAAGTAGGGGTCTCTCGAGGAACCCCTCGGGGCCGTCAATGAACCCCAGGGCTGGCGCCGGGCGCCGCTCCCGCCCGCAGCGCCTCGGCTACCTCGGGCAGCCTCGCCTCGTCGATCCCTCGCCGCAGGTCGCCCATGAGCTCGGCGATGAAGCTGAGGTTGTGCAGCGTGATCAGCCGCAGGCCCGTCAGCTCGCCGACGCGCAGCAGGTGGTGCAGGTAGGCCCGTGAGTGCCCGGCCCCACAGGTCGGGCATCCGCAGCCGTCCATGATCGGCGCGTCTGACTCGCGCCAGCGGGACTTGGTCAGGTCGACCCGCCAGCGGGCCTCAGGCTCGGGAACGAGCGCCACACCGTGGCGTCCCAGCCGGGTCGGCATCGCGCAGTCGAATGTGTCGATGCCGAGCTCCACCCCCCTGATCAGGTCATCGATCTCCCCGATCCCGAGCAGGTGCCGGGGCCGCTGGGACCCGAGGCGCTCGAGTTCCTGGGTGGACCAGGAGACGACCTCGTACATCTGCGGCTTGTCGCGCCCGAGCGTGCCACCGATGGCGATTCCATCGCACGCGCTGGCGGCCACCGTGGCGGCTGACTCGACCCGGAGATCGTGCTCTACGCCGCCCTGGACGATGCCGTAGACCATCTGGCCGGACGGACCATGCTCGGCGTGCCAGCGCAGGCAGCGCTGCAGCCAGCGGTGCGTGCGCTCGGTCGAGCGCGCGGTGTACTCGCGGGTGACGTGAAAGGGCGTGCACTCGTCGAACACGAGCGCGATATCCGAATTCAGCGCCGCCTGGATCTCCATCGAGGTCTCGGGGGCCATGTAGCGCTCGCCCCCGTCGACGTAGGAGCGAAACCGCACCCCGTCCTCATCGATCGAGAGGATGGCGCCCTCATACTGCGGACGCCCCCGGCCCTTGATCTCGTCGGCGACGTTGCCGTGACCCATCGAGAAGACCTGGAAGCCGCCGGAGTCGGTGATGATCGGGCCGCGCCAGCGCATGAACTCGTGCAGGCCGCCGAGACCGGCCACCAGCTCGTGTCCGGGGGCGAGAAACAGGTGGAAGGTGTTACCCAGCACCATCTCGTAGCCGAGCGCGTGTACGTCCCGGGGCTCCAGTGTCCGCACCGCCCCCTTAGTGGCTAATGGCACGAACGCCGGCGTCTGCACTTCGCCGTGAGACAGCTGGAGGGTGCCCGTCCGAGCTAAAGTGCTACGGCAGCGGGTCCGAATCGCGAACACGCCCGGACCCTACTGGGACCCCGCCGTCGGCTCGTGCCGGTCGACGTGCGATTGTCCGAGTGCCTTGACCGCACCGCTCTGCGGGTCAGCGGGTCAGGCTGGAGGAGAGCAGCCCACCGAGACCAAGACCTACGGAGGTTGATTCTGAACATGGATTTCCGTTCGCCCCGCAGCATCGCCGTCCTCATTCTTGCCTTCGCGGCTTTCGCCGTGATGCCGTCCGCCGCGAGCGCCGTCGTCGTCGGGGTCGGCGATCCGGGGACGTCGATGTTCTCGGATCCAAGCTTTGCCGCCCTGAATGTCCACGAAGCGAGAACGTTCGTTCCCTGGGACATCGCCATCAAGCGCTCGCAGCGCGGGGCGCTCAGGGTGACCAGTACCTGGCTACAGGACGCGGCAGCGGCCGGGGTGACCCCACTGGTCTCCTTCGGCGGCGACGGCAACTATGTCCCCACCGTGGCGCAGTACACCAACGCCGTACGCGCGTTCCTGCACCGCTTCCCAGCCGTGAGCCGCTACACCGCGTGGAACGAGCCCGACTGGCCCTACCGGAGCCTGAGCCGAAACCCGCGCCTCGCCGCCTCGTTCTTCAATGCGCTGCACCAGCAGTGCCACGGCTGCGTCGTGCTGGCCGGCGACGTGTTCCTGCCTGCCGCAGCACTCGGACCGTGGCTGCGCAGCTACCGCGCCGGTCTGCGCTACCAGCCCGCAGGCTGGGCCCTGCACAACTACCACGATGTGCGCACGCACAAGACCAGCCAGCTGCAAACCCTGCTGGGCCTGACCTCCGGCCCGGTCTGGCTCGATGAGATCAGCGGCGTCGAGCGACGCGGCCACTGGCAATACCCCAATCAGTCCGACGCGGCCGCGGGCCGTGATGAGGGCTTCCTGTTCTCGCTGCCGCGCCGCTTTCACCGCATCAGCCGGATCTATCACTACGAGTGGCAGGGCGTGAGCACGGCGGGATGGGACTCCGGCCTGATCGCGCCCAACGGAAGCAAGCGTCCGGCCTACTTCGTGGTCAAGGCCGCGGCGCACTGAGCGCTCCCGGGGGGCGGCCCGGGCCGCCCCCCGACCCCCGGCCCGGCTGATCCGTTCCGGCCGCGCGGCGGGGGGCTAGCGCTCGAGCAGCGAGCGGCCCGTCATCGCCTCGGGCTGATCGATCCCCAGCACCTGCAGCACCGTCGGCGCCACATCGGCGAGCACGCCCCCATCGCGCAGCCCCCGTCCAGGCGCGGTCAGGATCAGCGGAACCGGATTCATCGAATGAGCCGTGTTCGGGCTGCCGTCGGGTTCCAGCATGTGGTCAGCGTTACCGTGGTCGGCGGTCACCACGCAGACCCCGCCGGAGGCGTGAACGGCCTCCACAACCTGGCCCAGGCATTCGTCCACAGTCTCGATCGCCGTCACCGCGGCCTCGATCACCCCCGTGTGCCCGACCATGTCCGCGTTGGCGAAGTTGATGATCCCGAACCGCGGCGAGTCAGACCGCCAGGCCGCCACGAAGGCTTCGGCGGCCTCACGCGCGCTCATCTCGGGCTTGAAGTCGTACGTCGGCACATCGCGCGGTGATGGGACCATCTCCCGTCGCTCGCCCTCGAGCTGGGTCTCCTCACCGCCATTGAAGAAGTACGTCACGTGCGGGTACTTCTCGGTCTCGGCCACGTGCACCTGACGCGCGCCCTGTTCAGCCAGCACGACCGACAGCGTCGTCGAAGGGTGCTCGGGTGCGAAGGCGACGGGGTACGGCCATCCCTCCTCGTACTCGGTCATCGTCGCGTAGCGCTTCACCGCCTCAGCGCCACCCCGGTCGATCTCAGCAAACGACGGGTCGGCCAGCGCCTGGGTGATCTCACGCATCCGATCGGGCCGGAAGTTGAACGCGATCACCGAGTCGCCTGCGCGGATGCACGCCTCCTCGCCCACCCGCACCGGCTTGATGAACTCATCAGTCTCCTCGCGCTCATAGGCGGCCCGGATCGCCTCCTCGGCCGAGGCAGCGGACTCCGAGGCGCGGCCGTGCACCAGCAGGTCATGGGCCAGCTGGACCCGCTCCCAGCGCTTGTCGCGGTCCATCGCGTAATAGCGCCCGAGAACCGAGCCCACCCGCCCGGCGCCGGCCTCGGCCATCCACGACTCCACCTGCGCCAGGAACTCGGCGCCTGCGGTCGGGAGCGTGTCTCGCCCGTCGGTGAAGGCGTGCAGCACAAGGTCCGCCACGCCACTCTCTGCCCCCAGCCCGATCAGCGCGTGCAGATGCTCCAGCGACGAGTGGACGCCGCCATCTGAGACCAAGCCGATCAGGTGGACGCGCTCGGAGCCGGAGAAAGCCTCGCGCAGGACCTCGTTGCGGCCCACCTCCCCGTCCTGCACCGCCGCGTCGATTCGGGTCAGGTCCTGCATGACGATCGCGCCGGCGCCGAGATTGAGGTGTCCGACCTCGGAGTTGCCCATCTGCCCTTCCGGCAGGCCCACCGCCCTCCCCCATGCCGTCAGCTGCGTGTGCGGGTAGGAGGACCAGAGCTCGTCGAACACGGGGGTCTTGGCCAGGGAGATGGCGTTGCCCGGCCCGTCGGGCGCGAGTCCCCATCCGTCCAGCACGATCAGGGCCGCGGACGGCGCCGGCAGGCTCCGCGCTCCGGCTTGCGGCCCCATCAGCGTGCGGCGGCGACGATCGTCGCGAACGACTCGGCGTCGAGGCTGGCGCCCCCGACCAGCGCCCCATCGACATCGGGCAGCGTCAGCAGCTCCCGAGCGTTCTCGGGCTTGACGCTGCCCCCATAGAGCACGCGGGTGCGCTCGGACTGCTGGCGGCTGCGGTCGCCGACCAGCGCGCGCACGAATGCCACGGCCTCCTGGGCTTGGTCGGCCGTGGCCACCCGGCCAGTACCGATGGCCCAGATCGGCTCGTAGGCGATCACGACGTCGCCCAGGCGCGCCTCCTCGACCTTGGCCAGCGCCTCCTGGACCTGGTGGCGGAGCTTGCGCTCGGTGTCGCCGCGCTCACGCTCCTCCTCGGTTTCCCCAACGCACAAGATCGGGACCAGCCCCGCCTCCAGCGCCGCCGGGACTTTCAGCTGGAGCGCCCGATCGGTCTCTCCGAACTGCTCGCGACGTTCGGAATGCCCGAGCACCACCCCGTGGACGCCGACCTCGGTCAGCATCGGCGGCGAGACCTCGCCGGTGAATGGCCCCTCGGGGGCCGAGTGCATGGTCTGCGCGTACACCTGCACGCGCGAGCCGCGCGTCGAGTCGACCATCGCCTGAAGGGCCAAGAACGCCGGGCAGACCGCCACGTCGACGCCGTCGGCAGTCGAGACCCGAGGTAGCAGGGCCTGAATGAACTCCTCGGCTTGGGCCACGGTCTTGTGCATCTTCCAATTGCCGGCGATGAACGGGGTGCGCTCGCTCATGCCAGCGCCTCCACACCGGGCAGCGGCTTGCCCTCGATCAACTCGAGCGCGGCGCCGCCGCCCGTGGAGAGATGGGTGACGGCCTCAGCCAGCCCGAACTGGGTCAGCGCGGACGCGGAGTCGCCGCCGCCGACCACGGTGACCCCGGGCGCGGCGGCCACGGCCATCGCGACCGCGCGGGTGCCGGCCGAGAACGGCTCGAGTTCGAAGGCTCCCATCGGCCCATTCCAGAACACGGTTCCGGCGGCTTCGATCTTTCTCGCGTAGGCCTCGGCGGTGCGCGGTCCGATGTCGAGTCCCATCCAGCCCTCCGGGACCTCGACGCCGTCGAGCGCCTTGGCCGGCGCGTCGGCCGCGAAGCGCTCGGCGATGACCAGATCCAGCGGCAGCTCCAGCGACGCGCCGCCTTCTGGGTCCGCGTCCAGGGTCTGCCGCGCCAGCTGCACGTCCTCGGGCGCGCACAGTGAGTCGCCGACATCGTGTCCCTGCGCGGCCAGGAAGGGGAAGCACATCGCGCCACCAATGAGAATCGTGTCGGCGACCTCTCGGAAGCGTTCGATCACCGCGATCTTGTCGCTGACCTTGGCCCCGCCGAGGACCGCCACGAGCGGACGCTCGGGGGACTCGAGCAGGCGCGTGAGCGTGGACACCTCGCGCTCGAGCAGCCTCCCGGCGGCGTGGTTGGGGATGAGCTGGGCGACCCCTGCGGTCGACGCGTGCGCGCGATGGGCGGCGCCGAAAGCGTCGTTGACGTAGACGTCGGCCAGCTCGGCCAGGGCCGCCGCCAGCTCCGGATTGTTCTTGGTCTCCCCCGGCTCGTAGCGCACGTTCTCCAGTACCAGGACGTTGCCCGGGGTCAGGTTCTCGGCAAAGGACTGGACTTCCGTGCCGACCACCGCGGAAGCCAGCGTGACGTCGGCGTCGATCAGCTCGGCCAGGCGGTCGGCGGCCGGCCGCAGCGAGAACTCCGGCTCACGGTCCTTGGGGCGGCCGAGGTGGGAGACGAGGATGACCGCGCTTCCCGCGCCCAGCAGCTCGTTGATCGTCGGCAGTGCGGCGCGGATCCTCGTGTCGTCGGCCACGCTGCCGTCCTCGAGCGGGACGTTGAAATCGACTCTCACCAGCACCCGCTTGCCGCTCAGGTCCCCCAGGTCCCCGAGCGTCTTCACAGCAGCCGCTGCACGAGATCTACGACGCGGTTCGAGAATCCCCATTCGTTGTCGTACCAAGCGATGACCTTGACCATCGTCCCCTGCATCACGGCCGTGAGCTGCGAATCGACAATCGAGGAGGCGGGGTTGCCGACGATGTCCGAGGAGACGATCGGGTCATCGGTGTACTCCATGATGCCCTTCAGCGGGCCTTCGTCAGCGGCGGCCTTCAGCGCTGCGTTGACCTCCTCCACGGTGGTCTCGCGCTGCATTTCGACGGTGAGGTCGACCACGCTGCCGGTGGGCACGGGGGCCCGGACCGCAAACCCGTTCAACTTCCCGTTGAGCTCCGGGATCACCAGGCCGATGGCCTTGGCGGCACCGCTCGAGGCGGGGATCAGGTTGATCGCCGCAGCGCGGGCGCGTCGCAGATCCTTGTGGGGCATGTCCTGCAGGCGCTGGTCGGCGGTGTAGGCGTGGATCGTGGTCATCAGGCCATGCTTGATCCCGATCGTCTCCTGCAGCACGTGGGCGACCGGGGCAAGGCAGTTCGTGGTGCACGAGGCATTCGAGATGACCTGATGCTGCTCGCGGTCGTAGGCGCTGTCGAAGTTGACCCCCAGCACGACGGTCACGTCCGGGTTGGTGGCCGGGGCCGAGATCACAACCTTCTTGGCGCCGGCGTCCAGATGCTTGGCCGCGTTCTCCCGGTCGGTGAACAGACCGGTCGATTCGATCACCACGTCGGCGCCGAGCTCACCCCACGGGAGCGCACCGGGGTCACGTTCGGCCAGCACGCGAATGTCCTTGCCATCGATGTTCAGGCCCGTGTCGGTCGCCTCGACCTGACCGGGAAAGCGGCCGTAATTAGAGTCGTAGCGGAGCAGGTAGGCGACCGTCTCCGGATCGACGAGGTCGTTGATCCCCACCCATTCGACGTCCGCCCCACGCTCGTATGCGGCGCGGAACACGTTGCGGCCAATCCGTCCAAAGCCGTTGACTGCGACCCGTACCGACATGCGCGTGATCCTCCTGAGGTCCGATGTGAGGCAGAAGAGCGAGGAATGCCACCACCGCATCCGGCGGGGCCACCGTCTGCGGGACGACGCCGGCGGCGTCCCACAATCTACCCTTTATCTCCGAGATACGACCTCGACGCGGAGACCATCCGGGTCCTGGAGGTAGCCCGCGTAATACCGGCGTCCGTACTGCGGTCGCTGCCCCGGAGCTCCGTCATCGGTGCCCCCGTTGGCCAATCCGGCCCGGTGCGCGGCGTCAACCGCGGCCTTGCCGCTGGCGTGTAGTGCGACGTGCCCGTAACCGGGACCCGGCGGGCGCCCGCGCACGACGATCCACAGCACGGGATCGTTGATCCCGTAGGCCACCGCGTG
This sequence comes from uncultured Solirubrobacterales bacterium, assembly GCA_963757165.1. Classification (GTDB taxonomy): domain Bacteria; phylum Actinomycetota; class Thermoleophilia; order Solirubrobacterales; family Solirubrobacteraceae; genus Palsa-465. The sequence goes on from CAVWQO010000005.1 coordinate 212,491, forward strand.
CTCGGAGTCGATCATCCGGCGCCCGCCGAGGGCAAAGAACACCGCGTCGTAGAAGCGGGCGGAGCGCTGCAGGTCGCCGACCTCGAAGCCGATGTGATCGATCATCGCGGGGGACGCTACCCGGGGCGGCTGACGTCTCGGTGGGCCACTTCGACGAGATACTCGCTGGCCGGCTCGTAGCGCTCGGCCAGGTGCTCGACGATCGCGACCGAGCGATGGCGGCCCCCGGTGCACCCGATCGCCAGCACCAGGTGCGCCTTGCCCTCGCCGAGGTACTGCGGCAGCAGGTAGTCGAGCAGCGAGTGGAGATGGTCGTAGAAGGCGTCGAGCTCGCCGTCTCGGTTGATGAACTCGACCACGCTCGGGTCCCTGCCGGTCAGCGGACGCAGCGCCGGCTCGTAGTGCGGGTTGGGGAGAAAGCGCACGTCGAGCATCAGGTCGGGATCGCGAATCGGGCCGTACTTGAAGCCGAAGCTCTCGAACGTGATGGCCAGCCGCCCCGGGTTGCGAGTGGGCAGCAGTTCATCGGCGAGTTTGCGCCGGAGCATCGCCGCGGTCAGTCCCGTGGTGTCGATCACCACGTCCGCGCGCTCCCGCAGGGGCGCGAGCGCCTTGCGCTCCCGCGCGATCCCGTCGCTCACGCTGCCCGACGGGGCCAGGGGATGCCGGCGCCGCGTCTCCTTGTAGCGAGTCTGCAGCGTCTCCTCCTCGGCCTCGAGGAACAGCACCCGGTGCTTGACGCCGATCGCGCGCAGATCGTCGAGCATTGCCGCCAGGCCTTCGAAGTAGCTGCCCCCGCGAACGTCGGAGACGACCGCCGCCCGGGCGACCTTCGAGCCGCTGTGCATGAACAGCTCGATCAGCGTCCGGATCATCTCCGAGGGCAGGTTGTCCACACAGAAGTAGCCCTCGTCCTCGAACGCTGCCATCGCCGTGGACTTCCCCGCGCCGGAGAACCCGGTGATGATCACCAGGTCCGTCAGCGCAGATTCGCCCTCCTCCGGCACCGCGACGCCCTCCACGGGCATCGGACCCACGCTCTCGGACGAGGTCGTCGACGAGGCTTCCACCCTTGGAAGCTTGACGACTTTGGCGGACGGGCGACCCAACGCCCCTGTGCCTGTGCCACCATGCGCCTCGTGCACCGCCGCCGAGGGCGTATTCGAGACCTCGCGGCGTCGGCCGTCGTGCTCGGTGTGGTCCTGGCCTGTGGGGTGGCGATCGCGGCGCTGGCACCCGCCGGCGCCCGCGCCGACGTGCCGGCGATCTCGGCCCAGGTCGGAGGTACGCCGATCGGCCAGGCGATGGCGCCCGGCTTTGTCGGAGCCTCGTTCGAATACCGGGCGATGCACGTCTACACCGGTCGCGACCCGGAGGCCGTGAACCCGGTGCTGGTCGCGTTGCTGCGTGGGATGGCTGCCGGCCAGGCTCCGGTCCTGCGCATCGGCGGCGACAGCACCGACGTCACGTGGTGGCCGATGCGCGGGGTGATCCCGCCCGCCGGTGTCAGCTACGGCCTGACCAAGGGGTGGCTGCGGACGACCCGCGCGCTGGCCGCCACCCTCGGCGCGAAGCTGATCATGGGAGTCAACCTCGCCTCCAACCGCCCGGCGCTGGCGGCCGCGGAGGCGCGGGCACTGCTGCAGGGGATCGGACGGCAGTACATCCAGGCGTTGGAGATCGGTAACGAGCCCGACCTTTACAACGTGTTCGCGTGGTTCCGGGACCGGTTGGGCCGCGTCGTGTTCTCACGGCCGCAGGGCTACAGCCTCAGCTCGTTGAGTCGGGAGTTCGCCCGCTGGCGTGCCGCGATGCCGCAGGCGCCCCTGGCCGGACCGACGCTGTCAAGTCTCAACTGGATGAGCGGGCTGGACCACTTCCTCTCCACTCAGCGCCAGGTTTCGGTGGTCACCTTCCACCGCTATCCGCTGCGCGGTTGCGTCAACAACCCCGCCGACCCTTCGTTCGCCTCCGTCGCCAACCTACTCGCCGACTATTCCTCGGCTGGGCTGGCGGCGGGAGTCGCGCCCTACGTCCAGGTGGCCCACAACCACGGCCTGCCGTTTCGGCTCGATGAGCTGAACTCCGCCTCGTGCACCGGTCGCCGCGGGGTCAGCGACACCTTCTCCTCGGCCCTCTGGCTGGTTGACACCCTGTTCAACATGGCCGCGGTCGGGGTTGACGGCGTCAATCTCCACACTCTGCCGGGCGCGGCCTATGAGCCGTTCACCTTCAGCCACGATGCGGGGGGCTGGCACGCCTTCGTGCACCCGTCCTATTACGGGGCCCTGCTCTTCGCGCAGGCGTTTCCCCCGGGGGCACGGATGCTGCCGGTCGATGCACCCGGCGGCCCTTTGAAGGTCTGGGCCACGCGTGGCACGGATGGTCACACTCGGGTCGTGCTGATCAACAAGCAGGCCGACACCCCGATGCAGGTGCAGCTCTCGATCCCCGGCTCTCAGCCCAACGCCTCCGCCGTGGAGCTGCGCGCGCCGAGCCTCGACGCCACCGCCGGCGTCACCCTGGCCGGCCAGAGCTTCGGCCCCCGCACCGACACCGGCGTTCTCCCCGGATCCCCCAGCGGCGCGACGATCGCCCCCAACCTCGGGTTGTACTCGGTGCAGGTCGCCCCCGGCAGCGCGATGCTGCTGACCTTCTGAGGCCCTACGCGGAGCCATAGCGCGCCAATCGGGCGGTCCGCGTCAATCGGAGCTGTGGCGCGCCAATCGGAGCCCTCGGGCCGTCCGCGTCAATCGGAGCCCTGGCGCGCCAATCGGACCTGCGCGTCCGGGGCGAAGCTTCTCGATCGTAAGCTCGGCGGCCGTTTCGGGGTCGTGTCGGGCCGCCCGCCGCGACCAAACCGCGACAACCGTCGCCGCCCCGGGTGAGGGCTGTGGCGCTTTGGTCGCTATTCGACCAAACCGCGCACCGCGCCGGAGACCGCGGCCGGCGTTGTCGCACTTTGGTCGTTTCCGGGCGCTCGGGGCAGGATCGCGGGCGGTGAGCCTCACCGGGCCGAGTCGGCCGGACGAGCGCCCGGTCGCCTACACCCCAGTCCGGTGCAGCTCCCGATGAAGGTCCCGCGCGAGCTTTCCCGAGATCCCCGGTACCGCCTCCAGCTCTTCGCTGCTCGCGGCGACGATCGCGTCGGGCGAGCCGAAGTGCTGCAGCAGCGCGCGCTTGCGCGCGGGGCCGACGCCCGGTAACTCGTCCAGGATCGAGGCGGTCATCGCGCGGTCACGCCGGATCCGGTGGTGGGTGATGGCAAAGCGGTGCGCCTCGTCACGCACCCGCTGGAGCAGCTGGAGCTCGGGTGTGTCGTGCGCGAGCTGCAACGGTGCCGCCCGGCCGGGAATGAACACCTCTTCGATCCGCTTGGCCAATGAGATCACGACCACGCCGCGGTCCCGGAAGCGCTTGAGCGCCCGCAGTCCCGCGGCCAGCTGCCCTTTGCCCCCGTCGATCACCACCAGGTTTGGCAGGGCGGCGAAGCTCGCGTCGTACTCCTTGTCGTGCGGCGAGACCTCGCGCTGGCGCTCCCAGCGCCGCATGCGCCGCTCCAGCACCTCCTCCATCGAGGCGAAGTCGTCCGGGCCACCATTGCTCGTCGCTTGCTCGCCGTCTCCGGTCGTGAACACCCGGAAGCGGCGATAGTCGGACTTCTTCGGCGCTCCGCCCTCGAAGACCACCATCGAAGCGACCGTGTTGGTTCCCATCAGCGTGGAGATGTCAAAGCACTCGATGCGCAGCGGGATGGTGTCGAGCCCGAGAGCATGCTGCAGCCCGTCAAGGGCCTCGACGCGCTGCTGGCGGCGGCGCTCCGAGCGCAGCTTTTCCTGGTCCAAGGCAAGCCTGGCGTTGCGCTCGGCGAGATCCAGGATCCGGCGCTTGCCGCCTCGCTCGGCGGCGCGGATCTCCACCGGCCCGCCGCGCCGCTCGCTCAACGCCTCGGCCAGCGCCGGCGCCGAACCCACGTCCCGCTGAACCACGAGCAGGGGCGGGATCATCATCGCGCTGCCGTAGTACTGCAGGATGAACGCCTCGGCGACATCGGCCACCGTGCCATCGGCAGCGTTGTCGAGGTAGAAGCTCTGCCGGTCCGAGAGGACTCCGTCGCGGACCTGGAAGACCTGGGCATTGGCCTCACCTTCGCCGACGGCAACGGCGATCGCATCCAGCGTGCCCCCGCCCTCGGTGGCGACGCGTTGGCGCTCGAGCAGCGAGCGCACGGCCCGCAGGCGGTTGCGCTCCCGCGCCGCGTCCTCGAAGCGCTGCTCGGCGGCCGCCAGGCGCATCTCGTACTCGAGCCGCTGCTCGATCTCCTTGTAGCGCCCGGACAGGAACGCGATCACCCCGTCGATCCCGGCCCGGTATGCCTCGCGGCTGACGTAGCCGACGCACGGCGCCTCGCAGCGCTTGATGAAGTAGTCAAGGCATGGCGATCCGCTGTGGCGGCCGGGCTCCGGGCCTTCGCAGGAGCGGAACATGAACACCTTGCCCAGCACGTCAAGCGTCGAGCGCACCCGCTTGGCGTTGCTGAAGGGCCCGAAGTAGGCCCGGTCACGCCGGTGGCGCTCGCGCGTGAAGTACACCCGTGGAAAGTCCTCATCGAGCGAAATCGCGATGTACGGATACGACTTGTCGTCCCGCAGCCGGATGTTGAAGCGCGGCTTGTACTGCTTGATGAAGTTCTGCTCGGCCAGCAGCGCCTCGGCCTCGGTGTGGACGACCAGCGCCTCGATCTGGTCGATCATCGGCACCAGGTCGCTCCCGGCCCGGGTGCTGGGGTTGGTGAAGTGCGAGGCCACGCGCTTGCGGATCGAGATCGCCTTGCCCACGTAGATCACCTTGCCGCGGTCGTTGCGGAACAGGTACACGCCCGGGGCATCCGGGAGCTCGCGGCGGCGGTCAGCTGAGACGACGGACATCTCTAGCCAGGATAGGTCGGTTAGCGGCTCAGTCTGCGGTGAACGACAACAACAGGCCGAGCAGCGCCACGGCGATCGCGGCGACCGCCACCGTCGCTCCAATACCCGACGTCGGGGCATTGGGCACGTAGTTCGGAACGCTCAGCGACGGATCGAAGATGTTGGCGCCGTTGGTCGGCGGTGCCGAGAGCGCGCCAATGGTGAAGGCGAGCGCAATCGCCGCCGCCACGCCCGCCCCGGCCCGGACGCGGCGCCCGCCCTTGAGGGCCACGCCCACGAGCGCGGCGGCGAGCAGCGCCAACAGAACGTCGGCACTCGAGTACACCTGCCACGCCGTCGGGTCGTGCGGAACCCCGTGGAGCTGGTCCGAGGAGCCCCACCGGGCCAGAAACGCCGCCGAGAACTGGTGACTCCAGGCCAAGAACAGCGATCCGAACAGCCCAGCCGCACCCAGGATGATCAACCAGTCGGCGACCAGCTCCCTGCGGTCGTTGTTCATGGGTCGCGAACCATCGTTGGCGAACAGTAACCTTCCGTCGGCGAGATGTCCGTCAGCGCCAATGGCTACCGCAGCGCACTCCGCACCTGCCCCTTGTGCGAGGCGACCTGCGGGCTTGAGCTGACGCTCGACGAGGAGGAAGTCGTCTCGGTCCGCGGCGACAGCGAAGATGTCTTCAGCCACGGCTTCATCTGTCCCAAGGGCTTTGCCCTAAAGGAGCTGCACGCCGATCCCGATCGCGTGCGCACGCCGCTGATCCGCCAGCCGGACGGGAGTTTCGCCACCGCCAGCTGGGACGAGGCCTTCGCCCTGATCGCGGAGCGGCTACCGCCGTTGCTGGACGGCGATCGCAACGCCATCGGCGTGTACCTGGGCAACCCGAACGCCCATCTGCTCGACAACCTGCTCTACGGCAAGGTGCTGCTGCGGGCGCTGGGATCTCGCAACGTGTTCTCGGCCAGCACGGTCGACCAGTTTCCCAAGCAGCTGGCCAGCGGCTTGATGTTCGGCACCGCGACCAGCGTGCCGGTTCCGGACGTCGACCGCACCGATCACCTGATGATCCTCGGGGCCAACCCGCTGGCCTCCAACGGCAGCCTGATGACCGCTCCGGACATGCGCGGCCGGCTGCGGGCGATCCGGGCGCGCGGGGGCAAGATCGTCGTGCTCGACCCCCGGCGCAGCCGCACGGCCGAGGAGGCCGACGAGCACCACTTCATCCGCCCGGGAACCGACGCGCAGCTGATGCTCGCCATGGTCCACGTGCTGTTCTCGGAGGGGATCGCCTCACCGGGCGCCGAGATCGAGGCGTTGACCAACGGGATCGACGAGGTCCGGGCGCTGGCCGAGGACTTCACCCCAGAGGCCGTCGCACCCATCTGCGGGATTGACGCGGACACGATCCGCCGGCTGGCCCGGGAGCTGGCGGGCGCCCGGAGGGCCGCGGTTTACGGCCGGATCGGCACCTGCACGCAGGAGTTCGGAACCCTGGCCAGCTGGCTGGTCGACGTTTTGAACCTCCTGTCGGGCAATCTCGACCGGGAAGGCGGCGCAATGTTCCCCAAGGCCGCGGCCGGCCATAGCAACGCCGTCGGCACCCCTGGCCGGGGCCGGGGAGTCCGCTTCGGCCGCTGGCGGACCCGCGTGCGCGGTCTGGCCGAGGTGTTCGGCGAGCTGCCGGTGGCCTGTCTGGCCGAGGAGATCGACACTCCGGGCGAGGGTCAGATCCGAGGGCTGATCACGGTCAGTGGCAACCCGATCGTCTCGACTCCGAACAGCGGCCGGCTCGCTGAGGCGCTGGCCGAGCTGGAGTTCATGCTCAGCATCGACGTCTACGTCAACGAGACGACCCGCCACGCCGATGTGATCCTGCCCGGCCCCTCTCCCCTGCGCCGCTCCCACTACGACCTGGCGCTCTACCAGTTCGCGGTCCGCAACGTGGCGCATTACTCGCCCCCGGTCCTGGATCCCGATCCGGAGATCCGCGACGAGTGGGTAACGCTGCTCAGGCTGGCCGGGGTGGCCGCCGGACTGGGGCCCGATGCGGACGTGGCGGCGATGGACGACCAGGTGGCGCGGGCGGTGCTGCAGCGGGAGGTGGGGACTCCGGAGTCGGTGGTGGCCGGACGCGACGTCGAAGAACTGCTGGCCGAGCTCGAGCCCCGCGTCGGTCCCGAGCGCCTGCTTGACGCGATGCTCCGCACCGGCCCCTATGGCGATGGGTTCGGCGCGCGCGAGGACGGCTTCGAACTCTCGCTGGCTGCCCTCGAGGCCGCACCCCACGGCATCGACCTGGGAGCGCTCGAGCCACGGCTCCCGGAGGTGCTGCGAACGCCAAGCGGGAAGATTGAGCTCGCTCCCCAGCCGATCGTCGCCGACGTCGATCGCCTGCTCGCCTCACTGCAGACGCCGGCGGTGGACGGCGAGCTGGTGCTCGTCGGGCGCCGTCAACTGCGCTCGAACAACTCGTGGATGCACAACCTGCCGGTGCTGGTGAAGGGCAAGCCGCGCTGCACGCTGCAGGTCCATCCGGACGACGCGCTGGCCCGCGGGCTGGCCGACGGCGACGAGGCGGAGCTGAGCTCAAGGACCGGACGGATCGTCGTGCCGGTTGAGGTCACCGACTCGGTGATGCCGGGCGTGGTCAGTCTCCCGCACGGCTGGGGCCACGACGTTCCCGGCACCGCGCAGCGCGTCGCGTCCGCCCACGCCGGGACGAACAGCAATGTGCTGGCCGACGAGCGACTGGTCGATGCGGTGTCCGGCAACGCGGTGCTGAACGGAATTCCGGTCGAGCTGGCTGCCGTGCGCGTCGGCGCCGCGGTCTAAGCCGCAGTCGCAGTCCTAGCCGCCGCCGTCGCAGCCGCAGTCCCAAGCCGCGGCCGCGGCCGCGGCTGCGGCCGCAGTCGCGCTCCCAGTCGCGCTCCCAGTCCCGGCCGCAGCCGCACGCGCCCGGCCCCGCCACGCACCCCGACAAAAGCAGCACAATCCCGGTCTGGGGCGGATCGTGGTCGATTGGTCGGCCTGAGGCCGAGTTAAGCGCCAACCTCTCATCATGCTCGGCGGTTTGTCACGTTAATCGACCACCGGATCTCCGGAGGTCGACCACGTCCCGCGTGTCCGCGACGAGCGCCGGGACGGTTTTCCCGTCACGCAGCACTAGCCGGTGGAGACCCTCGCCTTGAACGCCGGTCACCCTGCGCGCCTTGAGACCCACAGCGCGCCGGTGACGGTACGGTAGGTTTTCCATTCCCGGTCAGCTGGTCTGAGGAGAAGGATCGATGAGCACACCGGTCAAGCTGAAGGCGCGCGGCGTTGCCGCATCGCTGATCGAGCACGTTCCCACTGTGAGTGCGCGGCCCCTGGCGTCGCCTCCCCCGGGCAGTGGGCTCCGGCCGGTCATGGGCGACCCCGGCCTGCCCGTCGTCGGCCACACGCTCGAGTTCCTCCACGATGGCCTTCGTCACGCGCGCGACTATCACCAGCGGTTGGGAACGGTGTTCTGGCTGAACGCGCTGGGTGGACGATGGGTCCAGGTGCTCGGACCCGACGGCCTGGAGACGGTGCTGACAAATCGCGATCGCGCGTTCTCCAGCAAGCTCGGGTGGGATCCGCTGATCGGGGCGTTCTTCGACCGTGGCGTGATGCTGATGGACTTCGAGGAGCACCGCCACCATCGACGGATCATGCAGCAGGCGTTCAAGCACGAGCGGTTGGTGGGATACCTGGGGAAGATGAACCCGGCGATCGAGCGGGGGATCGCTCGCTGGCGGACAGGCGACGGCTTTCAGCTCTATCGCGCGGCCAAGCAATTGACCCTCGACGTCGCCACCGAGGTGTTCGTCGGAGCCGCCGTCAGCCCGGAGGCGGATCGCCTGAACGCAGCCTTCATTGACGTCGTGCTCGGCGGACAGGCGATCATCCGCGCCGACGTACCCGGCGGTAAATGGCATCGCGGCCTTGAGAGCCGGCGCCTGCTCGCGCAGTACTTCCGCACGCAGCTGGCGGTCAAGCGGGCCAGCCGCGACGACGATCTGTTCAGCGTCCTATGCCTTGCGGAGACAGAGGACGGTGAGCGCTTCGGCGACGAGGACGTCGTCAACCACATGATCTTCACGATGATGGCCGCCCACGACACGAGCACGATCACGCTGACGATGATGGGCTACTACCTGGCCCGGCATCCCGAATGGCAGGATCGACTCCGCGCAGAATCTCAGGCCCTGGGAAAGGCCGTGATCGGCTACGAAGACCTCGACGCGCTGCCCTCGATGGACCTCGTGTTCAAGGAGACGCTGCGCATGAACGCACCCGTGGGCACGCTCGCTCGCCAAGCCATCAAGGACACCGAGATCGACGGCTGTTACATCCCGTCGGGCACCAAGTTGATGCTCGGTATCTACCCCACTCAACGGATGGAGCCGTGGTGGAGCAACCCCGACACGTTCGATCCCGAACGTTTCAGCGACGCTCGCCGCGAAGACGCCGCGCACAAATACGCCTGGACTCCGTTCGGCAGCGGTGTGCACAAGTGCATCGGCATGCACTTCGGGTCGATGGAGGTCAAGGCCGCCATGCATCAGCTCCTGCTGCGCAACTCGTGGCGGATACCGGGCGGCTATGAACCCGTTCTCGACTTCGGAACCGGGCCGTTCCCGGGTGACGGCCTCCCGATCGAGCTCCTGCCGCTGCATCGGTAGGTGCGCCGATCGACGGTGCTCGGCTCGCGGCCGCTGCTCGGCCGCGGGTTCGCCGCATCACCCGCGCGTCAGTAGCGTCGAGCCGACCAGATCACGCGGGCACCCGCGTACGCTGCCCCGACCACGAGAGCGAACCAGGCGAACTTTCCCCCGGCCGTGTTCCACAGCTGCGAGGTGGCGGTCAGGGTCAGCACGGCCACCCCGACGGCGGCGTAGAGGATCGCCCGCCGGCCGTCTCCGAGCGAGTACAGAGCGACCCTGTGTTCGCGGTACTGGAGCATGGCGATCCACGCGAAAGAGGCCAGGAACACGATCGAGATCGCCGAGACGGCCACGTTCGCGCCGGTTCCTCCGCCCGGTAGCAGAACGACCAGCGCGGCCAGCGCGCACACGATCAGGACGTTGATAGCCGTCTTGGGCATTAGCACTAGAACGAAAGGGTACGCCGCTCCGTGCCTCCGTACGCGCGAGCCGTGACGACAACCCGGCCGTGAGCGTAAGGAAGTCCGACTTTCAGCAGCTGGCACGCGGAGAGGGTTCGCGTGCGGCCGACGGTGCGAAGCACGGGAGCGCTGGAGCGCCGGTGCCGCGAGCGCCCCCTGGCGGCGGGACGGCGCACCGGAGCGGCCGCCACCGACACCCGCCCGCCATGCCAGAGCTTGAGCTCCACGATCGGCCGGGGGGCGGTGCCCTGGCCGATCACCGCGAGCTTGATCTCGCTGCCCGCCGGAAGCCGCCCGCGGTGGGCCGACGGCGTCGGGGCATAACAGGTGAACGCATCCGCGCCGAGGCTGTTCAGCCCGGGGGCAGCCGCGAACCCGAGGTGGCCGAGCCCGAACAGGTCCTCGACGCTGCGTAGGAACGCGAAGTGGTTGTATGCGGAATGATCGACCGTGCCCGGATCGATGTAGGGCGAGAGCAGCACCGCGCCGGTGCGACCACCGCCGGGGCCGGGCGTCAGGCCACCATTGTTGAGCGTGTTGGGGAACTGGGGCTCGGCGCAGCATGCGCTGGCGTCGGCTCCGTCGGCCTCGTCGAAGAGGACCGCCAACAGGCCGCCGTCGCGGTAAGCCGGAGAGGCGAGGATCCGCGGAACCCACGTTGAGAGGAAGGCGTTGGCCCCAACCAATCCCCCCGGTCGACCATCGACACACGGCGCATCGTGACCGTCGTTGCACAGGTTCGGCGTGATCAGCGAGTAGGACGGCGTGCTCGCGGCCGAGGCCAGGTCTCCCGGGAGACTCGTGAGCGGGACGTCGTAGCGGCCACAAGCCCCGGAATCAAGCAGCGAGTGGAAGTACACGAACGGGTTGTGACGGGTCGCGTACTGGTCGCCGCGACGAGCAGCCTGGGTCGTGTCCTGGGCCCCGACCGCGGGGTGTCGGCAGGCCACGCCCATGTCCTCCATGTAGCCCTTCCAGCTCAGGCCGGCCCGTGTGAGCTGGTCGGCCACCGTTTGGACTGCGCTCGGGTACACGCATCCGACCCCGCTGGCTTGGCCGCTGGGCCCGATCGTTCCCGGGATCAGGTTGAGGAACAGCTGGCAGTCGGTCTGGGTCAGCGGATTGGATCCCTGACCACTGACCAGCGCGATGTAGTTGCCCAGGCTGACGTGGGTGACGCCGTAGTAGTTCGGCACCAGGGCGCCCATGTCGGGCAGCGTCTGTGACAGATACGGGGCGGCGCTGTAGGCGCCAAACGTCTCGTCGAAACCTTTGTTCTCAAGCATGATGATGAACACGTGCTTGATCGGCGGCTGCCCGGCCGCAGCGCGCGCCGACGAGGCCGAGCTGCCGCACAGCAACAGCGCCAGCGCCAGCGCCAACGTGGCCAGCAGCGCACGCCTCATTGCCCACCCACCGCATTCGGCCCCGGCGGCGGCGGCACCGACCGCGCACCGTGTGCCGCACGCCAGAGAATCCGGTCGAACACATCCTGGGGCACCTGGTCCGGGGTGTGGAAGTCGTAGCCCCGAGTCATCGCGCGGTTCGCGGCCGTGTTCGCGTTGCGCTCCAGCAGCGGATAGCTCGGCGGGATCTGTGAGAACGGTGCGGCATTGGCCGGGGTCGACGTGAACGCGTCGTACATCGGGGTCGCGGTGGCGTCGGCCAGCGACAGCGGCCGCATGCCGAGGATCAGCTCCATCGAGCGAATCACCGAGAGCATGTCGTAGCGGGTGTGGATCACCGCGCCCTGCTTTGCGTACGGGCTGATCACCGCGGCCGGCATGCGGTGCGCGTCGACGTGATCGGCGCCGTCCTGTGAGTCGTCCTCGACGACGAAGATGGCCGACGAGCGCCAGATGCTCGAGTGGGAGATCTCGGAGACGATCTGGGCGAGTCCGGCGTCGTTCTCGGCCACCATTGCGCGGGGCGAGCGGTCACCAGGCGTGACGCCGTCGGTGTGATCACTCGGCAGGACCATGTAGTTGAACGCGGGCACCGAGTTGGTCGCCAGCCACTGGCGAAACCGGGCCTGGAAGCATGAGAAGCGTGACTCCGACTGAGGTGGGGCGCCGGCAGGCAGCGTTGAATCGTAGGTCTCCCGGCGGACGTGCAGGGCGCCGCTGATTGCGTCCACGCCGATTGACGCGTCGTTGGGATAGCACTGGGTCAGGTACCCCAGCGGTGCAACCCCGATGTCGGAGTTGGCGAACTTCTGGGCCACGAGCGCGGTCTGGGCCGCAGTGTTGTCCTTGTCGAGCCCGGTGAGCGGCACGGTTCCCGCGATCGCCTCGCCGAAGTTGTAGTAGGAGATCCCCTGCTTCTGGGCGCGGTCGAACAGGAACCCGGTGCCTGGCCAGGTGATGGAGAACACGCCGAAGTCATACGGCCGGCCCCGACCGGCGTAATTCTGCTCCCAGTTCTTGTGCACATAGTCCGAGACCGCGCCCGCGCTGGTCCAGAAGTGGCCGTCGATCGACGCTTCGGAATTCGCGTAGACGTGGTCCAGCAACGGGAAGCGCTGGACCAGCGCGTGAAAGTTCGGCGTGATCCGCTTGCCGAACAGGGTCAGCTCTGGATCACCGTCTCCCCGCGGGTCATCGCCCAGCACCTGGTCGTAGGTCCGGTTCTCCCGGACGATGTAGAACACGTGCTTGATCGGGCCGCCCGGGCGCAGCGGAGTTCCCGGCGGCGCCGCGGTCTGATTGATCGGCACCAACTGACGGTTGGCGCTCAGTGTCATCGCCAAAATGCGCCGGTCCGACGGAAACGCCATCACCCCAGCGCGTCCGGAGCTGAGCACCGCGGTCCCGGGATGCTGGAGCAGGTTGTTATCACTGGTGCTGATCGGATTCGGGCCGTTCGGGTTGGGACCGGCGCCGAACCCCTTGGCGGCGATCCACATCAGGCTGCGCGCGCCCACCTGCACGTCCGCTGGATACGCGGCAGTGGGAATCCGCCCGATCAGCGCGCCCGAGGGCAGCGCGAACACCGCCAGCTCGTCCGCGCCGGCCTCAGCCACGACGAGCCTGCGTCCGTCCGGCGTCACGGTCAGCGCCACCGGAGACTCACCGCCGCCCTGCGGGCGCTGGACCGACAGCACCCTCTCCAGGCTCATCGTCGCGGTGTTGAGGACCGCGACCTGGTCCTCGTTGGCAATGGCCACGTAGGCGCGCGGCGCCTTGGGATCGAGCGCGATCGCCTCGGGATGGGACAGGTTTGCCGCCACCTGGATGTCCTTGCGCTTGGTCGCGCCGGCCAGCGAGATCACCGAGACGGTCCCCGGGCCCTCGTTGGAGACCAGGCCGGTCTGATTGTCAGGCAGGATCGCCGCGCCGTAGGGGAAGTGGCCGGTCGGCACGTACCTGACCGCGTGCGTCTGGGTGTCGACGATCGCCGCCGCATCGGCCAGGTTGAGCGGCACGAGCAGCGTGCGGCCATTGGGCGAGATCGCCAACCGGTCAGGCCAGGCCAACTTTCCCGACGTCTTGGGGGGAAAGTTCTCAGGCACGGGCGCGGAAGCGGGCGGCGGCACCGCGATCGGCGCGAGTTCGGTCGCGCGACCCGTGCGCACGTTGTAACGGAACACGTGGATCACGTCACCGCCCCGCCCTGGCAGGCCGAGCCGACGCTCATCGCTGTTGGACGAGTCCGCAACGCCGGAGACGTAGACCAGCGGTTGCGCGTGATCGATCGCGATCCCGCCCGAGGCGCCGGGGAGCGCGAGGATCTGGATCACCCGCGGCTGCTTGCCCGTCGCCGAGACGATCCTGATGTCGTTGAGGGCGCGGCCGGTGGAGACAGTCCAGAGGAACCGTCCGTCCGGCGTCAGAGCCCCTCCGGTGGGAAAGTGCCCGAGCGAGACCAGCTTCCCCTGGGGATTCAGCAGCCGTCCATTGCCGGTGATCCGGAGGCTCGGACCGATACGCCCGGAGCCTCCTCCGCTCGTCGCGGCCAAGGCCACCGCCGCCGCACAGAGCAGCAGAACCAGCGCCGACAACGGCAGGATGCGACGGGGGCGCTTCACGAGCCCGGGAAGATGACGGTCACGCGCACCGATCGTGTTATCGCAGTGTGACGAGCGAGTGGTTCTCCGGCGCCGGTTGTTCCGGTCGGCCCGCAGGCAAGCAATCGTCCGCCGACGACGGCGACGGCGCCGACGACGCCGCAAGCGGCGCCGGCGACACGGGCGCGGCCGCGGGTTCCCGGTCGGCCCGTTCGGCGGCGAACCGGTAGCCCACGCCGAAATGGGTGTGCACGTAGCGCCACTGCGGTGAGATGCGCTCGAGCTTCTGACGCAGCTTGCGCACGAACACGTCCACCGAGCGATCGCCGCGGACCATCGTGTAGCCCCAGACGCGCTGATATATGTCCTCGCGCTCGAGCACGCGACCGTCGGCCGCCGCCAGATGGTGCAGCAGCTCGTACTCCTTGCGTGAGAGCCCGGCCGGGTCCTCCCCGGGTCCGTAGGCGTCGAACCGGTCGGGCCGGATGGCCAGCTCACCGGCCTGGATAATCATGTCCTGCGCCGGTTGATCTCCGGCTCGGCGGCGCCGCAGCACGGCCTGGATCCGCGCGATCAGCTCATCGGGGTGGCAGGGCTTGCTGATCCAGTCGTCAGCTCCGGCCCGAAGCCCGCGGACCCGGTCGGCTACCGGCGCGGGCTGGCTGTGAACGACCAGCGTGAGCCCCGGCAGGGCGCCCGCGATCTGCTCGATGTAACCCAGGCCGGTCAGAGCTGGATTGAGGATCAACGCGTGGATTCGCATCGCGGCGAGCTGGTCGGGCCCGGCCGCATGCTGGAGAACCTCGCGCTCCCACCGCAACGCGGCGAAGCGGCGATCGAGCACAGTGATCAGGCCGCTGTCGTCATCGATGATTGCGACCCGCACCCGGGTCGCTTCACTCGGCGCCATCTCTTCAGGGAGTGTATGCGCCGATCAGGACGCGACCTGCTCCCAGCGCCGGTAGAGCTCCTCCACCGCTCGCCTGGCCTCCTCATGGCGAGCGCTCGACGAAGCGCTCTTTTTTGGGTCAGACCACGCGGCGGGTTCGGAAAGTTCGTCCTCGAGCGCACGGACCGCGGCTTCTGCAGCCTCGATCTCGGCCTCGAGCTCGCGCTGAATCTTCTTCTGGCCGGCGGCCTTGGGCTTCGTGGCAGCCTGGGGCTTCGTGGCGGCCTTGGCGTTGTTAGCGCTCTTGGCGTTGTTGGCGTTGCCGGCGGCCTTGACCTCGCCGGCTCGGGCGCCGGCTCGGGCGCCGGCTCGGGCCGCGCGCTCCTCACGGACA
The DNA here is from genome assembly GCA_963757165.1 of uncultured Solirubrobacterales bacterium. GTDB lineage: Bacteria > Actinomycetota > Thermoleophilia > Solirubrobacterales > Solirubrobacteraceae > Palsa-465. The sequence continues at coordinate 227,849 of CAVWQO010000005.1, forward strand.
CGCACGTACTCGGGCCACCCGCCGACGTAGCTGTGCAGCGTGCCGTCCTCGACGGCGACGGTTCGCGTGCCGACCGCGTCGAGCAGCGCCCGGTCGTGAGACACGAGCAGCAGCGAGCCCTCGAACGCCGCCAGCGCCTGCTCCAGCGCCTCGCGACTCTCCAGGTCGAGGTGGTTGGTCGGCTCGTCGAGGATCAGCACGTTGGCGCCCGAATGCACGAGGATGGCCAGCGACAGTCGCCGGCGCTCGCCCCCGGAGAGCCCGTCGAGGGGCTTCTCGGCGTCCTCGCCGGAGAACAGGAACCGGCCCAGCAGCGCCCGCGCCTTGTTGGGCGTCAGCCCGGTCAGGTGCCCGGCGGCCTCGACCACCGTGCGCGCGGTCCCAGCCGCCAGCTCCTCGGCATGCTGGGAGAGGAACCCGAGCTTGACGTTGTGGCCGGTGCGAAGCTTGCCCTCGACCAGCGGTCCGCCGCCCGGCTCGGCTTCGCCCATTTCCCGCAGCCCGGCCAGCGCTTCGATCAGGGTCGTCTTGCCGGCGCCGTTGGGTCCGACCAACGAGACGTGCTCGCCGCGCTCGAGCCACAGCTCGGCCTCGTCAAGCAACCCGCGGTCGGCGACCGAGACGCGTCCGTCGAGCAGTTCGAACACGACCCGTCCGCTGCGCTCGGGCGGCTTGAAGGCGAACTCCAGGCCGGCGCCGTCCGCGGGCCCGCGGGTGATGCGGTCGATCTTCTCGAGCTTCTTGGCCCGCGACTGGGCCTGTCGGGCGCGGGTGCCGGCACGGAACCGGGTGACGAAGCGCTCGAGGCGCTCGATCTCCGCCTGCTGACGCTCGATCGCGCGGCCAAGGGCAAGCTCACGAGCCGCCTTCTCCCGGCGCCAGGCATGCCAGGTGCCGGGAAAGAACTTGCCGCGGCCGGCCTCCAGCTCCAGCACGGAGGTTCCGACCGCCTCCAAGAACCAGCGGTCGTGGGCGACCAGGACGATCGCGGTGTCGAGGCCGACCAGGTGTTGCTCGAGCCACTCCAGCGAGGAGATGTCGAGATGGTTCGTCGGCTCGTCGAGCAGCAGCAGATCCGGATCGCCGGCCAGCGCACGGCCCAGAGAGGCGCGGGTCAGCTCACCGCCGGAGAAGGTCTCCAGCGAGCGACCGAGCTGGGCGTCGTCCCGGAAGCCGAGGCCATGGAGCGTCGACAGGGCGCGCTCGCGCCAGTTGTACCCACCGGCGTGCTCCAGGCGTGCCTGCGCCTGGGCATATCGGTTCAGCGTCCCCTCGTCGTGGGCACCGTTGGCCATCGCCTGCTCCAGCTCCGCCAGCTCGACTTCGATGGCCATGAGATCCGGTGCGCCCGCGAGCACGTAGTCACGGAGGGAGAGACCACGCTCACGCGGCGGCCGCTGATCGTGCAGCGCGACCTTGACGCCCTTGGCGAGGACCAACTCGCCCTGGTCGACCGAGGCCTGGCCCGCGAGCATTCGCAGCAGGGTCGTCTTGCCCGCGCCGTTGCGCCCGGACAGCGTCATCCGGTCACGGCGCTCGAGCTTGAACGAAACCCCACGCAGGAGCGGCTCGCCGGCCATGTCCTTGCCCAGGTCCGATGCAATCACTACGGCCATAGGCTCATGGTAGGAACACCGGCCTCGCTGGGTAGGATCGCCGGATGCCGATTACCTCCTATCCCCCAGCGCCACCCGTTGAGATGCCACCGGCCAGAACGGTTCGGGTAGGCGACCGCGGAGAGTTCTTTCTGCGCGACACCGGCGGCGAGGGCCCGGCGGTGATGCTGCTGCACGGCTGGATGGCCACCGCCGACCTGAACTGGGTCGGCGCCTACGGGGCGCTTGCGGACGCCGGCTTCCGGGTGCTGGCCATCGACCACCGCGGCCACGGGCGCGGACTGCGGCCATTGGACCCGTTCCGGCTGGCCGACTGCGCCGCCGATGCCGCGGCGGTTCTACGAGAGCTCAGCGCCACGCCCACGACCGTCGTCGGGTATTCGATGGGCGGCGCGATCGCTCAGCTCGTGGGACGCGATCACCCGGATGTGGTCAGCGGGCTGGTGCTGAGCGGCACCGCGCAGCACTGGCAGGACAAGCGCACGCAGCGATCGTTCAGAGCGATGGGCGCGCTCGGGCTGACCCTGTCGCTCGCCCCCCGCCGGTTCTGGCGCGCGGGCTTCCGCCGCATTGGGTTCAAAGACTCACGCAACGCCGCCTGGCTCCAGTCCGAGCTGCTGCGCCATTCTGCCCGTGACATCGCCGAAGCCGGGCGGGAGCTCGGGCGCTTCGACTCCCGTCCCTGGTTGAGCCAGATCAGGGCCCCGGTTGCCGTGGTCATCACAACCAAGGACGACGTGGTGCCGACGTTCAAGCAGCGCCAGCTCGCCGAAGCGGCGGGCGGCCCGGTGTTTGAGGCCGAGCTCAACCATATGGAGGTCGTGGCCCGGGCGAAGCTCTACAACCCGCAGCTCCTGCGGGCGATCGCCGCCGTCGCCCCCGACGCCAAGGTGAAGGCCGCGTAGTCATCCGATACGCTTGCGGCTAGATGCGTAGCACGAGATTCATGGCCGCGTTGTTGTTGTTCAGCGTGACGCTCCTGAGCATTGCGCCGGCGGCGCTGGCGGCGACCGGCGGCGGCCAGGGTTGGTATGGAGAGACCAATGACAAGGTCATCACCAACGCGATGTTCATCGTGATCGGCTTCTTCCCGGTCGTAATCCTCACCTTCTCGCTGATCCAGTGGCGCCTGGACAAACGCAAGCACGCCAAGATGGATGCCGCCAAGCGCCGGGCGGCGAACACCGACTGGCGCGGCGGCTGGTAGTTCCGGCCGGACGATGAGCTACTTCATCACCGGGGCGACCGGTTTCATCGGGCGACACCTGGTGCCGTTGCTCCTGCAACGCGAGGGTGACGTCTACGTGCTCGTGCGGGAGAACTCGCGGAACAGGCTCACCGCGCTGATCGAGGAGAAGTGGGGACCCGAGGCACAGGGCCGGGTCAAGCCGGTGATCGGCGATCTGACCCAGCTCCGGCTCGGACTCTCAGCCGAGGAGGTCGAGAAGCTGACCGGGCAGATCGATCACTTCTTCCACCTCGCCGCGGTCTATGACATGACCGCCGACGACGAGCGCAACCGAATCGCCAACGTCGAGGGCACGCGGCACGCCGTGGAGCTGGCCAACGCCCTCAAAGCGGGGGTCTTTCACCACACCTCCTCGATCGCCGCCGCGGGCAAGTTCAAGGGCCTGTTCCGGGAGGACATGTTCGATGAGGGCCAGAAGCTCGACCATCCCTACCACCGGACCAAGTTCGAGGCCGAGAAGATCGCCCGCACGCAGACCACGATGCCGTGGCGTGTCTACCGTCCGGCGATCGTCGTCGGCAACTCGCAGACCGGCGAGATGGACAAGATCGACGGTCCCTACTACTTCTTCACCGCGATCAAGTTGGCCCGGCACTACCTGCCGGGCTGGTTCCCGTTGGTGGGACCGGAGCTCGGATACACGAACATCGTTCCCGTCGACTTCGTCGCCGCGGCGATCGATCACATCGCCCACCAGCCCGGCCTCGACGGCCAGGCCTTCCATCTGACCAACCCGAAGTCGCAGCGCTCCGGTGAGGTCATGAACACGATTGCCGCCGCGGCTCACGCTCCACAGATGTCGATGCGGATCGACACCAAAATCCTCAAGGCGCTCCCCAAGGGCACGTTCTCGATGCTGATGGCGCTACCCGCCGCCAAGGGGGTTCGGCGTGCCCTGCTGGCTGACTTCGGCATCCCTGAGGAAGTGCTCGGCTACATCGGGCTGACCGCCCAGTTCGACACGCGGGACACCGAGCGCGCGCTCGAGGGCAGCGGCATCTCGATCCCGCCGCTGGAGAGCTACGCCGACAAGCTGTGGGATTACTGGGAGCGCAATCTCGACCCCGACCTGTTCAAGGACCGTAGCTTTGAGGGTGCCGTCAACGGCAAGACGGTGCTGATCACCGGCGCCTCGAGCGGGATCGGCCGGGCCGCGGCGTTCAAGATCGCGCAGGCCGGCGGGATCCCGCTGCTGGTGGCGCGCAGCGCGGACAAGCTCGAGGAGACCCGCCAGCAGATTCAAGACATGGGCGGCACCGCCTACGCCTACTCCGCGGACATCTCCGACCCTGAGTCGGTGGAGAGGCTGTGCGAACAGGTGCTGTCCGATCACCCCGCCGTCGATGTCTTGGTCAACAATGCCGGGCGCTCGATTCGTCGCTCGATTGCGCTCTCCTACGATCGCTTCCACGACTTCGAGCGCACGATCCAGCTCAACTACCTGGGCACGATCAAGCTGATCATGGGCCTGCTCCCACACATGCGTGAGCGCCGCTCCGGGCTGATCGTCAACGTGTCCTCGATCGGTGTCCAGACCAACCCGCCGCGCTTCTCCGCCTACGTCGCCTCCAAGGCTGCACTCGACGCTTGGACGCGCGTGGTCGGCTCGGAGTGCATCGGTGACAACGTTCACTTCACCACGATTCACATGCCGCTCGTGCGCACGCCGATGATCGCGCCGACAAAGATCTACGACTCCTTCCCCACGATCTCCCCGGAAGAGGCGGCGGATCTGGTTTGCGAGGCCATCCGCGCCAAACCGAAGCAGATCAACACCCGCCTGGGTACCTTCGGAGAGGTGGCCTACACGCTGTTCCCCAAGGCGGTCGACCAGATCCTCTCCACCGCCTACAAGGTGTTTCCCGACTCGGCCGCCTCCAAGGGTCAGAAAGACCCTCAGGAGCACGCGTCGACCGAGCAGGTCGCGCTCGCGCATCTGATGCGCGGCGTCCACTGGTAGCGCTTTTCACCGCCTCCATGAGCTCAACAGACCTCCCGCTGCCGCCCCGCGAGGCGCTCGCTGAGGTCCGGGTCCGCGCGCCGACCCGGGGCAACCGGCGCCTAGAGCGCCTGCTGGACGCGGTCAACGCCGACGAGCAGGTCAAGGCGTGGTGGCACGTATCCGCAGTCAATGCCACCCGCCGCCTCGGCATGTCCGATCACTCGTGGGTGCACATTCAGATCGTGCTCAACATCGGCCTGCGCCTGGCGCGCCTGCTGTTCCGGCGCGGCGTGATCCCGAGCGTTACCGCCGACTACGGCATGTTTGAACGAGACGCCGAGGTGGTGATCGCCGCTGGGTGCCTGCTGCACTGCATCGGAATGTCCATCCACCGTGACGATCACGAGCGCTTCAGCTTGTTCCTGACCGCGGACAAACTTGGCTCGCTGCTCGCCGACGTTTACGAGGAGCCTGAGCGGACGATCATCGCCTCGGAGATCCTGCACACGATCATCGGCCACCGTCGCAAGGGCAATCCGTTCACCGTCGAGGCGGGGATCGTGCGTGTCGCCGATGCCCTGGACATGGCCCGCGGACGCTCGCGAGTGCCCTTCGAGGCCGGCCACCAGAACATCCACTCGCTCTCGGCCTACGCAATCGAGGAGGTGAAGATCTCTCCTGGGCGCGATCGCGCGGTGCGAGTGGAGATCGCGATGTCCAACAGCGCCGGGATCTATCAGGTCGACGAACTGCTGGCGACGAAGCTCCGGGGCTCAGGGCTGGAGGAGCACATCGAGGTGATCGCCCGGATCGAGGCCGAACACGAGCAGCGCCTGCTGCCGGTGTTCCGAATCTGAGCACGGCGGCCCGTCAGCGTTCGCCTTCCAGCAGGACGCCCTCGCGCACGCCACCGCGGCCGATCTGCAAGGCGGTCCCGAACAGCTCCGAGGCGGCCTGCAGAATCATCAGCCCGGCCGGCAGCAGCCGGACTCGCTCGCGGTCTAGCGCAAACCGCCGCGCCACCTCCGTGGCCCGCTCGGTCGCCAGCAGGTGCAAAGCGCGCGTGAGCGCCTCGCGGTCCAGGAGCGGGCCGGCCAGCCGGCGCAGCGACGATGCGCTCCCTCCCACCGCGACGGCCTCCTGCGGCGTGGGCACCACGAGGCCAGCAAGGACCTGCTCGATTTCGCCCCGGGCCTCCGCCATCTCGTCCGGAGACGGAGGATCTGAGCGCAGGCAACGGTCAGCGAGATCTCCGGAGCCGACTCCGAACGAGACCGACCAGCTGACCTGATCCGGCGCGCGCCCGACCACCAGCTCGGACGAGCCCCCGCCCACATCGACCACACCGAGCGGCCCGGTCGGCACGTGGTCGAGGGTCTGGGCGGCCCCGACGAACGCCAGCCGAGCCTCCTCGGCGCCAGAGAGAATCTGCACCTGCAGTCCGCAGGCGCGCCGTACGGCCAAGGTCAGCTCGGCACCGTTGACGGCACGCCGGATCGCCGCGGTGGCGACGCCGCGGATCTCTCCAGCCCCCAACTCGCGGGCGCTCTGGAGCTGGGCGCTGACGACCTGGACGACCTCGTCGATCTTGGCCTGCGGAATCGACCCGCCGCTTCCCAGCTCCCGTCCGATGCGTGTGAAGGCACGCTCCTGATGGACCTCCAGAACGCGACCGGGCGCGCACTCGGCGACCAACAGCCGCGTGGTGTTCGAGCCGATGTCGATACAGGCGCGGCGCACGAGCGACCTACGCTACCTGCTGCGGCGCCGCTGCGGTGCTCAACACCGTCCAAGCCGTGACGGTGATCATCAGCGCACCGGCCCCGGCGACCGCGAGCGCGACGCGGGGATTGGCCAGCGCGGTGATGGCCCCGCCGACCACGATTCCGGCGCCGGGAACGGCCTGCAAGATCGACTCGTTGAGGCTCATCATCATCCCCATCCACGCTTCCTCGACATGCTCCTGAAGCGCCGTCCGCGCGGACACCGCCTCGACGCCGTTGCCCAACCCGGCCACCACCGCGCCGATCAGGGCCACCGACAGATCGGGGGCGGCGGCCATGATCACGAAGCCCGCTGCCAGGGCACCCGCGCCCACGGAAATGAGCACGCGCGGGGAAACCGAGCGAAAGCGCGCGTACACGGCGCTCCCCGCGACCGCGCCGGTACCCCAGAGTGCGGTAAGCGCGCCGAGACCCCCGGCGCCGACGTGCAGCGTGTGCGTTGCGAACACCACCTCGACGGGAATCGAGATGGCGAAGAAGAGCACCGCTGCGGCCTGCAGTCCGAGGAGTCCGCGGACCGCCGGCTGGCCCACCGCGTAGGTCAGCGCGGCGCGCAGCCGCCCCGTCGTCGGTTCTCGCATGCGCGCGGCCGCGGGGAGTGAGCGGGCGCTGAGCAGGGTCAGCGAGATCGCCGCGAAGAGCGCCGCGTCGATGATCAGCGCGGCACTGGCTCCGTCCAGGGCGACGATCGCGCCGCCGATCGCCGGGCCGGCCATGAAACACACCGAAAACGCCGCATTGGCGACCGCGTTGCCCTCCCGCAGCAGGCCGTGGGGCGAGGTGACGGTCACGGTCGCCGTGCGGGCGAGCGCGCGGGCGCTCAGAGCGACTACGCCGTCGGCCAGCGAGACGATCAGGACGGCAGCGAGGGAAAACCGAGACGCGAGCCAGGCCAGCAGCAGGAAGGCCAGCGTCTCGATGGCGTACAAGACCGTCAACACGGCGCGCGAGGAACGCTGATCGAGCCGCGCCACGAGCACGGGCGAAAACAGAGCGGGGAGAAACTGCGAGGCGAGGAAGTAGCCGGCCGCAGCGATTGCGCTGCCCGTTTTCCGGTACACGAGAACCGACAGAGCCAGCGAGCCGATCGAGAAGGCCAACTCGTTCAGCGCGTATGCGGCCAGTAGACGCCGGTAGGCGGGAAGCCTCAGTACCTCTCTCACGCTGCCATCATGCCTCAGTGGCCCCTTTCCCAAGTACGACTACATTCGAGCGTCCCCGGCGGCGCCCGGCATTGTCCTCGAATGCTCGTGCACCAGAGGTGCACCACGCATTCTGCGTCCTCGCCGGGCATCCACCGGTGACGCTCTCGGTGTCGCCGTACCTACAAAAGGAACCACTTAAGTGACGGATCCAGCGATCGCCGTGCACGGCTTGCGCAAGACCTATTCGGACTTCGAAGCCGTCCGGGGAATCGACTTCGAGGTTCGCCGCGGTGAGGTGTTCGGGCTCCTCGGACCCAACGGGGCCGGCAAGACGACGACGGTCGAGATCCTGGAGGGCTACCGGGAGCGCACCGAGGGCGAGGTCAGTGTGCTCGGTTTCGATCCGGGCCAGCGCCCGCGAGCCTTTCGGGCCCGCGTGGGAATCGTGCTTCAGAGCACCGGTCTGTACCGCCACATCAAGGTGCGTGAGGCGCTCGTTCACTTCGCCTCCATGTACCCCCACCCACGCGACGTCGACGAGGTGATCGCGCTGACCGGGTTGGAGGGCAAGGAGGACGCGATGTCACGCACCCTGTCCGGCGGCCAGCTACGGCGGCTGGACCTGGCGCTCGCGCTGGTCGGGGACCCGGAGCTGATCTTCCTCGACGAGCCGACCACCGGCTTCGATCCCGCCGCTCGGCGAAACGCATGGGAGACGATCCGCTCGCTCAAGCAGCTCGGTAAGACGATCCTGCTCACCACCCACTACCTCGATGAGGCGCAGGAGCTGGCCGACCGCGTGGCCATCATCAAGGACGGCCGGATCCTCGTTGAAGGGGCACCGGCGGAGCTGGGGGCGGGATCGGGCGACTCGCCCTACTTGGTGAGCTATCGGGACGAGAACGGGGAGTTGGTGCACGTGCAGACCGACGATCCGACCGCGCTGCTGCATGAGCTGACCGGGGCGGCGCTGGCACGCGGCGAGCGACTCGAGGGACTGACGGTGACCCGCCCGACGCTTGAGGACGTTTACCTGGAGCTGACCGCCGACGTGAGCAACGATGCCTGACGCGCTGGCGCTGGCCTGGCGCCAATACCGTCTGGAGCGCAGGCTGTTCTGGCGCAATCCGAGTGCCGCGTTCTTCAACTTCCTGCTCCCGTTGCTGTTCCTGGCCTTCTTCGGCGCCATCTTCAACGGCAACCAGCACGACCTGAACGTGATCGTTCCCGGCATTGCCGGGATGAGCGTGATGTCCACGACGTTTACAGCACTGGCCTTCAACATGGTCTTCCTGCGTGAGCAAGGCGTACTCAAGCGGATCCGTGGAACACCGATGCCGGGGATCTCCTACCTGCTCGGAATCGCCGGCAACGCCATCACCAACACAGCGCTGCAGATCTTGATCATCACCGTGGCGGGACGGATCTTCTTCGGCGTCGGTTGGCCCCGGGACTGGGGTGAGCTGATCGTGTTCGTCGCCGCCGGCGTCATCTGCTTTGCCTCCCTTGGCGTCGCGTTCTCCCACGCCATCCCCAACTTTGACTCCGCCCCGGCCTACGTGAACGCCGTGTTCCTACCGGTGATCTTCGTCTCCGGAGTGTTCTACGACGCCGCCAAGGCGCCCGGCTTCCTCAAGGGCATCGCCCAGGCGCTGCCGCTGAAGCACCTGATCGACGGGCTGTCGGGGGCGATGGTCAAGGGGACATCGTTGGGCACGAACATCAGTGCGCTCGGGGTGATCGCGGCTTGGGCCGTGCTCGGGGTCGCGCTGGCCGTGCGCGGCTTCAGCTGGGAGCAGCGCCGCAGCTGAGCGGCAAATCTCGCCCCGGGGCGGCGAAACCGCCGCGCCGTTCTCGACCGCCGACATCAGCATCTAGTCCTGGAAATCGAAGGCTGGAGGGACGGACCCCTCCAGCCGCACCGGCTCGTTCGCCAGCGGCGAACGCTCCCACTCCTCCTTGAGCCAGGAATACAGGAGCACGTCATGTACCTGGTCGCCGTGGCGGTGCCAGCGACGCAACACACCCTCGCGGACGAAGCCGAGCTTGACCAGCGCAGCCTGCGAGCGGGGATTGTGCAGATCGGCGTAGGCGCCGAGGCGTTCGAGGCCGAGCCGCTGGAAGGCGAGCCAGGCGATAAGCGCCTTGGCGGCTGGATTCGCGCCGCTGCCCCAGTACGCGCGGCCAAGCCACGTCCCCACGACCGCGCGGCGATCTCGCCGGTTGAACTCCGACAGGCCCGTGACTCCAAGGGGCCCGGACGGGCCGACGATCAGCAGGTCAAGCCGCTCGCCCCGCTCTCGCTCGCCGGCCAGACCGCGAATGTAGGCGGCGGGTTGCTCGACCGATGTATACGGCCCCCAGGAGAAGTACCGCGTGACCTGCGGATCGGAGCCCAGCTCGAGCAGCGCGCCGGCATCGGCCTCGGTGGCGTAGCGCAAGCTCAGCGACGGGCCGGTCAGTTTCACCGCGGCGATGCTATAGACGAGCGGCGCCGACGAGGGGGCGGGCCCGGGAGCGATACACGAGCGCCGCCGCGGACGGACGAAGAGCCGTGAGCGGTAGGCTCGCCCCGGATGAAGCAGATCACTGACAACGTCTACCTCCTGGACGGGCTTCCCCCCTACGCCATCAACGTGTACGTGATTGGGGATGTGCTGGTCGATGCGGCAACCCGCCGCGCGGGCTCACGAATTCTCCGTCAGTTGCGCGGTCGTGACATCCGGACCCACGTCATCACCCACGCGCACCCGGATCACCAAGGAGCGAGCCATGAGGTGTGCGAAGCACTGAAGATCCCGCTGTGGTGCGGCGAGCACGATGCCGACGCGATGGAGGACGGCCGGATCGCAGCGCGCCAGCCCAGGCATCCGCTCAACACGGTGATCGACCGATTCTGGACCGGACCGCCGCACCCCGTCGCGCGGCGCCTGCGGGAGGGCGACGTGGTGGCCGGTTTCGAGGTGCTCGACGTCCCCGGTCACTCCTCCGGCCATGTCGCGTTCTGGCGCTCTGCCGACCGCACCCTGATCTGCGGCGACGTGTTCACGAACATCGACACGGTGACCGGGATTCCGGGGCTCCACGAGCCGAAGCCGTTCTTCACCCCGGACCCGAGTAGGAACCGTGAGTCGATGCGACGCCTGGCGGCACTGGATCCGGAGCTCGTGTTGTTCGGCCACGGCCGTCCGCTGCGCAACCCGGCCAAGCTTCGAGCCTTCACGGCGAAGCTGCCCCAGAGCTGACCCGCCACGCCTGGCATCCTGTGGCTATGACGACCCGGGCCCGCTCGTGGCACAAGAGCCATTCGTTTTCGCATGCCCAGTTTCCGCCTGAGCGCCTGGCTGCGCAGCCGGCGGTCGGCGTCTCGGTGTGTCTCCCCGCGCGCAACGAGGCCGCCACCATTGGCCCGATCCTCGAGCAGCTGGTGCCGCTGGTCGAACTCGAGGTGATCGACCAGATCGTCGTCGTCGACAACTCGAGCGACGGGACCGGCGAGATCGCCCGTTCGCTGGGGGCCGAAGTGCACGACCAGGAGCTCCTGATGCCCGAGTTCGGACCGGTGCTCGGAAAGGGAGACGCGATGTGGCGGGCGCTGCGGGTGTTGCGGGGCGAGATCGTCTGCTTTCTCGACGCCGACTCCGAAAGCTTCGGAGCGCATTTCGTCTGCGGGCTGCTGGGACCGCTGCTGTGCGAGCCGGAGGTCTCCTTCGTCAAGGGCTTCTACCGGCGACCGTTTCGCATCGGCGAGCTCACCCTCCCGGAGGGGGGCGGCCGGGTCACCGAGCTGACGGCACGACCGCTGCTGAACATGTTCTACCCCGAGCTCGCCGCGGTGGCCCAACCCCTCGCCGGCGAGGTCGCCGCTCGGCGCGAGGTCCTCAGCCGCCTCCCGTTCGTCACGGGGTATGGGGTCGACATCGCGCTGCTGATCGATGCGTACGGGCTGCTCGGACTTGAGGGGATCGCCCAGGTCGATCTGGACGTCCGCCAGAACGCGCACCAGCGGCTCCAGGATCTGGGCCCGATGGCGTTTGCCGTGCTCCAGGCGGTCAGCACCCGGTTGCAGCGCGAGGGACGGCTCTCCGGGCCGGTGCCCACGACATTGCTGACTCCGGACGAGAACGGTTTGGTGGCGGTCGAGAGCCGGCAGGTCGAACGCCCCCCGCTGGCAGACCTGCGTGCAGCGGCCTGAGACCTGCTGAACTGGCGGCAATGTACCGCTCCGAGACCTGATGCGATCTCTGCGTTCTGCGTGGCCGGCGGTGATCGTCGCGCTCACGCTCGGGATCTGCGGCTGCGGCGCCGCGTCGGCCACACGGTCGACGAACGCGCGGGCAGCTCAGGGCAACACTAATGCGCTGGGTCTGCAGGCTCACCCCCAGGCGGTGGAGCCGACCATCGGTGGCGCTCCGTCGGCGGTGGCCGGCGCCGACCCGGTCGGCGACCCGACCGCCCACGCGATCTCGTTGGCGGAGGTCAAGCGGGAGCTGAAAGTGGCTCAGGAGCTGAACTCGCTGGGCGCCGGCCAGGGCTTCGTGTTCCCGATCTCGCCGCAGTCGGTCGTCGTCGGCCCCAGCTCCTGGTCGCCGGATCAGGGCGTGGACATCGCCACCAAGGGCGGCGCCTGTGGCGCTGGCGCCGTCTTGGTGGCCGTCACCAATGGGGTGATCGTTCAGGAGGGCATTTCGGGCTTCGGTCCGTATGCGCCGGTGCTCAAGGTGGTGGGTGGTCCGCTCAACGGGCGCTTCGTCTACTACGGTCATGCCGCCCCGGCCCTGGTGCCGGTCGGGAGCGTCGTCCGCGTCGGGCAGCCGATCGCCGAGGTCGGCTGCGGGATCGTCGGCCTCTCCAGCGGCCCGCATCTTGAGATCGGCGTCAGCGCGGTCAACGGGCCCACCTGCTGTCCCGGCAACGGGCAGACCGCACCGGCGATGCTGAACCTGCTGCGGCGTCTGTACACGGGCTAGGTTCCGTCGCGGGCCCCAGCGGCCCTGAGGGGGGACTAGCCGAACGCCCGCCGGGCGGCGCGGGAGCCCGCGGCCGAGCGCTCAGTGAACCCGTAGGTGCCTTGCTCGCGCAATTCGGTCGCCGCGTCAAGCAGCGCACCGAGGGCATTGAACGCGAAGTGGCCGCCGACCGATACGCGCGCGACGCCGACCGAGGCCAGGACGCTCACGGTCGGGGCCGTGCGCAGGGCGAGGACGTTCACGGGACGGTCTACCGAGCGGACGACCTCGGCGACATCGTCGACCGAAGTCAGCCCAGGCGCAAAGAGGACATCCGCTCCGGCCTCCTGGTAGGTCTGCAACCGGGTGATCGTGTCCGCTAGATCCGGGCGGCCGTGCAGGTAGTTCTCCGCGCGTGCCGTGAGCACCAGCCGCACCGGGCCAGCGTGCGCAACCTCGGCGGCGGCGGCGATCCGCTCGCCGGCCAGTCCGAGGTCATAGATCGGGTCCTCGGGCCGCCCGCTGGAGTCCTCGATCGAGCAGCCGGCCAGACCCGCGTCGATCGCTCCGGCGACCGTGCGCGCCACCGTCTGCGGATCGGCGCCGAATCCGTTCTCTAGATCGGCCGACACTGGAAGCTCGGTCGCCGCCACGAGCGCCTCCGAATGCGTCAGCGCCTCGGCGCGGGAGACCGAGCCGTCGAGACGGCCCAGCGTGGCTGCGAAACCGCTGCTCGTCGTGGCCAGGGCTTGGAAGCCGAGCGAGGCGAGCAGCTTGGCTGAACCGACGTCCCACGGGTTGGGCAACAGCAGGGGATCACCGGGCGTGTGCAGGGCGAGGAACCGCTCCGCACGCTGCGCCTGAGTCGTCACCGCTGCGGCAGGTGGGCGAGCACCTGGTAGATCGACGCCCACCCGGTCTGGAAGCCCATCCGCGCCGCGCGCAGGTACAGCCGCCAGATCCTTCCGCGCTCGATCCCGGCGAGCTGCACCGCCCGCTCATAGTTGCGGTCAAAGCGCTCGATCCAGTGCCGCAGCGTCTCCGCGTAGTCATCCGGCAGACCCTCGACGTGGCGGGTCACGAAGCCCGCACGCTCAAGCGCAAGCTCAATCCGCGACAGTGGCAGCGGCACACCGTCTGGGAACACGAAGCGCTCGGAGAACGGGCCTTCATCGGGGGTGTCGAAGTCTTTGAGCTTGGCGATCCCATGGTTGAGCAGCCGACCGCCGGGGACGAGCAGACTGGCCAGCCGCTGCGCATAGAGATCGATGCGCTCCTCCCCCACGTGCTCGACCATGCCGATGCTGACGATCGCGTCGAAGGGATCCTCGGCCACCTCGCGGTAGTCCGCAATGCGGATTTCCACGCGGTCCGCGACACCGGCCTCACGCACGCGCTCGCGGGCCAGTTCCGCCTGTCGCTCGGCCAGCGTCACGCCGACTACACGGACGCCATGGTGGCGAGCGGCGTGGATGGCAAAACTGCCCCACCCGCACCCCACATCAAGGACGCGCTCACCTTGCTGAAGGCCGAGCTTCGTGCACACCAGCTCGAGCTTGGCCTCCTGAGCCTCCTCCAGTGTGGTCGCTCCACGGGAGAACAAGGCGCAGCTGTAGGTCATCGAGGCATCGAGAAACAGAGAGAAGAACTCGTTGCCGACGTCATAGTGGTGCCTCACCGCGGCTCGGTCGCGGGCGATCGTGTGCCGCTCCCCCCGCAGGCGAAGCTCGGCCGCGGGCGGGCGTGGTGGGAGGGTTAGGCCACAGGCGCGCACCACGGCCGCGCCCAGCCGCGCCCGTTGACCCAGGGACATCGGCGGCGCCTCGAAGGTGTCAACGATGCCCAGTGCCGCTTCCATGTCGTCGACCTCGATCAGACCGGCGACGTAAGCGCGGCCAATCCCCAGCTCTCCGGGGGCCCGCAGCGCGTGGGCCAGTGCGCGTGGGGAACGCACGACGAACGTGGGCGCGTTGGTCTCGGTCGCCTCCACGACGCTGCCATCCCAGAAGCGCACCGCAAATGGCCGCTGCGGCAGGGCCGCGCGGAGCTCTCGTTGCAGCGGCGCAGTTCGCGCCAGGAAGGCCCTGCTCACGCCGCCGAGGCCGCAGCCCGCCGCTGCATACGACCCGGATCTACACGGACCACATCCCAGGCCAGGCCCACAAACTCGAGGCTGCGGATGATTGCCGCCGAGGGATCCAGCTGCCAGCGGCGGAGCCCGTGCCGGTATGACGTCGGGAAGGCGTGGTGGTTGTTGTGCCACGCCTCGCCCCAGGTTGGGATCGCCAGCCAAGCCAGGTTGCGCGACTCGTCCCCCGTGTCCCAGTCCTTGCGGCCGAAGAAGTGGCACAACGAGTTGATGCTGAAGGTGGCGTGATGCATCAGGAAGATACGCGCCGCGCCACCCCACAGGAGGGCGGTCAGGCCGCCGGTGACGGTTCCCGTCAACGCGACGCCGAGGCCAAATGCCGCGCCCAGGCCGGCAACCACCCACAGCACGAATGTCCGGTCGACGAAGCGGATCAGCGGATCGGCCAGCAGGTCCTTGGCATACCGGTTCTCGTCCGCCACCTCCATGTCACTGAACACCCAGCCCACGTGCGCGTGAGTCAGGCCGCGCAGTGCGCCCTTCCACCCGGTGCCATGCCCGTGAGGACTGTGCGGATCACCGCTTTCGTCAGAGAACTGATGGTGCTTGCGGTGCGTGGCCACCCAGTCGATCACCGGGCCCTCTGCGGCCGCCGAGCCCAGCGCGGCAAACCCCGCGCGGAGCAGGGGGTGGGTCTTGAAGCTCCGGTGCGTGAGCAGACGGTGGAAACCGACCGTGATGCCGGTCCCGATGATCGCGTAGCTCAGAGCCAGGATCAGAATGTCCTGCCAGACCAAGAGGTTTCCGGTCCATCCAAACCACATACCGATCGCGAGCATGATCGGGGGAACTGCAGTCACCACGCCGCTGGCGATGCGATCTACGAGCGGCATTGAAACTGGTCGTACGTCTGAGACGGCTTGCGGAGCAGGCACTGGTCCCATCGATGGTTCTCCTGTCTGGCGGATGGCTTACCCCAGTCGCCGTCCGGCATCGCGGTCTAGTTACTGATCCTACTGATCTGCCCAGCGTGTGGGCCTCTACCGTGTTCTCCCGTGGACGCCGGCGGCCTATGGGCGGTTTACCCGGATTTCCCGCGTTCATCCCCGGTTCGCCGGTTTCCGGCCCGGCGCCGACCGCGGCTCCAGCGGAGCCGCAGGGAGCCAGATGGCCAACCATGCACGCCCGCTCATCGCCCTGTCTGGGGTCGGTCCGTTTGACCTAATTTCCCGTGGGTAAGCCCTAGACATGCAAGAGATCTTTGCCGGCGGCTGGCACTGGAGCACCTACCACGAGCCGATTGAGGGGACCGTGAGCTCGTATTACGTGCCGGAAGCGGGGATCGTCATCGACCCGAAGGTTCCTGACGGAGGGCTCGAATCCCTACCGGGACGGCCACAGCAGGTCGTCCTCACCAGCGGTCACCACGACCGCGACGCGCAGGCGTTTGCCGATGCCTATGACATCCCGATCCGCGCCTCCTCTGAGGCGAAGGAGTACCTGGACGACCGCTTGGAGATCGCGCCGTTCGGCCATCACGATGAGATCGCGCCCGGGGTGACGGCGATTCACATCGGCAAGCTGTCCGAGGATGAAGGTGCGCTGCACCTCGCGGTGTCTGGCGGGGCAATCGCCTTCGCCGACGGCCTCAACCGCTACGGCGGAGCGCTTGGCTTCTTCCCCGACGCACTGCTGGGCGCCCATCCCGACCGGGTCAAGGCGGGGCTAAAGGATGCGTTCCAAGGCTTGCTGCTGCGGGACTTTGAGCATCTGCTGTTCGCGCACGGCGACCCGCTTGTGCACGGGGGAAAGACGGCGCTGGGCAAGTTCATCGAGAGTCCGGTCGGTTATCCGGAATTCGGCCAGGCGCTGTAGCGACCGGCGACCGCGCCCGGCGCCCGGCGCGTGCTTTACCGGCCCACCGGGTACCTAACTGGTTCAACGTGAATAAGGAGACAACTTGTCTGAGCATGGATCTGAGAGGACCGCCGGCGGCGTCGTCGGGAAGGTTCTCGGAAAAGCGAAGGAGGCGGTCGGCTCCGCCACGGGCCGGGATGATCTGGTCCGCGAGGGCCGGCTCCAAGGCGCCCAGTCAGAGGCGGAGCTGCAGGCGCGCGAGGACGCCGTGCAAGCGCGGCAGCAAGAGGAGCAGGCCGAGCTCGAGCAGGAACGCACCGAGACCGAGATCGAACGGCAACGGCTGCAGAACGAGGTTGCGGCACAGCAGCGTGAGCAGCAGGCCGAGCAGGACCGCAAGGAGGCCGAGCTTCACGCGGCGGCCGAGGCCCGTGAGCGGGACGCCGAGGCCGAGCGTCAGCGGGAGGCTGAGCACGAATCGGCCGAGCGCAGCGAGCGCGCAGCTGAGCAGGCCCGCCTGTCGGCCACAGAAGACGCGATCAAGCTCGATCGCGCGGCCCGCGAGGCTGAGGAGCGAGCCGCACGCATCGACCCAGAGGAGGCAAAGTGAGTATCCGCACAACAGCCGTTGATCGTTACCTGAAGGTCGCGCGCATGCCGCTCGACGCCGCGACGCGGCTCCTACCCGGGAGCCGCACCGGCGCCGGCTCGGCCGTAAAACTGACGGTTGACCGCGTTGACGCTACCGTCCGCGCGGTCGCCGGGGCGGTCCTGCGCGATTCGGGGCTGCGCGAGGATGCACGCCGCCGCCGCGCAGCCGCCACCGAACGCCAGCGCGCGGTCAAGCTGCGCACTCAAGCGGACGAGAAGGCCGACGCTGCGGAGGCCCGCGTCGAAGAGCGTCACGACGAGGCGCAGCGGCGTCGCCAGCAGGCCGACACCAAGGCGAAGACTCGGCGCCAGCGAGCGTCCGAGGATCATCAGCAGAAGGCCCAGCGCGCCGCCGCGGCCGAGAAGCGCCGCCGTGAGGCCGCGCGCGAGGCCAAGGCGCGTCAGGACGCGAAGGTAGATGAGGTCGCTCCGCAGGCCCGGCTCGAGGCGCTGGACGCCAAGGCTGACGCCGAGGCCGAGCGTGAGAAGGCACTGATCGAGAGCGACGAGGCTGCCCGGCTCGGTGACGCCGCCGCCCGCGTGAAGGCCGCGCGCAAGACGAACGGAGCATAGGGGACGCGTTCGGCGCTGCGCCGGCTCAGGCCGACGCGGCGCCGGACCGCCTCACCACCATTTCTGCTCACGCGCCTCGCTCGTCCCGCCGGTTTGATCGAGCGCGTCCAGTGCCGACAGGTCCGCTTCAGAGAGCTCGAAGTCGAAGATCTGAGCGTTCTCCTCGATTCGCTCGCGATGGGTTGACTTGGGGATCACGATCGCGTCGCGCTGGAGGCACCAGCGCAGCAGCACCTGGGCCGGGGCATGACCGACCCGCTCAGCGATCTCCTGGACCCGCGGATCATCCAGGTGCTTGCCCGTGCCCAGGGGACTGTAGGCCTCGAGCGCCACGTGGTGCTCGGCACACGCGTCGAGCAGACCGTGGCGATACTCGAACGGACTGAACTGGACCTGGTTGACGACGGGCTGACTGCTGGCCACCGCCAGCACCTCAGCGAGCTCCTCCGCACTGAAGTTGGACACCCCGATCGACCGCGCGTACCCCCGCTCACGAGCGCGTTCCATACCGGGCCACGCCCACGTCGGGCCTCCCTGGGGCCAGTGGATGATGTAAAGGTCGACCTGATCAACGCCCAGGCGGCGCAGGCTCTTCTCGGCCTCGGCCTCCGGGTCATCGTGGGCGGGATAGAACTTCGTGGTGAGAAAGATCTCCTCGCGCGGGACCCCACTGTCCCTCAGCGCCCGGCCCACGCTCTCCTCGTTGCCGTAGGCCTGGGCGGTGTCAAGGTGGCGATACCCCAGTTCCAGCGCCCACCGGACGGCGTCCTCGCACTCCTCCCCGTTCGGCACCTGCCACACGCCGAGGCCCAGCACCGGCATCTGCGTCCCGTCGGCGAGCTGACGCGATTGCGTAAGGGGTACAGCCCGTTGTTCTGCCATCTCGGCTCCTCTGTTCGAATTCTCGTCTCAGCCTAGAGTTACCCCCACAGCACCGTTCCAACGAGGAGATCAATGGGCTTCGACCAGTACCACGAACCGCCGGAGGAGCTGCCACCCGAGACCCGCACGTTCGCCCGGCTTTGTGCCTCGCTGACTGAGGAGGCAGAGGCAATCGGCTGGTACGAGCAGCGCTTGGCGGTGGAAACCGACGCCGAGGCGCGAGGAGAGCTTCGCTTTCCACGTCGCGACTCCCGAAGCCGCAGTCGTCCTCGAGGCCGCCTAGACGAGTTGGGCACTAGCCGAGCAGCTGACTGACGCTGAACGTGACCCCTTCCGGATCGGCGAACACCGCGCGACGGAACGGAGGGGCAGCGTGCGGCGGCACGATGACGCTGCCGCCCCCTCCGGCTCGCGCCTGCCTGAACCGAGACGGCCGGGCTCAGCCGGGGACTGGCTAGTCCTCCACGAAGCGCGCTGAGAGCTGCTCCACCACGACTGACAGGTCATCGCCGGCGCTCATGCTCAACCGCTGGCGGCGCGCTCCGGTGTCGCGTCCGCGCTCTCGCAGCTGGTCAAGCGCGTCCTCGCATCCGAGGTCCTGAGCGTGACTCCGCGCCGCAGCGATCAGCTGGCCGAGCAGAACGGCAGCGGGAACCCGGCGGTTGGCGGTCGGGTCGATCAACTCGGCCTCCATGCCGTCCCTGGCGGCGAGAAACCGGTTCTCGTCGAGCACCTCGACGGCGTCGATCAGCGTTTGCGAGCTGAAGCCCTCCTCAAGCTCGAGCCGGGCGACCGACTGCACGAGCGCAGCCAGCATCCCCGTCTCCCGGGTAGTGGTCTGCGCGTCCATGATCCGGACCTCGACGGTTCCGAACCTGGGCTGCGGACGCACGTCCCACCAGAGAAAGGTCGGCTCCGGAAAGGCACCGGAGCGGAGCAGCGCGTCCACCGCCTCCACCCAGCTCGCATAGGACTCAAAGCGCCGCGGGATCCCGACTCGGGGAAAGGCCATGAACACTGGGATCCGCGCCGATGCCAGCCCGCAGTCTCGGCCCTGCCAGAACGGCGAGTTGACCGATGCGGCGAGCATCAGCGGAAGGTGTGTGCGGAGGACGTTCTGGAGCGCAATCGCGCGCTCGGGGTCGGCCACTCCGACGTGGATGTGCAACGCGAACGTCGGCTCGCGGCGGGCCAGCTCGCGCATCGAGTCATAGACGAGCTGCTGACGTGAGCCGCCGGATACCTCCGTCTCGCTCCACAGCGCGAACGGGTGGGTTCCCGCGCTGGCCGCCCGCTTGTCGAAGCGCTCCAGCTCGTGCGCCAACGCGGCGCGCAGGCCCGCCATCTCCCGGGCGGCGGCGGCCGGATCCGGATGCGGGGAGCTGGCCAGCTCGATCGCCGCCTGGTGGGTCTCTCTAGCGGTGTGCTTGCGCAGTCCCGGCGACAGCGACGGCATGATCTCCCCAACACACTGGGCCAGCGAGAAGTCCCCCGGATTGAGCAGCATCACCTCTTCCTCGATCCCGACGCTGTAGGGCATAGAGGGGTGCCATCGAGCCCAGTCTGCAAGCACCGGCCGGTCAGCGTCCTCGGAGACAGACCTTGGTCGCTGAATCCGCGCGATCATCCATCTGTGTTCTACCGCGGATCGGGCGGGGCCTCTTTGTCCACTCGGACAAGATTCCCTGCTGCCGGTGGTCCCTCGGTCCGTAAGGAGGGCGCGCTATGCGATCGAGTCGATCGTCAGCCGCCGCACACCTGCCGGCGTCTGGACCTCCACTGCGTCACCGACGCGCCGGCCGATCAGCGCCTTGGCGATCGGCGAGGCGACCGACAGAGAGCCCTGCGAGGGCTTGGCTTCATGCGGGGAGACGATCCGGAACGTGCGCTGATTGCCCGAGGACCCATCTGTGTAGGAGACGGTCGATCCATGCTCGACGATTTCGGTGGAGCCGGTCGTTTCCACCACAGTCGCGCTGCGAACCGAGGCCCGGAGCTTCAAAATCCTCGTCTCAAGGTGGGCCTGGTCCTCCTTGGCCGCGTGATACTCGGCGTTCTCCTTGAGGTCCCCCCATTCACGTGCGGTCTTGATCCGGCTCGCGATCTGTGTGCGGCCCGCGCTTTCCAGCTCACGGAGCTCCCGCTGCACCGCATCGAGCTCCTCCGCAGTCATGGTGATGCCGTCGTCCATGCCCCCTACGCTAGCGCAGCCTCGGTCCAGCGTCCCGGGTGGGAATGAATCCCGGCTTTAGCTCGGCGCGTCCCGCGGTTCGACGTATGGTTCCTCGTCCGCGGGGTGCCCGGCGATGATCTGTCGCTCGTGCTCGAGCTCAGCGTTCAGCTCGGCTCCGAGCAGGATTGCGACATTCGAAATCCATAGCCAGACGAGGAAGATGATCACGCTGGCCAGCGCGCCGTAGGTCTTGTTGTAGGAGGAAAAGCCGGCCACGTAAAGCGCGAACAGCCCGGACGCGACGAGCCAGAGGACGACGGCGAACGCCGAGCCCGGGCTGAGCCACCGGAAGCCGGGGTGCTTCACGTTCGGCGCCGCCCAATACAGAATCGCGAACATCAGGCTGACCACCAGTAGGAGCACCGGCCACTTGGCGATGTCCCAGACTGTCACCGCTGTACGGCCCACCCCGAGCAGGTTGCCGACCTGCTGCGCCAGCCCACCCGTCACGACCACCGCCAGCGCGCTGATGGCCAGCATCAGCAGCATCACGATCGTCACGCCCAGCCGGATCGGGACGGTCTTCCAGATTGGGCGGCCCTCCTCGATGTCGTAGATCGCGTTGGAGGCCCGCATGAACGCCGCGATGTATCCCGACGCCGACCAGATCGCGCCGAGTAAGCCGGCGACGAACACCACTCCCGCGGTCCCACGGCCGCTCTGGAGGTTGTGCACAGCGCTGGTGAAGATCGTGCGGGCAGCACCAGGCGCGAGCTTGCCCAGGTTGTCCACCAGCGGCTGGGTCGCCGAATGCCCGACCAGGCCGGCGATCGACACCAGCGCGATCAAGGCCGGGAAAATGGCCAGGACCCCGTAGTAGGTCAGGGCCGCGGCCAGATCGCCGACATTGTCGCGCTTGTATTCGGAGCCGACGCGCTTCAGCACGGACAGCCACGATCGCGGCCGCAGGTCGGTGGGGGCGTCCGGACTTTGCTCCGCACGCTCCTCGCCAGACGTCTCGGATCCGGCGAGCGGCTTGCTCGTCACTTCGGGCCGCCCTGCCCCGTCTCTTGGCTCCACCGCCATCCTTGGGCCTCCTTATCGATCTGCCTCGTGACTTCCCGGGCCCTGAAGGGATCAAACTCGCCAGATCCCCGGCTGACGCCGCCGGGCCGCAGGCTGAGGAACTAGCTCAGCTTGGCGTCGAGCACGCACTCCAGCTGCAGCTGCGCCGTCGGAGTCCGCTCAAAGCGCAGGCGGGCGCCATCGCCGATCAACTCGAGCGTTGCCACCTCGTTGTTGAAGTACGGACCGTGGGTCATGCGCCAGGCGATCGAAGGCGGCGACACCCGCGCCGCGCGCGCGAGCAACATCCCGATCCGCGCCGCGGCCCGGCTGAAGGCAACGCGGTTGGCCAGCTCCAGCGGTGGGTCCAGCCGATGCTGGAATGGGGAGCACACGGCCTGGTAGATCCGGCAGGCCACCGGCTGACCGGGGAACCCGGCCTCGGCCAGGTAGGCGTAGTGAACATCTCCTGACAGGAGGATGATCGATGCCGGCGCCGCGCCACGCCGCCCCGCGGCGACATCCCGCAGCACCCGCGCCATGCGCTCGAACGAGGAGCGGAAGGCGGCCCAGTGCTCGAGGTCGATCGCGCGGCGCAGACGCTCCCCGAACCGGGCCGCCAACGCGCCCCATGCGCCCTCGGCCAGCGCTTCGTCCCATCCCTCGAGCTCGTGGATCGAGCGCGGGAGGAGAAACGGAACCGAGGTGGCCACGAGGAGGTGATCGACGTCGCCGTGAAGCTGTTGGTCGATCCAACGCCACTCATCGTCGTCGACCATCTCTCGCCGCCCGCCTGTGAGCAGCCTCCCGGCGCGCGAGTCGATCACGACCAAGCGCGAGCGGCCCAGCTGACGGGCATAGCTCCAGCGGCTGCCCGCCGTGGTCCGGTCGGCTTCCAGGGCGATGCTTCGCAGCAGTGGGGCGGCATCGTCGACGGCGCGTGCCTGCCGGTAGAGCTCGTCGTCACGTAGCTCTTCAGGGGCCAGGTTGCCCAGATGCTGGTACAGCCAGTAGGACATGAAGGCGCCGGCGATCCGGTCCGGCCACCAGGTCAGCGCTCGCACTTCCTGCTTCCAAGCCGCGGAGATGTTCCAGTCGTCGATGACCTCGTGGTCGTCGAAGATCATCGCGCTCGGAACCGTGGCGAGGAGCCAGCGGATCAACCGCTCGTCCCAGGCCTCGCGGTACAGCTGCGTGTACTCCTCGAAGTCGGCCACCCCCTCTCCTGGCGGCTCCTGGGTAGAGCGCCGGGAGCGGATGAACTCGAGTGTGCGCGGGGAGACGTCGTCGCCGTACACCTGGTCGCCGAGCATCAGCAGCAGCGACGGCCAGTCATCCTCGGCCTGCCCCGCCAGACGGCGGGCCAAGGCTTGGAGGGCATCGACGTCTGGGTCACGTGCGCCCTCGGTTTGCGGGAGGGCATGGCGTGGGTTGTGCTCAGCTGCGACCCGGCAGGAGCCGAACGCCACGTTCACGGCTCGCTCGGGGTGCAACGTGCGGATCCGGCTGGGCGGAAGGGAGCTGAGCGGTTCGGGCCAGCGATGCTCTCCGTCGAGGGCGACCGAGTACTCCCGGCTCTCCCCTGGCTCGAGGCCCTCGATCACGACCAGCGCGTAGTGGTGGCCGGCCACGTGAAACGTGCGCGCTCGGTGACCGAGAATCTCGACCTCGGTCGGTTGGTCGGTCTCCACCCAGACCGTAGCCTCGCGCGCACCTACATAGCGCAGCAGCGGTCCCAGGATCAATTGCGCCACGTCAATCAGCTTCCCTGTGATCGCGCCCGACGAAACCGTGCTGCCGCCGTGGCCGGTCAGCCCCCGCGCTGGAGCAGCTCACGGACCGAATCCTGGAAGGCGTCCGTCGTGAAGCATTGCGGCTCGGCGAACTCCTCCATGACGATCGCCTGGTCCCAGGAAGCGTCGGAGGCGGCGCGCAGCAGCGGCTTAGTCATCGCGATCGCGTGGGCCGGAAGGGCCGCGAGGCGATCGCACCAGACATCGACCGCACCGAGGAGCTCATTGTGGGCAACGACTTCGTGAACGAGGCCCAGCTCCCGCGCGCGCTGGGCGTCAAGGTGCTTTCCACCAGCGTAGTACGCGAATGCCCCTTGGTAGCCGAGGCAGCGGGTGAGCGCCCACGACGTTCCGACCTCCGGCAGCAGCCCAAGCCGCCCGAAGGCGGGGACGATGCGGGCTCGCTCGGAGGCGATCACCAGGTCGCAGGTCAGCGCCCAGGCGAGACCGACGCCGGCCGCCGGACCGTTCAGGGCCGCGATGAACGCGGTGTCGCTTCGGGCGATCAGGCGCACCACGGCTCCGAACTCGTAGCGGATCCAGCGCCAGATGTCGGTCGCGCCTTCCGGAGCGGCGAGCGCTGCCGGAGCTTGCTCCATCATCCGCAGGTCGCCGCCCGTCGAGAATCCCGGGTCGGCTCCGGTGAGCACGATCGCCCGGATCACGCGATCGGCTACGAGCTCCTGCAACGCGGCTTTGAGCTGGTGGACCAGGGGCGCGCTGAGAACGTTCAGCTTGTCCGGGTCGTCGAGTGTCACGATCGCCCGGTCGGCGCGCCGATCCACGCGCACGAGTTGCTCCGGATGGTCGAGTCCGCGGGCGATCAGATCGTCGTAAAAGGTCATGAGGGCTCCTTGAGTGCGTTCCAGGCGGCTTGCGAAAGGGTGTCGGCCACGGCAGGGGGCGTGCGCTTGGCCCGTCCGGTAAGCCAATGGCGGGTGTATTCGTGTGCGGGGCCGAGCCACAGGGCGTGGATCAGGTCAAACGGCAACGCTCGCAGCGCTCCATAGTGGACGTGCGTCTGCCACCAGGACATCACCTCGGCGAAGAACGCATGGTTGCGATCCCGCAGTGCCGGGCCCTCGGGGCGATGAGCCAGCAGCAGGCGGGCCCCGGTGCGATGGCGGTGCACCCAGCCCAGGTAGAACCTCACACCCGCCTCGATCCCAGTATCGGCCGCTGAATGGGATCGCAGCTCGGCCAGAAAGCCGGCCTGGAAGTCTTCGGTCAACTCGAGAAACAGCGCATCGAGCAGCGCGGTCTTGTCGGCGAAGTGGTGGTACAGAGCCCCCACGCTGACCCCCGCTTCGCGGCGGATCTCGTCGAGGCTGACGGCCACGACGCCCTCGGCTCCAATCCGTTGCAGCGCGGCACGCAGCAACCGCTCGCGCGCGGAGGCGCTCTGGCTTGCCGACCGCTCCGCAGATGGTTTTGTCTCCAGAGACGATTCACTCATGCGAGCTTTCATCTTCTCATACCGAGGAATCCTCGGCGTCCCCGATGACCCCAGCGGCGTTATGCGGCTTCGGCTGCGGCCTTGATGCGCTGGGCGAAAGCCGGGGCGTCCTTGATCGCGGCCTTCAGCACGAAGCCGCGGATCAGTTTGCCGAACCCGTGCCCCTCGAACGTGTTCCGGATCGTGACCTTGGTCTGAGTGTCAGTGATCTTCTCCAGGTCGTAGCCGCCATCCGGGACCGTGATCATGTTCTTTGAGCGCTCGGTCCAGCGAATCTTCGTTGGTACCTCGAAGGCGGTCAGCTCAAATTTACGGCTGGTGGTCATCCCGGCGTCCTTGACCTTGCTCTCGAACATCGTTCCGACCCCAATCGGGCCCTCCGTCGTCTTTCGGATCTCCTGGACACGCGGGCTGAACTTCGGATCGTTGGTTCCGTCGGCGAGGAAGGCGAACACCTCTTCGATCGGGCGATCGATGACTGCTGAACCTTCGAATTCATTGGCCATGCTGGACTCCTTGGTAGAGGCTGCGCTCAGCCCCGTGCCGACGGCGAGCGGGTACTCGGTGACGACCGAGCTTTCCCGGCGTCACACCGGGTTGACCCGTCGATCCTAACGTCAGGTCGGCTCGCGCTTGACGCGCTCGCGGCGACGAGCCGCCCGCTGTCCCCCGGCCCGGGAAGCGCTCGTCATGAACGTCGAGCTCGCCCGGCCGCGGGGCGCCCGCGCCCGTCCGTGGGCCGGCTGGAGCCCGCAGCGATGACGGTTGCTGGGCCTTGTTGACCAGCGCTAACCGAGCTTCCAGGTCAGGTCGTTCTGTCCTGGGCCCTCGGCGGCAAGGACCACCTTGCCGACGTGCTCACCGGGTGGCAGGAGATAGATGTTGCACGTCTGGAAGCTCTGGCCGGAGGTGAAGCCGGCAGGCGGTTTGTGCTCCACGCATTGCCGCAGATTGGTCCCGGTCAGAAGCGGCGTGGCCTGCGCGCCGGAGCTGTCGAATACGTCCGGGCTCTGCGGGGCCCAACCCGAATAGTTCGACTGAACCCCGGTCACGTTCTGGATCACGTAGAAGGCGACATCGTTCTTGTTCGTGTTGCCAAGCAGTGTCAGACCTTTCAGGTCGTTCGGCCCCGCCCGTTTGACGCTGACGATCGCGGTCTTGTACTTGTAGGTCTTGTAGGTCGTGGTCGCGCTGCCCGGACGAGCCAGGCTCGCCGCGGCGCCGAGCTTCATCGAGCTGGTCCCACCTCCGCCGTTGCCGCAGCCGGCGAGGGCGAGCGCGGCCACGCAGCCGATCAGGACCCCTGGCTTCGCGGACATCAACGCGAACACTATGCGATAGGCCGGCGGTCCACCCGGCTAGGACTACCCGGCCCGAGCGTCGTAACGGGCAATCAGCTTCCGGTAGACGTCGAACGCTGGCTTAGCCGAGTAGTCGTCTCTGAGCAGTCCGAAGAAGGACTGGAAGTTCGGTCCGTGGGAGTTGTTGTCACGTAGCCCGAACCAGTTGAAGTTGGTGATGTCGTAGGTGCCGCTGTAGGCAACGGCGGTGTGCACCAGCGCCGAGAGGGCGCGGGCCTGAGCGGCTTCGTCTGGCCGGTTGGGACCGGTGGGATAGCCCGTCTCCTCAATGCGAAGTGGCGTCGAGAGCCCAAAACCCGCGTGGCGCATGTAGCACTTGCGCATCTGGGCGAGGCCTTCGAGAAAAGCGTCTCCGAGGTTCTTGATCGGCGGCGAGTTCGGCAGGAGGATCCCGGGTGTGAACGTCCCGGGATAGATATCGAGGCCAACGTAGTCAGTGGCCCTTCGGAACTGCTCGCCCCCTATCTTCACGACGTCCCGCCAGAAGCCCGCGTCGACCTTGTAGTCCGCGGAGCGCCACGCGTAGTTGAAGCCGATCTTCTGCCAGCTGTAGTGGTGGCGGAGCGATTCACGCTTGGCGGCGATCACACCGTCCACGAGCGCACGGACCGAGTTCTTGTAGAACCCGTCGGACGTATTCGGAGAAAAGGTGAGGTTGACCTCATTGGTGATCTGAAGCCCGGTGACGCGTCGGTTCGCTCCAAACACCCGCACCACCTTGCGCACGAACGCGACCCATTTACCGATGTTCCCGTTGTCTGATTCCTTCGGGTGATATCGGACCTGGAGCTCTACGTCGATTCCGTGTGCAGTGAAGCCGTTGGCCAGCTGCTGGAACGCTCGGATGCCGCGGTCACCGTCGGACATGAATAGCCGATTGAGCCGAACGAAGAGGGATCTCCGGCCCTTTAGGCGGGCCAGCGCCCAGTCGCGTTTGGCAGCGCTCTCGGGCACGAGCGGGGTCGTATTTGCCGTACCGCCCTCGCCGGCGAGCCGTGGTCCTACGCCGAACCGCAGCGCTCGCCCCGCACCCGGGGCGTCGTTCGCGTAGCTCTGGCTGCAAAGCGGATCAGGCCGGTGGGCGCGTGGCGTCTTCGACGGTGCGATCGCGCCTGCGACGTCCCATGGGATCCCGCGCGCCACCCCAGGTGCCGCGACGAGCGGGGCAATCACGACAAACATCGCCAAGTAAGCAAGCCCGCGCAGCCGGGAGACGCCTCGACGCATAACCGGCACCAGCGTAATCCAAACGCCGCGGGCACAGCGACCAGCCGATCGCGCGGGTAGCGCTCTCGCGGTCCGCGAACGGTCCGAATTGATCCGACTGCGAAGACCTAAGACCGTTTCAGTCCCGCTACGGTTTGGTCCATGCGGGTCGCCACCTGGAATGTCAACTCAGTCAAGCAGCGGCTGCCGCGGTTTCTCCCCTGGTTGGACGAACGCCAGCCGGACGTGGTTTGCCTGCAGGAGACGAAACTTGCCGATGAAGGATTCGTTGCCCTGTTCGGCGACGAGCTCGCCAACCGGGGCTACACCGCCGCATTGCACGGTGAGGCGGCGTGGAATGGCGTGGCGATCCTCTCGCGGGTGGGGCTGCAGGACATCGTGCGCGGGCTCCCGGGTGCGCCCGGGTTCCCGCACCCGGAGGCACGCGCCGTGTCCGCAACCTGCGGCGGGGTCCGGGTGACGTCGGTGTATGTGCCCAACGGCCGATCGCCCGGCTCCGAGCACTACCGGTACAAGCTCGACTGGCTGGCGGCGCTGCGGGAGATGGTGGCCTCCGGCCCGGAGGCCGCGATCGTGTGCGGCGACATGAACATCGCCCCAACCGACGACGACGTTTTCGATCCCGAGGCCTACCTCGGCCACACGCATGTCACGCCGCTCGAACGGGCGGCCCTGGCCGAACTGCAGGCGCTCGGCCTACACGACGTCGTGCGTGATCGCTGGCCGAACGCGCGGGTGTTCAGCTATTGGGACTACCGAGCTGGGATGTTCCACCAGGACCTGGGGATGCGAATCGATCTGATCCTGGCCAGCGCGCCGGTCGCCGAGCGCGTTCAGGCGGCATGGGTGGACCGGCAGGCCCGCAAGGGCCGGGGACCGAGCGATCACGCGCCCGTGATCGTCGACCTGGACGAGGCGCCGGACGGGGACATCGGGCCGGTGGTGCCGCCGCCGTCGGCTCCGGCGGCCAAGCGCGGCTCGGCCAAGCTGCCTCAGTCACGCTGAGGATCGCTCGGCGCCTGCGTCACTCGCGCGGGCGGTCTCGGTCCCGCGACGGCTGTACGCGCTTTGGCTCTCCCGGCATCTTCGGGTAGTCCGGCGGATAGGGCATGTCGCCCTGCCCCTCGGCCGCGTCGTGTTCGTAGCGGTCCAGCAGCGGTTGTAGTGAGTGGGCCGTGTCGTCGATCCCGGCGTGTCGATCGCCCACCTCCGCAAACCGGGCGGGCATCGTCGCGACGGTGAATGCCTCTGGCGTGACCTCGGGAAGCTCGTCCCATGTGAGCGGCGCTGAGACCGGCGCGCCTGGCTTGGGCCGCACGCTGTAGGCCGAGGCGATGGTGCGATCGCGCGCATTCTGGTTGTAGTCGATGAAGATGCGCTCCCCGCGCTCCTCCTTCCACCACTTGGTCGTCACCTGCTCCGGAAGGCGTCGCTCAAGTTCCCGGCCGAACGCGATCGCGGCGTGGCGGACGTCGGTGAATGTCCAGCGCGGCTCGATCCGGACGTATATGTGTACCCCCCGGCCACCGGACGTCTTCGGGAAGCCGGCGTAACCGAGCTCCTCCAACAGCGTGCGCGCTTGCGCGGCGACGCGTGCGGCATCGGCAAAGTCGGTACCCGGCTGAGGGTCAAGGTCGATGCGCAGTTCGTCCGGGTGATCGACGTCCTCACGGCGAACCGGCCACGGGTGAAAGGTGATCGTGCCCATCTGAGCCGCCCACCCGACGACGGCCACCTCAGTCGGACAGACCTCATCAGCGTGACGACCGGACGGGAACTGAATCCCCACGGTTTCCACATAGTCGGGCGCACCCTTGGGCACGCGCTTTTGGTAGAAGGCGTCACCGCCGCCCTTTTCCCGGGTGGAGAGAACGATGCCTGGATGGACGCCTTTGGGCCAGCGCTCAAGCGTCGTCGGTCGCCGCTGCACCGCGCGCATGATCCCGTCTTCGACGGCGAGGTAGTACTGGACGATGTCGAGCTTCGTGACCGCAGCTGAGCGCTCGGTGCTCGGAAAGATGACACGCTCAGGATTGGAGACGCGCAAATCGCGCCCACCGGCATCGACGATGATTGCCTCAGACGCAGCCATAGCCCGGAGTTCTACGGCAATGCTGTCCGGGCAGTCGATCCGGGGGTCCGAGCACCCGCTGGCGCGACTCGTGGCCGACAGTGCCCTTGCGCGGAAAGGAAGCCCGCGGTTGCGCGCCCCACGCGGGGTTCGCCCTTGACCGGTGGCTGAGGCCTCGAGTGGAGTAGCTGGGACGACCTCGAACCGCTGAGTCTCCTCTCAGCCGAGTTCTTCAGCCAGCCCGATGAGAAGTCCCCCCGGGCCCCGCAGGTAGCAGAGTCGATACACGTCTTCGTACCGGACCACCTCGCTGCTGACCAGCTGCGCGCCGTGCTCGAGAAGCCGGGCCAGTGTCTCGTCGATGTCGTCCACAGCGAACATGACGCGTAGGTAGCCCAGAGCGTTCACTGGGGCGTTTCGGTGATCAGCGACTACAGGCGGCATGAGAAATCGCGAGAGCTCAATCCGACTGTGGCCATCCGGCGTGCGCAGCATGGCGATCTCGACGCGCTGGTCGCCCAGTCCCGTCACGCGCCCTGCCCACTCTCCTTCGACCGTGGCCTGCCCTTCGAGCTCGAGGCCGAGCTCACGAAAGAACGCGATCGCCGCCGGTAAGTCGTCGACGACGATTCCGACGTTGTCCATCCGTCTAAGCGGCATGTGCCAACTCTAAAGCGCACGTGCGTGATGTGGTCGCGTTGATCTGCGTCGAGCCCGTGCGACCACGCTAGATGCGCGGCACGCGCCGGGCAAGCAACCAACCAGTGCACGTCATGGGTCGACTGTCGAACCCTCAAGTGCTCGACAATTGGGCCGGACTGCTACTGGCGGCGTTCGAGCCGACAACGCCGAAGCAGTAGGACGAGCGTGGGAGAGCACCCCGTCGGGCCAACCTCCCGCTTCCGGCGAGGAGCGAGCCGCAGAGTGCTTTGTCGGGCGCGGGCTGCGCAGTTGGCGGGCGGCGATCGTTGCCCTCGGCCATCCGCGCCTTGACAGGCTGACATTCATGTTACCTTTGGTCACATGAATCACGTCGTCACAGGCCGTACCTACCGTCAGACCGTGCGTGCCGAGAAACAGGAGCGCACACGGCAAGCACTGCTGGACGCGGCGGAGGACGCCTTCTTCTCGGGCCGTTGGGAACAGATCTCACTCACTGAGATGGCTGCCGGCGCACGCGTGACCAAGCAAACGCTCCTGCGTCATTTCAGCTCGAAGGAAGGACTCCTGGAGCAGGCGATGGCGCGGGGGCGGCGGCGGGTTCGGGACCAGCGCTGGCGGGCTCCGGCCCATGATCTTCCGGGCGCCGTGGACAACCTCCTCGATCACTACGAAGAGGTCGGCGAGCGCGCTCTGAAGATCGCGGCCGCAAGCGGCGGAGGAGACGCGATGGTGGAAACCGGTCACATCGCACGTCAGCTTCACTACGACTGGGTCGAGCATGCGTTCGGAGCGTGGTTGAAGCAACGTCGAGGCAGAGCCAGAACCCGTGATCGAGCGGCACTCATCGCCCTCTGCGACGTACACACCTGGTGGCTGCTGTCGCATGACCTGGGGCTCCCGAGGTACGAGGTCCGAGCCACCCTCATCCGGGCAATCAAAGGTCTTCTCAAGGGGGAAGTATGAAGGTTCTCGTCTACACCTCACCCGCGCGCGGCCATCTGTTCCCGGTCGTGCCGATCCTCGATGAGCTCCAGCGGCGGGGTCACGCGATCGCCGTTCGGACCCTTGCCTCCGCGGTGCCCCTCCTGCGAGAACGGGGTTTCGATGCCGACCCGCTCGCGTCGCGCATCGAGACGCTGAAGCTTGATGACTACCTCGCACGCAGCCCGATGGGGAAGGTCAAGCGAGCCATGGCCCAATTCGGGCTGCGCGCACAACACGAGGTAGCGGACCTCCAGTCCGCGATCGACGTGGAGCGTCCCGACGCGATCCTCGTTGACGCGATGACCTGGGGCGCCGGTGCGGTAGCGGAAGCCTGGAATGGACCGTGGGCCCAGTGGTTCCCCTATCCGCTTCCGCTCGGTTCTGGCGATGTGCCGCCGTTTGGGCCCGGTCTGCGACCGCTGCACAATCCGATCGGGCGCGCCCGAGACCGCATCCTGCGCCCGCTGCTCTCCGGAGTAATGAAGCGCGCGGTGTTTCCTCAGCTCAACGCGGTGCGGTCGAAGGTCGGCGTGCGTCCCTTCGCCGCGCTGGACGAGATGTACACCGTTGCGCCGCTGCTGCTCTACATGACCGCCGAGCCGTTCGAGTATCCGCGCTCGGATTGGCCCGACTCGATCCTGATGGTGGGGCCGTGCTCCTGGGAGCCCCCGGCGGCCCAGCCGCCATGGCTCGCTGAGGTCGACCGGCCGCTGGTCCTGGTCAGCACGTCGTCGGAGTTCCAGGACGACGGTCGCCTGGTCTCGACTGCGCTCGCCGCACTCGCTGATGAGCCGGTCCAGGTCGTCGCGACCGTTCCTTCAGCCCAATTGCCGAGCGGCGACATCCCGGAGAACGCTCGCGTCGAGCCCTTCCTGCCGCATAGTCCGATCCTCGCGCGCGCGGCATGCGCGGTCACCCACGGCGGCGCCGGCGCGACTCAGAAGGCGCTGGCGGCCGGGGTGCCGGTGTGCGTGGTCCCATTCGGGCGAGATCAAATGGAGGTGGCTCGCCGCGTCGAGGTGGCGCGCGCGGGCACGCGCCTTCCTGCGCAACGCCTCACCCCAGACCGCCTGCGCGACAAGATCCGGGCCGCAATGACGCAGACCGCCGGGGCCCGCCGCGTGGCCAACGGTTTCTCCGCGGCCGGTGGGCCGGTCGCCGCTGCGGCCGCGTTCGAGGCACATGCCGTCCAGCCACAACTGCCCGCGGAAGCTCGGTAGTCGGCCCATCAGCTCACGGTGCACGAGCAGCCGCTCGACTGAGGGTTCTCGGGTACCCATGGAAACGGCGAGAATTGAACCCCGCAATGTTCCTGCCGTGGAGCCGTCGCGAATGAGATCCGGCCTCCCCGACCTTAATCCGGTTCTCCTCAGGAGGCACGCCCAGCGCCGCTCAAGGCCCGGGTGCTACCTCGTTTTGCAGCACCTCGTGGATAGCTCAAGGGCAGAGGAGGGTTCTCCATCTTGAGATTCGGGGTGCGACGCGGAGACGTATCGTCAGATCTCGCTCGGCGGCGTCGGTTGACCGGGGACGATCGGAATGT